>JAJPHL010000029.1 GCA_021325275.1 Terriglobia bacterium | reverse complement strand
TTTGCCTTTTGCCTTTTGCCTTTTGCCTTTTGCCTTTTGCCTTTTGCCTTTTGCCTTTTGCCTTTTGCCTTTTGCCTTTTGCCTTTTGCCTTTTGCCTTTTGCCTTTCGCTTTGCTTCTTGTGTTCGGTTTACTCATACCGAAGCGCCACAACCGGATCCACCCGCACCGCGCGACGCGCCGGCACATAACACGCCGCGATCGCAACAATCAGCAGAAGCCCCGCCATCCCTACGTACGTCGCGGGATCATACGCACTGACGCCGTAAAGCATCGTGCTGACGAGCTTGGCCATCCCGAGTCCCGCGGTGAGTCCCACCGCCACGCCGATCAGCGCGAGCCGTGTGCCGTCGCCGAGAACCAGGCGCATCACGTGACTGCGTTGAGCGCCGAGCGCCAGGCGAATCCCGATTTCGCGGGTGCGCTGCGAAACGGCGTAAGAAATCACGCCGTAGAGTCCGATGGTCGCCAGCACCAACGCCAGTCCCGCGAAACTGCCGATGAGATACGACGGATAGCGGCGCAAAAACACCGAGGGCGAGCGCGCCACAATCTCCTCCATCGAAAACGGTTGAATCAACGGCAGCGTGGGATTGATGCCGGCCAGCACATTGCGAACCGTCGCAACCGACGCGGTGGGCGGGCCCTGCGTGCGCACGAAGTAGACCAGAAAATTGTTGGTGGATTGCTGGAACGGCAGGTAGACCGCCGGTTCGGTGGAAGTATCGAGTCCCTTATCGACGCTGCCGCCCACCACGCCGACAATCTCGCGATACTTTTGCGTCGGCGAAAAGGTGAACACAATCCGCTTGCCGATGGGATTTTCGTTGGGCGTAAACTGATTCACAAAATCCTGATTCACGATGACGCGCTGCGGCGCGGTGGCGGTATCGTCGACGTCGTTGAAGAATCGCCCGCCGATCAGCGGGATTTTCATCACGCTGAAATAGGTGGGTGAGATGCTGCGAATGTTGGTCTCGAATTCCGTGCCTGCCGCCATGGGATGCCCTTCCACCAGGAAGCGAATCGTATTTCCGCCGCCGGTGAGAGGAATCACGCTGTTGTTGGCGACGCCGGAAATGCCCGGCGACGCGGCGAGGCGCGCGGTGATGGTGCGATCGAACGCGATGAGGTCGTCGTTCTTGGGATAAGCGTCCGGCGGCAGCGCGACGCCGAAGGTCAGCACGTTGTTCATGTCGAAACCCGGATCGTGGTGCAACATCGCGGTGAGACTCTTCACCATCAACCCCGCTCCCGCGAGCAGCACGAGACAAAACGCGATTTCCGCGACCACGAAAACGCGCCGGGCTCCGGTGCGTCCGCGTCCCGCCGATCCGCGCGTCTCTTCCTTCAACGCGCCGCCCATGGTCTTCTGCGACACTTGCAGCGCGGGCGCCAGGCCAAACGCCAGTGCCGCGAAAACGATGACCACGAAGAGAAACGCCACCACGGCCGGATTGCCGCCGCTCACATCGCGCAAATACGGCATGGTGGCCAGTTGATTCGCCGGGATCGCGCCGATCAACAACCGCGTGGCCCACTGCGACACCACCAGGCCGAGCACGCCTCCGGAAGCCGCGAGAATCACGCTTTCCGAAAGCACTTGCAAGACCAGCCGCGTGCGTCCGGCTCCCAGCGCGGCGCGAATATTGAACTCGCGGCGGCGGCCCGTGGCGCGCGCCATCAGCAAATTCGCGACGTTGGCACACGCGATCAACAAGACGAATCCCACCGCGCCGAACAGCATCAACAGAACCGGCCGCACGTTGCCCAGAATCCGTTCACGAAGCGGCGTGATCAGCAGTTGCGTCGATCCGTTCTCCTGCGGATACGCGGCCGACAGGTTGTGGTTGATCGTGTTCATCTCGGCGCGCATTTGTTCGAAGGTGACGCCCGGTTTCATCCGCGCGATCACCGGCATCCAGCGCAAGCTGCGCCGCGTCTGCATGCCTTGATTCATATGCAGCGGCACCCAGAATTCCGCGGCGCCGCGCGGCGCGAACTCGAACGACTGCGGCAACACGCCAATCACGGTGACGCTATTCGAATCGAGCTGGATGGCGCGCCCGATGATCGCGGGATCGCCGTTGAACTCGTCGTGCCAGGCGTTATACGTGAGAATCGTGACCTTGGGACCGTCGGCAATGTCTTCGCCCGGCGCAAAATCGCGGCCCATGAACGGCGCGACGCCGAGTGTCGAGAAAAAGTTGACCGTTGCTTGCGCCGCGATCACCGGCCGCGGATCGCCCAGACCGCGCAGCGTGAAGCCGTCGCCGGTGTATCCCGACATCGCTTCGAACGATTTCGTTTGCTTCGACCAATCCAGAAAATCGGGGTACGAGACGTTGTAGAACGGCGTGCCGCCCTGCTTGAGTTGCCCGCGCATCTCTCCCAGGATGACCAAACGGTTGGGATCGCGATACGGCAACGGCCGCAAGAGCGACGCATACACCACCGAGAACATCGCCGCCGTCGCGCCAATGCCGAGCGCCAGCGTCAACACCGCGACGGCCGTGAAGCCCGGCGATTTCCAGAGGACGCGCGCGCCGAAGCGCAGGTCCTGCGAGATCACTTCGAGAAGGTTGAAACCGAATGCCTCGCGGCACTCTTCGCGAAACTTCGGCTCGCTGCCGAATTCGATGCGGGCGCGGCGTTCGGCTTCGTGGTGCGAGAGTCCCGCGCGCTCCAGATCGCTGGCGCGGACACGCATGTGCTCGCGGAATTCCTCGGTCATTTCATTTTCCAAACGCGAGCGCCGAAAAAGAGCGAATAAGCGTCTCATAATTCCTCCGGTTGCGTGGCCGATTGCGCGGCCGATTGCGCGGCCGATTGAGCGGAGAGTACCGCGGCGACGGCGGCCACCAGGCGATTCCAATCTCTTTCCTCGCCACGCAGCCGCTTGCGGCCCGCGGCGGTGAGCGCATAGAACTTGGCGCGCCGATTGTTGTCCGATGTTCCCCAGTTGGCCTTCAGCCATCCGCGCTGGACGAGACGATAGAGCGCCGGATAGAGCGCGCCTTGCTCCACCAGCAATCCGCCGCGCGAGATTTGCGCGATCCGCAAGAGGATTCCGTATCCGTGCAACGGTCCCAGCGAAACGGCTTTGAGGATCAGCAGATCGAGGGTTCCGGGAAGAAGCTGAGCTTGGGTTCCGTGCGTGGCCATCGGGGGCACTCTCCTAGTCATCTTAGGAGAGATTCCCACGACTCTCCTAAGCTGTCAAGGAGAAAGCCGAAGAGACGGGTGCCAGCCTACACTCCGGCCCGTTTTTTCGAGTAAACGCCGCGGGATTATGTGAGAAAACGCCCCGACACATGGACTTCGCGCAACTTTCCCCCCAGGCGTTGGTCCACGTCTGCGCGATGAGCACCGATCCCAGTGCTTGGGATCAGTTCATTAAGACGTTCACGCCGGTGGTTTCCGCCACCGCCCGCCGTGTTCTGGCCGGCTCCGGGATGTTTACCTCCGAAATCCATCAGGACCGGATTCAAGATGTCTTCTTGAAGGTTTGGGACAATGACCGCGAGGTCTGCAAACAGATGGACGGTGGGGCGGAGAGTTTCCCGTTTGGCTATTTGCAGAAAGTCACGAGGAACCTGGTGAGGGACTTCATCCGGAGCGAGTGCGCGAAAAAACGCGGATCGGGTTACGTCCCGGCGGGGCTGGACGAGCTTCAGGCGGCTACGCCGGGCGGATCGATGGGCAGCCCCGAGGACATCGAGTCGCAAGTAATGCGCGCGGAGCGCACCGCGATTCTCGAAAAAGAGGGCTTTTCGCAGATTCAAATCAAGATCTTTTGGCGGTATTACGGGGAGAGCGGAGATTCCGCCAAAGATATTGCCGAGGAGCCGGGTTCGGAGTTAACCGTCAAAGGCGTGGAGAGCCTGTTACACCGGATGTCGCAGGCGTTGCGGAAATACTACGACCCATAAAAAGGGTTTGGGACACCATCACCGTTTCTAAAAAGGAGAAAAGATTACGCGGCTGGAAAATAAACATCTCAGCGGAGACCGCCTGGAAGAATTGGCGCTGCTCTTGACTGACGCGGCGAAGAGCATCGTCGAGGCCCTGCGAGAAGTGTCTCTATCCCCCACCTCCAGCGCCGATTCCGGCGGCGAGCTCACCGAGGATCTTCTTCACATCGATCGCTGCCCCCAGTGCCGGGCGGCCTTGGAACGTTTGATGGCGGCCGAGATGAAAATGAGAAACCAACTCGGCAGGATCGGCGGACGCACCCCAGCGCCAACGAGAACACCCGATTGCCCGCCCGAAGACGTCTGGACCGACATCGGCGCAAGGCTCGCTCCGCCCGACCTTCGGCGCTCCGCCACCGCACACGCGGCGGGCTGCGCGTACTGCGGGCCGCTGCTGCGCGAAGCGATGGCAGACCTCGCCGATCCCACCGAATTTGAAATCGCCGAAGCCAACGCGATCGCCACGCCGGAATGGCGCGCGGCGCTGTTGCAACGCATGGGTGCGACACCGCCGCCCGCTCCCGTCGCCGCCGCGCCGCGGCCCAGCGCCTTCGGATGGCTGTGGTCGCCCGCGAAGTTCGCCGGATCGTTTGCCGCAATCGCGGTCGTCGCAGGACTCGCGTGGTTCCAATTTCGTGAAACCGAATTGCACAAGGTCAATCGTTTGTTAGCGCAGTCGTACACCGAGCAGCGCCCCTTCGATCTGCGTTTCGGCGACGCACCGTACTCGTTGAAGGGCACGCAGCGCGGCAACGATCGCGAGGCGCCGGCCGCGCTATCCGACGCCAAGGCGAGAGCTACTACCGAACTCAAGGCCCATCCCGAGGATCCCCTGTGGCTGGATGCCCGAGCGCGGGTCGACCTGCTGGAAGGCAACTACGACAAGGCCATCGATCGCCTGACTCACGCGTCGGAGGTGGACAGTCGCAACAGTGACATCAAAGGCGATCTAGGGTCGGCGTACTTCCTGCGCGGGGAAAAGGAACATCGGCCGATCGACTACGGCAACGCGTATGAGCTCTTGAGCCAGGCGCTGGAAAACAATCCCGATCGTCTCGACTGGCTTTACAATCGCGCGCTCGCGGCGGAGGAAACCTTCGCGTTCCAAAGCGCCATCGACGACTGGAACCATTACTTGCGTTTGGATTCAAAGAGTCCCTGGGCGGATCAGGCGCGCGAGCACTTGGCGGAGATTCAAAAGAAACTGAAATCGCAGCGGGATCGCGCGCCCGCCGTCTACGCGTCGGCCACGGAGTTTCTCCTCCACGATTCCCCGGACGAAATCAGCAAAAACGCCGAACAGTATATCGACATCGCGACGAAAAACTGGCTGCCCGTTGTCTATTCCTCGCGTCAGGCGACGCCGGAGCGCGACGCGGCGGCGAAGGTTGCGGCGGTATTGCGAACGCGTCATGGGGATGCGTGGCTGAGCGCGATGTTGGCGGCGGCCGCGACGCAATCGTCGGCGGCGATGCAATCGCTCGCGGCAGCGATCACGAGCGATGCGGCGGGACAATTTGACGAAGGCCGCGTGCGGGCGGAGGCGGCCGAAAAAGCATTTCGGCGAAGCGGAAATGTGCCAGGAGCGCTGCGTGCGCGTGTCGAACAGGTGTATTCGTTGCAGCGCGCCTTCGCAGGCCAACGCTGTCTCGACGCCGCCAAGGGGATCGGTGCAGATTCGCACGCGCGAGATTTCCGTTGGTTGGAAGTGCGAGCGTCGATCGACGAAACAGCTTGCGCAATCCAATCGGAACATACGGATGCCGCCGTCGCGCTGGCTCAGCACGCCGCGCGAATCGCGCAAGACGCGTCGTATCCAAATTTGCACTTGCGCGCGGTCGCATCCCTAAGCACCTTGGCCGCCAGCACGGGAGATTTTGCGTTGGCGTGGTCGTTAAACCATCGCGGACTGGAGGCGTATTGGAACGGCCCGCCAAACCCGCGTCAAGGACTGACCTTTTATTCCCGTATGGTCAATGTGGCCGAACAAGTTGGATATGCCCACCAAGCGCTCGGACTCGCACGCGAAGCGGTCCAATTGGGATCGCAACTCGAGCACGCCGCTGAGGTACCGGAGCGTTTTCGATTAGCGCGCCTTGCATCGGTGACGAATCAAGAGTCCCTCTCGCGCTCGCAACTCGAAAAAGCCGAACAAATCGTGGGCGCCGACCGCGACAAGACTGGGGTTCAAGATCGCGTCTGGGCAGAAATTGCCTTCGCGCGCCTGCAAGCGAGTCGCGGAGACCGCGCTGGCGCGCTAACGCGGCTTGCTTCGATCCGCGAAACGGCGAACCACAGCGATTCCTATCTGATGCCGCTGCGCTATTACACCGCGCTCGGCGACGCGCAGTACGGACAGGGCTCAGTGGTGGAGGCGTCGGCAAGTTTTCGTCAAGCAGTGCAAATCGCGCAGACTGGACTCACCTCTATTTCCGGCGACCGCGATCGTGTGACATGGGTGCGCGAGTCGTCGCACGTCTATCGCGCGCTTGTGCAATCACAGTTGCGGGAGCACGCCGGATCGCGCGAAGCGTGGGAGACGTGGGAAAAATACAAATCAGCGTCGCTGAAAATCGGCGACCGAAATCTCGATCTGGCGGCGCTGCAAGCCAAACTCGACGAGCGCACGACCTACGTTACATACGCATTTCTGCCGGATGGTCTCGCCGTTTGGCTGGTGAACCGTGCTCGTGTCGAAACTTTCTTCCCAGTTGGATCGGCGGACGAGATCCGCGCCCTGGCCGAACGTTTTTCGCGCGGCTGCGCAAATCCTGAGAGCGATTCGGCCTCCTTGCAGCAAACCGGCCGGCGATTGTACGCCGCGGTTCTCGAATCATTTGTGAAGGACCTGCCGCCCGATTCGCCATTGGTCATCGAACCGGACGCGGAACTCAGTGCCGTCCCATTCGGGGCCCTCGCTCTTCCCGCCGGAAAGTTTCTCGGTGACTTGTTCGATGTCGGGGTCTCACCGGGATTTCTGTACCAAGCGGCGCGGCGGCCTGAAGTCGCGCTCTCCCGCGATTTGCGCGCGCTCGTGGTGGGTCCGCCGGCCATCAGCCAGGACATCGCGCTGCCGGAAGCGGCCACGGAAGCGAAGTACGTCGCGTCGCTCTTTCCGAAATCGACGTTGCTCGACGGCGCGAAGGCGTCGGTGGAAGAAGTTGAAAGGGAACTTCCCTCGGCTAACGTTATTCATTTTGCCGTGCACGGACAAGCCGGCGTCTCCGGTTCCGGACTGCGGCTCTGGAGTGGCGCCGAGCCAGCGCTGCTCGGGCCAAGCCGGCTGAATCCGGCGAGTTTGCGCAGCGGCCAGCTTGTGGTCTTGAGCGCATGTGAGACGGCCGGTGGATCGGGCGGCGATATTTCCGATCCCGACAGTTTGGTGCGCAGCGTTTTGGCAGCGGGCGTGCCGAGAGTCGTGGCGAGCCGCTGGAGTATCAACTCCGCCGCGGCCGCAACTTTCATGAACGCGCTGTACGCCGCATTGCTCGCAGGACGGCCGGCGGCGGCGGCGGTTCGCGCAGCAGCGGCGAAGACCAGAGCGTCGCGTGGAATGTCGCATCCGTACTATTGGGCGGCGTTTGACAGTTTCGGAGCAATTTAAGCGATTTCAACGGGGAGAAACGTTATGGGCAAAATGAATCGTCGCAGTATCTTGGGCGGGTTGGCAACACTGCCAGCGCTGCAATTGGCCTCGCAAGCCGTGAAACAGTCAGCGGCGGCGCCGCAAGCCCATCCTGCGGCAGCCCCGCAACCAAAGGACGTCGATCCATGTACGGGTTATCAGTACTGCCAGTGCGACCCTAACGCACAGCAGCCGTCGGGAACGCAGTACGTGATTCTTCATGGCTGCTTCCTGATCTCAGCGCTTCCGAAAGAAAACCCCCAGTACTTGCAACTGGTGCTACCATCGGTGACGACCCACAGCTACATGACGATGACAGCGTCAGGCGGTTTGTCATCGATCCTGGGAGATCTCAACTACCAGTGCACGATGGGCCAATGTCAGGTTCCTTCGAATGCCGGCAAAACATTGTCGGCACTGCAAGCCTGCACATTTCCGATTCCAGAGACGCATCCTCCAGCGACAGTGCTCTCCCCGGCAATGGGCGCCCGGATTCTGCTTCCCTTTCCAGATGACGTCAAACCCTGTAATCAACTCGTGTCGCAGGGTTTGCCGACGGCATCAGTAGTGGAGAACGACTCGGGTCCCATCTTACTTTACTGGACTGAGGACGGAACACAAGCGGCCGTCATCGTGCTGACTTACGCAACGAATAAACTCTATTCCAACGGGGCGGCAATAGCGGATCCGAAGGTTCACTTTTTTTCGGAGTCTGGCGGCCCCATGCCGGCGAGCTCTTTGGCAGCACAATCGCATGCCAATGACATCAGCCGTGCGATGGAGACCTGCTGTAGCCTCAAAAAGTACAGTATTGCCCTAACAGGGTTCTACTGGCCCGTCGATAAGTTTACATTTAAACCAATGGATCCTTCCGTCAATGCTCTGCCAGCGGGCGTGACTTGCGAGGACCTCCTCGGACTCCCCTACTATCAGAACAAGGCATTCGCTCAAGTTGTAAAATCCATCGAGCAGGTTCCGAAGGAGAAAGGCCGAGATAAACTCAAGAAGCTTTACGACCGGATTCGAAGGGATGGAAAGTTAAGACCGTTTAACCTTGAGGACGACGAGCAAAACTACTGCGGGTACAGCGGCACATGGCCTCCCGGAACCTAGACTCCGTGGGGCCGAACCGAACGCGCTACTTACCGATAGCCGCGACCTTGCCATTAATCGCGCGGATATAATCCGCCGGCGCGAGCACCAGTTGGACCCCGCGCAGTCCCGCGGACACCGAAATCACGTCGCAGATTTCGGCCAATTCGTCGACGTACACGGGGTAGTCCTTCTTGCACGCCAGCGCCGTCACGCCGCCGCGGATGTATCCAGTCGCGGCTTGCACTTCTTTCAGCGGAAGCATCTCCACTTTGCGATCGCCGGACGCTTTCGCAAGCGCCTTGAAGTCGAGTTCGGCGTTGGCGGGGACTACGGCGAGGAAAATTCCGGTGCGGTCGCCGCGCACAGCGAGCGTCTTGAAGACTTGCTCGGGCGGCAAGCCGATTTTCGCGGCTACGCTTTCCGCCGATAGATCCTCGGAATCAACTTCGTATTCGCGCAACTCGTAACGGATGCCCATCCCGTCAAGAAGGCGCGCGGCGTTGGTCTTGACCACGTCTTCAGGCTATCTCAAATGACTCTTGCCGCAACGCGATCGCCGGATCGATCCCCAGCGAAAGGCGCGCCGGGACGAGTGCGCTTAGACTTCGCGCGGAAACAGTTGTTCCGCCTGCGGCGTGTGATTCCCGACAATTCGCAGCGCGTCGTTGAATCTCGACTGCCGGAGATTGTCCAGCAGTTGGGCCCAATGCACCTGACCGTTCACTACCATCTGACTCTTGTCGACTAGGTTGATTTCGCCCGTCCAAACGCGATCGAGAAAATCGTGAAAGGCCGGCACGTTGCCGCGCTCGCCGATTGGTTGTCCGCCAGCAGCCAGGATCAGATAAACCGACGACGTGAGCAGGTACAAAAATTGGCGCATCAGGAAAAATCGCGCGCCTTCGTAGTCGCTGGCAGGACGGCCGAAGTACGCTTCGAGGTAGGCGCGCTCGTCGGCGTCGCTGCGAATCACAAAATCGCCGGCCACCGCGAGATCGAAGTAGCGATCGTTCATGAACGCCGCATCCCAGTCGACGAGCCAGATGCGTGCGCCGTCGAAAACGATGCTTTCCGGTTTCAGATGGCCTTGTGTCGGCACCGTGTCGGCATCCAAACGCGGGTATGCCGCACAGAGTCGCTCGTATCGCGGGAAAACCTCTTCCACTTCACTCGCCGGGACCAGATTCGCGGTGCGAAATTTCCAGATAAAGAAGCGATGCGCCGTCACATAGTTGAACGTCTTGGGAAACGGCGCCAGGGCATGGAGCTGCCGCAGCGTTCGCGGAATTCGCGCGCGCGCCTCGGTGATCGACAACGGCGCGGCTGCCACAAAATCGGTGATGACAACACCATCTTCGATGTTGGCGTACCACACGCGCGGCGCCACGCCACCTTCCGCCGCCGTGCGCATCGACGGAAAGGTCCGCGCCGGATCGGTCTTCTCGTTGACGCGCATCACGATCCGCAACAGGTACGGCGATCCCTTCACGACGATGCGGAAGATCGCGTCTGAACTCACGGCCTTGGTGATTGGTTGAATGTCGTCGATGGCCGTCGTGCCGAAAGTCTCGCCCAATCCCCGCTCGACGGCCCCGCTCTTTTCGGCTGGAAGCATGACGTATCGTACCATCTGCTTCAGCCTCTCGAAAGAGCCACTTCGGAGGAAAAAACCCGCACAAAATCGCAAGTTCTTGCAACCGCGGTTTTGGCGTTCGATATGGCCGATTGATTCTAAGGATGTTGCACTGCGGTTCTTTTGGCCATAAGCGTGCTTACAAGTAGGCGGGGTCCAGTGCATCTCGTCAGTCGCGAGACGAATGGAATGCAAGGGTTAACCCAAAAGTTTAGGATGCGTTCGACTTCTTCTGGGGGACAAATGAGAATGAGACAGTTTTTGAACATCGGATTTCTAGCACTCGCGCTGGCCGTCGCTACGACGTCGGCAGTCGCGGACACGATCTCGTTGACGTTCGACGAAAATGGCAACGGCACCTGGACGGATTCAGTTGCGGCCACCCAAAACGGCTACTCGGGGACTTCCGGTTCCTTGCAATCGTTTATTGGAACGGACAATACCGGCTTGTTTGGCGGGGGCCCCGTACTGACTATTGAGTTGCCGGCGATTGTGAACACGGGCGCGGTCGGCGTCGGTGAGCCCGACGCAAGCGCTGTCTCCGACGCTCTGATGTTCACGGATGCGCACGGTGATACGACCGGCTTCGTGGCCAACGAGATGTACTTCATCTCCGGGGACACAGATGGTCTCGCGGCGGACACCGGCCTGAATGCGTATGGTCAAGGCCTGACGCTTAACTTGCTTGAGAACCCGGACGGCACCTTCTCGTGGCAGCCTGACGGCGAAGGCGGCAATACCTATAATGGCCTGTCGACCGCCACGCCGGAACCCGGAACACTGCTGCTCCTCGGCGGTGGCCTGCTCGGACTGGCTCGGAAGTTCCGCCGGACCGTTCAGTAATCGTTTTTCTTCGTCTGACGTTTTAGAAACTCAAGCCCGGAGCGGCAACAGCCGCCCCGGGCTTTTTGTTTGATCACCCGCGCCTCGGTAGTCCGCCAGTTTGAGTTTCTAGCGGCTTCGCCGCTAGAAAGCCTGCGCAGCAGGCGGTACAACGTTTAGCCTCAGGCGTCAGCCTGGGGAAACCCCAGCAGCAACAATGAGCCTGCAAAGCGGGCGGCACAAAACGCTTCCCCATTTGGGCCGTCAGGTCCACACGTGTTTCTCTTCGGATTCGATTCCCTGCGCGCGCCATAACTTTCGGAACTTGTCCTCGAAGGCCATCCTTCGATGGTGCTGCGGATGTACTCTCGCACGATCTCAGCCTGCGATTTTGGACGCTCTGGCGCCTGGCAAGGCGTTTGTGCCGCCAGCCTCGCAGGCTCGGTCTTTTGCTCCGTCTTCCCCAGGCTCACGCCTGGGGCTAACCTTGTATCGCTGCGGTGCAGGCTTAGGGGACGCCGTCTTCCACCGCAAATTCGCCTTGCGATGCAGGCTCGGACGGACATAAGGCCTTCCGCACAAAGCAGCGGCGGAGCCGCTAGAAATTCAAACTGCGACAACCGCCGCGCGTGCAACGAATGCCGCGCGCCGCGCTGGATTCCGTTGCGCCGCATGGCCGACGGATCGGCGGGCGGTGCGCCGGACGTACGGATCGGATCGCCGAGCGCGTCACTCATACCGTAGCGCGACCATCGGGTCCACGCGCGACGCCCTCCGCGCGGGCAAGAAGCACGCCAGCGCCGCCACTCCCAACAGAATCGCCGACACCGCCGCGACGATGCGCGCGTAGTCCGGCGTGAATCCGTACATCAGCGACGACAACACGCGCGATTCCGCCGCGGCCATCGCCAGACCCAGCGCCAAGCCCAAGCCGGTAAGTGTGAGGCCTTGCCGCGAGAAGCCGGTCAGAATATTTCCCGACGTCGCGCCCAGCGCCATGCGGATTCCGATTTCGTTGGTGCGTTGCGTCACGGCGTACGAGAGAACGCCGTAAAGTCCCACGCACGCCAGCATCAAGGCAAGCACCGCGAAGCCGCCTAGAAGCGTGGTGTCCTGCGACGGCTCGGCGAGTTGCGCGTCGACAATCGCATCAAACGTCCTCACACGCGACACCGGTTGCGCGGCGTCGAGCGACCAAATCGCTTGGCGCAACGCCGGCGTCAACGAAACCGGATCCACCGACGTCCGCACCAGCAAACTGTTGGTCTGCGGCCACGCTTGATCTGCTTGTTCATTCACGATGTAGATCGCCGGCTTGTTCTCCTCCGTAAAGGAACGGTCTTGAATATTTTTCACCACCCCGGCCACGGTGTACCAGTAAGCGTCGCCGCCGATATTGCCGAATTGAAAACGCGTGCCCACGGCGGATCGCCCGGGATAGTGCTTGTCGGCAAACGTCTCGTTCACCACGGCCACGGGATTCTTCGTGAGCCTGTCGCTGGACTCGAAGAAACGCCCTTCCCGCAACCGTGCACCGATCGCCGCGAAGTAATCGCGGGATACTACACGGAAAAGCGCGTCGTCATTGACGCGATTCGGATCGCCGCCTTCCACCAGGTAGCTGCTCGTCCCGCCGCTCTCGGTCATCGGGACCGACGATGTGGTTCCCGCCGTGATCACTCCGGGAACGGCGCGAACTTTTTCGAGCATGTCGTTCACGTACGCGGTCCGGCGCGTGAAATCGCGAAAACGCCCCACGGGAGTGGTCATCGTCAGGACATGATCGTGGCGCAAGCCGAGATCTTTCTCATGCAAGCGCACCAGCGTTTGCAAAAGCATTCCGCCGCCCGCGAGCAGCGCGACCGCCAACGCCGTCTCCGCGACAATCAACGAATGTTGAAATACTTGCCGCCGCGGTCCGGCGACGCCGCGTCCGCCTTCGCGCAATCCTTGCTGAATGGCGGCGCGCGATCCGCGCATGGCCGGAACCAAACCGAAGAGCAACCCCGACCCCACGGCGATGGCCGCGGAAAATGCCAGCACGCGGCCGTCGAGCGAAAGTTGCATCGCGGCCATCGTCGCCGGCACCAGCGACTCGAGAAATTTCATCGCGGGACGCGCCAACATCACGCCGGCGACGGCGCCCGCGCCCGCCAGCACCAGGCTCTCGGTGAGAAATTGCGCGATCAATCGTCCGCGACTCGCGCCGAGCGCGCTGCGCACCGCCACTTCGCGCGCCCGCGACGCCGCGCGCGCCAGCAACAGGTTCGCCAAGTTCGCGCAAGAAATCAGCAGCACGCACGCCGACGCGCCGAGCAGCACGATCAACGACGTTGCGGTCGTGCCGGCCAATTCTTCGCGGAGCGGAATCACCACGGGCATGCCCTGATGATTCGGATCCTTCGCCAGCATCGCCTCTCCGAGCGTGTGCATCGCACTCTGCGCCTGGCGCATCGTCACGCCGGGTTTCAGGCGTCCGACGCAGATCAAGTAATGGCGGCCGAACTGAGCCAACTCCGCCGGCGTGAAGCCCGCGGGATCCCACACGTCGACGTCGCGATAGGGCAAAAAGTAGAAGTCGCGCGGCATCACGCCGATGATCGTGTAGGCCGCGTTGTTCAAAACCATTTTGCGTCCCAAGATATCGGCGGCGCCGCCGAAGCGCCGCTGCCACAATCCATAGCTGATCACCGCGACCGGCGCTTGACGGCGATCTTCGTCCTCCGTGAAAACGCGGCCGATGAACGGCTGCGATCCGGTGACGGTCCAAAAATTCGCGGTGACTCCGCGTCCGCGGAGTTGTTCCGGCTCCCCGTCGCCGGTGATGGTGAACCCGCGCCCACGCGTCGCCGCGATGTCGCTGAACACGGTGTTCTCGCGTTTCCACGCTTGCCAATTTCCGGCCGACGGCGTGTTATGCGGAAATCCGATTTTGCTGGCGTCCTCCCAAACCACCGCCAGGCGTGAGGCGTCGGCGTAAGGCAGCGGGCGAATCAACACGGCGTCGACCACGCTGAACATCGCGGTGTTGGCGCCGATTCCCAACGCCAGCGTGAGAATGGCGATCGCGGAGAAGCCCGGCGTCTTGCGCAGTTGGCGCAGGGCGAAACGGATGTCGGTGAAAAGCAAACCCAGGGAGTCCATGATGGTTGGACGTGGGGGCGCGTGGATGGTTTGCGGAAAATCGGGATGTACCAAAAATCGAATGGTGTCCCAGTTTGAATTTCTAGCGGGTTCGCCGCGACTTTGTGCGGAAGGGCTTTGCCTTTCCGGAGGACTGGAGCCACCTTCCTGCGAGGCTATGTCTTGCTTGAGCAAGGCATAGCCTCGCACTGGAGTTTGGACATCTCTCGTGCCGCGTTGGCGAGCGTTCGGTTACATTCGGTCCCCGAGCCTGCGCAGCAGGCGGTATTTCCGTCGAACACATCGCTATCGGTTGGAGTTGATGCGAGCGAGCCTGCGCAGCAGGCGGTATTTCCGTCGGTCACATCGCTATCGGTTGGAGTTGATGCGAGCGAGCCTGCGCAGC
>JAJPHL010000073.1 GCA_021325275.1 Terriglobia bacterium | reverse complement strand
AGAAGTGTTTCCCGCTGGTTTCTGGTTCGGCCCCGGACTCGGTGCTCAGGTTGCGTCCCCGCAGAGCCTTATCCTCCGATCCGGATAGACGTAGTGTACTCAAGGGCCGATGGAAGTGGAGTTGAAAACAGAAAAAAGTTCGTTGACACCAGCGGCGCTTTCATACATGGGTGACAGTGCGGTAGAACGGAGCGCTGAAAGCGCGATTCAAAAAACCAGAGCGACGAAGGCGAATGAGGTTTGGGTCGTCCTTTCAGGACTCCATTCATAATCCAACGTGACCCAGGCCTACGCCGGAGCAAAGGGCGCTCCGGCTTCGACCTGGGCTGTCATAGCTCGCCCCTTCAGGGCTAAGTTGTCGCTGAGCCTGCGGCAGCAGGCGGCACAATGTTAGCCCCAGGTGAGGCGTTTTTTGCCGAACCTGGGGTTACCTAGGAAAAAAGCGAGCCTGCGAAGCTGGCGACACAGAAACTCCGAGTGTCTGTGCCGCCTGCTCCGCAGACTCGCCTTCTTCTCTAATCAACCCCCAGGCTCGGCAGAAAAACGCCTCGCCTGGGGCTAACATTGCGCCGCCTGCTGCCGCAGGCTTGGAGCTCAGTTGTCACACAGACTCGTACGGGATCGGAGTATCTTGTTACGAGCTGACCGGTGGTGTCGCAAAGATTGCTCAGCCGTCGGCTACAGGTTGCGATCCCGCTCCGCGGGATCGATTTCAACTGAGACGCCGAAAGACGCGCATCGGGATTTTCTTCCGTTCGATCCTTGCGACGTCGACAAAATAAATCGTCAAGCCCTAGTGGACGGGATCGCCGTCGATCCAATACTCGCTTCGCGCTTTGAGCGCCAACCCTTGACCATCCTTGATCTGCAGGTGCAGCGCGTGCAAGCCGGGTGTGAGCGACGTCGGGCGGAAATTCAACACATAGTAGTTCGGCACGTCGTTGGAGAATCGGATCAGGCCCGCCTTCAGGTCTTTAGCGAGGCATCGGAGGTGTCCGGCGCAAAAGGCTTCAGCAGATGCGGCGTGCAATCATATGCGATCAGAAAAACCAGGCCAATCGCCTCCCGGCGCGAGAATCGAACCGAACTGACTCTTGATTCATTCATGATTCTTTTCCTTCAGGGAAAGTTCTATTCCACGCGCTGCGTGGAAATGATGCCGTCATGCTCCCAGGCCACTAGGAGCGATCCGTCGTCGAGCGCCGCGAGCGCTGGGAATGCACCGTTCGCCGCGATCCGTTGGTTGCTGCCGGCCCCGGGCCTGTGCATCTCGATACCCGCCACACCGACCCATGCCACATACGCACCCTTCTTACCTACCGCCATCGCCACGTCCTTGCCCTTGCCAAGTTCGGTTTCTGGACCGGCCTCGGCTAGGAACACGCGATCGTCGCGCCGCCAGGCGGTGACCAGCTTTCCATGATCCACCGCGATGCCACCGCCGTCCATCGGACACGCATCCAACTTCCAGCTTCCCACGCCGATCTTGCGCGCCTCTGAAGCGACCTTACCGTTGCGCACGCGCAGTGAGAACATGTCGCGCATGCCGCCCATCGCATTGCGCCACATCACCGCGAACTCGTCCGCTCCCACGGCGACAACCGAGGGATCGCAACATTGGCAAATCGTGCCGTCCGGCGATTCGTAGATCAGCAGGTTCTTCGACCACGTTGCGCCGGCGTCGTTCGAGAACGCCCCGTAGAGTTGCGTACCTTTAGCGCGCAGATCGAGCCACACGGCCGCCAGATGCCCGGCGTCATCGATCGTCATGGCGTGCAGGCCCTCTCGCGCCGCGCCGGGACTATCGTTTACCACGACGGGCTTCGACCATGTCGCGCCGCCGTCGGTCGACCGCCAGGTCAACAAGTCACCGTCGGCCGGCAACCCGTGCGCGTGCGGGCCCGTCGCTTCCGTCGCGCCGG
Organism: Terriglobia bacterium; assembly: GCA_021325275.1. Classification (GTDB taxonomy): domain Bacteria; phylum Acidobacteriota; class Terriglobia; order JAJPHL01; family JAJPHL01; genus JAJPHL01. Next base: position 15,428 of record JAJPHL010000073.1, on the reverse strand, counting down.
AGACCGCGCTCACGATCATCGTCTGGCCGCTGAAGAGAATCCGTGGGCCGCGATGGCGGCCCAGCGCCAGCACCGCGCCTTGTGCGACCAACACGGGCGGGGAAAACGTGCGCCCGTAATCGGCGGACCGGCGAAGCAGGATCGAGTGGCCGTTGCCGTAGACCATCGCCACCATATGGCCGTTGGCTGCCAACTGCGGCTGGCGATCAGGAGTTACTTCCGGCGCGGCCGGAAGTTGCAAAGCAATCAGGAGAGATAGCCAAAACATATGCGCCTCCTAGAAAGTCACGCGTAAGGCAAACTGCCCTCCGCGCGGATCACCGACGGCCCCCGGCGTTCCGAACGCCGCGCTGGGATTCGTCGGATAAGTTCCCGAGCCAAAGGTGCCGTTGGGAATCATGTCGTTGGTGTGATTCAAGGCGTTGAACATCTCCGCCATCAATTCCAAGCGCAGCCGCTCGCCGATCGGAAAGGAGCGACTCAGTCTCAAGCTGGCGTTGAAAAAGTCGAAACCCCGGCCGAGATTGCGTCCAATCGAAACGCCGCCGAGCGCGGGACGCGCGCCGGTTCCCTGAATCGTGTTCGAACCCGTGGTGATGTTGAACGGCAGCGCCGAATAGTATTGCAGCGCGCCGCTCAACTGGAAACCGTTGGTGAGCATTTGCCACGGAGTGCTCGCTTTGCCCATGGACGTATGAACGGCGCCGTCGAAGGACACGCGATGGCGCTGATCGTCGTCGGAACGGGCCCAATCCTGAAGGATGTTGAAATTGTTCATCGGAGCGCTGAAGAAAAACTCGCTGACATCGTCCAGCGCGTGGGAGAAGCTGTAGGAAACGCGGTAGCTGCCCCACTTTGCGGGCCGCTGTACGAAGGACACTTGCAAGCCGTCGTACTGCGAATCGGCCCACGGCGAGTATTGGCCGTTGTTCGCGTAAACGGATACCGGCCGGCAACCGTTATTGGTTCCGACCGCCGCGCAGGACGGCACGTTCTCGTTCACGGAAATGATGAGATGACGCGCCCGCAAATCCTGATAGCCAACGGTGATCGTCGCGCGCGGACCTAACTGCCGCTCGATCTCCAGGCTGCCTTGCTCGGAGTAAGCGTGTTGCATATTGCGATCCATCGTGCTGATGTTCGAAAGCACTCCGCTCGGGACGCTCGTGAGGATATTCGGGAACATCGGCGCGCCCGTTTGGGTCGACGAGAGGCTTAGGCTCAATTGACTCGTGCTGGTGATGGTGCTGGTATTGTCGGACGAGAGCAGCGCGTTGGCCAGGGGGCGCAATGGAATGCGGTCGTAGAAGATACCGAAGCTGCCGCGAACCACCCAGTGGCGCGAGCCCCCGGGAGACCATGCGAAACCGGCGCGCGGTGAAAGATCGTTCTTTTGCGTCACCAGCGTTTGCAGCCACTCCAAATCGTAGCGGAGTCCGGTGTTAAACGTCAGCGTTGGTGTGACTCTCCATTCGTCTTGCGCGTAGAAGCCGATGTTGGGGTTCGTTTGGTGAATCACGGAATTGCCAAAGGTTTGCGTGTAACCGGAACTGTTGTAGGCGCCGGTGAGGAAATTGGCCAACGACGAAAACGCGTAGCTGCCGCGAATGGTTCGCGGAAAGGTGATGGTATCGCCGTTATACAAAAAGTCTGCACCGGCGCGGAAGGCGTGAGCGCCGGCGCGATGGGCGAAGTTGTCCACGATTTCGGTGAGCTTGTTCAATCGCCCCGTGGGAGACCCCGAGAGAGTGCCGAACGACGCCACGCCGGAAATGCTGACGGCGGGCCCGACCGCGTCGTTGACCGGCGCCAGCAAGCTGCTATAGGTGAATTGTCCGCGCGTTTCGTTCACCGTGTGCGAGGAAATCGTGTAGATGTTACTGATCGCGACGGTTTGATCGATATTGTTCAAGCCGGCCGCCGCGCTTTGGGCGCTGAGCGCACCAGCACCGCGCGAATTGCTGCTATCCACGTCGTACAGGCTGAAGCGGACGCTGAATTGATCCTTGCCGCTGAACTGGTGATCGGCCTTGGCCAGGAAATTCCGGAGATGTACCGGGTTCGGATAAACGCCAGTGGAGATCGGCGCGCCTTTGTAGCCCGCCGCCAGCAAGCGCGCGTTGATCGCGGTCACATTGGCCGGCAGGATCGTGATCAAGCCCGTCTGATTCAAGTCGCGTTCTTCGTAATTGGTGAAGAAAAATGTCCGGTCCTTGACGATCGGCCCGCCCAAGCTGGCGCCATCCTGCGCCGCGGTCATCGGCAACTTGGCGGCTAGCAGCGCGTTGTTGGCGTTGAATCGCTGATTGCGAAGGTATCCGTAGATCGCACCGTGAAAGGTGTTCGATCCGCTCTTAGTGACGATGTTGACGTAGCCGCCCATAGCACGTCCGAACTCGGCTTGTCCCCCGGACGTGACTACCTGGAACTCCTCCACCACGTCGAGACCATAGAACGTTCCGGCAACGCCGGCCGCGTCATCGTTGGCGGAAACGCCGTCCACGATGAAGCTGTTGGAAAAATTCCGTTGGCTGCTGACCGAAATTCCTTGCCCGGGAATCGCGGAGGTTTCCGCGAACAACTGTACCGCCGCGGTATTGGTCGGCGACACGCCGGGAACAAGCAACGCCAAGTCCATCAGGTTGCGTCCATTGAGCGGCAACTCGCGGACTTCGGTGTCCGCGATGGTCCCAGCCACTTCGCTACGCGCCGTTTCCAGCACCGGCGCCGCGCCCGTCACGGTGACCTTGGATTCCGCAATCCCGATCTTCAACGACACGGGAAGATCGAAGGCCGCGCCCACCGTAACCGCGATGGTTTCGATTGAATCGGCGAATCCTGTTTTATGGACCGTGATTTCATACTGTCCCACGCGCAAGTACGGAAAGCGGAAACGCCCCGCGGCGTCGGTTGATTGCGCGTACTTCAAATTGGTTTCGATTTGCCTTGCGGTTACCAGCGCATCGGCGATGACGCCACCTGACGGATCGCTGACCCGCCCGCCCAAGCTGGCGTAATTGATCGTTTCCTGCGCGCGCGCATCCAGGCAAAACGCTAGTAGTGCCACAACGAGAAGCCCCTTCATGAGTCCCCCTAAAATGTTGAATAACTCCCGATACAGGAGTAGCAACCGCCCGGCGGGTGCGCAGCGTATTGCCTACGCGAAACGACAGGGTCGTGACGCGCATTCACGCGCCGCGACATTTTCAGAAACGAGAAACGGTGTTAGGAAAAGAGACGAGGAGGGCCGCGCTTTTGATGGCTACGAGTGAGGGAGATGCGATAGCGCGCTTCACACTGCGTGTGAGTGCCGGGGTGGCTGACAAGAACGTCAAAAACTGCCGGCGAAGCTCCGGGCGCAGCCGCGCCCGAGTAATTCGGCACCGGGATGGAACTAGGGAAGTAGGAGCAGGTCGCGCAAACCGACCGGAAGGCCGGTTCAGATGATTCCCGTTGCGTCTGCGCAGCCATCAGTGCGCAGTGATGCTTGCCGTCGCGGCGGCAACAAATGGGCCGCGAAGACCCGGGATCGGCGAACACCAGCGGAATTCCCGCCGTAAGCCCGATCACGGCGATCAGCAAGATGGCTGAAAGACGCCGCATCGGCGCATGCTACACCATTTTGCGATTGCAACGCAAGCTGCCTCTTCACGAGTGGTGTCGCAGTTCGAGTTTTTCTAGCGGCTCCGCCGCTGCTTTGTGCGGAAGGGCTAAGCCCTTCCGCGAAGGACCTTCTTTAGGATTGCGAGGCGATGTCTTGCTCAAGCAAGACATCGCCTCGCAGGAAGGTGCCTCCAGTCCTTCGGAAAGGCCAAGCCTTTCCGCACAAAGCAGCGGCGAAGCCGCTAGAAATTCAAACTGAGACACCCTCTTCACGGGCATTTCTTTTCACGAAGCTCGTACATTCTGACCGGATCACAAATTCAATCGGCTCGCCCGGTCGCCGCGACCAGTAATCACTTCTTTACGTACTTCTTCACGTCCTTGGGCCCAACCTCCGCGCCGTAAACATTGCCTTGTGTGTCGGCGGCGACGCCCTCCGCCGCGCTGGTGGCGCCCGCTCCCGGCGACGGATCGGGGATGAACGCCGTAACTTTTCCATCCTTGGCGCTGCCGATGCGAATCCCGCGCTTCCAACCCGGGTTGTGCCCGTACCCATCGCGGTCGGTCGATTCGGAGTCGGCTACGTACATGACGTCGTTCTTATCGATGTAGATCCCGCTCGGCCGGCTGAATTGTTTCCACTCTTCGAGGAACTTCCCGTCCTGCGTGAAAATCTGGATGCGGTTGTTGGCGCGGTCGCCGACGAATAACCGGCCCTTGGAATCGAAGGCCAGCGTATGCGGCACTTCGAACTGGCCGGGGCCCGAGCCGTGACCGCCCCATTGCATGATGAACTTGCCGTCCTTCGTGAACTTCACGACGCGCGCGTTGCCGCGCCCGGGATTGTGACCGTCGGAAACAAAAATATCGCCATTGGGAGCGATCGCCACGGCGTTCGGCTGATTGAACGTATCGGGCCCATCGCCGGCGACTCCCGCTTTTCCGAGAGTCATCAGGACTTTTCCTTCCGGACTGAGCTTGAAAACCTGGTGGCCCTTCTCGTTGTTGCCTTGACCGTCGGTGAGCCAGATTGTTCCGTCCTTTTCAATCGTGATGCCGTGAGGGAACAGGAACATTCCAGCGCCCCAACTCTTGAGCAGCTTGCCGGTCGCATCGAATTCCAGCACCGGATCCAGGTTCGAGCCGGCGCATGAATTCGCGCCGCAGCGCTCGGCCACCCAGATGTGTCCGCTGGGCGCGACAAAGACGGCGCTGGTTGATCCCATGGTTCGTCCGTCGGGCAGAGTGAACCAGTGTTCCACGGTCCGATACGGATTGGGCTCAGAATTGGGTTGGGCGAATGCCATCGCGGAGACGGCGATACAGGCGGCGAGCCCGGCGAAGACGGACTTTGTCATGGAGGCCTCTCTCTACAGCGGACCGATTATACGCCAGGGTTGCATCTTCCGGCAGCAACGCCTGCTTGGATGAGACCGCACGGCTCCGGCTTACTTGCACCGGTCCGCGAGATTGGCCGTGCGCCACTTCGCGTGACAGTTCGCACACGCGGTGGTGAGCGTGTCAGCTGCGTCGAGAACGGAATCCTGGTTCTTGGATTGTGCCGCCTGGTATGCCTTCATGCCCGCCTCGCGCATTTCCTGAACGAATTTCGACCACTCGGGATTCTTGATCGGAACGTCGACACCATTCGCGCACTTGCGTCCCGGAACCGTGAGGAGATTGGCTCCCTCGACGAGAGCGAGGGATGCATTCTCCACGGCCGTCCACCCACCGTAGGTACTTTGCAGCGGATCGGTCGCGACAGCGGCTTTCTTGGCGGGCTTCACGTCCGCGGGATTGTCGCTTTGGGCCGCGAAGAACACGTTTGAAGCCGGATAAAAGATTCCCCTCATCAATTGGTTGAGATTGGCGTGCACCTGCATGGATGAGGCCGCCGCGGGTTTGGCCGGCGCTCGATGCGGCGCTTTCGAGGATGTTTGCCCAACCAGCAGCGGCGCCCACAATGCCACCATTCCAGAGACGATCAAAGCTGTTCTTCGCACTCGCATTCGCGTTGGCATTCGCGTTGGCATTCGCGTTGGCATTCGCATTTTCTCCCTTCAATCGACTTCGGTGACCAGGTCGATTGTCCGTGGGTGTCACGTTACGGCAATCGACCTGTGATGAGCCCTTCGAGTTCCAGCTACAACCGACTACATTCGGCTTATGCCTGTCCCACTACCGTAAGTATCTCCGCCGGCATTGCTCTTCTATTGCGTGACACTGTTGGCTGCGGAAGCGTTTGGTACAGCGACCGAATAGGCAGTCTGATTACGTGTAAGCACGAAAAGGCGCGTACCTTCCGGATTGAAAGCCATGGCGGCCGTTGGACCGTCGAAACTTAGGTCGCCGCGTTTGCTTAGATCCGCCAAGTCGTAAACCGAGACCTCGCCAGATTGATTCTCGATGGCCATCAGGTGACTCGCCGACGAGAACGCGCTGCGCTGGCCGAACACGTGACCAACCAACGTCCCGCTTGAGACAGAATAGACCAACGCCCTATTTTTGTCGTCAAACGCCACGACGGCGTCCCCTGCATTGATGATGCGTTCGACCGTGAACGATCCAGAGCCCGCATCGATGAGGATTGAGCCGAGTTGGTTCCCCGTGCGAATGCTCACGATCTGGACCAATCGGTTGCCCTCGCCCTTGCCGGACCGTCCGAGTTTCTCCCGCAGCTCCGGAACGTCCTTCAGTTCGTCTTTGACGCCATTGTCTCCGAGTTGCCAGGAAATCGCGACTGTTTCCGAGCGGGGATCCAGAGATAAGTTCGGAAATGCTCGGGAATAGGTATGCGACCAGATGGGCTTCCGGTTGCTGACGTCCTGGATCTCATAAATCTTGCCCTTGATGGTTTCCTTTTCCTTCAAAGTTCGGCGGACGACCAAAAATCTCTCCACGAGCGTGGTCTGTAATTCTTTGTCGAGGGGCACTTGTATCGCTTGGTTGGGATTAGCGGGATCGATCTCGCTCAAAGTTGGCGGCGCCTTCAGATCTTCCTGGGCTGAGAAGCGGGCCAGGAGCCTTCCGAATGGCGTAACATACGCATCTTCAAACCCGCGAACGTATATGGGACGCACGCCCGTCTTTAGATCCCACATTCCTCCGCGGGTGTGACTCGAAATAGCGATGGAGTTCTGATCGGGTGAGATGGAAAACGCGTCCAGCCTTCCCAAAAGGCCTTGAGAGAGTGACGCCTCGGCCAGAAGTTGACGGTTTGGGAACGCGTACAAGCCAATCGCGCCAGATCCTCGCTCCGCTACCATCAAGTTGTCGTACAGATCAAGCGCGGGGGATTGTCCTCCGACGACAATCTTGTTCTGCGCAATGTCGAACACGCCGACTGCGAATTTCGGGACCGGGCGGAGGATGGCATAGTTGCCATGCGTCGCTCGATCGAGTCGTTGTGGTAGGCCGATCGCAACTTTTGTTTCAGCCTCCCCCGAGGGATAACGAACGACGGTGGATTTCGAACTATCCGACGGGTTTATGCAAAAGACGCGATCGTTGTCCAGGAATGCAAAGTGTCGCGATCCCACGCATGACCGCAGGGAGCCGGGCAAGGGAGCCGGCTTGAGGGACTGTGTGTCTAAGGCGAGAGCGACCTCTCCACCTCCCGCCAGCAAGTAATGTGAGTCTGGCGAGAACGAAAAGGAGATGAACGCGTGCGCACCGCTCAACAGGAAGGTGAGTAGATCGGCAAAACTCGGCGTGACGTTCACTTTCTTTTCGAAAACTCGCGTCGAGGCGGCCACATCGAAGACCGCTAGAGTTTCGCCTTCTTCGAAGCAGGCGAAGTATTTGCCGTCGGGGGAAAGAAGGGAGCTTGTGCAACCGCGCGCGATCACCAATTGGCGCACCGAAACTCGCCGGCGCGATGACAAGTCCCACCTCTCGACACGCTTGTTGTCGTTATCGAAAACGATAGCGCGCGAGTCCGGCGTGAATTGAGCGGCGTTTGCGGCGGCCGCATCGATTTGAAGAATCTCCGTAAAGGGCTCGCGGGTCAGGACATAAATGGCGCCATCGTCCTGCGCCAGTACATACTTGGCGTCCGGGCTGAATTGCAAATGTTTGGCCTCCGCGCGAAACGCCGGTGTCAGTTTGCTTTTGAAAATGAGTCCCGGAATATTCTCGCGTCGATTCTTAGTTACGTATTCAGCGACGGCCGTTTGCCACAAAGGGAAGTCATGAATCGACGGTCCCTTGGGCGCACACTCCGGCGGCTTAGAAAACTTGCGCACCAACTCGCGCAGCCGCTTCTGCTCGGGTCGAGTGGTTCCGAATATGTCGGACCAGAAAGTACCGGTGTTGCCTTTGGTATCTAACACGCGATCGAAAAACTCGACCGCGGCATTCGGGTCGTATCCGGCGCGCAAGGCGGCCTGCAACGAAACCTCGTCGGCGATATATTGCTCACGTTCCTCGTCCAACTCTTTCCTCTTGCGAAAGGCGCGGCGGTTCTTCGCCCATTGGTCAGCCAGTTGGTGATACTTGGCTGTAATGTCGGCGCGGTCACCCACTTTGTCCACGTCCAACACGGCCTTTAATCGAACGCTCATCTCGATTGCGGCTTGATGTGTCAGTTCGTGGCCGAGTTCGTGCCCAAGGAGAGCAGCTAATTCGTCTTCGTTGCGCAGAGCGGCCACGATCTGGCGACTGACATAGACATGACCGGGAACAGTGAAGGCATCGAGTTCAGGAAGGTCGATCAGATAGAAGCGTGTCGAATCCGATGGAAGACCGAAGGCCTGCAGCAGTCGATCCCCTACGATTCGAACGGGCTCGAGCAGTTGGTCATCTTCGATAATGCGAAGGTGGCTTCGCCCTTCGGCATCCAGTACATCGCCTAAGATCTTTTCTTGCGCTGCATCGAAGATGTTGAGGACGGGTATTTTCGGAACAGGCGGTACAACGCATTGAGCATCTAAACCAACAGCGCTAAGAACGAGGGCGGCACCTATCGTAGGGAATAGATATCTCATTCAACAGATCTCCAACGCGGCTGCATCAGGTGGTTGCATCTTGGCAACACAGCAAATTGTATAGCAGACGAGGGAGGCGCGGTTGGAAACAACCTGCGCAGATCAGGATGTACCCGAGCGTTAGTCTTGGCAGGGGCGGCGAGAATCGAACTCGCGACCAACGGTTTAGAAGACTGGCCCCGTTTTCCCCGAAGTGAGTCGCAATAATCGGTGAAAAGCCCAGGCCGCGACACAATCGGTCGAAGGAATAAGGTCTACCCACTGGCTTCAGCAGTTAGGGATGGTAGTTGTAGCGGACCCTCGGCCAAGTCTTTTTTCAGGCGCCTGCTAATAATCGTCCCCCTTTTTCGCATCTGTAAAGTGCAAGGCAATCCATGAACGAGTGTGTCGGACCGAAAGAAGTTGCCGCCATGCGGCCCGGATCCCCCCGGCTGCGCGCAAGACCTCAATGGTCGTCACGTGGCCCTACGCAAGTGTTTTTGCGCCTGAGTCTTTGGGGAGGAAAAATGAAAACGAATCGCATCACTTTCGCCGGAATCGCGCTGTTGTCTCTGGCGAGTCTTCAAGCAGTCGCGGGACCGGTCTCGGCAACGCCTGGAATCATTAAAGGTGTGATCCAGTTCATCACTCCAGATGGTTTTGTTCCAACTACGATTGAGGTGGACGCGGAGGACACGTCACACGTCTACCACGCCACTGGAACGGCCGTTCAGAACGATCCCATCAACTGCGCTGCTGGGTCGCAGTTCTGGTGTTACAGCGTCACGGTGGAATCGGCGCTGGCCAACGCGTACTATTTGCGACCGATCGCCAAGACGCTCTTCCCCGTGCCGTTCTCCGTGCTCGCACCCTTTTCGCCGACCACACCCGCAGTGTCTATCACCTCGGGCGCGACCGTGACGAAAAATATCATGTACCAGCCGGGCGAAATCTCGGGGACCGTTCGCGCGAATGATATGAACGGCAATCCGCTGACGCTCAGCAGTCTCGAGCTTTTCCTCTTCGACACGACAGACAATCAGAACATCTTCCAGGAGGGTTGCGGCGGCAGCGCCGCGTTTTGTCCCTTCAATTCCGTCTTTCAAGGTGGGGCGCCCTCGACGAGCCCGAGCTATCAGGTGTACTTGCAGCCAACCGAGAGCTATAGCTTCCTGGGCCGGACGTTGTTCATACCGGAGACCATGGTCGGCGGACAATCGACGCCGAGCGGGCAGTCGATGTTTACCTGGGATCCCGGCGTTCTGTTTCCATCGCCGGGCACGGTGCCCGGCGGCCAGAACCTCACCCAGAATTACACATTTAATCAGGCGGCCGACGTCACCGGGAACATCACTCTCGCGTTGCCGGTCTACAATCTCACGACGATCGTGAGCGGCCAAACCACTGCGCCCGGCAGCTTCACCGACAACTACACCGCGACGATGGGTCCCACACCCGGGAAAACTTATTCTGCTTATCTCAACCGAATCTTCGACGATGCGGACTTCACGAAGCAATTTTTTCTGAACCCGCAGTTCATTTTGTCAGTGGATCAGTTAACGCAACTCGACTATCCGCCGATTCCTTTCACCGCCAGCCCCGGCCAACACGTTGTGCTCAACTTCAACGACACGCCGTCCTCGATCGCCGGACGTGTCACGTTCGACCCGCCATATCCGGCCGGAAACTACTACCCCGGGATTCAAGCGGAGGCCCTCGCACCAACTGGATACGGCGCTGCACAGACGAGCCTGACATCCGATGCGCAAGGCGGCACGTTTCTCATGCCGGTCTTCGCCGGAAACTGGAATTACTGGCGTTTCGGCTGGACTTTCGATCTGGGGAATCCCAACTTCACGTCGTGGTATCAAGTCGGTCAGTTTCTGAACATCTCCGTTCCCGTGGCTTCGGGTCAGGCGATCACCGGGCAGACATTCACAATTCCAACAGCGAAAGTGAAGGTATATTTCACGGCTCCCGCGAACACCACGTTCACCGATCCTCAGGTTTCCGCCGTGTCGGGCTCGTTCAATGGCGGTGTCTTCACGCCCGACTTCGCCGATACGGCGAACGGCGAGGGTTTGAACCAGAACATGGTTACGCTGGGCGAGGCCGATATCGTTCTGCGCGTCGATCCTTCGCAGCCCAACCGGGGATTCCGGCTGATTCCATCGGCCGTGATCAACATCGGCAACACGCCGGGCAACGGCCGCACCGATTTCAGCCCCTTGTTCCTGGATCCGAAACAAGGCGACGTGATCATCGTGGGAGTTCCGGGGACACTCAGCTTGACCGTCGATAATCCCGTGAACGGACAAGTCTTTACGACCTGCTCGATCCCTGTTTCGGGGACGGCCACGGGGACGACCAACATCTCGATTACCGTGAACGGTCAAACCGCAACGGTGGTCTCGGCGGGAAATCCGAACGATCCGAACGAAGTGACGTTTACGACGACAATTCCGTGCACGGGCCCGAATACGACGATCACCGTCGTCGCGAGCGCTCCGAACAACACTCCCGTCACCGACGTGATCCAGGTGACCGTGACGCAGTTGGCCGCAACCATCAGTGTTACGCCTTACAGCGTGACCTACGACGGCCATCCGCATACTGCGACGGGAGCAGCGACAGGAGCGGGCGGCGTGAATCTGAGCGCCGACCTCGATCTCAGCCACACGATTCACACCAACGCCGGCGTCTATAGCGCCGACTATTGGAGCTTCACCGATCCGAACGGCGTCTACACAAGCACCGGTCCCACGACGATCACCGACACGATCTCGCCGGCCCCGGCTCATATTGTCCTGAGCGATCTCGTTCAGGCTTACACCGGCACGCCCAGAATGGTCACGGCCACAACCACACCGAGCGTTTGCGGTCCGGCGGCCGTTACGTACAACGGTTCCTCGACGCCGCCGACGAACGTAGGCAGCTACACCGTCGTGGCATCGGTCACCAATCCGAATTGTGTGGGACCGAATGTGACCGGCACGTTGATCGTCTTCGCCTATGCGCCGGGCGCGGGAAGTTTTGTGGTCGGCGACGTCAGCGCGGCATCCGGGGGATCTCAAACTTGGTGGGGAGCGCAATGGTGGAAGGCCAACGTTCTGAGCGGCGGCAGCGCGCCTGCTAGTTTCAAGGGCTTCGCCGATTCCACCAGTTCGGCTCCGCCGCAATGCGGAGGCAGTTGGACTTCCGACCCAGGCAACAGCTCGAGCCCGCCCGCCTCGGTGCCCGCCTACATGGCCGTGATTGTGTCGAGTGCGATCACCAAGTCCGGATCAACGGTATCCGGCAACGTTGCACAGGTTGTGGTGATCAAGACGGCCGCAGGCTACGCCGCCGATCCCGGACACGCCGGAACCGGCGCGATCGTGGCTCAGGTTTGCCACCAGTGAGGTGGGCGCGACCGCGATAGTTTCGGTCGTGTGGCTTCGCGAATGCGGCGCCTCGTGAAGGAGGCGCCGCACTGGGAATCGTGACCGACAAGGGACGGTAGGGACAACCCGACGCGCGTCGTTGCTTTTTCTCTAGTGGTCAAAAGGGCGACGCAGATCAGAAATGTGCCATTTCTCTGAGAACGTTGGTAGGGGCGGCGAGAATCGAACTCGCGACCAACGGTTTAGAAGTCTGATTATGACAGCTTTTGAAATCTATAGATTTTCTAACTGCTTCGCGATGAATCCGTTGCAGGCATGCTGCGGAAGTGTGAGGCATTTTGCGGAATTCTGAGGAATCCGCAGCTACAATTTCCACTACGTTTCACGTTGGCATGAATCTCTTCTCGCTTAAAAGTTTTCATGAAGCTCTCGCAACTGGCGCTGTCGTACGGATTGGCCGGGCGACTCATGCTCGGGATCAGCTGATGCTTACGCAAACCTCTCACCTAGCTAGACACCCGATGCGTATTGTCGATCGCGGCGTGATCACCGTGAAGCTCGCTCGATTCGGGATGCGGTTCGGAGTGAAGAGTTCTATTGGATCGGCTTCGCTTTCCCCTGCCCTCCAGTAGAACCGGGCGCCGGAAGCCTGCGGACGGTCACCTGTTTAGAGAAGCTGTTTTGGACGTAGAGGTCGAGATGTTGAAAGGATTCCTGTGAAAAGTTCCGTTGTAACGATTGTTTCTGTTCGATAGCGATTTCCGCTTTGCGGACATTCAATTGCCGGAGCTCTTCAGGGACGGCTGGCGGCTTGGCGCCGACCGGCAAGCCATGGTTCGGATACGGTGCCCGAGCTTGGTCGATAATCTCCTTTGCTCGGATATCGAGTTTATGTACAGCATCGCTGTAGTCTTGCGCAACCTGCTTCAAGGTTGCCGCTTCAGCCGGTGTTAGGCCGAGCAGGTTCTGATAATAGGTGCGTACTTCGTCGCCTTTGCGTCCCGCTTTATCATGTTTGGCCGCGGCGTCTTCGAGGGCCAGAATGTTGCGGAAAAACGCACTATACAAGGCATGGTCAGGTAATTCGACTTTGACCTTCTCCGTCTGTACTTCCTGCCCGAAACAAAAAACCGTCGCCGACAGCAGTAACAAGGCTAGCTTTCTCATTGCGATTTCAAGCCTCCTTAGCTCTAAGTGAACGCGTCATTTCGGGACTTCTTGTTTCTCCCAGAACGGGGCCCAGCGGGCAACGATTGGTCTTCTGCTCTCCGCAATTGGTTTTGGCACGATCACATGCCCTCCCTCCTGGGCGTTGATTGGGCCGGCGTCTTGAGGGTGATAACTGATCCCTCTCGATCTATCTCCACCAAGAGGCTTCCGTTCTCGATCACGGCCGAGGCTGCGTCTCCGTTCGGAGCGTATACCGCACAGGATGTCTCGCGGGAAGGCGGACGTGGCGCTGCCGACGCCAGCGTCGACAAAGATACCAACATCAAAGCGAGTTGAACCGAACGATGACTTGGGCAAACGATCATCATCTGTCAGTGATCCCGCAAGCCTTTAAACCCCGATCCAACGCTCCTAAGGATCGAATGAACCAGGAAATGATGTCAGCCCTGAAGTGGCACTGTTATCTTCTGACTCCACATGTTTCGACCCCTCATCTCAGACGGATCTTATTCTCGCTAGCGTTTACTTGACGGCTAATTCCCTGGCGTGGGGAATCTCATTGCTGCTAATCTGCCTGATCTGCGACGCTTCCACCGTTACGACCGCAGCCGTTTTGCCTTCCAGGGTCACGAACTCAACTTCGTAAGCGCGGCCGTCCGTGTACGCATGCACGATCGTACCAACATCGCCGGCTTCAAGCCCTTCCGACGGGACAGGTGTTGTTAGCACCACACGTTCGTGTTCGTTAATCATGAGGTCCTTCCTGCGGATAAGCCGTAATCAGCCGCGGTATGTCTTGGCCGCGTTCGACGATCCAGACGGTCCCGACCGTCGGCGTTTTACCGCTGGGCGACTCGATCGGACCGTCCACAATGTACTTTTCGCCATGCGCTGAGATCAGTGATTTCGTCACCGGACTGTCCAGGGCCATTGACTCGAACGCGGACGCAAGCGCAGTCCAGTTGTTACGATGAAATCCGAGAGCCGCGAAGAACGCCGCCTTGCCCCCGTTATCAGGGTGCTCTGGATTTAGCAAATAGTTCGTGATCTTCTCCCTCTCCACTAAAACACGATCCGCGTGTGGCAGCCTCACGAACGATCAACCCTTGCTGCAAAAATCAAGGAACAATGCTCCATCGCCATTTCAAGAGTACCATCTCCGCAAGCGTCGAGTTGGTAGGGGCGGCGAGAATCGAACTCGCGACCAACGGTTTAGAAGACCGTTGCTCTATCCACTGAGCTACGCCCCCAGGAAATACGCGTCAAAGTTCATGTTACCACCTCGACGCGCCGCCGCCCGCGCTTGGACCCTTGCGAATCACCTGCACACGTGGCATAGTTAGGCCGATCGCCACTCTCTCGCGCCGGAGGTCGGCTATGGGCAAAATCTCCACCACCTGGGAACTCGCCAAAGTCAGTTGGGGCATTCTTCGCGACGACAAGGAACTCGCATTGCTGCCGGTGCTCTCGGCGATTTGCGCGGTTCTGGTTTCCGTCACGTTCGTTTTTCCGTTTCTGATCATGCCGAAAATTCTCGAGCCGGACGGATTCGGCCTCGCTCGCATCATGGGACCGTTCGTCTACTATCTGGCGAACTACTTCGTGGTGATCTTCTTCAACACCGCGTTGATTCACGCCGCCACCATTCGACTGCGCGGCGGACACGCCACTGTCGCCGACGGTCTGAACTTCGCGTGGGCCAACGTGGGGCGCATTTTGCAATGGGCCGTGCTCGCCGCTACCGTCGGGATGATTCTGCGTGCGCTCTCGGAACGCGCCGGATGGATCGGACGCATCATCGTCGGACTCATCGGCGCCGCGTGGACCATCGCGACGTACTTCGTGGTGCCGGTCATGGTGTACGAACAACTCGGACCCATCGACGCCGTCAAGAAATCGGCGCAAATGTTGCGCGACACCTGGGGCGAGCGCCTCACCGCATCGTTCAGTTTCGGATTGCTGTTCTTTCTGCTGGCGCTGCCGGCGATCGGGCTGCCGTTTGCCGTGGGATTCTTGTTGGGATGGATCCCCGGTCTGGTGATGGCCGCGATTTGCGTGCTCTACTTCATCGCTCTCGGCGTGGTGCACGCGGCGTTAAACGGAATTTTCCAGGCGGCGCTGTACGAATACACGCGCAGCAAGACTGCCATGGGACCCTTTACGCCGCAAATGCTGAATTCCGCGTGGCAACCGAAGTAGTACACTGCGGTTTTTTTCGGCGAGAATATACTTGGCTAATACACGGAGGTTATGCTACTCTCCCTGTGGGTGGCGAGGATGAATTTCTCTTCGTACCCATTAGACCGTT
>JAJPHL010000019.1 GCA_021325275.1 Terriglobia bacterium | reverse complement strand
CCTCAACCCGCAACCGTGTCCCAATCACCACTCTCCGCCTTTGTTTCCATCAACCGCTACCGCGGGAGTCCCCTGTTTTGGACAGCAGTGACATTGCGCCGCCTGCTGCCGCAGGCTCGGAGTTGCGTTGTCACACAGACTCCGGGGCGAGTTTTCACCAAGGCTCGCTCAAAGGCGCCAGTCTGAACCGCACAATCCGAGGAAGGGCCACAATCAGTCGGTGAATTGACCGCTTCAGGAAAAATGAGGCGGCCTGGGAGTCTGTCGGAGATAGATTTCGACCAACGAAGAATCAACAGGGTTGTCTCCTCACTTCCTCCCCGCACGTTTCGAAGAGATGACGGGAGAAACGAAGGCAACGCGAGGGTTACTAATGAGTAACCTATGATACCTTCTACTTCATTGCGTCCATTGGATTTAACCCTTCGGTAGGTTCGTTTTGTAATTTTAGTTTTTTCAACGCGGCCCGTTCCACCCTCGCGACTCTGCGCATCAAAACCATTATGACACGACGCTGTATATTGTGCACTCACCGCGAAGCCTAACCACATGATTCAATGGACAAAAAAAACCGCAGTGCCCTCGCCCAAGGTCGTGCCGGGGAACACGGCTGCCCCTGCACTGCTTCTTTTTCTTGGTGGTTCGCAACTATCGTTCAATCGCGGATGTCAACCAAACGGCGTCTGTTCAAATGCGATTACGAAACGGCGTGCGAAAAATGAGCCCGCCTCTCCACAGCGAACGGGCCGTACAAAGTCGACGCCACGTTGGGTAATGTGGCAGGGGACATCGGAGAGAACACATCGCGCTCGTCGTGGCATGATGTGCTAGGATCATCGGAAAAATGTATGGAGTATTGTCGAAAAAATGCTTACGCAGTTTCCTCCAGTTTTCACCGTAGTTTCCACGACGCTACTATGACTTGCGATACGAACCCTTCGTGCGCCTGGACCGCATTTTCCCAACGAGGAACATTCCTCCAATCATGATCACGCGGACGGTACCCGGTTCTGGCGTCGCCAATGAACCGTCGCTACTTACGGTGATCAAATCGGAAACACCATAAAGCGATTCAGTAGAAAAGGAGTGATCAGGTGTCGTAGTGATCCAATCGTGATTGATAAACGGACTTGATCCTTCGTTGGTGAGGCTGTCCCCCAGGGCGTACCCAATGACTGGCGTTCCATCGGGCTGCGTCCCCGTCCAAACGATTGTCGCCAAGGGAGTCCCGTGCTCGTCGTACAGTATCGGGTTCAGTAGGTCGGACCCCGAGAATAGGCCTCCCGGCGCGCTACCGTCGTCTGGCGCCACCTCATAGCCGCCAAAGTTGTACACTGGGACGCCGTCCGGAGTGATGTTTTGAAGCGCGCTGGTCGTCTCAGTTGATGCGATCGCGGTCCACGCAAGACCGGCCAAGGCTGTTATGTTGGGTGCCTCGGTGTCAACATCGGTGTTGTACGTCGCGATGTTCGATGAAGTGGCTGCGTACTGGTCCGCCGTTACATACACCAGTCGGAATTGCTCGCCCTCAGTCAGGGTGAGTGTGGCGCCGCCTGGAAGACTAAGAGTCCCCGGCGCGAGTGTGATGGGATTTGCATGATACAGGGGTACAAATCCGATAAGAATTATCGAAAAGGCAAGTTCCAAGCGTCCCTTCATCGTTCTCTTCATATCGCGCCTCCTTCGGCAGGGTTTTCCTTTTCGCACGCAGATTCGAAGAGTATATACCGGACCGCTTAAGTTGTTTCTTTTATGACTCCGCAGTTCACGCCTCTATCCACGGGCATGATCGGTCACGTCTAGTCAGTAAAAGGAAAATGGGGAAATGGGGTCACCTGACCCCTTTTTCCGACCCGATTTTCTCCACTTCTCCTTAGCCTTCGAATGTTTTTCCCGCTGCAGTACGCTGTTGGCGGCGCCATGGCAGTTTCCACAGTGCGTGTACCGAGAGGATGACGGAGAACGTCGCGGTCACGCCCAACGCGAGCAGCGTCCATACGAAGAACAAGGCCTGCGCGGACTTGCCGATCGCGCCGCCGAGAAGGCCGTTGGCTCCCTTCATGTGGACGAGAAGGACGACCAGGCCAAGGAGCGATCCGAAGAGAATGATGATGTATCCCGCTCGCCGTTCGGCGAGCACCAGCGTTCCGTACAGCCAGATGACGAAGACGAGAACCGCAATCAGATTCGCGAACCGTGGCGACGCCATCCCGAAGAGGATATCGCCGGCCATGTGAAACGTCAGGAGAAGGATGGAAAGGAGGGACGTGATCGTCAACGTGACGCTCTGTTTCATGTAAGACTCGTCTTTCTGCGCCTCTGATCCGCGCACCGAAATCGGGGGAAAACGGCGCCACGCTCAACGAAGAAAGTTTCTCTTCCGGCGAACGGCGCCGCGAACGGCGCCAGCCTGGACGGGGAAGTTTCTTTCTTGCGCGAACGTGTCCGGCCAAAGCAAAAAGAGCTGGTTCGTTGGCTCGCAGGTTGGTCGAGAGGCGACAACCCTCAGACTGATGCCGCGTTCTCTTTCCCTGGAAAGATGCGAACGTTAGCCACGATGCGGGGTCGACCCTAAGGGCTCAATGGACAATCGGAGTCCTACCGATGTTAGAACGGAAAGAAGGTTGGATCGGGAACTGCCGTTGTCCGAAGCCTTTCGATTGGGTTCTTTTCTCACGCCGGATCGCCCGTTGCTCTTGGCCGCCTCGTGAGCTTGGGCGACTTTGTCGAGGGCCTGAAAGAACGTCTCCGGGGAGTCGTCAAGCGCCCCTCTCAAGTAAGTGGCGGCAATTTGAGGGTCCTTCAACTTCTCCAGTTGCCATGAGCGATAACTACTCGTCCTCTTCGGCATTGTATTCCTCCCAGCGCTTCTGAGCGCCCTTGATATCCCGCGTCTGCGTACTCTTGGCGCCGCCGCCAAGCAGGATCACCAAGTCGTGATCTTGGCCAAAATACACGCGGTACCCCGGACCCACGTCAATTCTCAACTCTGAAACACCCTTCCCGACAGAATGGCAATCTCCCAGATTGCCCTTCTCTACCCGATCAAGCCGAGTCATGACAATGCCATGGATATCCCGGCCCTCAAGGGTATCCATCCAATCGGCGAAAGGTCGCTAGCGGCCGGGATTTGGAAGTCGGGGACGGCCTTGAACGGGAGAATTCTTCGTGAGCGGCTCATCGAAATGGACCCCTACCCGAACGGCTGATCGATCGCCACGCTTTGCTTCGTGAAAAATCGCGGACCACTTTCCGTGATGTACAAGCAATCTTCCAGGCGAATGCCGAACTCGTCGTAGTTGGTGATCATCGGCTCGTCGCTGAAACACATGCCCGGCGCGATTTTCGTTTTGTTGCCTTTCACGAAATTCGTCCACTCGTGACCATCGAGACCAATCCCGTGACCGGTGCGATGCGGCAAGCCGGGCACCTTGTAGCCTGGACCCATGCCCGCCTCCGTGATTACCTTGCGCGCGGCTGCATCCACTGATTCACACGTCGCGCCGACTTGCGCGGCGGCGAACGCGGCGCTTTGCGCCTTCTTTTCTAAATCCCAAATCTTCTTCTGACGCTCGGACGGTTTGCCGAAGACCGTGGTACGCGTGATGTCCGACTCGTAGCCTTCCACCGTGCATCCGCCGTCGATCAGCACGATGTCGCCTTCGCGCAATTGTTGCGGCAGGATGCTGCCGTGCGGAAAGGCGCTGTATTTCCCTAACCCGACGAGCGCGCTGCCTGTCGCCCCTAACGCGCGATGCGCCGCGGCGATGTTGGCGCTCAATTCATGCTGCGACATTCCTTCGTGCAAGGCGCCCAACGCCGCGCGAAACGCTTCGATGGTGATGTCGTTGGCGCGTTGCAACAGGGCGATCTCCGCCGCCGACTTGATCATCCGGCAGCCGGCCGTCACCGGCGTGGCGATCTCGTAGGTCAGCGCGGGCGCGGCTTTGCGAATGCCGTCATAGAGAAAAAATCGCGTGCGTTCCTCGATGCCGATCTTTCCCGTCGTGATGCCGCGATCCTTGAGCACGCCTGCGACGACCTCGCCGGGCGACTCATCTTCTTGCCACACGCGGACGTCGCTACCGAAGCGGATCAATTCGCGGGCCCGCGCTTCCTCGAATCCTGGGACCACGTAGGCGATTTCGCCCTTCGCCGGAAAAACCATGCCGAACATGCGCTCGCTTTGACCCCAGCGAATGCCGGTGAAGTAGTACATGCTGGAGCTTGGCTCCAGATAGACCGCCGCGAATCCATTTTCCGCCATCAAGCGGCGCGCTTTTTCCATGCGCGCCATGCGTTCGTTGTCGGTGATCGGCGTGGCTGTGCCGGGAAACGGCTTCAGCGCGCGAATCGACGCTGGAACGTTCGAGGCCTCGGGTCCCGCTCCGTGTCCCTGCGCGGACGCGAGACCCGCGCCCACCGAAACAGCCGCCGCGCCCGCGGAGAGTCCTAGGAACTTCCGTCTATGCATGCTCATGTTTGTACATTCTAAGTCAACTCTAGAACCACTTGGCCTGTGTTATGTTAAGACCAACTGGGTCACCCCCATGAACCGGTCGGATCTGCAAATTCGCGACTATCTGATTCTGCGCGGTCTCTTCACGACCATTCTGGAAGATCATCTCCAGGGCGCGATGCCGATGCAGGAGCCGGAAGAATTACGCGCGCCGAAAGACCGCCTGACCGAAGCGCATCATCGCTGGCTCCTGGTGCTCGACCTATGCGCCACGCCCGCCGCCATGCGCGTAAGCATCGAAAAACGCTCGCCGCCCGACCGGGACCTTGAAGTTCTGCTGGAGTTTTTCATGACCCAGAACCGCCAAGCGGATCACGATCGCTTCGAGTGGCTGTTGACGTACGTGTGCCGGCGTCATCTGGAAGCGGGCGACGGCAATTTCGCCGCGCAGATTCTCGAAATGTTCCCACATCTACCGCAGACCGCGCTCACGCCCGCCACGCAAACGCAAGTGGACAAGCTGCTGGCGACGCTCGACGAGATCAATGCCTGCACGACGTTGCTTCAGCTCACCAGCTCCGCACTTGTCGCGAAGGGCCGCGAGTTGAAGGAGGGGATAGGCGCCGAGCGCTATCGTCCCGCGGTGCTGGTGGCGGTGGTGAAGTACAACTTGGTTTTGGCACGGGCGTTCCGGGACTTGTTTGGAAAAGTCGCGCAGCAGAACCGCGATTTGTCCGCGCAGCTGGTCGCCGACTATCGCGATAACGTCGCGCCCCTGCAACTACTGGCGGCATCCGCGCAGGCCAGCGCGGGTTCCGCGCCGGCTACCGCTCCGGCACTCGCGCCGACGCATCCCAGTTACGTTCCGCCGGCTCCGGCGACGCCTCCACCTCCCCCCCCGCTGCCACCGGCGCTCACCGGACGTCAGCCGTCGCGCGCCGCGCTTGCGTTTGCGGAAGCGGGATCCTTCACCACCCAGTTCCAAGTGGATTCCACCACGCCCGTCGGTCCGAAGGACAACGTGCAAACGCTGGTGGAACGACGCAAGCTGCGCACCGCGCTCGAGACGTTGTTGGGGCACTTCTCGATCCCCGAGAATAAAGCGTCGAACGCGATCAACACGAGCGAGATGACCCTGGTGTTCGAGGAGTGGGAGGCGCGCGCGCTGGCCACCGAGTATGCGGTGACCGAAAAGAGTTTTCGCGCCGAGTTTGTGCGGATGTTGAAGGACTCGGCCGTGCTGCTCTATCGTATTTCCGACGAGAGCGGCCAACTCAAGAAGAAGAGCCAGTCTGAATACCATCGCAAGCCGCACGAGGAATCGCTGGGATGGCTGTACGTCGCCGCGCAAGATCAGATTCAAACGCTGCGGCAGTTTGCGGGCGACATCGCCAAGCGCGGCCTGCCGGAAAAACAGCAGCAAATCCTCATCACCGCGCTGCGGCTTCAGGACATACTGCAACGGCGACGTCTGCGAACCACCGCCGATCCCTTCGGCGAGTTCGACGACACTAGCTTAATCACTAAGCCGGACGAGATTTTGTCGCCTAAAAAAGCCTCGTAGGACACGTCCGCGAGTCCTTCCGACACACTTCAACCCATGCGCCAACGCGCCAACGCCGTGCAAATGCACGTCCGCGCAATTGGCAACTCGCGTGCACCTTCCAGGGCGTCTACCACTGGGAGTCCGCATGAAAGGTGTGATTCTAGCCGGAGGATCAGGCACGCGCCTGAGACCGCTCACAGAGGTAACAAACAAAAACCTTCTTCCCGTGTATGACCGCCCGATGCTGTTCTATCCCATCGGCCTCATGGTCGACGCCGGGATCACCGAATTACTGGTGGTGACAGGGCCCGAGCGTACGGGCGATCTGTTGCGCGCGCTGGGCGATGGCCGCCGCTTCGGTCTCGAACGCCTGTACTTTTCCGTTCAGGAAAAACCTTCGGGAATCGCGCACGCGATTTCCATGGCGGAGTCGTTCGCGGCCGGCGATCAGGTTTTCGTGATCCTTGGCGACAATCTGGTGTTCGGCTCGGACGTCGCCGGGGCCGTGCAGCGATTCCATCGTCAAACATTTGGCGCGAAAGTGTTTTTGAAAGCGGTGCCCGATCCCGAGCGTTTCGGCGTGGCGGAAGTGCGCGGCGCCTCGGTGCTGAGCATCGAGGAAAAGCCGCGCGACCCGAAGTCGAACCTGGCGGTCACCGGCTTGTACCTCTACGATCACACCGTGTTCGACAAGATCCGCCATCTCCGGCCGTCGGCGCGCGGCGAACTTGAGGTCACGGACCTGAACCGCGCGTATTTGCGCGAAGGCACGCTGCACTACGACGTGCTGGGCGGCGATTGGATTGACGCGGGTACGTTCGAGTCGCTGTACGCGGCGAGTGAAATGGCGCGTCGTTACGCGACGGAATCAGTGGTCGCGGCGGAAGCGGCGGCGTGAATGCGCAGGCCTGGGTTTTAGGTCAGCGACGGCGTATACTCAAGACATGCAACTGACGCTGGACGTGCCAGACGAATTGTCGGAAGCCCTAGGTGAGAATCCTGATGCTCGGTCGCGCAGCGCGATCGAGGTGATTGCCGTCAATGCGTATCGAGAGCACAAACTCTCGATGAAGCAGCTCCGTCGAATCCTCGGGTTCGAAACACGGATGGAGGTGGACGCTGTTCTCAAGCGCCATGGCGTTGAGCTTGAATACACCATGGAGGATTTTGAGCGCGATCGTGAGACACTGCGCAAACTCGACCTCCCGCGCGCCTGATGATCGTGGTCTCAGACACGACTCCGCTGAACTATCTCGCTCTCGTCGGCGAAATAGAGCTGCTGCCGAAGATCTTTGGCCGCGTGTTGATTCCGCCGGCCGTCCTGAAAGAGTTGATGAGTGACCGCACGCCCGAAGCGGTGCGTCGTTTGCTCGTAACCGCGCCGTCTTGGCTCGAAATCAAAAGCCCCTCGCATGGTACTGCCCAACGGTTTGATCATCTGGACGCTGGCGAGGCGGAGGCGATCGCTCTTGCGCTTGAAACTGGCGCGGAACTATTCCTCGTCGATGATCGCGCTGCCTATTCTGTAGCGCTCGGTCTCGGACTAGCCGTTACAGGAACGCTTGGAGTTTTGGACAAGGCCGCGGAATTAGGCTTGATCGATCTGGCGGAAGTATTCTCGCGCCTTCAACAAACGAGCTTCCGAGGTCCCGCGAGCTTAATGGCACGGCTGATCGAAGCAGATACCAAAAGGAAACGCCAAGGCTAGCAACGCCTAGGACAATCCGCCGATATAGTTGCGCATCTAGTGGACCCAATACGGCCATGCGTGGCGTCATGAACGAGCGGATGTCGTATTCGCCCGACATCGCGGCGGAAGCGGCGGCGTGAATGCGGCGCTAGTTTTCCGAGGGCTTTTCCGCGCGATCGACCACGAACAAATCGATGGAGCCTTTGCCGGGTTGCAGGCGCAATCCTAGCTGCTCTTGAACGGCGGTGAATATCGACGGGCCCGCTCCGGCGGGATCATTGCCGTTGTCCGGCTCGTACTCCAGAGTGAAATCGTAGCTTCCGGCCAGCCCGGTTTGGTCCACCACAGGTTGTCCCAAGCGCTGCGAAAGATACTTGGCGAAGATCGCCATTGGAGTAGCGTGTGCGGTGATTTGTCCCTTTTTTCCCTGTAAGCCAGGTTCTTGGCCTTCCTTCGGCTCTCGCAGTTTGTGACCGTTCTTCGCAACCACTAACTGATAGACCTTCACTTCCTTCGACTCGCGGCGCAGCACCAGTTGAAAGCGCTCGGCCAACAGCCGCTGCATCATTTGCAGAACTTGTTCCGGACGCGCGCGGCTCTCCGGTTTCGCTAAAACGTCGAAGCGGTCGACGTCGAACCATTTCGGGCCGCCCGAAATCTGGTCGTTCCCGACTTGATAGCAAAATCGGATCAGGTCCTTCAGCGTGGCATTCTCGACGCGCAGGGTACCGTTCGGATCGCTGCGGATATTCGTGCCGTCGTTGCTAGCCTTACTGGGCTTGATCGCGGCAACCTCGAATGTGGGCCGCGTTTCGGGCGCCTGAGCGCCCGCAATCGTGATCAGGCCGCCGGCCATTGCGATTAGGATCAATATTGGCTTCATTGCCGATCCCGCCTTTCTAAAACAATCCGCCGATGTAGTTGCGCATCTGGTGGACCCAATACGGCCAGTCGTGGCCGCCCATGTCGCCGAAATCGTCGAGGTGATGCGGAATTCCTTTTGCCGCCAGCAGCGCGGACAATCGATACGACGGCGCGCTGTTTTCGTGCGGTCCGTGGCCGGTGGCGATGTGAATGTCGCAGGTGCGGTATTGATCGTAATACCACCCGTCGCTTAGATTACCTAAATAATCGATCGGATTGTTGAAGTAGAAATTGTCGTCGTACATTCCATTCATGAACGAGCGGATGTCGTACACGCCCGACATCGCGAAGCATCGCTTCACGACATCGGGATGTTTGAACAGTGTATTCGCCGCGTGATACGCGCCGAACGACGCGCCCATGGTCGAAATCGGCGTCCACTCCGTGCGGCAATTCGTGAAGATGAATGGAACCACTTCGTAGCGGATGTACTCGTCGAACTGTTTCTGCACCCAGCTTCGATGGAACGGATGGGCGCGCTTGTTGTAGAATCCCGCCTCGTTGATGGAGTTCACGGCGAAGATTTTCACGCGTCCCGCGTCGACGAAATCAGCGAGGCCGCGGATCAAACCCATGCGTTCGAGTTCCCCTTCGTCGCCGCCGGACGTGGGAAAGCCCAAGATCGGCGGTCCCCAATGACCGTAAACGTTGACACCGAGATCCATGCCGATGCGATGGCTGTACCAGCGGTGATATTCGTGATGCACCGGGACATGGTATCAGAGTAAGATCGTCGTTGCAGGACGTGAACCCTACCTCGCCGAACGATCTCAGCTACATTGTGCAGAATGCGCGTCGCCAATATGTCGCGCGATTGGCCGGCGCCACTTCTACGCCTTGGTGGACCGCGGTGATCATCACGGCGAGCTCCAAGCGGCAAGCGGAAAAGTACCAACGCGAATTGCAGCGGCGTATCGCCGGCGGAAAAATTCCCGGCGGAATTCCCTACCTCGTGACGCCGGATTTGAACGATCAGCGCCTGGGATCAGGCGGCGCGACACTGCACGCGCTGGGACAGTTGGCAGGTTCGCCCGCAACGGAGCGGTGGTGGCGCGACGAGCGCGTCCTTCTGATTCACTCCGGAGGCGACTCGCGCCGGTTGCCGCAGTATTCGCTATCGGGAAAATTATTCAGCGCCGTGCCGGTCACGACTCCTTGGGGCGAAGCGAGTACGGTGTTCGACGAAATGCTGGTGCTCTCCACGCTGTGGGTAGAGCATCTGGCTTCGGGATTACTGGTCGCCTCCGGCGACGTGGTGTTGGTCTTCGACGCCGCCGCGCTGGACTGGAATCGCGCGGGCGTTTCGGGCGTCGCGATGCGGCAAGCCGCGGAAGTTGGAATGCGTCACGGCGTATACGTGACCGATGGGCATGGTCGCGTCTACAAATTTCTGCAAAAGCCGACGCTCGCCGAGCTATCGGCCGCCGGTGGACTCCTCGAAAACAACGAAGTCGCGCTCGATACCGGCTTGCTGCGTTTTTCGCCGGAAGCGGCCGCGCGTCTCACGGCGCTTGCGTCGCTGCCGGCGCAATCGATCGCACGCGACGGCAAGCCGGTAGGGATCGATCTCTACACGCACATCACACTCGCCCTAACCGGTCAATGGAAACCATCGCCCGGCGACGCGCCGGAATTGCACGAACTGGCGCGCTCGCTGAAAGGTCTGGAGTTTTCCTGTTCGCTGGTGCCCGGCGAGTTCACGCACATCGGAACCACGCATCTCTTCCGCCAGTTGATGACCGGCGAAACAGATTTTTCGCGCTTTCAAGCAGCCGTGCGGCGATTTTCCGGCACGCGTGCACCCGGCGTCTCGTCGAGCGGCGTGGTGATCGACAGCGTCCTGGAAGGCGGCGCCGATCTCGGCGCGGGAACGGTCGTTATCGAGTGCCATCTCACGGGACGCCTGCGTGCGGCATCGGGCGCGGTGCTTCATGGCCTCGATCAAATCCCGGGCCCGATCGAAGTGCCCGAGGACACCGTGGTGCACCAACTTCCCGTTTCAATGCCAGGCACTCGTCCCGGCGTCGTCATCCGCGTTTACGGTGTCGGCGACGATCCCAAGGCGGCGACAGAAAGTGCGACGTGGTTTAGCCGCCCGATTCTCGAAGTGCTGAGAGAATTCGGACTGGACGCGGAGTCGGTGTGGCCCGGCGTGCCCGAAGCGGAACGAAGCCTTTGGAACGCGTCGCTGTTTCCGCTAAGCACGCCTGACGACGCGTGGCAGTGCGCCGCGTGGCTGATGCGCTTGCCTTCCAACTACACGGCGCAACGCTGGACGCAAGCGCCTCGATTTTCTTTCGCCTCGAGCGCCGAATGGGCCGACGCGGCCGCGCTGGAAGCCGCGCGATTGCGGCGATCGAATGCGAATTGGCGAATGCTCGCGGTGTCGCTGGTGGAATCGGGCGCGGACTTGCGTCCGCTCCTCGCGAATTCTCCCGGGACGCAGCCGCTCACCGAAGCCGGACAACGCTTGTGCGATCGTTCGCGCGAGTTGGAAACGAATTCGCCCACCGAAGCGGCAAGCCGATCGTACGCCGCGGGACTATTCTTCGCGCAAGCGGGATTGGCGCGCGAAGCCGAGGAATCGCACGAAGCGGCGTTTCACTTGGTGC
Source organism: Terriglobia bacterium (assembly GCA_021325275.1). Classification (GTDB taxonomy): domain Bacteria; phylum Acidobacteriota; class Terriglobia; order JAJPHL01; family JAJPHL01; genus JAJPHL01. The sequence continues at coordinate 59,962 of JAJPHL010000019.1, read as the reverse complement.
AACACGCGGTGGAGATGGGCGCGGGCGAAACCGTACCACAGGACACGTCCGTGTGGAAGCATCACGAAGTGATCGTTGAAGCGCCGGCGCGTATCGACTTGGGCGGTGGATGGTCGGACACACCGCCGTTTTGTCTCGATTGGGGCGGCACGGTGCTGAATGTCGCTGTGACGCTCGGCGACGTTTATCCGATTCGCACGACACTGAAACGCTTGAGCGAGCCGGTGATTCGCTGCATCTCGGACGAAGATCGCGCGTCGGTGGAATATCGCACCGCGGAAGAATTGCTCCGCCCGTCCGCACCCGGCGATCCTTTTGCGATACCGCGAATGGCCTTGCGTCTCGCGGGGTGGCCGGGCTTCAAGAGCGGCGGCATCGAAATTCGCACGTCGGTGAATCTGCCGATGGGGTCGGGACTCGGCACCAGCAGCATTCTCGCCGTCACGGTGCTGCGCGCCATTTTTGAAGCGGCCGGCGCCGCGCCCGACGATCAATTGCTCAGTGAACGCGTCATGCGCCTCGAACAAATGATGACCACCGGCGGCGGATGGCAGGACCAAGCCGGCGGACTTTTTTCCGGCGCAAAACTTTTGGTCAGCGGCCCCGGATTGCGTCAACGTGTGCGCGTCTATCCCGTGCAGTGGACGGCCGCACGCCAGGCGGAGTTCGAACAGCAAGTTGTTCTGTACTACACGGGAATCCGGCGCGTGGCGCGCGATTTGCTGCGTCAAGTGGTGGGCCGCTATCTGGCGCGCGAGACGGCGTGCGTGCAAGTGCTGCACAGCATCAAGACGCTGGCGATGGAAATGGCCCACGCGATGCAGGAAGGCGACTGGGATTATCTGGGAAGCCTGCTCGACCGGCACTGGGAACTCAATCAAATCCTCGATCCCAACACGACCAATGCGCCGATCAATGCGCTGCTGGAATCGGCGCAGCCGTTCCTGCGCGGCGCAAAACTAGCCGGCGCGGGCGGCGGTGGATTCTTGATTCTTCTGGCAAAAAGTCCGGAAGCGGCCAAGGAACTATCCGGCGTACTCGACAAAAATCACGCCGGCTCGGGCGGCGCGGCCTACCCGTGGAAAGTGGCGACGGATGGTTTGCGCATCATCGCGAAATAAGCTCCAAACGAAATCGCGAATCCCACGAACCATGAGTAATCGTAGAGAAATCTGACCGGTTCGATCAGCAGTCCACTGAGCGCGATGCCTGCGCCCAAGGCCAGCGCGCCAACGGCGCGCCAATTGAAGCCGCGTGAAAATTCGTAGAACTCGCCGCGCAGATAAAGATCGTCCACCAGCAGAATTCGCCGGCGGATCACGAAGTAGTCGCAGATCATGATGCCCGCCACGGGTCCGAGAAACGCCGCGTAGCCGCCGAGCCATCCGAATATGAAGGTCTTGTGATTGGCCAGCAGCTTCCACGGCATCATCGGAATCCCCATGAAGCAGGTGATGATGCCGCCGGTCTTGAAGCTGATGCGGCGAGGCCACAGGTTCGAAAAATCGTTGGCCGGCGAGACGACGTTCGCGCCGATGTTCACGTTCAGTGTCGCGAGAAGAATCGCCAGGAGCGACACAATCACGGCCACCGGCGATTTGAAGCGGCTGAGCAATTGCACCGGATCCCAAATCGCGTTGCCGTAGATCAGCACCGTCGCCGAGGTCACGGCCACGCCGATGAAACTGTAGAGCGTCATCGTGGTGGGCAGCGCGATAGCTTGGCCGATCATTTGGTCTCGCTGGCTGCGCGCAAATCGCGTGAAATCGGGAATGTTCAGCGATACGGTGGCCCAAAATCCCACCGTGCCGTTCAGCGCGGGAATCAGAAACTTCAGGAAATCGGCGGTGGTGGCGAACTGCGACGGCGCCGAAAGCATGGGACCAAATCCGCCGGCGTTGGTGTACGCCCAGCCGAGCAGGAGGAGTCCCACGCCCAGCAGGATCGGCGCGGAAATTCCTTGCAGCAAGCGAATGTACTCGACGCCTGCGACAACCACGGCGAGATTGATCGCCCAAAATGCCAGGAAGCAAATCATAGTGGCGCCCGGGAAGTTTCGCCACGCCGGATTGATCACGCCGATCAGAGTACTGATCGCTTCCCCGCCGATCCATGTTTGAATGCCGAACCAACCGCACGCTACGAGCGCCCGCAGCACGGCCGGCACATTGGCGCCCAACACGCCGAACGAAGCGCGCGCCAACACCGGAAACGGCACGCCGTAACGCGCGCCGGGATGCGCATTCAAAAGCATCGGTGCGAGCACGATCGTATTGCCGATGAAAATCGTGAGCACCGCTTGTTTCCAATCCATGCCGCCTTGAATCAAACTCGCCGCGAGCATGTAGGTGAGAATGTTCACCGACATCGACACCCAGAGGGCCGCGTAGTTGTACGTTCCCCATGTGCGCCTCTCGGGCGCGACCGGCGCGAGGTCTTCGTTGTAGAGCGAACTGGAATGGATGCGGGCTTGGTTGTCCGGGGCGGAGGGCATCAGGATGTTTTGGCGCTGCTCACCTGCTGAAGGATGGCACTACAAATCTTTTCCGGCGAGTCGACGTTGATCTCCGGAATGCGTCCCGACGATCCCGCGGATTCCACCACGATCGTGCCGAGATTCAGGATGCGATCGAGCAGCGTCCGGCGGACCGAAACGTCCTGCACTTTGTGCAGCGGAATGTGCATCGCCGAGCGGCTGACGATTCCGGTGGTGATCGAGAGATTCCAATTCGTCAGCACGTAGTGCGTGCTGTTGCGGCGAATGTGGATGATCACAACGCTCGACGAAAGCAGTCCCGCGAGAACAATGAACGTGATTGCGATCGTGCCGGCCGGGATTTCGGTAGCCTTCATCGCGTGACCCGCCCAAACGACTCCAGTGGTGATGAGCGCGGCCAACCCGATACACGCGCAGTAGAGAAACGCCACCGGCTTCAGCGAAGGACTGATGCGCAGGATTTCCACTTCGGACCCTGCGGCATTCGTCCCTCCAGGACCCAGCACGGATCCGCAGTAACGGCACTTCACCGCTTCATCTTGAATTTGTTCGGCGCAAAAGGGACATTTTTTCATGGCCATCCCTGCACATTTCAGTCAGCCTGAAGCTGGAGTACTCTCTCGAGGGAAATCTCGATTTCTGGATTCTGCGTGCGAAGTACAGGGCACGGTGAGCCTTCAGGATTCGCGGGAGTATAGAGGATCGCGGTCTCCTTGTAGGGGTTGATCAGCCAGACCCAGAGCACGCCAATCGAAAGGTACTCCTCCATTTTCGGCGTCACACGCGACATGCGGTCTTCCGGCGAGAAAATTTCCACGACGATAAACGGCGCGGCGACGGGGATTCCGTTGTGGTCAGCGCCGGCGTCTCGCTCGAGCCAAACAGCCACATCGGGAATTCGGTAGCGTGTCGAGTTGATGCGAACCCGAATGTCGGTGAGCACGGAGAGGCCGCCCGCTTGCGTCGCCATTCTCAGGAACAAATAGCCTAAGAAGCACTGAATCTTCCCGTGGTCCCACTCGCCCATGTTGCGCTCCACAATCTCGCCGTCGACGTACTCACGATCCCCGTCTTCGAAGCTGGTGTGGAGGTATTCTTCCACGGTCATGAGAGTGTTTGTAGACATGCGCTGTCTCCAGAAACAATCTTACCGGAAAACGCCCCCGGCGCTCGCTAGTACAAGTTCCCTTCCCGTTTCTTGCCCGTGTAATCCACATACACGGCCTTCAGTTCCGTGAAAAAGTCGATGGCCACGCTGCCCTGCTCGCGATATCCCACGCCGGTTCCCTTCGTTCCGCCAAAAGGAATTTGCGCTTCGCCGCCCGTCGTGGGCGAGTTCACGTGCGTGATGCCGGTTTCGATGCGATCGATGAAATCGAAAACCTTCGACACGTCGTTGGTGTAGATCGACGAGCTCAAACCGTACACCACGTTGTTGGCCGCTTCCAACGCCTCTTCGAAATTCTTCACGCGAATAATTGAGAGCACCGGACCAAAGATTTCCTCCTGCGCGATGCGGCTATTGGGCTTCACGTGATCGAAAATTGTCGGCTCGGTGAAAAATCCTTTGTCGTAAGACCCGCCGGTGAGCCGCGATCCGCCGCACACGAGAGTCGCGCCTTCTTTCTTGCCGATCTCCAAGTATTCCAGCACCGTTTTGAATTGCGACTGATCCACCGACGGCCCCATATCCACACCCGCCACCGCGCCATCGCCGACCTTCAGTTGCTTGGCGCGCGCCGCCAAGCGATTCACAAACTCGTCGGCGATTGCATCGACCACAACCGCGCGGCTTGTTGCGGTACACCGTTGACCTGTGCTTCCAAAAGCTCCTTGCAGCGTGCTTTCGACGGCCAGCGCCATGTCGGCGTCTTCCACAACCACCACAGGATTCTTGCCACCCATCTCGCACTGCACTTTCATCAAGCGCTTGGCTCCTTGCGCGTAAAGTGCGGTGCCGATTTCGTTCGACCCAGTGAAACTAACCGCTTTCACCGACGGATGATTCATCAACTCGTCGCCCACTTCCGATCCCGAGCCAACCACCATGTTCAACACGCCGGGCGGCACGCCGGCCGCTTCGAAAACCTCGATCACCTTCATGCCGGTGAAACTGGTAATCGTCGCCGGCTTGAAGATCACCGTGTTCCCTGCTACCAGCGCCGGCGCGATCTTCCATACCGGAATGGCCACCGGAAAATTCCACGGCGTGATGCACGCGACCACGCCGAGCGGCTGCTTAATCGTGTACGCAAAGTTCTTCGGCAACTCGCACGGCAGGGTCTCGCCGCCGAGACGCTTTGCCTCGCCGGCCATGTAATCGAGCACGTTGATGGAACGCATCACCTCGCCGCGCGATTCCGCCAGCGTCTTGCCTTCCTCGCGCGTCAGGATCGCCGCCACTTCGTGCATGCGCTCCGTGAGGATCAGCGCGGCCTTCGCGAGGATCTTGCCGCGGGCCACCGGCGGCGTGTCACGCCACGCCGGAAACGCTTTTTTCGCGGCGTCCACCGCGGCGCGAGTCTCCTCGCGCGTCGCGAGACCCACCACGCCGACGATATCGTCGGAATTCGCCGGATTGCGGCGCTCCACCGAGCGCGTGCTGGATGTTTCGATCCAGGCACCGCCTACAAACATCTTGGCCTTCGGCAAAGCCACTTCCGTTAGAGCTGCCATGCGTCCCCTTTGGAGTGCGGCGACTTGTCGCCGCTTTCGGGCGAGGCTTGACTCGGCCGCACCGTTCTTAACTACGCACATCGCAGCCCGCGTCAAGCCGCGGGCATCTTAAAAGCGGCGACAAGTCGCCGCACTCCAAATTTAGCGGCCCGCGCCCACCAGCGCGCCCGCGGAAATCGCCGCCAGCGACTTGTCCATGATCGCAATCGCCGAATCCACATCGGCTTTTGTGGTGTTCATCATGGGCGCCAGTCGAATGACGTTACCGAGCATGCCGCCCTTGCCGATCAGCAAGCCGTTTTTGCGGCATTCTTCCTGGAATTGCGTGGCTTCCGCAGTGCCCGGTTCCTTGGTGTCGCGATCCTTCACGAACTCGATGCCTTGCATCAAGCCCATGCCGCGAACGTCACCGACGAGCGGATACTTGTTCTTCAGTTCTTCCAGGTGCGACCGGAAATGACGGCCGACGGTATCGGAGTTTTCCATCAACTTGTCTTCTTCGATTAAATCGATAGTGGCCTTCGCCGCAGCGCACGCGATTGGATTTCCGCCAAACGTGGAAATCTGAATGCCCTTGAAAGATTTGGCGATGTCCGGACGTGTCGCGGTCAAGCCCATCGGCATGCCGTTGGCGATTCCCTTCGCACTGGAGATGATGTCCGGCACCACTTCCCAGTGCTCGATGCCGAACCAATGCTTGCCGGTGCGGCCCCAGGCGGTCTGCACTTCGTCGGCGATGTTCAAGCCGCCGTACTTCTTCACGATGCTGAACGTGATCTTAAAATATTCCGCCGGCGGCACGATGAATCCACCCGCGCCTTGGATCGTCTCGGCGAGAAAGGCCGCGATTTGTCCCGAGGTGGTCGTTTGGATCGCCGCTTCCACGTCGTATGCGCACGCGACTTCGCAACTGGGGTAGGTCTTGCCGAGAGGGCAGCGATAGCAATACGGATTCAACGCGTGGACGATACCGCCGATCCCGGTGGGCAGCGACTTGCGCCAGACACTCTGACCCGTCAACGACTGCGCCAGTTGCGAGCGTCCGGAGTAGGAATGGCGCAGCGCCACCACTTCATAGTTCCCCGTGTGCGCGCGGGCAATCTGCACCGCCATTTCGTTCGCTTCGGTGCCGGAGTTTGAGAAAAAGCTTTGGGAGATTTCGCCGGGCGTGATCCGCGCCATGCGCTCGGCCAGCGACACGATCGCTTCGTTCGGATACAACGTGGACGTATGACCGATGCGATCCATCTGCGCCTTCACGGCGTTGTTCACGCGGGGATTGGCGTGTCCCACGCTGACGGTCAGAATGCCGCCGAAAAAGTCCAGGTATTTTGTGCCGTCGGCGTCCCACAGCCGTTGACCCTCGGCGCGTTGCGCCACCACCGGATCGGCATAGTAATGCGTGACGCTCGGGAAAAGATACTGCTTGTGTTTGCGAAGAATCTCGTCGCGTGTCATTGCATTCTCCTTTAGTCCGCGTCTCTTTTTGTGAGCCGCGGCGCTTAATCAGCCGCGGCGCTGCGTGCCGGCGCGCCCGATTGTTGCGTGATCGTGCCGTAGGTCTCGGGGCGGCGATCGCGGAAAAATTGCCAGGTGTTGCGAACTTCCTGAATCAAGTCCAAATCGATGTCGTGGACCAGCACTTCATCCTTGTCGCGCGACGCCTGCGCGATAATCTTCCCCCGTGGATTGCAGAAATAGCTCTTGCCGTAGAACTCGCCGATGTTCCAGGGTTTTTCGGTGCCCACGCGATTGATCGCGCCGACGAAGTATCCGTTGGCCGCGGCGTGGGCCGGCTGCTCCAGTTCCCACAGATACTCGGAGAGTCCCGCGACGGTGGCCGACGGATTGAAAACAATCTCCGCGCCGTTCAGACCCAGAATCCGCGCGCCCTCGGGAAAATGGCGGTCGTAGCAAATATACACGCCCACGCGCGCGTACTTGGTTTGAAACACCGGATAGCCGAGGTCGCCCGGCGTGAAATAAAACTTCTCCCAGAATCCGGGATGCACGTGCGGGATATGATGCTTGCGATATTTGCCGAGATATTTTCCGTCGGCGTCGATCACCGCGGCCGTGTTGAAGTACAGGCCGGTCATTTCTTCCTCGTAGATCGGCACGACCATCGCCATTTTGTGCTTGGCGGCGATCTTTTGCATCATCTTCGTCGTGGGACCGTCGGGGATGCGCTCGGTCAAGTCGTACCATTTGCGGTCCTGTTCGGCGCAAAAGTACGGGCCGTAGAATAATTCCTGCAAGCACAGGATCTGCGCTTTCTCTTTGGCGGCGCGATCGATCAGTTTGAGATGCTTGTCGATCATCGCCTGCTTGATGTCCTTCAGGGATTTGTCGGGGCCCAGTGGATTGCCCGCTTGAATCAATGCACAACGTACGATCCGCGACATGAAAACCTCCGCAAGGCTCCAGCCTAACACGATTTAACAGGCGCTACGATATACTCAAAAGGCGGTGCTGTCTCAGTTGGAATTCTAGCGGCTCCGCCGCTGCTTTTGTGCGGAAGGGCTATGCCCTTCCGCGAAGGACGTTCTTTAGAATTGCGAGGCGAAGTCTTGCTCAAGCAAGACATCGCCTCGCAGGAAGGTGGCTCCAGTCCTTCGGAAAGGCAAAGCCTTTCCGCACAAAGTAGCGGCGAAGCCGCTGGAAACTCAAACTGACGCACGACTCAAAAGGCTCGTTTCGAAGGCGCGATGACACCTCCCACACCCACTCCGGCACGCGGAAAACTGAAGGTCTATCTCGGCTACGCCGCGGGTGTGGGAAAAACGTTTCGCATGCTGGAAGAAGCGCAGGAAGCGGCGCAAAAAGGCGCCGACATCGTGATCGGCTACTTCGAGCCGCATGGACGCAAGGACACCATCGCGCGCACCTCGGGCCTGGAGATGATCCCCCGCCGCAAAATGGAATATCGCGGCTCCGTGTTCGAAGAAATGAACACGCCCGCGATTCTCGCGCGCCATCCGGCGATTTGCCTGGTGGACGAACTGCCGCACACCAACATTCCCGGCAGCGAACGATTGAAACGCTGGGAAGACGTGATCGCGCTGCTCGACGCGGGCATCGACGTCTTCACGACCATGAACATTCAACACCTGGAAAGCTTGAACGACCAGGTGTTCCACATCACCGGCATCCGCGTGCGCGAAACGTTGCCCGATTGGGTGCTGCGCCAAGCCGACGAAGTGGTGATGGTCGACTTGACGCCGCGCGCGCTGCTGAACCGTTTGTTGCGCGGCGTGATTTACTCGCAGGACAAAGCGCAAAAGGCCATGGATCACTTCTTCAAGGAGTCGACGCTGGTGGCCTTGCGCGAGATGGCTTTGCGCGAGACCGCGCACGAAGTGAACGTGCGCCATGAGCTCGACGCCGGCGATCCGCGTTTGGCAACGGCCACGCGCACCAGCGACGCGGCATCGAGTGACACCACGCCTCAGCCCGGTCACTCGCGAATTCTCGTGTACGTCACGGGCGAGCCATCGTCAATGGTGCTGCTGCGCCGCGCGCGCCGCATGGCCGACTATCTCCGCGCCGACTGCATGGCGGTCCACGTAACGGGCGTCGCCGAAAACGATGAAGAGGAAGGCCGCGAGCATCTCGAGCGCATCCTGAATTTCGCGCGCAATCTGCACATTGAGACGCGAGTGATCGAGGGCGCGGGCGCCACCGCCCGACATGTCGCGCAATCGCTCACCGAATTCGCGCGCATCAACCAAATCACGCAAATCCTTTTGGCCCGCCCGCACTACGGCAAGCTGAATCTGTTCCCGGGCCGCAACTTGATCCACCAGATTGTCGGACTGGCGCACGACATGGAAGTGCTGGTGATCGCCAATCGCGGGCAATAGACTGTGTACACGTTGCGTGGACAGTGTATAATCATTGTATACACGAGGAGAATTATGCCGGCCCCAGGGAAATACCATGGCACGACAGGAAATCATTAACCTCCGCGCGACGCGGAAGCAAAAAACGCTCATCGACCGCGCCGCCGGCGCGCTTGGCCGCAGTCGTTCCGAGTTCATGCTGGACACGGCCTGCCGTGAAGCGGAATCGGTGCTGCTGGACCGCCGCTACTTCGCGTTGGACCCCAAGGCATTTGAGCGGTTCTCCGCAATGCTGTCGCGGCCCCCGAAGGACAATCCAAGACTGCGCCGGCTCTTAGGCACCAAGCCGCCCTGGGGCCGTTAAGCGTGATTAGCGCTCCACAACCGCTCGCGCAACACCATGAACTTGCTTTGTTCGACTCCGGCGAGCCCGCGCTCGACTCCTGGCTTCGGCGTCGAGCCATCCAGAATGAATCGAATGGTGCGTCGCGAACGTATGTTGTGTGTGTCCAGTCCCGAGTCGTCGGCTTTTACAGTTTGGCCGCCGGTGCGGTTGCCCACGATGGTGCGCCCGGCTGGCTGCGTCGCAATCAACCCGACCCGCTGCCCGTAATGATTCTTGCCCGTCTAGCCGTGGACAAATCGCACCACGGGCGCGGAATCGGAGCGGGATTATTGCGTGACGCGGTGCTCCGAACCGCGCAAGTAGCCGATATTGCCGGCATCCGGGCAATCCTTGTGCACGCAATTTCTGAGCGAGCCGCAAATTTCTACGTCTCCTACGGCTTCCGCCCTTCCCCGATTGATCCATTGACGCTTTTCATTACCGTCGACGAGGCGAAACGGATTCTTGGAAATGCCGGAGAAAAATGATATCGAGTTCCCCAAGCATTTCGACGGCCGCCGATTCTTCAATCCCGGCGGATCGCACCTGAACGGATTGGGGAGCGTGATCCGTTGGAAGCTAACCACACGTCCCGAGCGCGAAGCCGCGTTCTTCGACGATGTGATGCCGTGCGTTCCGCCCGCGCAGGTCGACGGCGAGCGGATGCGCATAACGTTTGTGAATCACTCCACCGTGCTGTTGCAGCATCGCGACGTGCACATCCTCACCGATCCGATATGGTCGCTGCGATGCAGTCCCGTGCAATGGGCCGGACCGAAGCGCAAGCGGAATCCCGGCGTCCACTTTGAGGATTTGCCGCGGATCGATATCGTGCTGCTCAGCCACAACCATTACGACCATCTCGATCTGGCGACGCTAGGGCGCATTCAACAACGCGGCACGGCAAAGTTTGTCGTGCCTGTTGGCGTCGCGCGACTCCTCGAACGCAATTCGGTTGGCCCAGGGCATGAGCTCGACTGGGGTCACTCCGTGGAGATCGGCGCGGCTAAAATCCACGCTGTACCGGCGGTCCACTTCTCGAGCCGTAGCGCGCGTGATCGCAACCAAACGCTTTGGTGCGGCTACATCATCGAGTGCGCCAAGAAGACCGTGTACTTCGCCGGCGACACGGCGTTCGGCTCGCATTACGCCGAAATCCGCGCGCGTTTCGGCGCGCCCGACCTCGCGTTGCTCCCGGTCGGCGCGTACTTGCCGCGATGGTTCATGTCGCCGGTGCATCAAGATCCCGCCGAAGCGCTGCGCGCGCACGAAATTCTTGGCGCGCGCACGACAATCGCGATTCATCATGGTACGTTTCAACTAGCCGACGAGCGAATTGACGCGCCGCGTCGCGAATTGGCGTCACGGCCGGAATCGTTTGTATTCCTTGCCAACGGCGAATGGAAGGAGGTCGCTTGGTAGTCGATCGTCATACGCTGGCGATGATCAACATCATCGGCAGCTTTCTCGACGTCCTCGGAGGACTCTATCTCGCCTACGATATTTTGGGCGGCGCTCATGGACCGTTGCGCACGCTGTCGCGCGCCGTGACCTACGGTGTGCTCTTCGGTGCGGGATACGGCGCGGCGTTCGGCTTGGTGTTCGGCGTGTTGGCAGGCATCACGCACGGAATGACGCTGGCTTGGGAATTTGCGCGTGAGTCGCGCGACCGGGAACAAGCCCACGCCGCGCGGCCCAGCATCTGGTACGACTCCGCGATGAGCGCGATTCGCGGAACTGGCCACGGCGCGGGCGGCGCGTACTTATACGGTGGCGTTTTCGGTGTGACGTTGGGCTTGATGAGTACGGTCGGACAAGTGATCGCCTATCGCGCGGCGGGAATCCGCCCGGCGATGGTCTATTCGCCGTCGAAAAAGCCCCGAACCAACAAGCGCGCGCTGTTGGCGGTGTTGAATCGCACGGTTGGCTACACGCTCGGCGCGGCGCTCGCGGCGGTGTTGGCCGGACGCCAGGACTACGTCGCGCTGGGACTGAAGTTCGGTCTGGTGATCGGCGCCGTGACCGCGGTTTCCACCACCTTCGCGCCGGTCATCGAGTGGTACGCCGACCGCATGCCGCAGCGGCGCATGGGCGTGATCGGCGTCGCGCTGATCCTATGCGGCTTCTCCATGCAGTCAATACAATATTGGCTGACAATGTTGGATGTCGCAGTGAAGTAGCAAGGTGGCTCAATTTGAATTCCGATCACGGTATTTGCGGGAATCGAACCCTTGCGCGTAGGCATGTTTTGTATCAGGGCACGGCTTCAGCCGTGCCGCCAGCAGTCCTTGTTCCTGGGGCTTTAGCCCCTGCGGCTTGCGGCTTTGCACTTGGCGGATTGCGGATCAGCCATTGTTTGCGGGGGCTAAAGCCCACTATTTCCACACGTCTGGGTCGGCACGGCTGAAGCCGTGCCCTGATACAAAGAGATACAAAGCGGCTGCGCAGACGATTCGCTCACAGTTCCACAGGGATCGAATTCAAATTGAGACGCTACCGGTAGCGAGTCAAGTAGCAAGTCAAATAGCCTGTGTGGTATCATGCCGTTGGTATGCCTTATCTTCAGGATCGTTTCGAGAAAAACTTCCTCATCTCTTCCGTCGATTACGTTTTCAACTGGGCCCGCAAATCCGCCATTTGGCCGATGACCTTCGGCTTGGCGTGCTGCGCGATTGAAATGATCGCCTCGACCACGTCGCGATTCGATATCGCGCGTTTCGGCGCGGAAGTTTTTCGCCCCAGCCCGCGGCAATCCGACCTGATGATCGTGGCCGGAACGGTGACGCTGAAGATGGCTCCGGTTTTGAAGCGCGTCTACGACCAGATGCCCGATCCGAAGTGGGTGATTTCCATGGGCGCGTGCTCGTCGGTCGGCGGACCGTTCAACACTTACGCCGTGCTGCAAGGCGTGGACAAGATCGTTCCCACCGACGTGTACGTGTGCGGTTGCCCGCCGCGTCCGGAAAATCTCTTCTATGCGTTGTTGAAGCTGCAAGACAAGATCGATCAGATGAGTCTGGCGAAGCGTCCCACGGAAGTTCGGCTGACGCCCGACATGGCCGCGAATTTCAAGCAGCAAGTAATGATCGCGCAAACTCCGCAGCCACGGTAGAACAGGCGTCCTCGCCGGTCCGTCTTATTTCCCGTTCAGCATCCGCCGATACAGCGCTTCGTAGTTTTCAAGCGCTGTTTCCGCATTGAAATCGCGGAAAACGCGGTCGCGTCCCGCCTGCCCCATGCGCTCGGCCTCCTCGGGATGATCCGCTAATTCGACGAGCGCGCGTTCAAAAGCCGCGGCGTCAAAAGGCGGCGCCACGAAGCCCGACACGCCGTCGGTCACCACTTCCGGCATGGCTCCAACCGCACTCACCACGACCGGGCGTCCCGCCGCCATCGCCTCCAGCAACGTGATCGGCATGCCCTCGGTCTCCGACGGCAGGCAGAACACGTCGAGCGCCGCAAGAATCAACGGAATATCGCGACGTTCACCGAGCACGTAAACGTTTTGCTCTAAGCCCAGCTTGGCGATTTGCGCTTCCACCGCGCCGCGCGCCGATCCGTCGCCGGCGATCACCAGAATCGCGCGAGGAACGCGCCGCACGATTTTCGCGAACACGTCGAGTAATCGCAGATGCCCTTTGATCGGCGTGATCCGCGCGACAATGCCGATGAGAAACGCGCCGGCCGGCCATCCCAGACGCCGGCGGGCTTCGTCGCGCCGCGGCGGATCGCGGTAAGGCGCCAGCGAAATACCGTTCGAGATTTGCAGGATCGGTGGACCGCCGGGATGCTCCCAGGGTTTCATCACGCGCGCCGCTTCGCTCGACACCGCGACGATCTGCGTCGATCGCGCCAGCCACGCGTTCAGCGTTCCCGCAAACGTGGCCGGAGGAGGCAGCGCACCGTGCTTGGTCATCAGCACGCGGATGCCGCCGGTGAGTCGCGCCGCCGCCGCGCCATAGAGATGCGCGGCGAAATTATGACAATGGAGAATATCGGGACGATCGCGCTTCAGAAATTCCCGCACCCGGCCAATGGTTTTCCATTTGGGCTCCAGACCCGCCAGGTCTACGCGAAATCCCTGCGCGCGCAGCGACTCGCCGAGCGCGCCGACGAGCTCCAGACAAATCACCGACGTTTCATTCGATCCACGGCCGACCGCAAAGTCCGACACCAATTTCTCAGCGCCGCCGACTTCCAACGATTCGACCACGTGAATCACGCGCGGCTTCGCCACGCGTGAGATTATACCGTTGAATATCGATTCTCTTACCGAATCAAGAGATGGACTGCGATGAGTCTTTCGTACTGACCACCGGACCACGCATGGTCTAGGCCGCGGCCGCCAACGAACGAGCCGCACGGTCGAGAGCACGCAAGACCGCGTGGCGCAGTTCCGATTCGACTACGGGGCACGATAGTAGATCGTGTTCGCCGGCTTTCAGCACTTCCAGCCATAAGTTCTCGTCGGCGAGGCGCGAGAGAAAGATAAATCGCGAGGCGGGATGGACCATCCGAAATTGCTCCAGCGCGTCGCGCCAGGGGCTGGAAGCGCCATCGATATCGAACAGCACAACGGGCGCGCGACGCGCACCCGAATCACCGAGACGCGCGTAGGCATGAAGCAACACGGCCTCCAGCACGCTGGACGCTTGCTCGACGGAAATGCGATCTTGGGCTAAAATGCCACAAATCCGCTGGAATTCCTGGGGGGAAGGAACCACGGCGATCACGCGGTTATCGGCGCTCATAACAACCTCCGAACCCGGACGCTTTGATTCGTTCAAGATATGCTCATATTTAGGGCATGTCAATACAAGAGTCTTTATGCATTTCATTAAGGGATGCGCAAGATGACGCGGCAGGGGGCCAAGACTTTTCGGGCGATCGCGGCGTTGTTCGTGAGTTCCCTCGCGGCGCAGCACTTGGGCGTCTACGATTGGGCGGGCTCCGTCAATGCCCTGCCCAGCCCCGGGGCGCTCGAACGGTTCGGCGCGGATACCGTTCGCATTTTCCTCGGCGGAAAATACGACTATGTGAAACCTGAGAACGCGCCGGGACGGTTTGCGGAAATCCGCGGACCGGTGACGCTGGCGAAGATCGCCGCGCTGCCGCGTTATCGCGCGTTGTTCAGGAATCCCAAGGTTCCCACGGTTTGGCTCACGGCCTATCCCGTGTTCGACTACGGCCAAGGCCCGGTGGAAATGAAACTCACTTCGGGCATTCCACCGGAGCGCGACTGGCGCGAGGCGAGCGATCAAATGACCGGCCTCGTCGACATGCTTTATCGCGAGCACGGCTCCGAGAATCGCGTGGTGCTGATCAGCAATAACGAAACGGACGAAAAGCTGCGCGAAATCGCGAGCGCCGGAGGCGATCGCCACAATGAAGCGCGTTACCTCGATCGCTTACGGATCGGCGCGGACAACGCGCGCGCGCGGTATCGGAAGGCCAAACTGAAAGTGCTGTTCGGAGTGGAGATCAAGCTGTGGAAGCAAAAACTACCGGACGGAACCACGGCGCTCGACGCCATCTTGCCGAAATTGCACTACGATTTCGTTTCGTTCTCAGCATGGGAAGTGGAAGAACATCCCGAAACAATTTATGAAGCCCTCGACGACATCGCGCGCCGCACGCGTGCGGGGCTCACGCCGCTAGGCCGCGAAGTGTTCGGCGATCATCACGTATTGATCGGCGAATATGGCTATGCGCGGGAGTGGAAAATCCCTCTGGAGCCGCTGTTTCGTGCGTTTCTCGGCGCGGCGTCGCCGCAGCATGCGCCCTACGTGGTCTACTGGCAGCTTTACGACAACGCGTCGGGCGGCGCAAAGCAATTCGGCTTACTCGACGCACAGGGCCGCGCCACGCCCGCAGGAGAAATCCTGCAAACGTGGAAAGCACGATAGAATGAAATTACGCGTTCTGGGAGATCGCCTTGCCTGATGACATTACGCAGCGAGTCATCGCTGTGATCGCCAAAACTCAGCGCCTCGACCCTTCCGCCATCCAACCGGAGAGCACCTTCGCGGAACTGAAGATCGATTCCCTCGACGGCATCAACATTCTTTTCGCGCTCGAAGAGGAATTCAAAGTCAGCATTCCAGACGACGCCGCGAAGAAAATCACTTCGGTAAAAGAGGCCGTCGACGGCATCTCCCAACTTCTCGCGGGCGGAACAGCGTAGTCATGACCGGCCGTGTAGCGATCACGGGAATGGGCGCGATCAGCGCGCTGGGCCGTACACGCGAAGAATTTTGGGACGCTCTGGCCGCCGGCCGTTCGGGAATCGCCAAGCTCGAAGGCATTTCCGCGCCGCTGCGCTTCTCCAATGGAGCGCAGGTGCGCGGCTACGATCCCGCCGCGCACTTTGACGCCAAGGAAGCCGATCTCCTCGATCGCTTCGCGCAATTCGGCGCCATCGCCGCGCGCGAAGCAATCGCTCATGCGGGCCTCCGTGGTTTGCCGGCACAGACCGCGATTGTCACCGGCTGCTCGGTCGGCGGCATTGGAACGGAAGACGGCCAGTTCGAAGAATTGTACGCACGCAACAATCCGCGCATCGCTCCGATGACGATTCCGCGCATCATGGCCAACGCCGCGGCGAGCCGCATCTCCACAGAGTGGGGCGTGGGCGGTCCGGTCTACAACGTTTCGACGGCCTGCGCGTCTTCGAATCACGCCATCGGTCAAGCGTTCTGGATGGTCCGCTCCGGCGCGGTCGATTGCGCGATCGCTGGAGGAAGCGAAGCAATCTTCAGCTTGGGATTTCTGAAAGCGTGGGAAGCGCTGCGCGTCGTATCACCCGACACCTGCCGGCCGTTTTCTAAAGACCGCCGGGGAATGATCCTTGGCGAAGGCGCAGGGATGCTGGTGCTGGAGCCGCTGGAAGCCGCGCGGGCCCGCGGCGCGCGCGTCTACGCTGAAATCGCGGGCTTCGGCATGTCCAGCGACGCGCATCACATCACCCAGCCGTCGAGCGACGGTCCCGCGCGTGCAATGACCGCCGCGCTGGGCGATGCGAACACGCCGCCCGAGGCAATTTCCTACATCAATGCGCACGGAACCGGCACGCCCGCCAACGATCCGGTGGAGACGGCGGCGATCCATACGGTTTTCGGCGCGCACGCGGGACGTCTTGGCGTGAGCTCCACAAAGTCCATGCACGGACACGCGCTCGGCGCGGCGGGTGCGCTCGAGGCCATCGCAACCACGCTGGCGCTCGATCGCGGCGTGCTTCCGCCGACGGCCAATTTTACGGAACGCGATCCGCAATGCGATCTCGACGTGATCCCAAACACGCCGCGCGCGGAGCAAATCGAATGGGCGATGTCCAATTCCTTCGCCTTCGGCGGATTGAACGCGGTTCTCGTATTCCGGAGGGCCGCTTGAAGACAATCGTCCTCTTGTTACTTTGCGCCGCGGCGTTGAACGCGTCTACGTGTAGCGATCCTCCGCCGGAAATCATGACCGGCTATCGCAGTATGTACGATCTGGATTTCGCCGCCGCACATCATACATTTTCCGAGTGGAAACGCGCGCATCCCGACGATCCCATGGGCCCGATGTCCGACGCGGCCGCCTGGATCTTTTCCGAATTCGCGCGCTTGCACATTCTGGAATCGGAATTTTTCACCAACGACAATCTCTTTGTCGCGAGCAAACGCTTGACGCCCGATCCCACGGTGAAAGCCTCGTTTGATTCACAGGTGGCTTCGGTGCATCGCCTTGCGCCCGCCGCGCTCCGCCAAGATGCCAACGACGAGAGCGCCGCGCTGGCTATAATTCTCACCGACGGCCTGCAAAGCGATTACCTCGCCCTGATCGAAAAGCGCTACATGCGTTCGCTCGACGAAATGAAGACCAGCCGCATTCGCGCCGAACAGTTGCTGCAATCGCATCCCGGCTGCGCCGACGCGTATCTGGCCATCGGCGTGGAGAACTATGTCCTTAGCCTGAAACCGATGGTGCTGCGATGGATGCTGCGAATCGGCGGCGCGCAGACCAGCGAGAGCGAGGGCGTGACGAAACTGCGCGTCACCGCGGAACGCGGCCGATTGTTGCAGCCCTTCGCGCGATTGCTGCTGGCGGTCGCGGCGCTGCGCGCCAACGATCCGAAGCAGGCCGAGGCGACCTTGGCCGGACTGGCGCACGAATTTCCGCACAACAATCTCTACACGCTGGAACTCGCCAAGATCCGCGAGAGACTCGCGGCGGGAAGGACCAAATGAGGATCGCCGCCGCGTCGAGCGCGCTTCCCAAACACAGTTACGATCAGGCGACGATCCTCGCCGCGATCAAGCATCATTGGGGATCGCGCCTGGAGAATCCCGACATGCTCGATCGTCTGCACGCGCACACCGGCGTCGACCGCCGCCATTTGGCGCTGCCGATCGAACAATATCCCGCACTCATCGAACGTTGGGGCGACGTGAACAACGCGTGGATTCGCGCGGCGGTCGAACTCGGCAAAGAAACCGCGGGCGCCGCGCTCGCCGAATCGGGCATCGATCCCACGGCGCTCGGCGCCATCTTCTTCGTTTCGGTCACGGGCGTTGCCAGCCCTTCCATCGACGCGAAACTGGTCAACGAACTTTCCTTGAATCGCAACATCAAGCGCGTGCCGATCTTTGGACTGGGCTGCGTGGCCGGCGCCGCCGGCATCGCGCGCGCCGCCGATTATGTCCGCGCGTTTCCGAACCAAGCGGCCCTGCTGCTCTCGGTGGAATTGTGCTCCCTGACGATTCAGCAAGAAGATTTCTCCGTCGCCAACCTGATTTCCTCGGGACTCTTTGGCGATGGCGCGGCCGCCGTCATCGTCGCGGGGAGCGATTGCGCGGGAACCCCCGGTCCCGAGATCCTGGCCACGCGTTCGGTGTTCTATCCGCAGACCGAAGACGTGATGGGCTGGGACATTTCGGAAAAAGGATTCCGCATCGTTTTGACGCGCGACGTCCCCGGCATGGTCTACAAACACTTGGCGCCCGATATCGACGCGTTTCTTGCGGATCACTCCTTCACGCGCGGCGACATCGGCGCGTGGATCATGCACACCGGCGGCCCGGCGATTTTGCGCGCCACCGCCGACGCGCTAGGCGTGCCGGATTCCGCGCTCCAGCCTTCGTGGGATTGTCTGCGCCGCGTGGGCAATTTGTCGTCGGCCTCCGTGCTGTTTGTTTTGGAAGACTACCTTGACAAGCACCGCCCGCCGCCCGGTACGATGAGTGTGCTCGCGGCGATGGGGCCGGGGTTTTGTTCAGAATTGATCTTATTGCGCTGGTAACACTGTTAATATCTGTCGATGAGCGATTTCGTCGAATACTTGAAGACCGTGGACACGCCCACGCTCTGCAATGCGATCGAGTTGCTGAAAGTTCGCCCGCACGAGGAAGGGTTCACGCCGTTGCAAGTGCGTTGCCTCTTCCCGGAGTTGGGCCGCATGATTGGGCTCGCCGTGACCGCGACTGTTGAAACCGTCACGCGCATGGAAGCGCGCGACAATCGCACGTTTGTCGAGTTGTATCGCGCCGTGGAAGCGTCGCCGCAACCCGCCATCGTGGTGTTGCAGGAGGTCGGCGCACATCCCGACTACGCCGTGCACTGCGGCGAAGTGATGGCCACCTGTTTTTCCCGCTGCGGGGCGATCGGGCTCGTTTCCGACGCCGCGGTCCGCGACATTCCGGAAGTCCGCGCCATGAAGTTTCACTATTTCGCCCGCGGAACCGCGGCGAGTCACGCGAATTTCCGGATTGCGCAGGTCGGCGTGCCGGTGCAGATTTGCGGCATGGTGGTGCATCCCGGTTCCCTGCTCCACGGCGACGAAAATGGCTTGGCGCTGGTGCCGCCGGAATCGCGCGAGAAAATCCCCGAGATGGTGGAGCGCATCCGCAAACGCGAAAGCGAGTTGATGACCTACGTGCGCAGCGCGGAGTTCACGCTCGACGGCCTGCGGGATCGAATTGTCGAATAGGATGCGTTGAATAGGATGCACGGCGAACAGGCCGCCCATCGATCTGGCTTCAGCGGCCCGAGTGCAATCAGCCTTGGGAGCTGCGTGGTAATGTACGCCGGTCCCGAATAGTCTGAGCTGCGTGGCCTTTTCCTGGGGCGTCAGCGTCTGGCGTTTTGTCGGCCTCCCGCGATTCCAACTTTAGTGCGCCCCTTCAGAGTCTGTCTGACAACGCAGCCCCGATCGGGGCTGAGTTGTCGCACAGACTCCTTCGGGGCGAGTTTTCACACCGGCTCCTTCGGGTCGAGTTTTCACACAGGCTCCTTCGGGACGGCATATGCCACCTAAAGCAAAGCGAGCGACACCCTGGGAAAACGCCAACGGAATACGCCTAGCCTGAACGTCCTAAGGACGGAATATGCCTAGCCTTGAAGGGACGTCTTAAGGTCAGGCGCCGACAACCGCGCTAATGATCGCGCGCGAAACACGCCGCGCCGAGCAGCGCCGTCTTGTCGTTGAGGATCACGCGCACCGGAATGTTTTCCAGCACGCGGCGCAGGACGCCGGTGGTCCGGAAGGCGTCCATGAACAGGCCGTCTTGCAGCTTTGGCAGAATCTTCGGCGCAATTCCTCCGCCAACGTAGACGCCGCCGGTCGCCATAATCTTCAGCGCGAGATTCGCCGCTTCCGTCCCGTAGATCGCCACGAAAATCCTTAGCGCTTCCACGGCCATCGGGCACTGGCCTTCGAGCGCGGCGCGTGAAATCGCCGCCGACGGATCGTTGTGCTGCATCTCCTCGCGCATCCACGCGGGTTGTTCGCCGCGTCCGGTGTCGCGCAGAAAATTGTAGATGTTGTGCAGGCCGGGTCCCGAAAGCACGTGCTCCACGTCGGGATAATCGTAGAGTTTGAAGAGATAGCGCAGCAGCTCGATCTCCAGGTCGTTGCGCGGCGTGAATCCTGAGTGGCCACCCTCGCACGCGAAGGGCATAAATCCGGCGGCAAAACGAAAGAGTCCCGCTTCGCCTAAACCGGTGCCGGCGGAAATGACCGCGCCGTTTCCGTGCGGATCGATTACGCCTTCGTTCAACACCGCGAAGTCGTGCGGCTGAAGCGCGGCGATCCCGTAGGCGTTCGCCTCCAGATCGTTGATCAAACCGGCCCGATCAAGATGGAGTTGCTTGGCCAGCTCCCGCGAATCGACGATCCAGGGAAGATTCGTCGCTTTGCAGCGGCCGTCGCGCACCGGACCCGCCACGCCGAACGCGGCTTGCGTGGGTTGCAGTTTTGCCGCGGCCAAAAACAGGTCGAGGATTTCGCCGAGTCCGGCGTGATCGCGGCTGGGATAGCTTTGCGCGGCCACCGTCTCCAATCCGTCGTTGTAGAACGCGAGATTGGTTTTCGTGCCGCCGATGTCGCCGGCCAGAATCACTCGGAGCCTTTCCAGCGCCGGCCATCGTGCGCCAGCAAGTCTTCCGATTCTTTCGGACCCCAGCTTCCCGCCTCGTAATTCGGGAAATTGCGCGGCGGCAGCGCCTTCCAAACGTCGAGGATCGGCTGCACGGCGCACCAGCCGGCTTCCACCATGTCGGCGCGATGGAACAGCGTCGCGTCGGCGGTCATGCAATCGTAGAGCAGCCGTTCGTAACCCGTGGACGGCGTCGCGCCGAAGTAATCGGTGTACTTGAACGACATTTCCACGCCGCCCAGCCGCACCACGGCGCCCGGAATCTTCGCCTGAAAGCTCATGTTGATGCCCTCGTCCGGCTGAATCTGGAGGATCAGCGAGTTGGGCTCCAACGTGTCTACCGGCGTATCGCGGAACAACGTGAATGGCGGACGCTTGAATTGAATCACGACTTCGGAAATGCGCTTCTTCAGCGATTTTCCGGTGCGCAGATAAAACGGCACGCCGGCCCAACGCCAGTTATCGACGTAGAGCTTCAGCGCCACGAAGGTTTCCGTGGCCGACGCCGGCGATACGTTTTTCTCGGTGCGATAACCCTTGTATTGCCCGCGAACCGTCCGGCTCAACACTTCGTCGTCGCTCAACGGTTGAATCGCGCGCAGGATCTTCACGCGCTCGTCGCGCACGGCGTCGGCTTGGAAGGAAATCGGCGGTTCCATTGCGACCAGGGCCAGCAACTGGAACATGTGATTCTGCACCATGTCGCGCAGCGCGCCGGCCGTTTCGTAATAATTTCCGCGGCCTTCCACGCCCACCGTTTCCGCCACGGTGATCTGGACGCTATCGATATAGCGGCGATTCCAGACCGGCTCGAAGATCACATTGGCGAAACGGAACGCCATCAGATTCTGCACCGTTTCCTTGCCCAGGTAATGATCGATGCGATAGATCTGGCTCTCCTTCAGCACTCGCCCCAGATCTTTGTTCAGCGCCCTCGCCGACGCCAGATCCGTTCCGAAAGGCTTTTCCACGATCAAGCGGCGCCACGAGCCATCGTCTTCCGTGAGCAATCCCGCCGCACCCAGTTGATTCGCCACTTCGGCAAAAACGCCCGGCGGCGTGGAGAGGTAGTGCAGGAAGTTTCCCTTGGTGCCACACTCCTTATCGACTTTTTCCAGGGTGCTCTTCAAGCGCTGATACGTTCCGGGGTCCTCGAACGTGCCGCTCACGTAATAGATGCGCTTCAGCAGCGCGTCCCACACTTCCGGTTGCACTTTCGCTGTGGCGAACTTCGGCATCTCCTCGGCCAACTGCGCGCGGAACTGCTCCTCCGCCAGTTCCTTGCGCGCCACGCCGATCACCGCGAAATCCTTCGACAGAAGGCCGTCATGCGCCAGGTTGTAGAGCGCCGGGATCAGCTTCCGCTTCGTGAGATCGCCGTACGCGCCGTAAATCACCATCGTGCAGGGATCGGCCACGCGGCCGCGCGTTTCTTTCGCTTTGTCCATGTTGTCCTCCGCTACGATCGCTTAGGCGTTGTACGTGGTGGATGAAACGCGTCCGCCCTTCCCCGTCCAGTTGGTGTGGAAAAACTCCTTGCGCGGCTTATCGACGCGTTCATAAGTATGCGCGCCGAAATAATCGCGCTGGGCTTGTAGGAGATTGGCTGGCAGTCGAGCGGCGCGGATGCCGTCGTAGAACGCCAGCGCCGTGGAAAACGCCGGCGTCGGCACGCCCAACTCGATCGCCTTGATGACCCCGTTGCGCCAGCCTTGCTGGTATTTCGTGAGCGTGTCGCGGAAAAAATCGTCACACAACAGATTGCTCAGCGATTTGTTTTTGTCGTACGCCTCTTTGATCTTTCCCAGGAACTGGCTGCGGATGATGCAGCCGCCGCGCCACATCAGCGCGATGCCGCCCATGTTGAGATTCCAGCCTTCTTCCTTCGCCGCTTCGCGCAACAGCATGTAACCTTGCGCGTAGGAAATCAGCTTGGAGCAGTAAAGCGCGCGCCGGACATCTTCGATAAACGCCGCGCGATCCACTTTGACGGGTCCGCCGCCCGTGAGGATTTTCGAAATCTCCACGCGCTCTTCCTTGCGCGCGGAAAGGGCGCGCGCGAACACCGCTTCACCGATCAACGTAACGGGCGTGCCGGTGTCGAGCGCGCTGACGCAGGTCCATTTGCCGGTGCCCTTTTGTCCCGCGGTGTCGAGGATCTTGTCGACCATGGGCACGCCGTCGTCGTCGCGAAACGCGAAAATATCGCGGGTGATCTCGATCAAGTAGCTGTCCAGCTCGCCTTTGTTCCACTCCGCGAAAACGTTATGCAGTTCATCGGCCGATAAGTTCAGCGCGGCCTTCATCAACGCGTACGCTTCGCAAATCAATTGCATGTCGCCGTACTCGATGCCGTTGTGGACCATCTTGACGTAATGGCCCGCGCCGTTTTCGCCCACCCAATCGCAACACGGCGTACCGTCCGACACCTTCGCCGCGATCGCTTGGAAGATCTCCTTCACCGCCGGCCAAGCGGCGGGATTTCCGCCGGGCATGATCGACGGGCCGTGACGCGCGCCCTCCTCGCCGCCCGAAACCCCGGTGCCGATGTAGAGAATGCCCTTCTCCGCGAGGTCCTTGGTGCGACGGTTGGAATCGGGATAATGCGAATTGCCGCCGTCGATAATGATGTCGCCCGCTTCGAGATGCGGCAACACTTCCGCGATCGTGGCGTCGACGGCGTCTCCGGCCTTCACCATCATCATCACGCGGCGCGGCTTCTTCAGCTTCGCGGTAAACTCCGCCAGCGAATGCGCGCCCTGAACCTTGGTTCCTTTCGCCTCGTTATTGATGAAGTCGTCGACCTTCGAAACGGTGCGATTGAACACGGCGACCTGGTATCCGTGGTCGTTCATGTTGAGGACCAAGTTTTGTCCCATCACCGCGAGTCCGATCAGTCCGATGTCGCAAGTTGCCTCGGGCATAAATCTCCTTTTCGATGACTGCGTAAATGAAAATCTTACTATATCCCCGGCAACGCCGCCTGGAGGGGGTGACGGCGTCTACTTCAGGGCGGCCGCAATCGCCGCGTCGAGCGCCTTCAGGCCCGCCGCGACGTCGCTTCCCATGTGCACGCGTAATGCGCGGCGGCCGCGTTCGGCCAGCACTTCGAAATCGCCGCGCGCCTGCGCCGCTTTCACCACGCCGAAGGTGTATTTCTGTCCCGGCACGGGCAACTCCACGGCGTCGTCGTGCGTGATTTGCAGGAACACGCCGGAGTTGGGACCACCCTTGTACGCTTGGCCCGTTGAGTGCAGGAATCGCGGACCGAATCCCAAGCACGTGGCGACGCGCCGCGCGTCGCGCACGCGATGACGCAGCGATTGCAGCAAGTCCATGTGCGCGTCATTCATTTCCAGATACGCCGACACGCAGAAGTAGTCGCCGGCGCCGGCGCGCAACAGGTGAGCGCGCAGATAATCGGTGAGCGACTTCTGCGATCCCAGCGCCGCCGCGTTCTTTGCGTCGGTGAAGAGCTTGACTCCGTCACCTGAGAAGATGGGAGTTTCGGCGGGCAATGCGCCGGTTTGCTCGTACGCCGTGGTGATCTTCTTCGTCGCGATCTTGCTTGCTTCAACGTCGGGTTGATTGAACGCGTTGATGCCGATCACCGCACCCGCGACAGCCGTGGCGACTTCCCAGCGGAAAAACTCGCGGCCCAGGTCGTAGATCTCCGGCACCGTGATCCGCACTACGGGCTGTCCCGCGGCTTCGAGGGTAGAGACCGCGGCATCTTGCGCGGCGTCGGGAGCGGCGGCCAAGCGGAGATACACGAACAAGCGATCGTCGCCATAGACCGACGGTGCACCGATTCGTTCCAGGTCAACGGGGATGATTCCCTTCCCGATTTTTCCGGTGGATTCCGCGAGCAGTTGCTCCAGCCACGCACCTAAATCGCCGATGCCCGGCGACGCGATCAGCGTCACTTTGTCGCGGCCGTGGTTCGCGCACACGCCCATCACGGCGCCCAGCATCACGCCGGGATTTTCCTCCGGCGGCACGCACGACGCACAACTGTAGACCATCTCCAACGCGCGATCGAGAAACTTCGCCGTGTCCAAACCCATAACGGCGGCCGGAATCATGCCGAAGTGCGAAAGCGCCGAGTAGCGTCCGCCGATGCTCGGCAGTCCGAAAAAGATGAAGCGGAACAAATCGTCTTCCGCGACTTGCTGCATCTTCGAATTGGGATCGGTGATCGCGATGAAGCGTCCGCCGGGCCAGTTGCGATATTCGCCGCCCGTGTCCGCCGTCGACTCGGCCAGCGCCTTGGTGATGCGCTCGTAGAAATACTGCTTGAAGATGTTCGGCTCGAGCGTGCTGCCCGATTTGCTGGAAACGATACAAATCGTCCGGCGCAAATCCACTTTCTTTTCGAAGGCCAGCACTTGCGCGGGATCGGTGGAATCGAGCACGTGCAACTCGGGAAATCCCGGAATCTTTCCGAAGGTCATCTTCAGAACTTCGGGACAAAGGCTCGATCCGCCCATGCCCAGCAGCAAAATGTGCTCGAACTCGGCGTCCGAGATGTTTTGCGCGATCTTCTGGAATTCCTCGAGATTGTCGATCTGCGCTTCCACGATGCCGAGCCAGCCGAGCCATTTCGCTTCGTCGTCGCCCGTCCACAGCGTGGCGTCGCGCGCCCACAAGCGACGCACCTTGCCGAGCGCCCGCCATTCTTCCAGCGTGGCCGCGACTTCCCTGGACAGCGCGTCGGGCAATTTCGCGGTTTGCAATTCGGCGTCGCCGTTCAACAGCGATTGGCGCTTCTTGGCGACCGCCGCCAGCAACTTGTCGAACGCTTCGGCGAACAATTGCACGCCGTCCGCCACCAGCTTTTCGGTGACCTCGGCCATCGAGATGCCGCTTTTCTCGAGCGCCCGCATGGTTTCGCGCGCCGCATCGACGTTTTCTTCGAGACTCGCGCGAACGTTGCCGTGCGCGCGAAACGCGTCGAACGTGGCGGCGGGAATCGTGTTCACGGTGTCGGCGCCGATCAGTTCCTCCACGTAAATCACGTCGCGATACGCGGGATTCTTGGTACCCGTGGACGCCCACAGGAGCCGCTGCGTGCGCGCGCCCTTCCCGGCCAGCGTCAACCAACGCTCCGACACGCACATTTCCTTGTACAGCGCATACGCCAACTTGGCGTTGGCGATCGCCGTTTTGCCGACCACCGAGCGCAGCAACGTTGACTCGACCGGGTCCGTCGATTCCTTCATCCGTTTCTCGGCGATCGCGTCGATGGCCGTGTCGATGCGGCTGACAAAGAAGCTCGCCACGCTCGCGAGACGTGAAACGTCGCCGCCGAGACTCGCGAAATCCTCCAGGCCCGCCATATACGCCTCGGCAACCGATTTGTACGCGTCCACGCTGAACAACAGCGTCACATTCACGTTGACGCCCTCGCCGATCAGCGTGCGAATCGCCGGAACGCCCGCCGCTGTGCCAGGCACTTTGATCATCACGTTCGGGCGATTCACTTGCCGCCACAAACGGCGCGCTTCAACGACGGTTCCCGCTGTGTCGTTCGCCAAATACGGCGATACTTCCAGACTCACGTAGCCGTCACGGCCGCGGGTGGAACTGTACACGGGTTCGAGCACGTCGGCTGCGTCCTGAATGTCGCCGATGGCCAAGCCTTCGTACAATTCCTTCACGCCCATGTCGCCATAGGAGAGCGTTTGCTTCAGCACTTCGTTGTAGTCGGTGGATCCGGCGATGGCCTTTTCGAAAATCGCCGGGTTCGAGGTAACGCCCTTCAATCCGTCGCTGGTGACAAAGCCTTCCAATTCGCCCGATGAAATCAGGCTGCGGCGAATGTTGTCGTACCACGGGCTTTGGCCGAAGCGGCCCAGTTCCACGAGAGGATTCACTTTCACGGCTGCATTCGTCATGTTGTTTTACCTTGCGGAAATTTATTCCTTGAAATAACGGCGCTCGATCGCCAGCACTTTGCTTAAGCGGCGCGCGTGCCGCTCTTCGCCAGTATATCGAGCGGCCAGGAACGCTAGCACGATTTCGCGCGCCGCCTCCTGACCCAGGATGCGCGAGCCCAGGCAGATCACGTTCATGTCGTCGTGCTCCACGCCTTGATGCGCCGAGTAGTGATCGTGGCAAAGTCCCGCGCGGATGCCGGGAAATTTGTTGGCCGCCACCGCGACGCCCACGCCCGATCCGCAAACCAGCACGCCGCGTTCGGCCTCTCCCTTGCGAACCGCATTGCAGACGAGCTCCGCGAAATCGGGATAATCCGACGGCGCGGTGTCGCAGGCGCCGTAGTCGGTGACGTCGTGACCGCACTTGCGCAGATCGTCGGCGATGATTTGCTTCAGTCCAAACCCGGCGTGATCTCCGGCGATGGCGACTTTCACTTGGTCCTCTCTTTTTGTTGACGTACGGCTAATTTGCGCGCTTCTTCCGCCACGCGATCGGCGGTGAATCCGAATTTCGTGAGCAATTCTTTGAGCGGGGCGGACGCGCCGAACGTGTGCATGCCGATGTTGACGCCTTGCAATCCCGTGTAGCGCTTCCATCCGAACGTGGATGCTTGTTCCACGGAAATCCGCGCGGTGACGGCCGCGGGCAGCACGCTTTCTTGATACTCGTCGCTCTGATGCTCGAACAATTCCCAGCACGGCATGCTGACCACGCGTACACCGATTCCTTCGGCGGAGAGTTTTTCGTACGCGGCCGTGCACAAGCATACTTCGCTGCCGCTAGCCATCAGGATCACGTCGGGTTTGCCATTTGGCGCATCCGCCAAGATGTACGCGCCCTTCGCCGCACCGGACGCCGCTGCATACTTCGTGCGATCGAGCGTGGGCAACGCCTGCCGGCTCAGGATCATCGTGGCGGGCTCATGGCGCATTTTCATGATCACGCGCCAGCACTCCGTCACTTCGTTGGCGTCCGCGGGACGGAAATTGTGCAGTCCGGGAATCGCGCGGAGCGAAGCAAGCTGCTCGATCGGCTGGTGCGTTGGCCCGTCTTCTCCCACGCCGATGGAGTCGTGCGTGAAAACGTAGATCACTGGAATCTCCATGATCGCCGCGAGACGGATCGCCGGACGCGAGTAATCGCTGAAGATGAAAAATCCCGCGCCGAACCCGCGCACTTTGCTCAGCGACAATCCATTCAACACCGACGCCATGGCGTGTTCGCGGATTCCGAAATGAAAATTGCGTCCCGCGTATGTGCCGGCTTCGAAATCGCCCGCGCCGTCGAAGGTCAAACGCGTTTTGGTCGACGGCGCAAGATCCGCCGCGCCACCGATGAGCCACGCAACATTCTTCGCCAAAACGTTCAGCACTTTTCCCGACGCGTCGCGACCCGCCATGCCTTTGGGATCGGCGGGAAAAACCGGAAGGTCGCGATCCCAATCGTCGGGAAGCTGGCGTTTCTGCATCTTGAACAACTCGTCGGCGAGCGTGGGATGATCCTGCTTGTAGGCGTCGAACAACGACATCCATGCGGCGCGCGACTCTCGTCCGCGTTTGCCGACGCCGCCGTCGAAATGCTCGCGCACGCCGTCGGGGACGAGAAATTTCGCGTCGGCAGGCCAACCGTATCCTTCTTTAGTCTTGCGGATTTCTTCTTCACCCAGCGGTTCGCCGTGCGCAGCGTGCGAATCTTGCTTGGTCGGCGCGCCGTACCCGATATGGCTATCGACAATGATGAGCGTGGGACGATCTTTCGTGACTTCGAAAGTGTGAAAGGCGCGCGCCAGCATCGCGAGATCGTTGGCGTCGCCCACGCGCAGCACGTTCCAGCTGTAGCCGAGGAATCGCGTGGCCACGTCTTCGGAAAACGCCAGCGACGTGGGGCCCTCGATCGTGATGCGATTGTTGTCGTAAATCCAGCAGAGGTTCGAAAGCTTCAAGTGTCCCGCGAGCGACGCCGCCTCGTGCGACACGCCTTCCATCATGCAACCATCGCCGCACATGGCGTAGGTGTTGTAGTCGAACATGGTGAAGCCGGGACGATTGAAGTGCTCGGCCATCCAACGCCCGGCGATCGCCATGCCCACGCTCGTCGCGACGCCCTGCCCGAGTGGACCGGTGGTGGTTTCGACGCCCGACGTCCAACGATATTCCGGATGCCCCGGACATTTGCTATCGAGTTGGCGGAAATGTTTGATGTCGTCGAGCGACACCGACACGGTTCCCAGTTGTTCGTACTGCGCGTTCACCGATTTCACGCCCGTGAGATGCAGCATCGAGTAAAGCAGCATCGAAGCGTGGCCGATCGACAGGACAAAGCGGTCGCGATTTGGCCAAATGGGATCGTCGGGATCGAAGCGCAAATAGTTTTGCCACAGAGTGTAGGCGACCGGCGCCATCGCCATGGGCGTGCCGGGATGACCGGAGTTTGCCGCTTGCACGGCGTCCATGGAAAGTGTGCGAATCGTGTTGACGCAGAGCTGGTCGATGTTGAGCGCTGGGCTGGTGGTTCCCATAGGTAGGTCCATTGTCTCTTAAATGGACAGTGCTTGGAAAGGGGCCGCCTTTGGTCAGTTTCCGATTAGCCCTTAGTCCGGGAGCAACCCATGACGGCACATGTAGACATGCCCACCAACCGGCGAAGTGCCTTACGATGGACTATAACTTGAAGCGGAAGGAGAGGTGCTTCTCCAAAGAGTGTTGTGGCAAAATGGGGCGATGATCCTGTGCAGGGTGCGAGGAGTAAGAGCATGAACATGTCCGATCGTAGCGGCGTGATCCGATTTGCGGAGGCTCAAGCGTCCATTCCGGGTCCAGGAGGCGAGCGCGCTGCTAGTGTTCTCCGCCGCGGCACTCTTGACGTCGTGCTGGGGCTGCCCGTGGCACCGAACCAACAGACACCGCACGCCCAAGATGAGATCTATGTCGTCGTTCGCGGCCGAGGAGTTCTCATTCACGATGGCAAACGAGATTCATTCCAGTCCGGCGATCTCCTGTTCGTGGCAGCGGGGTGCGAGCATCACTATGATGACTTTACCGAGAATCTCGCGCTTTGGCGTATCTTCTACGGGCCCGATGGTGGTGAAGACCAGAGTAAAGGTTAGGCATCAAGTGCGGTTTGCGCACAAAGGTAGCCGACTTTTGTCCGTTCGGTCGCCTATCCGGAAGCTCAATCACTTGGCGGTCCTTACGCGAACAATTCCTTAATGGGCACACCTTTCCCGTCGCGCGTGACGAACACGGGTCGCTTTTCCACCACAAACGACGTGTCGGGTGCGATGCCCATGGCGCGATATATCGTGGCGTGCAAGTCTTCCATCGGCACGGGCTTTTCGATTGTCGTGCAGGGGCGTTCTTCCGCCGTGCGGCCGTAGAGCAATCCTTTTTTGATGCCACCGCCGAAAAGCAAGATCGATCCAGCGCCCGTGAAGTGACGATGCATGCCGTAATGTTTCGGCTGCGTCATTACGTCAGGCACGTCCACTTGGTTCTTCACGGTCTTTCCGACTTTGCCTTCGGTGATCAGGTCGCGGCCAAATTCGCTCGCCAGAACCACGAGCGTGCGATTCAACAGGCCGCGCTCTTCCAAGTCAAGGATGAGTTGCGCGACGGGCGCGTCGATTTCCGCTTTCATTCCGGCGGCGCGCTCGTGACCGTTCTCATGCGTGTCCCAGTAGCGGAACGGGATGTATTCGGTCGTCACTTCGACGAATCGCGCACCCGCTTCGACCAAACGGCGAGCGAGCAAACAGCCTTGACCAAAGCGGCCGGTGTTGTAAACGTCGAAACTCTTCTTCGGTTCGAGCGACAAATCAAATGCCTTTGCCGACGGCGAGGTCAGCAGGCGATCGGCGGAATCGAGTGAGCGTACCAGAGCCTCGCGCTGGAAGTCGCCGGCGTATTCATGCACGGGATTCGCGGCGAGCAATTGCTTGTACAACGCGCGACGGCTGGCGAATCGCGCGTCGCCCAACTCGGCAAGAGGTCGCACGCTCGCCGCGGCGTCGCGCGGATCGGTGATCAGGAACGGGCCGTGCTCGGAGCCGAGGAATCCCGCAGTGTGAAACGCCTTCACCGCCGAGCTCTCGCCGCCGATTTCGAGATTCTGTCCGATGTCGATGAACGCCGGTACCGTGGCGTTGCGCGGACCGAGCGCGCGCGAAATTACCGCGCCCATGTGCGGCATCGCGACGGTTTGCGGCGGCGCGTAGCCCGTGTGCCAGTGATATTGATGGCGCGAATGCAGAATGAAGCCCAAGTCGCCGGCTTGAAACGTACGGATCAGCGCGCCGCGATCCATCACGCGCGCGATGCGCTCCAGGCCTTTCGAGAATCTGATGTTGTCGACAGCCGTATCGATGCTCGGAAATGTGCTCAAGACGCGCTCGGAACGCAAGCCGGTTTCGTAGGGCGTGTATTTCTTGGGATCGAACGTTTCGGTCTGCGCCATTCCACCGGCCATCCAAAGGATGACCACAGCGTCGGCGGTGGGCGCGATTTTCTCCGGCGCGGCGGCGAACAATGGCTCGCGTCCGGCGAGAGCGGCGAGTGTCGCGCCAGCGGTAGTGCCGATAAATCCGCGGCGAGAAACTTTTGCGAGTGCGCGGCGTTCGTCTTTGTTCATTGCGTACCTCAATAAATCAACTGATACTCGGGACTCATCATCACCGACCACAGGAAATCCGCGAGCCCCGACGGCGAGGGCTTGGCGCCGAGCGCATTTAACGCTACGCGCTTCTCTGCCGGCGACGGCGCGCGACCCATCGCACTCCAAAAAACGTAGCGGGCCAGCTCGTCCGGCGCGTGCATTACTTTCGGAGCCGGAACGGGTGTCGCGGGAGCTACGGGAACCAAGCGCTCCATGTTCGGCTCCTGCGCGAATACGAAAAAGCGGATCTTCGGAATAATGTCCGATCGTAGCGACGACGTTTCCACGGCGACGCGCCCGCGAAAGCGTGTAAATCCGCGTCCGGAAATGTCGTAGACCAAGCGCGACGGACACAACACGCGCACGCCCGGAGCGCCCAAGCTTCCTTTGAATTCGATCGGCGCAGTCTCCCCGCGTAAATCGCCGGACGGTTGCAGCGAGCTCAGCGGCATCGGGCCGCTTGGTCCAACAAACTCCGCTTGCGACCACACGGGCTTGGTATTTTCCGGCGCGTACGATCCTGAATCCTGCACCAAGAGCCACAGCTTCGAAGCGTTCGAAACGTCGATGTCGAACGCGACGGAATCCGGCGGCTTTTCCGCATCCGATCCATAGATCAGTCCGCTATCGAACAAACTCGCGGGCTCCGGCGCCAGCACGCCCAGCATGCGTTGCGCGCCGCGGCCGAGCCAGTGCGTCAGGACTTCTCCGTTGACGAGCTCGAGCGCTTGCAGCGTGGTCGACTCCGTGGCGCGCGTGGTCACCACTTGATCGCGAATCGGCCGGCCAAGCGCGCGCGTGAGCATGGTGGAGGCCAAACGCCACTCGCGCGTGTAGTCGCCGCGGCGCGCGCGATCGGGCTGGTGGACGCGCCACTCGCCGGTGATCGCGCCGATGTTGTCGGAGAATTCTTCCGCGCTCATGCGGCGAATCTCGGGTCCTCGGAAAATGTAACCACGGCCTTCCGACCTCCGCGCGACCGCCGGCAACTGATACGCGCGCGACGTCATGATTTCCGAAATCAAATACTTGATATCCGATTTGTGCGCGACGAAATCGCTGGCCATCCAGTCGAGCAGTTCGGGACTCCACGGCTCGCCGTCCATTTCATCCACTTGTTCCACGATCCCGCGGCCGAGCAAGCGCTGCCACACGCGATTCACGAGCGTGCGCGGCAAGCGGCCGTCGCGCGGATCGGTGAAGATCGCGGCCGCCGTGGCGTGGCGGTCTTCGAGCGACCCCGAAGCGGGTTTACGATCGAGGTCCGGATACAAAAACGTCGGTTCGGCGAACTGCCCCGTCGCGGCGTCGCAGCGGAACAATTCCAGCTTCGGATCGGCGGAAAAATACGCGGCCAGCGAGTACGCGTCCTTCAATTTCCACTTGCTGATAAAGCTGTCGTGGCAGGAATTGCACTTCAAATTCACGCCGAGAAAAACTTGGGCGCTGTTTTGCGCCGCCTGCATCGCCGGCGTTTGGCTGGCGCTGATGTCGCCGCGCCAGTTGACGCCGACGAGGAATCCTTCGGGATCGGACTTTTCCCGGGGATCCAACAAGC
Organism: Terriglobia bacterium; assembly: GCA_021325275.1. Lineage (GTDB taxonomy): Bacteria > Acidobacteriota > Terriglobia > JAJPHL01 > JAJPHL01 > JAJPHL01. Next base: position 27,000 of record JAJPHL010000019.1, on the reverse strand, counting down.
GCGAGACAAAGCGGTCGTACAGCATGTTCGATTCCAGCGCGGGCAGCAACCAGTCGGTGATCGACTTGCGCGATCCCGCGTAGTTCACACCTTCGTCGTTGCGCAGAAGATCGTTCCAAAAGGTGATCCAGTTCTCGGCGTACATGCGATTCGACGCGAGCAGACGCTCGACCAGACGCCGCCGCTTGTCGGGCGTGCGATCGTCGATGAAGGCGTGCAATTCTTCCGGCGGCGGCAGGATTCCCCAGGCGTCGAGATACGCGCGCCGTGCAAAACGCGCATCGGAAACAGGCGCCGGCGGAACGATTTTGTGACGCGTCATATACGCCGCGACAAATCGATCGATCGGCGCGGACCAGCCGCCTGCGACGGCGCGCGGCGGCTCGGGGCGATCGAGCAATAGTTGCGGCTCCCACTTGGCCTTTGCCGCGGCTGAGGTCGGCGTAGCGCGCGCGCCTTGCGCGATCCACGCGCGGATCAAAGCGATTTGTTCGGGCGCGAGCGGATCGCCGCCGAATGGCATTGTGGGCTGCACTTCGCCTCTGATCCGGCGCATCAACAGACTCTTTGACGCATCGCCAGGGCGGATCGCCGCGCCCGAGCGTCCGCCTGCGAGTACGCCGTCGAGCGTGGCAAGCGTCAAACCGCCGGAACGTTTTTCTTCGCTGTGGCACGGCAAGCAACGCGTTGCCAGGATTGGATGAATCTGACGGTTGAAATCAATTTGCGCCGCGACCGGAAGTGTCGCAATGAAAACCAAGGCAGCGCGAAGACGTGCTTTCGACATCAGGCCCAGTATAGCGAAGCGTGAAGAGGACAGGCAAGGATGCCTGTCCCACTTATCCCTCGTGGAAAGCGCGCAACTCGCGATCGGCGCGGCGCAAGCGTTGCGCCAGAGTCATTGCAACGCCGAGGATTACCTGCATCCCCAACCGTTTGTGCTCGGCGGCTAGTGCATCGAACTTCCGGCGCGAGAGCACGTAGACTTCCGCATCCTTCACCGCGACCGCCGTGGCGCCGCGCTTGCCGGAACCAAGAAACGCCATTTCGCCGAAAAAATCGCCTCGGCCGAAGCTCGCCAGGTGATGGCTATCGCCGTCGTCGAGCGGCAAGTTGATTTGCACTTCTCCGCTGCGGATCAGAAACATTTCGTCGCTCTCCGCGCCTGCCTCAAAGATGCACTCGCCCGCGCGAAACGAGCGCTTCTCCGTGCATTGCTCGAGCGCCGCGATGGTGTCGGCTTGGCGTCCCTGGAACAGCGCCATATCTTTTAGGTCGAGCGGTGTGGCGCACGCCGCATCGGCCACGCCCGGCGGCGCGCTCTTGAGGATTTCATCTTCCACATGTTCGAGCGCGTCGCTCAAATGAGCAAACAAGCGCAGCGACCGCGACGGCTCCTTCGGAATCGCCGTTTTCACGTAAACCAGAAGGTCTTGCCCCGTCGGCCGGCGCTTCGGAAGGTGACTCAAGATCAATTCTCCGCCCGCTTGCGCCATGGTTTGCCCGGCGATCTCAAGCATGTGCGCGGCGGTCAAGTCGACAGAGCGCACGCGGCGCATATCGAGAACCACCCAACGCCGCGACTTCAGTTCCGGCTCGAGCGTGCGATACAACTGATCGGTGGTGCCGAAAAACAAACTACCTTGCAACTCGAAAACCACGGTTTCCTCACCGTGATCGTAGAGAAAACGCATTTGATCCGGCAACCGCGACTGCTTCGAGAAAATCTCGTTGCCCAGCGACCGCCGATAGACCACCGATCCACCGATTTGCTCGCGCAGGAAAAGCAGAATCGCCAGACCCACGCCCGCGCCGGTGGCGGCGACGAGTCCCACCGTTAACGCCGTCACGACAACCACCGCGATCACCGCAAAATCGAGCCGCGTGTACGTGGATCGCAACAAGTAGAGACTGCGAAAGTCGCTGGTGCGCACGCCAACCACGATCAAGATGCCGGCCAGCGCGCCGATCGGCAGCCACGCCACCACCGGCGTGGCCGCGAGAAAAATCGCCAGCGTGATCGCGCCGGCGAATAGCGCCGATCCGTTCGATTGCGCACCCGCCGCAATGTTCACCATCGTGGGACCGGTGGCGCCCGACCCTGGCACGCCGCCCGCCAGCGCCGTCACAAGATTGCCGGCGCCTTGGCCGACCAGCGTGCGGTTCGAGTCGTGATGCTCGTGCTGCGTGGCGTCGAGCGCGAGCGCGGTCTTCAGAGTGTCGATGGAAAGCAGCACGGCGAGCGAAAGCGACGCCACGACGAGTGATCGCAAATCGTCCAGCGACACGCGGCTGACGGCTTGCGCGCGCTCCACGATCGCCGGGAGAATCGCGCCGGCCGAGGCGTCGATGGGGCCGATGATCAAGCGATTATTCTTCAGCACCAGCAGCGAATGATCCACCGCGGCGAACGCGAAGTACACGGCGACACCGCAGGCCAGCGCCATCACCGGCGCCGGCAGCTTCCTGGTAATGCGCGGCCCCGCGAGCATCACCACCATGGTCACCGCGCCCACCACGATCGCGGTGAGGCTCCACGCGCCCGGCGTGGTGAGCGATTGCCACAATCCCATGCTTTTTGGCGTGCCGAGCCAACGCGGGATTTGTCCTTGAAGAATCTGCAATCCGACGGCGGTGAGAAATCCGCTGACCACGGGAAAGGGCATGTACTTCATCAATTGGCCCAGCCCAAGTGTCCCGAAAAGAATTTGCAGCACGCCGCAACCGATGGTCGTGAGGACAAGGGAGAGAATCACCAGTTCCGGCGCGAGACCCTTGGCGGTCAAGGCCGCGGCCGTGGCCGCAAGCATCGCGGCGGCGGGCGCCGACGGCGCGGTGATCAGGCGATTGCATCCGCCGATGAGCGGAACAACGAGTCCCAGCGCGATCGTACCGAGGATGCCGGCGAGCGCGCCTTGCGCGTCATGCGAGGATCCGAGAGGCGTGTAGATGAGTACGCCGAAAGCGATGGCGGAAGGAAGAGCTACGAGGGTGGCGGAAAATCCGCCCCAGAAGTCGCCGATCCAGCGTTTGCGCGTGTCCGACATGCTGAGTCGGATCATCTTACATCATGCGATTCCGCTAGGATATGACGGCCCCGCTCGGATCTCTGAAGCGAACCGGTTCCCGTGAGAATCATACCTTCTCAAGAACTCAGGCAAGCGCTTGTGGGAGGTGGTATCTCAGTTTGAATTCTAGCGGCTCCGCCGCTGCTTTGTGCGGAAGGGCTAGGCCCTTCCGCGACGCAGCTTCTTTAGGATTGCGAGGCTATGTCTTGCTCAAGCAAGACATAGCCTCGCAGGAAAGTGGCTCAAGTCCTTCGGAAAGGCAAAGCCTTTCCGTACAAAGTAGCGGCGAAGCCGCTGGAAATTCAAACTGCGACACCACCGTATGGGAGAATAGTTGAAATGTGGGAAGATCCCATCGTCGAGCAGATCCGAAAGGCGCGCCAAGCGCACGCCGCGAGGTTCGACAACGACCTTCATCGAATTTCCGAAGACCTGCGTCGCCTGGAGGAAGCCGAACGCGCCAAAGGAAGGATCTTCGTAACGCGAACGCCTAAGACGCCGGAGCCCTCGTACCCGAGCCGCTAGGAAGCGGCACACACCGTCAGCGAGAGTTGCCACTACATCGAGAACGCGTGCGGACCCGTGGCCAAGTGCTTCACCGGCGATACCGGCGACATCGAGCTCACCGGCGCGGTCGTCGACGGCGTCGGCGTGTGGCGGCTCAGCAAACGGTACAGGGTCATGCGGCTGATGCCGAGCAGTTTGGCGGCGCGCAATTTGTTCCCGTGGACCTGTTCCAAGACGCGGCGAGCGTGTAAATACTGCATCTGGTCCATGGTCAGCGGCGTGGCGGAATCTTGTGTATAGGGAAGCATCACACTGGTTTCATCGGCTTACCGGGCGGGAACTTTATTGCCAGCGGAACAAACGCAGGGCGAAGATGAAACACAGCACCGACCACGCGGCCAGCACAGCCAGCTCGAGATTATTATTCGCTAATCCTGCGCCTTCGCTGATCACCGAGCGCAGGGCATCGTTGAGCGCGGTCAGCGGCAGGACGCGAATCAACGGCAGGGTAAAGTCCGGAAAGCGCGAGTACGAAAAAAACGTGCCGGAGAGGAGCCACATCGGCATCATGAACAGGTTCATCCATCCGGAGACGCCTTCGAGCGTCCGCGCACGCGAGGCCACGAGAAGACCGACGGAGGTAAAGCAGAAAGATCCAAAAAGTGACACCACAATCAGGGCGATCCACGACCCGCGCATCTGCACACCAAACGTCAGGCGCGCGAATCCTAAGACGATCCCCAGCTCGAGCACCAGAAAAATCAAGCGCGACAGCATGAACGACAACAGGAAGTGCGATCGCCGCATCGGCGTGGCGGCTAAGCGCTTCAACAAACGTTTCTGCCGCATGTCCACTAGGCCGAAGCCGAGTCCCCACATGCTGCTGCCCATCATGTTGAGACCCAACAAGCCCGGCAGCAGGAAATCGACGTAGCGCGATCCCGGCTCGGTGACTTTTTCGTCGCGCGACGCTGCGGGATCGACGCGGCCGCGATGGCGCTGCAGCGCGTCGTCCACCGCCAGGCGCGCCGCGCGGCTCTCGGGACGCGTGGGATCGTAGCGATAAATGTACGCGCCGTTATCGCCCGCTTGCACCAGCAGCGTGGTCTTGCCGATGCGCAGTTGATGGGCCGCTTCGTCCGCCGGCAAGTGATTCACCTTGAGGTCCGGCGACGCCGAGAGCGCGGCAAACACGTCGGCGGAATTCTTCGCGCCGTCCTCCACCGTCACTACGACTTTTTCGGGTCCCGTGTTGCGAAAAGCAATTCCCAACGCCAGCGTCAGCAGGATGGGAAATCCGAAGACCCAGAACAGCGCTTCGCCTTGGCGCAGAAATTCGCGAATCCTCACCTTGGTGAGTTCGATGAGTGGATGATGAACTTTCACGAGCTCAGGCATCGCGCAGAACCCTCCCGGTGAGTTTCACGAAAACGTCTTCGAGCGTGGCGCGATGCGTGGTGAGCGCGGTTAGATGCAAACCTTGGCGCTCGATTTCGGCAAAGAGCGCCGGCAGCGTCACCTGTGTTTGCTCCACCGTCAGCAGGAATCCCGCTTCTCGCGCGATCAATTCATGGACGCCGGGAAGTTTTGCGGCCGCGTCCTGTTGCAATTTTCCATCGACGCTGAACTCGATCACCTGATTCGCGCCGAGCGACGCGATCAACTCCTCGGGCGACCCGAGCGCGATCACCTGCCCATGATCCATGATCGCCACGCGATCGCAGAGGCGTTCGGCTTCCTCCATGTAGTGCGTGGTCAGCAGCACTGTGCCGCCGCCCTTGCGGAATTCAGCCACCACTTCCCAAAGGTTCAGGCGCGCTTGTGGATCGAGCCCCGTCGTCGGCTCGTCGAGAAACAAGAGGTCCGGTGAATTCACCAGCGCGCACGCCACCGCCAAGCGCTGCTTCTGTCCCCCGGAGAGCTGTCCCACGCGATCGTGACGCTTTTCTTCGAGCGAGACGCGCGCGATGGTTTCGTCCACGCCGTGACCGTGTCGAAAAAAGCTGCGGAACATGCACAGCGTCTCTTCGACGGTCATTTTCTCCGAGAACTGTGTTTCCTGAAGCTGGATTCCCAGACGTTCCTGCAACGCACGATCCGCTTCCGTATCGCGTCCGCGACTCCATTGCGCGCCGAGCAATTCCACCGTGCCGCCGTCGGGCGGCGTGAGTCCTTCGAGGATTTCCACCGTGGTGGTTTTACCCGCGCCGTTCGGCCCCAGCAATCCGAAGCATTCGCCGCTCTCCACACGAAGGTCGAGGCCGTTGACGGCGGTCAACGATCCGTACTTCTTGATTAAGGACTGGCAAAGAATGGCGGGCATGCGATCTTTCTATTGTAACGGAGTCAGCGTGGATTGCCCGCGATCGACGGTAAGCATCCACGCCGTGCGGTCCTTATAGTAATCGCGGAGTTGCAGGTCTTCCCAGCGGCTCATCGACCGCGCCCACACGATTTTCTGGCTGTCGATGTCCGCCAAGTTGTAAACATATTCGTGAAAATTCCTTTGATCGGAACCGTACGACACGAATACAAGATGGCGGCCGGCCAGTTTCGACAACTGATCGACGACCGACGCGCGCCCAAAATCCACGCGGTTCGCGCAGCATCGCCAGATGGAGTTGCTGGGATCGAGGCCCAACGTATGAACGGCCGCGCCCGTGAGCGGACACGCCGCGAAACGAATCACGCACGCCAATACGGCGGCGCGGGTGAATGACGGTCCCCAAGCCGGCGCGTCTGCGCGACGCAACGCGCGGAGTCCCTGGATTTCCAGAAGCAGAATCAGCGACGTCATCGGCGCGGCGTAATGTGGCATCTCCCAAGCGATCGAGAAAAACGCGAGTAGATTGAAACCAAGCAGCGCCAGCAGCCAGCGCGTGATCCGCGCGCAGCGCAATAGCCACAATCCGGCGCAAGCGGCGAGAAACGCGGGTCCCATGAAGAAGATCACCAGCACGTAGACATGATTGGCGAAGAGAACAATGGGGCCGTCTTGGCGCGCGCGCAACGATGCGTCGTCTTTCCAATACGCCGCGATCACCGGATGACGATACGCAGGCTCCGGGTTCAGCGGTAGAAACATAACCACCGGCGCGATCACGTACTGACGTTCGTGCTCCACGTACGGCATCTCGAGCATGTGTCCCGTGACGCGCCAGTTGTAGTACAGCATCGCCGATCCGGTTGCGGCGAGAAGCAAGCACGCCGGCGCGAGTGTGAAAAGCGAGCGAGCGCGGCGTTTCCCGCGAAAAACGCGCCACGCGGCGGCCAACGTCAGCGGCGCGGCGAACACCAATCCCTCGTAGGGACGAGTATTCGCAAGAATCCCGGCGCCTGCGGCCATCGCCAGCGCGATCCACGGCGAGCGGCGCTGGATAGACGCGCGGAGTCGCGGATACGCGCCCAGCATGAGCGCGCCTCCCGTCGCGGCCAGTGCCCCGCCCCAATACGAATTCATCCAATAACTCAGGACCTCCCATTGCACAAGCGCCACGAACGCGCCGAGCATCGCCCATCGCCGCGGCACCCATCCGGCGAGGGCCCAGAAAATAGCCCCGCTCATCGCGCCGACGCTCGCATAGACGCCCCACCATGGGTGACCGAGTAACGCTTGTCCCGCGGCCATCACCAGACCTTGCAGCGGTGGATACTTCGAGGCGTACGTGGGAACTTGAATGACATGAAACGTCTCGAAGAATTGCCACAGCGGATGCGTCGGGTTGGTCACGCGGCCGTGAGCAAACGTGTCGGCGGCGAGCAAATAAGAAAACTCGTCGACGATTAGGGGAAGCGGGAACTTCAAGTCAGGCCATAAGAGCGCGCGCAAGACTAAGGGCGCGGCGACACAAGCAGCCACGGCCAGCGCGAAGCGCTGCGATAATCGCAGGAACGGCGAGATGAGTCGCGCTTCCCACTCGGCGGCGCGTGAGGTGTACCCGCACAACACCACGCAGGCGACGAGGGCGATCAACTCCACCGCCGTGCCGAAATCAACGCCGTGAGAGATCCAATCGCTCATTGTTTTTGTGATGCCGGCTGGGAAGCCGAAGCGAGCGGTTCGTCGAACACTTGCACCGTCGAATACTGATGAATCTCGCCGTGATCGGGATACATCGTCAGCAGCCACACGTCGCGGTCTCGATAGTAGTCGAGCAATCGCAGATTCGCGACTTGTCCCATGGAACGCGCCCACACGACGCGCTGGCCGTCGATGTCCGCTCCGTTGTAGACGTATTCCTTGAAGCGCGGCTGATACGGCACGTATTGCACCACGACCAACTGGCGATTCGGCAACCCGGCGAGGCGCTGGTCGATGTTCTCCCGATCAAAGTTGGCATTGTTGTCGACACAGCAACGCCGGTAGTAATCGGAAAAATCCGGATGCGAGGCGGGAATCCAGTAGTACGCCGGCAGGCAGAGCACGGCGCGCACCAGGCAGGCGCCGACAATTGCGTAAGCAAGACGCCGCGGCATCCGGCGGAGTCCCATCACCGCCAGCAGTAGGATCAGCGCCGTCGACGGCGCAACGTAGTGCGGCATGTTTCCCGCGACCATATTGATCGCGACAAATTCCACCGCCAGCAGGCCCGCGAGCCAAGAAATAATCCGGCCGCCTCGCCACAACGCGAAATACGCGGCCAGCAGCGCGGGTCCCAGGAAAAAAATGAAAATCATGTAGGCGTGATTCAGCACGTAGCGCGGAAAGCGCGAACTGCGCGCCATGTCGTAGGAATCGCGCTCGTTCCGCCACCACCTCGCCATGATCGAATGGCGGCTTGGCGGCGCCGGCCGCGGCGGCAGGAAAATAAAAGACGGCGAGATCGCGTACTGCCGCTCGTGGACCACGTAGGGCATCAGCAACGCGTCGCCGGTGACGCGCCAGTTGTAGTACAGCATCGCGCTGCCGGTGGCGACGATCAGCGCGCACGCCGGCGCCAACGCGCGCATGGAAAACCGGCGACCCACGCGCCACGCCGCAAAGACAGCCAGCGGCGCCGCGATCATCAATCCTTCGTAAGGACGCGTATTGGCCAGGATCATCGCTCCGGCCGCCATCGCCAGCGCGATCCACGGCGAGTGCCGCCGCAGGCTGGCGCGGAGTCTCGGAAATCCGCCCAGCACCAGCGCGCCGCCCGTCGCGGCGAGCGCGCCGCCCCAATACGAATTCATCCAATAGCTCAACACTTCCCACTGCAACAACGCGACGAACGCGCCGAGCATCGCCCAGCGGCGCGGGATCCATCCGGCGAGTGCCCAGTACAGCGCCGCACTCATCACACCGACGCTGGCATAGACGCCCCACCACGGATGCCCGGTGATCACTTGTCCCGCGGCTAAGATCAGGCCTTGCAAGGGAGGATACTTCGAGGCGTAAGTTGGGGTTTGAATCACCTGAAACGTCTCGAAGAATTGCCACAAGGGATGCGCCGGATTTGTCAGGCGCCCGCGCGCAAAAGTGTCGGCGGCCAACAGGTACGAGTATTCGTCCATCGCGCCCGGCACGGGATACTTCATCAACGGCCATAACGACGCGCGAATCACCAGGGGCGCGACAGCGCATGCGACGGTCGCGGCGATCGGCCGTCTCGCAAACTTCAAGAAGGGTTGAAGAACGCGCTGCTCCCAAACGCGGAGGCGCTCGCCAAAGCTCTGCGGCAAAAGCACAGCTACGGCCACGAACACAACGAGCGCAGCCAACTCGACTTCGGTGCCGAATTCCAGTCCATGACTGAGCCAATCGTTCATGTGTTCGGGCCGGAATCAGGATACGATATCTCTTCCGGGGATCATGGGGAAAACTGTCAAGCACGTAACCAAAAAGCGCACCACTGCCGGGCCGAACGAACGCGAGATCGTCGAACCGCTGCTTTATTTCATGAAGCTTCAGCGGGAGATGGAAGATCGCATCGAGCACAAGCTTTATCGACAAGGAAAAGTGTTGGGCGGCGTCTATACCGGGCGCGGACAGGAGGCCATCGGCGTCGCGCCCGCGCTATTGGCGCAGCCGGGCGACGTTCTCTGCCCTTGCCATCGCGACATGGGCGCGTATCTGGTGCGTGGCATGAAACCGCCGCAGATTCTGGCGCAGTACATGGGACGCGAAGACGGTCCCACGCGCGGACGCGACGGCAACATGCACATGGGCGATATGAAACTGGGCCTGGTGTCGTTCATCAGCGCGCTCGCGGCGATTGTCCCGGTGGCGGGCGGTATCGCGTTGGCGATGCGCTACCGCGGACAAGCGAACGTCGTCATCAACTGGCATGGCGACGGTGCAACCAGTCGCGGCGACTGGCACGAAGGATTGAATTTGGCCGCGGTGCAAAAACTGCCGATCGTGTACATCATCAACAATAATCAGTACGCCTACTCCACGCCTCTGGAATTGCAAATGCCCGTGAAAAACGTGGCCGATCGCGCCGTGGCTTACGGCATGCCCTCGGCGATCGTCGACGGCAACGACGCGCTGGCGGTGCGCGCTATTGCACAGAAAGCCATCGCCTATGCGCGCGCCGGCAAAGGTCCGTACATGATCGAATGCAAGACGTTCCGCATGACCGGACACTCCGCGCACGACGCCGCAGAGTACGTTCCGAAGAAACTATTTGCGGAGTGGGCCAAGCGTGACCCGATCGTGCGACTCGAAAAGCACGCGCTCGGCAAACGCCTGCTGACGAAAGCGGAAATTGAGGCAATGCGCGCGCGCGTGGTGGCGGAAGTCGACGAAGCCGTCGCGTGGGCCGATTCGCGGCCGTATCCGGATCCCGCAACGTTGCTTGACGGAGTCTTTGAGGCACGCGCCTAATGGCTGAAACCACTTATCTCGAAGCGATTCGCCAAGGCATCTGGGAAGAACTGGAGCGCGATCCCGACGTCTTCCTGCTGGGCGAAGATATCGGCGTTTACGGCGGCGCGTTCAAAGTGACAGCGGGAATGCTCGAGAAATTCGGCGCGCGCCGCGTGATGGATACGCCCGTATGCGAAAGCGCGATTGTCGGCACGGCGATCGGCGCGGCGATGATGGGACTGCGCCCGGTGATCGAAATGCAGTTCGCCGATTTTATTTCCTGCGCCTACGACCAGCTGATCAATTTTGCCGCCAAGAATCGCTTTCGTTCGGGCGTCGCGCTGCCGATGGTGCTGCGCGCGCCGACCGGCGGCGGCATTCACGGCGGCCCTTATCACTCGCAGAATCCGGAGATGGCGTATGTGCATCAGCCGGGGCTCAAAGTGATCACGCCGGCGACGGCGTACGACGCCAAGGGATTGATCAAAGCGGCGATTCGCGACAACGATCCGGTGATTTTCCTCGAACACAAATTGCTGTATCGCCGGATCAAGGAAGAATTGCCCGAGGGCGACTACACCGTGCCGATCGGCCAGGCCGCGGTGCGGCGCGAGGGCGATCGCATGAGCATTGTGACGTACGGCGCGATGGTCCACGTGGCGCTGGAAGCGGCGGCGAAATTGTCCGCGGAGGACGGCGCGGAGGTGGAAGTGCTCGATCTCCGCACGCTGATGCCGCTGGACGAGGAAGCGCTGCTGGAAACCGCGCGCAAGACCAACCGCCTGTTGCTGCTGCACGAGGACACGCGCACCGGTGGACTGGCCGGCGAACTCTCGGCGATTGTCGCGGAGCGCGCGTTTGATTACTTGGACGCGCCGATCATGCGCGTCACGGCTCCCGATACGCCGGTGCCGTATTCCCCGCCGCTGGAAGCGGCGTTTTTGCCGGATGTGCCGAAGGTCCTCGCGGCGTCGAGAGAATTGTTGCGGTATTAGAACGTCCGGAACGGAACCGGCGCCCAACACAAGATAAACACCACGAGCGCAACCGCCGCGAGCACCACGCGTCCACGTCCCAACTCATATGGATCGTAAACCGGCGGATGACGCCGGCCCAGAACCAACAGCAACAATCCCCATAGGAACCAGCCGGGCCAGTAGAAATCGTCCATGGTGTCGGCGATCGAACCTAACGTGTGCCACCATCGCGACAGACCCCACAGGGACAACTCAAGGACCATTGGCAGCGCCAACAGCAACCCCACAAATAGAGAAACGACGCGATGCCAGCGCGGACTCAAGGCGTACAAGATGTGCCCGCCATCGAGTTGTCCCGCCGGAAGCAAGTTCATTGCCGTGGCGAACATTCCGATGCACGCGGCACGCGCCACCGGGTGCAACGCGATGTCGTATTGACTTACGCCGGGATGAAATAATCCGCTGACCAGCAAAAAGAGCGGCGGAAAATCGAAACTCATCGCGTTGTCGCCGTACATGCCCGGCTCTACGCGCGACATCGCCAGGCCCGCGATCACGAAAGGCACCGCGACAATAAAGCCGGCGAACGGTCCCCAAATACCCACGTCGAAGAGCGACTTTCGCGTGTAGAACGGGCTCTTCAGCCGAATGAAGGCGCCCATCGTGCCGAATAGCGTGGGAGCGGGAATGAAGTACGGCAGACTCGCGTCGACGCCGTAACGCCAACACGCCACCATGTGCCCCAGTTCATGCACCGAAAGGATAAACAACAGCGAAACCGAAAACGGCAGGCCATCAAGAAGGCGCTCGGGATGTGCGGGAAGTCCGGCGAAGGGATTCCAGTCAGAGGAGAGATCCCAGGTCGCGCGGCCCCGCATGAAACTCTCGTGCATGCGCGCGCCGACACCCGTGGTCGTCGCGAGTGTGAGAAGGAAAAGAACGATGTGCACCCAAATCCAATAACTCTTTGGGCGCGGTGAAGCGGGAAAGTCCTGCAACTATTGGATCGCCTGCAATTCTTTGCCAGGTTTGAAGCGGACCGCTTTGCCGGGCGGGATGCTCACTTCCGCGCCGGTGCGCGGGTTGCGGCCAATGCCGGTTTTGCGCGGACGCACGTTGAACACGCCGAAGCCGCGCAGTTCGATGCGGTCGCCGTGCTCCAGAGCCTTCTTCATGCTGGCAAAGACGGTCTCCACGGCTAGCTCCGCTTTGGTCTTGGTGATGCCGCTTTTTTCCACCACGTGGTTAATGATGTCCAGCTTGATCAAAGGATGCGCCTCCCGAATGAGATCGTTTTCATTATATACGTTTCAGCGTTTCACCTTCCACCCACATTTCGCCGTCTTCGAAAAACTCTTTCTTCCAGATGGGCACGGTTTTCTTCAGCCGATCGATGACGAACCGGCACGCTTCAAACGCCGCCGCGCGGTGCGGCGACGCCACGACAATCGCCACGCTTGCTTCGCCGACGTTGACTCGGCCCAGCCGGTGAACCACGCCTATGCGCCCCACCACCCAGCGCTCCCGCGCTTCGCTGACGATCCCGAGAATCTGCGCCAAGGCCATGTCGCGATACGCCTCGTACTCGAGATATCGCACAGTGCGGCCATCGGCATTGTCGCGGGTGATTCCCTCGAAGGTTACCACAGCGCCGTCCGATCCGCAGACCACTCGCGCGGCCAACGCGCGCGCGTCGATCGGCGTATCGACGATTTCCGCTACATCCTCCGGCGCGCCACCCGACACCGGCGGAAGAAACGCCACTTCATCGCCATCTTCCAACACCGCCCGGCTCGACAATTCACGATTGCGGGCCAACACGATTGAATCGCGCATCGAGGAAAGCTTCGGAAATCGCGCCGCGTAGCGATCAAACACCGAGGCCGCCGTCTCGCCGGCCGCGCACGACACACGTTCTTCCGCGACGCCGGTGATTTCCCGCACGGGACCGAAGAAGAGAACGCGCACCGTCATGGTTTGAGTGAAATGTCCGGCCGCAAATGTTACTTGCGGGTTTGTACGGCTTCGCGTGGACGCACCGGCGGCAGCGCGCTCGCACCGGCCGCATCGGCCACCTCGGTTTTGTGGAACGTGATGATTACGTCGCCGTTTTCCACGCGCGCCTTCTCGGGCTCCAGCGACGACATGCGCTGCGGCAGCGGAATATGACGCTTGAACGCACCCACGCGCACCACCAGTTCGTCGCCGTGCTTGAACATGTCGACGTCCTCGGTCTCCACAAACGGCAGCTTCATCCGCAACTGATACACACCGTCGACTTGTCCGAAGCGATACGGCGATTCCTTGTAGTAGACCAAGGCCGGATCGCGCGAACCGTAGATCGCTTTGCCGAGGCGGTCGAGTTCACGAAGCCCAAGAATTTCATTGTTGAAAAGCGGAATCTTCCAGATGGGCACGGGCGCAAAAAATTCACCGATGGTGCTCAGGTGGCGCTCCTGCGTGCTCTTCCATCCTTTAAAGAAGCGATCCTGTACGTCTTCCGGCAACAGGCGGTTCACGATCACCGCGTCGACGGTCATGCCATAGAGGCAGAAGAACAGAAACGCGCGCTGCGTTTCCTTCAACACCATTTTTTCCGGCGTCGTGACCAGGCGCACCGTGGTGATTTCCGGATTCGTCAGCACCTTGTCGATGCCGCGCAAATTCTCGTACAGCGTCTTCACCTGCTGGAAGCATTCGTCCTCGGGCAGCGGCACGGGACTAAACGTGTTCACCAGCGGGCGCATCACCTTCGCCACGCGACGCTCTAACGTGAACAGCTTGTCGCTGAAAATGCGATCCATGTACCATTGCAGCGTGTTGGGAATGCTGATGAAGCGCAGCGACTCCGCAGTGGGCGCGCAATCGAGCAGGATCACGTCGAAGGTATCCTCGCGCATGTATTGATTGATGTACATGAGCGAGCTGACTTCTTCCATGCCCGGGAAAATCGCCAACTCTTCGGCGAGAATTTCGTTCAATCCGCTGATGTTCAACAGCGACGCAACATATCCGTGCACGTGCTTCCAGTGCCGGCCGACTTCTTTCTGAATGTCGACTTCCTGGATCCAAAGATTCGGGCGGATTTTCGTGGGTGTTCCGGCAGGCGCGAGCAAACGGCGGCCCAGATCGAACGAATCGGCGACAGAGTGCGCCGGGTCGACGCTCATCACCAGCGTTTTGTAACCCCGGCGAGCCAGTTCCACGCCGGTGGAGGATGCTACGGAGGTCTTTCCGACGCCACCCTTCCCGGTGTGCAGAATGATGCGCATGGCGATTTTCTAACCTTTAAGATATCACAAACGTCAACGGAGAGCGTGCGACGCTATTTCAACTCAATCGGCGCCCAATGACCCGCCACAAGCGCGCGATTCAACTCCGCAACCTTCACGTCGCGAATCGTTTTCCAAGCGGCGAGTTGCTTGGCGAGCTCGCCCGAGGCTTGCGTGTACATCGTGTAGGCGATAGCCGGCGGCGTGCGGTCCGCGCCTTGCGCCACTCCCAAGGCCGTCGAGAGCGATCCCGAAAGACTCGCGAACGCGTTCGGTTCCCCGCCCGCTCCGCCGCGACCGCCACCACCTCGCCCTCCGCGACCGCCGCCGCTCGCCGCAAACTTTGCGGCTTCCGCGTCGAGCGCCGTGATCTTCGTGGCAAGGTCGGTGGCGCCCGCCAACTCTTTCCGTTCCGCCAGGAGGCGGCGCAACGTTTGCGCTTGCCGCGAGACCGTGGTGATCTCGGCGATCGCTTTCGCGCACTTCATGCTCAGGTCGAATTGTTTCGAGATATCGAGCGCGGTCGCCGTCGAGCGCGGATCGAGTTTCACCGTGAGCGGTTGCGTGAAGCTGCGTCCTGCGACCGTCAAGCGGACTCGATAGACGCCCGGCATCACGAAAGGTCCGCGCGCCACGCCGCCGAATCCGCCGCCGCCGCCGCCCGCCTGCGCCTCGCCTGTTTCCTCGAGGCCATAGCGCAAATCCCAAAGGAAGCGATTCATCCCCGCCTTCGCACCGAAACGTTGCGGTTCGGTGATCCAAATATCGGCGATGTTGCCGCCTCCGCGGCGTCCACCGCCGGCCGCCGGTGTTTGTCGCGAAGAGTAGCGGCGCACCGATTGTCCTTTAGCGTCGAGAATCTCCAGCGTCACTTCATCGGTCGGCGTCCCGCGAAAGTAATAATCGATGATCGCGCCTTCCGGCGGATTCTTGGCCTTTGGTTCTTCGGGCGGATGGGGCGTGCCCGAGAATCCCTCGGGATTTAGTCGATACGCCGCCGATGGTTTGTACAAGAACGCCTCGAGCGCGATCGACTTGCGATCGATTTGCCGCAGCGCCGTGATGTCGTCGAGAATCCAGAATCCGCGGCCATGGGTCGCCGCGACAAGATCGTCGCCGTGAACGATTAGGTCGCGCACCGAAACCGCCGGCATGTTCAACTTCAGCGACTGCCAGTGATCGCCGTCGTCGAACGAAATGGCGGCGCTCAGATCCGTACCGGCGTAGAGCAAGCCCTTATGCGTGGGATCTTCGCGCACGCAATTCACGAAGGCGGGCGCGGCGAGACCCTCGGTGATCAGCGTCCACGTCTTGCCGTAGTCGCGCGTGCGATAGATGTACGGCTTGTAGTCCTCGCGGCGATGGCGATCGACGGAAATGTACGCTGCCGCCGGATCGAAGTGCGACGCGTCGATCTGGCTGATTTTGCTCCAATCGGGTAATCCCGGCGGCGTGACGTTTTTCCATGTGGCGCCGCCGTCCAGCGTGACGTGCACGAGTCCCGTGTCGCTGCCCACCCAAATGAGTCCCGGCTTCAATGGCGATGGACCAATCGCGTAGATCACACCGTAGCCGAGCGCCTTGCTATTCTCCGGCGTTGGTTCTTCTGTCGACGCCGGCGCGCCAGCCTTGCGCGCGTCACCCGTGAGATCGCCGCTGATCTGCTTCCAGTTCAGTCCGCCGTCGATCGTCTTCATCAAATACTGCGATCCGAAGTACAACGTGCTGTCGATCGAGGAATAAATCAGCGGCGCGGTCCATGGGTAACGATACTTCTGCGAAGCGATACTTCCCGCGGGTCCCCCGCCGCCCCGTCCCGGCGACGGCGTAATGTTCTGCGCCTGTCCGGTGCGGCGATCGAAGCGAACGAGCGCGCCGTTCGTGTTGCCCACATACAAGATGTTGTCGTTCTTTCCGTCGACCGCGATGTATCCGCTTTCCGCTCCGCCCACCGAAAACCAATCGCGCGCGTCGATTTCGCCGTGATCGGTGCGGCTCATCACGGCGGCCGTGCCCGAGTCCTGCTGCGATCCCATGACGGCATACGGGAAACGGCGGTCGGTGATGGCGTGATACATCTGCGCCGTCGGCTGGTTGTACCACGTGGTCCACGACTCGCCGCGATCGAAGCTCAGATTCGTTCCTTGATCCGAGCCCAGGATCATGCGTGTCGAGTCCGTGGGATCAATCCATAAGATGCGATAGTCGTCGCCGCCGGGTTGACCTTTCAGCACCGTGAAGTTCTTTCCGCCATCGATTGATCGATAGATCGCCACATTTGGAATGTAGACGACGTCCTCATTGTTCGGATCGACGGTGATTCCGCTGAAATACCAATTGCGGCTGATGATGCGATTGTCGCCAGTGGCACGCGACCAAGAGGCGCCGCCGTCGTCGGAACGAAAGAGTCCGCCGTTGGTTGTGTCGATCACCGCGTACACGCGTTTTCCGCCCGACGCCACCGCCACGCCCGAGCGCCGCCACTGCGTCTCCGGCAATCCGTGACCACGCAGCTCCGTCCAGTGGTCGCCGCCATCGGTGGACCGCCAGAGTCCGCTGCCCGCTCCTTCAATCGGCGCGTAGACGCTCCACGGCGGGCGATGCGCGTTCCACATCGCCGCGAAAATCACTTTCGGATTCGCCGGATCCCACGCCAGATCGACGGCGCCGGTCTCGGGCGTGGTGAACAACACGCGCTGCCACGTTTCGCCACCGTCGGTCGAACGAAAAACGCCGCGTTCTTCATTGGGTCCATAGACGTGGCCGAGCGCCGCGACGAAGACAACGTTGGGATTCCGCGGATCGACCAGAATCTTGGCGATCTGCCGGGTGTCGCGCAGTCCCACGTTCTTCCACGTCTTGCCGGCGTCGGTGGATTTGTACACGCCGTCGCCGAAACAGATTTGCGAGCGAATGTCGGCCTCGCCCGTGCCCGCGTAGACCACGCGCGGATTCGACGGCGCGACGGCCAGCGCGCCAATCGACGCAATGGCTTGATCGTCGAACACCGGCGACCACACCGTGCCCGCGTCGGTGGTTTTCCAAACGCCGCCTCCAACGCTGCCGAAGTAAAACGTCCGCGCGTCGCCCGGCACGCCCGAGACCGCAGCCACGCGTCCGCCGCGAAATGGCCCGATCATGCGCCAAGAAAGTTGATTGAACGTTTCACTTGGAACGGGCTGCGCTACGAGCGCCGCTGTAGAAACAAACACGCACACCAAACCCAGGGCCAACGAATTACGCATGAAGGAATCATACTGCAAAGTGCGCGACTAGGAACGCCAGAGAGCGATCGCATCGGGCGTCGCTTAGCGGGATCGATTTCAAACTAAGACACCACCCGGTGCCGACTTCCTTCAACCTTCAGACGCGTCCTGTTATAATCGCGAATGCCATCGGGGAACTTCCATGCCAGTCATCGCCACCGAGAAGCTCACCAAGGACTACCTCACGGGATTTTGGACCAAGCACCCCAAGCGATCACTCGATTCGCTCGATCTCGAAGTCCACGAAAACGAAGTCTTCGGATTTCTGGGACCAAACGGCGCGGGAAAAACTACCACGCTAAAGCTTCTGATGAACCTGGTCTTCCCGACGTCCGGAAGCGCCACCATTCTCGGGCGTCCCGTGAGCGATACTTCGATGCATCGAGAAATCGGATTTCTTCCCGAAGCGCCTTACTTCTACGACTACCTCACGGCGCGCGAAGCGCTCAGCTACTACGCGCGACTCTTTGGCCTGAAGGACCACGCCGTCGTGGATCGCTTCCTCGCCCGCGTCGGCCTTACCGAGGCCCGCGACACGCAGTTGCGCAAGTTCTCGAAAGGCATGCTGCAGCGATTCGGCCTCGCGCAAGCGATCGTGCATGACCCGCGCGTGGTTTTTCTCGATGAGCCGATGTCGGGCCTCGATCCGGTGGGGCGCCGCGAAGTCCGCGATCTGATTCTCGAATTGAAGAAGGAAGGCCGCACGATTTTTTTCTCCACGCACATTCTTCCCGACGCGGAAACGCTCTGCGATCGCGTGGCCGTGCTGGCGCGCGGCAGACTGCAAGGCGTCGGGTCGGTCGAAGAGATTTTTCACCGCGAAGTCCACGGCGTGGAGATTATCTTCGAACTTCCCGGCGGCGGCGCGCCGCCGGCGGATCTCGCGCGCACCGTCACGCGCACCGGGAGCCGCTATCGCGCGGAGGTCGGCGTGGAAGACGTCTACGCGACATTCGCCCGCCTGGAGGAATTGAAGGCGCGCGTCGTGGGATGCAGCGAAGTGCGTCCAACGCTCGAGGAATATTTCATGAAGCTCGTCGACGGCGCGAACCAAGCGAAGCAGGCGGGAGGCGGTTCGCAATGAACGCCGTGCTCGTCGCCGTGATTGCCTGGAACACCTTTCGCGAAGCCGTGCGCGATCGCGTGTTGTACAACCTGGTGTTCTTCGCGCTGCTGATGATTTCCGCCGCGATTCTGGTGGGGCAAATCTCCATCGGCATCGAGCGATTGATCATCGTGAATCTGGGACTCTCGGCCATTTCGGTTTTTGGCGCCGTGATGGCGGTGTTTCTCGGCGTCGGACTCGTTCACAAGGAGATCGAGCGGCGCACGTTGTACACGATGCTCTCGAAGCCGGTACGGCGCACCGAGTTCATCGCCGGAAAATATTTCGGCCTGGCGATCACCTTGGCCGTCAATACGCTCTTGATGACGGTGGGACTGGTCACGGCGCTCCTCTACGTCGATGGGACGCTGAGGCGTGAAGACGCGGCCGTGATGACAGGCGTGTTCTTCATTTTCCTGCAATTGTTGCTCCTCACCGGCATCGCGTTGGCATTCTCGTGCTTCGCCACGCCCGTTGTCTCCACGCTTGGCACGCTGGGACTCTATCTGGCGGGCATCTTCTCCGACGACATTCGCACGTTCGGCTCGCTCTCCGAGAATCCTGCCATGCAGCGCTTGACCACGTTCCTCTATTATGTACTGCCGAATTTCGGTCAATTCAACGTGATCTCAGCCGTCGGGCATGGACAATCGGTGCCCGGCGCACTCATCGCCGGCAACACCGCATACACGCTGCTGTATGTAACCGTCACGCTGATCGCAGCGGCGGCGATCTTCTCGAATCGAAACATGAAATGACGGAACGGACCAACGCGAAGACCCGAGCCATCATCGCAATCCCCCTGCTGATGCTTGGCGTGTGGATGGTCGCGCGTTTCAACGAACCGTACGCCGCGAAGATGCAACCGGGTCCCGACGTTCTGAATCTCAGTTCCGCGCGCGTGATCAAGGCGTTGTCGATCGGCTACAACGGATTGATGGCCGACATCTACTGGACGCGCGCCGTACAGTATTACGGCGACAAGCGACACGCGGTGCAGTTAACGGGCAATCAGGCGGTGGAGCATTATCCCCTGCTTGATCCTCTGCTCGAAATCACCGTGACGCTCGATCCGCAGTTGGTGGTGGCGTACAAGTTCGGCGCGTATTTTCTTACCGAGCCGTCGCCGGTCGGCGCGGCGCGTCCGGACCTCGCGGCGCGATTGCTGCGCCAAGGCATCACCAACAATCCCAATGAATGGCGGCTGTGGGCCGATCTTGGAATGATCTACTACCAGCACGGCGACTACGCGCACGCCGCGGAAGCATATCGCATGGGCAGCGAGCATCCGCACGCCGACGAATGGATGAAAGTGATGGCCGCAAAGATCGCGCAAGAAGGCGGCACCAATCAAATCTCCGTTTTCCTCTGGAGCCAAATCTTCCAGTCGACGAAAGATCCGTTGATTCGCAACAACGCGCTGCAACACTTGCGCGAGTTGGGCGCGGTGCGTTGATGCGCAATCGATATCGCGCGATGCTTCTATCGTGCAACGTCGTTTTTCACTTGACTTATCTCGCGACTGACTTTATACATTGAGACAGCTTCGAGCGAAGCAATCAATCGCTTGAGGAAAGGGAGAATAGAACACAATGGCAAAGAAGCCTGCAAAGAAGGCCGCGAAGAAGAAGAAGTAGCGGCTCTACACGATTCAGAGTGAATCACCTTTGGGCCTCGCTGCAAACACGGCGAGGCCCAAAGTGTTTTCAGCGCACTTGCGCGGCGTTCGCCGTTTCAAGAAATGTCCAATGAGGACAGCAACTCTTCGATGTTCTTCGCGTCGACGATCGGCGCTTCAGCTTCGCGATCCGGATCGTCGAGGGCATCGAAGACTTGAAACAATCGCATCTTGGCCGCCGCGTAGCACTCGGAAGGACTCAGTTCCCGTCCATGCGTTTTGTTCCACGCTTGCACCGCGTCGTCGCGCACAAAAACCGCTAGCGGGTAGTTTGTCTTGCGATCGCGCGACACTTCGAAGATGTGCTCGGTGCCCGGCGTGAAAAATCCCCGGCGGGCGCGGCGAGATATCTGGAAAGCGTATTGGTAAACGTAGCCGGACGCGGCGGAGTAGGTTTTGATGCGATGGGCACTCACGCGGATTAGTTGCGCGGAGCCACTTCGAATGACGTTCCACAACCGCAAGTCTTCGTGGCGTTGGGATTGTCGAAGCGGAAGCCGCGTTCCATCAGTGTTTCGTGATAGTCGAGAACGAGGCCGTCGAGAAAAGGATAGCTCTTGGGATCGACGAAGACGCGCGCACCTTCCCGTTCAATGACGTTGTCTTTCGCCGTGGGCGGACGCGTTTCAAAACGCACCACGTAGCTCAGTCCCGTGCATCCGCCGCCTTGCACGCCCAGGCGCAAGCCTTCCATATGCTGCTGCTCCATCGTCTTGCGGATGGAGCGAACGGCGTTCGGTGTGAGTTCGATGGCCATATCTCTATTTTATAGCAAGTTCGCGAAGCTGCCCGACTGTCTCGACGACACGTCCGATCGTGTAGTCGATTTCTTCCTCGGTGTTGAAGCGCCCCACGCCGAAACGCAGCGTGGACTCCGCCAGTTCGTCGCTCACGCCGATCGCCTCCAGCACGTGACTTGGTTTGGCCAGCGCCGAACTGCACGCCGCGCCGCTCGACACCGCGATTTGGTCGAGACCCATCGTCAACGACTGGCCGTCGACTTCACCGAAGCTCACGTTCAAGTTGCCGGGCAAGCGTTCGGTGGGATGTCCATTTAGATAGATGCGGTCAAGCTTCGAAAAGATTCCCTCGCGCAAGCGATCGCGCAATGCGGCCAGGCGCGGCGCTTCGTTCACCACTTCCAAACGCGCCAATTCGCACGCCTTGCCCAGTCCGACAATTCCCGGAACGTTCATGGTACCCGAGCGCATTCCGCGCTCGTGACCACCGCCGTCCATCAGCGGCGCGAGATTCACTTTTTCGCGCACGTAGATGGCGCCCGCGCCTTTCGGTCCGTAAAACTTGTGCGCAGTGAGCGCGGCCATGTCGAGGTGGAACGCGTTCACGTCGAACGGCAGACGCCCGATCATCTGCGTGGCGTCACTATGAAAGAAGATTCCGCGCTCGCGGCAAAGGCGGCCGATGTCGGCCAGCGGATGCAGCGTGCCCACCTCATTGTTCGCAGCCATCAACGACACGAGAATCGTGCGGGGTTCCACCGCTTCCTTCACTTGCTCGGCGTGGACTTGCCCGTAGCGGTCAACGGGCAAGATCGTGATGCGGAATCCTTCCTTCTGTAGATGCGCGCAAGAATCGAGCACCGCTTTGTGCTCGGTCGCACAGGTGATGATGTGATTTCCCTTCTCGCGCAGCGCCCACGCCGCGCCCTTCACCGCCAGGTTGTCGCTTTCGGTGGCGCCGGAAGTAAAAATGATTTCGTTGGGCTTCGCGCCGATTAGCGCCGCCACTTGATTGCGCGCCGCCTCCACGCCCGAGCGAGCGTCCCAACCAAAGGAATGACTGGAACTGGCGGCGTTGCCGAATTTCTCCAGGAAATACGGGGTCATCGCTTCGAGCACGCGCGGATCCATCGGCGTGGTGGCGTGATTGTCGAGGTAAATGGGCAATTTCACTCGTTTAGTGTATCGCGACTGTGCATTCCTGAAAGTGATATCCTCCCTTGCATGTTGCAACGAACCACCGCTGCCGTTTTTCTGCTGCTGGCGTCCATTCACGCGCAAACTTCTCTTTCCGCGCGCGTCGCAGAGGTCATGAACCGTCCCGAGTACGCACATGCGCGATTCGGCATGGAGTTTTGGAGCCTCGACGATAACCGCGTTGTGTTCAAGATGAACGAGCAGCAACTCTTCACGCCGGGATCGACGACCAAACTGCTGACGATGGGAACGGCGCTGGCGGTGCTTGGCCCGGATTTTCAATTTCACACCAAGGTCTATCGCACCGGCGCGGTCGACGCGAACGGCACGCTCGACGGCAGTTTGATCCTGCAAGCGTCGGGGGATCCGAATCTTTCCAATCGCGCGCTCGGAGGCAATGGACTGAGCTTTCAGAACGTTGATCACTCCTATGACGCCATCCCTGGATCGGCCGTGGTGGCCGGCGATCCGCTGGCCGTGCTGCGCGAACTCGCCGCGAGCGTCGCGAAATCCGGAATCAAGCGGATCACGGGAAAGGTTGTGGTTGACGCCGGCATGTTTCCCGAAGGTCAGCGCGAACTCGGCACGGGCGTGACGATGTCGCCGATTGTGGTGAACGACAACGTGATCGACTTGACGATCACACCGCAGGGCGACGGCGGCGACGCGAAGGTTTCCGTGTCGCCGGAGACGCCATATCTGCACGTGCGCGGCACCATCCGCACGGGCGTTTCAGGAACGCCGGTGATGCTGCGCATGAACGATGTGCGCGCGGACGACGGCAGCCACACCGTAACCGTTTCCGGTTCCGTCCCCGCGGGACCACAAATTCTCCGCGTGTATCGCGTCCCGGAGCCAAGCCGGTTCGCGGAAATGGCGTTGACGCAGGCGCTGAAGGACGCGGGCGTCGCGGTGGACGGCGGAAAATCTCCCGCTCCGCCGTTTTCGTCTTACTACGCGACGGAAAATCAAGTGGCCGAACATGTTTCACTGCCGTTCACCGAGGAAGTGAAAGTTACGTTGAAGGTGAGCCAGAATCTCCACGCCAGCAACATGCCGTATGTCCTGGGCGCGCTCCGCGGGAGCGGGCGCGGTCCACTGCAAGCGGGATTCGACGTGGAAAATGCCTTTCTCCGCAAGGCAGGACTCGATCTATCGGGCGCGGCGCAAAGCGACGGCGCGGGCGGCGCGGCGTTTTACACGCCGGACTTCATGGTGCAGTATCTCGCCTACATGTCGCGCGACAGCCGAATCTTCCCGGCATTTTTCCGCGCGCTGCCGATTCTGGGCCGCGACGGAACGCTGTGGGACATTCAGCCGAACTCGCCGGCCGCCGGATCGGTGCACGCCAAGACGGGAACGTTCAGCACCGGCGACATGCTGAATCGCAACGCGATGGTGACGGGAAAAGGAATCGCCGGCTACATCGATCGCAAGGACGGCCGCCGTCTGGCGTTCGCCGCGTACATCAACATGGTCGCGGGAGATCCCGAAACGATTGCGCACCATGTGGGCGACGCGCTCGGCGAAATCGCCGCGGCGGCGTGGGATGCCACGTTACCGTAGATTCTTACAAACAAAGCAACCGCAGATGAACGCAGATAAACGCAGATAAGAAATCGATCTGATCTGCGTTCATCTGCGTTCATGTGCGGTTTCGTTTCTCGGCTTCTTATTGCCGCTCGATCGCGAGGCCGGCGCGCAATACCGTGGACTCCCCGCGCTTCGGTCCGGCGATCTGCAATCCGATCGGCAATCCCCGATCGTCGCGGCCGCATGGGATCGACAACGCGGGCACTCCGGTAATGTTGAAGACGCGAACGAAGCGAGTGAGGCAGGCGCGGGTGTCTTCATCGCCGATTTTTTCTTGACCGATGAGCGGCGCGGTTACGGGGATCGTCGGCGTCACAAGCAAATCCACGCGGTCCCAGGTGCGCAGGAACGTCCGCGTGAATTCCCGGCGGATTTTTTGTGCGGCGCGCAATTCTTGGGCCGTGATTTGCTCGCCGCGTTCGAGGAACACGCGGACCGCGTCGCCATAGTCCAAGCGGCGCTTGCGATATTTCGCGTGCGTCTTCAAGGCTTCCACGAGCAAGATGGTGCGGCCTGCTTCGTTCGCTTCCGAAGCGTTGGCGATGCGTAGGGTGACGATCTTGGCGCCGAGATCCGCAAGATGCGAAATGGCGCCTCGAACGTTGCTCTCGACTTCCCGCTGCAAACGTTCGAAGAAAAACTTTTCCGGCACGCCGATGCGCAGACCCTTCACGCCGCCGTCGAAAGACTTGAGCTTGCGTCCCGACATCACCTCGAAAACGGCCGCCGCGGTCGCGACAGAATCCGCGATGGGACCGGTGTGATCCATCGTCTGGCTGAGCTGGATCACTCCGTCGAGGCTGCACGCGCCATATGTGGGCTTCAGCCCCACGACGCCGCACAACGACGCGGGAATGCGGATCGATCCGCCCGTGTCGGTGCCGATCGACGCCGCGCCCATTCCCGTTGCCACCGCCACCGCCGAACCCCCTGACGAACCTCCCGGGATTCGCGCCACATCATGCGGATTGCGCACGGCGCCGTAATGTGGATTCGTGCTCGTGACGCCGTAGGCCCATTCGTGCAAGTTGTTCTTACCCAAAATCACGGCGCCGGCCGCGCGCAAGCGGCGCGCGGCGTCGGAGTCGCGCCGCGGTACGAAATCGGCGAGAATCTTCGATCCCGCCGTGGTGCGCACGCCGCGAGTATAAAAGAGGTCTTTGAGCGAAATCGGCAAACCGTGAATGGCGCTGCGGCGCTGGCCTTTCGCGAGTTCGCGATCGGCGCGGCATGCTTCTTCCAGCGCGGTCTTTTCGGTCACGGTGATGAAAGCGTTGAGTTCTTTGTGTTGACGGATCGCGGCAAGCGCGGCTTCAGTGCGTTCGAGGGAGGTCACGCCGCGATTATGCCATACTGAACGCGATGCCGACGACGCCCGGGGATTTCGCGATGCAGCGCGTGGAGTTGGAGGCTCATAAGGATTTGCCGCAGGCCGTGGCGGACGTCCCAGCGCGATCCGGTGTGTTCATCATCGAAACCGGCGGCGAGCCCTACATCAACAAATCGCACCAGCTGCGGCGGCGGGTCACGCGCATGCTCGAACCGCCGCAGGAAAACAGCAAACGCCTCACGCTGCACGCCACCGCGCAATCGGTTTGGTATCGCGAAACGGGATCGGCGTTTGAATCGAGCGTCTTGCTCTGGCAATTGCATCGAGCTTACTTTCCCGACAGCTACCGCCGGCGTTTACGCATGCGTCCACCGATGCTGGTAAAGTTTCTTTGGCAGAACGAATATCCACGCTGCTATCTGACGCGGCGTCTTGCGAATGGTCCGGCGTTGTACTTCGGCCCCTTCCCTTCTCGCGCGACCGCCACGAAGTTCATGGAGACGTTTCTCGACTTGTTCCTGATCCGCCGGTGCGTCGAGACGATTCACCCCGACCCGGCGCACCCCGGCTGCATCTACGGTGAAATGAAAATGTGTTTGCGGCCGTGCCAAGCAGCCACCACCGTCGAGGAATACCGCGCGGAATCGACGCGGGTGCGCGATTTTCTCGAGACGCAGGGGACATCGCTGGTGCGGACGCTCGAAGCGTCGCGCGAAGAGGCCGCTGCGGCGATGGAGTTCGAGCGCGCCGCGGACATTCACAAGCGTCTGGAGAAAGTGAAAGCCGCGCTCGACTTTCCGGAGCTGGCCGCGAAGGGCGGCTTGGCCACCGACGTTGAACACTTGCATGGGATCGTCGTGCAGCGATCGGCGGCCGCGGAAAGCGTGGAGTTGTTTCCCGTCTATCGCGGCTATCTGCTCGACCGCATCACATTTCCCCTAGCCGCCGACGCCGAAACCGGCAAGTCCGTATCGCTCGACGCGCGTTTGCGCGCGGCGGTCGGCGAAGTGAAACTCGATGGCAGGGGCCGCCGTTGGGAACAATTGGCGCTGCTCTCGCGATGGTTCTATCGCGGATCGCGCCAAGGCGAATTTGTTGGATTCGAAAGCTACGATAAGGCGCCGATCCGCAGAATTGTCAATGCCATCGGCCGCGTAGCACGCGGAGAAAAGACGGAGCCACAGATAAACGCAGAGGAACACCGATAAGAACGGACGGTTCTTACTCGATTTTCGGAACTCGTTCTGATCCCGATTTATGGAATGGGCTCAGTCTGAATTCCGATCACACGGCCTGCGGAAATCGAACCCTTGCGAGTAGGTATGCTTTGTATCAGGGCACGGCTTCAGCCGTGCCGCCAGCAGGCCTTGTCCCTGGGGCTTTAGCCCCTGCGGCTTTCCACTTGGCAAGATCGCGGATCAGCCGTTGTTGGCGGGGCTAAAGCCCCATTATTTCTAAACGTCCGGTCGGCACGGCT
>JAJPHL010000009.1 GCA_021325275.1 Terriglobia bacterium | reverse complement strand
CGCGTCGATCACCGGCGCGTTCGTGGCGCTCTATCGGGCGTTCGATGCGCTCGTGAAATCCGGCAACCTGGCGAAAGTGCCGTTGACCGATTACGTCGCCGCGGCGAGTGTCGGCATCGTCGGCGGTGTCCCGATGCTCGATCTCTGCTATCAAGAGGACTCGACGGCGGAGGTTGATATGAATTTGGTGATCACCGGCGCGGGAAAATTCATCGAGATGCAAGCAACCGCCGAGCGCGGCGCATTCGATGATTCAGAGTACGCGGCACTCGTGTCGCTGGGAAAACTAGGTGTGCAGCAATTGATTCAAGCCCAGAAGCACGCCGGGTGCGTACTCTAAAGCATGACGGTTTTTTCACCGCAGAGACGCAGAGGCGCAGAGAAACCCGGTACGTGCTCAATCCAGGTTTTCTCTGCGTCTCTGCGTCTCTGCGGTAAAGAAAGCTGCCGGGAGTATTGCTAATGTTGTTGTACTGCGCGACAGGAAACATGGGCAAGCTCCGCGAGTTCATTCTCGATCGCGGACCCGACATGCACATCCATCAGTGTCCCTGCTACGCGACGCTGCCGGAATGCCCGGAAACAGGCGACACCTTCGAAGCCAACGCGCGGCTGAAAGCCGAATACTACAGTTTCCACACGGCCGGACCGGTTTTCGCCGACGACTCAGGACTCGAAGTGGACGCGCTGGGCGGCGCGCCCGGCGTGCATTCCGCGCGATACTCCGGCGAGGGCGACGCGGCGAACAACGCGAAGCTGCTACGCGAACTCGCGGGCGTTGAACAAAGAAGCGCCCGATACGTTTGCGTGATCGCGCTGGCACACGAGGGGAAAACCATCGCGACGTTTCGCGCCACCGCCGAGGGCCGCATCATCGACACGCCGCGCGGCGCGGGCGGATTCGGCTACGATCCCCACTTTTTGTTCCCCGATCTCGGGCAAACCTTCGCGGAAATCCCGGCGCACGAAAAGTGGATTCACAGCCATCGCGGAAAAGCCTTTCGTGAGATGCTAAAGTTCTTGCATCAATGAA
This sequence comes from Terriglobia bacterium, assembly GCA_021325275.1. Taxonomy (GTDB): domain Bacteria; phylum Acidobacteriota; class Terriglobia; order JAJPHL01; family JAJPHL01; genus JAJPHL01. The sequence goes on along the minus strand of JAJPHL010000009.1, from coordinate 198,021 downwards.
AGCGAAGAAACCAACCGCCAAGCAAAAGGCCAAACCGAAGAAGGGCGACGATCCTAAGCGAGTACAGGCAATCCTTCAGCGCTTGGCCGAAGCGTATCCAAAAGCCGAGTGCGCGCTGCATCACCGCAACGCCTGGGAGTTGATGGTCGCGACCATTCTGTCGGCGCAATGCACCGACGTGCGCGTGAACATGGTGACGCCTGGGTTGTTTGCGAAATATCCAACGCCGCAGGATTTCGCCGCCGTCACGCCGGAAGTACTCGCGCCGGATATTCGCTCCACGGGATTCTTCAACAACAAGGCGAAATCGATTGTCGGAGCGGCGCGAAAGCTTCTCGCCGACTTCGGAGGGAAAGTTCCCAAGACCATGGACGAATTGCTCACCATTCCCGGCGTGGCGCGCAAGACCGCCAGCGTGGTGCTCGGCACGGCGTTTGGATTGAGCGAAGGCGTTGTGGTCGACACGCACGTGATGCGCATTTCGCAGCGCCTCGACTTAACGCGTCACAGCGAAGCCGGAAAAATCGAACAGGATTTGATGCGCATTCTGCCGAGAACGGAGTGGATCAACTTTTCCCACCGGATCATTTGGCATGGACGCCAAGTTTGCATCGCGCGCAAACCGCTATGCGCGAAGTGCAACCTGGAAGATATCTGCTACTCGAAGGATAAAGTGAAATGAGTGATCTGCCGCGTCCCGATATGACGCCCGAGGAATTTCGCATCCACGGCCATCGCGTCATCGATTGGATCGCCGACTACATGGCAAATCCAGAGCGTTATCCCGTGCTGTCGCGCATTCAGCCCGGCGACTTGCGCGCGGCATTGCCGGCGCACGCACCTGAACATCCGGAATCGTTCGAAAGCATGTTTGCCGATTTCGAAAAGCTCGTCGTGCCGGGCATCACGCATTGGAATCATCCCGGATTCATGGCGTACTTCGCGATCACCGGATCCGGCCCCGGCATCTTGGGCGAATTGCTGAGCGGCGCGCTGAACATCAACGCCATGTTGTGGCGCACGGGTCCCGCCGCCACGGAACTCGAGGAAGTAGTGATGGGGTGGCTGCGCGAAATGCTCGGCCTACCGTCCGAGTTTTTCGGCGTGGTGATGGACACAGCTTCGATCTCGACGTTGTGTGCCGTCGCGGAAGCCCGCGAGAATCTTGGCCTGGGGATTCGCGAAAAAGGAACCGGCGCCGCGCGATTGCGTTTGTATACCTCGGAGCACGCGCATTCTTCGGTGGAAAAAGCCGCGATCATCCTGGGACTCGGCCAGGAATCGGTGCGCATGATTCCATCGGACGCGGAATTCCGCATGATCCCCGCTGAACTGGCGCGCGCCGTCGCCGAAGACAAAGCCGCCGGCTGGCTGCCGTTCATGGTCGTCGCGACCATCGGTACCACGTCGACCACCAGCGTCGATCCCGTAGCCGCGATCGCCGACATCGCCGCAGCGAACAAACTTTGGCTGCACGTCGACGCCGCGTACGCGGGTCCCGCGGCGTCGCTGCCCGAGATGCGCCCGAAATTCGCGGGATGGGAGCGCGCGGATTCCATCGTCACGAATCCGCACAAATGGATGCTCACGCCATTCGACTTCAGCGCATTCTACACGCGACACCCTGCGAAACTGAGAGCGGCGTTTTCGCTAGTGCCTGAATATCTGCGCACCGCCGAGGACGCCTCCGCGCGCAATTACATGGACTACGGCGTGCAACTCGGCCGCCGCTTCCGCGCGCTGAAACTGTGGTTTGTGTTGCGCTACTTCGGTCAAGAAGGAATCCGCCAGATTTTGAGGAAGCACATCGCACTGGCGCAAATGTTCGCGTCGTGGGTGGACGCCGATCCGAATTTCGAACGGCTCGCACCCGTGCCGTTCTCGGTGGTCTGTTTCCGCGCCAAGCCCCAGGGCATGCCCGAAGCCGAACTGGAGAAATTCAACTCTTCGCTTCTCGACGCCGTCAACGCCGACGGCCGCGCGTTTATCTCGCACACAAAACTGAAAGGTGTTTACACGCTGCGCGTGGCGATCGGACATTTGCGCACGGAAGAATCGCACATTCGCGCGGTGTGGGAATTGTTGCAAGCCCAAACAAACGCCTTATCGAAGCCATAAGAACTCTTCATTTCCCATTTCGCGGGCGCGCGCATAGACTGATTTCAACAAGAGAACTACCCCAAGACGCCTCACTCGGGCCTATCGTCCTCGCAAGCGGTAGGCCCTTTAAATTCTTAGTTCCGAGGCCCGAGTTCCGAGTTCCGAGTAAAACCAATCCCGCTTTTCCGCGCATCTGTTGTCCTAGACTCGGACCTCGTGGCTCGGGCCTCGGGCCTCGCCTTTACTGCCCCCGCGGATCCGGCTTGAACTTCGGCGGATTGTCAGCGTCACCGATTTCCCACGCGGTCAAGTACGCCAGCTTCAGGATTTTTTCCATTTTGTCGAAATTGATTTTCTCTACCGTGTCCGTCGGCTGGTGATAGTCGGGATGAAAGCCGGTGAACCACCACGCCGACGGCACATCCTTCTGGATGAACGGAAACTGATCGCTGCGCGCGAACAGGTTCAGCGCCGCGTCGTTTTCCCACTTGTAACTCAACTCGAGTCCCACGTTTTCATTCGCGCGTTCCACGTACGCGCGATACTCGGGACTATACGCCGTTCCCGTGAAGTTCAACTGATTTGACGTGTCCTTGGCGATATCCATCAGTCCTTCGGTCTGCGCGCTGGGCGCTTCGTTGCGGCCGATCATGTCGAAATTGATCACCGCGCGCGTGGTCGCCAGCGGACGCAGCGGATGCGCCACGTAGTAATACGATCCCAGCAGGCCGCGCTCCTCCGCGCCGAAAACGATGAAGAGCAGGCTGCGTTTCGGCTTGGCGACGTTCCCGTTGACGCCGAAGCTGCGCGCCAGTTCGATCACGCCGACAGTACCCGAGCCGTTGTCGTCCGCGCCGGGGAAAATCACGCCGTCGCGCGCGCCGTTGTGATCGTGATGCGCGCTGAAGATCACCGTTTCCGCTTTCAATCGCGGATCGAGGCCCTCGACCAGGCCGATCACGTTCGTTGTGTGCGTGCGGCGTTCCATCGAATTGACGAGGTGCAGTTCCACGACCGTGTCCGGCAACAGCAGACCGCTGGGTTTCAGCGTCGCGTCGATGGCCGATTGCAATTCCGCCGGCTTCTTGCCGCACGTCGCAAGCAATTCCGCCGCCAGGCGATCGCTCACCGTAACGAGCGGAATGCGCACTTCGTTGTCGGCGAGCACTTGCGAGGGAATCCGCGCGATCGCTTGGCGGCCCGCGGGATTGTTCACCGTGATGCGCGCCGAACGTTCCGCATTCGACGGATGGCGGCGGTTGGGCTCATTCATCAACAGCACCGCGACCGCCCCGTGCAACTGCGCGTTCATCGTCTTCACGCGAGAAGCCGCATGCAGCGTGTTGCCGTATCCGTTGAACACGGACTTGGCATCGTCCTCCTGCGGCTCGTGATCGAGGATCAACACGATTTTGCCTCTGACGTCGAGTCCCGTGTAATCGTCGTAGCCGTATTCCGGCGCCGTGATTCCGTAGCCCGCGAACACCACGTCGCCTCGAACCGTCAGATCGCGCGGAAACGCGCCCGTAAAATCCGTGGAGTACGCAAAGGGCCGCTGCGCGCCGCCGCGGCTCAAGAACAGTTGCGTGTCGCGCGCATCGGGCGTGAACTCGATCAACGGAACGTCTTGCAAAAAACTGGGACCGGTGAAACTCGGCACGATCGGCTTCAGTCCCGCCTTGGAAAACTCCGCGGCGATGAATTCCACGGCCGCTTCGTCGCCGCGTTCGGCCGAGAGGCGGCCGCCGAGAGCGTCGGAGGTGAGAAACGTGAGGTCCGCGCGCAGATTCGCTTGACGAATCAGGCGGAATCCTCGAGCCGTGCGATTGTCGAGGATGCTTTCTTCTTTCTTCTGATTCTTCGGCGCGGCTTTCTGGGAACTTTGCGGATTTTGGGCCGCGGCCAGTGCGAACATCGCGAGTACAGCAAAAAAGAAGGACGAGAGAAAAGCGAATCGACGCATAGAGCTAACTTAGCACGGCCGGTGCTTCTCACTTTTGCCTTTTGACTTTTGCCTCTTGCTTTGGCTTTCTTCCCATTCGCCCGCATGCGGCAATGACTGGGTGCGGGCGACTGTGTTAGGCTGTACTTTCCCCTATGTCCACGTCACCTTACGGCCTGAAAATCGCCTCGGAAGGCGCTTACGATCTGGTTTCGCTCGGCGCGCTGGTTCACCGTTTGGATCCCGGCATTATTCCTTTTCGCAAAGCTTCGCAATGTCACATTCACGTGAGCGGCGGCGAGTTCAACACGGCCGCCAATCTCTCCGATTGTTTTCGCCTGAAGACCGCCATCGTCACGGCGATGGTGGATTACCCCATCGGCGACTTGATCCACGAACGCGTCCGCGCGATGGGCGTGCAGCCGATCTACAAGCGATTCGCGCACAACGGCGTCACGGGACCGAATATGGCCACCGTGTACAGCGACCGCGGACAGGGCGTGCGCGCGCCCGTGGTTTTCTACAATCGTTCGAACGAAGCCGCCGCGCAATTGAAACCCGGCGACTTCGATTGGAAAAACATTTTCAAAAACGGCGTGCGCTGGTTCCATTCGGGCGGCATCTTCGCGGCGCTTTCGGAAACCACCGCCGAGCTGATCATCGAGGGAATGAAAGCGGCCAAGAAAGCGGGCGCCGTGGTTTCCTTCGATCTGAATTTCCGCGAAAAGCTCTGGAAGATTTCCGGCGGCGAGCATCGTGCGACATCCGTGATGGATCGCATCGTCAAGAACGTCGACGTGCTCATCGGCAATGAAGAAGATTTGCAGAAAGGTTTGGGACTTCCCGGCCCCGAAGTCGCCGCGAAGTCGAAGCTTGATCCCAGCGTGTTCGTGGAAATGATCAAGAGCGTGGCCAAGAAGCATCCGCAAGTGCGAGTGGTCGCCACGACGCTGCGCGAAGTGCATTCCACCAATCGCCACAGTTGGAGCGCCGTGGTGTGGGCGAACGGCGAAGTGCATCAGGCGCCGACGTGCGAACTCGACGTGGTGGATCGCGTGGGTGGCGGCGACGGCTTCGGCTCCGGATTGTTCTACGGCATGATGACGGGCGAGAGTCCCGCGGACGCGCTGCGCCTCGGTTGGGCGCACGGCGCGCTGCTGACCACCTTTCCCGGCGACACCACGATGTCGACGGTGGAACAGGTGCGCGCGTTCGCCAAAGGCGGATCGGCGCGAATCCAGAGGTAAGATAGTTGCATCCAAGAGAGTAGGCAGGAGAAGGAGTATGACTCATGAATCGACTCGTTGAACTTCACAAACTGGGACAAAGCTTCTGGTACGACAACATGAGCCGCCACCTCATCGCCTCCGGTGAGTTGGCGCGCATGGTCAGCGAAGATGGATTGCGGGGCATGACCTCGAATCCCACAATCTTCGAGAAAGCCATCAACGGATCGGCCGACTACGACGCCGAAATTTCCGAGCTGGCGGCGCGCGATCTCTCGCCCTTCGAGATTTGCGAAGAGCTGATGGTCACCGACATTCGCAACGCCGCCGACGTCCTGCGCCCGGTCTACGAGGAAAGCAAGGGGCGCGACGGTTTCATTTCGCTGGAAGTGTCGCCCAAGCTGGCCAACGATACGGAAGGCACCGTCGAAGCCGCGCAACGGCTGTGGGGCAAACTGAATCGCCCGAACGTGATGATCAAGATTCCCGCCACGCAAGCGGGCATTCCGGCGATCGAAAGCGTGATTGCCGAGGGCATCAACGTGAACATCACAATGTTGTTCGCGCGCGAGAACTACGAGCAAGTGATGGAAGCCTATTGCAAAGGTCTCGACCGCGCGTCGGCGCACCAGAAAAAGCTCGACAAGATCGCCTCGGTCGCCAGCTTGTTCGTGAGCCGCGTCGATACGTTGATCGACAAGATGCTCGAGGAAATGGGCGCCGATCCGGCGCTGCAAGGCAAAGCGGGCATCTCCAACGCGCGCGTGCTCTATCGCCGGTACAAGGAAATCTTCAAGGGCGATCGCTTCGATTCGCTCGATTCGCGCGGCGCGCAACCGCAACGTTTGCTGTGGGCATCCACGTCCACGAAAAATCCCAAGTATCGCGACGTTCTCTACTGCGAGTCGCTGATCGGGCCCGAAACGGTGGACACCATGCCGGAAGTCAGCGTCAAGGCGTTCAAGGACCACGGCGTGGTCGCGTTGACGCTGGAGAACGACGTCGACGCCGCGGAAAAACACTTGGCGGCGCTCGCGAAGGCCGGCATCGACTACAAAGCCGTGATGCAGAAATTGCAGGACGACGGCGTGCAACTCTTCATTCAATCGTTCGACACGCTGCTGGCCGCGTTGGCCGCCAAGCGCGAAACGCTGCTGGCGAAAGCATGAAGCTTGCGGGAGCCACGCGGCAGAAAATCCTTAGTGGAATTCGCGTCCTGCTGACGGACGTGGATGGCTGTCTCACCGACAGCCATCTTTATTACCTGCCCGGACCAAATGGCTTGGTCGAAACCAAAGGCTTTCACTCCCAAGACGGCATGGCGTTCCGCTTTCTGATCGGCGCGGGATTGCAAGCCGGTTGGATCAGCGGACGCGACTCTCCGGCCGCCGCGCATCGCGCCGAAATGCTCGGCGTGCAGTACATCTACCAAAATTTCCTCGAGAAACTCGGCCCTTACGCGGAGATCAAGGAAAAATCCGGCGCCAGCGACGCGGAGATTTGCTACATCGGCGACGATCTGCCGGACACGCCGATTCTGTTGCGCGCGGGATTCGCCGTGGCGACCGCGAACGCGGTATCCGAAGTAAAACGCATCGCGCATTACGTAACGAAGGCGCCGGGCGGAAACGGCGCGGCGCGTGAAGTGATCGAAATGATTTTGAAAGCGCAAGGCAAATGGGAGCCGATCCTGAAAAAGTACGGATTGGAATAACCGGACGCGTAAAAAAGGGGCAAAGCCATGGAGCATCATCCGAATCCTGCAAAGATTTTCGAAGTGGTCAACGGCGTCACGCGCAGCATGGCTTTCAAGGCCGCCGTCGACAATGATTTGTTCACGGGCATCGCCGAAGGTTCCAACACCGCACCGGCGCTGGCAACACGCGCGAAATTGCCGGAGCGCAGCACGCGTATTCTTTGCGATTTCCTCGTGACTCAAGAATTTCTCACCAAGACCGGCTCGGCCTACGCGTTGGCGCCGGATCTCGCACCATTCTTGGATCGCCACTCGCCGGCGTATCTGGCGAGCGTCAGCGAGTTCATGCTCGCGCCGATGTTCCTGGAGGCGACGCTGCATTTGGGCGAAGCGATCAAAAAAGGCGGCGTGGCCACCGAGCCCGACGGAACGCTCTCGCCGGAACATCCCGTGTGGGTGAATTTCGCACGGTCGATGGCGCCGCTCACCACCATCAGCGCGCCGAAATTAGCGGCGCTGGTTGTCGCGAAGCATCCCGGCGAGTGCCGCGTGCTCGACATCGCGGCCAGTCACGGATTGTTCGGCATCGCCATTGCGAAATCGCATCCGAAAGCGCAAATTGTCGCGCAGGATTGGGCCAACGTGCTGACGGTCGCCAAGGAAAACGCGGAAAAGCACGGCGTCCCCGATCGCGTTCGCATGCTGCCGGGCAGCGCGTTCGACGTGGACTTCGGCGGCCCGTACGAAGCGATCTTAGTGACGAATTTCTTCCACCACTTCGACAAGCCGACGTGCGAAAAACTGATGCGCAAATTTCACGCGGCGCTGGCGCCGGACGGTCACGTGGCGACGCTCGAGTTCGTGCCGAACGCGGATCGCGTGACGCCGCCGGTGCAAGCGGCGTTCTCGCTCACAATGTTGGTCAGTACGCCGGCGGGCGACGCCTACACGTTCGACGAATACGACCAGATGTTCCGCGCGGCGGGATTCCGCGACAGCGAATTGCATCCGCTCGAAAACGGAATGCAAACGATCCTCATCACCCGAAAGTAGCGGAGGCGGATGCCCGACCGCGATCAAAGCGATCTCTCGCGCTTTGGCTACGCGCAAGAATTATTCCGCGCGATGGGCGGATTTTCGAACTTCGCGATTTCCTTTTCTGTTATTTCCATTTTGACCGGAGCCGTAACGCTCTACGGCTACGGTCTGTCTTATGGTGGACCGCGCGAAATGGCGCTCGGTTGGCCGCTGGTGTCGTTTTTCTCTCTGATTGTCGCTGCCGCGATGGGCGAACTGGCGTCGGCGTATCCAACGTCGGGCGGAATGTATCACTGGTCGTCGAAACTGGGTGGTCCCGCGTGGGGATGGTTCACGGCGTGCTTCAACATCATTGGATTGATCGCCACACTCGCCGGAATCGATTATGGATGCGCGAAATTCGCCGCGCCGCTTCTTGGATACGTGAACGACGTCGGCCGTGACAATTCCAACGCAGTGCTGGCCATCTTTTGCGTCGTCCTCGTTTCGCACGCTGCAATCAATCACTTCGGCATCCGGCCCACTGCTCTGCTAAACGACTTGAGCGTGCCCGTGCATATCGCGGGTGTTTTCCTTATCGCTGGAGCTCTGTTGTTCTTTGCGCCGAAGCAGCCGATCTCGTTTTTCTTCCGCGCCGCCCAGTTGCACACGCTCGGCAGCCATCCCTACGCGTGGATGTTCCTGATTGGCCTGCTACAAGCGCAATGGACTTTCACGGGCTTCGACGCGTCCGCGCACACAGCGGAAGAGACGCATGATCCGCGCCGCCGCGCGCCTTGGGGAATGGTGCTTGCCGTGGGGGTATCTGCCATCGTGGGCTACGTTCTGCTGATCGCGCTGACTTTGGCGATTCGCGATCTCCCTAAGATGATGGCGATCGGAGCGAACGACGCTGACGCGCCGGTTCCCCTCTACATTTTCGGATTGGCCTTTGGAGATGTGCGAGCCGCCACGGCATTGGCGTGGGTGTTGGTCGCGGCGATGTGGTTCTGCGGACTCTCCACCGTCGCCTCGATCTCGCGCGCGGTTTTCGCGTTCGCGCGCGACGGCGGATTACCGGCATTTCTGCGCCGCGTTAGCGCAACGCATCATACGCCCGGTGCGGCGATCTGGTGCGCGGCGGCAGCCGCATTTGCGGCGATGATCTACAGCGGCGCGTACTCGGTGGTCACGTCGATCAGCGTGGTCGCGCTCTTTGTGTCGTACGTAGTGCCGGTGTTTCTCGCGATGCGCGTGAAACCCGAGCGCGGACCGTGGCATCTGGGAAAATACTCGAGGATCGTCCGCGTCACCGCCGTTGCGTGGACCGTCTTCATCTCGATCATCATGATGCTGCCGCCGAATCAGTTGGCCGGCGAAACGTTGGCCGCGGTGGTGGCGGCTTTGGCATTGCTGTATCTTGGAGTGCGAAAATCATACCGTGGGCCCGAGTGGGCAAGGAATGAGCAATGAAAAACCTAAACCTGATCGGCGCAAAGTGGGAACCCGCCGCGTGCGGAAAAACCATCGACGTGATGAATCCCGCGACCGGAGAAAAGATCACGGCCGTCCCCGACTCGCAGACCGAAGACATCGACCGCGCCGTGCGTGCGGCCCGCGCGAGCTTCGAAGCGGGGTCATGGCGCAAGGCGGATCCTTCGCACAAGGAACGCGTGCTTTGGCGCATCGCCGAGCTGATCGACAAGCATGAGGACGAGTTGTGCGAACTTGAGTCGCGCGAAAACGGCAAGACCGTGCGCGAAGCGCGAAGCGCCGACGTGCGGCCCTCCGCCGATGCGTTGCGCTACTACGCCGGATGGGTGCGGCGTCCGCACGGCGAGACGGTGCCGGTGGATGGACCGTATTTGAACTACACGTTGCGCGAGCCGGTAGGCGTGGCGGGGCAAATTGTCCCGTGGAATTATCCGATCCTGATCGCCTGCTGGAAACTCGCGCCCGCTCTCGCTTGCGGATGCAGCATCGTTCTCAAGCCGTCGGAACTTACGCCGTTGACCGCGCTGCGCGTCGGCGAGCTGTGTCTTGAGGCGGGCGTGCCGGAAGGCGTGGTGAACGTTGTCACCGGATATGGACCCACGGCGGGCGAAGCGCTGGGCCGGCATATGGACGTGGACAAGATCAGCTTCACGGGAAGTATCCGTACGGCGCGGGCGTTGCTGCGGGCGTCGTCGGAAAGCAATTTGAAGCGCATCTCGCTCGAACTCGGCGGAAAAAATCCCAACATCATTTTCGCCGACGCCGACCTCGACTCCGCGGTGGACGAAGCGTTCAGCGGAATCTTCGCCAACAAGGGCGAAGTGTGCAGCGCCGGATCGCGCCTGCTGCTCGACGCGAAGATTCACGACGAATTCGTCGAGCGTCTTGTCGCCAAATCGAAAAAGATGAAAGTCGGCGATCCGCTCGACCCCACAACGGAAATGGGATCGCAGATTTCGCAAGCGCAGCTTGATCGGATTCTCGGATACATCAAGTCGGGCGTCGAGGAGAAAGCCAAGCTCGAGTGCGGCGGTGAGCGCGATTGCTCCGGCTCGAACGCCCGCGGATTTTTCGTGAAGCCCACGGTCTTTTCGGGCGTGCAGCCGCCGATGAAGATTGCGCAGGAAGAAATCTTCGGCCCCGTCCTTAGCGTGATCCGTTTTTCCGGCGAGCAACAGGCCGTGGACATCGCCAACGGAACGATCTACGGCTTGGTGTCGGCGGTTTGGACGCGCGACATCGGCCGCGCGCACTGGATGGCCGAACGCATCAAAGCGGGATCGGTATGGATCAACACGTACAACGGTTTCGATAGCGCGTCGCCGTTCGGCGGATATAAACAATCCGGCTTCGGTCGCGACTTGGGCGGGTACGCGCTCGACCAGTACACGCAAGTGAAGTCGGTTTGGATTGCGTTGAAGTCGTAGGAGCATTCCCGGCGCGAGGCTTGCCTCGCGCTGCTTTTGCGGTACCATTTCCCGATGCGCGAGAAATTCCGTTCCGCTTGGTCCGCGAGTGTCCGGTGGCTCACGCCGTCGACGCGCGCGTGGCGCGCCGCTGCGTGGACGCTGCTCACCGTCACGGTGATCTTGTGGCTCATCGGCGGAGCCATTCTGTTTCTCACCCGAGAAGCGCAACTTGGCACACTGGCCGTCTATTTGTGCTTCACGGTCATCGTGCCGTCCGTAGGATTGCTGATTCGCCTGGCGATCAATCTGCTGCGCATCCCAAATCGCCTCTTCAGTTGGATCTCCGCGGCGTGTCTCGCCGTGCTGATCCTGACATTCATGGGACAAGCGATTCCGCAAGTCGCCTACGGATTCGCGATCATCGTATTGCTCGCGTGTTGCATCCTCGGCGCTGGTGTCGCGGCGCTGCGTGCGGGCGAGCGTACGGCGCAAGCGTACCTCTACGCAATCCTCGGCGGGGCGACGCTCCTGGCCGGCGCTGGATTTCTCCTATGGAACGGCACGCATCGCGACGCGCCCCCGGACGCTTCAAAGATGGGCGCGGCGACCACGGGTCCCGTGGCCGTTGCGAAAATCACGCTGCCTGATCCGTCGCTGCCGGGAACATACAGAGTCCGCACGCTGACGTACGGAAGCGGCACGGACAAGCATCGTCTTGAATTCGCCGCGGGCGCGACGCTGAAAACGAAATCCGTGGACGGCTCGGCGTTCATCGATAACTGGAAAGGGCGCGCCGCCTGGTTTCGCACGCGCTACTGGGGCTTTGACTCGAAGAAGCTTCCCGTGCAAGGACGCGTTTGGTATCCCGAAGGCGCGGGACCGTTTCCTCTCGCGTTGATCGTCCACTGCAATCACTCGATGGAGGATTTTTCCGATCCTGGTTACGCGTACTTGGGCGAACTCATGGCCAGCCGCGGGATCATTTTCGTTTCCGTCGACGAAAATTTCCTGAACTCCTCCTACAGCGATTTGTTCGGCCTGCCGGGCGATGCGGGTCTAAAGGAGGAAAACGACGCGCGCGGATGGATGCTGCTGGAACACGTGCGTCAGTGGAAAGAGTTCAACGAAACCAACGGCAATCCGTTTCAGGGACACGTCGATCTCGCACGTGTCGCGCTCTTGGGACATTCGCGCGGGGGCGAAGCGGTGGCGGTGGCGGCGATGTTCAATCAATTGCCGTATTATCCCGACAACGCGCGTATCAAGCTGGGATACAACTTCGCGCTGCGCGGCGTCGCGGCGATCGCGCCGGTGGATGGCCAATACAAACCGGCGGGCGTGGGAACCGTGTTCGAAAACGTGAACTACTTCGTGCTGCACGGCGCGGCCGACGGCGACGTGCAATCGTTCCACGGATCGCGCGTCTACCATCGCGTGAAATTCTCGGGATCGGATTATCACTTCGCCTCGACGCTTTACATCAACGACGCCAACCACGGCCAGTTCAACTCCGGCTGGGGACGCTTCGATAACGGTCGCGACATTTCCTCGCGCCTGCTGAATTACGCGCAGATCATGCCGCCCGACGACCAACGCCGCATCGCCAAGGTGTATTTGTCCGCGTATCTCGAGATCATCCTGCACGATCAAATGGGATACTTGCCGCTGTTCCAGGATCATCGCGCCGCGGGAGCGAACTGGCTGCCGAACGGAATTTACCTGCATCAGTTCAAGGACTCGACCGAACAGATGGTCGCGACGTATCAGGAAGATCTCGACGTGACCACGACCACGCTGCCCGGCGGCAAATGCTGGGGCGACAAGCTGTGCGATTGGAAAGAGCACATGGTTTCGCTCAAGTGGGGCGACATGGACACGCGCGCCGTGTTTCTCGGATGGAACACGAAGGAGTCGAAGCAACCGGCGTCGTACACGATCACGTTGCCTGACACGGGAGTGACGGCCACGCCGGAGAGTTCGTTGATTTTCTCCATGGCCGACGCCAAGCAAGATCCCAGCGCGTTCGATCTCGACAAGAAGGACGACGACAAAGAGAAAAAGAAGGACAACGACAAAGACAAGAAAGACGACAAGAAAAAAGACGAGCCAATCGACTTGACGATTGAGGTCTCGGATTCCGCGGGCGAAACGGCGCGGCTTCCGTTGAGCGCCGCGGGCCGCTTGCAGCGGCAAATCGAAACGCACGTCCTGAAGTTCGATTGGATGGCGCAGACCAAACGCAACGAGCCGCTCTTCCAATCGTTCGCGTTCCCGCTGCGCGCGTTCGCGTCGGCGAATCCGAAATGGAACGCCGCGTCGCTGCGTTCCGTGCGATTCATCTTTGATCGCACGGAAAAAGGTGTGATCATTCTCGACGACGTCGGTTTCCGCGCTGCTGCAAATAGGGGCAGGTAGTGAATCGTTTTATCTGAGCGATAAAAACAATCGATTGGCCTTCATTCGCGGATTTTCGTAGACTCTTTTCAACAAGAGAACTACCCCAAGACGCCTCACTCGGGCCTGTCGTCCTCGCAAGCGGCAGGCCCACTAAAATCTTAAAAACGAGTTCCGAGTTCCGAGTCGACAAGCCCCAAGACAAACTCGCTTTTGTGCTTTTGCCTCGGGCCTCGTGGCTCGGGCCTCGTTTTTATGCTTTTGCCTCGGGCCTCGTGGCTCGGGCCTCGTTTTATTTCCTCCCCCGTGCTACAATCCGTTCATGCAACGCTTTGGAGGCTTGGTTATAGGATTGATGCTGCTGTCGCCGCTTGCGGCGATTGCGCAGAGTGCCAATCGCGGTGACTACACCGAGGTTCGCCTCGTGGTTACCGACTCCGAAAAGGGCACGCCGGTTCCGAAAGCGGCGATCACGCTGCACTTCATTCGCGGGAAAAATATCTTCGGCAAAAAAGACCGCGCCGATTGGGACGTGAAGTCCGATTCCAAAGGCACTGTCATGGTGCCGATCCCGCAAGGCAAGCTGAAGCTACAGGTCTACGCCAAGGGATATCAAACCTACGGGCAGGATGTGGAAATTTCCGGTGAAGAGCAAGTGATCGAAGTGAAGTTGCTCCATCCGCAGGATCAGTACTCCGCGCACGACGGCCCGAGTGAATCCAAGAAGCCCGACAAGCCGTAACCCCCGGCCACTACGGTTTTCCCGCTAGTTCTTTTTTGAGATCGTCCACTTGCGGACCTTTTGCACCGAGCTGTTTCGCGTCATCGAGCGCGCGGCGCGCGTCAGCCATTCGTCCGGCTTGGCGGTAGCCGTCGGCGAGCGCGAGGCGCAGGCCCACGGCGAGGCGTGGATCGTCGCCGGCGGTTCGCACCGCTTCCTCGAGCGACGCGACACCGGCCGGCGCTTCGCCCAACGCCAGCTGCGCCGCGCCGCGAATGGCCAGCGAGCGCGCGGTGAAGGCGCGTCCTTGCGCGGCGGCGGGACCCTTGTACGGACTCGTTTCCAACGCGCGATTCGCCGCGTCGAGCGCTTGCAACGGAAGCTGCGCCGCCAGCGCACTGCGCGCCAAGGCCGCCCACGCCTCGTGGGGACGTCCCGTGCGTCCAGCGCTTTGGCGGAAACATTCCATCGCTTCAGGCGCGCGACCTTCGAGTGAAAGCAAGTCGCCGAGTCCGTACCACGCAACACTTGTCGGCCGCAGTTCGATGGAGCGGCGGAATTCGTGCTCCGCGTCCGGCATGCGTCCCTGCACGTGGCGCAATTGCGCGATGTCGAGATGCAGCGCGGGATCGCCGTCGAAAATCTCGTCGGCTTGTTTCCAGGCTTGGTCCGCTTCCGCATCGCGCTCGAAAGCGTAGTAGAGTTTGCCGGCGTTGGCGTAAAACTGGTAGCGATCCCACATCGAAGCCGTTGGCGGCGGCACAGCCAGCGGCGCGGTTTTGCAATCGAGCCGCGGGGCCGATGGTGCGTCGGTGAACACGGCGGCCGTTTCGTCGAGATACGCCAAATGATACGGACCACTGGCGCCATTTCCGCCCGTCGCTTGGGCGGCACAAAATGCTTGGATGGGAAATCCGCTGTATCCGGCGAATCGCGAGACGGACATGACCAGCGTGTGAATATTCCACTTGGTCACGGCCGCGCGCCATGCAGCCGACGCAGGACCTTCCACGCGTAGGCGTTCCACCAAGAAAAATAGATCCGTACCGTAGGGGTCGCCGCGCCCGTCGATAAAAACGGGATAGTCGGGCGAGAGCCGCCAAGTCAAATAGCCGCCGGAGTTGTAATCATTGTAAAGCTCGCGCGGGAGATGCTGGTCCTGAATGAATTTCGCGGCGCGATCGGGAAACCAGCCGGAAACGCCCGTGCCGAACGACGCGATATCGCCGTGCATCAGGTAGTAGCGATTGCTGGCGAGATCGGCGATGCGCACGCCGGCAAGCGCCATCAGCAGCAACGCGAAGATTGGCGTAAGCGTGTCACCGAGAGACGCGCGAATCGCCTTCATGTTTTTCGACGCCGCCTCGCTCGCGCCACCGAATCGAGAGGCAGACTTCGCCTGGATGGCACCCAGTAAATCGGGCGCCACCACGGCCACTGCAATCGCGAAGACCGCCTGGAATCGCGACGCTTCCACCGCCGCGACCGCCGACCCGGCAATGAGCAGCGCGCCCCAAAACTCGCCGCGCAGCAATCCCGCGAAGATCGCCGCCGCCGCCAGGGCCAACACCCACCACAATGCGCTGTCGGGATCGCGCCACCGGAAGAACTCGCCGGCTCTTACGAGCGACACCGGCGTACGCGAAAACTCGCCGATGAATGCGCTGCTGGCCGGATGCGACGCTTTTCCGAGCCAGGTTTGCGCGCTTTCCGGCAACGGCAACAAGGTCGCCAGCGTACCGAGCCACGAGTAGACGCGCCAACCAAACGGATTCGCGAGTGTCGCGAGCGCGCCTATGGCCGCGACGGGCGCAACCCGCCGGGGATGACGCAGCGTGAAAAGCGCGAGCAACGCGAGTCCCAGGAAAAACCCTGGATGCAGGTTCGCCCACAACGCCATCAGCGCGGCGAGAGGCCACAACCATCTCCGCGATTCTTGAGCACGGCGATGATTCTCCCAAAGCACCGCCAGAAAAACCGTCGCCAAGAGTGTCGTGAACATGTCGGCGCGCAGGTTCGCGCGCCAAGCAATGAGCGGCGCCGCCGCAACCACTAGCCACGCGCGCCAAATGTCGGCTTTTCGCAGCAGCACCGCCGCGATCACGAGACATGCCAGCGGAGTCAGCAACGATAACCCCGACAGTCCGGCAAAACGCCAGATCCAATAGAAAAACACTTCGCCGAGCGCCGGATACGTCCACGGCGCGCCGGCCGCGGTGTACGAAAAGGTTTCCGTTCGAAGGATGGCGGCGTGATCCCACATCCATCGGCCGGAGGCCAGCTGCCACCAAACGTCGAAGTCGGAAAGCGTGTGGAATCCTGCGAGTGTCGCGTAGGCGAGAGCGAACAGGGCGGAGACGCGAACGAGAAGGCCGCGAAAGGACATGGGGATCGGCAAGATAGCGCGGGACAATCTTACGCGAAAAAAAGAAAAGGCGCCCGATCCCGAAAGAAAGGGCGCCCTTCTCAAACAAAAGCGCGAGACGTTTAGATCGGGCTGTCGCTGCTCGAGGCCTGCGCCGTCGCGTTGGAGCGAACCACCGCCGACTGGTCGCTGTAGAACGAGCGCGATCCGGAAGAACCGCGCGCCATCGGATCCGCGTTCACGCCGTAGCTGGCGATCTGCGGATACGTGCCGGACGTGGAATACGTGAACACGTAGCCGTTCTTGGTGAAGCTGTTGGTGCTGACCGACTGGGTGCCGGACAGAATCGGGTCGACCAAATCCGCCGCGCTCCAAGTGGGCTGCGTGCCGGCGCCGCCGGACGGAGTGGCCAACTGGTTCAGCGTGGAAGTGAAACCGGAATTGTACGTCGATGCATACGTGACCTCAGCGGTATTCAGGGTCCGCAAAGAGGCGGTGGCGGAAGCTTCGTTCGCGGCAATTCGCGAGCGGAGCAAATTCGGAATGGCGATGGCGGCGATGATCAGGATGATCGCCACGACGATCAGCAGTTCGATAAGCGAAAAGCCCTTGTTCTTCTTCATATTCTCCTTGACTCCTTGGCTGGCGTTGTAAATCTGCGCTCCCCCTACTACACAATCATGTTAGGCAATCGGCATGCCAAGAAACTGACGCTAGCAGAATCAATGGGATACAGAAGGGTTGTATCGACAGTACTGGGGTGGAGTGCCACAAACTGTCAAGTGCTGAAAAGAGGCTGGCAGCGACGGCTGCGGGAAAGAAAAAGGCGCCCGATCTCGAAAGAAGGGCGCCCTTTATAACAAAGCTGAACGTTCTTAGATCGGGCTGTCACTGCTGCTGGCCTGCGCGGTGGCGTTCGAGCGAACCACGGCCGACTGATCGCTGTAGAACGAGCGCGATCCGGAAGATCCGCGCGCCATGGGATCGGCGTTGACGTGATAGCTGGCGATCTGGGGATAGGTGCCCGTCGTGCCATACGTGAAGACGAAGCCGTTCTTAGTGAAGCTGTTGGTGCTGACCGACTGCGTACCGGACAGAATCGGGTCGACTAGGTCCGCCGCGCTCCAGGTCGGTGTCGAGCCGGCTCCGCCGGACGGGGTGGCCAATTGGTTCAGCGTGGATGTGAAACCGGAGTTGTAGGTCGACGCATAGGTCACTTCGGCCGTATTCAACGTACGCAGACTAGCAGTGGCCGAAGCCTCGTTCGCCGCAATGCGGGAACGGAGCAGGTTAGGAATTGCGATGGCCGCAATGATCAGGATGATCGCGACGACAATCAGCAACTCGATCAAGGAAAAGCCCTTTTTCTTCATTTTCATGTGCCTCCATTGGAATTGACGCTTGGAGAGCGTCAAGTGCACCCTCAGGCACCCAACGCCTTCCAAACGAAGGTGTGAGCAATCGAGACACCAAAGTACTGGTGGACGCGAAAACCCTTCACCACTCCTTAAACCAATGAGGCTAAACCGTATCTAAGCGATTTATCTTTCGATACTTAGCAGTGATTCGACGGGGCTGACAAAAACCGTCACTTTTCATGCCCTTATAGTGTCAACAGGCTTGTCATGATGGCGTCTTTTCGGCGCGGGAGCCGGACAATGGCCGCACCCAGATCTGCGACCGCGCCGATTCGCTTAAGTGTATGGTTTTGCGTCCCTTTGTAAGAACCATCGTGCCGTCGTAGCTGACGCTCCGGAGACGCAGACGCGTGCCGGGGTATACCGCTAGGGTCGAGAGGAATTCGAGCAACCCCTTGTTCTCCACAACGCGCAGAACCTCGACCCAAGCCGGCGGCGCGACGTCGCTGAGCCGCACGGCGCCAAAATTCTTGCGCAACGCCGCGAGTCCGCCGTACAAGGGATTTCCGTGGGGACAATTCCCGCCGTTGCCAAAAAACTTCAGCAAATGTTTTTCGAGTTCCGGCGAAATGGCGTGCTCCAGCTTCTCCGCCTCTTCGTGAACCTTCGACCACTCCATGCCTAGGACTTCGGTGAGAAGCTTCTCGGCGAGGCGATGGCGCACTACCAAGCTTTCCGCTTCGCGCGCGCCTTTCGACGTCAGGCGAATGCGCCCGCGGCGGTCGACCATCGCGAGGCCATCGCGGCTCATGCGTTTGAGCGCCGCGGTGACGGCGGGCGGCGTCACGCGCAACGACTCACTGAGGCGCACGCCGATCGGCACCATGCCTTCCTGCTCCATTTCAAGAATGGCTTTGAGGTAGTCTTCGCGGGAAACGGAGGCGCGTTCGAGAGGCACAGAAAAACTCTATAACGCGAAGGCAAAAATCAAAAATCAAAAATCAAAAGGCAAAACTGAAGAAGAGATGCCGTCCAGGCGAACGGCCGAGCAGAACCTCCAGCAGAGTGATCCGCCGAACGACTCGCGCTGACCTCCCATTTTTGATTCTTGCCTTTTGATTTTTGATTTCGCGCGCTACAACGCCCGCCTGCCTTCCATGGCCTTAAGCATCGTGACTTCGTCGGCGTACTCTAGATCGCTACCGACCGGCAATCCCAAGGCGATGCGCGACACCATGACGCCGAGCGGCTTGAGCAATTTCGCGAGATACACGGCGGTGGCTTCGCCTTCGGTGGTGGGATTGGTCGCGGCGATCACTTCGGTAATCACGCCGTCCTTCAAACGATCCACCAAGCTCTTGATCCGTAACTGGTCCGGCCCGATTCCCTTGAGCGGCGAGATGCTGCCGAGCAGCACGTGATAGCGTCCGCGATATTGGCGCGTCTTCTCGACGGACAAAATGTTTTGCGGCTGCTCGACCACGCAAAGCACGTGCGGATCGCGACTCGGGTCGCTGCAAAACTGGCACGGATCGACGTCGGTGATGTTGTTGCACACCGAGCAGCAACCCATGTGCTCGGTAACTTCGATGATCGCATCGACCAACTCGCGCGCCTCGCCGGGTCCGCGGCGCAGCACGTCGAACGCCAGGCGCTGCGCCGACTTCGCGCCGATGCCGGGAAGTTTCTTGAACTGCAAAATCAGTCTTTCGAGAGGAGCGGCGTAATCGGGCATGTTAGGAAATCGGCGGCATGCTCATGCCGCCGAGGAGCGATCCAACTTTTTGCTGCATCTGCTCGTCGACCTTTTGCGACGCTTGATTCACCGCGCCCATCACCAGGTCTTGCAGCATTTCGGCATCGTGTTCTTTCCACAATTCCGGATCGATCGTGAGCGATAGAACGTATTTTTGGCCGTTCATCACCACCCGCACCATGCCGCCGCCCGACGACGCTTCCACGCGCAGTTCCTGGAGCTGCTTCTGCATTTGCTCCTGGACCTTGCGGGCCTGTTGCAGCATTTCCGGAAGATTCATGCTCCTAGCTCCTGCGTTTCTGCTCTTCGATCTTCGCGCCGGGGAAGAAGCGCATGAAGTCGGCGATCTCGGGATTGTCGGCGAGCGCGCCAAGATTGTTGAGTGCTCCCGATGGTGGTTTGGCTGGAGTGGCGGCGGCCGCGGCCTTCGCGGCTTCTTCTGCATTCAGCAGCGTTACGCGAAACGAAACGGGGCGGCCGAGAATCTCGGACGAAAGCGACGCCAGCAGGCGCTGCTCCTCTTGTCCCGGCATGTTCACCGCGCTGGTGCCCGCGGGATATCCCGCCGTGACGCTATCGTCGCGGACGTCCCAAATAGCGCGCTCCAAGTGGATCGCCAGCATGGTTTTGTTCATCGCTTCCACGCGAGCCATCATTTGCGCGGCGAATTCTTCGTCGCTCGCCGAGGGAGTCGGCGGCGGTGCGGCCGCGGACGGTCCCGGTTTGCGTGCCGGTTCGGCGGCGCGACGCGCTTGGTCGCGCTCAAACGGCGAAGGACCGCTCGGTGACCGCGGAACTTGCGGGCCCGCCGACGGTGGTCCCGATGGCGGCAAAGCGCTGCCGCCGCGATCGAGTCGCGCCAACACGTCTTCGATCGAGGCGAGGCGTCCCGCCTGGATCAACTTCATGAGTCCCAGCTCGGTGTGGAATCGCGGCTGCGGCGAGAATTGCAATTCCTGATACAGCTTCAGGACAATCTGCAGATAGCGTGTTAAATCTTCTTCCGAGAATTGGGCGGCGACCGACGAAATGCGTTCGCGCTCGGCACGCGACGCTTCCACGAGCCGCGGCGATCCCGGCGCCGTCTTCACCACCAGCAAATTGCGGAAGTGCCGCGCCAACTGCGATGCGAAGTTGCGCAGGTTTTGTCCTTCGCGCACCAAATTGTCGACCAGCGCGAGCGCTCGTTCCGCCGATTGCGTGGACACCGCCTCCACCGCTTCGTCGAGCGCTTGCGTTGTGACCACGCCAAGGAGTTGGCGCAACGCTTCGCCATCGAGCTTCGCGCCGCAACAGGCGATCGCTTGGTCCAGCGTGGAGAGCGAATCGCGCAAACTGCCTTCGCCCGCCTGCGTGATCACCGCGAGCGCTTCTTCGGTCGCTTCGATGCCTTCGCTTTGGCAAATGTGTTCGAGTTGGCGAACGGTTTCCTCGAAACCGAGATTGTGAAACGCGAATGTTTGGCAGCGCGAGACAATCGTCTGCGGAATCGAATGCGCTTCCGTGGTGCAGAGCACAAAGATCACGTGCGGCGGCGGCTCTTCCAGCGTCTTCAGGAGCGCGTTCCACGCTTCTTTCGTGAGCTGGTGCGCTTCGTCGACGATGAAAAACTTGTAGGGATCGCGCGCCGGCGCGTAACGCGCGTTTTCACGGAGTCCGCGAATATCGTCGATGCCGCGATTCGACGCCGCGTCGATTTCGATGACGTCGACGGCCGATCCCGCAGCGACTTCGGTGCAGGACGCGCACGTTCCGCACGGCTCCACGCTACCCGGCGCGCGATTGGAACAATTCAGCGCCTTGGCCAGCAGTCGTGCCATAGTCGTTTTGCCGGTGCCCCGCTGTCCCGAAAACACGTAGCCGTGCGCCAGGCGTTTCTGTTCGATGGCGTTGTGCAGCGTTTGCTTGATGTGCTCTTGGTTAACGACTTCGGAAAAAGTCTGAGGCCGGTATTTTCGCGCGATGACCGTGTACATGGAAGGATGCGTTAACGGGAGATGACGTTATTGATAATAGCACGGCGGCGCGCGGAGCCATCATAGCTGGCTTCAGCTCGCTTTCTTCAGTCTGCCAAGACCCTCGACAATTAACATCCGCATCAGGACTTGGTACGGAATGCCCCGCGCAACGGCCTCCCGCCGCAGTTGCGCGATCGTCTTTGGATCGAGCGCAACGGATGTCGGCGTTTTTCGCGCTTTCTTCAGCCGCCGCGTCGCGGCTCGCGCCCAAGTGCGGTTGTAAGTAACCTCGTCGTACTCGGGATCGCTCTTAACGTATGTCATAGTCCTCCCTTTCAGTGGCCGTCGCAAGTCTCGCGGAAATCACGCGGACTTTCGGATAGTGTCTCACACTATCTTCCGCGATCTATCTTTGAAAGTATTCCGCCAGCGGACCCAAGAAAAACGCCGGCAGATACGTGATTCCGGTCACCAGCAGCGTGACCGCGCACAGCAGCAATCCGAAGACGAAACCATGCGTGGGCATCGCACCTTCCATCGTGTAGCGCTTCTTCCGCGCCAGACTTCCGGCAATCGCGAGCACCGGCAGGATCACCAGATAGCGACCGGCGAGCATGCCCAACGCCAGCAGCGTGTCGTACCAAGGATTATTCGCGTTCAACCCGGCCATCGCGCTTCCGTTGTTCGCCACCGCGCTGGTAAACGCATACAGCGACTCCGTGAATCCACGCGGACCCTGCTGCGTAACGGCGTCAAATGCGGGGCGCGAAACATCGGTCGCCGCCAGGAACAATAGCGCCGCCGACGTAAGCAGCATCGCTAGCGTCACCATCTTCACTTCGTATTTCTCGATCTTTTGTCCCAAGTACTCCGGCGTGCGCCCGACCATCAAGCCGGCGATGAAGATCGTCAGCAGCACCAGCACGAGCATGCTGTACATTCCCGACCCTGGTCCGCCGAACACCACCTCGCCCGTGTGCATGTTGATGAGAAGGACCAACACGCCGAGCGGCGTGAAACTTCCCAGCGCGCCGTTTCCCGCGCCGCTACTCGAGGCAGTAGCTACTTCGGCAAAAAGTCCCGCGCCGGCGGTGCCGAATCGAAGATCTTTTCCCTCCCAATTGCCACGCTCCGCGAAGTTCACGGCGGCGAATCCCACCGTGAGCAGAAGCGCCATCGCCACGAACATCGTCCAGCCTTGCCTCGTGTCTTGAACGATGCGGCCGAACGTGTAGGTCATCGACGCGGGAATCACCAGGATCAGAAACATCGAGAGAAACGACGACAGCGGCGTGGGATTCTCGTAGGGATGCGCGGAACTGGCGTTGAAAAAACCGCCTCCATCCGAACTCAACAGTTTGATCGCTTCCTGCGACGCCACCGGACCCTGCGCGATGGCCTGCGCCGGGCCTTCGAGCGTGACGACCCGCGCGGACGACGCGAGATTTTGGATTACGCCGAGACCTGCCAGCGCAACGGCCGCCGCCATCGATAGCGGAAGCAAAACGTAGACCACCGATCGTGTGAAGTCCACCCAAAAGTTTCCGATGGTTCCAGCGCCTTGCGCCGTCGCGATCCCGCGAAACAGCGCGACGGCCACCGCCATGCTGACGCCGCAGGAAACAAAACTCTGCACTGCAATTCCCAGCATCTGCGACCACGCATTCAGCGTCGTTTCTCCCGCGTAGCTCTGCCAACTGGTGTTGGTAACGAAACTCACGGCGGTGTTGAACGCCAAATGGGGTGAAAGCGGATGCGGCTGCAATCGCAGCAACGCATAGAGCGTCACGACGCCCGTGAGACCGAACGCCAGCACCGACGCCGCGTATGCCGTCCAGGTTTGCTCGGACGTTCGCACGCCGGCCGCGACATAGCACGCGCGTTCGATGGGACGCAGCACCGAATGCAGCCGCGTGCGCCGCCCCGTATAGACGCGCGCCATGTAACCACCCAGCGGTTTCGTCACCGTGGCGAGCGCGGCAAGCAACGCGAACATCTGGATCCAGCCAAAAACCATTCCTGGGAGCAGGATACAAAACGGGACGTTAAGAAGTCGCAAACATCCGCTCGGGGTGTTCCGCGGCCCGCGCCGGAAACCGTATACTGGGAACACTTCATGATGGAGCGCACGCTACTTCTGGTTCGCCGGACCGCGTACACGCTGCGCGGCGGATTCCTGGTGCGTCCGCTCGCGATTGCGTTGACGCTGGGACTGGTCGGCGCGTCGCTTTCCTGGCTGGAACAGACGACGCCCGAGATCGCCTCGTGGGTCCCGCGCATGCTGTTTCCCTCGCACAGCGATCCGCAATTGGCGCAGGTGATCCTGGGCGGAATCGCGGCGTCGATCATGACCGTGGTGTCGATCGTCTTCGCGATTTTGCTGATGACGTTGACGCTGGCGTCGATGCAGTTTTCCCCGCGGATCATTGTCAGTTTCGTGCGCGATCAGGTCGTCCAATGGACGCTGGGAATTTTTCTCGGCACATTTTGCTATTGCATGGCGGCGCTGCCGGCGGCACGGTCGGTGCCCGCGCCGTTCGCGCCGGTGGTGACAGTGTTGGGAGCGATGGCGCTCGCCGTGGCGTGCGTGGTGCTGCTGTTGTTTTTCATCCACCACATTTCGCAAGCGATCAGCGTGAATCACATCGTCGACCGCATCGCCGCCGAAACGATCGTGGTGATCAACGACCTCATGCCGCATCCCCGGCGCTACGGCAAACTCGCGGTGCCCGACACCGCGCTGCCGCCGGGGTGGCGCGTGCCGATTACCAGCAAGGAGTCCGGATATCTGCGCTTCGTCGATACCAAGCGCCTGGTCGATGTGGCGAAGGAGACGGGAGTGAGAGTCGCTGTGGCGCGCCGCGTCGGCCAATTCGTTCCTGCCGGCGGCGTGCTGCTGCGCGCTTCCAGTTCGGATCGCCTGACGCCGGACGCCGCCGAGGCGTTCCTCACCGCGTTCGATCTCGGACCCACTCGAACGCTGCAACAAGACGTGGAATTCGGCGTCCTGCAAATTGTCGACATCGCGTTGCGCGCGATTTCCCCGGCGGTGAACGATCCGAGTACCGCGATCAGTTGCGTCGATCAACTGAGCCGCATCTTGATCGAATTCGCGTCTCGTGAACTGCCCGATGGCCTGCTCTACGATCCGCCGGGAACGCTGCGCGT
The DNA here is from genome assembly GCA_021325275.1 of Terriglobia bacterium. GTDB lineage: Bacteria > Acidobacteriota > Terriglobia > JAJPHL01 > JAJPHL01 > JAJPHL01. Next base: position 173,417 of record JAJPHL010000009.1, on the reverse strand, counting down.
CAGCGTACCGTGGCTGAATCGCGACGGCATGCTCGACTCGGCGTTCGAGCAGATTCGCATGTACTCGAAAGGCGACATCGCCGTGAGCCTGCGAATTCTGCGTGCCCTCGGCGACGTGGCGTCCACCGTTCCGCACGACGAGCATCTGCGCCGGGTCATTTTGGAGCGTGGCATTCGGTTGGTGGCGGGATGCGCGGAGAAGGTGAATCAGGAAGAGTTGTACCCGTTGAGCCAACGCCTCACGACCCTGCGCGAAGCGACGCATCCGTTGCCCTAGCGATCACTCTTCCTCGAAGCGATACCCGATCTCGCGGATCGTGTGAATGAATCGCGGACAGCGCGGGTCTTCCTCTACTTTGCCGCGCAACGTCGTGACGCAACGATCGACGCTGCGCTCGGTGACCATCACCGACGCGCCCCATACCGCGTTCAAAATGTCGTTGCGCGCCAGCGCGCGTCCCTGCCGCCGCAGGAAATATTCGAGCAGGCGAAATTCCTTGGCGGTTAATTCCACTTCGCGGCCGTCGCGAAAAAGCTTGTGCTTCACCGCGTCCAACTCGAAAGCTCCGAATTTCCACGACGTCGCAGGCGCGGCGCCCTGCGCGGCTTGTCTGCGCCGCAAAAATGCCTTGGCGCGCGCCAGCAATTCGCGGATGCGGAACGGTTTGGTCACGTAGTCGTCCGCGCCGAGATTCAGGCCGAGGATAATATCCTCCTCTTGACCCTTCGCCGTGAGCATGACGATCGGGACATCGCTGCCGCTCTCCCGCACCGCGCGGCAAATCTCGTATCCGTTCACGCGCGGCAGCATGATGTCGAGCAGGATCAAGTCATGCCGCCCCTGAAGCGCCGCGGTCAATCCCGCTTCGCCGTCGGCGGCGGTCTCTACGCGGTATCCCTGCGCGACAAAATTGTCCTTCAATCCGCGCAACAACACCGAGTCGTCTTCGATGATTAGCACGCCTGTCATGCTGTCCTCAACGCTACCGAGAACGTGCTGCCCTTGCCGATTTCACTGGTGACATCGACTCTCCCGCCGTGCGCTTCCACCAGATGTCGCACGATCGCCAGTCCCAGGCCGCAGCCGCCGCCCGCGCGCGAGAGCCGCTGGTCCGCTTGGTGAAATTCGCGGAAAATCCGCTTGATTTCTCCGGGCGCGATGCCGATTCCGTTGTCGCGCACTTCGAGACACACGCCGTGCGCTTGCGCGTAGGCGCGCAGTTCGATCTGTTTCTCGCCCGGCGTGTATTTGTACGCGTTGTCGAGCAGATTCACAAGCGCCGTGGCAAGCGCACCTTCGTCGGCGCGAATTTCCGGCAAGCCGCGCTCTACGTTTACGGTCAAGCGGCAATCGGGTTGCGAAAAACGCTCGCCCGCCGCGGCCACGGCCGCACGCACCACGTCGTCGACGCGAACCGCCGTGAAGTCGAACGAATATTTGTTGCGCTCCAATCGCGAGAACGTCAGGAAATTTCCGATCAACCGGCTCAAGCGCACATTCTCGCGCCCGATCAGTTCCAGATACTCGCGAGTCTTCACAGGGTCGATGCGCTCATCTTCCAAGAGCGTGTCGACCAGCAATTGCATCGACGCGAGCGGCGTTTTTAATTCATGCGAAACGGTCGCGACCAGATCCGCCTTCATGCCCGCCAGACGCAAGCTGCGCGCCGTCGCGCGCAACGCCAGCACCGTCAGCAATACGATCAGCACGGCCACGAGCGATCCCGTCCAAACGTAGAGCGCCATTTGCCGCGCGGCCAAATCTTCCAGCGGATTGGGGCCGGTGTGAGCGACGGCCAACTGCCAGCCGGGAAACGCTCGGCCCGCGTCGGCATGCAGAGCTGCGTCCGGCACTTTGGCTCCCGGCGGCAGCGCGGTAATCCGAATATCGGGCGGCAGTTTTTGCGCGGCGATCATTTCCCGCATTCGTTGTTGAATGGTCGCGTCGCGAAAAAGCACGATCAGATGAGCCTTCGCGAGTCCGAATTGCCAAATTCCCGATCCCCAACCGGGCTGCAGCGACGCGTCGGCCATGATGGGCGGCCGATACTCCAAAAAAGTCGCCGCGATTTCCTCGGCTCGGAGCGTCGGGAAGTCCAGCAAGTCCGCGGGAAGTTTTCTCGCGAGCATTTCGTGAATCAGAAAAACGCGCTGCTGCAACGGCATCGGAGGATTCCCGCCGTAGTCAAGCACCGCCGCGCGCAAGTTCCGCGCCGCGGGGATCAGTAGGGGATCTCCGGGCTTCGCCGAAGCAATCACCAACAGGAGCAAGTCGGGACGGATGCGACGCCCTTGCAAATCGGTGGCCGGCGCAAAAGCCGGTCCGCTGAAGCGATCGAAAACCAATTTCACAGCGGCCTCGCGATCGCCTGCTTTCATCAGGCATCGCGCCGCGCCTTGGTAAGCGCGCGCGGCTTCCGTTGATGTGGCTTGCGCCTCGTGGCCGATCGCCTCGTAAGCGGCCGCGGCGGCGGCCGGCGCGGTGTTTTCCAACAGTCGCGCCTTGATCCATCGCGGATCGTCCACCGTCGGATCGGGACTCGGCAATCGCATCGGCGCGGGATACAGCGGCGCGCCGGACGCGTCGAGAATCACCGCGCTGTCGGCGAGTTTCCTCCGCACAATTTCCGGAAACGCCGCTGCGCCTTCCGGGAGCCGCTCGAGCGCCGCCATCTGTTCCCGCCAAGCGGCGTTGAGAGAATCGCGCGTCACGTTCAGGCGATCCAGATCCACGTTGTCCACCGATTGTCCGACCGTCGCGCGCACGTTGCGCACAGCGGCGATCATCAGCCACAGCAGGCACGCCGTGGGCAGCAGCACGGCGACGATCAGCAACAAAAGTGGCGTGCGAAGTTTCATTTCACGCTCTTATCGAAGCGCCAGACTCTGCAAGATGCCGTCGAGTTCCGGTTTCAACCGCTCGAATTCCGAGGGACTCATCTTGGCGTAGAACTTCACGCGCGACGCCGCACTCTGAATCCACACGTCGTACTCGACGACAGGGTCCTGCGACATCATGTCCGACGCGTCGACAATCCAACTGAGCGCGGTGTGACCGGCCAAATGCAACGGCGTCCAACTCGAAGGGCGAACTTTTCCGTCCGGCAAGTACGTTTCGTGACGCTCGGCTTCCTTCCGCACATCTTCCGGCTTGGGATCGCGGAGGAAACCGGTCGGCTCAACCGACAACGTCGCCACCAGCATGGAATCGGGCGCCACGAATTGCAGTTGCTCGCCGCCCTTCGCCAAGGGCATCGCCGACGTGGAAGCGACCGCCAGCCAACCTTGCGGCAACGTTCCGGAAAATCCCAAAGCGTCGCTGTGGAACGTGTGTGTCGTCGAAGGACGACGAACGGACTCGAGCGTGGCGACCATGAAACTCATGTCGTATTTCACCAGCACCCGCGACGAGTCGGCGGAAACCCAAAACGTGCCCAGGCCATTGGAAGTATTTTCCAATTTGTAGCAGTGGAACTGTCCGGCGGGTGTGGTTACGTCTTCTTCACCCACGACCCTCATCGACATCGGGGAGGCCTGCGGGGCCATCTCCGATATCACGGAGAACTGGCCTTTGTATCCGGGTGACAGCGGCAACCGGCGCACCAGCGCCTGCAATTCCGTGAAGTCGAACACGTCGCCATCGAGCGGAATGGTCTGCGGCTGCTTGGTGTCAAACGTAAATTGCGCCTGCGAACCGGTGTAAACGACGCTGGCTTTGCGGAACATCGGGTTATTGGACGATCCCGAGACCGGCCGCATCGTCTCGGCGTCCACTTCCACGCGATCGGAGGAGAGCAACGCGCTCGACACCAATCGCGAGTCGATGATCAAATGACTCGGATTCGCCGGCGAGCGGCGCACCGAATAAAGTGTGCGCATGGCGTCGGCGGCGCCCGGCATTTTCATCTGCCCCATCTTCATGCGATATTCCAGCGTCTCGCCGTCTTCCCAGGGCGCGGCCAAAAGTTTCGGCGGTGCGTTCGGCGTATTCATGGCCGCGCGCGCCTTGGTCACCAAATCCGTTTGCTCCGGATACATCTGGATCACTTGTTGGAACGCCTTCGCGGCCTCGGCCTGCTGATCTTTTTTCAGCAAGCAAAGACCCAAGCGGAATTGCGCTTGCGCCGCGCTGTCGCGCGACTCCTTGGACATTTGCACGACTTGCCGATAGGCCTTGATGGCAGAATCGAGGTCGCCGACAGTTTCCTGCAAGTAGATTCCCTTTTGCAACAGTTCCGAAGCGGTTTGCGCCGACAGCATGGCACCTGGGAAGACCGCCGTTGTGAAGGCTGCCGCGAGCAAGATAGCGAAGACGTGTTTGTTCATGGGTGACTCACCTCCGATTCGAGTGGGCCTCAATCTCCGGCCCGATTCGAATGCTACCGAGGCCATGTTACCGGATTGTGACGGCGGTATCCTTTGTTCATCCGATACGTGAGTTCAAGTCAGACGCCCTTCATTCGCCGGCCCATGCGAATCGCTAAACCGCGCTTCACGAAACGCGGCAGAAGTCCGAGAAACACTCTCAGCAAGCGATATTGCGAACCCGGGACGACAATCAGTTGTCCGCGGTCGAGTCCTTCGAGCGACGCGTCGACGACGCTTTCGGCGGAAAGCCAAAGCCATTTCGGAATCTTCGCGCGATCCATGTGGATCACGTCGTGAAATTCGGTGTACGTGAAGCCGGGACACAAGGCTTGCACCTTCACCGGCGAGTCCAACGCGCCCAGCTCCAGATCGAGTCCTTCGGTGAAGCGATTGATCCATGCCTTCGACGCGCTGTAGTTGACGCTGCCGGCGTTGGTTTCAAACGCCGCAAACGACGACGTGCTGATGATCGCGCCGCGCCGCTTGGGAATCATCACGTCGAGGGCCGCGCGCGAGAGGCGCATCGTGGCGGTCATGTGCACGCGGATCATTTGCTCCTGCGCGTCGATGTTGCCTTTGAAAAACGTGCCCATCGTGCCGAAGCCCGCGTTGTTCACGAGCAATTCGAAGCGATCGCATGCATGGATCGCATCTTCGACTTTCCGTAAATCGGAATGGTCTCCGATGTCGGCGACGAGCGTTTGACACGAAACGCCGTGCGCCGCGGAAATCTCGGCGCACAGCTTTTCAAGTCGATCCTTGCGGCGCGCGTTCAGGATCAAATCGTAACCGCGCGCGGCGAGCTTGCGCGCGAAGACGGCGCCAAGTCCCGCGGACGCACCGGTGATCAGCGCAACGGGTCGAGTGGCGGCGGACATATCCCCATCTTATCTGCGTTCATCTGCGTTTATCCGCGGCGGCTTCTCGATCGGTCACCCGCGCTCGGTGAGAAACACTCCTGCCAGGATGATCGCGCCGCACGCCGTTTCCGGCAGTGAGAGCGATTCATGCAGGAACGCCATGCCCATCACCGTGACGATCGGCGGTTGCAAGTACGAAAACGCCGCCACCCGTGTGGCACCGGCGGTGCGCATCGCCCAAAAATAAACGATGTACGCGAGCACGGACGATCCCACGGCCATGTAGGTGAGCGCGAGCCACGCCGTGGCGCTGACGTTCGCCAGATGCGTCGATGGCAACTCGCGCAACGCCAGGGGCGCGACGACCAGGACGCCGACCGAATAACTCATCGCGTTGATTCCCACGGCGCCGAAGCGCGGCGTCAATTTTTTCCCGAGCACGGTACCGGTGGCGAAAGCCATGGAACTGGTGAGCGAAAGCAAATCGCCTTTCAGCGACGGACCTGGACCGGCGTGTACCGGGCGCAAGTTTGTGAGAATCGCCACGCCGCCGAGACACACCGCAAGCCCAACGATTTTTCCGCGCGAAAAACGCTCCAGTCCCATGAGCGTCGCGAGGATCAGAACCCACACCGGCGCCAGCGCCGAAATCACCGACGCGTGGGCCGCGCTGGTGTTCTTGATTCCGGCGGCATAAAAAAGCTGATTCAGTACCACCCAGGTGACGCCCACGGCCGCCAGCGCTTTCCATTCTCGCAACAAGCGCGTGAACTCGTCGCGCCCGCCGGTCATCGCGAAGATCGCCCACAACAAGACGGTCGAAATCAGCAGCCGAAACCAGATCAACACCGGCACGGAGAATTCACGCAGCGCAATTTTGCCGACGATGAAATTTCCCGCCCACAAGACGGTCATCAACGTCAGCAGCGCGAGCATGCGCGCCGACAAATGGTTGGAGTCGGGAGTCGCGGCGGAACTCAGGAGAGTTCCTCGCGGCGCACCGTAATGGAATCGATGAACTTGTGATCGAGGTCGAAACCGAGGCCGGGCTGATCGCTCACGGTGATCGTTCCGCGCGCGCTCACTTCCACCGGCGGCACGATCACGTCCTGCTTCCAGTAGCGCTTGCTCGCCGAGACGTCGCCAGGCAGCACGAAATTCGCGAGCGTCGACATGGCGATGTTGTGCGCGCGGCCCACGCCGCTCTCCAGCATTCCGCCGCACCACACCGGAATCTTGTGCGCCTGGCAAATGTCATGCACGCGGCGCGCTTCGGCGAATCCGCCGACGCGGCCAAGCTTCAAGTTGACGATTCGCCCCGCGCCGATCGCAATCGCTTGCTCGCAAATATGCGCGTTCTTGATGCATTCATCGAGGCAAACAGGCGTATCGAGCTTGGCCTGAAGTTTAGCGTGATCGATGATGTCGTAATACGGCAGCGGCTGCTCGATCATCATCAAATAGTAGCGGTCGAATTGCTTTAGGTGGTCGATGTCGGCGAGCGTGTACGCGGAATTCGCGTCGGCCATCAATTTGATTTGCGGGAAACGCTCGCGGATCGCGGCGATCACTTCAATGTCCCAGCCCGGTTTGATCTTCACTTTGATACGCTGATATCCCGCCGCAACTTCTTTCTCCACCGCCGCGAGCAGATCGGGCACCGTGTCCTTGATGCCGATGGATACACCGCACGCGATTTCGGTATGCACGCCGCCCAGATATTTCCACAACGGCTGTCCGGCGCGGCGCGCTTCCAATTCCCACGAGGCCGTCTCCACGGCGCCGCACGCCATGTTGTGTCCGCGAATGTGCTTGGTGCGATCGCGAATTTCTCCTGCCGAGTCGAGCGGTTGATGCAAGACGCGCGGCGCGACAAACTGCTTGATGATGTGCCACGCCGTGTCGGTGGTTTCTTCGTTGTAAAACGGGTTTTCGCCCGCCGTGACCTCACCCCACCCAACGGCGCCGTCGTGATCGCGCACTTCCACAAGCACAATGCGGCGGTCGTAGGTGCGGCCGAAGCTGGTTTCAAAGAAATTCACCAGCGGCATGCGAATTTCCCGCAGAACGATTCGATCAAGTTTCAACATGGCATGGTCTTCCTAGAGTGCCGGCTGGGGCGCGCGATCGAGCAAGTACGCGCACTCTTTGTCGCCGCGCTCAAATCCTGTGACGGCGTATCCGTCGCGAAACGCCGCCTGAAATTCCTCGCGCAAACGCGTTTGCACGTCGAGCGCGGCCTTCGAATCGGTTTGCTTGACTTCCAAAATGTCCGCGCGGCAAACGATGCGCTTTTCCGCGAGCCCGCTGTTTCCCGGTGACGCCGCACGATCGCCGGTCACCCACCACTCGGCTACCAGGCGATCGGTCGGCAATCCGTGCTGCAACGCCGAGGAGCTCGCGCCATATTGGTTCGGTACGTAGCGGCGCACGATCGCCCCGAGACGCATGACGTTGAAGAAGGCGTTCTTCAACTCGAGGGGATCGAAGGTCCATTCGATCAGTGGAATGGCGCGCGCGATGGCGTCATCGCGCTGCATCAGTTTCAAACGGCGTCCCACGTGGAGGTTCTGATATTGCGGCAGCACACCGAGCATGTGCGAATGGAGATAGCTTTTTCCGTTGCGCAGCGCGGGAATCGAAAGACAAAATCCCGCGAGTTTTCCGTGCGAATCGAACGCGCCGAAGATTTGTCCGCCGATTTTCTGGCCGACCACGAACAGACGTGTCGGCAACAAGTCTTCGTCGGCGAAGCGCCACACCGACTTTTGCAGCGCGACGCACTGGCGAAAATCGTCGACGCCGTCGCACGCGCGATAGGTAAGTTCGTCCTTCAACTTTGTACCGCTTCCTGCTTGGCTCGTTGCCACAATGCCTCCATCTCCTCGAGGGGCGTGCCGGCCGGCTGGCGATTCTCCTCGGCCAAGCGCGCTTCCATCCATTGAAACCGCCGGCGGAATTTCCGATTGGCGCGTTTCAGCAAGCTTTCCGGCTCCATCCCCAAGCCACGCGCCAGATTCACCGCCGTGAAGAGCAAGTCGCCGACTTCTTCGCGAATCGCCTCGCGATCTCCACCGTTCGCGCGTGCCTCGCGCAACTCGGCAATCTCTTCTTCCATCTTTTCCACGATTCCCTCGGGATTCGGCCAGTCGAAGCCGACGAACGCGGCGCGATCCGTCAACTGATACGCTTCGATCAACGCAGGCGCGCCTTTCGACACGCCGTCGAGCACCGACTTGCGTTTTTCGTATTGCTCGCCGCGCGCGGCGGCTTCTTGTTTCTTCTCTTCTTCCTTCAAGTCGGCCCACTTGCGCTTCACTTGGTCACCCGTATCGAGCGAAGTTTCGCGGGACTTGTCGCCGAAAACATGGGGATGCCGGCGAACCAGTTTGTCGCTGATCGCTCGCACCACATCTTCAACCGTGAAGTGCCCGGCTTCCGCGGCCATTTGCGAAAAGAAGACTACTTGTAAAAGAAGATCGCCGAGTTCTTCGCGAAGATGCGGAAAATCTCCGTTGTCGATGGCTTCCGCGACTTCGTACGCTTCTTCCAACATGTACGGCTTGATGGTTTCGAACGTTTGCTCGCGATCCCAAGGGCAGCCGCCCGGTGCGCGCAAGCGTCGCATCAATTCCACAAGTTGTACGAAGTTTTCCCCCGGCATGAAGCTACAAATTTATCATGTGGAGAAGAGAAAACGCAGCATCATCGGGAACCGATACGCCCAGGCGCGCTCGTTATGTCCGCCGCCTTGATCCTCGCAGTACACGAGGTTGCGTCCCTCGCGCCACCCTTGACGCAACAGAATGCGGCGCAGCGAACGCGCGTCGCGCGTGGAGGCGCGAGGCGTGCTCGCTTCGTCCGTGCCGCAATCGAGCCAGATGCGCGGGCGTGGGCGCCATTCGTTTCCGGCAATCTTTCGCAAGATTACGCGATCGTCCCACCACAGCGACGGTGACATGATCGCGAGCCGGCCGACGATATCTGGACGGCGCATTCCAATGAACAACGTCAGCAATCCGCCGAGTGACGACCCACCGAGCGCGGTGGAACGCGGTCCCGTGCGTACGCGATAACGCGCCGCGACGAACGGCATCACTTCACCGAGGAGCATCTTTTCGTAGCGCTCGGCGCGCCCGCCGCGATGGAGTCGCGCGTTTTGCGTAGGCGTGTACTCGTCGATGCGCGCATCGCCGGCGTTGTCGATGGCGACGATCAGGAGCGGCGTTATTTCTCCCGTGCGGACGAGCAACGTAGCCGTTTCCGCAGCGCGCCAGTGCTCGCCGCGAACGAACGATGTTTCAGGGTCGAAGACGTTTTGACCGTCCTGAAGATAGAGCACAGGATACGCGCGGCGCGCCGTGTATCCCGGTGGAGTCCAGACGTGAATGGAACGCTCCGCTTCGAGAAAACGCGAGTGAAAACCTGAGAATGTCTCGACACCCTCCATCAAACGCGGTCCAACTCAGGGACGGTGCGTTCGTTGCGGACGTTGCCGGTGTTCAGCGTGGTTGCCGGCTCGAGCAGCACAACGTGCGTTTCTCCCTCGGCCACCGGCTTGTGCTCCACGCCGCGTGGCACGATGATGAACTCGCCGGGATCGACGACGACCTCGCGGTCGCGGAAACACATGCGCATGCGACCCTTGACGACCAGGAACAATTCGTCCTCGTGGTCGTGGTGATGCCAAATGAACTCACCTGTGAACTTGACGAGCTTCACGTGGAAATCGTTCACTTGTCCGGCAATTTTCGGTTTCCAGTACTCGGAAATCAGCGCAAACTTCTGTGCCAGGCTGACCTTATCCATACCGTCGCTACTTCCCGCGCGGCTGGAACACCAGCGACGCCGAGTTCATGCAATAGCGCAAGTGCGTCGGCGGCGGGCCGTCGTCGAACACGTGACCCAAGTGCGCGTCGCAGCGGCTGCAAAGGACTTCTGTGCGAACGCCGAAACTGAAATCGCTCTTCGTGGTGACGTTCTGCTTAGCGATCGGCTGATAGAAACTCGGCCATCCGTTTCCCGATTCAAACTTGGTCTTCGAATCGAATAGCGCCGTCTGGCAGCAAACGCAGAGATACAATCCGTCGCCGTGAAAGTCGGCGTACTTACCGGTGAAGGCGCGCTCGGTGTCGGCGTGGCGCGTCACCGAAAACTGCAGCGGTTCCAACTGTGCTTTCCACTCCGCGTCGGTCTTCTTGATCTTCGCTACTTCCTGGACGCCCTTCGGCGCACCGGATGCATCAAACTCCGCGATCTTCACGGTGGGCGACGCTGCCGCCGCGCGCATCGCGCCAACGGCAGGAAGAAGTGCCGCCGCGCCTCGCAAGAACTCTCGTCGTCTCATCATTCCTCCTCGTGTCTTGTACGCCGCATGCTGTCGTGTATGAAGGACTACACAAATGTCGCATCGGCCAAATCGCCTTTGCACTCATTATTGTAACGCTTCTGTCGATCCAAAGCCCAGCGCAAGGTCCCGCGACTGTCGCGCTAAACCGATTCGGGTTTTCCTGACGCGACGGGTTCTTCATTCTGGAAGATCGGAGCGATTCGCGGGACCGGCGGGGTTTCGTGTGACATCAAGCGCGTGGCGGGATAGCGTTTCGCGCGCAAACGGACCATCGCCAACAAGGCCGCGCCGGCTACTAAGCGAAACGGATAGAGCAGCAAATGCATCCACACGACGGGCCATGAGCGGCCGCGCCGCTCTGTGAACGCCTGGTAAAACAAACGATGCTTCAGGCGCCAGTGCGCGTGGGTCACCATGGTGCGCCAATTGCGGACCGCGTAGCCGTCGCCGTTTTCGTTGTAAACCTTGCGATGGCCGAGGGGCATGAAGCACGCAATCCACTTGTAGCCGTTGTAGCCTTCGTTCGTGCAGGGAATGGCGCACCAACCGGTGCGGCGCGGTCCAACCGCGTGCGCGAGAATCGCTGTGAAACGCATGGGGATCACGGCGTCGAATAGTGGTCCCGCGGGCTCGACCAGTTTCTCCGGCAGGATTCCGTAGATCGGCGCGCCGGGATTTTTGCGCCGCAAGTCGGCGACAATTCCACGCAAGTAGTAACCGGACGCCGATCCGATCACGGTGACGCCCGATGGAATCGCCAGCAATTTGTACCAACCGGAGAGCAGCGCGTCGCCCGACCACCAAGCGGCGTAACGAATGCCGTTCCACGCAGCGTGGAGTTTCTCACCGGTCTTCCAGGCCGCATAGCGCACTCCGTTCCAGATGGCCACGGCGCGTTCGCGGAAACGGCGGCCGATGTGCGCGGCGAGTGTGCCGATCAAGCGGACGGAAAACGAGTCGCCGGCTTCGTTGTAGATTTCGCGATGGCCGCAAGGCAAGACCCACGCGGCAAGTTTTAAGAAGTTGTGACCCTCGCCCGTCCACGGAATGGAAAGATAGCAATAATGCCGCCAATTGCGAATCATCCGCAGAAAATCGAGCGGCGAGGGATTTGCGAGAACGTGAACGTCGGCGCCGGGCCGGCGCGCGCGCAAATCCGCTTCCAGTCGCCGCAACGTTTCCGGCGACGCCGAGCCAACCAGCAAAGCGCCATTGCCGCGAGACCACAAACGGCTGAGCGTCACCCAAAGGAACGACCACAATCCCAAGGGCGCGCGGCCATCGGGACGCACGAACACCACGCGTCCGCGTACGGCGTACGCCATCAATTTCAAAAAGCGATGCGCTTTTCCTTGTACCTGCTGATTGGAAAGACAAAATACTTCCGTCGATGCCAGCCCGATGGCCATCCAAATTTTGAAGACTACAAGCGGTCCGGCTTCGAGCACTGGAACATCGGCCGCCGGAGACGGCAAAACAGAGACGGCGTGCAGAACCGCGGCTTTCTCACCGCGCGCCGCGACCACACTCACGGAATCGGGACCCAAACGTTCGCGCAGCGCGCGCGCTTCGGCGGCGGCGTGATCCGATGGTCCGGTGGCGAAGAGGACCGCCTTCATGCTACGTTCACCTCTTGGCTCGCGACGCGCTGCTTTCCACCCTCCGCCAAATACTGGCGATAGCGATGCGCCACCGCGGGACCGTTCGCCTGCAAGCTGAAATTCTCCTCGATGAAACGGCGCGCGTTATCGCGGATGCGCCACCACATCGCGTCGTCACGCATCAAGCTGAGTACGTGACCGGCGTATTCGCGAGGATCGTCGGCGGCCAGCAGATGCACGCCCGGCTTCGTGCCGATTCCCAAGGGCGCGAAATGAGTGGAGACCACCGGCATGCCCGCCGACATCGCTTCGACAATCTTGGTGCGGATTCCGCCGCCGCTCATGATCGGCGCGACGTAAACGCGAGTCTGCGCATAGAGAGCCCGCAAGTCTTCTACGAATCCCGGATATTCCACACCGTGATCGTGCATCAACCCTTTCATTCCGTTCGATGCCCCTGATCCCACCACAATCAACCGCGCCTTCGGTTCTTCGCGCTTCACTAGATGATAAACGTTTTCCACAAACCAGCGAAGACCTTCTTCATTGGGGGTATGGGGAAGGAAACCCACAAAAATCATGATTGGATCGGGAGCAATTTTTGTGCTGGGCGTGAACTGCTCGCAATCCATCAGCAAAAATGGCAGCGCGTCGACCAGGGACTCGGGACAAATCTCCAGGGCGTGGATTTTTTCCTCTTCATGCGTCACGAGAATGCGGTCGAAGCGCCGCATCATGCGGCGATTGTGCACAATCGTGTCGAAGCAACCGAGTAATTTCGTCACGCGTTCGCGGCGCGAGAGACATTGCTTCCAGCCGATGTAGAAATGCCACCAATCCTGCACGTGCGCACGCAGCACGCGAACGCCCGCGAGTCCGTCGGCGTACTCGGCCATATTCAGGTATTCCACCTGAATCATTTCCGGATGGTGACGATCGTAGAGATCGCGCACGCCTTGGCGGAATCTCTCATCCTTGAGATTCGAAAAATAAAACGGCGTGGGATCGAAGGCATCGACGTAGCGCAGTTCGGGCGGCGCCATCACAAAAACGTCGCGGCACAACAGACGCAGGCCTTCGTCGGCTTGTTTCAGCAATTTCTCGGGACAAAATCCCGCGAAGAGAATATCGAAATCCTCGCGCAGCACGCGCAGGTAGCCGAAGATAGCGCTGCCCGCTCCGTGGAACACGGGGTAGGGCGTCACCGGCGAGATGATCAACATCTTCGGCTTGCTCACGATGTTTGCACCTCGTCCGGCACGGGTACCGGCGCGGCCACGTTCGCGATGTCCCCTGTAATTCCCAACGCTTCGCGGAAAGCCCTCGCGGTCTCGCGCGCCGATTCGCTCCAAGAATAACGGCGTGCACGGCGGAGTCCGGCGGCGGAGAGTTGGGCGCGACGCGCGATCGCGCCGTGAAGCGCTTGGGCGATGTCGCGCGGATCGCTGGCGTCGGCCAAAATCGCCGCGCTATCCGCAACTTCCTCGAGTGCCGTGCCGCGTGACGTAACGACGGGAGTGCCGCAGGCCATCGCCTCGAGCACCGGCAATCCGAAGCCTTCGTAGAACGATGGATACAAGCAGCAATCGGCGCCGCGATAGAGCGCGGGAAGATCGGCGTCCGGAACGTAGCCGAGAAAATCGATGCGATCGCCGGCGCCCGACGCGGCGGCTTCGCGGCGAATCTGGGCGACGAAGTGGGTTTGCCGCCCGGCGATCTTTAGCCGATGCCGCGTGGCGCGCGAGAACTCAGCGAATGCGCGAATCGCACCAATGTGATTCTTGCGCGGCTGCAGGTCGCCCACCATCAGGATGTAAGGCGCGCGCACATCTTCCGGCGCGCGGGCCGGACGGAAATGCGGTCCCGCGGCGTTAGGCGCAATGACCACGCGGTCTTCGGGCAAGCTGTAAATCGCCATCAGGCGTTGCTTTGAGAATTCCGATACGGTCACGATGCGGCGGGCGAGTCTCGCGGTGCGCCCCACCGCAGCGCGCAACAGCATTCTTTCTACGCCCGAAAAGAACTGTGGGACGTCGATGAACGAGAGATCGTGAATCGTTGCGACCACCGGCACGGGACACGGAAACGGCGCGACGTATTGCACATGCAAAAGATCGGGACGATCGCGGCGAAGCACCCGCGGCAAATCTAAAAGCAAGCGGCGCGCGCGGCTGTGCGACAGCACCCGGTGTGCCGGAATCGCGGTGTCCAGCGCCGCGGCGTCGCGGCCGGCATAGAGCCAAAACTCGGCGTCGGGCGCGGCGGCCGGTAATTCCGCCGTCAGGTAGCGGAGGTAACTTTCGTATCCCGCTTGACCGCGGCCCAGCGCGTGGGCGTCGATGGCGATTCGCATACGCGATTGGTGAGTCATCGAAACACCTCGCCATCGAACAACAACGACAATTCCGGCGCCAGGCGATCAAGACGTTCGTGCACGGCGCTCCAGCAAAACTCGCGCTCGAAGCGGCGGCGTCCCGCTTTGGCGAGTTGTAGGCGGCGGGCGGAATCGAGCAGCAGGCCGGCCACGGCGGACGCGAATTCTCCCGGTTCGTCGGCGGTCACGATTCCCTCGCCAGGGAGATAACCCCGCGCGCCCACCGAAGTCGCAACCACGGCACAGCCCGCCCGCCACGCTTCCGCAATTTTCACGCTGACGCCCGCGCCGCGGCGCAGCGGCGCAATGGCCACGCGGGCTTGCTCGAGCCAGCTGGCCGAATTCTCGACGGCGCCGGTGATCGTTACACGGGAATCACCACGCACGGCTGGCGGCAGGCAATCGTCGCGCTTGCCGATCAACACAATCTTCGAATCGGGACGCCGCGCGACAATCTGTGGCCACACGCGGCGGAAAAACCACTTCACCGCGTCTTGATTCGGCGGATAATCCCAGCTCGCTGAAAACGCCACATCGTACAGGCGCGCGTTTTGACTTTCGTAACGCCACGGGAGTCCCGTGGGCGCGACGCGCGGGTCCCACACTTGATTGAACTCGGGAAGCAGATCGCGCTCCCAGCGTTCGGCGCAACGTGCGAACCAAAATGCCAGCGGTCCACCGAGGGCGCGGCAAAAATCGGCTTCGCGATTGTGCAAATCGAGAATGGCGATCTCGCAATGCGGACGCACCATGTGAATCCACTGGGCCATCCAAAAATGCTCGAAGACCGCGACATCGAAAGGGCCGTCTTCCAGGAGGCGATCAAGCGCGACTTGAATTTCGCGCGCCGAAAACCGATCGACGAGCGGCGGAATCCCGCGCAGCGCGCGGTCGAGGTTGCGCCACACGCGCGGGAACGTCCCGCGGCTGTGATACGGCAACTCGACGCACTCCACGCGATGGCACAACTCGTGGACGCGGCTCTCCGGCGTTCCGCACACCAGCGCCGAAACGCTGGTACGGCGCGCCAACCATTCCAGCATGCACGCCGAACGGATCGCGCCGCCGCCATCGGCGGGATAGGGCGGTTCCGGAGAAATAAAAAGCGCCTTCATGCTCACGTGTTTCCCAGTGCTACCTGATAGACGCCCCATGTAAGTTCCGCGGTGCGCCGCCAGGAAAAACTCTTGGCCCGGGCCAAGCTTTTTTTCCGTAATTCCCCGGACCAGGCGGAATCCTCTAGAATCCCCGCCAAGCCTTCTTCGAGCGCGCGCTCCGAACCGTCGGTTAGCAGTGCGGCATCGCCTGCGACGTCGCCGGCGGCTGTGTCGCGAACGGCCACAACAGGTGCGCCGCACGCCATTGCTTCCACCACCGGCAAACCAAAACCTTCGTACGAAGAAGGATAGACAAACGCCGACGTCCCGGAGTACAACTTCGCCAGATCCTCGTCCGTCACGCCGCGCATCTGCTTTACTCCCGATTGTAGCGCCATTTGCGAGCCGCCGCCTACTACCACTAGCTCAATGGACTGCCGGAGTCCCGAGCGGATTCGGGAAAAAACCCGCACCAGCATGTCGAGGTTTTTCCGCCGTTGTCCCGATCCGACGTAGAGGATGTACTGGCCGGATGTTTTCGTGGCTGGTCTCGGCGAAAAGGCGGATGCAGCGGCCAGCGGCGTCACCGCGATTTTCTGGCGCGCCGCGGAAAAACGCCGGCGTACTTCCTCCGCGACGCGTTCGGAAGGAACGATGACCGCGGAGGCACGGCGGATCGCACCGGGCAGGCGCCGGGCGACGCGCTTCGCTTGCGGAGGCATCGCGAATTCGCGCGCGCGGAGCGGCGAGAGATCGGGGACCGTCACGACGGCGGGCGTCTTCCCAAGCAGAGGCACCGCAAAATCCGTCCCGTGAAAAAGTGACGCGCCGGTTTCGCGGAGACGGCGAGGCAACCCAATACTCCACCAGCGGCCCTCGATCAAACTCGCTTCTTGGGGACACGATTCCAGCAGTAGGCGTGCGTCCGGATGCAATTCGCGAAGCGCCGCAGCTAATTCTTGCGTATATCGCGCGATACCCGTGAACGGCGCATCGACAACCGGTGTCCCGTCGAGCACAATCGTCATGGCTCTTTTCATCAGAGCGCCCGCAGATACTCGCGCAATCCCTCGCGCCATTCGGGCAGCGGACCCATGCCGAGCGCGCACAGCCGTGCATCGGACAACACGCTATACGCGGGACGCGGCGTGTCGCCGGGCGGAGTGGAAATCGGCTCGACCGGTACGTTTAATCCGCACAGTTCCACGATGGCTTGGGCAAATTCGTACCACGAGCAAGAGCCCGACGCCGCCGCGTGCAACACGCCCGAGGCGCGCGCGTCGACCAGCGCCGCAATCGCCGTCGCGAGATGTCCGGTCCAGATCGGCGTGCCGACCTGATCGTTAACGACGCGCAAAGGTTTGCCGTTGCGCACTTGATCGCGGATCGCTTCCACGAAATTCCTTCCGCCCGCGCCGAACAGCCAGCCGCAACGCAAAATCAGCGCGCCGGGAACAAGCGCGGCGTTGCCTTCGCCGGCGGCTTTGGAGCGTCCATAGGCGTTGACGGGCGAGACAGGATCGTCCTCGGTGTACGGCGATCGTTTGCGTCCGTCGAAAACGTAGTCCGTAGAAATGTAGACGAGCCGCGCGCCAACCGCGTTGACCGCCTCGGCCACCGCATGTACGCCGCGCGAATTCACGCTCATCGCCAGGTCGGGATGGCGCTGGCAGTCGTTGACCTTCGTATACGCCGCGAGGTGAATCACCACGCTCGGGCGCGCCTGCGAGATGGCGCGATGTACGGCGGCCGCATCGGTGATGTCGAAGGAATGGCGATCCCAAAGGATCGGATCGCGCGGGGCGAGCACGCGCGCCAACTCCCGGCCCAGCATTCCCGCCGATCCGGTGATGGCAATGCGATCGCTCACAGCTTTACGGCTTGCCTACGCCCGATAGGGTCTCGTCGCGGCGCTGGTAGTGACGTTCGTAGTATTCACGGTATTCGCCGCCGCGCACCCGTGCGATCCACTCGCCGTGCGACTGATACCACGCCGCCGTGGAACGCAAGCCGTCCTCAAACGAATGCTCGGGACGCCAGCCCAACTCGCGCGTGATTTTGTCGCTGCGCAAAGCATAACGGCGGTCATGACCGGGCCGATCCGTGACGTATTGGATCAACGACGCCGGACGATCGAGCAATTCGAGCAGCGTGTGCAATACGTCGAGGTTCGCGCGCGGCTCCCCGTAGCCGATGTTGTAAACCTCGCCGGTGCGCCCGCCACGCAACACCAAGTCGATGGCGCGGCAGTGATCCTCAACGTGAATCCAATCGCGTTCCTGGCGACCGTCGCCGTAAACCGGCAGCGGCTTGCGGTCAAGCGCGTTGGCAATCATCAGCGGCATGAATTTTTCCGGAAACTGATACGGTCCGTAATTATTCGACGCGCGCGTGATCACCGCGGGCACGCCATAGGTGTGTTGATACGCCATCACCAGCATTTCCGCCGACGCCTTGCTCGCCGCGTACGGACTCGAGGGATGCAGCGGCGACGTCTCGACGGCCCACTTGTCCGGCGCCATGTCGCCGTACACTTCGTCGGTGGAAACGTGGAGGAATCGCGCGACCTTCGCTTGACGCGCGGCTTCCAGAAGCACCAGCGTGCCGCGAACGTTGGTCTCGAAGCATTCGGTGGAGTCAAGAATGCTGCGATCGACGTGCGACTCCGCCGCAAAGTTTACCACCGCGTCGCAGCGGGCCAACAGGCCTTTCACGAGCGCGGCGTCGGCGATGTCGCCCTTCACGAATTCGTGTTTCGCCGCCGCGGGAAGCGACGCTAGATTCTCAAGATTTCCGCGTAGGTAAGTTTATCGAGGTTGACGATGGAATCTTCGGGATGCGATTCCGCGAGCATGCGCACGAAACACGATCCGATGAATCCGGCGCCGCCGGTAACCAGAATTCTCATAGGAGAGGAACAATCCGGGGACCTTATTTGTGCTGCAGCTCCCAATCGTAATTGATATCCGGATGGTCGTAAGGGATTCTACCCTCGTCCCCGGGATCGTAGAAGCGATTTGTGAGATACACGAGCACGGCCGGATCCGTTCCCAAAACTTTGTAGCCGTGCGCGACACCCGGAGGAATACGCAGTTTCCACGAACGCAGCGATCCGATGTACAAGGTGTTGGTGCGCGCGAAACTCGGCGAGCCGACGCGCAAGTCGTAAAGGACCACTTGGAACATCCCGCGCACCGGCGTCCACAAATCGGTTTGCTTGCAGTGATAATGGAGCGCCTTGATGGTGCCGGGATAACTGAGCGTCGCGGAAACTTGGGTGTTCTCGAAACCAGCGGCGATATCGCTGTTGCCAACGGAACTCAGGCGCGCCACTTCCAGAAAATATCCGCGATCGTCGGGCCACAGGTCGACCGGCTCCGCCTGCACACCGTCGATCAAGTTGGGATCGCCGGCCTTCAGAATCACCGAGCCGATGCCGCGCGTTCCGCCCGACGCGATCGCCAAATCCAAGCCGTCCCGCCGCGCCACAAATTGGATCGCCAACGCCGCCGGGATTTTCTGCGCGGTGCTCATGCCCCGGCTTTCTCCAACACGTTGTCCAGCGCGGCGCCCGAGCGCGTGCCCACGCGTTTATTGTTCGCGCCGGTCTCCGCGACCAGGTTCGTGGCTCGGCGCAGCGAGTCGAATGTGCCGGCGTCGGTCCACCACCCTTCGACGAAATCGTAGGTCATGTGGCCTTCGGCGATGTAGAGATTGTTCACGTCGGTGATCTCGAGTTCGCCTCGATTCGACCGGTGAATCTGGCGGATTTTCTCGAACACCGTGTGATCGTAGAAGTAAATTCCCGTCACCGCGTAATTCGATTTCGGGCGGCGCGGCTTTTCCTCGATGCCCACGATGCGGCCGTCGCGGATTTCCGCCACGCCGAAGCGTTCGGCATCTTCCACTTCGCGCAGCAGCAGCTTCGCGCCCATTCCCTGCGCGCGAAAATCGTCGGCGGCGGCGCGAATGTTGCCCTCAATAATGTTGTCGCCCAGAATCACGCACAATCCATTGTTGTCGGCAAAGTGCTCGGCCAATCCGAGCGCTTCGGCGATGCCGCCTTCGCCTTCTTGATACGTGTAGTTGATGTGTTCCAGGCCGAATTCCTTACCGTTGGCGAGCAGGCGCAAAAAGTCGCCGGAGTTTTTTCCGCCCGTCACGATCATGATGTCGCGGATGCCGGCGTTCACCAATGTCTCGATCGGATAATAGATCATTGGCTTGTTGTAGACCGGCAGGAGGTGTTTGTTGGTGATCTTGGTGAGCGGGTAAAGC
The DNA here is from genome assembly GCA_021325275.1 of Terriglobia bacterium. Taxonomy (GTDB): domain Bacteria; phylum Acidobacteriota; class Terriglobia; order JAJPHL01; family JAJPHL01; genus JAJPHL01. Next base: position 153,489 of record JAJPHL010000009.1, on the reverse strand, counting down.
CGGCTTCCCGTGCCTCCCGCCAAGACAACGCCTTTCAGCATGTGTGTGATAGCTCCCTAACTCTGGCGCGCAAAACCAGCATAGCACAGGCCCCAGGTGCGAGAAATGGCTAACCTTGGCTTGCCGCGCGCGTCTCAGAACAAAGGGGGATTCATGCGCGATTTCCGTTATGCCGTGCGCCGTTTGTTCCGCGATCCGGTCTTCAGCGCGGTGGTGATTGTGTCCCTGGCCTTCGGGATCGGCGCGAACACAGCGATCTTCACGCTGCTCGACCAGGTGTTGCTGCGCCTGCTTCCGGTGATGGCGATCGCGGCCGGATTTATTCCCGCGCGTCGCGCGGCGCGGATCGATCCGATGCGGGCGCTGAGGTGGGAGTAACATGCCGGCGAACATCGTAAACGGTGACTTCCCCGGACTGCAGCCCATGAGAAAGAATCGGCGTCGGTATGATGAAGTCTTGGGCGCCGGAAACATTCGTATCCGGCGAAAGAAACACTTTGTTCGCACCGAAAATCCGAAAGGGCAACTCGAGGAACGCGTGCTGGAACAAATCGTCGTCGACACCGGCAACCACGATGATTTTCTCCGGCGCGCGAGCATGGAGGTCCCACACCCCGAGCACCATGTCGCGCAATCGCATGGTCAGGTCGTGATTCCACTGCGCGGTGAAGCGGGCTTCCGGCACCGTCATCGCGAGATAGATCGCAGCGATTGCGAACGGAGCCGCGTGCCGCTCGGCGAGCGCCGCTCCACCGAGCCAGCACAAGCCGATCACCGGCAAATACACCGCGTATTCCATCACGTGATCGCGTAACGGCAGCATCGGCGCGATCGCGAAAGCGAACCAAGCGAGGCAAAAAGCTCCCGGCATCTTGGCGCGCGCCGCGGCGACAAGCAATCCCAAAGACACGACGATGGCACCCGCCGGAATCAGCCAACCGGGCAACGGAATTGGCGCGCGCATGTAGGTGGACGAAACGGACCAGCTCCAATACGTGACGAACGTGTTCACAATCGAGCCGTCGAAGTGCATGGCGTACGGTCCCGACGCCGCGAATGGTGCGCTGGCGTGAAGAATCGCGACGTAGGCGATCGACGGGATGCCGAGCGGCACGGCGGCGCGCCAATATCGCGGCGCAAAACACAGCACGTACGCAAGCGCGATCGCGGGATAGACCACATTCGTCTCTTGTGCGCCGAATCCCAGCAGAAACGCGACACATTGCCAGATGTAATAACGGCGCTGGCCCGTTTCGATAAAACGTTGCAACGAATCGAGCGCCAGCAGCAGGAAGAATCCGCAAAGCACTTGGTTGTAGGCGGAAACCCATCCGAGTGCCAGCATAATGCCGCTGTTCACGGTAAACAAAATCGCCGCCGCAAATCCTGCGGCGCGCGAGGCGAACATCCGCGTTCCGATTCGCGTGATCAATATCAGATTCGCGGCGTGGGTCGCGAAAACTAGAATACGGAACGGCCAAACGCTTAGACCAAACCATCGTGGAAAGAGCAGGAACGGCAGCCGCTCGCTCCAGGAACGGATGGTTCCATGCGACAGTGGACCGAAAAGGGCGGCGAGAAAATCGCCGAAGCCTGCGATCACAGGATGAAACTGCAGCCACCAAAAATCGTCCGTCCGAAACCACGAGGTTAGCGCGGGCCAATAGAGGATCGCGCACACCACCGGCGGTGCGATCCAATACGCGAAAGTGCGGGCGCGTGTCATGCAGTAACATAGGGAGGTTATCACCCAGGAGGAATTGCGTGAAAGTCTACACGTGGGACCAAATGCCGATGGACACACTATCGGCCACGATCGGGCGCAAAATGATCACCGGCGACCGCACCATGATGGCGCGCGTCTATCTGAAGAAAGGCGCGTTCGTGCCCGAGCACAGCCACGACAACGAGCAGATCACCTTCATCGTATCTGGCGCGCTGGAGTTCAAGATCAACGGCGAAACGATCGTGCTGCGCACCGGGCAAGTGATGGTGATTCCGTCGAACATGCCGCACAGCGCGAAGGCGCTCGAAGACACCGACGACATGGATGTTTTTACGCCGCCACGCCAGGACTGGCTGACGGGCAATGACGCTTATTTGAGAGGCTAACGCCGCCGCGCCGTAATAATCGCCTCGCCGCACCAGTTGCGTAGCGGCGGGGCGATCGTCAACAGCGCCGCATCCACCAACTCCAACCCGCGCACAACTGCGCGCGCCGCGCCGCTCGTGAATCGTCCGCGGAGCAAACGCTTCCCCATCGCCAACAGATTTTGTTGCGACACCTGAATGTCCTTGAAGTGCGGCTTCAGGTCTTCCAGAACTTTCCACGACATCACGATTTCCTCGCCCTGCTCTTCCGCCTCGTGGGACAGTTTCGCTCGCAACTTGCGCGCCTGCGACAACAGCGGATTGCCGCCCCACGTTTCGCACAAAACCAACCGCCCGCCCGGCTTCATGATGCGCGCCAATTCCTCGACCGCGCCGGGATACTTCATCGTGTGATGGAGCGCCGCCGCCGCATACACAAGATCGAACGATGCGCCGGCGAGCATGTCGAGGCGGCTGGCGTCGGCGGCGATGCCACGGACCGTCACTCCCGACGCTCGCCCGCGCCGCTCGACAAGCTCGATCGCCGCCGGCGATAGATCGAGTAACGTCACACGCGCGCCTTCCGTCGCCATCCAAATCCCCATGTCGCCGGGACCACATCCGTAGTCGAGCACGGCGCGACCCGCGAGCGGCTCAGCTTCCAGCGCCGCGATCGCGGCACGCAACAAGCGGCGCCGCTCGTACGATGGATGCGCCGGATCGTCGAGCGTCAACTCGAGGATCGCGCGATCCACGCGCAGCGCGTGATCCGGCAGCGCCAGGAATTGCTTGTAGTGCGCGTCGAAAAAATCGCGCTCGGCCGAGGACGTAGTCACGTCCACAGATTAACAAACACAATCCACAGATTACACAGATTACACAGATTCAAGAGCAGAGGATCTAGCGAACGGTAGCGTTTGCGCCATCCTCATCTGTGCCATCTGTGTAATCTGTGGATAGTAGTTTCCTGATCTGTGGATTAAGATCGGTGGATGGATCTAGGAATCAGTGGACGCGCCGCGATCGTCGCAGCATCGTCAAAGGGTTTAGGACTCGCGGTGGCGCACGCGCTCGCCGCGGAAGGCGCGAACATCGCCATGTGCTCGCGCGACGCCGCCGGGCTCTCTGCCGCGGCCGCGTCCATCGCCAAGCACGGCACGCAAGTTTTTCACCGCGCTCTAGATGTCACCGACGGGGAAGCCGTGAGCTCGTTCGTCGCCGACACCGCTGCGCGCTTTGGACGCCTCGACATTTGCGTGACCAACGCCGGCGGTCCACCATCCAAAGGATTTCTCGATATTTCCGTCGACGAATGGCGGCGCGCCATCGACTTGAACTTGATGTCCACCGTTTATTTCGCGCGCGAAGTGATCCCGCACATGCAGCGCGCGCGCTGGGGACGCCTCGTCACGATCACTTCCGTTTCGATCAAGCAACCGATCGACGGTCTGATGCTTTCGAACGCAGTACGCGCCGGCGCCACGGGGCTCGCGAAAACGCTGGCGAACGAATTCGGCAAGGACAATATTCTCGTGAACAACATTTGTCCGGGATTCACGCTCACCGACCGCCTCGCCGAGCTCGGCCAAGCGATTTCGAAAGCGCGCGGGATCACCGTGGAGCAAGCGCACGCCTTGTGGACATCGAACATCCCCATGGGACGCCTCGGACGTCCCGAGGAATTCGCCGCGACCGTCGCGTTTCTCTGCTCCGAACAAGCCAGCTATGTGACGGGCACCAGCATTCCCGTCGATGGCGGATTCGCCAAGGGATTGCTGTAACGAAAAACGCAACCGCAGATGAACGCAGATAAACGCAGATAAAAACCTCGATCTCATCTGCGTTTATCTGCGTTCATCTGCGGTTGCGTTTTTTGTTACTTTTTGGTGTCCGCGTATTTCTTGGCGGCGTCCGCCCACTTGAACGGGAGCGTGTCGGGAACCACGCTGACTTCCGTGGTCATCTTGAACGGGACCTTATCAGGTCCGGGATAAACCATCTGGACGAAGAACGCCGTGTATCCTTTATCCGGCGCCGGCACCTTCGCCACAAACGTGCCATCCGGCGCGGGACGCAACGGCGACGATTTGTAGGCCGGTCCAATCGTGTCCACGCGAAAATCGCGTGCGTTGGGATTCGATGCTTGCCACAGATTCACCGCAAGCGGCGAAACGGCCGAGCGAACCACCAACGTGCCGTCTTTTTCCTTCGTCCATGTGAAGCGCGGCACCGCTTTCCCCCTGGTCACGGCCTGATAGAACGCCACCATGCTGTCGACGGCGTCCGACCCCGCCAGATTGTGCTTGGCGTTCTCGACGTAGCGCAAGTATTTCGGCTCCGGCAAATCTTTGTAGTAGAACTGCGATCCGTCGGGCAGGAAAAACTGATCGCCCGACGCGTTGATCATGAACTTGGGGATTTTCAGGCTGGCGCGATCGCGATACTCATACGGGTCCTCAATGTTCAGCACCGCACGATACTGCGGCGTGCCGATCATGTGCGGAAAAATGCCGTGATTCACGTAGTCGTTTAGCGACGAGGAGAAAAACCCGTACGCCTCAAAATGATGTTTGGTGACTTCCTCACTGTTCAGCGCGTCGATCACAATCGGCATGATCGCCATCACGCGGCCCGGTTTGGGATCGGCCGCGCCGACCAGCCACGTGGTCCAACCGCGCTTCGATCCGCCGGCCACAACAAATTGATCCACTTTCCGCCCGCCGCCCGCTTCGCTGGCGAGAAACTCCTGCGTTGCGTCCATCGCACGCACGGCGCCTTTCACCATCGCCAGCCGCACCAGCCAATAATCGTCCTTGGTTGCAAAGTGCTTCACGCGCGAGTACGCGATGATGTCGTCCTCGCTGCGCGCCTTGTCCGGCGAGTCGGTGAAGTGAAGCGGTTGATTCGGAATGTTGCTCACCTCCGCGGCGCATGATCCCCCTTCCAGCGCGATGCGCATGGCGCGCTCCGAGGGTTTGGTCGGCTGCGGATCTTTGCTCGATCCGCCGTTGATGTACATGAAGCCCTTGGTATTCGTCGGGCGATCGGGGCATACGATCGTCACCCAATGGCGCCACACCGGTTGGTCGACTTCTTTAGCGGTGCGCCAGGTTTGCGACGTCATGTCGAGCACGTACGTCTTATAGCCTTCGCCGGGAATGGTGTTGACCAATTTCCACGCGTAGACGGAATCTTTTTGCGCCAAGTAGCGATCCAGCGCGGTCGGCTTCGTTGCATTTTGGGCGCCTGCGGCGGCGACAAGGAGAAGAACGGGTAGAATCACTCGCAAGTGGAGGTGCTTTGTAGACATGCGGTAGATTATCGCACGCGTCAGGAGCACCACCGCACCCCAACATATAGGGCCTAGGCCCATGGGTCCGCTATATAAGGTGTACTTTTTGCTTGCCATGGGCGGCATCTCGGACGTAGGATGAACCATCGCTATAAGACCGAGAGAGAGGTGTACCGCCTTGCTGAAACTTAAACGAGTCGACATGGTCGGGTTTAAGTCGTTCTGCGACCGCACCAATATGAATTTTCCCGGCGGCGGCGTGGCCGCCATCGTGGGACCGAATGGATGCGGCAAGTCCAACGTCAGCGACGCTATTAACTGGGTGCTCGGCGAGCAGTCCGCGAAATCGCTGCGCGGCGAGCGCATGGCCGATGTGATTTTCAACGGCACACGCGATCGCAAACCGACCGGCATGGCGGAAGTCACGCTCACGATGGTCGATCCGGATTACGAGGAAGAGCCCGAGGCGGCCGCCGAAGAACCGCCACAACTCGCTCTCGAACCGGCGCGGGAGCCGGCCGCGGAAGAACCAGCGCCGGCCGAACACGCGGGCCCCGTTCCCGTGCGCGTCGAGCATCATCCGCCGCACAAAAAGCGGTCTCGTGAAGTGGTGGTGTCGCGGCGCTTGTTCCGCTCCGGCGAAAGCGAATATCTCCTGAACGGACAAATCTGCCGGCTGCGCGATATTCAAGACATTTTCATGGGTACGGGACTCGGTCCCAATTCCTACGCGATCATCGAACAGGGACGCATCGGCCAAATCCTCAGTTCGAAGCCCTATGATCGCCGCGCGATCATCGAAGAAGCGGCCGGGGTCACGCGCTTCAAGACGAAACGCCGCTTGGCGGAAGCGAAGCTGGAAGCGTCGCGGCAAAATCTGAATCGCGTCAACGACATTTTGGAAGAAGTATCGCGCCAGGTGAATTCGCTGAAGCGCCAGGCGTCGAAGGCGCGCCGCTACGGTGAAATGCGCGACGAATTGCGCGGACAATTGCGGCTCGTGTACCTGAGCCGCGGCGCGGAGATCGTGCGCCAAGCCGAAGACGCGGGACGCGAACGCGCCGCCATGGCCGAGGTGCTGCAAAGCCACGGCGCGCGCGTCGAGGCGCTCGAGCAGGAGCAATTCGACCTCTCGCGGTCGCGCTACGAGAAGGAAGATTTGCTGCGCCGCAAGCGCGAAGCGCTCGCCGCGCTCGATCTGGAAATGGATCGCGCGCGCAATCGCATCGCGTTTCAGGAAAGCCAAATCGGCGAGATTGAAACGCGCATGAAAGAAGCAGCGATGCAGGCCGAACTCGCCGCCGAACGCGTAGCCGCCATGGAATCGGAGCGCAGCGCGTCGGTGGAAGCGCTGGCCGCCGCGCAAGCGGACCTTGATGCGTCGCGGCAGGACGTCGCGCGGCTGCAAACGGAACTGGCCGCCGCGGAAACGGATCTGCGGTCGCGCCAAAGCGATCTCGAGTCGCTGCGCGCGTTTCTCATTCTGATGCTCGGCGAAGTTTCCGAGTTGAAAAACCAGCTCGCGCAAGTGGAAGAATACTCCGCGGGACTGGGACGCGCTCGCGAGCGCACCGAACGCGATCGCCAGGCCGCCGCGCAGGAAGAAGACCAGTCCCGCGCGCGGCGCAGCGAGTTGTTGGGACTGATGTCCCAGCAGCAAATGGAATTGGCCAGCGTGGAAGAACGCAAAGCGTCGCTCGAAGCGCGCCTGCAGGAACTCTCGGCCGAAAGCGGCACGAATCAGCAGGAACTCGCGGCGCTGCGCGACGAACACGCCGCCGTCAAGGCGCGCCGCGATTCGCTCGAACAAATCCTCTCGCATCGCGCTTACACCGCCGAGACGGTGAAGAATCTTTTCGCCGAGACCGAAGCGGGACGCGCCGTGAATTTCAAACCGCTCGGAATTCTCGCCGACTATCTCGAAGTCGACAGCGCGTACGAACCGCAGGTGGAAGATTTTCTAAAGGAAGAATTGGAATACGTGGTCGTGGGAGACTGGAACGCCGCCTCCGACGGTTTGCATTTGCTGCGCCAGGAAGCCGGCGGCCGCGCCACGTTCCTTGTGCATCCGCCGAAGGATGCGGTTTTCTCGTGGGCCACGCCCGGATCGCTGCCGCCGATGGACGCGTCAAAAGTCCTCGGCAGCTTGATGAATCACATTCGCTTGAACAATGGATTCGCGGCGTCGACGGCGGCGCTTTTGCCGCGCTTGAAGAATTGCTATCTCGTCGACTCGCCCGAAACCGGCCGGCAGTTGGCGGCGGCGCATCCGGAATATTATTTCCTCGCGCCGGAAGGCGAATGTTTCCACGGCTACACCGTCACCGGCGGCAAACGCACCAATGCGGGACCTCTCGCGCTGAAGCGTGAACTTCGCGAGTTGACGCCGCGCGCCGTCGAGCTGGCGGAACAAATCGAGCAGCGCGTGGCCAAACAGCGCCGCTTGGAAGATGAATCGAAGCGTGGTCGCGACGAAATGGAGTCGCTACGATCGCGGCAAGTGGAGCAGGAGAAGATCCGCGCCGGAAGCGATCAGGAACTGAAGCAGATCGCGCAAACGTTGAGCCGCGCGGGCGAGCGCGTTTCTGTCGCGGCGCTGGAAATTGAACGCATCGAGCAGGAACTGGCGCGCGCTGCCGAACAAGCGGCGGGATTCCGCGACGGCCTCGAGGTTCGCGCGCTGCGTCGCGCCGAAGCCGATTCGCAAATGGCGGCGCTGACGGCCGCCGTGGAAGAAGGCGCATCGCGGCGCGCTACGGTAGCGCACGAACTGAGCGAAACACGGGCCCGCGGCGCGGCGCTCGAAGAACGCGGCAAGGCCGCCGCGGCGGCACTCGATCGCTTGGATCACACGCTCGCCGCCGAGCGCGCCAAACTAGCCGAATTGCAGCGGCAGTCTTCCAGCGGCACTTCGGAAATCGAGCGCCTGCGCGCCGATTGCGCCGCTTTGGCTGAACGGGCCGAACAAGCGGCGGTCGAGCGGAAGTCGTCGGAAGAGTCGGCGGCTGAGTTACAAGCGGAACTGGAATCGGGACGCTCGCGCATGGCCGGCATCGAGGAAGAAATCCGCGCCGCGCGCGCCGAGTTGGAAGTGGTGCGCGAACGCAAGACGGAAGTCGACGTTAAGCAGGCGCGGCTGGAAAGCGATCTCGCGCACTTGGAAGAAACGTGCCGCGCGGAGATGGGCGCGACACTGGAGGAAATGCGCAACGAAATGCTGGCAGCGTTACCGGCCGGCGAAGGCACGGCGGCGGCGCCGGTGCTGGCGCTGCTGGAAGGCGAAGCGCTCGCCACCGCCGAGCAGCAGGCACTCGCCATCCGCGACAAGATCGAGTCGCTGGGTCCGGTGAACATGATGGCGCTCGAGGAATTTCAGGAAGCCAACACGCGCCATGAATTCCTTTCGACGCAGCAGAACGATTTGCTCGATTCCATCCGCGACACTGAGCAAGCGATTCAGGAAATCGACGCGGTGTCGCGCCAACAATTCGAAGCCGCGTTCGAAGCGATCAGCGCGAATTTCCAAGAGACGTTCCGCACGCTCTTCGGCGGCGGTTACGGCGCCATGCGCATGACCACCGACGAATCGGCGGGCGAAGCCACGGCGGGAACCGGCGTGAAGGCCAGCGAAGCTGGCATCGATTTGATCGTGCAACCACCGGGCAAACGGTTGCAGAACGTGCTGCTGTTGAGCGGTGGCGAAAAAGCGCTCACGGCGCTCGCCCTGCTCTTGGCGGTGTTCCGCTATCAGCCGAGTCCCTTCTGCATCCTCGACGAAGTGGACGCGCCGCTCGACGAATCGAACATCGGCCGCTTCACGGAATTGGTGGGCAAGATGAGCTTGACCACACAGTTCATCATCATCACGCACAGCAAGAAGACGATGGAAGCGGCGCCGGTGCTTTACGGCGTCACGATGCCGGAGCCGGGCGTATCGAAACTCGTTTCGGTGCGCTTCCGAGAAAATCCGGGGCTGCAAATCGTAGCGTGAGCGTGATTAGTCCCGACAACGCCGAGCATTACTTTTGGGGCGATTCGTGCGACGGTTGGCACCTTGTGCGCGAGCCGTCGCTTGGCGTGATCGAAGAACAAATGCCGCCGGGCACGTCAGAGGTCCGGCATTATCACCAGAAGGCGCGACAGTTTTTCTACATATTGAGTGGCGCGGCCGAGATGGAAATCGACGGTCGCGACGTGCCGCTGATGCCCGGGCAAGGCGTGCACATTCCACCGGGCGTTCCGCACTGCATTCGCAACAAGTCAGCCGAGCCGGTGCGATTCCTCGTTGTTTCGCACCCGCACAGTCACGGTGATCGCGTGCCGGCCCCCGCAATTTGACACGGAGATCACAGAGATCTCAGAGGACACAGAGCAGAACAAGAATTGGATGGACGAAACGAAACGCGCCTTCGCTCTTCACCCCGTGAGTCCTTTACCTCTTGTTAAATTCCCCCGTCCTTCTCTGTGCCCTCTGAATGCTCTGTGATCTCCGTGTTAATCCTCGCTGGCATATAATTTACGCTTACCTATGGCCGCGCCCGCAACATTGTCGGTGGAGTCTCAGCGTCTCGAACATGCGAAAGGCGCCGTGTTGACGCTCGTGTTGCTCTCGTGCGGACATGCGGTGGTCGATTTGTACTCGAGCGCGATCGGCGCGCTACAGCCGATGCTCGCCGACAAGTTGCACTTGTCGCTCACGCAAGCGGGAATCCTGGCGGGTACATTTGTTTTCTCGAATTCCGTTACGCAGCCGCTCTACGGCTATCTCGCCGACCGTTTTCATACGCGCATGTTCGCGGCGCTGGCGCCCGCGGTGGCCGGCATCTTCGTTTCCTCGGTCGGCCGCGCGCCCACATTCGGGTGGACGCTGGCGCTGGCGGTACTCGGCGGCGCGGGCATCGCGTCGTTTCATCCGCAGGGTGCGTCCAATTCCATCGCGGGACTCGCGCGCAAGAAACCGCAGGGCATGGCCGTGTTCGTCAGCTCGGGATCTCTGGGTCTGGCGATCGGCCCGAGCGTTTTTTCGTATGTCTCCGCACATTGGGGACTCTCGAACGTGGTGTGGATCGGATTGCTCGGCGTGGCGATGACCGCGCTGCTGTTCGCGTTTCTTCCGTTACACACGCGGCCGGCTGACCGCACACGGCGCGGAATCGACTGGGAAGAATTCCGTCCGTTCAAGACGCAGTTGATCATCCTGTATTTGTTGGTCTTCATCCGCTCGACGGTGCAGGTGACCTACAACCAGTTTTTGCCGCTCTTTCTTACGCGCGAGCGCGCGTACACGCCCACGATGGCCGGATACATCACGTCGCTCTATTTGGTCGGCGGCGCCGTGGGCGGATTCGCGGGCGGACATCTCGCCGATCGCTTCGGCGGGCGGCGCATCATTATGATTTCGATGATCGCGTCGGTGCCGCTCCTGTGCGTCTTCATTCTCGGCGGCGGCGCGACGTCGGTGGCAGGACTGGTGATCGGCGGCGCGATCCTCTTGTTCACCGTTCCGGTGAACGTGGTGATGGCGCAACAACTGGTGCCGTCGCAAGCCGGCACGATTTCCGCGATGATGATGGGCTTCGCGTGGGGCATGGCGGGTCTGGTGCTGATTCCCGTCACCGGCTGGCTCGCCGATCACTCGTCGTTGCAGGTCGCGCTCGGCTCGTGGCTGGTGTTTCCCGTTCTCGGGTTTTTCCTCGCGGCGATCCTGCCGAAAGACCATCCCGTTCGCGCGGTTCCGCGATAAACTACTTTTTTCGCATGCTCTATCCGATCGTTAAATACCCAGAGAAGGTTCTCGACAAGGCCGCCGCGCCGGTGAAAGTTTTCGACGAGAAACTCGCCGAGTTGGCTAACGATATGTTCGACTCGATGTACAAAGCGCACGGCGTGGGTTTGGCCGCGCCGCAGATCGGTGTGTCGATGCACATTGCCGTCGTCGACTTGACCGTCGGCGAAGATCCCGCACAGCGCATCGTGTTGTGCAATCCCACGATCATTGAAACATCGGGCACGCAGAGCATGGAAGAAGGTTGCCTCAGCCTGCCGGGGTTCCACGCGCCGTGCGTGCGTCCTCAAAAAGCTATTGTGAAAGCGCAGGACCTGAAGGGCGAATGGTTCGAGATGACCGGCGAGGATTTGCTGGCGCGCGCCTTTTGCCACGAAACCGATCATTTGAACGGACGCTTGTTCATTTCACACTTGAGCGTGCTGCGCCGCGACATGATCAAGCGCCAGATCAAACGCAAGATCAAAGCGGGCGAATGGGAATAAATGCAGAGTGCTGAGTCCTGAGTGCTGAGTTACTTCGATGCTCCGCTCAGCACTCAGCACTCAGCACTCAGGACTATGAAACTCGTATTCATGGGCACGCCGGAGTTCGCCGTGCCGTCCCTCGAACGGCTGGCGGCGGAGCACGATGTCGCGCGAGTTTTCACGCAGCCCGATCGTCCCGCAAATCGCGGACAAAAACTCACCGCGCCGCCGGTGAAACAGTCTGCCCTCGCCTTGGGGCTTGCCGTTGAGCAACCGCTCAAGATTCGCACGCCCGAAGTTTTCGCGACGCTCCAAGCGATCGCGGCCGATGCCATCGTCGTGGTCGGATACGGAAAACTCATTCCCCAATCGATCATCGACCTGCCTCGTCTCGGCGTGATCAATCTACATGCATCGCTCTTGCCGAAGTATCGCGGAGCCGCGCCGATCAACTGGGCCATCGTGCGTGGCGAAACCACAACCGGCGTCACCACCATGAAGATCGACGCGGGACTCGATACCGGCGACATGCTGCTGCGTGAAGAAGTCGCGATTGCGCCGGAGGACGACGCGGTTTCACTTGGCGCGAAGCTCGCGCAGATCGGCGCGCCGTTACTTTCGCGGACGCTCGCAGGTCTTGAGCGCGGTGAGATCACACCCGTGCCGCAGGATCATTCGCAACACTCGCTCGCGCCGATCTTGCGCAAGGAAGATGGCCTCGCCAACTGGTCGCTTTCGGCGCGCGAGGTGCACAATCGCGTGCGCGGCCTGGCGCCCTGGCCGGGAGTTTATTCGCCGTACCGTGGAAGTGTTTTGAGAGTTGAAAAAAGCGCGGTGGACGAATCGCCCGCCAGCGACGCGCCAGGCACACTCATCGTGGAAGACAAACGATTGTTCGTCGCCTGCGGCCGCGGCCGGTTGGAGTTGTTGGAGGTTCGCAGAGAAGGAAGACGCAAACTATCGACAAAGGACTTTCTCATCGGTGAGCGGTTACAGCCCGGCGAGCGGCTCGGCTAGGTCGCACCGAGCTTGCGGTATTTTCCTTCGAAATAGATCAAAGGCGCGCCGTCCGACCACGACATTTCCTCCACCTCGCCCACGAAGATCGTGTGATCGCCCGAAACATGCGCGGCTTCTAAACGACAGTCAAGGGTTGCGAGTCCGCCTTCGAGCAACGGAGTCCCGCGCGCGCTGTGGCGGAAGCGGACTCCTAAACGTTCTCCCTCGCTGGGTTCTTGCGGACCAAACGCAAAATAATCGGAGAGCGTTCGCTGATCTTCGCCCAGGATCGTGACGCCAAAGCGCCCCGCGGCGTGAAGCAATTCGCGCGCCCATGCTTTTTCCGCTACGCACACGAGAATCTGCGGCGGCTCGAGCGACACCGATGCAAACGCGTTCGCAGTCATGCCGTGCACGCCGCCGGGTTTCGCCACAGTCACCACAGTGATGCCCGTGGCAAAGCGCCCCAGCGCCCTGCGGAAATCCTGTTTGTGATCGCTCATTTCGATTGCTGGCTCAAATCGACGCCCGCCGTCGTCACGTAATACTTGGCCATCATGTTGGCCTTCTCCCACGCGGGCATCGACGGCGGATTCTTGAGGTACTCGAAGAATTTCTTCGCCACCTCGCCGAAATGCGCTTCGTGACCCACGCGCAGACGGTCGGGAATCGTCAGTTGGATGCGATCGCCTGCGTCGTTCGCCTTCATGTCGCCGTAGTGCGCGACGCGTTGGCGCGTGGCTTCGAGGATCGCCGCTTTGTCGGCGGCGTTTGAAGGAACAATTGAAACTTGACCGTCGCGAATCTCGAGGCGCGACCGTGTCCCACGATAGACCGCGATCAACGTGTCGGGACCATTTGTCGGGCTTTGATATTTCCACAGCACGTCGAGCTTCACGTGCACTCCACGCAGCGCGTACTGCACGACGGTGTTGCAGTAGTAATCGAGCGGACCGTTTCGCGGCGATCCCGTGACGCGCTTGTATTCGTCCGCGGTCATCGTAGTGGGAAAGCGTTTGGCGCCTTCCATCTTGATGTCGGCGCGATAGTCGAGAATCGTCTGCGGATACAGCGTCCACGCGGCGAGATCGACGAGGTGCGTGCCGACGTCGCTCAAACCTTCGCCTTGTTCGTTGGTATCGAAGAACCACACCGGACGCAGCAGCGGCGCGCCATCCACGGTCTTCAGCAGCCAGTGGATGCTCTCCATGTACACGCCGGGATTTTGCGCGTCGCCGGGAACGATGCGACCGACAATCTGCGGATCGTTCGCCAGCTCCTTCAGCAAATAATTCGTGACTTCGTAACGCTCGGTCATCAGATCGTACGCCACCAAGCCGTTGCGCTCGGCGGTGTCCAGCGTCGCCGAGACCTTCGGAAGGTCCGCGCTGCGAATCACCCACGGCTTATCGGAGAGCACGTTGAGTCCCGCGTTCACCGACGCTTGAATGCGATCGATCTTCGGGCGATTCCGTCCGGCGATCACGGCCACGTTGCCGGGCTTTTCGCGCAGCATCTGCGCCAGCGGATCGTCGCTCGTGTGAATGTCCAATTCCCAGTGCGTGGGACGGTCGCTGCGCAGATTGAAGCGCGCCACGCGGCCCAAGTGCTCGATGAGGTCGAACCCGAGCGGCGCGTAAACCGTAACGCGCGGCGAAACGCCGGGGTACATTTCCTTCTGCACGAGGGACGCGTGAAAATGTCCAGGGTCGAGCGTCATGAGTTTAATCGGAGACGTGTCTGGTGGAAGAAGCATCAAGAAAAGTCCTAGCAGCCAATGCATGAAAGCATTTTAGTGCAACTTGCGGCGGCCACGTTCGCATTTGAAAAACGACCGGTGATAAACTACGGCGCGTGAACAACCCAATCACCCGCTTGATCGCTTTTCTCGCGCTGACGGCCGCCTCGTTCGCGCAGGCGCGCCAAGTCACCGCCGCCGACTACGCGCACGCCGAAAAGTTCATGGGCTACAACACCAACAACTTGGTGTCGCACACCGGCGTGCGCCCGAATTGGCTGCCCGATGAACGCTTCTGGTATCGCGTGACGACCGGCGTCGCGGACGGCAACGGAGAAAACGCGCCTGCCGAGTTCATTCTGGTGGATCCAGTGGCGCACACGCGCCAGGCGGCGTTCGATCACACGAAGCTCGCGGCATCGCTCTCGGCGGTGGCGGGACAAACGTTCACCGGCGATCATTTGCCGTTCACCGAAATCACCATGAGCGACGATGCGAAGGCCGTATCGTTTACGGCGGCAGGAAAACGCTGGCGCTGCGACGTGAGCGGTTCACAATGCGCACCCGACTCGACGCCCGCGCCGCGCGGACAGGGCGGAGTCCGCGGTGGACGCGGCGGCGGTGGTGGTCGCGGAGGCGC
This sequence comes from Terriglobia bacterium, assembly GCA_021325275.1. Lineage (GTDB taxonomy): Bacteria > Acidobacteriota > Terriglobia > JAJPHL01 > JAJPHL01 > JAJPHL01. The sequence continues at coordinate 138,477 of JAJPHL010000009.1, read as the reverse complement.
GCGCAACGACGCGCCGTCGCCCGACGGCAAACTCTCGGCGTTCATTCGCGATTGGAATTTGTGGATGCGTGAAACCGATTCCGGCAAGGAAACACAACTCACCACCGACGGCGTAAAGGACTACGGGTACGCCACCGACAACGCCGGCTGGACCGACTCGAATCGCGCGATCCTCGTGTGGTCGCCGGACTCCAAGAAGATCGCCACGTTCCAGCAGGATCAGCGCAAAGTGGGCGACATGTATCTCGTCAACACACAAGTGGGACATCCCACGCTGCGGCAGTGGAAATATCCGCTGCCGGGCGATACGGATGTCGCGATGATCGAGCGCGTGATTATTTCGGTGGAGGATCGCAAGATCGTCCGTTTGCAAATGCCGCCCGACCAGCACCGCTCGACGCTGTGCGATCACGTGGCGTGCCGCGGCGGCGAATGGGCCGACGTCGAGTGGTTCCCCGACTCGAAATCGCTGGCCTTCGTCTCCACGTCGCGCGATCACAAAGATGAAAAGCTGCGCATCGCCGACGCGTACTCCGGCGCGATCCGCGAAGTGATGGAAGAAAGAGTGGAGACACAGTTTGAATCGGGCGAAGGCCGCGTGAACTGGCACATCTTGCCCGAGACCAACGAATTCATCTGGTATTCGGAACGCTCCGGCTGGGGACATCTTTATTTGTACGATCTCGCGACCGGCAAGCTGAAGAACCAAATCACCACCGGCGATTGGGCCGTGGCGCAAGTACTGCGCACCGACGACAAAGCGCGCACGCTATTCTTCACCGCCGTGGGCCGCGAGAAAGGGCGCGATCCATACTTCGCGCATTTCTATCGTGTTGGTTTCGATGGTAAAGGACTCGCGCTGCTGACGCCCGACGACGGAACGCACGACATCACGCTTTCGGCGTCAGGAAAGTATTTCGTCGACGTCTATTCGAAGCCCGACGTCCCGCCTGTCGCCGCGTTGCGCGACGCGCAAGGCAAGCTGCTCGCGGCGCTCGAAACCACGGATATTTCAAAGTTGACGGCCACAGGTTGGAAACCCCCGATGCCAATCGTGCTGAAAGGACGCGACGGGACAACGGACATCTACGGACTCATGTTCAAGCCCACCAATCTTGATCCGTCGAAGAAATATCCGATCGTCAACCACATTTATCCCGGACCGCAAGGCGGCAGCGTCGGCAGCCGCGCATTTTCCACGGCGCGCGGCGATACGCAGGCGCTCGCGGAGCTTGGTTTCATCGTTGTGGAGATCGACGGGATGGGAAATCCGATGCGCTCGAAGAAATTTCACGATACGTATTACGCCAACATGGGCGACAACACGCTGCCCGATCAAGTGGGCGGCATGAAGCAACTGGCGGCTAAGTATCCGTGGATCGATTTGGACCGCGCGGGAATCTATGGACACTCCGGTGGCGGCTTCGCGACGGCCGACGCGATGTTCCGCTATCCCGATTTCTTCAAAGTCGGAATTTCCGAGGCGGGCAACCACGACAATCGCGAGTACGAAGACGACTGGGGCGAGCGCTACCAAGGCTTACTCGTGAAAAACGCCGACGGCACCACGAACTACGACGACCAAGCGAATCAGAATCACGCCAAGAATCTGAAGGGCCATTTGCTGCTGGCGCACGGCACGATGGATAACAATGTGCCGCCGTACAACACACTGCTGGTGGTGAACGAGTTGATCAAAGCGAACAAGGATTTCGATTTGCTGCTGCTGCCGAATCGCAATCACGGCTTTGGCAACGAGCCGTATATGGTGCGCCGCCGCTGGGACTATTTCGTGAAGTGGTTGGCGGGTACCGATCCGCCGAAGGAATACGAACTGCATCCGCCGCGCGGCGGAGGATTCGGCGGTCCGCCACCGGCGCCGTAGCTAACCGAGCGCTTCGAGGATCGCTTTCACTTCCAGCAGAATCCCCAACACCGGGCGGTCCTCGAGCGGCACGTGCAACACGCCTGACGGCGTGAACTGCGCGCCCGGCCGCCGCGACAAAAGATCCATGAGCCGTTGTGGATCGGTGGCGGCCGCTTCGTGAAATTGCAGTTGCACTTCGCCGCGGCGCCGCTCGATCTTGCGAATCGACAGGCGCGAGGCCATCGACTTGATGATCGAGTAGTCGAGCAAGTAAAGCACCTGCGGCGGCGGCTCGCCGTAGCGGTCGCTCAATTCTTTTTCCACCGTGGCGCTTTCTTCCATGCTCATTACGCCAGCGATCCGTTTGTAGACGCGCAGGCGCTGATTCTCCTCGGCGATGTAATCGTCGGGGATGCGCAATGTGAGTCCCAGGTTGATTGTCGTATTGATTTCCGGTGCGACGTCTTCGCCTTTCAGTTCGCGAACCGTGCGGTCGAGCATCTGGCAATACAAATCGAAGCCGACGGCCTCCACGTGACCCGACTGCTGTCCGCCGAGCAACGTGCCCGCGCCGCGCAATTCCAAATCGAGCGCGGCAATCTTGAATCCCGCGCCTAAGTCGGAAAATTCTTTCAACGCGCTCAAGCGGCGTCGCGCCAGCGGCGTCAACTCGCCGTGTTCGGGCGTCAGCAGATACGCGTACGCGCGACGGTTCGACCGTCCCACGCGGCCGCGCAATTGATACAGTTCGCTCAAGCCCATGCGATCCGCGCGATTCACGATCATCGTGTTGCACAGCGGAATGTCCAGGCCGTTTTCGATAATCGTCGTTGACACGAGCACGTCGGCCTCGTGGCGAACGAAGCCGAGCATCACCTTTTCCAACTCCTTCTCGTTCATTTGCCCGTGACCCACCAGAACCCGCACGGGCGGGACGAGCCGCTGAATCATCGCGGCCATTTCCCAAATGTTGTCGACGCGATTGTGGACAAAATACACTTGCCCGCCCCGCGCCAGTTCCTGTTCCACCGCCGTGCGGATCAAGTTTTCTGAAAACGGCGCGACGACCGTTTGAATCGCCAAGCGATCCTTCGGCGGCGTCTCGATCACCGACATATCGCGCAATCCCACCAGCGACATGTGCAGCGTGCGCGGAATTGGCGTAGCCGACATGCTCAGCACATCCACTTGTTTGCGCATTTGCTTGATGCGCTCTTTCGCGCTGACACCGAAGCGCTGTTCTTCGTCGACGACAAGCAGGCCGAGGTCGCGAAAGACCACGTCCTTCGAGAGCAGGCGATGCGTGCCGACGACCAAATCCACTTTGCCCATCTCAATTTCCTCGATGGCCTGCTTGATTTGCTTGGCGTCGCGAAAACGGCTGAGCATTTCCACGCGCACGGGAAAAGGACCGAAGCGCTGCTTGAATGTCTCGAAGTGCTGGAAACACAGCACCGTGGTCGGCGCGAGGATCGCCACTTGTTTATGATCGGCAATCGCCTTCATCGCCGCGCGCATCGCCACTTCCGTCTTGCCGTAGCCGACGTCGCCGCACAGCAAGCGGTCCATCGGCTGCTCCGACTCCATGTCGCGTTTCACTTGCGCGATCGCGGCGTCTTGATCGGGCGTCTCGGAATACTCGAAGGTGTCTTCGAACTCGCGCTGCCACGGAGAATCGGCCGAAAACGCGTGGCCGCCGGCCACTTTGCGCTCCGCGTAAAGTTTCAGCAACTCTTCGGCCATGTCGCGCATGCCTTTTTTCACGCGCGCGCGCGTCTTCTCCCACGCCACGCCGCCGAGGCGATCGAGTTTCGGCGCCAGTCCTTCGGCGGTCGCGTGATATTTCTGCACCAAGTCGAGGCGGGTGAGCGGAACGTACAAGCGCGCTTCCTCGGCGAACTCCAGTTGCATGAATTCGCTTGATCCGCCGTCTTCTCCCGCTGCCACGGTGATTTCCTTCAGCCCGTGATAGCGCGCGATGCCGTGTTGCACGTGCACCACGTAGTCGCCCGGTTGCAGATCGCGAAAATCGCCGAGGAACGTGGCCAGATTCACGCCCGATTTCGCACGCGCGTGAGGACGCGGCGGCGCGGCCACCGTCGACGACACATCGAACAAGTCGTGATTGCCGGCGATGGCAAGCCGCGAATCCGGCAGCGTGACACCTTCTTCCGCGATGCCCTTCAGGATCACGGCCGGCGTCAGTTCCATCGCGATGTAGGCCTTTTCCTCGAGGTAACCGTCTTGGCCCGGACGCATTTGTCCCGTGCCGATCTGGAAAGGCACCGCGTATTCCTTAAAGATGTCGGCGAGGCGTTCGGCGTCGCCGGTGGTGGGCGCGAGAAAAACGGTGCGTATGTTTTTCTCGATGCGGCGGCGCAGGTCTTCGACAAGCAGCGGGACGTTGCCGTGGAATTTCGGCGACGGCTGCGAGGCGAACTCGATCACCGGAATGTCGCCCGGCATCGCGAGGTGTTCCATCTCCACGCAACGAATCTCTTTCAGCCGCTCCTCAAGTTCTTCGCGGCGCAAGTACAGTTTTTCCGGCGGCAGCCGCGAATCGGGATCGTCGTCGAGGCGCGCCCACAAGTGGTCGAGGGCCGACCAAATTGCCGAAGGCTCATCGAGCACGACAATCGGATCGGGCCGCGCGGGATCGGGAAGCAGATCGAAGATCGCGTGGTCGAACGGCGTGGCGAGTGGCAGCAGGAACTCGCATCCGGGGAAAGGCTCGGCCGTTTCATTGAGTCGCGCGAGCAGATCGCGCCGCAGTGGAAAATCGGTGAGCGGCAAGAGCATCGTTTCCTGGCGCGGCTGCACGGAGCGTTGCGTGCCGGGATCGAATTCACGGATCGAATCGACTTCGTCGCCAAAAAGTTCCAAGCGCACGGGCCGCTGGGCTTCCGGCGAGAACGCATCGACGATTCCGCCGCGCACGGAAAACTGCCCGACCATTTCCACCGGCTCGCGCCGCTCGTAGCCCACCGATTCCAGATGCGCCGTCAACAGCTCCATGTCGATAGAGTCGTGACGGCGCAGCGTCAACGCGAGATTCGCATAGAAGGACGGCGGTTCAAGACGCATCGCGATCGCGGCAACCGGCGCCGCGACAATCGGCGCATTGCGACGCGCCATTTTCCACAGCGCGATGGCGCGCTTCTCACTGATATCGGGATGTGGTGAGAGTCCATCCGCCGGAATTAAGTCGTGCGCGGGCAAGAGCATCGGCGGCGGCGCTTGTGGCGCGACAAATTCCTGAAACGTGCGCAGTGTATCGAAGAGCGCGTCGGCGGATTTGTTCGTCGCCGTGACGAACAGCAGTGGGCGATTCGTGGCGCGCGCCAAAAGCACGGTGTGCAGCACGCGCGCCGTCGTGGTGAGTCCGCCGCAGCGGGCGTAGGTGCGCGCCGCAGACGTCGCCGTAAGCAGCGCGGAAAAAGGCGCGCTGCCTTCCAGCTCCAGAAACAGGTCGCGGACGAACGGAAGAATCATTGCTGGAAATTACGACGGGAGTTGCTTGATTTTTTCGACAATGCCGGTGGTGGAAAATCCCGGCAGCAATTCGAGCGAGTAAACTTTGCCGCCGGCCGCCTCCACCTCCTCGCGACCGACGATCGCATCGAGACCCCAGTCGCCGCCCTTCACCAAAACGTCGGGCAGAATTTGCGCGATGATTTCGCGCGGTGTTGGCTGGTCGAAGAACGTGACGTAGTCGACACATTCCAATCCCGCGAGCAACTCCGCCCGCTCATCCTGTGGGACAAGAGGCCGCGTGGGACCTTTCAGGCAGCGCGCGCCGGCGTCGCTGTTGATCGCGACGATCAGTGCGTCGCCGAGAGCGCGCGAGCGTTCCAGCAAATCGACGTGGCCGGGATGCAAGAGATCGTAGCAACCGTTGGTGAAAACGATGCGCTCTCGCGCGGCGCGACGCGCGGGCAATTCACGCAGCAAATTTTCCAGGGAAAGGACGCGGCCCACACGTAAATGTTATCACTCGGCGCGCGCGTCGACCGCGTGATCGAGCGTCGAGTGAACGAAGGCGCCGTAAGCCGCTACTTGACGTAATTCCCTTACTTAGCGATTCGGTACAAGTACGACGCCGTGCGGATCACCAAGCTTCCCTGCGAAATCGCCGGCGTGGCCATGGCCATGTCGCCGAGGCTGTTCTTGCCGAGCAGCTTGTATTCGGGACCGGCTTGCACGACGTAGGTGTCGCCGTCTTCGCTCTGCAAAAAGATTTTCCCGTTGTACGCCCACGGCGATGACGTGAACGCCGACGACTCCGCGTCCATGCGCTGCTTGTCGTACACAAGTTTTCCGGTGCGCGCCTCGTGGCAGGTGATGAATCCGCGATCGAGCAGCGTGTAATAGTAATCGCCGTAGATGATCGGCGACGGATTATAGGGTCCCGCTTGCTTTTGATACCACGCGACGTATTCGTTCGACGTTTCGTCCGGCTTCAGGGAAATGTCGCCCTTCGCGCCGGGCTTGATCGCGAACACCGGACGGATTTGATCGCCGACGTAACCGGAGGCGATGTACAACAATCCGAATTTCGTGAACGGCATGGGGATCGAGATGCTCGACATGCCGGTCATTTCCCACAGCAGCTTGCCGTCGAGATCATACGAACGGTTTTTCTTGGTCCCCGGCGTGACGAGTTCAGTGCGCTTCTCGTTTTCCCAAATGAACGGCGTGGCCCAGTTCGTTCCCTCCTCGCGATCGACTTTCCAAATGGACTTTCCGGTCTTAGCATCGAGGCATTCCAGATAGGAGTGCTCGTCGTTGTCGTTCACGATGTACAAGCGGCCTTTGTACAACACCGGCGACGCCGCGGTGCCCCAGCCGTAGCGAGTCTTGTTCGCTTTCATCTCCTGCGACCACAACAATTTTCCCGCGCGATCGTACGTGAAGAGTCCCACGTTGCCGAAGTACACGTAGACGCGTTCGCCGTCGGTCACCGGCGTTTCCGAAGCGTAGCTGTTTTTCAAATGATGCGGCGCATCGGGCACGGCTTTGTGCGCCTCCCGCTCCCACACGATTTTTCCGCTCTTGAAGTCGATGGCGTAGACCATCCAGCGATGTTCATCTTTGCTCGCTGGACGCTCGCCGCCGAAGTACAAACCCTTCTTCGGTTTTTCGAGCGTGCCTGAGTCGATCACCGACGTCACATAGATACGATCGCCCCACACCACCGGCGACGACCAGCCGACGCCGGGAATTTCCGTCTTCCACGCGACGTTTTCGGTGGCGCTCCATTTGTCGGGCAGGCGCGGGTCTTCGGCCACGCCCAGCGATTGCGGTCCGCGGAACTGCGGCCAGTTGTCGACCTTGTCTACTCCTGCTAGAAAGAGAGCCAGTAAAAGGAATTGCATAGGGAAAGTTTACTCCAAGCTGCTTACTCCAAAGCGATGCCGGTTGTATCTGGAAGCGCGAACGCCACCATCGCCGCGATGGCGTACGCGCCGGCCGTCAACCAGAAGGCTACCGAAAGTCCCAGCGACTCCGACATTTTTCCAATCGTGAACGGCGCCACAGCGCTGGCGATGCGCCCCAAGTTGTATGTGAATCCCAACGCTGTGCCGCGCACGCTCGTGGGAAAAAGCGCCGACGCGATGATCGCGAAGCCGGAGAAACATCCGGTGCAGAAGAATCCCAGCAGCGGACTTAAGAGCGTGCTCATCGTGGGATCGGTCGCGCGTCCGAAGAGAAACGCCAGCAAGCCCGAAGCGAAAAGGTAGAAAACGTACGTTCGCCGATCGCCAAAGCGGTCCGCGAGATAGCCGAACGTGACGTAGCCGAACCACGCGCCCGCTTGCATCAAGAGCATCCACGAGGAACTCTGTCCGATCGCCAGGCCGCGGCCACCTTTGTCGGGTGAAAGCGCGAGAAAGCTGGGAATCCAGGTGAACATTCCCCACCACGCGAAGAGCGACGCGGAGTTTACAGCGGCAGCGACCACGGTGCGCCGCAAAAGTTTCCCTTGAAAGAGCGCTGCCAACGATCCGGAAGCGGCCGCGCCGCTCTCGGCCGCGGGTTGCCGCGCGATTCTTGCGCGATGCTCGCGCCAAATCTCCGGTTCTTCCACACTCTTCTGGATCCACAAGGTCGCGAGCGCCGGCAGTACGCCAACGAAAAAGACAGCGCGCCATCCAAAGCGCGGCGCGACCGCCCAATTCACGACGACGGCGAGCCCGTACCCGACGGCCCAAAAACTTTGCAGCAATCCCATGGCTTTTCCGCGATGCTCAGCGGGCCACGTCTCGGCGACGAGCGCGGCGCCGGTTCCCCACTCGCCACCCATGCCGAGTCCCAGAAGAATGCGGCAGATCGCGAGCTGCCAAACGTTTTGCGCCAACCCGCTCAGTCCCGTGAACAGGGAGTAGAGCAAGATGCACAGCATCATCGAACGCGCGCGACCGATGCGATCGGCGAGTTTGCCGAAGACGAGGCCGCCAACGGCGGCGGTGACCAGCGTCATGGCCACGAGCAATCCGCTGGTCGAGGGAGCGAGATGCAATTCGTCTTGAATGGATTTCAAGACCAGCGAATACAGCATCACGTCCATGGCGTCGAGCATCCAGCCGAGACTGGCGGCGGCGAGTGCGCGCTTTTGTTGTGTGGTGATCACGCGGAGGTTGTGGTGCGTCCAATCATATCCGATATCAGCGGTAGTCGAGCTTACGCGCGCGTGTGCCCTGAAGGGATACAATCCAGAGCACGGGAATAAATGCGGACTTGCGAGAGTCTCTGAGGCTGAGAAGCAGGGTTTTGAAGGGACTTGGTGGAATGACGCAACACATTCGTCGCGTAACAAGCTACATCGTCGCCGGATTGCTATGCGCCGGAGGATTGGCCGCCTTTCTCATGGGCGGATTCTCCGCCAACGCGCGGCCGTCGCGCGCCGAAGAGCGCTTCGCAAATCTGGCGAAGGAAGTGGTGATCCCGTTCGAAGCGCAGATCCGCCACAATCCCATCGCCGCCAATGAACAGGCGCGGCAAGCGGGTCTGGAAATTTATCAGCGATCGTGCAGCACATGTCACGGCGAAGACGGACGCTCGCAGGGCGCCTACGGACGCTCGATGTATCCGCCGGCGATGGATCTCACGTCGCCGCACGTGCGCAAGTGGAGCGACGCGGAATTATTTTGGATCGTCGAGAACGGAGTGCGCTTCACGGGCATGCCGGGATGGCACGAAATGCTCGACGAAGAGTCGACATGGAGGGTTGTGCTGGCGATTCGCCAACTTCAACAAGCGGGGCCCAAGCAAACGGCCGCTGCGAGCTTAGCGCTCACGCCCGAGCAGCGGTTGCGCGAAGGCGCGCTGATGTTCCGCCAGGAAAACTGTGTGGGATGTCACAAGCTGAACGGCGAAGGCGGCGGCGTGGGACCCGATCTCACGATCGAAGGCGATCGTGGACGCACCAACCAGTGGCTGACGGGCCACTTCAAGAATCCGCCGGCGTATGTTCCAGGATCGCTGATGCCGGCGACAATCAATTTGAACGACGATCAGTTGCAGGCGCTGACGGACTTCCTGCAAGCGCAGCATAAGAAGAAATAGGTTCGGTTGACTAAGGCTGCGACCAGCCGTCGGGGACGAGCACCTCCACCGACGCGCCATCCACCGACAAGTTGATCGGCAGAGATCCCACGGGATCGCCGTCCATTTGCACCGGAACGTTGCCCGCGGAATTGATCTGCAAGCGCGTCGACATCATGAACAAGTAGTTGCTCGAGCGCTTCAGTTGGCCGAACAACGCCAGCGGGATCGCGGCCATGTGACGCAGTACGCCTTTGCGCCGCGCGATCGCCACTTCAAACATCGGCTGCGCGTTGTCGGCGCGATCGGTGACCGTGAACCATCCGCCGTAACCCTTCGATTTTCCGACGATCACCTCGGCTCCGCGATAGACGCCCGGCGCGTCGCCTTCCTCCACCACCACTTCGATCTCCGGGAACGAATACATCAGACCGCTCGAGAATCCCGAAAGCGCGAACGCAAATGGACCCAGCACCCGTTTCGCCGCCGCGAATTGCGTCATGCCGTGCACGATCGCGGCGTCAAGACCGGCGCCGGTCATCAGGGTGAAATATCGCTTGGTGTCCTGACCGTTTCTGGTGGACGCGCCGAGACAAATGCGCCGCGGCTCGCCCGACTTCAGCAATGTCGCGGCTTCGAGCGGATCGAGCGGAATCCCAAGGTCGCGACACAGCACGTTCATCGTGCCGCCGGGAAGAAGCAGGATTCGCGGCGAGCGCCCCGATAACTGCGCCGACTGCACAATGCCGTTGATCGCTTCGTTGATCGATCCGTCACCGCCTTGAATCGCTACGAGGTCGTGACGCTCGGCGGCGAGCCGGCCTTGTTCCACGCCGTCGCCGGCGAATCGCGTGGCGAATAGTTCCACTTTACCGCCCACGCCTTCCAGCGCGCGCAACATGCCTTCAAGGCTGGGACGCCACCGGCCGTCGCCGGCCGCGGGATTGTAGACGAGGCCGAGAGGCCGCTTCACGATTGCGGGGAGTCCCCGGGCTTTTTGTTGCTTTCCGGCTTGTCGGATTGGGAGCCGGCGCCCGTCGATCCGGTGGCTCCGGTGGCGGCGGGAGATTTCCTGTCGTCCGGTTTGGTGGCGGGCGGCTTCTTGTTCTCCACTCTCAGGTTCAGCGTTACGTCTTTACGTCCGTCGAGCATGCTCAACAAACGCTTATTGCTGATGAGTCCTTCGTGCTCGGCGTACAGTTCGTAGTCCTGATCGGGATTCAAGTCCGCGAAGTGATACAGACCATCCTTGCCGGTGGTAACGGTGACGACTTTCTGAGTTTTTTTGTCCTTGAGATAAACGACGGCCTTCTCGATCGGCTTGTCGCCGGGATCCATGACTTCGCCGTGCAGCAGGCGAAGCTTCGCAGCTCTCTCGCGATCGCCGAGGCCGGTGAAGACGGGCGTGTTCGGCGCTTTGCCGGGTTGGGCGGCGGCGGAAACGGCCGCGACCAAGAGTAAGAACAGGGTGATACAACCGCGTTGCATGATTACTTGCCTTTCAGGTGGAGAACAACATCGACACGCTCGTCATCCTCAAACGTAACTTCCTTCCGATCCGGTTGTCGCCCCGGCATGGTTGCTTCCACCACGTAGACGCCCTTGCCGGCGGGCAATCGGATGGCGAATGATCCTTCTTCGTTGGTGGCCGCGTCCCAACGTTTCTTGGTGTCCTTCAACTGTACGGATATGCGCGCGCCTCGCACCAGAAAATCGTTCTCTGAATAGAATACCGTGCCATACAGCAACGCGTACGACCCGCTATGCTTCTTTTGAAGATATGCCGCGGGCGCCTGCCCAAGCGCCGCGGGAATCAGCGCCGCGAGCGCGAAGGCCGCGAGTCCGGAGGCCAAGGCGAAATGCAGGAGGCTATTCTTCTTCTTCATCGTCCTCTTCGTCTTCGTCTTCGTCGTCATCGGCGTCGTCGTCATCTTCGTCGTAGCCGTCCTCGTCGTAAGCGGCCGCCTCGCCTTCTTCTTCCTCTTCTTCGTCATCGAGGCGTTCGACTTCGAGCGGACTCTGATGGACCACTTCCAGATCCAAACCGCATTCCCCGCAACTGATGACGTCGCCTTCCTCGACTTCATCCTCATCCACTTCCAGCAAGGCTTCGCACTCCGGACAATTCGCCATTGGCACCTCCTCGCAACCCACCAAATCTAATATACAAAAAATTTGGAACGTAAGAAATGTTTGGCCGCTGCTAACGCCCGAATTGCAAACGCGCCGCCAACACCTCCGGCAAACCCGCGGCGGTGATCCGCGCTTGCGCCGCTGGGATGTCGTACGGAATGCGCCAATAGACAAGCTGGCGCGCTTCCGGTTCGTAGATCGCCAGCCCGGCGCGACTATCGCCGTCGCGCGGCTGCCCCGTGGATCCCGGATTCAGCAAATACTTCTCGCGATCTTCAACGGTCAGCGCGGTGTTGGAGATTCCGGCCGCCGGCTTGATGCGAATCACGCGCGCGCCCGAGCCGTGACCCCACCAATCGTGCGCCGGCGGATTGGCGATGAAGCCGCCTTGCACGTGCGTGTGTCCGAACAACGTCACGCCGTGCACTTGATGCTCGAAGGCCATGCCGGCGTCGGTGCCGGAGACGAGATATTCGTCTTCGTCGAGCGGCGATCCGTGAACCAACTGAAAATCGAGCGGCGTTTCGAGATTTGGAACAGAAATCACCGCAGGCCCCTCCGGCAATTCTTGCAGGTAAGCGAGATTCTGGGGCGTCAATTGATCGCGCGTCCAGCGCGCGGCGCGCAACGCGGTGGCGTTGAAGTCCGCACCCTCATCGAGTCCACAACAAACCTTGTCGTGATTGCCGCGCACCACGCATCCCGCCGCGCAATGCTCGCGCACCCATTCCACACACCGGTTGGGGTCGGCGCCGTAACCGACGATGTCGCCGAGGCACAGGATTTCGTCGTAGCGTCCATCCACAGCCGCCAGGGACGCCTCCAAGCCTTCCCAGTTGGCGTGAATGTCGCTGACAATCAAATAACGCATAATGACAGAGTGCTGAGTCCTGAGTGCTGAATCCTGGCGGGTTCACAACCTTTTACAGGCTTTCACCCGCCCTTGACACACTACCACTCTGGCGACAATATTCTAAAAGCAGGTTTGTTTGCAACGAAATGACTTCATGAAGCCGCATTGGTCGCCCAAAACCAGAGTGGGCGTGGTGATGGTGGTAGCGCTGCTGCTCCCAATCGCCGCGCTACTCGCCTCGCAACTCGAGCACCTCTATTACGCCAAACAGACCAAGACGGCGCACGCCATCGTCAATCAGCAACTCTTGCAGGTGATCAAGAGCGTGGAGCATCAGATCGTGCTGGAGAAAGATCGCTTGGGCCGCGACCTCGCCGCGAGCCTGGAGCCGGCTCCCTCCCAAGACGACGATGTGCTGTGCGAGCGGCTGCGCAAGGAGATTGTCGACAAACCGTACGCCGATTTGCTGGTCTTCTATCATCCCTCCACCGGCGCGATGATTTTCCCGCGGCCTTCCGAGCCCGACAGCTTCGAGGCGCACGAACGCAGTGAAAACGCCGAGCAGATCGCCGCGAATTTTGCGGCCACTTACGATCGCCTGGTGGAAGCGCTGCAAGACGGCGAGAAACCGGTACCCGGCACGCATCAGCCCTTGTACTCCACCACCGACGATTTTCTGGTGGTGCTGAAGCGTCCGCGCCACCAGTACAACACCGCGCACTACGTGTTGATCCACGACGCGCAAGGGCATCCGGCCGGCGTGCTCGGATTCACACTGGATCGCGATTATTTGCATAAGACGCTCTTCCCGGCGGCCTACAAAAACGCGGCGTCGCCCGAGACGGACGAGTGGTTCGACAAAGCGGTCGTCGGCATTCGCGATCAGGAAACGCAGGACTTGGTTTGGTCGAGCGAGCCGGCGGAATTCCGCGATACCGACACGCACAAACCTTTCGACGGCGCGACGCTGTTCGGCTCGGTCTACATCAAGCTGAAGGGCGAAAGCATCGACTCGATCGCCGACGACATCCTGCGCCGCAATTTCTACCTGGCCATCGTGATGGGCGGCGTCCTGCTGGGCGGCGTGTTCTTCACGTGGCGCAGCGTGAATCAGGAAATGGAGTTGGCGCGCCTGAAATCGGACTTCGTGTCGAACGTGAGTCACGAGCTAAAGACGCCGTTGGCGCTGATCCGCTTGTTCGCCGAGACGCTGGAGCTCGGACGCGTGCGGCGTCCTGAAAAAATGCAGGAGTATTATTCGACCATTCGGAAAGAAAGCGAGAGGTTGACCGGACTGATCAACAACCTGCTCGATTTCTCGCGCATCGAAGCCGGCGGCAAGCAATATCGCTTTGAGCGCACCGATCTGGCGGGACTGGTCGGCCAGGCGATCGGCGCGTATCGCTATCAGCTCGACGAAAAGGGATTTCAAGTGGAAGAGACTCTCGCGGGAGATCTGCCGCCCGTGCTGGTCGATCGCGAGTCGTATTCGCTCTGCGTACTGAATCTGCTCGACAACGCGGTAAAGTACTCCGGCGACTCGCGGCAAGTGGCCGTGCGGTTGAATCGCGAGAACGGCAGCGTGGCGCTGGAAGTGGAAGACCGCGGAATCGGAATCGCGCGGAAAGACCACATTCGCATTTTCGAAAAGTTCTATCGCGCCGGCGATCCGCTGGTGCACACCACGAAAGGCAGCGGCCTGGGGCTGTCGCTCGTGAAGCACGTGGCGCAGGCGCACCACGGCACGGTTTCTGTGGAGAGCTCCCCCGGCCAAGGAAGCAAATTTATTTTGAAGGTGCCCATTGACGATGCCAGCCGAAACTAATTTCAAAATTCTGATCGTGGAAGACGAAGCCGATATGCTCGCCGGCCTGCGCGACAACTTCGAGTACGAAGGCTATCAAGTGATCGCCGCGAAGGACGGCGAGGAAGGCTTGCGCCGCGCCAACGGCGAAAAACCGGACCTCGTGATCCTCGACGTGATGCTGCCGAAGATGAGCGGCATGGAAGTTTGCAAAAAGCTGCGGGCCCGCTCGCGCGTGCCGATCCTGATGCTGACGGCGCGCGGCCAGGAGATCGATAAAGTCGCGGGATTGGAAACCGGCGCCGACGACTACGTGACCAAACCGTTTTCCATTCGCGAATTGCTGGCGCGTGTGAAGGCGCTCTTGCGCCGCTCCGATCCGGGACGCCAACCGATCGAAAATTATTCTTTCGGTTCGGTCACCGTGGATTTCACGCTGCATCGCGCCACGCGCAACGGCAAGCCGCTGGAGTTTTCCACGAAGGAACTCGACCTTTTACGTTACTTCATTCTGCATCGCGGCGAAACGCTTAGCCGCGACCGCTTGCTGGAAGACGTTTGGGGATACGAGAATTATCCGACCACGCGCACGGTCGACACCCACGTGATGAAACTGCGTCAAAAAGTGGAAGACGACGCCGCGCATCCGCGATTCATCTTGACGCTGCACGGTACTGGTTACAAATTCGTCGGTACTGGTGCAAATTGAGCCGCCCGCACCCGACATCGCTGTGGTAGCCTGATTTCTGAGGCGTAGTTGTGTCCGATTCCGAGAAACTGAGCGATGCAAATCCAGAAGACTCGCAAGAGCGCGAGCCGTTCCAGGAAATAACTCCGTCCGGACGCGTTCGCACGCGCCGGCGCGCGCATTCCGGTCCCTACAACGCGCCGATTCCCGAGGCGGCCGATCTTCAATCGATGCGGCTGCATCCTCTCCCGGAACAGGAGGCCGCCGCGCGTCAAGCGGCGAAGGGGAATTCCACGCTCGCCGGCGATCCTGCAAAGATCGAAGAGTTAGTGCGGCGTGTCGCCGCGGAATTGCAACGCGAAGCCGGTGTGGAGGAAACGGCAACGCCGGAAGCCCGGCCGCACGGCGAGTTTTCCGGACCGCCCTCGATGCCTCACGGCCAACATCCCGCCGATCAGATTCCTCCGCCGTTGCCGCCGGGAGTGGCGTCGCTGAATCGCCTGCATGAGTTCGAGGAACGCAGCGGAAAGCGAAAGCGCAAACGCGGCGAGGATGGTGTACACGGTGGACGGCGCAAGTGTCCGTTTTGCCAGAAACACCGGGCCCTGCACATCCGGCCGTCGAATCCGCTGGTGCGTGCGATGTCGCTACTGGGCATTCGCACGTACTCGTGCCGGAATTGTCACAACAAGTTTTTGGCGTTTGCTTTTGTGGAAGGCCCGTACTTCACGTGGAAGCAATTAGGTATTTTCGCGCTGATCGTTCTTTTGCTGATCGTGGGCGCGCTGGTCGTCTCGCCGATGTTCAATCGCATCCCGGATCTCGTGGATCCGTAGCCGCCGCCAGGCAACCGCACTCCAAGAGCATCTATCCTTTTACGGAAATCCCGCTGAACTTGATCACCGTGCGGCTCGCCGTCGGCACGCCGAAGCGCGTGGCCGGTTCGAATTGCGTCATCACCAGAATGTTGCGGAGTTCGCGCATTTGTTGCGCGTCCATGCCGCTGTCTTCGAGCAGATGGAAATTCGTGATGCGCCCTTGATAGTCCACTTCCAGTTGCATCGTCACGCCGTCTGGACTGGTGATGAAGTTGATCGGCGGCACCGCGCGCAAACGCGGCGGCGTTTGGACAATCAAGGGAACGTCGTTGGTCAGGTCGAGGGGCAGCGCAAACTGATAGATGAATCCGCCGAAGATCAGCATGGCCGTCACTAATCCGGAAACGGCGGGAATCATCACAGGCTTGAGGAAATTCGTCATGTGCACCGACGCACGGCCCAAAAACGCGAAGACCCAGCCCAACGCCGGTTGCGTCTTGCGCGCCACACGCAAACGCACCTGCATTTCCAGGTCGGCCGGCGGAGCCACGCGCGTCGCGCGGATCAAGCGGCGCAGCGCGCCCAGTTGCTCGCCACGATCGCGGCAGTTGGCGCAATCGGAAAGATGCGCTTCCACCTGCGCGCTCTGCTCCCACGGCAGAGCGCCGTCCAGATGCGCCGAGAGTTCGGTTTCCACCACCGTGCAATTCAGGTTTCTGGATTTCATGACATCACCACGTTCCTTGACGCTTCCTCGCCCATCTCGCGCGACGTTGCTCTGTCTCGCACCGATTCGCGCGGCAACACGCGAGCCAGACGCTTGCGCAACGCCTCACGTCCCCGCCCCACTCGCGACTTCACCGTACCGAGCGACACGCCCAGCACTTCGGTGATCTCCTCGTAGCTCAAATCTTCCAGATCGCGCAACACCACCGCGGTGCGATAGTGCTTAGGAATCTCGTTCAGCGCCTGCCCCACCAAATCGCGCGTTTCCCGCGACGAGCTCATGTCGAACGGCGATCGTGAGCGTTCCACAAGCGTCTCGCCCAACGTGGGCGCCTCGCGGCTGCGGTCGCCCGGCCCCAGCGGCGTTTCGAGCGAACTTTCGCGCTGGGCGTGACGCCGCCACCAGCGCTTGTAATTACATCCTTCATGCACGGCGATCCGGAAGATCCAGGTCTTCAGCGAGGAGTTGCCTTGGAACTTGTCCAGCCCGCGATAAACCTTGAGGAAAACCTCCTGCACCGTGTCGGCGGCGTCCTGGGGATTTCCCACGATTCGGTAAACAACGTTGTAAACCGATGCTTGGTAACGGCTTAGCAGACGGTCGAAGGCTTCCTGGTTGCCGGCGCGAACCGCCGACACCAATGCGACATCCTCTTCCGCCATGGACCAGGGACTCGCCGCTAGGTCCGCCATGTGGTCATAGACCCCGCAGGCATCGGAAAGGTTCCCGGTGGACATCAAATTAATGATACGCCTGTTTGGCACGGGCGACTATTCCGCTCGCAGTTCTTTCAGCAAGTCGGGATGCTTATCTAGCAAACGGAAGAGGTTGACCACCGCGGGCATCGCCACCGCCTCGCCTCGTTCGTAACGCGAGAATGCGTTGTGCCCGCCGCCAGTCAATTTAGCCGCCCGAGCCTGACTCAATCCCAGTTTGCGGCGGATACGGCGAATCTCCTCACGCTCGGCAGCGCGCGCCTGCAACACCAGTTTGTCGCCCGCCGCAGCGTAACGCTTCGCGCTGGCGGGTTCGAATTCCACCTCGCCGCATGAAGCGCAGCGCCACCCCGAAAGTCGCGCCACGCCGGCGGCCAAGCCTCGATGCGAGATCCGGAAGGTCTCATTCTGAAAACGTGCAACGCCTTTGGATCCGCAGTTCGTGCAAGCATGACGATTCATTTTTATTTCTCCTTGAACTGGATCACCGGCGCGGAGTCGCGCATAGTGACCTTGATATACACCTCTTTGTTTACGGGGTTTCTCCCGATATGAAGTTACCCTATAAGGGTAGTCGTGACAAGGTTGCGAATCTCCACGGAACCGACCTAGCTTGACCCGCCGCTCGCGCCGTCTGATAATTCCATCATGCCCATTGATCGTCGCGATTTTCTGAAGACCGCCGCCGCAAGCTCGCTTACGGTCGCGCTTCCGCTCGTATTGCGCGCTGCCGGCAACGTCCCCTTCGCGCCCACGCCGGGAAGGTGGCGCAAGTTCGAGCTGACTACACGCGTGGAAATCCTCAAGCCGGAAGGCGCGGTTCGCGCCTGGATCCCCGTGCCGGCGTTTGAAGCGTCCGATTGGGTTCGTCCTCACGGACATCGTCCACACGCGGAGGGCGGAAGTGTTTCGATCAAGCGGGTCAATGGCTCCACTGCGGACGCGATGATGGTCGAATGGCCGGCCGGAGCGAAGTCGCTGGTGGCGGAGGTTCGTAGTGAGATTTCATCTCAGGATCGCGCTCTCGATCTTGCGAAGCCAAGCGCGGCGGCGCGTCTCAGCGAATCGGATCGGCGCCACTACACCGCGCCCACCAAACTGATCACTACCGATGGACTCGTCGCCGAAACGGCCTTGAAGGCGACGGCCGGCGCCACCGACGATCTTGAGAAAGCGCGGCGCATCTACGAATGGATCGTCGCCAACACGTTTCGCGATCCCAAAGTTCGCGGCTGCGGCATCGGCGACATTTCGTCGATGCTGAAAACCGGCAATCTCAGCGGAAAATGCGCCGACTTGAACGCGCTCTTCGTCGGCTTGTGCCGCGCCTCGGGCCTCCCGGCGCGCGACCTCTACGGAA
Source organism: Terriglobia bacterium (assembly GCA_021325275.1). Classification (GTDB taxonomy): domain Bacteria; phylum Acidobacteriota; class Terriglobia; order JAJPHL01; family JAJPHL01; genus JAJPHL01. The sequence continues at coordinate 119,966 of JAJPHL010000009.1, read as the reverse complement.
TCCGCGTGGCGCCGTCGCGCTTTGGCTACAAGAGCCTAGGCGCAAATTCGGAAACCGTGACGAAAGCGCAGCATTGCCGCGCCGAAGTTTTCGTCACGCCCTTCGGCTGGATTCCCGCCGATCCCGCGGACGTCCGCAAGGTGGTGCTCGAAGAACCGCCCGGAAACCTCGCGCTCGATGATCCCAAGGTTGCGGCGGCGCATCGCACGCTGTTCGGCGCGTGGGAGGGAAACTGGATCGCGTTCAATGACGCGCATGACGTCGCGTTGCCGGGATCGGCGGGCGCGCCGCTAGGATTTTTTATGTACCCGCAAGCGGAAACGTCGGCCGGCCGCCTTGATCCACTGGACCCGGATCAATTCAAGTACACGATCACGGCGAAGGAAATCGTTTAAAGCCCGCGGCGAAATTCCATGATCTTCCGTCGATCGCGCTTGGTGGGCCGGCCCGCTGCCGGCGGCAGCGACTCGAACTGTCGCAGGACTTTGCGTTCCTCGGCGGCCTTCAGGCGAAGTGCGCGGCTTTCATCTGTTTCGCGATAGAGCGTCTCCGCCACCGATGCCGGTCCGCGAAATTCACTGAGCTTAAGCACCTCGATCGAGTACTCGCCGCTGTCGTTGATCACCTTTAACTGATCGCCCACACGAATGTCGCGCGACGGTTTTACGCGCTGCGCCCCGATTTCCACCCGTCCCAAGTCGCAGGCGCGAGCGGCCAAGGCGCGCGTCTTGAAGAATCGCGCGGCCCATAACCATTTGTCGATGCGAATTGTCTCGGCCATGAGTGAAGTTTATCAAGTAACACGCGCGCCGAACTTCTGTCCCTTCAAACGTTTGCCTCGTGACCTTCATTTTTTATCGCCGTGATTTGACCCTGCACTCTGCTCGGGCGATTCTGACCGTCGGAGGAAATATGAATCGTCGAAATTTTCTGAAAACCGCATCGCTGGCCGCGGCAACACTCCCTGTCACCGGATGCATCGCGCGTCCCTTGCCCGTCCATTCGCCGGAGGCGTCGATGATCCCGGTCCAGACCCAGGACAATCTGGTCAACGACATTCACTCGCAACTCAACGCCACGCGCGTCGGCGCGATCGTCAAACCCTCGACCGTCGACGAGCTCCGCGCCGCGATCGCGCGGGCGCGAGCGGAAGGAAAGTCCGTATGCGTCGCGGGCGGACGCCACGCCATGGGCGGACAACAGTTCGCCGAGGCGGGATTGCTCGTCGATACGCGCGCGTTGAATCACGTGCTGGCATTCGATGCGGAGAACGGAACGATCACGGTGGAGGCCGGCATTCAATGGCCGGAGTTGCTCGCCGATCTCGCGCGCCGCCAGGCGGGTCGCGCAAAACATTGGGGCATCTACCAAAAGCAGGGCGGCGCAGATCGCCTCAGTTTGGCCGGCGCGCTGGCATGTAATGCGCACGGACGCGGGTTGACCTTGAAGCCGATCGTTCAGCAAGTGGAGAGCTTCGACATCGTGGGTCCGGATGGCGAAGTTCGGACGTGTTCCCGCACTGAAAACGCGGAACGATTCCGCCTGGCCATCGGCGGATACGGCATGCTCGGCATCATCACCCGAGTGCAACTGCGTCTGCGGCGGCGGATCAAGATGCGTCGCGTGGTGGTGATGGCGGAGAGCGAGAATGTCATGGAGCGGGTTGAAGAACGAATCCGCGAGGGATATCTTTACGGCGATTTTCAATTTGCCACCGAGCCGAGTCTCGGGGGGTTTTTGCGCCGCGGCATCTTCGCCTGTTATCAACCCGTGCCCGACGACACGCCGCTGACACAGCATCCCACGCGATTCAGTCCCGAGGATTGGGCGCGGCTCACGTTCTATGCGCACCGCTACAAACGCCGCGCATTCGAGGTCTACTCGACGCGCTATCTCGCGACCTCTGGGCAAATCTATTGGGCCGACGACCAACTTGCGGCGTCGTACGTGGACAACTATCACGTCGACCTCGACCGCTCGTTGCATGCGAAGGTCCCCGCCACGGAGATGATCACCGAGTTGTACGTGCCGCGATCGAAATTCGCGGCGTTCATGCAGGACGCGGGAGCAGCGTTGCGACATCGCAATGCCAACGTGATTTACGGCACGGTGCGATTGATCGAAAAGGACGACGAGAGTTTTCTCGCCTGGGCACGCGAGCGATTCGCTTGCATCGTGATCAATCTGCATATCGACCATACACCGCAAGCGATCGAAGCGGCGGCCGACGCGTTCCGGGATCTCATCGACGTGGCCATCAAACACGGCGGCAGCTATTACCTGACCTACCACCGGTGGGCGCGCAAGGATCAAGTGGAAGCGTGCTATCCGCAGTTCCGCGAATTCCTCGCGATGAAGCGCCGTTACGATCCCGGCGAGGTGTTTCAGAGCAACTGGTATCGCCACTACCTCGAGATGTTCGCGAGTTAACGCGCTATGCTATCGGGATGAAGGACGCGAAAAAGCGTCGACGGGTGACAAGCAATCCGCGCGGCATTGTGTTTCGTCGGCCGGAGTGGGAAATGATGGTACCGGCACCCGCCCTGGTGGCGATCCTCGTCATCCTTCTGCCCGAGATATCCCAGTATCCCGCCAGGATCTTCCTGCTGATACCGCTTTGTCTTTTGCCGATTGGGATGATGCTTCATGGCGCGCGTACACTGGTAATCACCAAAGACGCCATTCTCTTTCGGACACCGCTGTGGAAGACGCGAAGCGTGTCGCGTCGCGACGTCGTGTCGTCCCGTCTGCGCTGGAAGGGAATTGAGCTGACGTTGACAAGCGGGGACCACGTACTTGTTGAGGTCAACAATCTGCCGAGATCGGACAGTGATCGCCTGATCCGAATGTTGCGCGCGAAAATCTAGCGCGCTATTCGCTGCGAAGCGCTTCAATCGGATGAATGCGCGTGGCGCGCCGCGCAGGAATGCAACTAGCCGCCACGCCGACGATCAATACCAACGGCACGAACAAAAACACAAATGGATCCGAGGGCGACACGCCGTGAAGCAATTTCCTGCGGAAGCGACACGTCGATTGTCTCAATCCTGCCTTGACGGCTAAAGGCCTAGGGGCGTTATTTTCCTTTCCCGAGTTTCGGAAAGACGGCGTTCAATCGCATCCTTTTCGCTGCTAAGCTTGTTCCTCTCAATGCGCCGGTGCCAAAGCATAAAAAGCCTCAGTGTGTTCTGATACTATTCGTCGCCGGCCACCGGAACAACAACCGGCAACAGCCTTCTGACAGAACGAATGTCGGTCCGACAGATAGAAATGCAACGCCTTCGTCGGCGACACGAGACACAAAAAACAAGGAGAATGCCTCAACGGGATTCATCACTTCCGTCGCATGCTTAGCGAGGCCAAGGAACACTTCCCGATGGTCAGGTCTTACTGGCTCAATGACAATTGAATCGCCACAATCTTTACGACGGCATTTCGTAAATACGAATCTTCTCGCTCGCTCAAAGCGGAATCGAACTTATTAATTAGCGGTATGATCTGCTGGAGGTAGAACTGCACCTGCTGGGCTGCGACTCTATAGGCGTCTCTTGCCGAATTTGTGCGGGCTAGGGCGTTCGTCAGAGAAATCTGGCGAAGGGCGAGGAGGCCGACGACCGCGAGGACAGGGACCGCCGGTAAGAAAATACAGCAGTTCGGCATAGGGACGCAACGTCGTGAGCATGAAGATTCTCCTGGCTAGCCCGAATCTGGCACAATTTCGAAGGATAGCATACGCGAAAAAACTCTGCCCCGACCCTCCGCTGATAGAAACGCAGATCACCCGCGGTATCGAACCCCTCGGGGCGGCATTCAAATGGAATCGGGTTGACGTCGGCGCCATTGATTGGGTGCTCGTCGAGAGTACCGGCATGCCGCATTCGGGTCGAATATCGACGGACAGAACGTTGCCGGCAAGAATCTCGGCGCGGCAGACAGCGCGGCCCTTCATTACTCGTTACGCAACGCTTCATCGGATCAATGCGCGTGGGGCGCCGCGCGGGAATGCAACTGGCCGCCACGCCGGACGACGATCAGTCTTGACACTTCTATATTACCCGGATATTATAATTACTTCCGGGTGATATAAGAATGATCCCATCAACAGCCAACTGCATCGCCTTCTGCGGATCGAAGCGCATCGCTTCCGGACCGCTCTCGAGCGTCGCCCTGAAGGCCAAAGCGATCTTCGATCGCGACAAATGGGCGCAGGTCGTGATCTTCGACGACGCAACGAGTTTTTCCGTCGAAGTCGATTTTCGCGGAACCGCGCGCGACGTGTTGCGGCGACTCGCGGAGCGCGACAGCGCGGTTGCTGCTCCGCCTGCGAATCCACAGCGAGGGCCGGGACGCCCGAAGCTCGGCGTCGTGGCGCGTGAAGTGACGCTTTTGCCGCGTCACTGGGACTGGCTGGCGTCTCAGCCGGGCGGCGCTTCGGTGGCGCTACGCAAGTTGGTGGAGAGTGCGCGCCAAGCGAATCGCGGCCAAGATGCGCGGCGCAAAGCGCAGGAATCGGCCTATCGCTTTCTTGCGGCGATGGCGGGCAACGAGCCCGGCTTCGAAGAGGCGATCCGCGCCCTATTCGGAAACAAACCACAACGCTTCAACGAGATGGTCCGCGCCTGGCCCAAGGACATTCGCAATCACGCCAAGAAGCTGGCGGCACCGGTCTTTCAGGCAGGAGACAAGCATGGACTCGGCGGCTAGAAAAGAAGCGATTCGGCAGTTTAAGGCGCGCAAGGTTGACGTCGGCGCATTCGCGGTACGTTGCACGACGTCGAACAAGGTGTGGGTCGGCGTGTCGCCCAACTTGAACAACGCAAAAAACGGGATCTGGTTCGCCCTGCGTCTCGGAAAGCACATGGAAAAGTCGCTGCAGGAAGAATGGACCATGCACGGCGAGGCGGCATTCGAATACCAGATCCTCGACATACTCCCAGAAGATACGCATCCTCTTTCCGTCGCGGGTCTGCTGAAGGAAAAGAAAGCTCGTTGGGTGGCGCAACTCGGGGCTCGCCCCGTTTGAGAACGTCGAGCCGGTTAAGCGACAACCCTCCCTTGCCTTTTGCCTTTTGCCTTTTGCCTTTTGCCTTTTGCCTTTTGCCTTTTGCCTTTTGCCTTTTGCCTTTTGATTTTTGATTTTTGATTTCCGACTTGCCTCCCGCCTAGGTGCGACGGTGTCAGCCCCGGCCGATGAAAGGCATTTGCGTTGCCATCACCGTCATGAATTGGACATTGGCGTCGAGCGGAAGCTGAGCCATGTACAACACCGCATCGGCGACGTGCCGCACATCCATGCGAGCTTCAACGGCCACGGATCCGTTCGCCTGCAGGACACCCGCGGCCATGCGATCGGTCATTTCGGTCGCGGCGTTACCAATGTCGATTTGACCGCAGGCGATGTTGTGCGCGCGTCCATCGAGCGAGATGCTTTTCGTGAGTCCTGTAATGGCGTGTTTTGTGGCCGTGTAAGGCGCGGAGTTTGGACGAGGTGTGTGCGCCGAGATCGATCCGTTGTTGATGATGCGTCCGCCTTTGGGCTCTTGCTGCTTCATCATGCGGATCGCTTCTTGCGCGCATAGGAATGCGCCGGTCAGATTGACGCCGACTACGGTGTTCCACTGCTCGAACGTAAGGTCCTCGATCGGGACGGCAGGAGCGCCGCGACCGGCGTTATTGAAGAGCAAGTCGAGACGCCCGTACGTTTCTTTGATGCGCGCAAACAGCGCCCGGACGCTTTCCGGAACAGAAACGTCGGTGGGAACGACAAGCATGTGCTCGCGCGGACCGGCAGTTCGTTCGAGTTCGGCTTGGCGGCGTCCCGCGAGAGCGACGCGGTATCCCGCGTCATGCAAGGCAATCGCGACGGCGCGTCCGATGCCGCTTCCGGCTCCGGTAACCAGTGCAGATTTTTTATGAGTCATGGCGAAGAGGTTCCGCGGTTTTTTGGCCGACGCCGCAAAACCAGCCATTGCGGCGATCTTGAAATGTCTCGATGCCGGTGAACCCGGCTGTCGCGAACAGATTAATTTGATCGTCCACCGACATTTTCCTGAACGGTAGCAGTTTCATTGCAGGCCGCGCCGGCGCCTTTGTCGCGACTTTACTATAGCTCTCCAGGATCACGACCAACCGGCCACCGGGTTTCAGCACCCGCAGAATCTCCCGCATGTCGTTGACGAGATCGGGCCAGTAATATTGCGTCTCCACGGCGGTGACCACATCGAATGTATCGTTTGGAAAAGGCAGTGCCGACACCGAAGCCTGCCGAATCTCCACGCGACCGGCTGCGATCGGGGACGCGTTACTCGCACGCGATGCGGCCACGCTGCCGTCCGCGTAGTCGACGCCATAAACTTTTCCGTCTACGGCCAGCGCGGCCAACTTCTGAATCGTCCGTCCCCCGCCGCAACCGACGTCCAGAATCGTGAACTGCTTTTCAATGCGCACATGCTGCAGTCCCCAGTCGGTAAGAGGCGAATGGGACGCATTCATGATCCTCAGAAAGAGCCGGCCATACCATTTGCTCGGCTTGCGAACTTGGTTCAGGGTGTACAGCAGCACGCCGACGAAGAGAACCGCAATAAGAATCCGCATCGTTGAATCGGCGAGCCTTACGGCTGTGTCGCAAGCCGGTCCAACAAGCGGTAGCGACCTTCCGTCTTTTCCGTCTCCGCGCGCGTTTCCACGTCGATGCGCATGTATTGCACCGGACTTCCAGCATTAGCAGCGCCGGCGTTGGCAGCGGGCCATTTGGCTAGCTTGCCGCCGTTGGGATTGCCGGTCTTGATGAAGTTAGCGAAGTACTCTTCCATCGTCGCCGACACTTTGTGATCGTCCGGCGTCCAGGCGTACGTCTTGTTGCTGTCCAGATTGCCAAGCGCATATTCAATCTCGGCGGAGTGCACGGCGCCGCGCGGCGGCGAAGGAGGCGCGGCCGGCGCGGAGGCCGGCGTCGACCCAGGTGTTCCTCGCGTCACAGCGCCCGCGAGGCCGGGCGTCGCATTGCCCATCTCGGGACGCATCGGCGGACGCGGGCGCGAGTAATAGTAACGATAGACCGGCTTGCCGCCGGTTTTGCCGGCGAGATCCACCCACTTCCATGTGCTGAACGCGATAAAGCGGTCGCTGGCGAGGTCGGTGGCGGCCTGCTCGGCTTCCGCATTGCTCGACGCTGCGTATTCCTTTTCCACTTCCGCCGCATGTTCGGGATATAGGCGGGCGATCGCCTTCTTCAAGTTTTCCGCGGTCGGCTCGTCGCGGCCCAGTACGGCGCGGCTATTCATCTCTTGCGAATTCCATCCAGCCAGCAGAGGCACATGCGCCTGCTTTCCGGCCGCGAAGATCGCGACGGGAGATTCCGGAAAGAAGTATCCGTCGATCACGGCTGTGAAGCCGGAGATCCCGCGTTTCCCTGCCGCTTCCAGCAACGTCGCGCTATCGATCGCCCGCAGCGCGGCGAGATTCGACGCGCCGAGTGTTTCTGCAAATTTGGCGCCTGCTTCTTCCGCCTTGGCCATCGGCACGGGCGCCAGTGCGGCCAGAATCGAGCCACTTTCGCCGATCGCGCCCGAGATCAAATCCTTCGACAACGGCGAAGCCATTTGCGCGCTGACCGCGATCGATCCCGCCGACTCGCCCGCGATGGTTACGCGCTTGGGATCGCCGCCGAAAGCCGCGATGTTCTGCTGCACCCACTTCAAGGCCGCCGTTTGGTCGAGCAATGTGTAGTTGCCCGACACGTGATGCGGAGATTCCTTGTCCAATTCGGGGTAGGCGAAGAAACCAAACACTCCCAACCGATAGTTGACGGTGACAGTCGCGATGCCTTTGGCCGCGAGACTCTCGCCGTCGTAACGAGGCTCGGATCCATCGCCGGCCACAAATCCGCCGCCGAAAAAGTAGACCATCACCGGGAGTTTGTCGTTCGCGCCCTTGGCCGGCGTCCAGACGTTGAGGTAAAGGCAATCCTCGCTCATACCGCTGGCGCGGAATCCCATGTCGCCAAAGACGGCCTGCTGCATGCAGCGCGCGGCAAATTCTTTCGCCGGCCGGACGCCGGTCCAATTCGCGGGTGGCCGAGGCTCGGTCCATCGCAAGTTGCCGACGGGAGGCGTGGCAAACGGAATGCCTTTGAATGCGCGGACACCGGACGATTGGCGTCCCGTGCCTTCGAGTGTTCCATTGGCGATTTTCACGGTATCGGGCTGCTGAGCAAAAGCGTAAAAGCTGCTTGCCGCGAGCAAGAAAAGACGGCTGAGGCGTGGTGTCATGACGCTACTAAACTATGCCTGCCGGTTTCGAATGGCAATTGAAAAGTCGCACGGCGGGGAGGATTGCCCCGGGTAGATCGCTCAGTGGAGTTTCATGGCGGAGTCATCGTCGAAACAGTTGCAAGTCCTTGTACAGATACAGCCATCTGCACTAAAGCGCTGCTCGCACAAAATAATAGCCCGGACCAAATAATGTTCGCCGATCGGTCGTTTCACAATGTTTGATAAGATTTGGCCCGTGAAATTGTACTTCTCCGCAATTCTTGCGCTGCCTTTCAGCGCGATTCTTTGGGCCCAGCAGTACACCATCAGCACGATCGCAGGCGGCGGTGCGCCGCCGACGCCCGCCAATGCGTTGCAGTCAAGCATTGGTAGCCCGCAGGCATTTGCAACCGACGCCACCGGCAATTTGTACTTCACGAGTCTTAATTGCATCTTCAAAGTCGCGACGAGCGGCACGATGACGCGTATCGCCGGCACCGGCGCTGCCGGATTCTCCGGCGACGGCGGCACGGCGACCAGCGCGCAACTAAACGTGCCGGGGAGCTTGGCGATTGATTCCACAGGGAACATCTACGTCGTTGACAACAGCCGGGTGCGTAAGATCTCGACGGCCGGCGTGATCACGACCGTCGCGGGCGGCGGAACAGGCGGCGATGGCGGCCCGGCGACGAGCGCCGTGCTGAATCCAATGTACATTGCGGTAGATAGCGCGGCCAACATCTACATCAACGACAGCGCGGCAACCATCCGCAAAGTGAGCGGCGGAATCATCACGACGTTCGCCGGCGGAGGAACCGCGTCGCCCGGCGACGGTGGAATGGCGACGAACGCGGCGATCAGCCCTCAGGGCAACATGGCGTTTGACTCCGCGAACAACCTTTATTTCCCGGAGATCGGGCGATTGCGCATGGTGACGCCCGGCGGCACCATCTCGACGATCGCGGGAGACGGCACGTCTCTAAACTCCGGCAGCAGCCTCGGCAACGGTGGTCCGACCGCGAGCGCAAAGTTCGACATCCTTTGGACCGTCGCGGTGAATGCGGCGGGCACCAAAATCTACATGATCGACGGTGGGAAAATTCGCGAGATCAGCGGTGGGACGATCAACGTGGTGAGCGCGCTACAGGACCCCACCGAGCTTCGAGCGTTGGCGGTCGATCCCAGCGGTAACTTGTACGCGTATACGTCGCCGTCGATTTTCCAGATGACGCCGGGCGGGACCGTCACGGCGATTGCCGGCAACAATTTCGTCGCCGATGCCGGTGACGGAGGCAGCGCCACGTCCGCCGTTATTGGTGAGCCATCCGGAATCGCGGTGGATCCATCGGGCAACCTATATATCGGGGACGCTGAAACAGCCGTCGTACGGAAAGTCTCGGGCGGAACCATCACGACGTTTGCGGGTAATGGCAACCAAACGACGACTGCGCAAGAGAACGTTTCGGCGCTCACGCAATCCGTTGATGGACTCGCCGTCGCCGCGGACTCCGCAGGCAATCTCTACGTCACAGGCCGTCCGGGAATTCGCAAAATTACTGGGACGACAATCACAACAGTAGCCGGAGGAGGCAACATCTCCAACCCTCCCGACGGCACGCCCGCCCTCAGCGCCAGCCTCGGGACCAACGCGATCGCCGTGGACTCCATGGGCGTCGTGTACTACTCCGACACCACAAATGGAGTCGTGCGAAAAATTCAGTCCGACGGCACGCTCAAAGTCGTAGCGGGCGGAGGCACCGCTTCACCGGGCAACGGCGGACTGGCGACGAGCGCGAGTATTTCACCAGGACCACTCGCCGTCGATGGGGCCGGCAATATTTACATCGGGGATTTTTTGTTGAATCGCCTGGTGATGGTGAACACAAACGGGATTCTCTCAACGGTGGCCAATGTGTCGGTCTTTGGCATAACCACGGACCCCTATAATCACTTGTTTTACGTTGCGGGCTGCGGGGTGTGGGTGGTGCGTTCAGATGGCACGCAGTCGCAGGTGGCGGGATTGCCGGTTCCGCCGCTGCGCTGCGGCGACTCCGGCGACGGTGGACCGGCCACCAATGCGGAACTGGGACTCTACGAAAACATCGCTTATTCGCAAGGCAACCTTTATCTGGCCGACGGAAGCAACGGTGTGGTGCGACTCTTGCAACTCACGCCGCTCTCGATCACCGCGCCCGCCGTGTTGCCCGGCGCCCTCTCGGGACAGCCATATTCTTTCGCATTGACAGCCAACGGTGGATTCACGCCATACACTTGGCTGGCCACCAACGGCAGCCTTCCGCAAGGCCTGTCGCTATCGAGTTCCGGCGTGATCTCGGGCACGCCGCAGAACCCGGGATCGTCAACGTTCACGGCGCTGCTCGAGGACGGGCAACGTTCCGTGCTGACTCGCACGTACACGCTATATGTAACGGCCGCCATGCCGTCGATCACGAATCTCTTGCCGTCTTCGGCGGTGGCCGGAACTTCAGCGCTCAACGTCCTCGTGAACGGCAGCGGATTCCTAAACGGCGCGTCGACCGTGCTGTGGAACGCCAGTCCGCGCAGCACAACGTTTATAAATCCGAATCAGTTGAGGGCCACGCTCACTTCGGCGGATCTCGCCACGTCGACGACGTCGTCGGTGACCGTGTCGAATTCGTCGCCCGGCGTGGGGACATCGCCGGCCGCAACGTTTACGGTGCTGGCGTCGTGTACATACACGCTCTCCGCCACATCGTTCAGCTTGAACGGCGCGTCTTTCACGGGATCGATCAACGTGTCGACGGCCGCCGGGTGCACCTGGACGGCGGCGAGTAACGCGAGCTTTCTCACGGTCACGCCGGGCCCGTGGGGCAGCGGTAGCGACACCGTGAACTTCACGGTCGCGGTAAATGCCGGCGCGAGTCGCACGGGAACGCTGACCATCGCAGGACAGACGGTGACGGTAATGCAAAGCGGGCCCGCCGGTCTCGGCAAACAGTACACCATCACGACGTTTGCGGGTGGCGGCACGTATCCCCAGTCGCCAAGATTGGCCACCAACCTGTCGATCGGCGCGCCACGTGCGCTGGCGTTCGATTCGCTCGGCAATTTGTACTTCACGTCGAGCGCGGGATACGCGTTCAAGATGGACACCACGGGATTGGTCGTAGTGATCGGCGCGCCGCTGATCCTGTCGGGCGCCGACAGCCTGGGTTTCATTCCCGGCGGAATCGCCGTGGATCAATCCGGCAACGTGTATATCGGCGGCGGAACGCCGAATAACCGAAATCTCGTGCAAACGATTTCGCCCAGCGGTTCGGTCGCGACGTTTGCCGGAGGAGGAAGCACAACTCCCGCCACGGGCGTGGCCGCGACATCGGCCCGTTTCAGCATGGTCGGCGATCTCGCCTTCGATGGCGCCGGCAATCTATACGTCGGCGACACGACGGCGGGCGTTGTTGTGAAGATCGCGCCGAACGGCGTGATCGCGTCCGTGCTGAGTACGTCGGTGGGTCACATGACGGTCGATCAAGCGGGTGATATTTACTTTTCGTCCGGAGCCGCGTTCGTCACTCAGGTAAAAGTCGCGGCAGTGAACGGCACGATCAGCGTGGTCGCCGGTAACGGAAGCGGCGGCGATACGGGCGATGGCGGTCCCGCGACAAGTGCGACGCTCGAACCGATTGAGGGACTTGTCGTCGATTCCTCGGGGAATTTGTACATTTCCGATGTGTACGGGCATGTTCGCGAAGTCTCCGGCGGAAACATCAATCGCATCGGCGGAGTGCCACCGGTCTTGGAATTTGTTTACTCCGGCGACGGCGGAATTGCCACGCACGCACAAATGGGATGGCTCAACGGAATGGCACTGGACGCCAATGGGAATCTCTACGTCGCCGATACCTATCGCATCCGCGTGATTTCCCCAGCCGGACTCATCTCCACCGTTGCCGGCAACGGAACGGCGGGCGCTTCGGGCGACGGCGGACCCGCACTCGGCGCGCAGATTTCCCAACCCCGAGGACTCGCCATAGACTCGTCGGGAAATCTGTACGTCGCGGAGTCCTATAGCAATGTGGCGCGGAAGATCACGTCGGGAGGCACGATCAGCACGTTTGCGGGAACCGGCATGCCGACGGCGTCATTCAGTTCCGGCCTCCCTACCAATACGCCGCTCAACCAACCCGTAGGTATCGCGATTGATGGATTCCAAAATATTTTCATCGCCGTGGGCGCCAGCGCGAACGTGGAGGAAGTGAATTCGGCGTCTGCCGGCACCGTCCTGATTTCCAATGTCGCCGGAAAGGGCGCACTCACGCCGAGCGGCACTGGAGACGGCGGTCCCGCGACGAGCGGCGCGATGACGCAAGTCGCGGCGGTGACGTTTGATTCCCTCGGAAACATGTACATCGCCGATTCCACCGGAAATCGCGTGCGCAAAGTCGCCGACAGCGTGATCACCACGCTCGCGGGCACGGGAACCGGAGCGATTTTCGGATCCGACGGCGGATTCTCCGGCGACGGCAGCGCTGCCGTCAGCGCGAAACTGAATTTCCCCGACGGCGTGGCGGCCGACGCGGCCGGCAACGTCTACATCGCCGATTCACGCAACAATCGCGTGCGAATCGTGCCGCCCAACGGTAACATCAGCACCTTCGCGGGCGGCGGAACGGCGGTCCCCGGCGACGGTGGACTCGCGACGAACGCCAACCTCGGCGGTGTCAGCGGCGTGGCCGTGGATAATTCCGGAAACGTGCTGATCGCGAGTGGAAACCAAATCCGCCAAGTTTCTCCTTCGGGCATTATCACCACAATCGCGGGATCCGGTTCACAAGGTTTTTCCGGCGATGGCGGTCCCGCGATCAATGCGCAATTGAATGGCCCCCAGGCGATTTACGTCGCGCCCAACGGTACGATCTACATTAGCGACACTGGAAACAATCGCATCCGTACGCTGGCTCCGCTGGGGCTTTCGGTCGCGTCCACCGCCACGTTGCCCACGGCCGCCTACAATTGGCCGTACGCGCAACCGCTCGCAGCGTCCGGCGGCACGATGCCGTACGCGTGGCAGATGACCAGCGGCAATTTGCCCACAGGATTGACGCTGAATTCCGACGGCTCGTTCTCGGGAACCGTCAACAGCACGGCTGCGACCACGTTCAACGCGCTGTTGACCGACGGCACGAACACCACGTCATCGGGATCGTTCACCCTGCCGGTCGGCTACATGGTCGGCGACGTTCTCCCGAACGGCTTGCCCGGTAGCAACGCGCTCGGATCGTTCGGCGACGGCACGCTGAACACGCTTGATCTGATCGCGGTGCTGCGCGCGGTGACGAATCTCACGGTAGTGCCGCCGTCGTGTTCCGATTTGTTCGACGCGATGGATACGTTCCCCGTCGACACGCCAGGACATCGCGGCGGCGACGGCAAACTCAACACGCTCGACCTGATCGAGATACTGAAGCGCGTCACGGGGCTCGATACGACGCCGGCGATCCGCACGCCGCGGAACGCGTGCTCCGGCATGTCAGCGCAAATGCGCGAACGCCCACACGCGGGGCCGACCGCGGGCACAATCACTCTGGAACGCCTGGCGCCCGCGGCCGATGGGTCGTCGCGGACAGCGATCTATCTGACGTCGAACACTGATTCGACATTGGATGGGCTTTCGTTATCGGTGAGCGGCGGGTCGAGCGACGCCCTGCGCTTCGAAGCGTCCGGACCCGCGACAGACTTAGTCGACAGCGGAATTCCCGGCGCGTTGGCGATTGCCTGGATGAAACGAATCGATGCACGCGCCGGAATGTCCCTGCTGCTCGGCGTGGTCGATGCTGCACCCGGCGCGGCGCTGAAAATCGGCGGCGTCTCGGCCGTGGTCAGCGGACAGGAAGTGAATCTCTCGGTGAAGTAAGCACACTTGAAATCTCGCGGAGAGGGCGGAATTCGAACCTTCAGTGGCCAATGATTCTACGGAGGGTATTCAAGACCTGACGACGCTCTCTACTCGAAGAACGCACGATCCGCATTTCGTCGTACACGTATCGTACGCCGAAAAAGTGGACCATCACCTTCCTATTCGGCCTGACCTGTCTCCAGATTCCAACTCTTGGATTTGACGATGGGTTTGGATGCGTTTGCCGCCTGGAGTTTATAGTCCCATTGAATCTTGGTGTAGTTCAAAGTCACCGTTTCGGTAGGCATATCGCCTGCCCCACCGCCGATACTGATGGACGTGACGACCACGTTCGTTAAGGTATAGACAAGAAACTCGTCCACCGCACCTCCGTCGAGGCTGATGATCTTAACTTTGGCCGTGGGAATGACCCTGGCGGAATTGCAGTAGTCAATGAAGCTAGAAGTAGTTCCATCGATGTACTTGGTCACCGTAAATTCCTGCTGCGACCGGTGAACACCGTGGTTAAACGAGAGGCATTCGATCTTGCCCTGATACCCTATGCGTTGACTGTCTCCCTTGATCTCAGCGCCGCAGTCCAAAATAATCAAGTCCATGTCCGTTCCTCTCTACAAACGACGGGAGTATAACATGCCGTTCGAAGCAAAACCGTCAAGGGTGGATTTCACTTTGCATGCGTTCCTTGAACCACGCCAAATTGTTCTTCGCCAACTGAAAATTAGGTTGAAGACGCAAGGCTTCTTCCATTGCTGCAATCGCGGGCTCCCAAAGTCCAAGACTCGCGTAAGCGAAACCAATATTGTTGTAGGCCTCCGCATAGTCCGCTTGCAGCGCCAAGGCATGCCGGGCTGCGTCGATAGCCGCGCTGTAGCGCTGCTGATTGCACAGTTGGAAAGACTGGTCGAGCAGCGACTTGGCACGCGCCGCGATCAGCCGCTGAAAGTGACGCGGCAACACAGGACCAGCACCCGGCGCTCCCATGATGTCGGTGAGGTCGGCCAGTTCGGTGATCTCGAAACCGTCCGTACCCAAGTCGTGATAGCCGCGGATGTAGGTGTCGGGCAGCCCGAGGATATGCCCGAACTCGTGGGCCAGCACTCGCGGGGCCGTGTCGCCAGGTCCCAACACCAGGGCACGCGCGCCGACGACTTGCAGCGTGGTCGCGCCAGTCGTGAGTATGGCGCCGTCCGCAGGGAAACGGGCGACGTGCGCGTTCAGGTCGATTGGCTGCCCGCGAGAAGGCGGCGCGCAGGCGCGCTTCAACGGTCTTCCGCCATCCGGAGGTTGGCAATAGAGACGCCGCGACGAGAGAGTTTGGACGCTCAGTTCCAAGTGAAACTCGTCGCCGAGCTCGCTGTTGCGGACGTGCCACCAGCCTTCTATGCCGTTTTTGACTGTGGCAACGAATGCCGCGTCCTCGATGTCGGTGTAGACCTTCACTCGTACGATCCACTTTCCTGGTGCGAGACGTTCGATGTCGACGATGTCGGACGCCGCGCCGCGGTCCTGAAAGGCGGTGACCGCTTGATTGTCGGCCAATCGTCGCGCATTGAGCGCGCGCCGGATGGAAGGCACATCCTGGGTTACATCGATGCTCAACTTGGCAGCGTCGGCTCGCAGTTCGGCATCGCTCTGCGACAGAAGTACGCTGTCGATGACAGACCGGTCCTGCATTTGATCCTGCAGTTTCTGGAGATAGTCGAATGTCGGCCGCTGCTCGGCAACTTGCTTTTGCCAGAGCCAGTTGTATTGGATATTCCCGTCGATCGATTTGACCGCCGTTCGAAGCTGACGATATCCGGTGACGAACTTGGCGCAAGCATCGCGCTTGGCGTCCCGGCCCACCCGTCCGGCCTGCTTCGAAAAAGACAGCAGGTCCGTTTCCAGCCCCTGCAGAGCGCCGAGTTGCTGCTCAATACGTGTATCCGTCAGGTTCCAACTGAAGCGAACGATCTTTGCTGGCCCGCCCGAGCTCGGGGCCGGAGCGTCCTTCGAAATCTTGGGAAGAATTTGGTATCCATGCGCCGCGGGCGGAGGCGGCTCGAGATCGCGCCGAAGGTCGGGCGCGTTGCGGCGAAGCGCCCGCGATAGCTCCTGATAAAACCGCTCAGCGCGATCCCGAAGAATTTTCTGATGTGCTTCCGTGCGATGACCGCGCTCGATGTATGCGGGATCGTTAGCCTGGGCGGCGACGCCGAATCGAGAGGCGCATTTCGCCTGGATGGCGCTGGTCGCGAGAGATACAAACAACGCGACGACGGCAAGCACGGATGGCCTCATTGGTCGATTATGGCGCGCGCTCCGATGAAAAGGAATGGAGTCAAGCTGCGCTGGCGGAGAGGATGCCAGAAGATGAGCGTCAGCAAAATGGCAATGCAGGTCCGGGCCCTCCCCGAGCTCCCACATTTACGGTTCCTCGCGGGCCAACTGATTTAGTTGAAAGATGCGCTCAAGCCAATCTTTCACGTCTCCGCTGCCATCAGCAGCCAGCCGCATCAAGTAGGGTGCCACAGCGTACATACTGCCAATGTAATCTTCGAACTTCTTCGCATGTACGATGATTCTCTTGCCGCTGCCCGCAAACCGTGTTGTCAGCCGCGATGCGATCTCGTTGGCGTCGGGGCAGACGATTTCGATTGACTTCAGTGACTGCCCGGACTCAGCAGCGCTGCCGACGAGTTCCAGCGTCCTCGTATCGGTCGCCGGAAATGAATAGCCAACGATAACAAGCCTCTGCGCGTCCTTGATTGAGGTTCCCGCCTGCTTCCAAAGGCTCTCGATACTCTCCTGATAAGAATCGTATTTCTTCTGACGCACGGGGGTAATCAGCAGTGGTGACGACGGAATCCCCTCCCCCTGTATTTCCTTGAATGGCGAGAAAATCTGGATCGGAGAAAAGCTGAGGAATGCATGACCCGCCTCGGGAGCGAGCTGTCCTTCTCCAAAGAACGCGCTCGGGATGTTCGCGGGATAGTACCCATAGGAGGTTGGAACATACCCGCCTCTCCAACGGTTCCTGAAGGTTTGATACGGCAAAGTTGACTGCCAATAGAGGAAGATCTTCTCGGGTCCATTGACCGCACAGTGGTAGTCAAGCGTGTCTAGACGGACGTTTGTCCAAGGGACTAGCCAATTTGTCGAACCGTGCAACTTCAGGAGCTTCCAATTCGTTTTAAACGCAGCCGCCCTTTCCGCCGTCGGCTTCCAGTCACTATCTAAGACCGATGCGAAAGACAGGCCGTAACCATCGTTTGGCGACCAGCCTCCGGTGTCAGCCAAGGCACGATCCATCAAGGTGTCCCAATTGAATGTTATGAAGGTGTCATTCGGCCCACAAAAATCGAGGAGATCCCTATACAGAGAGTCTGAAGGGCCGTTCTGTGCCTCATTGATGACACTCGCCATGATAAATGTCATGTTGTTAAAGGCGCCGACAGCGGAGAGAGCTTGCATATACGAGTCTTCGGACAGCCGCCCTTCTTGGAGTTGGGTCCGGAGTTTCTCCAGTTCGTCTTCAATCGACGTCATGAAGTCCTCGATATTCTCGCTCCATTTGGGCACGTCACCGGCATCGACATTTCTGGAGCTTTTCAAGTAGGAGATGAGCGGTCCAACGTGAGCGTTGAATCCGCTTGAGGTCGGTAGCTGGTGGAATGCCGTAAAAAACCCATTCGCGAGCGGGATGCGAACTCCCCTAGCATTCAGGTTATAGTGATGCGACGCGCCAGCCCCGAAGAGCCAAACAGTTCGCGGCGCTTCAGCCATGATCGTCGCCCTGTCCCCCGGCGAGAGATTATGCCATGCGAACGAGAGAAAGCCCTCTGGCGCGTTACCTAGGTCCAGCCGTTGCATAGCAACCTCCGTCGGAGCGTTAATACTTACATATAGAATCGGTATGACGGATTCGGGATCTGATCTTCTGGGAGCTCGGCCATTAACATCCCAACCTTTTTTGCAAAAGACAAGGTGATTGGATAACGACCGATGCCTTCGCTGGAATTCCAGTTCATCTTCGTCAGCGCCAAAATTTCAAGGGCCCGCTGTCGCAGATCCGTTTGTCCGCATGACCCGATCTGTACGGGGGCCGGAATATACGGCCCAGGGTATTCGTTCCACCATGAGACGTAACCCATGGTGAACAAGAACGACTCCTCTCCTATCAAGCAGAGCGTGCCGCGCCAAGGTTCCTGCATCCCCTTTCGAACCAATCGAAGCGCCGTACTCCGAATCCAAATGAGGTCACATACCGGAACCCTAGTATGGGCGATCGACCTGAAGCCCATTTCCTCTTCTGGCTGGTACATGCTCGTCTTATGAACGACGATCCTCGTGGGAGTCATTCCGGACAGCGCTTCATACTTGTCCACAACGTCTCCAATCAGATTGGCTGCCTGTGTTTGATCGAGGTAAGGTTGTCGCTCTCGCCTCTGGTCTCGCGGGATCGTCGCTCCCTTGAGGGCAAAAGGCTCGATCTCGTTTGAGAAGGCCTGAGCCACACTCGCATATACGACATCACCTTCTCTGCGTTTCAAGTGATGAAACGAAATTCCAATGAAACACGTGTTCTTGGGAAGTCCCGACGGCCTCCAAGGCTCCCGGCCTGCCTTATAGAAAATCGAGGTTGCGACATTCCATGCACGTGTCGCATTACTGTGGCCCTCTCCGGTCGGTCGCAGGAAAGTGTCACGACGCATGACCTGAATCGGCACTGCATTCGGCTGACTGATTACTCTCGCCTTCAAAGCCCGGTAGAAGGTCCGAAATAACAAGTCTTCGGCTTGAGTTCGCAATTCCTCTGCTGCCGCCAGTTCTTCTGGGCTGGGCTGAAATAGCGAGAGTTGCTGGCTCTCCTCCTCGTCTTGCAATCGCTCCAAAGCCGCCCGCTCAACTTCGGACAGCTTCGGGTTGCTTATTCTCAGGTCGGCGAGTTCGTCTGGAAGGCAAACAAGGATGCAATCTGGCCGTACATCGCCGAAGAGGCTCTGAATTCGACTGTCAAAAAGATCGAGAAGCTCCTCAAAGCGCGATACCTGAGCTGGGTTTTGCAAGGCCATCTCCAAGCGATTTTGATCAACGATACGGACAAACCGATCATCGACCGTGAACGCAACGCCGAAGGCGTGCTGTCCCCCGGGCCAGTCCCGATATCGCCTGCTGTTTTTCTCGTGAGCCGCTGACATCAGGTTCAAATGAACTAGCCATTGCCTCGCTAGTTGGACTTCCGACGTTGCTCCGACGATTGCCAGGCGAATATCCTTGCCTGGAGACTTATCTGCGGCTCCGTAACGTGCCATCATTACTCGTGGGTCAACCCCCAACTGTCCGGAGGCAAATACCAACTGTGGCTCTGGCAGCACCTCAAGCTGGATCGTGAGATTCACTTATTCTGGTACCTCCAGGGTTAGAAAGGCCGCGTCGACGAGCAGGTCGTTTGCATGAGCATCTCCGAGGTTCAGCGTAGGTCCGCCTTTTCCAAGCAACACGGACCAGAACGCTAGGTCGGTCTCAACGTTTTTGTTCTTGTCCCACTTTATGCGCCTTGTCGCCTTAGCGGCCCGTGCGAATGCAGGCAATGGGGTCTGAGCATCGTGTCCCGTAAACATGTAAAACGGCTTGATCCGAATGCCCCATTTGCCAGTCATGTATACGACTTCGTATCCAAAACCTTCATTTTCAAACCAAGGATGGTCCTCGCCGCGCCGCTTCACCACCTCCCGGTTATTGCCGCGCTTTTGCGGACTGTCCCACACAACAAGGCGATTTTGACCGTCTTGACCCACAAAATAAGCGCGATGGCTCTTGCCACCTTCTAGCCGAAGCCCTTCCTCTTCGAAATCACTGACATACGCTTCAAAAACCTTTCGCAAAAGCCATGAGAGAACACGCCTATCGTTCTCGTCCTGCTCGATCTCAAGGCGCCGAACTACCGTGCTTCGTTCGACGTCCACGATCGGTGACAGCAAGCGTAGAAGTAGAGAGAGAGGCGCAAAGCTCCAGAGCTCCACCTTTTCGTCAGAGCTCCGCTCAACGAAGGTTCCACAGTCATCGAGGCTCACATTCTTGGGCCGGTATTTCAACCGCATCTTCAGTCTGACGACGGAGATCTCGCTCGGCAGCGCGCTGAATGGCAGGACATTCAGAATGTAGATCCCTGTTGGTCGGCCTGAACGGGCGACTAGGCGTGAGCCCGCAGAGGAAGCTGGCTGCCTTACCACAGCGGTGAAGATTCCCTCTTTGGGGTTGCTGAAGAACTCGGATGACCCGCTAGATGCAGTCATGAGTTTCGAAACGTCTGCTAGCCCGGTTCCAGCCCGTTCCATGGCTTTGATACCAAAGAAAATGTCACAGAGCGAAACATTACGAGAATCTGTAGCCGGAGCCGAAAGGATGATTCGGCCATTCTCCTCCACGGTCACAAGCTTCCTCATCGTCGGCGTCAATTCTCCAGGATTGCTAAAGGTAATGCAGTCTCCAGCGCTTATGTCGATAGTGGCCGCCTGTTCGGTTTCATAATCCCGATGTACGAGAAGGTTGACCAGAAGTTCGACTAGGACCCGAGGAGGGTAGGCGAGTTGGTCGTCGTGCGACCTCCGCTTCTTCAGTTTCAGAGTCGGGTTCACATCCTCAGATTCGATCTTCTCCAGTAGTCGCCGATGTTGGCTGATTAGGTTGCCGTCGTAAACTTCCCTTTTCTTGCCAGCTTCGGTTACTGAGACAACCGCCTGAGGAATGATGGATTGCGTGGCCCTGCCGAAAAGCAAAATAGCTCCGTTGGTTACGCCATCCATTCCAGATTCCGTCCGCACTAGGAGCCCCTGCTCGCGCATAAGGGGTAGTAGCGCCTCTCGCGTCAGGGGAGCTCGGCCTAATTTGTCGCAATACACCGTCAGGGTTGAAAGCGCTAAGTCGAGGTCGAGATCGTCTAGCGAACACGAGGGCGCAAGGCGCTCATCGAAGGGCGCATTGGTCAGAGAACCGGAGTTGATTTGATTGCCAGAAAAACGATCCCTCCCTGCGAGGCCCCTGGACACCTGCTGGAGAGCTTCATCGAACCCATCTATCTCCACGAACGTGAAATTAGAGCCGAGCCGCTCGGCCAGAGCCTCCACGCGGGGATGGATCGATTTGCCGGGTCGAATACACCAGTAAACTCCGTTTCGGAAGTCGAGCCTCCCGGAATCACTCTGCCCGAACAATCCGTCCATTACCGAGGGCTCGGCACCTCTATATCCCATGACGATGATAGGAGAGGATCTCAGAAGGGGGCGAATCAATTGCAAGAGCCCTTCGTCAAGTACGTTGACCTCTCCGGCCGCGTTCTTGTCTGAGTATTGCTCAGCTTTTCCGTGTAACCAGACGATCTGGCACTTGCTAAAGACGTCGAACTCGTCAAAGTCCCCGGGGCCGCGATTGACCTCACCGATATGCTTGATGTGGGGCTGACGGGTTCTCAACGCGTCCGGCAAGCAGGAGTCGAAGTTGGTCGTCAGAATAGTGCGAATTAGACCGCGCATCACAAAATCGGCGATGACGCCATACCCAGAGGAAATGCCGTTCACAGGGTTCATGATGTCGAGGAGAATCCGCTTCCGAAACTCGGCAGGAACAAGAAGATTCTCGACCACACCTGGAAAGTTCTCTGCGAGACGCTGCGGGTCTGCGATGAACCACTTGTAATCGCGCAACCAGGACTCCCATTCGGTCGGTTTCACTCGTTCGGGTGGTCTCGCACCGAGCAGCTTCCGTTCCGAATAGACGATTCGTGCGATTTGCTTCACGGCATCGGCTGCCGTGGGAACTCCCGAGCGAAAGGACGCGCCGGCACCAAGCAAAAGCAGGGGCCACCGGTCATCATCTCCACGTAACAGCGTCGTTAGAAGGGAAATTGCGTTGGCACTGCCTACGCTAGCCCTTTCCATAAACCGCCCTTTCATCGCGGAATCGCTAAAGCTACTTTACGACAAAAGGCAGTCCGGGGTTCATTGCAGCGTGGGTATGCCTCCGCAAGATGGCCGTCGAGCAGTTTACTGGAGCCAGATACACAGCTAGAAAGTCGCTCGGCTCCGCCAGGCATACGCTTCCGCCAAGCGTGCTTCCATGTCGCCGCCAATCCAACTCCCGGCGTGCTTCAGCAAGGTCTTGGCCGTGGAAGTTTTAGCCTTGCCATTGCGGCGTCCAGCAGGCGACGAGAGTAGGCGCTTCTTCTGACTGGCTGGCGTACTGCGCGGAGTCTTCAGGGTGGGCATGCTCGCTGCTCCTCTAAAACAATATCAAAACTGGCGGAGAGGGTGGGATTCGTAGTTCAGCGCGCGCTGGTGCCGTTGCTGGCGCTCTTTAATCTCGCGGACAGTGTAAGATTGCGAGGCTACGAAGAAGAGCCATAGCACAACGCCCAGTTCATGGTGACAAAGGAGAGGAAACGCCATGGAGTCCACTGATCGCGCATCCCAGCGCAGCGCCGGCCCGCTACAGGGTTGGACTCTGGTGGCGTCCGCATGGCTCGCGGTCATTGCGTCGGGCGCGCTGCTCGGGCCTGTTCTTCCACGCATGACCGACCAATTCCGCTCGGTCCCCCACGTGAAGGTGCTGGTTTCGTTGGTCGCGACCTTGCCCGCGCTGTTCGTCGCCCTGCTCGCGGCGCCTTTCGGCATACTGGCGGATCGCGCCGGCTACCGCCGATTATTGGTTTGTGCGGCGCTGCTTTATGGCTTTCTCGGCATCGCTCCCTACTGGCTGCACTCGCTCTACGCGATCGTCATTTCCCGCGGCATTGTTGGTTTCGCAGAGGCGGCCATCATGACGGGCGCCACTGCACTGATTGGTCATTATTTTCGCAGTAGTGACAGCGCCCGCTGGTATGCACTCCAAGCCGGTAGCGCGCCGCTCGTCGCCATCGTTGCTATTGCGCTAGGCGGTGGATTGGGTGACAGCGACTGGCACAATGTGTTCCTCGTCTACGGCTTCGCCTTCGTGATTTTCGTACTGGTCGTCACCTTCCTCTGGGAACCTCCACGCGAGGCGGCCCGTTCAGCGGCGGCGCAGGATGCTTTCATGAACTCTGCTGTCGTGGACTGGCCGCGACTGCTCATGATTTCCGCGATTACCGTGTTTTCGTTCTCCGCCTTTATGGTCACCGTCATCCAGACCGGTTCTCTTCTCAACGAGCGTGGCATCCCATCGCCGCGTATGATCGGCTTCTGGCAGAGCATCGCTTCTCTCGCCAATCCGCTGGGGGCGCTGCTATTCGGACTGTGGGCAGCCAAACCCCTCTCGAAGCTGACCACTAGCCTGTTATTGATGAGCGCCGGCTTTGCCGTCATTGGATTGCAGCCTTCCTGGCAAGCGGTGATCGTGGGGGCGGTCATCACCAATCTGGGCTGTGGCTTGGTGCAGCCGACTCTCGTCACTTGGGCATTGGCCGACATTGCCGACGCCGCCCGCGGCAAGGCGGCGGGCACGTGGCTGAGCGCGGCCTTTCTCGGCCAATTCCTCAGCCCCCTGTCCATCGTATGGTTGGAGAACGTCTGTGGCAGTCTTTCCTCGGCCCTGGTGTGTTACTCCATTGCCTGTCTGCTGATGGCCGCTGTGGTCGTGCTCGCCGTCAGGGAGAGTCCGGGACAGCCGGGAGAGTCTGAGACAGCTTGAACTGGCACTTAGTCGCGGCGGAGAGGGTGGGATTCGAACTTGCTGCGGCTGCTGATTCTACGCAGCTTATTCAAAATGCGATCCCGCTCGATCCTCGAGAGACTCACGATACGCATTCCATCGTACGTCTATCGTACGCGGCGGCGTTTCATCCGACCTCTCCAGTATCGCACCAAACTTCGCTGCACAGCACTCTTCTTCCGTGAGCTGATCCGTATGAGCAAGAAGGAAAGCCTACTTCGATCGACCGCCTCACGCCGCTTTTACCGTATCCGCACGGTTACCCGTTAGCTAGAAACATGATCGAACGGTGATCTCCTGGTATCCTGAAAAGCATGACTGCGGTTCCCTCATCCAGCAAGGCAGCGGTGGTCAGGAGTTTCGGATCTCCAGTCACAGTCGAGGAGGTACCGATACCGAAAGAGATCGAGCCTGGTGCGATCCTCGCGCGCATTGAAGCGTGTTCGGTTTGCGGAACGGACGTTCATCTCTGGCAGGGATCACTGACAACCAAGGTGGAATTACCGATCATACTCGGTCATGAAATGGTTGGCCGGATCGTCTCACTTGGGGTGGGCAACCATCGAGATTCGGCGGGGCAGCCCCTGCGTGTTGGCGACCGCATTACTTGGACTCATACCTCTTGCGGCGCCTGTTTCTTCTGCACGGTCGCGCAGGAGCCGACACTCTGCGCGAATACGCGCCGGTATATGTACGATCGAATGGATCGGTTCCCTTATCTGCTGGGAGGGTTTGCGGAATACGGTTACGTCATGCCGGAAGCGGGCCGGATTCGCGTTCCGGAGAATGTTCCCAATGAACTGGCTAGTTTGTCGAGTTGCGCCCTGCGGACGGTCATGAACGCCTTCGACGTTCTCGACGGCGTGGGAGCCGCGGACGTGATCGTGATCCAGGGCGCGGGTCCCCTGGGGCTTCTCGCGACGGCCGTGGCAAAGGTCGCGGGAGCGCGGCGCGTGATGACGATCGGCGCGCCGGACGCGCGACTGGCCGTCGCTACGGAGTTTGGCGGCGATGAAGTGCTTTCGATCGAGCGGACGTCGCCCGAAGAGCGCAATGAACATATCAAATCGCTAACGGAAGGGCGCGGCGCCGATATCGTGATGGAATTCACAGGCCATCCGCAAGCGATCAATGAAGGGCTCGAACTGATCCGGAGAGGCGGACGCTACGTTGTGGTCGGGCAGCTTGGTTCAGGAACAACAACCATCAAGCCTTCCGTGATCGTCAGCAAGCAACTGCGAATTCTAGGGTCACTTTCGGGAAGGGCGAAAGCTTATTGGAAGGCGTTGGAATTCATCGCGACTCACCAAGGGCGAATTCCCTTCCAACGCATGATCTCTCATCGCTACCGGCTCGACGAGATCAATGTCGCCTTGGAGCGCATGAAGACTTACCAAGAGATCAAGCCGGTGATTGAGCCCTGAAGTCAGAGCGTTTCCGTGTTATAGAACTCCCCGAACAATTCGGCTTCGCTGGGACGATCTTCAGGAATCGGCCGACTGACCCAAGTCACCTGCATGTAGTGTTTCAAGCTAACGTTCTCGTTGGTGATATTGCCACCCCAAATGCCGCAGCCCATGCTGGAAGTCATCGGCATACCGTTGTTGAACGCGCCGGCGTTGGCCTTCGATTGCGGTTGCCGCACCATCATCCGGCTCACGGGCGCTGTGAGCGCCAGCCGATGAATATGGTCATCGTTGAAGGAATAGATACCGCAGGAATGACCCTTGCCTCCCACTTCATAGATTTGCCGCACCATTTCCAGGGCGTTCTCAAATCCGCTGTATTTGAAAATGGCTAGCACAGGGCAAAGTTTCTCGCTGGAGAACAGAGAATCCTTGCCGATGTGTTCTTCTTTGACGATCATGAACTTCTTGCCGTCTGGAATCTGAAAGCCGGCCATCCCGGCGATCTTTGCTGCAGGACGGGCGATGGTATCGGTCGTGCGATGACCTTCGGAATCCCACAGGATCTTTTCCAGGAGCTTCTTCTCCGCATCCGTCACGAGATATCCGCCCTCCTTCTGGAGTTGTTCCAGAAGCCGGTCGTAGATGGATGCTTCCACTACCAGGTTGCCGTCGGAGGAGCAACCTGATCCGTTATCTGAAGTCTTGCTGAGGCGTGTGTTTTTCGCGGCCTCTTCAATGTTAGCGGTCTCGTCGATGACCATCGTAGCGTTGCCTGCGCCGACGCCATATGCTGGTTTGCCGGAGCTATACGCCGCGCGGACCATCGCCGGTCCTCCGGTCGCAATGGTCAAATCGCAAATGGCCATCAGTTCTTGAGCCAGGGGAATGCTGGGTTTTTCGATGCATTGAAACACATCGGGCGGCGCGCCGTGCTTTTCGAGGGTTGCCCGCATGATTCGCACGGTTTCATTGGTTGTCTTGTTGCTGGCGGGGTGGGGAGAGAAGATGATCGCGTCTTTGCACTTCAGCGCGTAGATACCGTTGCCGGCTTCCGTCAAGGCCGCATTGGTGACCGGAACGAGCGACGCAATCACTCCCGCAGGCTTGGCATACTTGACGATGCCCTTTGCAGGATCTTCCTCGATGATTCCCATGCTTTTCTGGCGGAGCGCGTCACGAAGGATTCCCATGATCTTGAAACGCTTGCTGGGTCGGCCCTCCAAATCTCCCAGGCCACTCTCTTCCACGCTCATGTGAGCCAGCCGCGTGAACGTTTTTTCATTCGCGGTCGCCCAGGCGACGGCTTGGCACAAACGATCCACCTTGGCTTGATCGTAGTCCTCGATCGCGCGCATGGCGCGGCGGGCTTTGTCCAGGAGCGCCCGCGCTAGTTGCTTCTCTTCGCTGGTGATGGGTCTACCCATTACTTTCCTTTCTCTCGCGGCGGAACG
Organism: Terriglobia bacterium; assembly: GCA_021325275.1. GTDB lineage: Bacteria > Acidobacteriota > Terriglobia > JAJPHL01 > JAJPHL01 > JAJPHL01. The sequence continues at coordinate 93,289 of JAJPHL010000009.1, read as the reverse complement.
CCGTCGTAAGTGACCGGGACGTGAATGCGCATCGGTTTTTCTCTTGCGTATTCTTCCGCGACTTCGGCCGTCAGCCCGGCAACGCGACCAATGATGAAGACCAGCATTCCGAAGGTCGGCGGAAACCCAATATCGTAGAGCACAGCTGCAAGCGCGCCATCAATGTTGATCGGCAGCGGCTTGATTTTCTCCCGAACTTGCGATTCCAGCGCTTCCATGAAGGCAATCCCTTTGCCTGCGAGGCCCACTTCGCGCGCCATGCTGAAGAGGGTCGGCGTGCGCGGATCGCTCGAGTGCACACGGTGTCCGAGCCCGGGAATCCTCCGGTGATTTGCTTTGGCATCATCCACAAGTTTCCGCGCAACTCCTTCCAGAGAGATCGATGCCTTCGTCGCGCGGTCAATACCATTGGCAATCATCTCCATGCAGTCCGCCCCCGCGCCGCCGTGTTCGTTGCCGATGGCGAGGATGCCGGCGGCGACGGCCGCTGAAGGCGATTGCCGGTTGCCGGAGGCTGCCAAGCGCGCAGTTGCGCAACTAGGCGCGCCTGAACCGTGATCGGCGACACCCACAAGAATGGCATCCAGCAGGCGTCGCTCTCCGGCATTCGGCAAACGGCCTTGGTGCAGCAGAAACACCGTGTCGGCAAAGCTTCCCTGAGTCATCAAGGAAGCGATGTCGTGGCCGCGGATCCAGATATTGGTTGCGTCGGAAGTTGCGATTGCGGTGCGCCAATTGTCCATGATGATCGATTATCCGTTATACGCTGGCCTTGCAATGCGTTTCCCTGGTCAAACTGATCAGCACGCATGAAACCAGCGACCATGCCACAATCAGGAGAAACCCCGCCTGAAAAGCATCCACGCCATAGACGCGCACTCCCCCTGACAATTGCCCTGACCATTTCTGATCCAAGATCCGGCCGATACCCGGCTGCAGCAACATCGGACCAACCATGTTGCCGATATTGACCGCGCCCGTGGCGGTGGCGAGAAATTGAACCGGTACGGACTCTTTGGTGTACGCAAAACCGATGACCACGCCTCCGGATGCCAGGCTGGTTAGGGCGGAAACGACGACGAACGCCGCCAAGGACAACGGAGCGTAAAACAGAACGAACCATCCGGCAGTCGAGATCAGACATCCTGCGAGGTAGATCGGTTTGCGGCGGCCGATCGTATCGGAAAGCGCTCCGCAGACCGGACTGGCCACGGCCCAGCAAACAATCATCACCGAGCAGACCATCGCCGCGTTAGCCGGGGCCAAGCCGAACCGCGCCTTCAGAAACGGCGTGCCCCAAAGACCAGTGAAGGACAAGATCGGTCCCACAATTCCGCCTTGCGCCAGAACGATGAGCCAGGTGTTGCGGTAATGAAAGATCTGTTTGAAGCCGTTCAGCAGCGCTCCCTTGCTCGCGACATCCTGGCGCTGCAGAAGAGAGTGCGCGTAGCTTTGAAAATGCCGTTCGGAAGGATCGTTCTTCACGATCAGCCAAGTCAGCGCGAAAACACCGACGATCGCCAGCGCCGATACCAAGACGACCGGCCGCCATCCAAAACGTTCGATCGCCAGACGCAGGGGCACTTGGGCTGTCAGCGCGCCGATATTCCCAAAGAGTAATCCCAGGCCGCTCAACATGGCGAAACGCCGCGCCGGAAACCAGTGCGTGGTCAGTTTCAGCAGGACGATCCACCCAACCGCGGTCGATCCGCCAATGATCGCGCGGCCGAGACAGGCCAGCGCATAAATCGTCGTGGTTCCGAACAGAAACGTACCCGCCGCCGCGAGCAGCGATCCAATCAGTAGGAGCTTGCGCGCACCCCATGAGTCCACCAATACGCCGGTGGGAATCTGCATCACAACATAGGCGTAAAAATAGAACGCGGACAGCGTGCCCAGATTCTTGGCTCCAATATCGAAGGCGCGCATCAATTCCCCGGTCATCACGGCAGGAGAAACACGTTGATAGAATCCGGTGAGATAGAACACGGCGGCTACTCCCCAGATTGAGCAGGAGAGCCAGACAGGAGGAGTGGCTGGTCGAGTTTCAGTCGAACTGAGATTTGTCGGCATTCTAAATTAATTGAGCGGGCGCCGCTACAACCGATCGACGCCCGCCCTCCCGCCCCTCACGGGCGTAACTCTACGAACCTTGACGATAAATGTCGTTGATGTTCCAATGTCCGGGCGTTGGAGTGGGTGCGTTCTCCATCGGCACCTGAATCAGTGTGGGAAGGTTGCTGGACAGGGCCTCCCGCAACGCGGGACCCAGTTCACTGGCCGCCTGAATCTTGATTCCGCGCGCTCCATAGCCGCGCGCGATGGCCGCATAGTCCACGTCGTAAGGTTGGCCGCAGCGCTCGAAGACACAGCCGAAGTTGGTGTCGTAGTGCATCTTCTCCAGGCCAGCGATCGTTCCAAAAGCGGAGTTATCCATCACCACCCAAACGACGGGCAGATCCGCTTCCATCGCGGTGGCAACAACCGATGGGTTAGCTCCAAAGCCACCGTCGCCGACGAGGGCAACGGCAGCTCGTTTTGGTTGCGCCTTCTTCACTCCCAGTACCGCCGCAGCACCGAAGCCCATGGTCGCTAGTCCGCTCGGCGTGATGAACGTGCCGGGAACGGTGATCGGAAACTGCTGACCGACGCCGTTCTTGTTCCAACCCACGTCGGTGACGATGAAGCCATCTTCTGGGACCGCCTTCCGCAGTTCGGCAAGGATGCGTTCGGGGCGCATCGGAAATTGATCGGATCCCCATTGATGATCCCAATTCGCCGCAAACGCTTTCCGGCCTGCCGCAATCTCGGCCCGCAAACCGCCGCGATTGCGATGGCTCTTTCCTGCGGACGCTTCACGCAGCGCTCGAAGCGCGAGCTTGGCATCGGCCACCACTCCAAATTCAGTTGCGAGGTTGCGCCCGATCTCGGCAGGATCGATATCGATGTGCATGACCCGCGTCGGTGGAACGGCAAACGTGAAACGCGGATCCCAGGAACTGGAGGAGGCTTCGGCGAGGCGCGTTCCAATGGCCAGGATCAGATCGGCATTCCGGCATTTCTCATTGGCGATCGGCGTTCCCCAAAACCCAGTCATCCCCAGCAATAAAGGATGATCTTCGCGCATACATCCTTTGCCCATCAAGGTATGGGCTACCGGCACTTCCAACTGCTCCGCGAGCGTTGCGAGATCGCTCGTGGCTTGCGCGGACAAAACGCCGCCACCGGCATAGATTACTGGATGATGCGCGTCCGCCAAAGCCTGAACGATGCGGATGGCCGCGGCGGAGTCCATGGCAGGGCGCGCTGTTTCCGCCGGCATCTTGCTAAAGGCGTCGACCGGAAGGTCGGCGGAGAAAATATCCATAGGCACATCCACCAAGACAGGTCCGGGCCGTCCGGTTTGGGCCAAGTGAAACGCGCGTTCGATGATCCGCGGCAGATCCGCGGGGCGATCCACACGATAGATGCGCTTGCAGAAGGGCCGGTAGATTTCGTATTGATCGCCATCCTTGTGGAGATTCACTTCCTGATGCGGGTGTCTGCCGAAATAGTGTGACGGTACATCGCCGGCGATCACCACCATTGGTATGGAATCGAGCGCGGCATTGGCCACGCCCGTCGCTGCGTTCGTGAGTCCCGGACCCAAGTGGGTCAGCAACACGCCGGTTTTTCCCGAAGCCCGCGCATAACCGTCCACGGCATGCGCCGCCACCTGCTCGTGCCGCGTGGAGATGAAGCGAATACCACTCTTACTCAAGGCATCCAGAAAAGCGATCACTGTATGGCCGCACAGCCCGAAAATTACTTCGACACCCAGCTGCTCCAAGTATTCCGCCAGCAAATATGAAGAGATACGTGTTTCCGCCGCGGGCGCCGCGACGGCATTCTCAGTGGTGGTGGCAGTCAGGATTGCATTACCCATATATTCCATTCTCCTTAACGATCGAACGCGATCCAGCCTCGTTTTTCCTGGAGCTTTTCGGCACTGACCCCAGGAACCTTCTTGAGTTGCTCGAAGTCCTTGATCTTTCCATTGCGCTCGCGGTAGGCGAGTATCGCTTGCGCTTCTTTCTCCGACAAGCCCAGCGCCTTCTCCATTTCCGGACCCGTTGCGGTGTTCACGTTGAGCTTCCCAAAGTTGGTGGTAAGGTACGCGGCGATCTTGTCCAGTTCGTCGTCGGTTCCTTTGGCGCCGCGAGCGACCATTTCCTCGATGCTCAGGTCCCAGCCTTTCGCGGTTCGCCGGCTTGCCACGACCTGCTCGACCGGATGACAGTTTCCGCACACCTTCTGAAGTTCTTTCTTGCCTTCACCGTCGGGCAGTGCCCCGGACGCTTGAGCGCTCAGCGAAGCCGCCACGGAAGCCGCTGTCACCAGCAACAAGATTGCCCTTTGTTTCATCCCCCCGCCCTATGGCAACACAAACGCGATCACCGTATCGGCGTGGCTCTTGTCACCCAAGAAACCGCCGCCCGTTCCGGTGATCACCACGTACTGCTTGCCGTCTTTTCCCTGAAACGTCATCGGCGCGGAATGCGCGCCCGCGTCGATTTTTGTGACCCACAGTTCTTTGCCAGTCTTCGAGTCGAAAGCGCGGAAACGGCTGTCGTCCGTCGCTCCGATGAAAACCAGTCCACCCGCCGTGGCAAGCGATCCGCCGATGTTCGGCCGGCCGGTATTCTGCTTGTCGGGTGGCAGGCTCTCGGTGATCCCGAGTGTGGTTTGCCAAGCGATATCGCCGGTGTTCACGTTGATCGCGAAGAGGCGTCCCCACGGCGGTTGATTGCACGGCAGCGCGCCTTCGGGCTCCCAAAAGCGGTTGTTGCCGTTGTAACCGTTACGGCTGTACCGCGTACCGTCCGCGCTCTTCACCATTTGATTGAGACTGCCGAAGTCCATCGTGTTTACGAACAAATATCCCAGCGTAGGATCGAACGACGGCGGATTCCAATTGCCGCCGCCGATGGAACTGGGAAAGATCACGCTGGGCGTCGTCGAGTAATGCGTGAACGGAGCGCCGGCATGTAATCCGCCGGGAATGCTATCGAACAACTCCTTGCAGAACTGCGTCAGGTCTGGTGTGAGCGTGGCAAGCTCCTCGCGCTTGAAGCTATTGCGCGCCAACAACGGCGGCTTGAGAGGGATCGGCTGCGTCGGCGAGGGAACATCGCCGGGCAGCGCATCGTCCACCGGGACCTTCCGTTCCTCGACGCCGAAAATCGGCTTTCCCGTGACGCGATCGAGGATGAACAGATAGCCGCTCTTAGTCAGTTCGGCGACCGCCGGTGTTTTGCGGCCGTTGCGATTCACATCGAAGAGCACCGGCGGCGCGGCCAGATCGTAGTCCCACGTGTCGTGACGAACCACTTGGTAATACCACTTCAGTTTTCCAGTCAGCGCATCGGCGGCGACCAACGTTGTGCCGTAGAGATTGTCGCCCTTGCGGTCGCCGCCCCAGTAATCGGTGGTCGGTTCGCCGAACGGCATATAGACGATTCCGCGTTCCGTGTCGACGGTGAAGAAACCCCACACGTTGGTGCCGGAGCGATTCTTCCAGTCGTTGCCCTGCCACGTTTCGCTTCCAGGCTCACCGGGCCGGGGAACGGAATGAAATGTCCAAACCAACTTTCCAGTGTGGACATCCCAGGCTCGCGTATCGCCGGCGGCGCCAATGCTGGGACTCTCTTGCACGTGCGCCCCGGTGATCACCACGTTTTTGTAGACAATCGGCGGAGAGGAGAGACCAAATGACGAGTCTTCCAGTCCGTTCAAAGCTCCTGGCTTCATGTCGACAATGCCGGCGCTGCCAAAGCCCGCGACTGGTTTGCCGGTCTTCGCTTCCAACGCGATGAGTTTGCCGCTGGAAGTTCCGAAGAACAGCGTTGACGTCTGTTGAGTGTCGCCGGCCCAGTATTCCAAGCCGCGGATGGCAGGAGCGCCATCCTTGACGTCATAAACCCAAATTTCCTTGGCGGTCTCCGGCTCCAGTGCCACCACTCGATTTCCCGAGGTCGTGAGATACATCACGCCGTTGATGACCAATGGAGAAACCTCTGATTGGCCGCCCCCGCCACCGCGACCACCGCGGCCACCACGTCCTCGGCGTCCAGGTGCAGGGGGGCCCTCGGCCGAGTTTTCTCCCGCGGCCGCCGGAGCAGGCTGTGAAGCCGCAACACTCATGTGATAGGTCCACGCGCGCACCAGCGTGTTCACATTCTTCGGCGTGATCTGCTTCAGCGGTGAGTAGCGGGTGCCGGCGGCATCTTTGCCATAGGTAGGCCAATCCGTCGGGCTTTGACCAAAGGCCGCCGCGGTTAAAGCCGCGGCGGCTACTGCGAGGTAAGTGATTCGCATCGGTTCTCCATTGCTATTAGAACCCATCAGAACGCGTACTTCAGCGCAAACTGCATGATGCGCGCCGTTGAGGTATTACCGGGCGCGGTGCTCTGGGCCAGCGGCGTCAAGCGTCCGAAGCCCGCGCTTCCCACTGCCGCGCCGGGTGCTCCGAACATCACGCTGTTGGTCAGGTTGAAGGCCTCCGCGCGGAATGTCAAGATGCCGTGCTCGCGAAGCGCGAAGTTCCGCGAGAGCGCCAAGTCGATGTTCATCATGTCCGGACCGGAAATCGTGAACGGCCGGGTCGTCGCGTAGACGCCTTGAGGCGCGGTCGCGGGCGTGAGAAACGCGGCGGTGTTTAGATAATTGGTTACGCTTCCGTTGCCGTAAACGTCGGCCATCACCTGTTGCGCCCGCTGGTTGGTGGCGGCGGTCAGGGCCACGTCGGTGCCGTTGTAGGTGGCTGTCGTCAGATTGCCCGTGATCCAGTGGAAGATCGGCGAGGCTTGCCAACCGTTGGCCAGCCATCCCAATGGACCGTTCACGTGTGGCGTAGTGAGCACGCCGGAAATATTGATTTGTTCGCGATGGTCGGAACTGCAACTGGAGCGATCGGCGGCGCGGTTGTTCGGATCCACGTAAGACGGACCGGTGATTTCCGTGGTGAGAGGATCGGCGAGACAGTGCGAATAAGTCCAGTTTGCATTGACGCTGAAGTTGTCAGTTAAACGATGCTGCACGGAAAGCAGCAGGGCGTTGTAGCTCGAAGTGGCTCCGCCGTCGGTTAGCGCTATGGTGGTGTAGGACGGTCCCCACGTGGGATTCAACAGAGTGAGTGTTTTGCGCGCGGCAACGTTAGCGGAGGCGGTGCTGGAGCAGGGTCCGGCAGCGGTCAACCCGTACTGGCCCTTCGCGCAAGTGCCAGGAATGTATTGGTCGAGGTCCAGCTCCTTGCTCGACCACATGTGGGCAGAGTGATTTCCGAGATACGAGGCCGATAGCAGCCACTTTCCCACTTGACGCTGGATCGACAGGTTCCAGGTGTTGACTTGCGGATTTTTCAGGTTCGGGTCCGATACCACGTAGACGCCGCCGCTTTGCGGGAAGAACCCATAGGATTTGCCGGAACCGGAGTTCTGCACAAACGGATCGCCGCCGGGATAGCCGGACCACGGGTTGGATAACGGGAACGGTCCGCCCGCGCGCGTGAGCGTCGCGCCCCACGGCGGGTTGTTCGATACTCGCGTGTAGAAGAACATGTGCGGAGTGTCGTAGAGCAAACCATAGGAAGCACGAACCGACGTTTTGCCGTCGCCGAATGGATCCCAGACAATTCCGAGACGCGGCAGGAAGTGCTCGGCGCGGTTGTTGTACTGCTGGTTCGGAGGATAACCGGGATTACCGGCGAAGACCAGTCCGGGGGGAGGCGAAAGCGGCGGCGTTGACGTGGGCGGAGTGCCGACGGTGCTCGACAGGAAGTTGCTCATGCTGAAGCCCTCGACATAATCGTCGGTGTTCCGCTGTGGCAAATACGGCTCGAAGCGCAAGCCCATGTTCACGCTTAAGTGCGCTCCCACTCTCCAGGCATCCTGCACGTAGAGGCCGTAGTAATCCGATTTGTCATCGTCGTAGAAAGGCCGGCCCTGGCCGAAGGCATTCAGTTGGCCGGTCAGAAAGTCGGCATAGCCGATCCCCACCGCTCCGCCGACGGTGGAAAACTGGCCGGTGAAGTTGAGGTTGCCGTTCACGCCGCGCGTATTCTGAGCATGCATGTAGGCGCGAATGTACTGTCCGCCGAACTGAAGCTGATGTTTGCCGTGGACCCACGTCAGGTCCTCGGAACCGGAATAGGCCAGCGTGTTGAAGTACCCAGGATTACTGGTTCCACCCGCCAGCGTCGGACCGCCGCTGATGGCGAGGTTCATCTGCGCCGGAATCAGAGGCGTAATCGGAATCCCGAAGTCGATGGGACTCTTGAACGCCGGGATGAACCGCGGGTTCAAGCTGCGATTCGCCGTGATATGCGTGCTGCTGATCAGGTTCGGGCTGAAGACGTAGGTGTCGCCGATGGCCGTGGACTGAATGTTATTCGATTGACCCGTGGTGCTTCCCGTGAACAGAGGATTGCTCGGATCGTAGAACAACGGAGTGTAGTTGTTGGATAGCATGTAGCGCACGAACATGCTGTTCTTCTCGCTCTGCACGTAATCGACGCGGGCCGGAATCTGATACTGGCGCTGATTGCCGCCCGAGGCGTAATTGATCAGGCCGCATGCATTGAGCGCGGCCGAAGGCGAAGGGAGAAGAGCAGCTATCTTCAACGCAATCGGATCCATCAGCGCCTTGGGCATGATGTTGTTCACGAACGCACCATTGAGCGTGACCGCTTTAGGCTGGCACTGCGTTGACGTGATCGTCTGAAAGTTGCCGGCCAGCATGTCGGCGGTCATTGTAAAACCGGTTTGATCGGCGGGGTTGGACCGTTTGATGGTGGACTCCTCGCCGACAAAGTAGAACAGCTTGTTTTTGACGATCGCCCCTCCGATGGTGCCGCCGAACTGATTTTGCTTCAGACTGTCGCGTACCAGGAGAGGCGCGCTGCGGCCGTTAAATTCGTAGTTGCGGATGTATTCGAAGACACTTCCGTGAAGCGCGTTGGTCCCCGACTTTGTGGCGACCGACACCGAAGCCGCCGCATGTTGTCCGACCTGGGCACCCACGGAGCTGGTTTCTACTTTGAACTCTTGCAATGCGTCGGGAAAAGGCAGTGGCTGGTTCAGACCGTTGAAGGGCTCGTTGGCCGTCGCGCCATCGAGGGAAAAAGCAATCTGGTTGGCATTGCCTCCGGCCACCGAGATCGTAATCGTCGGATAGTTCTTGTTGCTGTTCAAGTCATTGGCCACGGCGCCTTGGGTGGTGGCGTTGCCCGTGAGGAGAATCAACTGCGCCGGTTCGCGCGCGTTGAGCGGCAAGTCGACGACCTCCTGGTGGCTGATCACTTGGCCGACGCCGCTGCTGTGCGTTTCTACGGACGCGGAGTTGGCCTCGACCACGACCTGCTCGCTGACTCGGCCGATTTTCAGAACCGGGTTGATTTCAGGATTGGTGTTGACGTTCAGAACGATGCCCGACTCAACATAAGTCGAGAAGCCGTCCTTCTCCACCTCCATGCGATAAGGGCCGATCGGAAGATTCGGGACGACATAGCTGCCATTCGCCGCGGTCACCGTGGTCCGAGTGGTTCCGGTCTCGATCTGTGTCAACCTCACGCGTGCTCCAGGAACTGCTCCTCCGCTGGAGTCTTTGACAGACCCGGAAATCTGCGCCGTGGAAACGCCCTGCGCGGACAATGTCAACGTGACTCCCAAGAGGCAAACCAACAGTAGAATCCGTTTCATTTTGAACACCCCTTTTGTGACGACGTGGCCCATCTGCCCTTGCTCGCAAGACCCGTCGAATGAGGGCGATCCTAGCACTCGGTCATCAGCGGAACAACGAAGTAACAGTAACCGTACTGTAACTAAAGGTGTCGTTTCGTTACCGTAGCGCAACCGTAAAGGGGGCTGGCCAGCCCGATCGCTGTGCTACTCTCGCCAAAGGCATTAAGGCGAGGGTAGACAATGACGAAACGCTTTCTGACAACGGGACTTGCGCTGTTTTTCTGCTGCGCGACCCTGGCGGCTCAGCCGCCACAAGGACAGACGAGCGGCGGTCGGCGTAGCGCGCCGCGCAACCGCAAGGTGCTGCTGATTTGGGCCGACACGCGGAATGGAATCGCGCAGCACGATTCGGTGTCGCATGCCATGTCGGTGATTGAGCGCCTCGGCTACGAGTCCGGAGCTTATGACACCTACATCCGAACCGACTCCGCCATCATCTCGAAGCATCCGGTGATGACAACCGGTCAACCCGCCAGCGGCGGGCCGAACCTGAACAATGTCGACGCCATCTTCTTTCTCGGACACCGCGAGATCGCCCTCGACGACCAGCAGAAGGCCGACTTGCTTTCCTTCGTCAAAGAAGACGGCAAAGGTTTTGTAGCTGCGCACACGGCCACCACCGCCTTTATGTCTTGGCCGGAGTTCGGCGAGTTACTGGGAGGCCGTTTCGATAACCATCCATACGGCGTCGTGGAAGGATCCGTCGTCAACGAGGCGCCCGACTTTCCCGCAACGAAGCATTTCCCTCTCGTTTTCAACTTTACGGACGAGTTCTATCAGGCTAAGGATTTTTCCCGAGAGAAGGCTCGCGTGCTTTTGCGTCTCGACACCTCGAAACTCCCGGCGAACCCTCAAATGCATCGCACCGACGGCGATTTCCCGCTGGTTTGGGCCAAAATGTACGGCAACGGACGTGTTTTTTACTCCGCGCTGGGGCACGACGCGAAAACCTGGGACAATCCCGATGTCAAAACAATGTGCTTCGAAGCCATCAAATGGGCGCTGAAAATGACCGATGGCGATGTCACGCCACGGCCATTGCCTGCCGTGAAATAACCCACAATGGTCACGCGCCGGCTGGTTCTCGCATGCGCGGTTCTGCTACTAAGCGCGGTTCCGGCCGAGGCGCAGAGCGCGTCTCCACCCAAGAAGCGCCTGCTGGCCGTCGGCGACGTGCATCGCCGGAATTATCAGCACGACTCCGTATCTCATGCTCTCGCGACCATCGAGCGCCTCGGCCGGGAGACCGGCCTCTACGACACCTTCATCCGAACGGACATTCAACTTCTGACCAAACACCCCATCGAGTTTGCGGAGAAAAGCAAAGTCGCCGATGCCTATTACAAGACGCTGAACGACTTTGACGCCATTTTCTTCTTTTCCATTGGCGAGCTGGAACTGACCGATCAGCAGAAGGCCGACCTGCTATCGTTCATCAAGGACGACGGCAAGGGCATTGTCGCCGCGCATACATCGGTCAACATGTTTTACACCTGGCCGGAATTCGGCGAGATGATCGGCGGTTACTTCGACGACCATCCTTGGATGATCTTCGACGCACCGGTCATCGTCGAGGCGCCCGATTTCCCCGCGATGAAGCATTTTCCAAAGACCTTCACCACGCACGACGAGATTTATCAGATGAAAGATTTCTCGCGTGACCGTGTCCGCGTCCTCGCCCGCTTAGATGCCAGCAAGCTGGATCTGAAGAACCCGCGCGTTCACCGCACCGACAACGACTTCGCCGTCGCGTGGGCTCGTGAATATGGCAAAGGCCGCCTGTTCTACTCCACGTTCGGGCACACCGAGGAATCGTGGGATGATCCCGCGATGCAGAAAATGTGGGTGGAGGCAATCAAATGGGCGATGGGGCTAACCAAGGGCGACGCCCGCCCGAGGCCGCATTGAGCGCGTCGGCCTGAGGTAATATGGCAACAATGGTTCAGCGAGGCGCGATTGCGGAGATGTCCAATGGCTCCGATGAAAAGGCGGTTGCTCAACGCGACCGAATTTTGGAGAGCCGAGCCTTTCGTCAAGCGGATCGCCTCAAACGATTCTTGGGCTTTATCGTCACGGAAACAATCGCCGGCCGTAGCGAGCGGCTGAAGGAATTCGTCATTGGAGTGGAGGTCTTTGGCAAAGACCAGTCCTTCGATCCTCGAAACGATCCTATCGTCCGTGTGCAGGCCCGGCGGCTCCGCGCCTTGCTGGCGCGTTACTATCGGGAGGAAGGCCAAGACGACGATCTTCTGATCGAGATGCCGAAGGGCGGCTACGCCCCGATCTTCAAGCCCGCGCGGAACTCGCCTACCAAACGCTCGTTGACCCCAATTATCGTCAGCAGGAACACGGTGCTCGTCGCCCCATTCTCCGATAACAGTCCCGAGGGCAATCAAAAGTACTTTTGCGACGGCATGAGCCAGGAGATCATTCATGCGCTCGCGAAAGTGGAGGCGGTTCGTGTCGCTGCGTGGAACTTCGGTGATCAGGGGACCGACTCCGATCCGCGCGAGATCGCCAATCGTTTAAACGCCGCGATGATCATCAACGGGAGTATTCGGAAGGCGGGCCAGCAGGTGCGCGTCACGGCCAATCTGGTGGATACGGTTAGCGGCTGCTATCTGTGGTCGATGTCGCTAGATGGAAAGGTGGAAAATGTTTTCGGGATTCAGGAAGAAGTAGCACGGGCTATTGCCGACAAGCTACAGAAGGAGCTCGCCGGAGGAGCTCACGGCAAGGGACTGAGGCATTCGACAGAGAATTTGGCGGCCTTCAATCTCTACGTGCAAGGGCGCTATCATCTGAATCAGCGCACCGAAGAGGGCTTGCGTAAGGCCGTGGAGTTTTTTGAGAAGGCGATCATTGAAGACTCGCAATCGGCGAAAGCCTATTCCGGCTTAGCGGACGCGTATGGGTTGCTGGGACATTACGGAGTATTGTCCCCGGCGGAAGTGTGGACCAAGGCCGCCTCCAACGCCGCAGCCGCCGTGTTGCAGGACGATCACTCCGCCGAAGCTCATGCCTCGCTCGCCCACGTGAAGTCCACGCAGGATTGGGACTGGCTCGGCGCGCAACAGGAGTTCCAGCGCGCCATTCAACTCGACCCTCGATATTCGACCGCGCACCACTGGTACGCCATGTCTTGTCTGGCTCCTTTGGCCAGACTGGAGGAGGCCCGCGAAGAAATGCTCCTGGCACAGGCTCTCGATCCAATCTCTTCCATCATTGCGCGCGATCTCGCGGTGATCTTTTACTACGAGCGGGATCTCGATGCCGCGCTGGAGCAATGTGACCATGCCGTGGAGCTCAATCCGCACTTTGCTTTGGCGTATTGGATCCTGGGGTCGGTGCAAGAACAAAGGGCCGATTTCGACGAATCGGCTGCGGCATTTCAGCGCGCCATCCAACTGGCCCCGCAGAGCCCGCGGATGCATGCCGCCTTAGGCCGTACACTGGCGTTATCCGGCAAGCGACAGGATGCGCTTCGGATTCTCAAAGAGCTACGGGGGCTTGCCGGCAAACGCTACGTCTCGCCATTTGAACTGGCGTCGCTTCACTTCGCGATTGATCAGCGGGACGAGGGATTTGAGTGGCTGACGAAGGCTTTTCAGGACCGATGCTTTGAGTTGATTTCTCTTAAGGTGGATCCTCGACTTGATTCTATCAAGTTGGACCAACGATTCATCGGACTGTTTAGCCAACTCGCCCTGCCTATCTAAGCCGAGTTCGGTTTACGCACGAATCGTAGAGCTTGGCGATGTGATGTCATCGTACACGGACAATTTGATGCTCTATTAACTTATTGATTCTAAATAAAATTAACTGGCGGAGAGGGTGGGATTCGAACCCCCGCCGGACATTGAAAGCACGCAAGTTATTGAAAACACAAATCGCAGAATCGGCAGGTTACGCACCTTCCACGGTTTGTTGGTACAAAAAGCGGTACAAAAATTATTTCTTCTTCTCTGCCGCTTTCCTCGCAGCCCACCGTTTCTTCATTGCCTCCACGATCCGCTTCCGGCCTTCGGCGCTCAACTTCCCTCTCTTCTTGGGAGCCGTGTGACGGGTGACGGGAGCCGCGGGTGCGGCGGTTCCCTCCAACGCGCGAAGCGCCGAGATTGCGGTTATGATGCTTGTCCGTTGTTTCTCAAGCCGGGCGATGATGTTTGCGATGTCGCTCAAGGATGCTCCTGGCCGAAATGGAATGTGGTAGATAGCTCCTCAATCATACCGGGATTCGAGAGTCATAGCAGAAGAAAACAAACCTCGTCCCACTCACCAGCGCGGTACCCGATTCTCTTTGCCCATCGGATCATTTAAACATGCAGACGAGTTCTTGAATCGACCTCGTGTCGGGATACTGGCCGTTGCGGGATTCGCAATCGCGATGCGCCTCGACGGTCGGGCTAGTGCGAAGTGATGCATCGCCGCAATCTTGCGCTTGAACGCGGCGACTTCGTTCTGAGTTCATCGGGGCCGCGCGCGGTCGGAAAACGCTAAAGCGCGGGCCATTCGATGAGGGGTGAGAAGCGGCGCTGGGTAGCGAGCGGTGGGCGAACGGTGCGTAAACCGGTGTCTTAGCGGGAGTCTTTAGTTTCGAGGTGAACGATGAAGAATGCGTACGAGCCTCCTTCAATCAACCGCTTGGCGCTGTGGACGATCCACTGCTCACCATGACGTTCGATGATCGTTCCCTCCCTGGGAATGTCGCGTTCGGAGTCAACCAGCGTGCTCTCTGTGCCCATCTTGCCGTTGTAGAAATACCCTATGTGAATGCGCCGCTTGACCATGACCGGTGTTGGATTTTACTACACTCTGCAAGCCGTCAATCGATCTAGCGTTTGTTACGAATTTAGAACAGAGCGTTCCGAACGGAACGGCAGTGATCCGAATGGACCGTTTCCCGTGTAAGCCATTACTAAGACCGCTCAGAGCCCGTACGTTCTGAGAACCGGAACCAGTAGAATCGCCTGTCGTTGGCCACAATCCGGCGGATTTTTCCTTTCAGCGCAGGTCATAGCTGCTGGCTGGTAGTGGTGTCATAGTGTGGAGATGACGCGAGCTATGTTAAGGCGTTTCTCCTCCGGGCAGGGGTGCTTGCGCCCGTGTGAGTCAATCCGGTTTGCGGCGACCCTTGAAATTAAACCGAGTTCCGCTTTGACATCTGCGATCCAACACGTTTTGGGAACGAACCCGTATTGCCGCTTGGTCTCGGCCTGAATTTGTTTGTAGGTCGCCATCGCCATGCTCCAATCAATTCATCCAGAGTCTAAACGCGAAACGCTAGCGGTCCTTTCGGAACGAATTTGGCTTGCACCGTTGCAGGATGGCCCCGCCGATCCACCAAACGGCACCGCCGAGAAGCATCAAGGCGACGATCCAGTCGACAGGGCTCACGGGGCCATACTAGCAGAAACACCGTTGCACTCTCCCGGTTCGGGAAAACTATTCGCCGTGGTTCTCGTCCTCGGCCTCGCCATCGTCTGACTTCGCGGCGGCGTCAACCGGCGCGACCTTGTCGGCGGTTACGGTCTCGGTCCCCTACCGGGACCGGGAGCAACGCTTCTTAGGCTAATTCAAACAACCAACGTAAAGTCAAACAAAAAGCCCCGCGCATTGGCGGGGCAAGGAATCAACCGTAACAGTTTCGAACAAGCGCGAAGGAAGTTTCTCTGTGGTTCCGCGACAATCCCAGCTAGAGTCCTACGCGTGGGAGGAAGGCCGCGAGCCGCCCCGTCAATTTGAACTGCGGAATCGGGTCCAGTTCTTTGAACGCTGATGTGAACGCGTTCGATAAGGACCAAGTGGTACGGGGCTGAAACTCCTCGATCTGCGGATTGAAATAGAGATCGTGAACGCGCCGGTCGAGATGACGCGGTGCTTCAAGCTCTCCTTCCACAAATGCGCGGTAGATAATGAGCTTCGCCGCAGCGTCGGAAAGTTGTGCCGTACGCCATCGTTCGACGCCTTCGACCATCGGCTCGAAATTGCGTTGCATGTCGTCGATGCCCACTGAAATTGCGCGAGTCAGTTGAAAGTTCTTCGTATGCTTCGCAAGCAACGGCTCGAAGTCGCCGTTGAACGCCATGTTGTCGCACACGAAAACGCGATAGCCCACGGTGAGAGCGAGCCGCATCGTTTTGTCGTGCGAGTTGCGGAGGCCAAGGGCGAATCGAGCGCCAGTGAAGCCGTGCCCGAGTTCGATCAGTCCGAAGCATTTGTTGCCGTCTTCGGAGATTGCAAATTCCATCTTGTGAACGCCGATCTGCCGGAAGCCGAGCGTCTCAACGAGAGCATCCACAATCTCGTGGTGCGGGACGGGGCGATGCGTGTGGGTGCCAAGCGGTGTCGGAACAAGCGCAAGCTCATCCCGAGTTATTTTCTGCGCGCCGCAGTGAGCCATAAGCGTAGCTCTCTCCATGAAAGTCTCCTTTGTTGTGAAGGTACAGTCCAGCAAAGCGCTGGGGAGCGGCGGGCCTATCGAGAAGGCCGTTCTGTGAAGCGAACCCGAGGAATCTCGACGCTCCTCAAGGCTCTGTGCTTTAAGGAAGCACGAATCCCAAGGAAGAAGCAAACAGGGCAAGTGATAAGAGGATCTGCGTAAGTAACGGTCTTAGCTTTTGTGCGTTACTTTACAGCCTGGATTTCCTACTGTCAATTTCGATTCGGCGGGCCAAGGACAGTGATCTGCTGCGTTCCTGCGCATTGACCGACTGGACAGTCTCTATAGACTCCGTATACTTCAAGTAATCACACCACCCATGACAATCACTATCTTGGCTAAGAAAGGCGGCGTTGGAAAGAGTACCGTGTGTCTGCTCCTGCACGAGGCATTCAAAAAAGCAGGCAAATCGGTCGCGATCCAGGATTGGGACGCCCAGGGAACGAGCAACAAGGCGTTAGCGTTCATCAATGGCGAACAGGCGAAGCCGGAAACGAGCTACGACATTCTGCTCTTTGATACTCCCCCAAATCTCGAACACCCTGCCACGGCCGCAGCCGTGCGTTCGGCGGACATCGCTCTTGTCGTCACATCCCCTGCTCCCGCTGACTTGTGGGAAGCTGAGGAAGCTGTTCGCTTTGTCCAAACGAAAGGTCAACACGCAAAGGTCCGCGTGTTGTTCAACAAGGTTCGCAAGAACACGATTCTCGGCCGGCTGATGCAAGAGAGCGCGAAGCAAGTGAACGTTCCCCTGAATGCGGTGCATTTGAACGCACGGGAGTGCTACCAGCATGCGGTCGGCCGCGGTTGGGCTGCGCTTGATGCGGCCGCTCGCGAGGAAGTGCTTCAACTCGCCGTCTCTCTGATGTCGTTGGGTGAGAATACTCAGACTCCGGAGTCTACGGAGACTCAGTAGTCTAATCACAACTTGCAATGCCAAAATCCACAAGAACAGCTGATCTTTTGAAGGTTCTCGGCGGAAAACCACCAGTCCCGCCGGCACAAGCTCCGAAATCGCCAGCGGTGAGTGCACCACTCCCCCACTCCTCAGTGCCACGAGCGACGGAGCGCCGAGAAAGCGCCCGGCCGCGACGTCCAAAAGGCATCCGTGGACGTGCGATTCAGTTCTGGCTGCACGAACCCGATGAAAAACTGATTCGCGAACTCTCCGTCTGGCTTGCGCCGCATCGCAAACGCATAAACGACAGCCTCATCATCAAAGCGGTGCTCCGCGCTGCCAGAACTGGCCCCGGATTGTTAGTCGCGTATGACGATGCTTTGAAGGTCGATGGCCGCTCCAAGGCCAAGAGGCCGGACCGACAACAGTGATGTCTACCGAGACTACTCACACTACCTAGACTAATCGTCGTCCGAGTCAGTGCGCGCGCGGAGATCATGACCGGTACGGCAGCCAAAACTGTCCTTCACGCCGTATTAGGAAACATGGGGGATCGTCCCGCCTAGCATCGTCAGTGTCTTCGGCCACAGATTCACTTCAGTGAGCCGATTCGGTCCTAAACCGGAGGAAACACAGTCCCAGAAAAACTCGTGTCGTAAATCGCGATTTTTTCGGTTGTCGTTTCTGGCGTTTGAGATGAGGTTTGACATCGAGCTTCAAATATCGCGTAGTGCGTGTTGGATACTCGTTCACAAGCCTCCGTAGTCTTCACAGACTACATAGTCTTCGTAGACTGACGCTGCGTCTACGCCGCGACCGCGACGGTTGCCGGGGCGGAGTATCGCGAATCACATGGATACCGGAGTGACCGATACGCAAAAATGACATGGCCGACGAATCCTTCAGGGCTGGGTTTTGAAGAATTTTTCCAGCCGCACGCCAAGCGTCTCGGCGATTCGCTGCAGCGTTGAGACCGTGACATTTATCTTTCCGCGTTCCAAGAGGCTCACGTGGGTCCGATGAAGACCGCAGGCGTCAGCGAATCCTTCCTGGGACAGTTTCTTGGCGTGACGCAGTTCCCGCACGCGCGAGCCGATCCAACGCTGAAATTCCGCATCTGAGAGCACGTTGTAGTCTCCTTCCTTGTAGCAAGAAGGTCTACAGCACGCGCTCTGACAGAATACTTGCAACATACGATCAACCTGATATAAAAAAGACATATGGCATCTCCGGGGGCCGGTCGCTAGCGGAACGCCGGGGGCTGCGCCCACGAATACAGCATCTTGGGCAGATCGGAACTGGAGGCATAAAACATGCGGCAATTGCTCTGCACGCTCGCAACTCTCACGATCCTCGTTTCAGCCATTGGCTGCAACTCGAAAGAGCTTACGCGCGAAAAAGCTAAGGCCGCATTGGAATCTGCCTTTGCGAAAGGCGAAGGTGGTTCTGCGAAGAGAAAGGAAGGAGGAAATCTATTCCCTCTGAAGTTGCCACCGGGGCGTTGCGATGCTGGCGTCAAAGCGGGATACTGGCCGAACTGCAATAGTGGTATGCCGAACGTGCTCACTCCGCTTGGGTCGAAGTACTTTAACGCCGTGGGTATATTTTGGGCGGACGAAATGTGGCTCCGCGGTGGGCTCAATCTCCCTGTACATATCGTGGAAATTTCGGGCATCTCTGGCGACAGCAGTTCGTCGACTACTAGCAAAACAGTCGATTATACGTGGCGGTACGATGTGGGATCGCTATCGCCTGAAGTGCAATTGATATTTAAGGAGAACGTAAGTCCTCCCTACCATGCAACGTTCAAGCTCTACGACGATGGATGGCGCGTTGAGAGTGTCGGTGAGCCATAAAAAATAATGTGCGCACAGTTGACTGCGCGTCGCCCAGCCGAAACTTTAGAGACGCAGGTTCATCGGGCAGTTCCCGGCAGAGTACTCTGCATAGTTCAGGGGGAAGTATGGCGATTAAGTAGACGACCTCATGGATGAACAGGGGTGGGTGTGGACGACGGCCCTTCCTCACTCCGCTCGTTAGCTCTATACTTAGCAAAGAGTCGATTCCCGCAGCCTCGTCCCAATCAATCCCGCATCTCGTTTTCGCCTCGCCCAGGTGCTTCGGGTACGCACAAGATGAGGAGACGAGGCGCATGCTTTGAGGAGACGGCCCGCACAAGATGAGGAGACGAACTGCACAACTTGAGGAGACGGAATCTCCTCTCAGACCCCGCCAAAGCTATTCTTTTTGAGCAGTAGACCTATCTAGACATCAAATACACACTACAGCGAATCAGTGTGTGTCGGTTCTCAATAAAAATGAATCCCATAAAGGAGAATAGGAAAATTGAATCATCGCCTTCCCGCGTAGCGTGCGTAGAGCCATGGCCGATCGCAACAATCAGGACTGAAACGGTCCTGTCCCGACTGCCGATCCACAATCTCGCGAAGAAGGGGAACATCAACATCCAAATCGTGAAGAGGAACGCGGAGGGTGCAATCACCCTTCACTGGGAGGTTTCACACAGCGACCGGTATGGCCAGCCCCGGCAAATTGCCTATAAGCTCGATACACTGGTCATCAACCGCCGCATTGATGAGCAGGGGAGGCCCCTCCCAAAACTCATCTGCCTTGGTAGTCTCCGGGAGATCGCGGCAGAACTTGGCCTTGCTCGAAACACGAATCAGGTTCGCCGCGCGCTGCGGCAGAATGCCTTCGCAGCGATCACCGCAAAACTGTCGTACCGCACAACGGACGGTCGCGAACGGACGTTGGAAGCCGACTTCACCCGTTACGGCGTCATCTTCACCGGCGAAAAACTGCCGGACGGACGGCGCGCCGATGCGGTTTACATCACATTGAATGAGCCGTACCGAGACGTGCTCAACAACGTGCCCGTTCGCCCGTTGAACTACGAATACTTGAAAGTGCTCACGCCTGCCGCTCAACGGTTCTATGAGATCTTGAGTTATCGAGTATTCGCCGCGCTCAAGTCTGGAACCCACGAGGCACGGATCGCTTATTCCGAGTATTGTACTTTCTCGGCCCAACAACGGTATTTTGACCACGATCATTTCAAGAAGCAGATGTACAAGATCCACCGCGCTCATCTCCGCTCCGGCTATCTCAGCGAAGTGAGTCACGTCAGCGCCACCGACGCGGATGGGAAGCCTGACTGGATGATGTGCTACGTACCGGGACCGAGGGCCGAGGCGGAGTTCCGTACATTTGCAAGCACCCGATCAAAACGGTCCCTTGCCAGCCGCAATTCAGCAGTCATACAAACAGGGGAGTGGAGTGGACGGGATCATTCGAGAATAGCGCAACGCCTCGCTCGGCCACTCCCGGATGCAATCGAACTGGTGCAGTATTTCCATCGCCGCGTACGCGGAATAGAAAACTACGAGCTACCGCCTCGCAGCAAAGAGGGGATGCAGGCCGACGAGATCTTGGCAGCACACGGGAAGGATGCGGCGCGGTTTGTTGTTGAGTACGCCGCGCAACAAGCCGAGAGAACAAAATTCTCCATGCGGGTCTTCGGTGCAATTGCGCAATACATTCCCGAAGGCATTGCCGCGTATCAAAGACGAAATCGGGTTGCAGACGCCAATCGACGCCGCGAGCATGCGATTGAAGAGGAGAAACGGCAGGCGGAAGTAGTCTATCAAAGAGGAAAGGCCGCACTCGGCGCACTTCCCGCCGCGGCGCGAACCGCGCTTCATGATGAGATCAAAGCGGAGTATCAGGCCAAGTATCCGCGAGTGGGGGAGAGTCAGTTCGTTGAACGCATGATCGAGCGAGCTATGATCGCTCGACTCGCTCGTCCAGATTCAACCGGGCAAGCAGGACTCGCCGCTTAACTCAGTGCCACCCTACTCTCGGCGCTGGCAAGCGCGTTGCCCGAGGAAATAGTATTTCGTGGCATGCTGTTCCGATTGGTCGCAGGACTGGCCGGTAATTGGACTGCGCTCGTGGCAACGACTGCACTTTTCAGCTTGGCGCATGTGGGACAAGCCTAGCGCGGCAAGGGGTCATCTGCCTCTTGCCGACGGGACTGATTTCCCGTTGCCTCTGAGATCCAATATACTAGCCGGATGCCAAAGACAGAGGACGTATTTACAAAGCTCGCAGAGCTAGAGACACTCCGCAAGCAAGCAGTCCGCGCGCTTCTCAAGGACCGGCGCGCGGTGGACCGCCACTTGGCCAAGCTCGGCCATGCTGGAGGCGTAGCGGTGCGCAAAGCCGCGAAGCGCTTTTGCAGCATTTGCGGTAAATCGGGGCACAACAGTAGAACGTGTCCGCTGGCCAAAGTGAAGAAGAGCGCCTAAGCCGGCGTTCCGTTTGCCGTTTTTTAGTGGAGCAGTTTGGTTTTCACGAGACAAGATGCTCGGGAGATGGTGGAAAGCGAGCAAAATCCACCGTGCTATTCTTCGCCTTCACCCTCCCATGGCGAGTGCCAAGTCAGCCCGAAGCCGTAAAACCGCCGATGGCACTGATGGCAGCGATAGGGGCGCATCAGAATCAGGCGCAGCACTACTTGTTCGAGCCAGCCATGCCGCTGGGATTCCCGAATATCATAGCTGCGACAGCGATAACACACACGCACCGCGAAACGCCTCCGTTGGGTCCGCCGAGTATACACTCATCGCGGCGGGTTGTTCCAAAAAACGGATCACCGGTCGAGCATTGAATTTTTATGATCCGGCCGATTTTGTCTTGCGTTGTTGGGGTGGCTCTTTGGGTATTAGGGCAGCACCACAAGCGCGACAGTGGACCTCTTTGCCGTCAAAGGAACGGCGATATGCCCTCCCGCATTCCGGGCAGTCGTATTCAGTCAGGGACAGGGGCAGGCTCTGGGCCGTTTCTGAAGACATGGCGCCGCTCCTTACAACAAGGGACTTCCTACTCTTTTAGCTCCAACCCCGAAAACTTGTCAAGAAGTCTTTCGTTTGGACAAATCAGCGCAGGTCATAGCTGGGGGCATGGTTGCTGTACTCTCGGTCGGCATGCTCCTCTTTCAGGCGGGCTATCATTTCAGCAGACTGCCGTCCAGCGCGGTCCGGGTCTGCCAAGGGGATCAACTGCACGATCTTGAACATCTCGTGACAGATCTCGCACGATAAAGCAATCATGACGCGATATCCGAAAGGTACTTGCTCTGTTGCTCGAATCGCCTTGTCTCCCTCAACGTAGCCGCGCTTTGCCATGACTCGCCGATCCTACAACACTATTCGTTACTGAGTCCATCCATCGTCGTAAACGTTGCGTTTTTGAGTCGAGGGAATGTAAGCACCACGCTCCGGCCAGAGCCGCGCCCTTATCCTTTCGTAGACCGACGGCATCGAGCGTGGCGAACGGAAACGTCTCCCTGGTGAATATCGAAAAGATTGCCCGTGGATTGAAGGCCTCCTTGTCGGCGCTCTTCCACCAGATTTAGAATCTCTGCGCCGGCAATCGGGATCGAGCGAGTATGGGCGGTCGGAAGTGGCAGAAAAAAGCCCTGCCACCTTCGGGACAGGGCTATCACTTCAAGAGAAGCTGAGCAAGCGTTGAATTTCCGCAGAGGAGAGTTGATCGGGCTGCACTCCGTCCGGCAGATCGATCACATGCACGAAAGTGACGCGCGCAATACGGGGGACGATTTCTGCGGTGGCCTTCCGGCCCGCTTCGTCGCCATCGAGCATCACAACGACTTGCTGGAACCGCGCAAGTTTTCTTTCTTGCTCCGAGGACAGTGAACAGCCCATCAAGGCTGCCGCAGGGTGCCCCGCCTGATGGATCTTCATCGCGTCGAAGAAACCTTCCACCAGGATGACGTAGAGCCCGCGGCACCGGTTCAGATTCCACAACTCTAGCGATTTGCGGAAGCCGGTCGGAAATTTGTATTTTGGTTCCGAGCCGTCTACCGACCTTCCGGCGTAAGCGACCAAATCGCCGCGCTCGTTGTGAATCGGAATGACCACCCGTCTCGACATGGTGCCCTTGCCTGGAAAGAAACCGACGCCGAGCTCCGATGCGACGACGGCTCGGATGCCACGGGCTTGCAGATACTCATGGCCGGCATCGACATCCTTCAACTCGAAGGTGAGCGGCTTATTCTCCACCGTGTCCGATGCGTTTGTGGTTTCTGCGGACGCCGCCCGTGCCGGCACCGGTTGCGTGGCAGGCCGGTCTTCCGAATCTACCGAGAACCAGTCTTGAAGTTTGAGTGCGGCATCGCGGATCGAGCAGCGTTCCATCTCGGCGATGAAATCGAGCACATTGCCGCCCTTCTTGCCACTCCGTGCCGCTACGCACGACCCAGACTGGCATGCCCAAATGTTCCGGTCGGTGTTTACCGTGAAGCTCACGCTGCTCGTCTTCGACGCGTGCCCCGGCAGCGGACACGGGCCGCGCAAGGACGATGAGTTCACGCGCCGCAGTTTTGCCGATATGCCGTACCGGTCAAGCACCATCTCCATGGAAACCGTCCGCCTCACCACTTTGAAATCCACCCACGTGCTATCCATAGTTCCTCTCCTTCCTCGAATGGACTGCTTTACACTGTAGTGCCGAGCCATGCTTTGTCAAACGACCGGTGGCAGCACAACGTGCTGCAGGGCAATGCAGCCGACCGGCGCAACTTGTTGCTACCCCCGAAATGGGGGCCGAATAGACCACCGAATTCGTTTCGGCCCCCGGGAGGAAAGGGCGCTCGGCCAAAGGCCGAGAAAATAAGGGCTATCGCCCACGTGTACGCGCACCCGTTTGCCGGCCATACCGCCGGCTACCCGTCCGTTCGCCGTTGCTGTGAAGCTATCGCTTACACTGCAAGCGGCTCCCTCGCTATCGCTCGTTGCCTCTCGCACCCGTTTACCACGGATGCGGTCGTCAACGGACGGGTAGCCGGCGCTATCACCCCCTTGCCCGGCTATCGCCGGGCTGCGGGCTTCGCTGACCGCTTCGGGCAAACGGGTGCGCGTTTTAAAACTGGTGGACTACGAGTTCGGCGGCAATCGCCGCCGACAATCAGAAAATGGAGGTGGAGTCGCGTTGACGCTACCGCCCAGGGTGGTAGGATGAAGCCACTCAACCCATGACTCGCTCACTACGCGACCGCCCCGAAGGGTACAGCGATCTCTTGCGTGATCTGAAGCAGGAGATTCGGGCTGCTCAAGTGGGAGCCGTTCTTGCCGTAAACCGGGAACTCATCCTGCTCTACTGGCGGATCGGCAGGGAGATCTTGACGAGGCAGAGAAAGGACGGGTGGGGGACTCGTGTGATCGAACGCTTGGCGAGAGACCTGCACTCGGAATTTCCGGACATGCAGGGTTTTTCGCCACGGAACCTAGGCTACATGAAGGCGTTCGCGGAGGCGTGGCCGGACGAGACAATTTTGCAACAGCTTGTTGCAAAATTGCCGTGGGGTCACAACGTGAGACTCCTCGAACTGGTTAAAAAGCCGGAGGAGCGGCTTTGGTACGTGCAGCAGACGATCGAGAACGGCTGGAGTCGGAACGTCCTGGTTCTCCAGATCGAATCTGCGCTCTACCGGCGGCTGGGAAGAGCGCAGACGAATTTTCCTACGGCTTTTCCGGCACCTCAGTCGGATCTTGCGCAGCAACTCCTCAAAGACCCGTACCACTTTGATTTCCTCACGCTGTCCAAGGACGCTCAGGAGAAGGAACTCGAGTCGGGTCTCTTGACGCACATCCGGGAATTTCTCATTGAGCTCGGCGTAGGATTTGCGTTTGTGGGCAGTCAGTTTCAACTTGAGGTGGGCGGCGAGGATTTTAGGATTGATCTCCTGTTCTACCATCTCAAGCTGCGCTGCTACGTTGTGATCGACCTGAAGATGGGGGCATTCAAACCGGAATACGCCGGCAAGATGAACTTCTACTTGTCGGCCGTCGATGATCTTCTTCGTCATCCGGACGACAAGCCGAGCATCGGCCTCATTCTCTGCAAATCGAAAAATGTGATCGTGGCCGAGTACGCATTGCGCGACGCAAAGAAGCCGATCGGCATATCAGGATTCCGCGTGACAGAACGCCTGCCAGCCGCGCTGAAGGGGAGCCTGCCTACCATCGAGGAGTTGGAAGACGAACTGAAACGAGAACGAGGCGCTTAGGTACGCGGCAAGCGAGCCAAGGTGCGAAATAAGAATTTTTGACGCCGCGAAACGGTGTAGTATGACCCGCTAGGACGAATGGAAGGTCGATATGTTTTGTCCCTCATGCGGAAAAGATATTCCGGACCAATCGGCATTCTGCCTTGCTTGCGGCAAGCCGATCACCGTGATCGCCGGGCCAATCCCGGCTGTGCAACCAGCACGCCGATCCTACACAAGAGCGATCATGTGGACAGTCGGCATGGCGATCGCGGCGATATTCCTCGCAGCGCTGATCCAGGATATTTATGCGCGGAAAGCCGCAGACGAAGCGGCGAAGGAGGCTTCGAAGCTGCCTCCCGGTCCCGTGAAAGACGCAGTCACGGAATACAACAGGGTCTACCAGGAAGCGCTGAAGCGGGAAGGAGCGAATGACAAGCCCCTTCCTAGCTCCGACAAAGCCGCCGATGCGCAACCGGCGCCCACACCTCCACCGCCACCTCAACCAATTTTTATTCCCCGCACGGAAAAACTGTTCACCGGACAGCTTCAGGTGCGACCCGGCCAGATGATCTACAAGGAATTTCACATCGACACGGATAAGATGAGCGACGTTCGTGTCTTCGGGAGGTTCAGCGCGATGGGAGGCATGGGTAACGACATACAGGCAGTTCTCTCAGATGGCGACAACTTCGAGAACTGGAAGAACGGACACCCGGCCCCGGCGCTCTACTCCACACAGAAAGTTACGGTCGGCGAGCTCAACACGCCGATCCTGCAATCAGGAACCTACTACTTTTGTTTCAGCAACCGGTTCTCCGCGTTCACTTCGAAACAAGTTTTTGCAGAAATCAACCTGACCTACAAGCTACAGATACAGCCTGCGCCGATGTCTCCTCGATGAGATAGGGAAGACCCGGACGTCTTGCCCGCGCGTCAGGAAGCAACGAGGCATGCGTAATGACCAAAATTTCGTCAGTCCGCTAGCGTTGTCCACAGCCGACGCTTTCCTTCCCCGGCCCGCTTCGTATAATTAGGGGAACATGGCGCTCGCGCTGTCGGTCCCGGTCTTAATAGGATTTGCAACGATCATCGGAGTCGCCGCTCGGACAACCCAATCTCTGCGGCGTGCGATTCTATTTGGCGTCCTCGCCACCCTATTCTACTTCCTCGCGTTCTTCGGACCGATCGTGCTCCATCGATCAATCGTGCTTGTCGTAATGTTGGATGCACTTGCTACATTCTTGATTGTCGGATTGCATCGCGTGCTGCTCGCAGCCCAGTCCCATGCCTCAGTTAGTATCTGGCTCTTGGGCGTGGTTATTGTCGGATGCTCAGTCACGACGGTCATGCCAGTCCTCCGAACCGACTTGCAGCGCTCGCCGTGGGTTTGGCTGTTGCTCGTTTTCTCAGTCGGCAGTCTGTGTGGTCTCGTTGTCCAGGAGTTTCAGAATAAGTCGAGTACCGCGCACGACTAGCACCGAACAATGAAAACCATCATCTTGCTGGTAGTCTGGGCCGGGGTTGCCTTTCCGCTTGTTGTTTCCGCGCAAACGCCTGCCCAGCAATACGCTCTACCCACACTGCTGCCAGCTTCACTCCACGGGCCCCTTATTGTCTGCACCGGTGCGGGTACGGCTGCGGGCGTCATGAATCGAACCTGTAACAACCTTAACGATCTTCTGTATCAGATTGTCTATCTCATCTACCTCGCGATCGATGCCGTTCTTTGGGTGGTCGCACCCATCATGCTTATGATTGGGGGTGTCATGTATATGCTTGCGGGAGCGAAGCCAGACCTGGAGAGTGCGGCGAAAACAATGATCACCGGGGTGATCTTCGGCGTCGTCATCGTACTGTGCGCCTATGTTGTCATCGTGAGCCTTGTGAAATACCTTCGGATCGGCTGCCTCGGGAATTTCGACTCAAACAATAACCCCTGTATGCCAGGGGGGTTCCTCAATGCCGACCCGTCTCTGCCGGCATGGCGACTCCGGACTCTTGTGACCGTGGCGCCGTCCTCATACCCGGGAACGACAACGGCCATCACGGTGCGACATCGCGTTATTTCAATCCGGTCACAAAATAGTGATCACCAATCTTAGCAATCGTGACGGATTCCTCCTGCGCTCCGGCCTTCTCGTAGGTCGTCCGGACTCTGCACTTCGCGCTGCTCTCGCCCAGCGGCGTCACGTCCATTATTTCGGATTTCAGAATCTTGCCCGCGTTGCCCAACCACGTCTGATTTCCAGAGACGAACGTCTGCAACTCCGAACCGGCCAATATCGTGCCCTCAGGCCGATAGACATCCTGCAGGTGCTCATAGGAACCACGGTTCAGCATGCTGTTCATCTTTTCAAGTAGCGCCGGGGCTGCTTCCTTGATGGTGTTTTGCTTCGCCTGCACCGCCGCAGCAGCCGATGGAAAATCTTTGACTGATCCGACAACCAGATCGTAGACACGACTCTGCGTCCCAATCTCTACTCCGAACTTACCTAGGTACAGAGCGTAGAACCCTTTAGGTAGGGGTTGGCGCGGCGAGATCAAGTACATGTCGCGCCGCTGCTCCACGGGTTTGATGTCGATGTCAATTCGGTCCCGGTTGGGTACGTATAAATTGACGGTGGTATGCTGAGATCCAAAAATCGCGGAGACGTTCCCTTCTTTGAGGAATTGTAGCTGGACCAAGCCTACCGAATCCGGACTGACGTCCTTTTCGTAGACGATGAACTGCTTAAGCGATCCGCACTCCGTGCCCGATGGGCTGGTTAGTCCGGCAAAAAAGCTCATGATATTGCCGGCAGTCTGCAGGTCCTGTCGCTTGAGTAGAAATTGTCCCCGATCCGTGTCGGCGTAAATGCCGTAGGCTTCGGGAAGAGACTTGCCACACCCGACGAGTGTAACACTTGCCAGCAGGATCGCGATTAGCTGAGCGGCCTTCACCGCGCGCCTCCCAAGGTGGTCCATGTCTTGCCTTCATCATCTGATCGGAGGAGGCCGATAGCCCCTCCGATGAACAGAGTCCGCCGACCGTCTTTCGAGATCTGGGCTACACTCTGAACGAGACCGCGAGAAAAAGGTGGAGGATCTTGATTATACGGAAATGCTTGGCTATAAATTTGTCGCCACGATGCTCCGCTGTCCTTCGTTTCCTGGACCCGGAACACGCGTGGTTTCGCGCCAAATACATCGGTCGCAATGAAGAAGTTCGCTGAATCCGACGGATTGACATACGCTCCGAGCGACCATCCCGCAGAGCTATGGATCAACAAATGCTCACGAAATGATTTCACTTCCTCCCACGTTTCACCTAGATTGCGAGATTTCAGGATCGTTGTTGTGCCGGCCTCGGCGCCGTAGGAAATGTCGCCTTTGAAGAGAACCAATCGAATCTCATGATTTCGGAATGATAACAGTTTGAGCGGCTGCAAATACCCCTCTCCCACGTTCGCGTTGCGAAGCAGGTTGTTCAGCGGAGCCGCCCGATCAACCCAAGTCCAACCACCATCTGTGCTGGCTTGTCCGGAACCCGTAAAGATTAGCTTCGGATCGTCCTCCGCAACGATCACGTCTGGAGCGCGCACGTTGAGAGCTACAGATTGGCCTCTCTGAGACGCCGGGTCATATGTGTAGCGATAGAGGCCGTGATCGTTCAGACCCGTGCAGTAATACGCGAGATTCGGATCTACCGGGTCTCTTTGAAGCTTCGAGATTCCAGAAGCGATACTGAAACCGGACAGGGTTGCCCACGAGCCGCCACCATCCTCAGACTTGATAACACAATTTCCTCCGTAGACCCATATGCTCTTCAGGTCACGGAAGCCTGCCGTTCGTCCGCCGCAGTTTGGCCCGCCACTCCCCAGGAATTCCCAGGAATAGCCGTTATCCACGGAGTAGGCCATAAAGGCGTTAGCGAGATACTCAGGCATCCAACCGTCATTATCAACAGGAATCATCGTTCGGTCCGTATGGTCTTCGCCGTGGGCGAAGACGGCCTCTTTTCCATTTATCGTTCCCGTCCAAACGTTGTCTATGATGGAGTATGGAACCACGCCGTAGTTTAATCCGAGGAGTGTGCCATTAGGATTGAGGTAGCCTAAACGACTCGCGCTCTCAGGATCTCCCGCAAAACGAAAACGCAGCATGTATCCATCGCGCGCAGAGGATCGTATAATACCGGCGACGGATTGAATGCTCTTGCCACTCGACTTGATCGAAATGGTGCTCCACGCTGCGCCGTCTGAAGAACTATGGACCTTGCCTTCCGAGGCGATGAGGATACGATCGCCGTCAACGAATGCGGTTGCGTCCGCGGCAGCGGTGAAACTCGGGGCGGAGATTGACCAGCTAGCACCGTTGTCGTTGCTGCGAAACATTCCCTTGCCATCAGTTAGAGCGAGAAGAAACGGCTTCTCGCGATCAACGAGTAGCAGCATCGTAACCTTGACCGGGCTTTGCGATGCCGTTCGAGCGGCCCCTCGGACCAGCACCAAGGGCAGGCCAGTCTCGGAGCGTTTCCATGTCGTTCCATGATCCGAAGACGTAAAGATCGTCCCCGCGCTTAAGACACTAATCAGAGCGGATGCCCTCGGGCCGATTAACAACTCAGATACGGAACCGCCAAACGATGTGTGTTGCCAGGTGAAGCCAGCGTCCTGCGTTCTCAGAATTCCGCTTTGTGTGCCCGCGAAAACTTCCTTGGAGTCTGCTGGGTTAACGAGAAGCGTGGTGATCGCAGAATAGGGAGGTTGCACTCCAGGGCTAACGTTGAGCCACTTCTGGCCGCCATCAACCGATTTCAGAATCTGATTGGCTGGGTTCACCGCGTACAGGATATTGTCCTGCGCAGGGTCAGCTGCGGCCAGCCTTAGTGGGAAATTGTCGCCCAACCGATGCCAAACCGTCAGATCGTCAGCTACGCTTCGAAACAGAGTGTTAGCCGCAAGAAGATAGATATTCTGGGGGCCAAAGAAGAAACTGTTTCCAGCGGTCTGTCCAAAGTGGGCGGATGTAGGTTTTTCGGAACGCGCAGCGACAGACTCGGCTGTTGCTTCCGTCGCTCTTGAATCGCTGATTGGTAAGCCGTGCGCCTCTGGTCGTTCAATGAGGCAATAGTCCCCGAGAGAGAAGATCATCACCGAAAGTACCGCGAACATGATTTGCCTTTTGCGCACCGCAGTTTTCTCCTTAATGGCTATTGTCGACCGCACCATCTCAGACTGGGCACTACGGAGAAGGCCGTCAAGATGCATGATGGCTCATTGATGGCTCACATATGGCTCACGAACGGATCATGGCGTTTGATACAATTCGTCCACCACTGATCGAGAAGGACCAAATGTCTGACACTAAAGAAGATCGCCTCGAAGGGTGGAAGGAGATCGCGGTCTACCTCCACATCGACCGCTCCACGGCCAAGCGGTGGCGGGCCCAAGGCATGCCCGTTCTGAGCGTCCCAAACACGAAGCGCGGCCGCGTATTCGCGTCGCGGCGGGAGATTGACGCTTGGATGAGGCAGCGCACCCTCGACTGCAACGCTGCGAGTACGGATCAAAAGGACGATCCCGTGGGAGCTTTGACTTCGAAAGGGGATGGAGTCCTGACGCGGCGGCGTCTGATATGGATGTTTGGGACTGGCGTTGCAATAGCTGGGGCTACGGTTTGGTTCGCGACGCGGAGGTGGTCTCCTCACGCGGCCGAATTTCGCGGTCGAATGATCATCGCGCTTGACGCCAACGGTGATCAACTTTGGACCTATGAGTTGCAACGTGAAGTAGTTCCCGCGCAAGTGGGGAGGTCGGGGCAACATCGGATTGTGCTCGCCGATCTCGATGGCACGGGCCGCAAGAGCATACTTGCTTGGGCGAGATACTCGGTGTCAAACGCCGGCGGCGACGAAACCGAACTTGTCTGCCTCGATTGGCGCGGAAAGCCTCGCTGGCGGCTGCGCGCGACGCCCCCTTTGTTGGATCACGACGGCAATGCCTTCGAGGACGGATGGGCGATCAACGACCTGCTGGTTCGGGATTCTGGGGGAACACCCGCAATCTGGATGGCCGTGCATCACTATACCCGGTTTGCGTCCTGCTTACTTCGAATCAATCCGTCGGGCAAGTCGCTAGTGCAGTTCTGGCCGCGTGGGTTCGTAGATCGAATCTGTACGTTCGTAAGGGATGGCCACCCAATGCTAGCTTTGTCGGGCATTGACAACTCTCTCGACCGACCGTTCCTTGCGGTCATCGATGCCTATGGGCCGCCGGTTTGCGCTCCCTTAGGGAATCCAGACAAGCCGCGCTACGCGTTTGCGAATGCGCCTTCCGCCCTGGCGCAAGAGTATGTCTTGCTTCCTGACACAGAAATCAACAAATTCTATCGTTATCCTTATTTCGAGCCAAGGGATGTGGCATACCACGATCCGGTGCTGGAGGTCACGTCGAACCAAGGACCAGCGGAAGATCCCAACTTCTATTTTGAATTTACGCCTTCGTTGAAGGCACTCAAAGTGCGGCCCAATTCCGCCTACGCGTCGATTCACGACGAAGCCTACCGCCAAGGGATTCTCGATCATCCCTTCTTGCGGTGCCCGGAACGACTCCGTGGCATGGGTCTCTTACGTTGGTCAGCGAATAGCACCTGGGAAAATGACGTGATCCCGATGGCCGAATGAAGACCGATCTCGGAGCGCGACAGCAAAATCACGCAAACATACTTCAACGCGAACCACGAGTTTACTAGATAGCGATCCGTTCCACTTCGTCCAATGTGATTTCATCGCCGGTGCGGTCGTAGAGCTTCGTGGTGCGTGGTGACTCATGCGCGGCGATCGCTTGCGCGTTCTCGATAGTGCCGCCATTCTCGAGATAGGCGGTAATTCCAGTAGCACGGAACGTGTGGCAGCAGGTTGAAGAGGGGAGTCCAGCTTCGAGTGCCCGCCGCTTTACCATGCGCAAAATGTCCGTTCGCGCCATCGGGTTCGCCGTGATTGCTCGCCGCTTGTCTACGCTCCGGAATAATGGAGATTTCCTTTCCTCCCGAATGCCGGCAGTGTCGAGATAGGCATCGAGATAGGCCTCGGCGTTGTGGTGTGCAGGTACTTCGTGACGCTTTCCGCCCTTTTCGTGAAGGCGAACCCACCAGCGCTTGCCGCTTTGATAATAATCCTCGATGCTCATGTTCGTCATCGCGGAGACGCGCGCGAACGTGTAGCACATCAATCCGATGATCGCGCGATCGCGGAGGCCAACGATCGTATCGGTGTTGGTGGAATCGAGAAGTTGCCGAGCTTGATCGGCTTTCAGCACGGGCGTCTTGCCGCGCCGGACGACGTGCTTCGGGCCGCGCACGGACGCCGCGGGATTCACAGGTACAATCTGGCCGGTCACGAGCCAGTCGAAAAGCATTCGAATTGCCGCGAGATGTTGCTTTACAGTGGGCGCCATGCTTTGGTGCTGTTCAATGTATGCCGCGACCACCACTGGGTTGATTTGCGCGAGTGTGTTGACGCGGTGCTTCTCGCACCAGGCGAAGAACTGCTTGATCGCTTGCGCGTATGCGGCCCGCGTGTTGCGGTTCCGGATCGTGGCCGTGAAGAATTCAACGAAGCGCCAAGCGGCGCGGTCGCCGGCGCGCGCGACGGCGGCGGGCAGATTGTCGAATCCGGCTCTTCCAAGATCCCGTGGCCCAATTGAAACCATATCGTTCCTCATGGTTCCAATGTTCCGACGCTCAGATCCTCCGGCTCCAGGAAGTCGGCGGGCTCGACCAACTCGTCTTGCTCGATGGGCAGTTTTTCAGGGTCCTCCCCGTTCCTGGGTTGACGTATCATAACGTCCTTTATGATACGCCGTCATACGAGACTGTCAAACAGTTGTCCACAGGAATGTTTTGGGTTCGGAAAGTAGAATTGGTGTATACCCACCAATGGAACTTACCCGAACAA
Organism: Terriglobia bacterium; assembly: GCA_021325275.1. Taxonomy (GTDB): domain Bacteria; phylum Acidobacteriota; class Terriglobia; order JAJPHL01; family JAJPHL01; genus JAJPHL01. The sequence continues at coordinate 60,142 of JAJPHL010000009.1, read as the reverse complement.
TCTACCGTTATAGTTTCTTCGTCGACGTGGGACCGGTCCGCGACAGCAAGGCGTTCAAAACGGAACGAGCGGCCCGAGTGTCTGCCGCTCGCCTTAAGGCTATGGGGTACGTTGTTGTCGTGTGGCGCGAACGACAGGTAAAGGCTGGGCATCGTTGGAAGACAGATCTCGATGACGAACTCACGGAGCCTTTGGATTCATAAGAAACTCATTCATGCTCGACAATGCCCCGATCGGTACCCATGAAGATAACCTCTTCGGGACGCCGGACCTCTCTATTCCGGTTGACGCGCGCCGCAAGCACATGGCGCTCTTCGGTGCGACCGGAACCGGCAAGAGCACATTGCTCACAAACATGGCGGCGACCGACCTCGATGTAGGAACAGGTGTCACTGTTGTGGATCCACACGGAGGGCTGTGTGAAGAACTCCTAGCCAATCACGTCCCGCGTTCGAGAAAAAACGATGTGATTTTTTTCGACCCGAAAGACTATAACCACGCACTCGCCCTTAACGTGCTCGACTGTCCGCGCGTCGAGCAACGCGGTCTCGTCGTTTCCCACGTCGTCAGCATCTTTCACACACTCTGGGCAGACTCGTGGGGGCCGCGACTCGAGGACATTTTGCGAAACGCGCTCTACGTACTCATCGAGCAACCGATTCCCATATCGCTTCTCGCGCTTCCCCGACTTCTCACCGACGAGGCGTATCGAGCCGTCTTGCTCCAGCACGTCTCGAATCCTGCCGTTCTCGATTTTTTCTCGAACACGTTCGACCGCTGGACTAGTTCGTTTCGCGAAGAAGCAATCTCACCAGTGCTCAACAAGTGTCGCGCTTTCCTGACCGATCCCCTTATGCGGGCGATTATCGGTCAGACGCGTTCGAGTTTCAACTTCCGCTGGATGATGGACGGCCGCAAGATATTTTTCTGTGACCTCGCGAAAGGTTCCATTGGCGATGACAACTCCCGTCTTCTCGGGTCGCTGATTCTTTTGAAAGAGAAACTCGCGGCGCTTTCTCGGCAGGACATCCCGGAGGCTTCCCGCGTTCCCCACGTGCTCTATTGCGAGGAAGCGCAGAGTTTCATCGGCGACTTTGAATCCATCCTTGCGGAGAGTCGAAAGTTCGGCCTCGTGCTGGTACTCGCTACGCAGGGAATCGAGTCGTTGCCGCGCGAAGCGGCCGCAGCGGTCTTCACGAATTGTGCAACCGTCGTCGCCTTTCGGGTCAGCGGCAGCGACGCGACGCGTCTGAGCGCCGAATTCGGAATGACGATACCCGCCGCGTACCTCCAGGAACTTCCTAACTACACGATGTACGTTCGGACCCTCCTCGGCGCCCCTGGCGCTCCGGCGTTCCACCGAGTCAAAGCGCATCCTCCGTTTACCCGACATCCGAAACACGCATGGCAGCACTCTGTGATCGGCGTCAGTCGCAGCCGCTACGCGAAGCCGCGCGCTGCGGTCGAGGAAGCGTTGCGGCGAGATTTTTTCGGTGACACCCTCCCGCAGGTAAAAAACTTTCGCGCTAGGATGCCCCACAACCAACGATCCGCGATCAGATAATATTCTAGGACCCTCCTTTTCTTGCCTACTTGCAATCTCACTTCTACGGCGTTCTGGTTTGTCGGAGAACTGGAGTGTTTAAAAGTCTTTGATTTCCCGTTGGCCCTGCTTCCTGATTTCCTTTAGCCAAGAGTAGAGGCCCATGAATGTACTGTAGTACTCACTGTAGCCGAGTCGCGAAGCTTCAGGACCGCATTCTTGCAAGAGCTCCCATCGCTCTTTTGGACCCTGGCCTCCGGGATTTCGTCCATGGACAAGGGCCGCGAATGCGTGGCCGGCTCTTAACCCGGTATCATCAGCAGCGATGGCTCGGGCGTACAACTCGGATCGGGCTATGAATTCCTGTTTCGCTGTTTCAAAACCATCTACCAGTTGATCCGCGGCCATAGAACGGAACAAATCATCAATCATCAAAGCCATCGCATTTCGTACGACCGAGACCTGCTCCGGACGGATGGCCCTGTCAATGACTTCAATTGTGGCGAACAGCCTAAGATAAATGACTTCCCGAAGCATAACCCTAGGCTCGATGCCATTCAGACTGGCGACAGAGCCTTTCCGCACGTCGGCGAGGGCAACGAGTATAACGGCGCTAGCCAGTTCGCTGGTCGTCATTGTAGTAAGACATCGGATTATATAACCGGAAGTCGATTCTGCGTCGGATTCACTTGCCCACCTCCCCCTTTGGATCTCCCCTTGCCCTTCCGAGACCTTCCCTGCGTTTCATTTCACGGCACAGAGGAACGCGCAGGCCATCGGTGGGTTACTCAGAAGCAGTAACCCGCCTTCCGGCTCTGCGCGGCGAAAAAAAGCGCCGTGAAATGAAACGGCGGAAAGGTCGACAAACAAAAAAAACAAATTTATTATGGGATACCTCCAAGACGTAGACCGCTGGCTCGACACGCTCTTCCGCGACCTCACAGATGAGAAAATCGGTTACGCGGAAACGAAGCGCGCCATTCGCGAGCGCGTGCTCGAATCGTATCGCAACGGTTTGAAGGCTAGTGGCCAGTCGCCTGCCCCGCGCGATGCGGGAGAACGACGCGAACATCCGAGACAATTCCGTGCGCCGGCGCGCGAGCGGTTGCGGCAGTAGCCGTGACTGAGGGGCGGGCAAAGTGCCCGCCCCTTCTCGGATTTCCTTTTTGGGCAAGGGGAGGAGCTACGTTCCCCGCCCACCCTTCGGGAGGTGTCACGATCTCGAAAGGAAGATGATGACTGTTCGATTCTGTTCTTCGTGGCGTCTTGCGCCCGTGTTCGCTTCACGGATCGGCAAGTTTACGGGGAACCCGTCCCTGCGCCGTCAAGGTACTTCGACTCTTCGCCGCCGCGCCCAAGAGAGCGCGAGCGGCATTTTTTTGTCGATCCACCTTGACGGCGCTGGGAACCCTCCCCGTAGACGAAGCCGCCGTGAAGCGAACACGGGCGCAAAGGTCGAAACTAACCACATCAACCCGCCCCGATGACAGAAAAACAGATCCGTAAGCGCATTGAGGAAATCGAAGTTCTCCAATGTCGTCTGCACGAAGAGCAGAGCGACAGGAAAAATCTGAGCCGTGCGCGGAATATCAGGATCAATCTGCATCTCGATGCCCTTGCCGAAGAATGGAAGAAGTTAAAGGGGGAAACCAAGCAACCAACCGCTTGAAACGATACCGTGTATATGTCAACGAGATAGAAAGAAGCCCAGCATGAAGCGCTCTACTCTCCAAGTGTTGATTGGCACGAAGGCCCGATCGACAAGGTGGTCAAGATAGTGGAGGTAGACGAAGACGGAGAGGAGGTTGAGTAGAAACAGGAAAGCCCCGCATCGCCTTTTGGCTTTGCGGGGCCTTTTCCTATGCCGCGCCTTTTGGGACTGTTCTGTCCCTAGCAGCCGGTGTCAAAACGCAGGGCGAATCTCCCCCGCAGGGGAGCTGCCCGTCCAATCACACGCAAACTTCACGGTACGAGAGAGACGTTGCGCGTGATCTCGCCTCGACGGCTCTCGACACGTTGGGCGATACCGAACCACAAACGGAACTCACGAGTTTCACGAAAGAAATAGAGAGGTCCTGGTCAAAGAATCCGATTTCGATTCGCGAGGAGTGATCCGAGCGCCGGCATCATCGAACGAAACTCGGATCGGAGTCCTTCCGCTCGGCCAAGTGTTTCCGTGATCGTCACGACGCGGAAAACTTTCATCCCCTCGTACTTTTTCGAGTGTAGTCGTTGATGGAAGTACGCAGCGTATCCGGTGATCTTCTCCCGCATCCGGCTGTGTGCCATCGTGCCGCGGTCTGCTTCGAGGAAAAAATGTGCCCTCTCCCCTGTCGGTGATGCGATCGTAAAGAGCGCGTCCGGACGGATCGGGATAATCACATTGCTACTGCTCGTTACGCGATCCCAGAGCGACGGACCTTCGGTCCATCTGGGAAGCGTATACGCTTGCGTATTCGTGAGTTGCAAGACTTTCACGTGGATGTCCGCGACGAAAACCGCATGCCGGATTCCTAGTTCCTTTAGTTCCGTCTGCCGGAGCCGCTGGCCGGCGATCTCCTGCGGCGCATAGCCGTGCTCGATGAGCACGGGAATTCCCGCACTTCCGATCGCGTAGACATGCTTTTGCGGCCGTCGGGCAAGGCACGCCAGGTACCGCCGCTCTTCGAGCTTTGCGAGTCGCTTCTGCGTTTGCTTGTACGACCTGCCAGAGAGCGCGGCTAGGTGCTCAATCGTGGCGAGACGCAATTCGTGGACGTGCTGCAACAGCGCAAGGTCGCTTTCGACAAGTTGAAATCCAGTTGTCGCCGGCATGGTGAGTTAAGAAAACTATTTTTCCCGGAAGTCGGGAGGCGGTTCCGAAAATTCTACCATCTCCTTACGGTGGCTCGGAAGGGGCTGCCCCGTCGTCGCGATCGCGAGCTGGTTGTGAACTTCTCGCAGCGCCGCGTCCACCTCGTTCGCGTGTAAAAACTGCTCAGACATGTGATCCTTGTATGCCGCGAGAACCTTAGGCTCAACGGCCCGCGATACTACGAAGGGCGTTACAGCAGCCCGTGTGGGCCGGCCAGGGATTCTGATCATGTAATGTCGTTGGTATTGTTCCATTAGCCGGTCTGAAAGCTCCCAGAGCATCTCATCGAGCGAGTACGACGTTATGGATGAGACTTCCTTGAAGGGTTTGTGCAGCACAATCGGAATGTTGGCCTCCCCTTCCTGTTCTTGCCCCGCTTCAGAGTTGCCCTGTAACGAGCTTTCCCCAGTCGAAGGTACCCAGGTTCCCAGGTCGGGATTCCATGCGAGACTATCCGTTCTGCCACTTGAGCTTGTGGTTCCCATACCTTGACTTGAGCCGCGCGTGTAGACCGTATCACGCGCGTACACTGGCCAAAATTTCGTCTGCTCAATCACGAACTTCGTGCGCTTGAGATCGACCTGGCCTGGAAACATCTCTTCGGCCATGGTGCGAGCATCTTCGCGGGAGAGACCGCCGAACACCGCCTTGATACGTGCGTTCGTCATCACGGCGCCGTATGCCTGTTCGTCGAGTTTCTTGAGTTGTGAAAGGTGTTGATGGAACAGAAACAGATGGATTCCGTACTTCGCAGCCTCGTCCAGCATCTCGGGTACGTCCGGCGTTAGGAAACGTTGGAACTCATCAATGATGACCGGAAATGCCGAGGGCGCGCGACCACCGGGACCTTGCTGGCGTTTCTGGGCGGTCTCCCAAATCTGGCTGAGGAGCAGTGTACCGATCAGACGCGCGTTTTCTTCGCTGAGACGGTCATCTTTTGGCTGGAGGTTCACGAGGAGAATTTTCCCGTTCTCCATTACGTCCACCAGGTCGATGTTGTTGCGGTTGAGGCCCATCACGCGTCGTACTTGGAGCGGTTCGAGGAAACGGAAAAGGAGACGGTTCTTCGTGCTCTCGATCTGAGACCAGAAGTCCTGGACGTTCTTTATAGACCCAAGTTCTTCCCATTCGCCGCGCACAGCATCCGATTGGATGGAACGGACGAGATGTTGCCGGATTTCTTTTTCGCGCCAACTGAGGAAGTACCGCGCCGCATCAAGAGAGTAACCTTGCTCCATGAGCGCCCAGTACAGGCAACGCAACCAGCGTTCGAGCCGCGGTGTCTGATCTGTGTTCGTCGCGCCCCACGCTTTTACTGTCGCTTGCACTCTGCGATCGACAAGGGTGCTGAGGTCTCCGCTGCCCCGTTCTTGAAACGGATTGAATCCAACGATGCGGTCGGCCGAGGCTGGCTCGAAGAGGATGATCTCCCGTTCGGGCTGCGCGTAGGCAAGCCACCGTACCAAATCGTCGTACAAAAATCCGTGCGGATCGATGAGACAGAATCCCTGCCGGCTTTTGACCATGGCCCGTGCGATCCATTCGATCAGCTTTGACTTCCCAGTGCGCGATGCACCAATGCCATGCACATGGGTTTGCAGTTCACGATCACCAAGCTCGATCGGCATTCCGTGCTCGTCATTGCCTATAAAAATCGGACCCATGTAAGCTATTGACAAAACAGCACTTAGGCGCTATAGTACCGAAAGATCATCAGCGAGCATCATTCTCCCGGGCAGGCGGAGGAGCCGGACGGTACGTCGGACTTCTCCAAACTGCTAGGGGAGAAAAAGCCTATGAACCGGTCAATCGATCCGGACATCCGAGCATTTGTTACGCTGCCGATGCACATCCGGGAAATGCACCTTGAGAGAATCCGTCTTGCCGATGAACTCTTTGACAACGTTGTGGAAGAATTTCGGCGCCTCGGCTCGGAGAGATTCGTGAAAATCGCTGAGTCGATGAAGAAAACCATGCACAAAAGGCTCACGCAAGCCAGCGAGGATGCATATCTCGCCCGAGTTCGTGAACATGCTCTCGGTATCCTCGAGGACCGGCTAACGCGAATCGGCATCTCCGAGCATCGGATGACCGCCGCTGAAGCCGTCGCTCGTGTTGAGTCTCTCATGCTTGAATTCGCTTTACAGCCGCCCAGTGCGTAGGAAGAAGCGCACACGGCCCCGTCTATCGCCGCCTGCCCTTTGGGAAGGCGGTTTTTTTATGATTCGTCCATGACGCGCATTCTCTCGTCATAGAAGATGCGCCTTACGCGGGCGATCTTTTCCTCATTTCCGTTGCAAGCAGCTATTGCCCGCGCCTCCCTTTCATCGAGGTCATCGTCTCGGGCGATCAATTCTTCCGGCGTGCTGCGGCGTGGGCTATTTAATCGTGGCGTCTGTATTTCTGGTTGCGGCTGCGGCGGCGCCTGCAACTGTTCTTCGAGGAAATCGATTCTTTCTTGCAGTTGCTCGTCGGTCAGTCGTGTTAAGAGCCTCTTCATTGATGGCGGGTCATCGTCACCATCCTGATAAGCATGCATCTCCGTGAAAATCTGAAGGCCCGTCGTTAGGATGTCTCTAGCGAAGTCGCCGTCGCTGGGTGTTTGCCGCCGCCTTTGTTCGCGTTGCAGCCTTTTGAGTTCCAACCGCTGCTGTCTCGGCGATGCATGTTCATACTGCTCGTAGAACGTTGACTCTTCTCCCCGCCGCAAGTCACGTACTTCACGCACAGCGCCTGGGAAGCAGGCGCGCACTTGCTCCATAAGCTCTTCCGTCTCGCGCCGACGAGCCAGCTCCTCTTTCGACGGCTCATCATTCCACCATGCCATAGGTCTCTACCTCCCGTCTCTCAACCTCTCTTCCTCGTCACCGCGCGGTACATTTACGATGCCCTCTCTTTGAGTTATCTGCCACTGTAACCCACCTTCGCTGCTGGCTGACAAGGTTTTTCACTCACTAGATTTCTATTCTGAAACCCGTATTTCTGGTTGGTGCGACCGTTCCCCTCCTCTACTAGGGAAGAACGGCGGGAGCCGTTAAGCTCCCGCCAAGGGAATCACGGGATACGAGTCTTCAATTTTTCCTCGTCTTCCAGAACGAGCCATTCGGGGATGCGAAGCATGACCCATCCGCGGGTTCGCGGCTTGACCGCGCCCAGTTTCAGGACGTGCTTGTTATTGCGGTAGCGGCGGCGAACGAGATCCTCGCTGACGCTCCAACGGCGTGCCACCTGCGCAACGGTAAGGAACTGAGTGACGGCCTTGAATGGTGCTGTCCGTTCAGGTTGTGGTTCTCGATTGATTGACAACATGGTTGTTTCTCCTTTTCGCTCCCGAAGTCCCTCGGGGCACGAAAAGCAAGCGGAGCCGCTCCCAAGCGAGCCGAAGTGCATTGTTGGGGGGACCGGGCGAGATTCCGGCGAGCTGAATGGCGAGCAAAACCCGCAGGGCGGAATCTCGTTTGGGGGAACCGACAAAGCAGAACGTAGGTGAGCGCCGGGCGCGGCTAGGCCGTCGTTGCCGTCAAGCGAAGCAGTGACCGAGGGACTTCGGGAGCGAAAAGGAGAAACAACGTGAAGGGATCGAAGTGCTTCGAATCAAATCAGTAGGAGGACGGGGTGATGGCCGAGAAACGCGCTCGTGAGAGGTCGTTCGCGTTCGCGAACGAGCTTCCAGAGTTGGAAGGAGTCCCGGCAAGTGTAAGTCCGTTGGAGGCTGCGGTGATTTTTTGCCGAGGATCAGAAGCCTGGGCTTCCGTGTGCCGAGCAATGCTCGCACACCTCTGGAACGAGCGATGCACGAAAGCTATCGCAGAGGTGTACGTCAAAGTCGCCACTAGATTCTAGTAGATAGGCTGAATGGGCAATGCAGATATGATCAGGCTATGGCTTCCGGGAGGCATTGTCGCGTTGAGGATGCCGTGCGGGTCAGAACTCGGAATCACAAACGTATAATTCTGCTTGGTTGACGATACCACGTCAATGGTGACCGATGAAACGCCGTCAGGCAGAGGAATCACCTGTGGTCTATCGACGAGGACCTCAATTTTTTGATCGTTTGTTGGGTCACCGGTCTGCTGCCACCTCTCGACACTGGCACGCAGTCGCCATACCGTCGGATGACTACAGGTTTCGACGTGGCCAGAAGCACGGGTTCCGTTCGCGGAAATATCCGTACCCGATCGAACGTTGAAAGCACAAATACTACCTCCCGCAATGCACTCCACTCCGGCCTTAGTAATGCGCTCATCTCCAACCGCGGTGGGCGTGTGATTTCCTGGCACAGTAACGTCAAAGGTCGGTTTCGAAGTGCAAGACACATCGCAGAACTTGCATCCATCCTTTTCCTCTGTCTGTTTTGTTGCAGAAAATACATCGCCTGTGGAGACCCACCCAAATGATGGTGCCGTAAAATGGACGGTCACAGTAGCGACGTGGGTTGGATAGAGCATGAGACGAATAGGAACTTGATAGTGGTGGCTCTTCCAACCGAACCAGTACCAGTGTTTACGCTTTATGTTGACATTCAATGCGAGATCCGCAAACTTCAATGAGTCTGGGGCGAATAACCGCAGAATCGTTCCATTGGGAATGGACAGAATTGCGTTGCCTGCCTCGCTGACCTGATCGACTTCACCTAACTTAATCGGGTTTCCGTTCAGTGAAGCGGTTATCTCAGCCATCGAGTCGCTCGTTTGGCCGAAACCAACTGCCGTAACCGTGATGTGATAATCGTCCTTCTGAGGCAAGAGAGCGGTGCCCTTAATTGCCTGAACCAGGAAGTCCGGCGCATGCACAAAAACCACACCTCTTAGGATGTTAGTGAGGTCAACGGCGGTAGTGTCTCGCAGATCGTATACACCAGCTAGGATGTGGTCGGCTTTCGTCTCTAAATCGAGAATCGATGCAAGCACGTTCTGCTCGCCGAGGTCGAGATCTCCAATGGCCTTGTTTATATGCGCGCCTAGACCAATGATGGCGTCACGAGCGGCGACGTCGATCACCTGTCCAGCGTGCGTTATTGCACCGTCAGCAGCATCCTGGCCCCGGGCAATCACGTTCTTCGCCTTCGTCTCGGCATCGTCGAGGAAGCCTTTTGCCGGGTCTTTAGCGTAACTCTTCAGGGTATCGAGAACGTCTGCACGCACCGTGACACTGAGACAAACGATGCCAACCAGTAGTGACAGCAGCAGCGGCGCTATAGAGAGACCCCCGAAGGATTTTTTCCATCCACTCGTCCTGAGCGATGGTTTGGCGACTCTGCAATTGGGCTTCATAATGTACGTCTCCAATCGGAGTATTCGGAATCGGAGGACACATATACCGTATTTTCCGAGCGGATGTCAATAGGAACATGGCATAGATCATAACTTTATGGTGAACGCTTCCAATCCCCTCTTATCCTTCCGATAACGTGAATTGCCTACAGTGAAAAAACTGTATGTAGTGAGGATTACCGACAGAAAGCGTCGGGTATTAAGTTCATTTCATTTGGGACAATGCCGGATCGCCGCCGCAGGAGCCACGAAGGGCCCTGAGCGCCGCCTGGGACCCTCTCAGAGACGAAGAACATTCCTTAAGTCTGAGGGGCTACTTGACCCTTACGAGAGTCTTCTTCCAGGTCTTTGATATGAGGTCATCCAGACGGTCCTGCCTCCTACGGCAGAACTGGGAATAGTGCTTCATCACGACAGCAGGGCTGTTGCCAAGGATTGCGGCAACATCTTCGACGCTCGCACCCTTTGTGAGGAGATCGGCTGCCAGTGTGTGCCGGAAACGATGGGGATGATCCGGTGTGACCTTCGCATCCTTGCACATCCGTTTGATGCGGCGACGCCAGAGGTCGGCCGTCGTGTGCATCTTTGTCGATTCGCCGAAGAGAAAAAAATATCCGCCTGGAGCGGGAAGCGAATTAAGAAGCGAGACGAGATCGGGCGGTAGAACGATATGGACGGGCGTGCCGCCCTTCGTCGTGTAGAGGTAGACACGATTCTCAGAGATAGCCGATTTCTGAAGCAGTGATGCGTCGCCGATTCGGAGTCCCGTGTGTCGGAGGATTCTCACGAAGGCAAGCTCCCGGTCGTTTTCCGTTTTCGAAAGTATCTTCGCCACTTCGTCGTCGCTGAACGGCAGGCGGGGCAGCTCTTTCGACTTCGGCGATTTCACGGCCTTCGCGGGATTGATTGAGATCCATCCGGCTTCGACACAGAAGCGGAAAAAAGAACGGAGCCGTTCCAATTCCTTGGCCGCAGTCCGCGGCGACAGCTTCCAGGTCGAACGGAAGCGCCGAATGATGTCGGTCGTCACTCCTGGAAAGAATTCGATGCCGAGCGGCATTAGGAAATCACCGAACCGTCGCGTAAGGCGTTTGTGCTTCTTCAGCGGGCTGTCGGTGAGGTTCCGCGATTCGCAGTCTTCGATGAAGAGCTTGATGGCCGCTTCGATGGTCATTGCGGCCGGCGTTTCTGGCTTGGCGCTCCGGCCCGCTTCCCTGTCGCGCTTGATCTGCTCAGCCCGTTCCCATGAACGGGTCTTCAGAGACTCACGGATCGGCGTTCCTTCAATGGTGCCCTGCGCCCAAACCGTACACGTACAGCGGCGGTGATAGCGGTCATCGCTGTATGGGCATTCCTTCCGATGGCGGCGATAAAGTGTAAGCATCAAAAACCTCGCCCTACGGAATGATGGTACAAATCTTGGTACATGTGCAAGGATAATTTTATAAACTACTGATTATAAATAGTCTATTCTGGCGGAGAGGGTGGGATTCGAACCCACGGTAGAGTTTCCCCTACACACGCTTTCCAAGCGTGCTCCTTAAACCACTCGGACACCTCTCCGAACTTGGGATTTCGCGGTCGCGACGTGCGGAGAACTTTAGTCTAACATAGACGCGCCGTGCTACACTCGCGCGATGCGCGTTTCGCTGGATAAGAGCGAAGGATGCGTGGCAGTGCAACTGGCCACCGAGGCCGAGGAAGCGAGCTATGTTTACGATCTGCTCGAATCCGGGCGGCTGCTCACCGATCGCAAGGACACGCTGCCGCTCCCGTTTCGCGGATCGTTTCAATTCAAGCTGCCCGACCGCCCGCGCCCCATCGACATTCAAGTCGCGCGCCTCGACCCGACCGCCCAGCAAATTGTCGCCAAAGATGTTGCACTGCAACTGCGCGTGGCGATTCCCGGCAGTCCGCGCGAACTGCTGCCGGAGTTGGAAACCGCATTGCGCGAAGTCCCGCCGGCGTCGGAAGCGGAATTCAAATTCGATACCGCGGACCGTCTCGACGAACACGCGCGCATTCGCAAAATGACCTTCGCGCAACGCGTCATCTACGCCACGCGCGCGGGGCAAAGCGGACGCACCATCATCGCGCAGCAGCCCACGCCGATGCTTCTGCTCTATCTCGTGAAGAATCCGCTGATCACGCTGCCGGAAATCATCGCGATTTCCAAGATGCCGAGCATCGACGCGCTGGTGGCCGATCAACTTGTCCGCATGCTACGCACCAATCCCACATGGGCGCTCAGCGAGGAACTGAAAGTATCGATCGCCATCAATCCAAAGACGCCCGGCGGCACCGCGCTTTCACTGCTGCGTCACTTGAGCACGGCGAGTCTGCGAAAGGTCGCCAAGGTCGAGGGAAACAGTTCACTGAAGAATGCCTCTTTGAAAGTGCTGATGGAGCGCAAGCAGTAGCTTCCTTACTTGGCCGGCGCCGCGGGCGCTAGCGTCACCATTTCCAACCCACGATCGCGGAATTGCGCGAGCAAGCGTCCCAGCGCCGCCACCGTTTCCTTGCGATTGTTTCCTACGTGCGTGCGAAAACCGTCGTGAAGGAGAAGCACGTCGCCGGCTTGCGCGCCTGCCCCGCGCTCGACAATCGCGTCGGCGGGATCGCGCCAGTCGCAGGTGTCGAGCGACCATAACGCGCAGCGCATTCCCAAACGATCGAGCGCCGGAAACATGCCGAACCAGCGCACACCGAACGGCGGGCGGAACCACTGCGGGCGCCGCCCCAGCGTGTCTTCGATCGCCTGCTGGCCGCGCTCGATTTCCGCGCGCACTTGCCATGGCGCGCAACGATAGAAATTCGCGTGGGACCACGTGTGATTGCCGATCTCGTGACCTTCCGCGATCACTCGCCGCGCGACGTCTGGAAGGCGATGGCAGTTCATGCCGACGAGAAAAAATGTCGCGCGTGCGTTGTACTCGGCGAGCAAATCCAAAACGTACGGGGTGGTTTCGCTGGGGCCGTCATCGAAGGTCAAGGCTACACGATTGCCGGGTGGGAGGCGGGTTAGGGAAGGACCGAACCAGTTTGAGAAGAACATAAATCAACAATCAAAAATCAAAAGGCAAAAATCAAAAATGGAGGAACGGACGAGGCCCGAGCAACCGAACCTTCGCGCGAGACCCCAGCGCGCTATTTCTCACTTTTGATTTTTGATTTTTGATTTTTGATTTGCCGCTCCTCCTTCGCCGCCATAACTCGCTCGCAAACAACGGCGACTTTTCCTTCCCACGACTCGCTACGCATGGTCTCGCGACGCGCCGCACGACGCTCCGGCGAATCCGCTGCTAGTTCATGTTCGATGGCGGCGATAAATTCGTCGTGCGTCTCGCACACCGATGCCACGTGCGCGTATTCTAACGTCTCCGGAATCGCGGTGGCGATGGTCGGCAATCCCGCGCACAAGTATTGCCGCAGCTTGATGGGATTCACGTGCTCGGTAAATTCGTTGCGCAAGTACGGAATAATACTCGCGTCGAAACCTTTGCAGTACGCCGGAAGTTCCTGATACTTGCGCGATCCCAAAATGTGCACGTTGGGCAGGGCGCGCAACATGTCAACGTTCACCTGCACTAATCCCAACAACACGAGCGACCATTCGGGATGACGGCGCGCGATCGCCACGAGCAAATCAAAGTCGATGTGTTCGCGAAGGCCGCCGAAAAAACCGATCACCGGCTTGGGCAAGCGCGCGATGTCGTCGGGCACAACGGTCGCGGGATCGGAGGCGCGCGCGAATACCTCGAAGTCCACGCCGTGGCGCGACAAATACGTGTTGGGGTTGCGCGCTTTCAGACTTTCAAGAATGCTTTCCGCCGAGGCGAAGCATACGTCGGCTTTGCGGATCAACTCATCTTCCAGCGGCGCGATGCTGCCGCCGTCGAGGTGCACGAACTTCGTCCACGCGTCGATACAGTAGTAGACCACCACCGATTCATCCAATTCGCCGATCATGTAGACGGCGCTCGGAAGAAACGTCCATAGTTGCGGATTCTTCATGCCGAGTTTTCTCGCCTGCCGCCGCAGCGACCAGCGCAACAGGCGGCGATTCAGCGTTTGCGCACGCTTCGAAAACGGCAGCGGAATGAAAAACGGTTGATAGAGCCACGCGTTCGGTCCCATTTGCCGCAATCCGCCGAGAAGTTTGCGAACCTTTTTGTAGATGCGTCCCCAATCGTGCGCCGATCCGAGATTCGGATTGCGCATGGCGATGGAATTCACCCACATCACTTTGTTGTGGCGACAAAGCTGTTCGAAGACGTGATCGGCGGAAGTGGTGTTTTCACCCCATTCTTTGTTGAAATAGATGATGGATTCGCCGGTCATGTCGATGCGATCAGGAGTCTTGCTTCGGGCGCGCGGTGCGCTGCCACACCGTGGTCTGTTCGCCGGTCACGAATCTGAAAAAACCAAGCAGCAACGCCAGATTCATCGACAAGAAATAGTATGGCACGCTAAACAAACTGCGGTGAACGTTGCGCAATTCCATGCGATAGCCGACGGCCGCAAGCGCCGTCATCATGAGTCCCAGCACCGCGCACGCACCGTAAAAGCCTCGCTCAACATCGGAAAAACGGCCGTTCGCGGCGAGACCCGAGGCGCCCACAAACGCCAGCGGCAGCGCGAACGGCACAAGCCAACGAAGAACTTTATGCGACCAGTAGCTGAAGCAAATTCCGCCGGCCAGGGGGCTGAGCAATCGCGCGGTGAAACGAAGGGCATGAAAATTTCCCGCGCCGATGCGAATGCGCCGCTTGAACTCGTCGCGAACACCGGCGGCGGCTTCCTCAAATGCGGCGGCCTCGGGATCATAAATCACGTCGTAACCGCCGTCCCGAATTCGCATGGCGATCAAGAAATCGTCGATGATCGCTTGCTTCGGCAGCGGTTGATATAGGTCGCGGCGCGCGGCGAAGACTCCGCCATTGGCACCGAGCAGCATTCCCAAGCGGCTCTCCAAAAACTTCAGAAACAGTTCGTAGCGCCAGTAGGCGCCTTCCGTCGACGGTCCACCTTCGCGCGGCAGCACGCGAAGTTCGCCGCACACGCATCCGGTGCGCTGATCGGCGAAGTGTCGCGCCAGCCTCGCGACCGCTGTCGATTGCAGCATGGTGTTGGCGTCGGAAAAAACCACCAGATCGCCGGTGGCCAGCGCGACCAAACGATTCAGCACGGCCGGCTTGCCGCTGCGCTGCGCGAAATCGCCCGTGTCAAAAACGGTTGCTTGAGGAACGGCAGCCGCGCGCGCCAATTGCGCCGTGCGATCGCTGCATCCGTCGCAACCGACGAGAATCTCCAGGCGGTCGATTGGATAGTCGATGGCGCGGCAGTTGGCCATCTTCTCTTCGATCACGGATTCTTCGTTGTAGGCGGCGAAAACCAAACTGACGCGCGGATAGTCGAAAGCGCGCGCGATATCGAGCATCGGCTTACGCCGGTCGCGCCGGCCCGCCGCGTAGCGCAAATCATCGAGGACTTGACGAATCCCCGCCATCGCGACCAGTAGCAGCGGATAGATCGCGTAGGTGTAGATCACCAGTCCCGCGGAGAGCCAGAAAATCCAAAGGAGAGCCTGCGCCATCGCTTCTCAAGAATACACTAAGGGTTCTTTCAACGCAGAGACGCAGAGGGCGCAGAGAAAACCTGATTGATTCATCCTCTGCGCCCTCTGCGTCTCTGCGTTGAAAAAACCGTCAGGGTTTTAGATACCGCCCGAGGAATTCATACACTTCCCTGCGTGAATCGCGCGCCAGTTTCGTGTCGAGACGATTGAAGTGATGCCCACCAGGCGCTTTGTCGTAAATCTTGTATTCGAATTTCTTGCCTTCCGCCTTGAAGGCGCGGATCAACTCTTCCACTTCGAGAACGTTCACATCCTCGTCGGCGGTGTTGGTGTGCACGAGCAGGGGCGTGTTCAGTTTTTGCGCGTTCCACACCGGGGACCGCTTGCGATATTCATTCACGTTCTGCTCGGCGGTTTTTCCCAAGTGATACGGCGCGGAGTAAAGCTGCTGGTAACCGGGACCCTTGTATCCCATGCGCGCCACGAGATCGCTCACCGGCACGCCGGCGTACGCGACCGCGAAACCTTCGGCGTGATCGAAAATCGTCATCAGCGTGATCATGCCGCCGTGGCTCCATCCCATGATGCCGACGCGCTTGGGGTCGACGAAATCGAAATTCTCCACGGCCCAGTCGCGCGCGGCCATTACGTCATCGTTCTCCCGTCCGCCGTAGTCGATATCGCGCCAAAATTCGCCTCCATATCCCGTCGACCCGCGATAGTCGGGCGCGATGATCGTGTATCCCAATTCAACCAGTTCGCGGATCAAATGCGGCGACGTATCGCGGGTAAAGTTGCTGTGGACGCCGCCGTGCACGAAGACCATCAGCGGATGCTTCTTGGTGCGGTCGAGTTTTTTCGGAATGAACGTGTAGCAATGAAACACCACGGGATTGCCCGCGCCTTGTCCTGTGGGGTTGGGAATCACGCGCGGCGGCAAGCCGGGAATTTCGACGTTGTCGATATCGGCGATGTCACCCATGGTGAAATACCACGTGAGATCGTCGAGCCGGCGCGAAAGCGCGTCGTTGTTGAAATCCGGTTGACCACCGCCGACGCCTGCGCCGACTTGCGGCGCGGGAGTGGCCGCAGGAGCCCCGGGCTCAGCGGGCGCGGCTTGGCCTCCGCGGCCGGGTGCTTGCGCGAAACAAAAAACCGTGGCGAGAAGAATGACCGCAGTGCGGAATTTCATGGGCCCGCATTATAACGCGCTTTACTCGACGGTCCCCGCCAGCCGGCGATAAGTGAAAACAAAATATGCGGTCACCAGCAGCATGCCGGGGATCCACCAGACGAGTCCCGCGGAGAGTCCATGCGCGGCGGCCGAGGAATTCTGGATCGTCAGCGACGTGTGCGGCTCGCCGTTGGACGGCAGCACAAGTGGAAACAACCCGAACGCCGCGCTGCACAACATTCCTGCGATGTAGACGCACGACGCCAGGAACGCCGCGAGACCGCGAGTGAATCGCGCACCGAAGAATCCGGTGATGGCCAGAGCCGGGAAGAAGAATCCCCACGGTGCGGCGCGAAAACTCCCGGCCAAATGCGGCTGAACGGAAAAACTCTCTAAGGTAATCAGCACCGTGAAGACGCCCGCGGCGATCCAGAAACGATTTCGCCAAACTCTTGCACGGTCGTGCAATTCTCCGTTGGTCTTCAGCATCACCCAGAGCGCGCCGTGCATCCCGAGCGTCGCCAGCGCCGCGACGCCGACCGAAATCGTGTACCAATCGAGAATGCCCGTAACGCCAAGTCCATTGCCCGGCGACGGCGCAAGAAAATTCACCCACAACGGAAGAAAGAACAATCCGCTTTCGTCGAGCGGCACGCCGCGCACCACGTTACCGAGCGCCGCGCCGAAGAACACCGCCAGCAGCGCGCTCGATCCGCAGAAGATCGCGTCCCAGAAAGGAATCCACAAGTGGCTTTCAATGTGATTTCGAAATTCAATCGAGATGCCGCGCAGGATCAGCAGCCACAATACGATCATCAGGGGCAGATAGAATCCGCTGAAACTCGCGGCGTAGAGTGCGGGGAACGCAAAGTACAGCGTGCCGCCGCCCGCCAGCAGCCATACTTCATTGCCGTCCCACACGGGACCGATGACGCGCAGCAGCCGCGCACGCTCCGCGTCGTCGCGCGCGGCGAGAAAATGTAAAATCCCTACGCCGATGTCGAATCCATCGAAGATCACGTACATCGCAATCGCCGCGGCGACGAGCCAAAACCAAAGCGTTGGCATCAGTGCGCCCCCGAAGCGGATGGCCCGTGCTCGATCTCACGCTGCACGAGGAACAAAAACAAAAGTCCCAACACCATGTACAGACCCATGAATCCGAGCAGCGTGAACCACGCGTTTCCCGCCGACACTTGCGGCGAAGCCCCGGCGGCGGTGCGCATCAATCCATAGACGAGCCACGGCTGGCGGCCCACTTCCGCGGTGATCCATCCAGCGGTGGTGGCGATGTAGGGAAACGGCAGCAACAGCATCAGCATCCACAGCATGTAGCGGCGCGTGAACAGCACGCCGCGCCACAGCATCAGCGCGGACGCGCCCATCGCCGCGACGAAGATGGTGCCGAGACCCACCATGATGTGATAGCTGAAGTAGAGCAGCGGAATATTGTCGGGCCAGCGATCGCGCGGGTATTCGCGCAGGCCTTTCACCTCGGCGTGCCAGCGTTGATACGTGAGAAAGCTGAGCATGTTCGGCACGACAACGGGATTATCGAGGCGCAGCTTTTCAACGTCAGGCTGCCCGATGAGAGCCAGCGGCGCGCCTTGCGCGGTGTCGAACAATCCTTCCATCGCGGAAAGCGTGACCGGCTGATGAAGGGCGATCATTTTCCCCTGACCGTCGCCGGTGGGAAAAATCATGATGATCGACGCGGCGCATCCGCAAATCACGCCCAGGCGTACGAACGTTTCGCCGAAGCGGCGGTACGCGCCCATCAGCAAATAGAACGATCCTATGGAAGCCACAACGAAGCTGGCCGTGACTACCGACGCCGTCATGTTATGCGCGTATTGCCACGCCGCCCACGGATTCAAGAGCATTTCCGCGAAACTAGCGATCTGGAATCGGCCGTCCGCCAGCGTATAACCCACCGGGTGCTGCATCCAGGCATCGGTGACGATGATGAAATAGCCGCTCAGCCACGATCCCGCGAAGACAGCGAAGGCCGCGAACCAATGCATCGCGCGGCTCATCCGTTTTTCGCCGTACACCAGCAATCCGAGAAACGTGGACTCCAGAAAAAACGAGAAGACGCCTTCCATCGCCAGCGTCTGGCCGATCACGCCGCCGGCGGAGCGCGAAAAAATCGCCCAGTTCGTGCCGAACTGAAATTCCATGGGGATGCCGGTGACCACGCCCATGGCGAAATTGATTCCGAAGATGCGCGTCCAAAAGCGCGCCGCGTCGTCGTAGTGCGGGTCGCCGGTGCGGATCGCCATGGTCTTTAAGATCACGATCAGCAGCGAGAGTCCCATGGTGAGCTGCGGAAAGAGATAGTGAAACGTGATTGTAAACGCGAAGTGCAGGCGGTGAACGAAGAGCGCGGAATCCATGTTGTTATTTACAGGACGATGCGCTGACCTGCACCACTGGCAGCGGCGAGAGGTTCGCCGCTTGCAGCTTGACGTTCAGCGCGGGAATGTCGCGCGCGTTCAGGTCGCGCCAAAGCGACAAATCGACGTCGAGCGTTTTGCAGCGATCCTCAACGACGGTGCGGACGGTGTCGGCGGGGCGCACGTCGGCACTTTGCGCATTCAGCGCCATGCGCGCCAAATCGCGATTCACCGGGCCCAAGCCGGGCGCCGTCTTCGTGCCTTTCGACGCGGCGTCGAGCTTTTTCTCGAGTGCATCGATCATGTCCTTCACGTCCGGGGGCACATTCGCCTTCTTGCGCTCCTCCAACGCCTCACGCAGCGGCAATGTTTGATGAAACGCGCCAAAGGTCGCGTCCAGGCCGCGCGCGATTTGCTGCATTAGGTCGAGTTGGGCCTGCAAGTCGGCGGCGGAGGCGCTCAAGCGAGGATCGGGAATCACGGTGAGCGGCTGGCGTAAGGTTTGCCCTCCGGCCGACAGCTCCACGAAATAATTTCCTGGCACCACCAGCGCGCCGAGCGGCTGTTCGGGCGGCGTGTCGCCGGGAATCGCGTGATCGGCGTAGGTGTACTCGGTGTACTCCAGTAAATTGCCGTAATAGCTATACGGCAACACGCGCGGCGGCGGATAACGCAAGTCCCAAACGAAGCGATGTAGTCCGGCGTCGCGGCCCGGAGTGTTCGGCGGACCAAACCAGTAGCTCGGAACGTTCGGCAGCGGCAAGTTCGGCGCTTTGTCGGAGCTCGAGTAGCGGCGGACGGTGCGGCCGCGCTCATCGGTGATGGTGATGATCACGTCGTTCGCTTGCGCGCTCGGCAAGAAGTAATCGATGATCGCGCCGTCAGGTGGGTTTTTTCCGGCCGGCGTTTCCGGAGGATACGGCGTGTCTTGAAAACTGTCCCAGCGGACACGCGTTGTCGTTGCGGGCGGGAGCAAGTATGCACTCGTCAACTTGGCCGAGGCTCCGGCGGCCAAATCGCGAATCGGCGCGAGATCGTCGAGGACCCACAGCGCGCGGCCGTACGTCGACGCCACCAAGTCGTTGCCGTGTACCGCGAGATCGGTGATGCTCACCACGGGCATGTTCATTTGCAGCGGCTGCCAGCGATCGCCGCCGGTGAACGATACGTAGACGCGCCGCGTGGTTCCGGCGTAGAGCAAGTTTTTGTGAACGCGATCTTCGCGCACCACTTCAGGCATCTCATCAGCGGGAATGCCCGCGATCATCGTTTGCCACGTGTGTCCGAAATCGCGCGTGCGTGCGATGTACGGCGCGATCGCGCCACGCAGCGATCCGGCGACCACGTATGCGGTCCCCGCGTCGAAGCGCGACGCTTCAATCGCCAGAATCCGCTGCGGATCGGCGAGTCCCGGCGGCGAGACTTTACTCCACGACTTTCCGCCGTCGCGCGTCACCTGGACCACTTGATTCGACGTGCCCGCCCAAATCACGTTGGCGTCCGCGGGCGATAGCGCCATCGCGCTGATGGCGGGAGGCGGCGGCGCATCGGGATCGCGCTTAGCGTTGCGATCGCCCTCTACGAATCCGGTGAGATCGGGGCTCAGTTCTTCCCAGCGGCGTCCGCCGTCGGTGGTACGCATCACAAACTGCGTGCCGAGAAGCAACGCGTGCGGATCGTGCGGTGAGAATTCGAGCGGCGACATATTCGTGGCGCGATAGCGGTCGCCCGGCTCGAAAATCGTGGCGACTTGGCCGTTGGTTTTGTCGAATCGCACCACCGTGTTGTACCAGCCGCCGGAATAAATAAGGTTCGCTCGCAGCGGATCGGGCGCGATGAAGCAATACTCGAATCCGCCGATCGACATGAACTCGCGATCGGTAATTTCGCCGTAGTCGCTGCGGCTCGCCACCATCGCGGTGCCCGAATCCTGCTGTGCTCCGTAAACGTTGTAGGGAAATCCGTAATCCGTCGAGACGTGATAGAACTCGCCGGTCGGCTGGTTGTACCACGATCCCCAGGTTTTTCCGCCGTTCACCGTGACGATGGCGCCCTGGTCGACACCCAGCAACATCCGCTCGGAATTATGCGGATCGATCCACAGCACGTGAAAATCGTCGCCGCTCGGCGCGCCCACAAACGCCTCGAACGTTTTTCCGCCGTCCGTGGAACGATAAAACGACGTTTGTGAAACGTACAGCACGTCGGCGTTCAGTGGATCGACGAAGACACGGCTGAAATACTCGCTGCCGATCACGCGAGGATCCTTCGACGCCTTGCTCCAAGTCGCGCCGCCGTCGTCGGAACGAAAAAATCCCTGGCTCAAAATCGCGTAGAGCAAACGGCCGCGATGTCCCGGCGCCACGGCGATGCCCAGACGGCCGCGTCCGTCGGTCTTCGTGCCGGGCAATCCTTGCGTGACGAGCGGCTTCCACGTGGATCCTTCATCCGCCGAGAAAAAAATGTCGGACGTGGCGTCGACCGCCGCATCGCCGTGACCTGTCGCCGGGTGAAACATCACGGCGTAGAGTCTGCGCGAATCGTTGGGGTCGGCGCACATGTCGACCACGCCGGTGGAATCGGCGACCATCAAGGTTTGCTTCCACGTTTTGCCACCATCGGTGGTTTTGAATATGCCGCGATCGAGCGAGTACGCGTTCTTCGGCAGCGGCCGCCACAAAATTTGCTGGCCGAGCGAGTTCGCGCCGGCCACGGCGACGTTCGGATTCTTCGGATCGACGATGATCGCCTGGATGAATTGCGTTTTCTCGAGTCCCGCGTGCGACCAGGTCGCGCCGCCGTCGGGCGATTTATACACGCCGTCGCCGGACGCGGTATGTCCCGTGCCGACATAAATAATATTGGGGCTCGAGGGCGCCACGGCAATCGCGCCGATGCCGGCCACCGGTTGGCCATCGAAAATCGGCCGCCATGTGTGTCCGCCGTCGATGGTTTTCCACACGCCGCCGCCGGGCGTCCCGAAATAGTAGAGATTCGGTTGACCGCTGACCCCGGCCACCGACGTCACGCGCCCCGCGCGGAACGGCCCGATCATGCGCCAGCGCAGTGGCGCCAGAATTTTTGCGTCGACGTCTTGCGCAGCGGCCAGCGCCGCGACCGCCGACACAGCAGCTAAAACTCCAATGAACACTCTTTTGAGAAGCACGTCCTAAGCCTAGCAGAAAGGACCCACCGCGGTGCTAGGACCGTACGGGAGAAAGGGCCGGTACCAATGCACTATCTGTTTTTCAGGGCGCGTTTGAGATACTGGATGGAGTTAGTTTTGGAGGGAGCCATGACGGATCCTCTTGCGCCGCTGAGTCTGGGTTCTCCGCGAATCCCTACCATTTTGATTGCCGACGACGACGAAGCGAGCCGCATGCTCCTTCAGGATCTGCTGGAGCCGGAAGGCTACGCGATCATCGCCGCACCGGACGGCAACGCGGCCCTCGAAGCCGCGCGCTCGAAAGCCGTGGATCTAGCGATTCTCGACGTGATGATGCCCGGCGAGACCGGCTTCAACGTTTGTCGCAGCTTAAAGAGCGATCCGAATACCAAACTATTGCCCGTGGTCTTAGTGACGGCGCTTTCCGGCAGCGCCGATCGCGTCGTAGGAATCGAAGCGGGCGCCGACGATTTCCTCAGCAAGCCGATTCGCCGCGAGGAATTGATCGCG
The DNA here is from genome assembly GCA_021325275.1 of Terriglobia bacterium. GTDB lineage: Bacteria > Acidobacteriota > Terriglobia > JAJPHL01 > JAJPHL01 > JAJPHL01. The sequence continues at coordinate 37,648 of JAJPHL010000009.1, read as the reverse complement.
CGCGTCCGCTCGCTGATGCGCATCAAACAATACGTCGATCGCCTGGAAGAAGCCGAGGCCGTGGTTTGCGCGTTGGCGATGAGCATCGAGGCTAAGGATCCTTACACCGAAGGACACTGCCAGCGGCTGGCCGAATACTGCACGGCGATCGGCCAGCGCATCGGCGCGAACGAAGACGAAATGATCGCGCTGCGGCGCGGCGGAATCTTGCACGACATCGGAAAGGTCGCAGTGCCGGAGCAGATTCTCTGCAAGAACGGACCGCTCACCACCGAGGAGCGCGTGGCCGTGAACCTGCATCCGGTGGTCGGCGAGCAAATCTGCACACCGCTGAGATCTTTCAGCGATGTGCTGCCGATCATCCGCCATCATCACGAAAGACTCGATGGCACGGGCTATCCCGACGGCCTGAAGAACGGCAAAATCCCCATGACCGCGCGGATTCTCGCGGTGGCTGACGTTTTCGACGCGCTGACGACGCAGCGGCCGTATCATCACGCGATCCCGGCGCAGGAAGCGCTAGAGGTCCTGTGGGAAGGCGCGAAACGCGGCGCGTGGGACGGCGATCTGGTGAAGGAAATGGAAAAGGTCGCCGTGCTGCCGGCCTTGCCGGTCAAAGTAGAAGGAAATTAAAGATCGGTTGCTGGTTGCTGGTGCTGGTTGCCGGTTGAGTTAGAATCGTCCCCGTATGCATATCAAGCGTGCGGCGCTTTTTCTTCTCTTTCTGCCCACCGTTTCCTCTGCACAAAAAATTATCGGCGGGCCTTTTGTCACCATGCAGGTTCGCGGGACGGCCACCATCACGTGGATCGTGCAGGATTCCGAAGCCACTGTTCAGCAATCCGGGAGCACCACGCCGGCGAAGGTTTATCCCGCGCTGCACACCGAAAAAACCACGCTCACGGGCCTCGCGCCGAACTCGCGGTACGACTACACGGTGGCGAACGGCGCGCTGAAGGGATCGTTCAAGACGCCTCCCGCCGCGAACGCTCCCGATACTCCCGTGCGATTCATTGTTTACGGCGATACCCGCACGCGGCACGACGTGCACCGCCGGGTGATGGAACAACTAGTGAAGGCGGGCGCGCCGGATTTCGTGATCGACAACGGCGATCAAGTGGAAAACGGCTACGACGCGGCGCTGTGGCCGATCTTCTTCGACATCGAGCGCGAGTTGCTGCGCCAGACCGTCTACTTCCCGGCTCTGGGAAATCACGAGCGCAATAGCTCGTATTATTTCGAGCTGCTCCAACAGAGGTCCGGCTATTACTCATTCGATTGGGGCAACATGCACTTCAGCATTCTGAATACCGACAAGCCCGCGTTCTCGACGTTGGCCAAGGAGCGCGACGCGTTGTGGGACGAAGAAGTCCGCTGGCTGGAGCAAGATTTACTCGAGCATCAGGACGCCACGTGGCGATTCGTGGGCGGTCATCATCCGCCGATGAGCGCGGTGGCGCGCCGCCAGGAAGGGAATCCGCACATCACGGCGCTGATGCCGCTCTTCGAGAAATACAAAGTGCAGGCGACGTTTTGGGGTCACGACCACAACTACCAGCACTATCTGCAGAAGGGGATTCACTATTTCACCAGCGGCGGAGGCGGCGCGCCGCTCTACGACGTGGATAAGCCTCCGGCGGGCATCACGCAAAAGGTCGCCAGCGTGGAAAACTTCATCCAGATTGAAGTGCACGGGTCCGCGATCCACATAAAGGTCACGGCGATTGATGGGTCGACGCTCGACGAAGTGGATTTGAAGGCGAAATAGGCGAACGCCCGCGCTGCTCGATTCGTCTGTAGCTCGCAGGGGGTCCGACCATGAAACGTCGCCAAGCGATCGTGTTGGCTTCCGCGCTGTGCGTGGCGCCATTCCTTTTCGCCTCCAACCAGCAGAATGACCCGGCTCCGCTTGAAGTGACTCAAAGTGTGAAGCCAGGTGACAGTGGGGACGTCTTGGCGATGGCTGCCAAGAACGTCTCAACCAAACAGATTCGAGGTTGCGTCTTGCGCGTGGATTTCGTGAATGCGACCGGCAAAGTCGCGAGTCACGTCGCGCGCCTGACCGTGAAGTCAGTGAAGGCGGCCAAGCCGTATGTCGATCCCGGTGAACAGTTTACTTGGCGTGATATCGCGGTGACAAAGGACGCTTCCGGTGCGTCGACCACGCCGCGGATCACGGTCGATGCGGTCGTTTTCACCGACGGGACTCGTTGGGGGCCGTTCGCCACCCCGGAATCACAGCGCCTCATCAGCATGACGCAGGGAACGGACACCGCGAAGTAGGCCCGGCTTCTTGGTCAATCTCGCCGATGACGCGGTTCGCAGCATCAAGTCGTCGGCGTAGACGGGTCTCGGAAGCTGGCTACCGCAGGCCGGATTCAGTTTCCGGCCGGAGATGAACTTCCATGGTCTGAGTGTAGCGAGGCTCGCTGCTGTCAAACGCGCTGCGGCACCGTCCCTTTCGTCCCAGTCCAAAATGGACGCTTCGATCGACGAGCGCGGCCCGCTGCGCGCGTCGCGATTCGCTTGTAAAACATCACATTCCTGTGTTATTAATCATAAGCTTGCATGGGCTTGGGGCCCCGCGTACGGAGGCGTGCGCGTAAACGCTAGGGCGTACGTACGACATGGACAAAATTCTCGGCCAACTGGTTGATCTTGTGCTCGGCGCCGTGCCGACCATGGTCATTTTGGTCTTCTTGTACGCTTTCCTGCGTGTCGTATTCTTCACGCCGCTCGAAAAGCTGCTGAAGGAGCGTCACGACTCGACCGAAGGACGCGAGGAAGAGGCCAAACGCAGCATCGCCGCCGCCGAGGCCAAGGCCCGCGAATACGATGGCGCCTTCGAAACGGCCCGCGGCGAGATTGTGAAGATGCGCGAAGCCACGCGCCAACAGGCCGTCGCCGCCCGCGCCGCGATGGTCGAGAAGGCGCGTGCCATAGCCGGCGAAAAGCTGCAAACTGCGCGTACCGCCATCGACAGCGATGTCGCAACGGCGCGCACGCAGCTATCGAGCGAGAGTCAACGATTGGCGGAGTCGATTGCCGAGGCCGTACTGCGATGAAGCGAATTCTGATGCTTGGCGCGATCCTCGGAGTGATTTTGTGCGCGTTTGCTTGGGGGCAGGAGCCGCCCGCCGCCAAGCCTGCGGAGCCGCAAACGCAAGGGGAGCCACAGCGCGAACCGATCAAGAGAGAAGCGCGGGAAGTGGAGAGCGACGAGAAGTTAGGGCATCAACCGTCGCCCGAGGAACAGGAAAAGATCGAGAAGCAGGAACAGAAGGACCTGATCTACAAGACGATCAACTTTGTGATCCTGTTCGGCGCGATCATCTACTTCCTCAAGAAACCGGCGTCTGAGTTTTTCCAGGCGCGCACCGCGGCGATCCGCAAAGGCATGGCCGACGCCGAAGCCGCCCGCGACGCCTCGCAAAAGCGCTTGGCGGAAATCGAGCAGAAAATGGCCCACTTGAGCGAGGAGATCGCCGCGCTCCGCTCGAACGCCGCCAAAGATGACGCCGCCGAAGCCGAGCATCTGCGGCTCGCCACCGCCGCCGAGGAAGTGAAGATTCTCGCCGCTGCCGACGCCGAAATCGACGTGAAGACGCGCCAGGCCCGCCAGGAGTTGAAGGCGTATGCCGCGAAACTCGCCGTCGATCTCGCCGAGGAGCACCTGAAGGGTCGCATGAACGCAGCGACGCAAGGCAAATTGCTTGATTCGTTTGTAGAGGATCTAACCGCGACCGGAGGCAAGAACTAATGGCCGCCGTCGCCTCCCGCTACGCGCGCGCGCTCGCCGACGCAGTCACCGGCGCCAAAGTTTCGGGCGGCGAACACGTGGAGTCGCAGATCACGGGATTCCTGGGCATGATGCAATCGAGCGCCGACTTGCGGAACGTGCTCACGAGTCCCGCGGTGAAGGCGAAAGCGAAGAAGCAACTGGTGGACGCGCTCGGCTCGAAGCTGGGATTTTCCACGCTGGCGCGTAATTTTCTGTTCGTCCTGGTGGATCACAAACGGATCGCGCTGTTGCAGGAGATTCTTGTGCTGTTCCGCGCGGAAATGGACGAGCGTCACGGCGTGGTGGAAGCGCACATAACAACCGCGGCCGAACTCGGCGCGGCGGAGCGGGCTAAGCTGGAAGCAGCCCTCACGAAACGCACGGGCAAGAAAGTACGCGCCGAGTATCACGTGGATCCGGCACTGATCGGCGGAGCGGTCACGCGCGTGGGCAGCACGGTGTTCGATGGATCGGTGCGCGAGCGTTTGCAAACGCTGCGCGCCAAGCTAAGTTCGCAATAACGGACCAAACGCAGAAGGCTTAAGGCATAGACCATGGCTCAAATCAAAGCCGACGAAATCTCGCAGATTATCCGGCAGCAGATCGAGAACTACGAAGGCGCCACCAACGTCGATGAGATCGGCAGCGTGATCTCGGTGGGCGACGGCATCGGGCGCGTGCACGGCCTGGAGAAAGTAATGGCCGGCGAATTACTCGAATTCCCTCACGGCGTGTTCGGCATCGCCATGAACCTGGAAGAAGACCAGGTGGGAACGGTGCTGCTCGGTGAATACCAGGAAATTCAAGAAGGCGATATCGTGAAGCGCACCGGACGCATCATGTCCGTTCCCGTCGGCGAAGCGATGATCGGACGCGTGGTGAACGCGCTCGGGCAACCCATCGACGACAAAGGCCCGATCCTCACGGACAAGTTCAACGCCATCGAACGCATTGCGCCCGGCGTCATCGACCGCAAGCCGGTGAAAGAACCGATGCAGACGGGCCTCAAGGCCATCGACGGCATGATCCCCATCGGCCGCGGCCAGCGCGAGTTGATTATCGGCGACCGCCAGACGGGCAAAACCACCGTGGCGCTCGACACCATCATCAATCAAAAGGGCGGCGACATGATTTGCATCTATGTCGCCATCGGCCAGAAGCGCTCGACGGTGGCGAACGTAGTGAAGACGCTTCAAGACCAAGGCGCCATGGACTACACCATCGTCGTGGCGGCCACCGCGTCCGATCCCGCGCCGATGCAGTACCTCGCGCCGTACTCGGCCGTCGCGATCGGCGAGTTTTTCCGCGACAGCGGCCGGCACGCGCTCACGATCTACGACGATCTGTCGAAGCACGCCGCGGCGTATCGCGAAATTTCGCTGCTGCTGCGCCGTCCTCCGGGACGCGAAGCGTATCCCGGCGACGTGTTCTATCTGCACTCCCGTTTGCTCGAGCGCGCCGCGAAAGTCAGCGACAAGTTGGGCGGTGGATCGCTCACGTCTCTGCCGATCATCGAGACGCAAGCCGGCGACGTGTCCGCCTACATCCCGACCAACGTGATCTCCATCACCGACGGCCAGATTTATCTGATCACCGACCTGTTCCACTCGGGCGTGCGTCCCGGGTGGACGTCGGTATCTCGGTAAGCCGCGTCGGCGGCAACGCGCAGATCAAGGCGATGAAGCAGGTGGCCGGAACATTGCGCTTGGACATGGCGCAATTCCGCGAACTCGCCGCGTTCTCGCAATTCGCGTCGGATCTGGACAAAGCGTCGCAAGCGCAGCTCGCGCGCGGCCAGCGCCTGGTGGAAGTGTTGAAGCAAGGCCAATTCTCGCCGCTGCCGGTGGCCAAGCAGATCATTTGCATTTTCGCCGGGACCAACGGCTTCCTGGACGATCTCCCGATCGACCGCTGCCGGCCCTTTGAAGCATTTCTCTATGGTTATCTGGATAGCGCGAAGCCGGAACTCGAACGGAAGATCATGGAGAAGAAAGAACTCACCGACGAGATCAAGAACGATATCAAGGCGGCGCTGACCGAAGCAAAGAAGCGGTTCCTTGAAGAGGAGAAAGCGAAAGCGTAAATGCCCTCGCTTATCGATCTACGGCGGCGGATCCGCTCGGTGAAAAACACCCAGCAGATCACCAAGGCGATGAAGATGATGTCGGCGGCCCGCTTGCGCCGCGCGCAGGAACGCGTGATTTCCGCGCGTCCCTACGCAACCCTCATGCGCCAGTTCCTCACCCGCTTGGTCTCGGCGCTGGAGGCGTCGGGCGCGATGGATCCTCAGAGCGAGGAGCCCCTTCATCCTCTATTGGTCAAACGTCCCGTCAAGAAAATGCTCGTCGTCGTGCTCGGCGGCGACAAGGGTCTGGCGGGCGCCTTCAACGCCAACGTCCACAAAGCGGCGTTGAATTTCCTGCGCGATTACGAAGCGAAGCAAATCGACATGATCACGGTCGGCCGCAAGCCGCGCGATTTCTTCCGGCGACGCCGCGATCTGGTTGGCGATTGGGCCGACATCTTCGCCAAAGTGAAATACGACGACGCGCGGGCGATCGCCAAGGAGATCATCAAACGCTACGTCGAAGGCGATGCCGACGAAGTGCATTTGATCTACAACGAATTCCGGAGCGTGCTCGTGCAGCGGTTGACGATCGAACGTTTGCTGCCGATTGAAGCTCCCCGCGAAGAAAAGAAAGACGAAAAGAAAGACCCGAACGCGCAGCCCGTCGAGTACATTTTCGAGCAGCCGCCGAAGGAATTGCTGGCGTCGCTGTTGCCGCGCTACGTGGAAGTGCAGGTTTTCCGCGCGCTGCTGGAGTCCTCGGCCGCCGAGCATGCCGCGCGCATGACCGCCATGGACGCAGCCAGCAAGAACGCATCGGAAATGATCGATCGCCTGACGCTGAACATGAATCGCATCCGCCAGGCCAGCATCACACGCGAAATTATCGAAATCGTCAGCGGCGCAGCCGCCCTTGAGTAAGCAATCGACAAATAGGAATCGACATGGCAACCACTGAAAAGCGAATCGGAAAAGTGATCCAAATCTCGGGACCCGCCGTCGACGTGCAGTTCGCCGAAGGCCATCTTCCGCACATCTACAATGCGCTGCACGTGACCAGCGCCGGCTTCAACGTTCCCACACCCATCGACGTGGTGCTCGAAGTACAGCAGCACTTGGGCGAAGGACGCGTGCGCACGGTCGCGCTGCAACCCACCGACGGAATGGTTCGCGGCATGCCCGCCGAGGATTTGAACGGGCCGATCATGGTGCCGGTGGGACGCGAGACACTGGGCCGCGTGATGAACGTGATCGGAGCGCCCGTGGACGCGCGCGGTCCCATCGCCACCGACAAACGCCTGCCGATCCATCGCTCCGCGCCGGCGTTCGACGAACAGAGCGTGAATCAGGAAATGTTCGAGACCGGCATCAAGGTCATCGACCTCGTGCAGCCGTTTTTGAAGGGCGGGAAGATCGGGTTGTTCGGCGGCGCGGGCGTCGGCAAGACCGTCGTGATCATGGAACTGATCAATAACGTCGCCTTGAAGCACGGCGGATTCTCGGTGTTCGCGGGCGTGGGTGAGCGTACCCGCGAAGGCAACGACTTGTGGCTGGAAATGCAGGAATCCGGCGTGTTGCACCCCGACGATTGGACGAAATCGAAGGTTGCGTTGATTTACGGGCAGATGACTGAACCGCCGGGCGCGCGTTTGCGCGTGGGCCTGACCGGCCTCACCGTCGCCGAATATTTCCGCGACGTCGAAGGCGCCGACACGCTGCTGTTCATCGACAACATTTTCCGCTTCACGCAAGCGGGATCGGAAGTATCGGCGCTGCTGGGACGCATGCCTTCAGCAGTAGGCTATCAGCCGAACCTGGCGACGGAAATGGGCGAGATGCAGGAGCGCATCACGTCGACAAAGAAAGGCTCAATCACGTCCGTGCAGGCGATCTACGTGCCCGCCGACGACTTGACCGATCCCGCGCCCGCCACCACGTTCGCGCACTTGGACGCGACCACCGTGCTGTCGCGCCAAATCTCGGAACTCGGCATTTACCCAGCCGTCGATCCGCTGGCGTCGACGTCGCGCATTCTCGATCCGCGCGTCGTGGGACAGGAGCATTACAACGTAGCACGCGACGTGAAATCGGTGTTGCAGCGCTACAAGGAATTGCAGGACATCATCGCGATCCTCGGTATCGAGGAACTGAGCGAAGAGGACAAACTCACCGTGTCGCGGGCCCGCAAGATCCAGCGCTTCATGTCGCAGCCCTTCTTCGTGGCCCAGCAATTCACCGGATTCCAAGGCAAGTACGTGAAGAAGGAAGACACCGTGCGCAGTTTCAAGGAAATCGTGGAAGGCAAGCACGACGCGATCCCCGAGCAGAGCTTCTACATGAAGGGCGGCATCGAGGAAGTGGTCGCCGACGCCGAGCAGCGCAAGAAGGCCGCGTAACCAAACAGCCGCCGACACGCCCATGAAATTAGATATCGCCACTCCCGACCGCTTGCTCGTTTCCACCGAAATCGATTCGGTGGAGATTCCCGGCAAAGCCGGTTATCTCGGCATCTTGCCGCAGCACGCGCCGCTGATTTCCGAGCTCGCGCCCGGGACCATCGAGTATAAACACGGTGGATCGACCGAGAAACTGGCGGTGAGTTGGGGATACGTGGAAGTTTTGCCGCAGCAAGTTTCGGTGCTCGCCGAAACGGCGGAGAAGGCCGCGGAAATCGACGTGCCGCGCGCGGAGGCCGCCAAGAAACGCGCCGAGGAGCGGATTCGCTCGGGAGCCAAGGACGTCGATCTCGAACGTTGCATGGCCTCGCTCGAGCGCGCCGTCGCCCGTTTGCAGACCGCAAAGAGCTAGCCTCGATGTAAGATAGCGCCCGTGGATCGCACACGGCACACGCTGTGGTTAGCCTTGGCCGCCGTTCTCTTCTATTCCCCAGGATTGGCGCCCGGCCGAGTGCTTCTGCCTCTCGACGTGCTGTGCTGGCAGTTGCCCTGGTCCGCGACTGCGTCTTGCTCCGGCCGCGAAGTTCACAATCCAATTCTTTCCGATCAAGTATTGCAATTGGAACCGTGGCGGCAAGTGGTCCGCCGCGACGGATGGCGCGCGGCCCTGTGGAATCCTTACGCCTTTGCGGGATCGCCAATGCTGGCCAACGGCCAATCGGCGCCGCTCGATCCCTTGAACTGGCTGCATTTCATTCTTCCGCCCACGTGGTCCTATGTTCTCGCAGCCATTTTGAAAACGTGCTTGGCTACGGGATTCACGTTTGCGTTTTCGCGTCGCCGATATTCGCGGAACGCTTCCGCCCTCGCCGCGGTGGCGTACGGATTTTCCTATACCTTCGTTTTTTCCATAGGCTATCCCATCGGCGACGCGATCACATGGCTTCCTGCGCTGTTATGGTCCGTCGATCCGGTGCGGCCGCTTTGGCTCGCATTGTTCACGGCGATGACGTTGCTCGCGGGACAGCCGGAGTCGGCGGCGGTGGTCCTGGCGGTGGTGGGAATTTGGTTTCTCTCGCGGAAGCCGAAACTCCCCGACGTCGCGAAAGCCGGGGCGGCGGCCCTCGCCGGCGTGGGAGCCGCGCTGCCGGCGCTGATTCCGCTGTGGAGATACCTGGAGGTCAGCGCGGCCGGGAAATTTCGCGGCGAGTACAATCCGGAGTTCTTCTCCGCGCACACGCTCTTCGAGTTTCTCACACCGGAATTCTTTGGAACATCCGCGCCGCAAGTGAATTGGGCGTCCAATCCCGGAGGGTATTTTGGGCTTCTGCCGGTGCTGCTGATCGCCGCGTGGATCGTGGCGCGGCCGGGAAAAGCCCTGCGAGATCCTTTTCTGTGGATCGCCGCCGGAAGTTTGCTGATCATTTATCGCGTGCCGCCGATGGCGTGGCTGATGTCGCTGCCTCACTTGCGAACCATTTACGTCTCGAAGTTCTGGGCCGCGATCACGTTTGCGGGCGCGATGCTCGCAGCCGGCGCTCTTGACGACTACCGGGAGCGCCGCTTTCCGGTGCTTTGGACCGCCGTGACGGCGGGACTTTGCGCCGCCGCCGTGTTCTGGACCTTCCACGAGTTCATCGTCGCGTTGCATCTAGAGCGATTCGAAGCATGGACGGCGCTGAAGCTGGCGATCGTGCTGGTAGCGAGCGTGACCACGCTGCGCTGGCGTCCGGTGCTCGCGCCGCTCGTATTGTTTGCCGACCTCTCGCTTTATCTTTTCGGATACAACCCCGCAATCACGCACGATCTCTACTTTCCCTCGACTCCGGCGATTGAGTTCTTGCGGCGTGACGGCGATCGATTCAGAGTCGCAGGCGACGCGCTTCCCGCCAACACCTCCGCGATGTTTGGTTTGGAAGACGTGCGCGGCTATGACGCGATGACCTATCTGCCGTACTTCGAGTACATGTCCGGAATCGACCCGAGTTTTCCAGACCTCCGGGCGAGGCTCGATCTCGCGCACCCCATCAATCGCGCGACGCTCTTTGAGCGCGATCGCTTTCTGAGGCCGCTTGAAAAATGGGGCGCGGGATACAGCGACTTTCTGAGTCGCGCGTTTTACTGGAATCAACAACTGACTCGGGTCGACCAGCCGCGTCTTCTCGATTTACTGAACGTAAAATATTACCTGGCCGCGCACGATGCCGCTTTGCCGCCCGGCCTCGGCGACTTTCAGCGCGTCTATGAGGGCGAAATCGATGTTTATCGCAATCCGCATGTGCTGCCGCGCGTCCACGTGGACGGCGACGGCTCGCGCGCCCGCATTCTCGTCTATCGTCCAACGGAAGTCGTGGTGGAAGCCCAAGGACCGGGCCTGCTCGTGCTCGCCGATGCAGGCTATCGTGGGTGGGAAGTGCCTGGTTACAGGATGGAGTCGGTCAAGGGCCTGCTTCGCGGTGTTCGGCTAACGGCGGGAGTCCATCAAGTACGATTCGTTTTTCATGCGATTCAATACTCCGAATAACGCGAGCGATGCGAGCGGCGCGACGGAGGTCCAAAAAAAGAGAGTGACGGGAGCGGCCGGAGCCCAACTTCCGCCGCGCTGTTCATAGTATCTTCTGAGAACCGCAACGGGCAGCGGGTACAGCAATGCGCCGCACACGAGCACGAATGCACCGAGGCCCCACCGGCGCGATCGCCAGAGGTAACAGAGGAGCATCGCAACCGCCGGATATTGGAAAAGTTGGTAATGCGTCCAAGCGTACGGCAACGACGCGAGCGACAGCGCCACGAATGCCGCCATCGCCCATGGCACGCCCGCGGATGACAGCCGCCCTCGCGTCGTAAAGAAAACCAGCGCCGTTCCGCCGAAAAAAGTGACGGCCGCCACCGATAACGAGACTACGCGATCACGCAGCGGTAGTTGGAGGCTCGGCGCGTCGTTGCCGATCTCCCAATTGCGCGGGAACGGCATTCCTTCGCGCGGCGGATCGAGCGCACGGAGCGCCACCGACGGTAGTGACCAACTCAGAATCGCCGGCGTCCCGGCCACGAACGACTCTCCCACCGGCTTCCGGGGGCCCGAGAGCGCGGCCACCACAATGATCCACGGAATCGCGCTCAACGCGGCAGCGGCAACGATGAAGCTGACAAACGCGCGACGTGAAGGCGCCAATAAGAGCGCCGCGGCCGCGAGACCGGGAAACACTTTGAGAGCCGCGGCGAGTCCCAGAGCACTGCCTTGGAACCACCCGGTTCGCGTATACGCGAGAACAAACAGCAACAGGAGCTGCGGGCCCAACTGACCCAGGTAGAGATTCTCAAAAGCCGCGCCGCCCGTGGCCCAAACGAGTGCAATGATGCACGCGGCCGTCCAATCCCGGCCAAGAAAACGCCACAGAAGCCACGCCGACCCGAGCAAACAGAGCTGCGAAAACAAGAACCACAACCATCGCCCGACGACGTAGTCCAGGCGGGCAATGGGCGTAAGAAGCAACGCGAGAAGCGGCGGATAGAAATACCGGACGGCGGTAAACGGGCTGTTGCCATTCACCACTTGAACCGCGCCCTGTTGATAAACCAGGAAATCGCTGGGACCGGCGAGCGCCGGCACGACCCTGACAATGGTTTCGCGGACGTATAGGAAAACGCACGCGAAAAAAAACACGGGAGGACCATACCGGCGGATGAAAGGCGCTGCGAAACTCACCATAGGATATTACGTCAGCCGCGTCACCACTCCACGGCCGCTAGTGTAGAATAGCGTGACCTTCGGAGGCTTATGAGTTTCCGGCGAATCCTGTCGTTTGTTGTTGGCGTTTTCCTGGTCCCACTCGGCGCGCACGCGCAAGGCGTGATCGGAACGGTCGCGGGAGCGCAGTGGGTCTTCACGGGCAATGGCGGACCCGCCGTCAACGCCCCGCTCAGCTACATCACTTCGGTGACAACCGACGCCGGCGGCAATGTCTTCTTCGTCGACACCTACAATTTCATGGTGATGAAGGTTTCGCCCAATGGAATCCTCACCGTGGTCGCCGGAAATGGCACGCAGGGATTCTCCGGCGACGGCGGACCGGCCACGAGCGCCTCGTTGCAGATACCGTCCACGGTTGCCGTGGATGCTTCAGGCAATATCTACGTTTGGGATTCCGCGCGAGTCCGCAAGGTGAGTACGAGCGGCATCATCACCGCCTTCGCGGGCACGGGAATTCCCGGGTTTTCCGGTGACGGCGGCCCGGCCACGTCTGCCGCCATCACCGGTTCGTCGGCGATTACCAACGCAGGCAATGGCCTCGCCGTGGATTCCCAAGGGAATGTCTACCTCGCCGACAGCAACAATCATCGGGTCCGGCAGATCGCGCCGAACGGAATCATCACCACCATCGCCGGCACCGGCGTGCAGGGATTCTCCGGCGACGGCGGTCCCGCCGCGGCGGCGGCGCTGAACTTTCCGTCGGGCGTGGCGGTGGATTCATCGGGTGCGCTGTATATCGCCGACGATGGAAATCACCGCGTCCGCAAAATTCCTCGCGGCGGAGTCATCTCCACGATTGCCGGCAACGGACAGGCGTTCGCCTCGGGCGACGGTGGTCCCGCCGTGAGCGCTTCGCTTTCCGATCCATACTCGGTCGCCGTGGATAGCGCTGGAAACGTATTGATCGGCGAACGTTTTGCCAACCTCGTGCGCCGTGTCAATACGAGCGGCCTCATCAATCTGGTGGCCGGCGCCGGTAATGGCCCCACCTTCGCGGGCGACGGCGGCCCCGCGCTTCAGGCTTCGTTCTCCACCATCGGTGGAGTAGCCGCCGATGCGGCGGGCAACATTTACGTCGCCGACCGAAGCAACAAGCGAGTTCGCAAGATCAACACAGCGGGGATCATCTCGACATTCGCGGGCAACGGACAGTTTCGCATCTCGGGCGACGGCGGCCCTGCGACGAGCGCTTACCTCGGCTTTCAATACAACCTGCCGCATATCGCGCTGGACTCCGCGGGCAACCTTTACATCGCGGACACTCTCGAAGATCGCATTCGCAAAGTCACTCCGGCCGGATTGATTTCCACGATCGCCGGAACCGGCGTGCTCGGCGTCGGAGTTCTCAACGGAACGCCAACGGCCACAAGTTTCGCGATCGCGGAGCCGCTGGCGCCCGCGGTGGATGCCTCAGGGAATGTCTACATTTGCCTGAGCTCGGGAGTCTTCAAGATCTCCACGGCGGGCTTGCTCTCACAAGTGGTGGGCGGCAACGGCTACGGCGGCGACGGCGGTCCGGCCAGTTCCGCCAACGTTAGCACGCCAGACGCGCTCGCTTTCGACCGCGCCGGAAATCTATACGTTGCCGGACGAAGCGAGAACCGCATCCGCAAAATCAGCACATCGGGAGTCATCACCACCTACGCCGGCAACGGCAACGCGGGATATTCCGGCGACGGCGGCCCGGCCACCAGCGCCACACTCAATAGTCCCAACGGACTTACCGTCGATGGCATCGGTAATGTCTACATTTCCGATACGAACAACGCCGTGATTCGCAAAGTGACGCCGGCAGGGGTGATCACAACGTTCGCAGGGACAGGCACACCGGGCTTTTCCGGCGACGGCGGCCCGGCCACCAGCGCCCGAATCTGTAACAACCAAGGAATCACAACCGATCTCAATGGCAACGTCTACATTGCCGACAGTTGCAACTCCCGCATTCGCAGAGTCGCCACCGACGGCACGATCAGCACCGTAGCGGGCGGCGGGACGATTGTCGGCGACGGCGCCTCCGCGCTGCAAGCATCGCTTTCGCCCTCGGATGTCGCCGTCGACTCGGCGGGAAACATCTACATCGCATCTAGAGACAGCGTGCGCAAAGTGCTGGCCGCCGCGCCATCGTTCGTGGCCTCGCCCACGACGCTGACCTTCACCGCGCCCGCAACGACCAGCACACCGGTCTCGCAGCAGATTTCCACGGCCTCCACCGTTTCAGGACTCGTTTACAGCGTGCAGTCGTCCACCACCGACGGCAATCCGTGGCTGACGTTCTCGCCAGCGTTCGGCTATTCACCCAGCGGAATCACGGTGAGCGCGAACGCCGCCAAGCTGCAGCCGGGAACGTATCAAGGAACGATCACGATACAAGAGCCGCTGGCGGCCACACCGAATCAAAACGTTGCCGTGCAATTTACGGTGACGCCGGCGACTCCACCGAGCCTTACGCTGAGCGCGTCGTCGATGCAGTTCGACTATCTCACCGGCGTCACGACGCTGGCGCCGCGCGCACTCACCTTGGCCAACAGCGGCGGCGGATCGCTTTCGTGGACTGCAGCCGCGTCCACTGACGCGGGAGGAAACTGGCTCACTGTGTCGCCGGCGTCGGGATCGAGCACGGCCGCCGCGCCGGGTGTCGCGCAAATCAGCGTGAACCCATCAGGCCTCGCGGCGGGCGCGTACACCGGCACGATCGCCGTGCAAAGCGCTACGACCGGGCAATCGTTCAACGTGACGATCACGTTGGTGGTCACGCAACCGCAGCCGACGCTGCTCGTGAGTCAATCGGGATTGCTGTTCACCACCGTCGCGGGCGGCGGAGGAGTCCCGCCGCAAACCATCGGAATCATCAACACCGGTCAGACGGCGATGAATTGGACCGCTGCTGCGTCGACTATTTCCGGCGGACAGTGGCTCAGCGTGTCGCCCGCGAACGGAACGAGTCAACCGAACTCGCTGCAAGTGCCGCTCGCGACTGTCGCGATCAATGCGTCGTCGCTCGCGGCGGGAACGTATTACGGCGTGGTCACGATCGCCGCGCCGGGAGCAAGAAACGCGCCGCAAGCCGTGACCGTTGTGCTAAACGTGCTGCCCGCGGGATCGAATCCCGGCGTACTCGTGCGTCCCACGGGATTGATTTTCACGACCACGCAAGGAACCACGCCCGCCGCGCAATCGGTGATGCTGAATACGCCCGTGCCGGGATCGCTCGGATTCGCGCAGGGCTTCCTGACGTTCGACGGCGGCACGTGGTTGGCATCGGGCACGCAGAATTCTGTGCTGCAAAGCGGCGTGCCGTCTTCCGTGACCGTACAGCCATCGGTATCCGGCTTGAGTTCAGGAGTCCGCCGCGGAACTTTGACGCTTCTCTTCGCCGACGGCACATCACAAACTGTGAATGTGCTGTTTCTCGTGGTAAATGGCGGCACTTCCGAAGCAAACGATCGGCGCTCACTCGCCGCCGCAGCGTGCAACCCGACGCAGCTTCTCGGTGTCACGCGAAGTTTGCAAAACGGCGCGGGCTACGCAACATCGGTGGGATATCCGGTGAGTCTCGAAGTGCAACTCACCGACGATTGCGCCAACGTGGTGACCAACGCCACCGTCACGGCGACGTTTTCGAACGGCGATCCTCCGGTGGCGCTGGCGAGTCTAGGCACGGGCGTCTACACGGGAACGTGGCAGCCGCAGAGCGCCGGTGGATCTACGTTCGTTCAGATCACCGCGCAAGCGCCCTCGCTGCCGGCGCTGAATTTGCCGGCGGTCCAGTTCGGCGTCAGCGCGAGCACCAGTGCGCCGATTGTCGGACAAGGCGGAATCGTGAACGGCGCGAGTTTCGCGGCGGGCGCGCCCGTCGCGCCGGGAAGCATCGTGTCGGTCTTCGGCCAACAACTGGGATCGTCTCCCGCCGCCGCGCAAAAAGTCCCGCTGCCCACCACACTCGGCGGCGTCAGCGTGAATGTCGGCGGCCTCAACGCGCCGCTCTTCTACGACTCCAACGGCCAGATCAACGCGCAAGTTCCCTTCGAGACTCCGCAGAGCAGCCAACAGCAAGTGGTTGTGCTCACGCCCTCGGCCGCCGCTGTGCCGCAGTCGATCACCGTGGTTCCCGCGCGTCCTGGAATATTCCTCGCGCCCACTTCCGCCACGCCGAATCAAGGCGCGATCGTCACGCCGGCCGGCGTGCTGATCAACGCGGCGTCGCCGGCGACGGCCGGTGACGTAGTGCTGATCTACGCGACGGGTCTCGGCGCGGTCGATCAGCCGGTGACCACCGGCGCGCCGCCGCAAACGAATCCCGTGCCCAACGCCGTGGTTGTCCCGAAAGTCGCGATCAGCGGACAATCGGCCGCAGTCCAGTTCGCGGGACTCGCGCCCGGCTTCGTGGGACTCTACCAAATCAACGTACAGGTTCCGGCAAACACGTCCAAGGGCAACGCGGTACCGCTGGTGTTGACGCAAAACGGAGTCGCGAGCAACACGGTAACGCTGGCCATCAAATAACGACGATCCAACGACGGCGGCGCTTAGTGTAAAATAGCCTCGGCTTTGGGGGCCTATGAGTTTCCGGCGACTTCTTTCATTTCTTGCCGGCGTTTTCCTGTCGGCGGCTAGCGTACACGCGCAGGGCGTGATCACCACTGTCGCGGGAGCCACGTGGACTTTTCCCGCCGGCGTGACGGCTGCGAACGTCCCGTTGGGGCAGATCGAGGGAATGGCTTCCGATTCCAGCGGCAACATCTACGCCGTCGATACGCCGGGTGCGGTTGTGGTGAAGATTTCACCGGCCGGCACGGTGACGCTGATCGCGGGAACCGGCTCGCAAGGATTTTCCGGTGACGGCGGCCCCGCCACCAGCGCGACCTTCAACGCGCCCCAGGGTATCGCATTGGATGGCGCGGGAAATGTCTACGTCGCCGACACAGGCAATCGGCGCGTGCGCAAAATCGATACGACCGGAAAAATCACCACGATCGCGGGCGGCGGTGGCGGATTTTCGGGCGACGGCGGTCCTGCCGTCGGTGCGGGATTCAGTAATCCCAGCGGTATCGCCGTCGATTCAGCAGGTAACGTCTACATCTCCGATTCCGGCAACAGCCGCATTCGCAAAGTCGATACGTCGGGGATCGTCACCACGTTCGCCGGCAACGGCACGGCGGGATTTTCGGGAGACGGCGGCGCACCCACATCCGCTTCTCTCAACAATCCTCAAGGACTGGCCCTTGATGCTCAGGGCGCCCTTTACATCGCCGACTGGTTGAACAACCGCATTCGCAAGATTCCGCACGGCGGAGCGATCAGCACCGTGGCGGGCAACGGCAACGGCGGTTTTTCCGGCGATGGCGGACCGGCCGTGAGCGCTCAACTCTCGTCTCCGCAGGCGATCGCGCTCGACGCACAAGGAAATCTGTACATCGCCGACAACAACAACCGGATCCGAAAAGTCGGCGTCAGCGGACTGATCAACACGGTTGCCGGACAAGGGACGATGGGCGTATCCGGCGACGGCGGATCGGCGTTAAGCGCACGCTTGGCGGGTCCTCTCGGCGTTGCCGTCGATCCGAGCGGCAACATTTACATCGGCGATTCCTATTCGCACAAGATTCGCGTGGTCAACGCCAGCGGCACGATCAATACGTTCGCCGGAAGCGGACAGTTCAAATATTCGCCGGACGGCGGACTCGCAACCAGTTCCTTTTTTAGTTTTCCGCAATGGTCGGGCGGAGTGGCAGTGGACGCAAATGGCAATATTTTCGTCGCTGACACCGGCAATCAGCGAGTCCGCAAGATTTCACCCACAGGAGTCGTGACCACCGTGGCTGGAAACGGAACTTTTGGCTATTCCGGCGACGGCGGTCCGGCCACGCAGGCATCCCTCGCGCTTGATTCCAATAGTTCGCAGCAGAGTCTCGCCGTTGATCGCGCCGGCAATCTTTACATCGCCGACACCGACAACTCGCGTGTGAGAAAAGTCGACGCCACCGGCACGATTACAACGTTCGCAGGAGGAGGAAACGGTGCGGTCGGCGATGGCGGACCAGCCGCGAGCGCCACGGTGCGTCCGTTTGGCATCACGTTCGACGCGGGCAACAACTTGTACATCGTGGATGGGCAGAATCGCGTCCGCAAAGTGACCAACGGCACGATTTCCACCGTGGCGGGCACCGGCCAGTCGGGATTCTCCGGCGATGGTGGACTGGCAACCGCCGCACAGCTCAGCGGCGCTACGTCAGTCGCGGTGGACGCGGCCGGCAACATCTACATCGCCGATAGCTTCAACTTCAGGATTCGCCAGGTGAACCCGGCCGGTGTAATCTCCACGTTCGCGGGCACCGGGCAGACCGGCTGTACTCCCTCAGGAACTCCCGCGTCGCAAACATCCTTCGGAATCGAGTATCACGCAGGATTGGCGGTGGATTCCGCGGGCAGCGTCTATTTGGCAGATACTTTCTGCAGCACGATCCAAAAGATCAGCGGCGGAACCGTCAACATCGTTGTGGGAACCGGGGCGCAGGATTTCTCGGGCGATGGCGGATTCTCCACTTCCGCGGGACTGCGTTTCCCCACGGCGATCACCTTCGATTCTTCCGGCAATCTGTATTTCGTGGATTCGCAAAACGATCGCGTGAGAAAGGTGTTTGTAAACGGGCCGGCTTTCTCCGTTTCTCCTTCCAGTTTGAGTTTCACCGCGCCCGCGACCACCGCAACGCCAGCGTCGGCGCAATTGTCCACCGCCTCGACGGTCAATGGATTGATCTACAGCGTGCAATCGTCAACGACGGACGGAAATCCATGGCTCACGTTTTCGCCGCCCACGGCGTACGCACCCGGCGGCGTGACGGTCAGCGCCAGCGCCGCGAGCCTGCAGCCGGGCACGTATCAAGGAACGATTACGATTCAATCGCCGCTGGCATCCACGCCGAATCAGAATGTCGCGGTGCAGTTTGTGGTGACCAAGCCGGTTCCACCGAGTCTCGCGCTGAGCGCGTCGTCGATGACGTTCGATTACCTGGTGGGCGGCGCGTCACCGGGATCGCACGCGCTTACCATTTCCAACAGTGGTGGTGGATCGCTGAGTTGGACGGCCGCCTTGGTCACGGAGGCGGGTGGGAATTGGCTCAGCATTTCGTCGACGTCGGGCACGAGCACGGCGTCCGCGCCGGGCGTGTCGCGCGTTTCGGTCAATCCCGCGGGATTGACGGAAGGCTCGTACACCGGCATTATCACCGTGCAGAGCGCGACCACGGGACAATCGCTTTCCGTAACGGTCGCGTTGGTGGTGACTCAACCGAAACCCACGCTGCTCGTGAGTCAAACGGGATTGCTGTTCACAACCGTCGCTGGAGGAGGCGGCGTGCCGCCGCAGACCGTCGGCGTTCTCAATACCGGGCAAACCACAATGAACTGGACCGCCGCGGCATCGACGGTCTCCGGTGGATCGTGGCTCGGCGTGACGCCCGAGAGCGGGACAAGTCAGCCCAATTCCCTGCAAGTTCCGCTCGCGACGGTTTCCGTGAATGCCGCGTCACTGTCGGCGGGAACCTACTACGGCATCGTGACGATCGCGGCGCCGGGTGCGCGCAATGCGCCGCAAGCGGTGACAGTCGTGCTCAACGTACTGCCTGCGGGCAGCAATCCCGGCGTGCTAGTGCGTCCTACGGGATTGATTTTCACCACGACGGTTGGCACAAATCCCAGTGCGCAATCGGTGACGTTGAACACCCCCGTACCCGGGTCGTTGGGATTCGCCGAAGGCCTGCTGACATTCGACGGCGGCACGTGGCTCACGTCGGGCACCCAAAACTCCGTGCTGCAAAGCGGCGTGCCGTTGACGGTGAACGTGCAGCCATCGGCGTCAGGCTTAAGTCCGGGAGTCCGCCGCGGAACTTTGACGTTGCTCTTCGCCGACGGCATCTCGCAAACCGTGAACGTGCTGTTCTTGGTTGTTAACGGCGGTGGTGTTGCCAACGGTGGCGGTTCCAGCCCGGACGATCGGCGCTCGCCGGCTGCGGCGGCGTGCAATCCGACCCAATTGCTCGGCGTCACGCGAAGTTTGCAAAACGGCGGCAGCTACTCGACTTCGGTGGGTTATCCGGTGAGTCTCGAAGTGCAACTCACTGACGATTGCGCGAATGTCGTGACCAATGCCACGGTCACAGCGACATTTTCGAATGGCGATCCTCCGGTGCCCCTGGTGAGTTTGGGAACCGGCATCTACACGGGGACGTGGCAACCACAGAGCTCGGGCGCGTTCACGATCATCCAAATTAGCGCGCAAGCGCCGTCGCTGCCCACGTTGAATCTAACGCCGGTGGCGTACGGAGTGAATGCGAATGCGTCCGCGCCGGTGGTGGGACAAGGCGGAATCGTGAACGGCGCGAGTTTCGCGGCGGGCGCGCCGGTGGCGCCGGGCAGCATTGTCTCCGTTTTCGGCCAGCAACTCGGCTCGACTCCTCTCAGCGCAACCAAGACGCCGCTGCCAACCACGCTCGGAGGCGTCAGCGTGAACGTTGGTGGAATCAACGCACCGCTTTTCTACGGCAGCAGCGGACAGATCAACGCGCAAGTTCCTTTTGAAACACCGCCCAGCAGCCAGCAACAGGTTGTCGTGCTGACTCCGCAAGCCGCTGCCGTGCCGCAAGCGATCACCGTGGTCCCCGCGCGCCCGGGCATGTTTCTCGCGCCGTCCACCGCCGCGCCGAATCAAGGCGCCATCGTCACACCGGCGGGCGCGCTCGTAAACGCGTCGGCTCCGGCGGTTGCCGGCGACGTCGTGCTGATCTACGCGACGGGTCTCGGCGCGGTCGATCAGCCGGTGACCACCGGCGCGCCGCCGCCGACAAATCCGGTGCCGAACGCGCTCAGCGTACCGAAAGTCGCGATCGGCGGACAATCGGCCGCGGTGCAATTCGCGGGACTCGCCCCCGGTTTCGTGGGACTCTACCAAATCAACGTGCAGATTCCGGCTGGAATTAAAGCGGGCAACACGGTACCGCTGGTGCTGACACAAAACGGAGTCGCGGCCAATACGGTGACGTTGGCCATCAAGTAATCTACACACCCTGAGGGCGGTTTAGGGAAGCAACAATCTGTTCGACGGTCAGATCTCTCTGCCACGATGCGCGGTCACGGGTGTAGTCCCCTTTGCCGGAACAAAAGCGCCGTAAGAAGCGCGCGAGTCCGTCAGGCCCAATTTCCCGCTGGAGAATCTCCAGCGCGAAGCGCTCAAATTGATCGTCCGTCATTTGCGATACGGAAGTCATGGGATTCGCACCATACTACTGCGTTCTCCAGGAGCCTACGTTTCCAATTTGTAGCGCGTTTGCGCCAGCGCGTACAATCGACGCCAAAGCAGGCGATTCACTGTTACCACCATCGTCGCCATCACCACCGTCGCGCCGAGCAGCACGGCGAAGTCGCCGGAATCGGCGCAACGGCTGATCACCGCGCCGAGTCCGACGGTGGAATATGTTTGATTGTGGATGCGCGTGTACTCCGCCACGATGCTGGCGTTCCACGCGCCGCCCGACGCCGTCACAAGTCCCGTAATCAAGAATGGAAAAATTCCCGGCAGCAACAATTTCCGCCAACGGTCTCGACCGCGTAAGCCATAAATGTTGCAAACTTCCTTCAGGTCCGTAGGAATCGCGCTCGCACCGGCGATCACGTTAAATAAGATGTACCACTGCGTGCCGAGCATCAGCAGCACGATGGAACCGACGCCCAATCCGCCACCCACGCGAATCAGCGCGACGAGAATAATCGGAAACAACGCCGTCGCCGGAACGGAGGCCGCGATTTGCGCGAGCGGCTGGGCCAGCGCGGCGAGTCGAGGCCGGAGCCCGATGTATACGCCAACAGGAACGGTCCAACAAGCGGCCAGGACCAGCACAAATTCCACGCGCAGAAACGTGGCCGCTGCGCCGGTCAGAATCTCGCGCACGCCGTACAGCGAAATCGTGCTCAACTCCACGATCATGCGCGCCACGGCAAACACGATCACCGCCGCGGCAGCCGTGCCGCACGCCAGCGCCGTCCGCGATCCCCAAGCGCTCGCGTGTCGCGGCCGGGCTTCGGTGTGGAGTCTCGCTAAACGCAGCGTCACCGCTTCGCGCACCGGCGCGACGGTCACGGCGGCGGCGAACGAAAGCAATCTCGACTGGCGCAACACGTCGAGCACCGGCGAGCGCGGCGTTTGCGACGCTTCCACTTGCTCGAATTTGAACTTTTCACTCCACGCGATCGCCGGCCGCCAGATTAGTTGGTCCATCAACACGATCACCGAGACCATCGCGGCCAATCCCCACGCCACGGCGCGCATGTTGCCGGCGTTGGCGGCGGTTTCCAAATACGATCCCAAACCCGGCAGGCGCAAGTCGCGATTGCCGAGCGTGAACATCTCGCACGCCATCAAGAAAAACCACGCGCCCGCCACCGACATCATGGAATTCCACACCAGGCCAATCGCCGAATACGGCAATTCCAGTTGAATCAGCTTTTGCCACCAACTCAAGCGATAGACTTCGGCCGCTTCCAGCAATTCGCGCGGAATATTTTTCAGCGACGAGTACACGCTGAAGGTCATGTTCCACACCTGCCCCGTGAAAATCAGCACGATCGACCCGAGCTCCACGCCGAGTTGCCGCGACGGAAATAATCCCACCATCGCGATCATCACGGGCGGAAGGAAACTCAGAACCGGAATCGATTGCAGCGTGTCGAGCAGCGGAATCATGATGCGCTCGGCTTTGGCGTTGTGCGCGGCAACGTACGCATATACGATCGTGACCATCAGGCTGACGGCGTACGCGATCGCGATGCGCGCCACCGAGAAGAGCGCGTACTTCGGCAGCACGGCCAAGCGCAATTCGATGTCCGGCTGCGAACCGGCGTTGCTGCCCCAATATCGCGACAGCGAAATCAGCCCCCAAAAAATGCCCAGGCCCGCGGCGAGAATCGGCAAATCGCGCAACAACGAAGGAACGGTCGAAGATACCGCGGCCCACGGCGGAAAGGAGTGGCGCGTCGAGCTCGCGGAATCGCTCACGACGTTTCCACCTCGTCGGCTTCCGCGGGAATCACGGCGCTGAACAACGCCAGACGGTCGGTCTCCGGCTGATACGTGAAAATGTCGCCGGAACGTCCCCAGTTCAGCGCCGTATCGATTTGCAATTTCATTTCGTCCTCGGCGAAATGCTCGCGCAGCACGTCGCGGAAAAATTCCAGCGGCATGGTGTGATCCGATTTACTCATGAGCGCGCTTTGCATCTGTTGCAACAGCGTCACGTTGGCGAGCGCGGCGTCGCGGAACAGACGGGTGCGGTCGTGAATCTCCGCTTCCGCGAATTTCTTGCCTTCGTACGTGACTTCCACGTCGCCGCGCGCGGACTTCGCGAACTTCAACAGCGCCGCCGCTTCGACGATCGGCAGCAAATCGTCCAATTCCATACGCAACTCGTCGGCGACGCGATACAAATCGTCGGAACCGCCACGATCGTTCAGCAGCTCCAGTAATCCGCCGATGCTTCCGATGCGCGCGTGCGGGATCATTTGGTACGCCTGCTTCGCGCCCGCCATCGTCGGCGGATGCGCGGCATCGAGCGTAGGCTGCGTCAGCAGCTTGTAGATGTAATCGACGTAGACAAGAAACTCCGGCGCGTTGCGGTCGCGCGGATGTTTGATCTGGATGCGGAAGTCGGCGCGAATGCGCGCGGGATTCCGTCCCAGCACCAGAATGCGATCCGCCAGCATCACGGCTTCTTCAATGTTGTGGGTCACAAGAAAAATGCTTTTGGCCGGCATTTTTCGCGACAGCCACAATTCCATCAGTTCACCGCGCAGGTTCTCGGCCGTCAGCACGTCGAGCGCGGAGAATGGTTCATCCATGAAGAGAACTTCGGGCTGCACGGCGAGGGCGCGCGCCAATCCGACGCGCTGCTTCATGCCGCCGGAGAGCTCCTTTGGATACGCGCTGGCAAAACCTCGAAGTCCCACCGAGTCGAGCGCCTTAATCGCCTTGCGCCGGCGTTCGCGCACGCGCATTCCCCGGGCCACCAGCGGCACTTCTACGTTTTCCACCACCGTGAGCCACGGAAAGAGCGCGAAGCTTTGGAATACGATCGCGCAGTTCGGACCGCCGCCGTCCGACTCGCGCAGCGGCTTGCCGTGCCACAAGACTTCGCCGCTCGAGGGCTCGGACAATCCTGAAAGCATTCGTAGCAGCGTGGATTTTCCGCTGCCCGACGGCCCGAGCATCGAAGTGATCAATCCCGATTCCACGGTGAGATCGGTGGGCGCGATCACTTGCGTGGATCCGCCCCCGGCGCGCGCGTAGCGTTTCTCCACTTGTCGCGCTTCGATCAACGGAAGAACGGGCAGCGGCTCCGGCTTTGCGGGGAGCGCATGGGCATGCTCGATCTCGCCGGTGCGCTCCGCACCCATCTCGTCGGTCATTTGCTGCCACGCTTCTTCCGGCAATTCATCGAAGAAGCGCAACCGTTCGCCTGAGTCCATTCGATCGACAATGTCGCGCATTTCCTCGAGCGGACGGGAGTGCAGCAACACGTACGCCTCGAAATACGGAAGTACGCCCGCGATCTTGGCAGCCGTATCGACGGGGAGCTTCGCGAAAAGTTGCTTCTGCGACTCGGCCGGCAGACCTTGCAGCGCGTCGCCGGCGACTTGCGCGTCCATGCCGTTCAGCAACACCACGACGCGATCCCAGTCGCCGTGATCGAGCGGTTCGCGAAGTGGATCGAATTTCGGCATTGAGGCAGATTCATTCTACTCCAGCATTTCGTTTCGTCCTGCCCACGTTGAACGTGCGACGTGTTAGTATAAAGGGCGCGATAAGGCCGTACGGGGCGGCCTTGCCTGAGCGTCTCACATGGACGAGATCACGCAACTTCTCGAGAAGCGGCGTGCGGGCGATTCTGCCGCCGAAGCAAAATTGGTGGAGTTGGTTTATCCTCGCCTCCGCCGATTGGCGGCGAGTTTCATCCGCCGCGAACGGCCGGGACACACGCTGCAAGCCACGGCGCTGGTCCACGAAGCTTACCTTCGCATTCTTCCGGAGAACGATCGCACGCTCGTCAACCGCTCGCATTTCTTCGCGCTGGCGGCGCGCATCATGCGTCAAGTGCTGGTGGATCACGCGCGTGGCAAGCGAGCGAAGAAGCGAAACTCCGGATTGCAAATGGTCACACTCGAAGAAGAGCATGCGATCGAGCCGGCGCGACCCGTCGATCTGATCGATCTTGATTCCGCGCTCCAGCGACTCTCTGAATTCGATGTGCGCAAGACGCAAATCGTGGAGATGCGTTATTTCGGCGGTCTTTCGAATGAGGAAATCGCCGAACTGTTGAACATTTCCGATCGTACCGTGAAGCGTGAATGGAGTTTGGCGCGCGCTTGGCTGGCGGGCCAGTTGCACGCACCCAATCCGTCCTCAGAAAAATGACCGCCGACCGATGGGCCCGTATCAACGCGCTGTTCGAGCACGTCTATGAAATGCAGGAGCCCGACGCCGAAGCGTGGCTCGCCGGGCAATGCGAAGACGATCCCACGATCGTCGACGAAGTGCGCAAATTGCTGACCGACCATCGCGGCGCCGGCGCATTTCTCGAAACGGTCGCGGCGCCGTTTTCACTGCATGAAGTCGCGCCACCGCGGGAACCCGCGGCCGTCACCAGCGAGCGATTTGAAATTCGCGACTTTCTTGGTAAGGGCGGATTCGGCGACGTATACTCCGCCTTCGACCGCCAACGCAACGTACTGGTGGCCGTAAAGCATTTCCGCCAACAGACCGCGTCGAGCACCGCGCTGATTCGTTTCAAGGAAGAATTTCGCCGCGTCGCTAAACGCAGCGCCGATCTCAACCATCGCAATCTCGTTCGCTTGTACGAATTGGTGCAAGAAGGCACGAATTGGTTCCTGACCATGGAATTGCTCTCGGGAACCGATCTCACCGGCGCGCTCGATCAACCGGTGGGCGCGGAGCGTCCGCGTATTTTCCTGGAACTCACCGACGGTTTGGAAGCGTTGCATTCGGCGGGCATCTTGCATCGCGACATCAAGCCATCCAACATTTGGGTTACTGACGAAGGCGTCGTCAAGCTGCTCGATTTCGGAATTGCCAAGGAGTTGGAGGAATTCCAGCGCGGTGCTTCTTCCCTTGGTACGCCGGATTTCGTCGCACCCGAGCAAATCGCCGGCCAAACTACGTCGCCGGCCAGCGATTGGTACAGTGTCGGCGTGATTCTCTACCAGATTTTCGCGCGCCGCTTACCGTTTGAAGGCAACACGGCGGCCGTGCTGGCCGCGAAGCAAGAGCGTGATCCGCCGGCCCCTTCCGCATTTGTCAAAACCGTGCCCGAGGACATGGAAGCGCTCTGCATGGGCCTATTGCGGCGCGATCCGGAGCGCCGGTTTGGCGCGAAGGAAATCCGCGAGGCTTTCACGAAACGCCTGGCGAAACCGCGCGTCGCGTCGACCCCGCCGGGATCGCGCGATGTATCGCGCGATGACGATGCGCTGATCGGACGCGCCGCCGAGCTCGTAGAGATGCACAGCGCGCTCTACCGTACTTCCAAGGGACAGCCGTGCTGCCTGCATGTGATCGGCGAGTCGGGGATGGGCAAGAGCGCGGTGATCCAGCAATTTCTGGTGATGGCGCTGGCGGAAGATTCCGACACCGTGGTCTTGCGTGGACGTTGCTACGAAACGGAAGTCGTCGCGTATAAGGCGTTCGACGAATTGCTCGACGATCTCGCGCGGTTTCTGCAAAATTCCACGCCGGAGGCGCGCGACGCGATGATGCCGCGGCATGCCGGCGCGCTGGCGCGCGTCTTCCCCGTGTTTCAGCCGGCCAAATCGCCGCACGTTCGCTCGGGCGATACGGGGGCGCGACAAGCGGTCGGTGATCCGGTGGCGGCGCGGCGCGAGGCGTTCCGAAGTTTGCGCGAACTGCTTGGGCGCGTGGCCGATCGCCACCGCTTGATTTTGTTCATCGACGATTTGCAGTGGGGCGACAGCGACAGCCTCGCGCTGTTTCGCGAAATCCTCTCGGGACCCGGCGCGCCACCGCTGCTGATGATTCTGGCGTATCGCTCCGAGGAAGCGGATCGCACACCGCTGCTGCGCGATATCGCGCGGGAAGAGCAAGCGTGGAACGTGCCGGTCACGCGCGTGGAGTTGAAGGCGTTAACGCCCGAAGATTCCGAAGCGCTGGCGCGGCAGATTGTGGCGTCGCCGGAGAAGCGCGGCAAGAATGCCATCGCGCGCGTCGCCGCCGAGTCGGCTGGGAATCCGTTTTTGATTCGCGAATTCGCCAGCTTTGTGAGCGAATCACCCGACGCCGCCACCAGCGAGTTGACTTTGCAGGCCGTTCTCGAGCGGCAACTGCGTACCATGGATCTGCCCGTGGCACGGGCGTTGGAAGTGATCGCCGTGGCCGGCGGCCCGCTTGACGAAAAAATCGTTTACGCCGCCGCAAATTTCGGAGCCGATCTGTTGGCGGCGCGCAGCGCCGTGCTTTCCACTCGATTGGCTCGCGCGGCAGCGGCGGCGAAAGCTTGGTTCGGTACGGCCTACGATACGGCGATCAATCTGGCGATCAATCCGGCGTTTCGTACGTCGTTCAATTTGGATCTCTACCACGGACGCGTGCGCTCGGCGCTGATCGAGCATCTCAGCGCGGAACGGAAGCGCGAGATTCATCGCGCGATCGCGCAGGCACTCGAGGAATCGGGCGCCGCCGACTACGAACGCATGCTGGCGCATTTCCGCGGCGCGGGCGATCGCGAGAGGGCCGCGCAATACGCGCGACGCGCCGGCGATCGCGCCGGCACGCTGCTGGCGTTCGAGCACGCGGCGCGGATGTATCGCCAGGCACTGGAAATCGCCAGCGAAGGCACCAGCACCGACGCGGCCGAGTTGTGGACGCTGCTCGCCGGAGCACTGGCGAATGCGGGCCGCGGCGCTGAAGCGGCGCAAGCGTACTTCTCCGCGGCCGATTCGGGGCGTGAGGATCGCTTGTGGTTGCAAATGCGCGGTGCGGAGCAATTGCTGATCAGCGGACACAACGCGGAAGGCTTGGCGCGTTTGCGCGACGTGCTGCCACGCTTAGGAGTCCCCTGCCCGAAGTCGCGCTGGTGGATCGAGTTGTCGATTTGGTGGAATCGCCGGCGTGCGCGACAACGGATGCGCCATCCAGTGGGAAGAACTCGCAGCGGCGTCGAGTTTGAGCGCCAGATGGACGCGTGTTGGAGCGCGGCCATGAGTCTGGCGCTAGCCGATCCGCGGCGGAGCGCCGAGTTTTGCGCGCGCCACTTGTTTTGGGCGATGGATTCCGACGATCCCTATCGCATGAGCATGGCGTTGGCCGCCGAAGCGGTGCATTGCCTCGCCGACAAGAATGCGTCCACGGACGCGGATTTGCTTTTGGCGGAAGCGCGACGCATGGCGCTGACCGCGCCGGGTCAGGAATCCGAAGCGTTTGTCGCTTGCATGAATGCGATCGCGGCGAGTCTGCGCGGACGCTGGAGGGAAAGCTTGTCGTTCGCGCGTCGCGTGGCGCCTTCGCGCGAATCTCGCCCTTCATCATCTTCGCCGAAACCGGATGCGCCGGCGGCCAAACATCATGAACCGCATGCCGCCGGATGGGAACGCGACGGCGCGGTGATTTTTTCGTTGATCGCGCAAACCATGCTGGGTGAATGGCAGGCCGCCGCCCAAGCGCTCGCGGAGGTCACGCGCGAGGCGCGCGATCGCGGCAATCGCTACCGGCTGGTGAATTTTCATTTGCTCACGGCCGCCTTCGTCACGCGCTTGGCCGGCGACGAGCCGAAGAAAGCGGTGGAGGAAGCCCGCGAGTGGATCGCCATGTGGGACTCGTCGTCGCCTGATTCTCCTTCGTTCGACTTGCAGCGATACTTCGCCGCCGTTTGGGAAGCAGAGGCGGCGCTTTACGAAGGACGCACCGCAGACGCTTGGACGATCCACGACACGGCGTGGAAACGGCTGCGATCTTCCGATCTGATGCGCCTGCAAATCTTGCGGATCGGTGCGGCGTTTCTGCGCGGGAAGTGCGCCGTGGCGGCTGCGGCTCTTGACCAAGCGAATAGTTCGCGCGCCACGCTGGAACGTGAGAACACACCTCTGGCCACGGCGCTCGCCGCCGCGCTTCGCGCGTGCATCGCGAGCACACAAGGCGATCCCGACAAGACAGAAGCGGCGCTGGCCAACGCCGAGTCGCTGCTGACGCAAGCGGAAATGATTCCGTGGGTCGCCGCGACACAATATCGCCGCTCGGGCGTCGTGTCCGATTGGATGCAAGCGCAACACATTGCGAATCCCGTGAAGTTGGCGGATTTTCTCCTGCCGGGAACGTGGCCCCGGGCTTCGGCTTCCCGAAAACAATGATTGGGCCGCGATCTACACTAACCGCAAAGGATAGTGGTTCGTCATGCTCGAATAGCTCGGCGTCGCCGGAACGGCAGGTGCTTCCATCGATTTTCACGGCGGTTCAGGAACAACTCGGGCTGAAGCTGGAGCCCGGCAGGGCCCAGTTGAGATCCTAGTGACTGATCGCGTCAACAAACCGTCCGAGAACTAGCTTCACGATTCCGCCGGCAATGAAATCATCACGCGCGTGCCGCCGCCCTCGGGCGCTTCGGCCCAAATGCGGCCGCCGTGCAGATCCACGATGCGGCGGCACACCGCTAAGCCGATCGCCGGGTTCGGCGGATCGCCGCGCAAGTGCGGGAACAAATCGAAAAGATCATCGCGTTCGGCGTCCGGAATTCCCGCTCCATTGTCGGTGATCGAAAGCAGACAATCGCGCTGCGGGCCGGCTTCAAGCTTGACGAGCACGCGCGGCGGGACATTCTTGCGAAACTTGATCGCGTTGTCGATCAAGTGTTCCATCATGCGTACCAGTTGCGCGGAATCGCCTTCAATCTGCGACTGCCCATGCAGATGATCCTCGTAGTCCACAGCTGCGCGCGACTCAGCGATTCGCTTGCTCAACTTGCCGATCGCTTCATGAACCACAACGGACAAGTCCACCGGCCCGATCGTAAACGGATTCTTGTTCGCTTCAGAGAGCGCTACGATGCCGGTGAGCAACGCGTCCATGCGCGCCGCCCCGTTTTGCAGCGCGGCGGCGTGCTGGCGCGCCGAACCCTCGAGTTGACCTTGCTCCACCAGCATCGCGATCGACGTTTCCATCGCACGCAGTGGCGCGCGCATCTCGTGGCTGGCGAGCTGCGCGAATTGCCGCAGGTCGGCGTTGGAGCGTTCCAGCCGCGCGATCATTTTTTCCAAGCGTTGATTTGTGATCGCCAGCGATCGCTCGGCGGCGCGCAGGCGCAAGAGCGCCTTCACGGTGGAGATCAACACGTCGGGATCGACCGGATCGGTAAGATAGCCGTCCGCGCCGTTGTCCATGGCGATTCGCGCGCTGCGTCCGCTGATCGCAGAGGCCGAAATCTGCAGCACTAGAATCGACGCCGCGTACGGACCGGCTTTCAGTTGGCGGCACACTTCCATGCCGTTTATGTCCGGCAGATGCACGTCGAGCAGCACCAGCGCCGGTTTATGATGTTCCACCAGCTCCATCGCCGATTTTCCCGTGGAGCCGTCGTACACCTTGTAGCCGGCCGTTTCCAGAATTCGGTGACGCGCGTAACGCGCGGGTTCATGATCGTCGATGTTGACGATGGTGTGATTATGCATTGGCAACCTCCGCAAATTCGGGTTCATCCTTAAACAATTCGGGATCTTTCAGAATCCGGCGCATCGCCTGGAACGCGGGCGTTCGATGACTGCCGAGTTTCGGCAAAATCGCCGCGCAGTGGCCGCCCAATCGCTCGAAATCGCTCGCGGTAAGATTCATCGATGTGTAAATCACCACGGGAATGCTAGCCGTGTCCGGATTGGCCTTCAGTTCATCCAGGATTTCAAAGCCGCTGCGCCCAGGCATGATGAGATCGAGCAAAATCAGAGCAGGACGCTCGAAGCGCGCGAGTTCGGCGCCCACGCCACCGTCCGAGGCTTGCACCACGCGAACCTTCGATTCGCGAAACAATTGGTCCGCCAGATACCGCGACGCCTCTTCGTCGTCGATCACCAGCACCACCGGCTGACCGTGTTTCTTCGCGCGTTCGCCGAGCGGCAAGCTCAACACGAACGTGGAACCGACGCCTAATTCGCTACGCACTTCCAGTTCGCCGCCGAGCAACTTCGCGAGTTTGCGCGAGAGCGGAAGCCCGAGCCCCGTGCCTTTCACTTGTCTTTGGATCGGGTGTTCCACCTGGGCGAATTCCTCGAAGACACGGTCGAGATTCTCCGGCGCAATTCCGATTCCCGTGTCGGCGACAGTGAACTCTACCGCGTCATTGTCCGGTGATGGGCGGCAAGACACGCGGACTTCGCCGCGCTCGGTGAACTTCAAGGCATTCGAAATCAAGTTGCGCACGATTTGGCCGAGCTTGGTTTCGTCTGTCTCCACAACCAGTCCCTCATCCACTTCTTCGAAAATCAGCGCCACGTTTTCATGCGTAAGCAGCGGACGCATCAAGCCGCGCACCGATCCGAGAAATGGACCGACCTTTACGGGCGACTTCTTCACCTCGCTGCGTCCCGCATCTACGCGTGCCAGATCGAGCAGGTCGTTGACCATCGCGGCGAGCTCCGACGCCGCCTGGGCGATGAATCCTATTTGTTTATCTTGTTCGTCCGTCAACGGACCGTCCGTGCCGCGCCGCAACAAGTGCGAAAGCGCGAGGATCGATCCAACGGGCGTGCGAAATTCGTGGCTGACGTGCCACAAAATGCGCGATTTCATTTCGTCGGCCTGCCGTAACGCCGCCGCTTTCTCGTCCAACTCGGCGTAGAGCGCCACGACGCCGCGATTCGTTTCATCAAGTTCCACGTTCAAGCGATGCAGCTCCTGAGATCGCGCCTCCAGATCGGCTTCGCGCGCCTTCAACGCTTCCAGCGCATACGCCAACTCGCGCACTTGACGCGCCAGTTCTTCGTGAGTCGTGACAGGCTCCAGTTTCAGAAACCCTTCGCGAATTGCTGCGGCGTCCTGCGCGGTCAAGCGCCGCGCAGGATACGGAATGGTCTTGCCGATGCGGACGTGCGTGCCCGATCCGGGTTGCGAGCGCGCTTCAAAGTAATCCATCAAACGCCGCGTGCCGGTGAGCCCGATGCCCATGCCGGTGGCGGATTCATATTGGCCGTCGAGGATCGCTTGAAGGTTCGCGATTCCCGGGCCGCGATCGACGACGTCCGCCCACAACACCTGCGGCGCGGCGCTCAAGTCGATGCCGAAGTCGATGCGTCCGCCGTGCCCGTACTGAAACGCGTTGCGCGCCAGTTCCGAAATCGCCGTCGCGACACGCGCTTGATTGCCCGTCTGCAATCCTACGAGCTCGCTCAGTTGCCGCGCGCGTTGCCGCGCCGTGACAATGTCGCACTCCTCGACGAGCTTCACGCCCCCCAACGCGGTGATTCGCTCTTCGCGCAGGCCACTCTTCATAGCACATCCTTCTTCAGTGCGATGATGCACGCGTCGTCGCGTGCGCGCACGGCGCGCTGGTAGAGAACCGCGGCGATCAGCGACGGATGGCAGCGCAAGAGTCCAGGGTCGGATTCACTGCTCCACTGCGCGGAGAGTCCGTCGGAGTGCATCACCACGAGGGCGTTTTGCGGCAGCGGATATGTGAATTCCTGAATCTTGCGCGCCGAGTGCCCACACGTTCCGTAGAGCGAAACCATCGACTGCGAAGCGGTGGGGCCTACAACCATTCCGCAAATATTTCCCAAGCCTGTAAAGATGACGCGCCCTTCCTGATAGCTGGACCGCGCCACGGCTACCGCCGCGCCGCGCGTGCTTTTCAGTTTGTTGTGAATGCGCAACAAGTGCTCTCCGGGACCGCACGGTCCCGTCGACAGGAACGCTTCGACGGCCGCACTGGACGCCACACTTGCGTCTAACCCATGACCCAATCCGTCGGCGACCATCACCGACAAAGAGTCGGGCGCGACTGAGACAGCCCAGTCGTCACCGCAGCAATCTTGTCCAGCCAACGCGCGCTTCACGATTCCCATGCGAATGTGACCGTCGAGCAGCGCACCCGATTTCCCGATTGTCACTTGCGACAACATCGCGGTCCCTTTTCCAACCGCCGAGTAAACGTCGAACACTTGCGAGCTGCGGCGAATCGCACCGAATCCCGTGCCCGCTGTGCCGGCCGTCGAACGGCCGTCGTGCAACCAGTGTTCCAGGTCGCCAATGCCGGGACCTGAGTCCATCGCCAACATTTCCACGCCGGGCGATCCGCGGCCCGAAAGCGGCGCGAGATGGATTTCGCCGTTGTGTGCATGCTTCACAAGATTGGTGGCGGCTTCGGTCGCCACCAGAGCCGCCGAACCGGCCAACTCCGCGGTCAACCCTTCTTCCTTGGCGAGATCCAGCGCCGCCATCCGCACTTCGGAGACGGCGCTCGAATCGTTCACGGAAAAAACCAGACTCTTCACGCGACCGTCAGCCTTTCCACTTCAGGATTGTGACTTTGGTGCCTTGCTCGGGAGCGGATTGAATGTGAAATTCGCTCGACAGCCGGCGCGCGCCGCCAAGGCCCAGCCCCAACCCGGTGCCCGTGGTGTATCCATCAGTCATCGCGCGCTGGATATCGGCGATTCCCGGCCCGCGATCTTCGAAGGACAGACGCAGCCCAAGACGATTGGCGGCGTCGCGAACGATCTCGAGCGTGGCGTCGCCGCCCCCGCCGTGGATCACGGCATTGCGCGCCAATTCACTCGCCGCGGTGATGATTTTCGTTTGGTCCACGAGATTCATTCCGATTTCCACTGCTAACGCGCGCACCGCCTGGCGAATCATCACGACGTCGGAGGCTGCGTTCAATTTCACCGCCTGATTCTTGACAGTTTCGCTAATGATGCTTGGCGGCACTCGACTCTCCTTGCGGCGAACAATGCAAGAGCTTCAGCCCGCGGTCGACGTTGAGCGCCGTTTGAATGCCGGGAAGCGAGAGGCCCAACTCCACCAGCGTCATCGCCACGGAAGGCCGCATGCCTACCAGCACCGTTTGCGCATCGAGGATTTTCGCCATGGCGGCGATGTTCGCCAACATGCGCCCGATGAAAGAATCGACGATGTCCAACGACGAGATGTCGATCAACACGCCGCGCGCCTTATCCTGCACAATGCGCGAGGTGAGGGAATCCCGCAGCGCGAGCGCCAGATCGTCGTCCATATCCACTTGGATGCTGACCAGGAGGCACTCGCCCATCTTCAGAATCGGAATTCGGTCCATTAGGTTGCGATACCGCTGTTTTTCACGATGGACATCTTTCGGTGTTCCAATGCGTAAGCAAACGCTCCCGAAAGGCTGGCCTTGGTCACGACGCCTTGCAACTCCACGCCAAGGTGAATGATGGTCTGCGCGATTTGCGGGCGAATGCCGCTGATGATGCAATCCGTGCCCATCAGGCGCGCCGCGCTCACGGTCTTGAGCAAATGCTGCGCGACCAGCGTGTCGACGGTGGGAACGCCGGTGATGTCGATGATCGCCAAGTCCGCGTTCTTGGCGACGACGGCGTCGAGCAGATTCTGCATCACGATCTGCGTGCGTCCACTGTCGAGCGTACCGATGAGCGGCAAGGCCAAAATGCCGTCCCATAATTCCATCACGGGCGTGGAAAGTTCCAAGAGCTCCTGCTGTTGACGCCGGATGATGTCGTCGCGGCTCTTTTGATACGTCTCGAACGTGTACAGGCCCATATTGTCGAGCAGGCGTGTGACGTCCCACGTTTCTTTCGAGAATGCCGCGGCATCGTTGCCGAATTCCTTTTGAAGGCGATCGTAGAGCGCTTCCTTGAGGGAGAAAACGAATACGGCGGTCTCCGAAGGACTGAACCCCTGCGCGACGCGCTCGTGCGACACGGCATCGAGAACTTGCAGCAATGCCGGATCCTTGGCCGCGGCCTCGGGGCCGTGCGCTTGCAGCGTCATGCGCAACGCTCCGAGAAGCCTCTGGCTGGCGGTGCGCATTTGTCCGTCGGAAATTCGCTGCGCGGCGGATCCTAACGCGCGCTTCTGATGTTCTAGCCATTCATCGAGTAATTCGCTCTCATGCTGTTCAATCAAGGACGCCAATTTGCTCGGCAATCGGACCTCCGAAAACACAGAAGTCCACCGTACCACCGTGGGAAGCCCGATCAAATCGGGGAAACTACGGGGAGGAGTGTAGGGAAAACACTGATGCGCTCTTGGGGTTCGCGTCGTTGTAGTAGAACGGCGGCCTCTTATCGTGTAACGCCAGAGGGCCCGCTTGTTAGCGGCCCGTCATCGCCTCGAGTCGTTCAGGATAACGCGCACCCTGCACGGTGATCTTCGACGCGGCGTCGTCGATTTCCTGTAAATCGGCGGGCCCAGCAAGTCGATCACTTCGGTCTTCAGCCGCCGCAGCGATCCTTCGACGGCGCGCTTGATTTGCTCCGGCCGGCTATTCAACCCAGGTGCACCGGGAGCGCTGTTCTCCGCATTGATCTGGAAACCGAACTTTGTGGCAATCACCAATTGCTTGCGGAAAGGCGCGAGCGCTTCGCCCACCAGCTCCTCGTTGATGTACGGTCCGTAGACCTCCGCGGTATCGAAAAAAGTAATCCCGCGTTCCACGGCGGCGCGCAGAAGCGCCGTCATCTCCTGCTTATCTTTCGGCGGACCATAGGAAAAACTCATGCCCATGCAGCCGAGTCCGAGCGCGGAAACCTCCAGGCCGCTCTTACCGAGCGTGCGCTTGATCATGGTTCACCTTACGGTCGGATATTTGACACCGAGTTGCTCCAGGTAGGTGTCAAATTTCGCCGGGTTGTAGTAGAACGGACGCATCTTCTCGCGATACTCTTCCATGGTTTTTTTGTTGAGCCAAATGGCCGGCTTGTCGTCGGGACGCAGGAAGGGCTTGTACTTGGTGTCCTTGGTCTGCACGTTGTTGAAATAGTCCCACGACGCTTTCACGAGTTCGGGATGCAGCAGTAAGTCGAGCGTGGTCATCGCCTGCACTTTGGCGCCGGCAATCACGCCTTTGTGCGCGATCGGAGTGGCCATGGAAATTCCGTTGGCCCAATTGTGTCCCGGACCGCCGGGGATGTTCGACGGATAGCGCAGCGTGATCGTCGGCACAACCCACGAGACGTCGCCGATATCGTCGGATCCGCCGCCGGTGGGCTGCTGCTGCCCGGCTTCGCCGAAATCGCCGCCTTCACCCGCCGCAGGTTGCGGCCGCGGCGCGCGAAGTTCGGAAACTTTCGTTCCCAGGCCGCGCTCAGGCTGCTTCAATTCTTTCTGCAAACCCTTGGCCATTTTTTGATCGTCCTCGGACCACTGCGGCATGCCGACTTTCTTGATGTTTTCCTGCATCGCCTCGGCGATGGGCTTGTTGAAATGTCCGGGCCACGCCGCGCCGAGCAACCGTTCGGTGAAAGTTGTGCTGGTCATCAGCGTAGCGCCTTTGGCCATGTCGTCGCCGGTGTGCCAAAGGTCCATGATGTGTTCGTAGTCGGCTTCGCGGAAGTAATACCAGACGCTGGCGGTGGGCGGGACGACGTTCGGTTGATCGCCGCCGTTGGAAATCACGTAATGCGAACGTTGCGCGAGCCGCAAATGCTCACGCTTGAAATTCCAGCCGACGTCCATGAGTTCCACGGCGTCGAGCGCGCTGCGTCCACGCCACGGTGCGCCGGCGGCGTGCGCGCTTTCTCCCTTGAAGTTGTACTCGATCGACACCAGACCGTTCTGATTGAGCGACGGTCCGTACGACACGCCGAGATTGGCGGCCACATGCGCGAACAAAACGGCGTCGACGTTCTTGAACACGCCGTCGCGGACGAAATACGCTTTGCCGCCGAGCAACTCTTCGGCGATTCCCGGCCACAGGTGCAGCGTGCCGGGAATGTGCTCACGCTCCATGACTTTTTTCACGGCGATCGCCGCGAGAATATTCATCGGCACGCCGGAGTTGTGGCCTTCGCCGTGTCCCGGCGCGCCCTCGACGATCGGCTCGTGCCAGCCGACGCCCGGCTTCTGCGACGCCTGCGGAATATCGTCGATGTCGGAGCCGAGCGAGATCACCGGCTTGCCCGATCCCCATGTCGCGACCCATCCGGTGGGAAGGCCCGCGACGTTGCGCTCGATCTTGAATCCTTCTTTTTCGAGAATTCCGGTAAGGTATTTCGACGTTTCGAATTCCTGGAAACCGAGTTCGCCGAAACTGAAAACGGTGTCGACCATCACCTGCGCTTGCTTCTTCATGGAGTCGATTTGCGCAGCGACTTCAGCCTTGAGTGCGGCTTCTTTTTCCGTCGGAAGCTTCGCTTGCGCCGGCGCGGTGGCGGCGAAAATGGCAGCGGTCAAAAAGGAAAGAGCGATAGTTCGCGTGGTCATGCGCAACAGTGTACACCGAACCGGCGCGCAGCAAATAAAAACGGGGAGCCGGTATCCCGACTCCCCGCGATACTTCGACGTCCGGTCGACTTTACCTCGACGACGCGTTCCGCGTGTTCTCTCCGCCCGGCATGTCGAGCGGCAGGAACTTGTGAATGAACGTCTCCATGCG
>JAJPHL010000008.1 GCA_021325275.1 Terriglobia bacterium | reverse complement strand
GCGTCACCGTTTTGCATCACGCCGTGAACTTAGGCAAGGGCGCGGCGCTCAAGACAGGATTCAACTTCGTTCTCTGCACGATGCCCGATGTGCTCGGCGTAGTCACGGCGGACGCCGACGGCCAACATCATCCCGCGGACATTCAAGAAATCGCCGCGTCGCTCGTGGCGCGGCCGAATCAACTCACGCTCGGCGCGCGATCCTTCGACGGCGGACACGACGTCCCATTGCGCAGCCGCGTCGGCAACATCGCCACGCGGAGTCTCGTGCGCGTGCTGCTGAACGAACCGATTTCCGACACGCAGACCGGCTTGCGCGCGATTCCCGCGGAGTTGATGCGGCGGCTGATGCGCTCGAAGTCGATGGGCTACGAGTTTGAATCCGAAATGCTGCTGGTGGCGCACGACGACTCCGTGAAATTCTCCGAGCGGCCGATCCGCACGATTTACCATGCGCAAAACGCATCGTCGCATTTCAATCCGCTCGCCGATTCCGTCACGATCTACAGCTTGCTGCTGCGCTATGGACTCGCGTCGATGTCCACGGCGTTGCTCGACTACATCGTTTTTCTTTTCGTCTTCGCGGCGACGAAAAACCTGTTGTACGCGCAAGTCGCCGGCCGCGCCGCGTCGATTCCGTGGGGATACGGTGTCGCGCGCAGCAAGGTTTTCAAGTCGCAACAACCGCACGGCAGCGCGTTCTTTCAGTACGTGCTTCTGGTAGCGGCGAATGGCTGCGTATCGTACTTCGGCGTTCGCGCTTTGGCAGGATTTGCGCCGATCGTGGTCGCGAAGATCGTAGTCGAGAGTCTTCTGTGGTGCGCAACGTTCGCCGTCCAGCGCCTACTTATCTTCCGGCGAGATGTGCGGGCGCCCGCGATAGCGCGAACCAAGGCCATTCATCCGTTCGGATTGCTCGCGGCGATTGCTTTGTTCGCGCTCGTGGTGGTCGAACTTCACGGCGTGGCGGTACAGCGCATTTTTTCGCAGGAGATTTGGCTCGACCCCGGCTGGACGCGATTCCTGCGCTACACCAAGATCTATTCTGTCGTTGCTCTCGCACTGGTCCTCAGCCCGCCGTCCGTGTGGCTGGCTTTCATTGGGCTCGGCTTGGTACTGACGGCCATGTCGACGGGCGTGGCGGCGGTTGCCGCGACGATCTTGTTCCTTTGGTCGTGTTCCGCGCTGGGATCGATCGTGCTCGCTCGAGCGGAAAGATTCACCGACGAGCTCTGCGCGTTCCTGACCGGCGCGGGAATCTACATTTTGTTCATGACCGCGACGGCGCGGCTGCCGGTTCACTCGGCTCCTGTGTGGATCACCCTGCTTCTCGCACCGATCGTGGCCGATTTCCCGGGCGCCTCAGGCCGTCTGCGACGGATCGCCGCCACCGCGCAGTTTGCGCTGTCGCAAACACTCACGCGCGTCGCGGCGGTGGCGCTCTTCTTCGTGATGGGCGCGCATTGGCTTATCGCACTCAAGCCCGAAAAAGGCAATGACGCGTTGGCAATGCATCTCGCCGTGGCCATGGACATTGTGCGGAATCATCGGCTGACGTTCGAGCCGGCGCGCTTCGTGTGGTCGGTGATGCCGATGGGCGCCGATTGGTGCTATGCGATTGGCACGATTCTCGGCGGCGAGTTCGCGGCGCATCTGGTGAATTTCGCCATGCTCGTGACGCTGTGCCTGCTGCTGATCGCCGCACTCAAGCGCTCGCTCGGCTTCGCGGCGGCGATTTCCCTGGTCGCATTGTTCGCGACGACGCCGCTGGTGCAGCTCGTCACGGGGTCGCTCTTCATCGAGAACACGCTGGCCGCGATGATCTTCGGCAGCGTGACGGCGCTGTGGAGATTTTGGGATACCAAGAAAACCAAGTTCTTCCTGGCCGGCGCATTTCTTTGCGGAAGCGCGGTGGCGGTGAAATTTGGCGCCGTGGCGATCGCCGTGGTTCTCGCGCCGATCGCACTGGGGAGTTTACGCCGGAAAAATGCTTGGATCGCCGGATGGGCCATGGTGATTTTCCTCGCCGCGGCGCTGCCCACCTATGCCATCGCGTTTGCCAAAACCGGCAGTCCGTTATTTCCGTTTCGCAACGCAGTGTTTTCCTCGAAGCTGATTCCCAAGAGCGAAACGTTCCGCGACGAACGTTTTCGCGAGAAGCCTTCCTTTCTCACACCGTACAACGTGACGTTCCACACACGCCGCTACTTCGAGGGACAAGACGGCGCGTTGGGCCTCGCGTTTTTTTTCGTCGTGCCACTCGGCCTGCTTGGCTTGATGGTGCGGCGCCCCCCACAGGCCGTCAGCGCGGCCGTTGTCGCTACAGGCGCGTCCGCGCTGATTCTGTGTACCGAGCCGAATGTTCGATACATCTATCCATGTTTGGCGCTGATGATGGTGCCCTTCGGCGGACTTCTTGACTGGTCGCAACACAACGCAGCGTGGTTTGGAAAACTGATTTGGGTGATCGTGCTGATCTCTGCCGCTGCGAACATTTATCTGCTTCCTTCGTCCAGCTATTACCACAAGGATTTTGTGACCAAGCCATTTTCGCTCCCCATCGACGCGCGCCATCGCGAGCAATCGCCGGACATTCGCAATGCCATCGACGATTACAATGCCTTGCGCGGCGACTCGTCCGTGTTGTTCGCCAGCGCAACGTCGTTTGCCGGTACCGAAGGCGTGGTTTATGAAAACAACTGGCATCAGTTTTCGACGCAGAATGAAATCCGCAATGCCGGCGACGTACCGGCATTAATGAAACTGCTCCAAAGTTGGAACGTTCACTACGTGATCGCGCGAAAACCCGGATGGGGCGAGAACCTGGACCCCGCGCCGCTGCGGGAATTGCTCGCGTCGTGCACATTTGTCGAATCCGAGCATGGCTTCGAGTACCTGGCGCGCATCGACGCGTCGTGCCGGACAAAGCAACTCAGCGCAGCCGGCTACGCGGTGCCGCCCGGGGCCGTTGACGATTACGATCCGGCCATCGTGTATCGCGGACAATGGACCCACGACGAGCAGTTTTCGGAGCCGTATCTGCATACGGTCAGCTACAGCAACCAAACAGGCGCGTATCTCTCGATCGCCTTCGATGGAACGGCACTGGTATATCTCTGTGACCGCGCACCGAATCGCGGGACCGCCGAAATCCTCATCGACGGAAAATTCGCGCGCACCATCGACCTGTACGCCGCCGCACCCGAGTGGCATCATCACGAACTGCTTGGCCACTTCGCACGCGGACGGCACACTGCGGTCATCCGCGTGGGCGCACAGAAAAATCCCGCGGCCACGGACCACTACGTCGATCTCGATTTGTTTGAAGTGAAGTGAGCGGACACTCGCCCGCGGTTCAAACCAACAGGCGGGCATGCCGCCGTTCAAACAACTGTTCCACGATAGAATTGCTGTATGCCTAAAGCAATTCGCATGCATCAAACGGGTGGACCTGAAGTACTGGTGTGGGAAGATTACGATCCCGGCAAACCCGGCGCGGGCGAAGTTCGGCTGCGTCACACCGCCGTCGGACTCAACTACATCGATACATACATTCGCACCGGACTCTATCCCAATCCCGGATTCCCGTGCGTGCCCGGCATGGAAGCAGCCGGCGTGGTGGAAGAACTCGGCGCGGGCGTCAGCGATCTCCGCGTGGGCGATCGTGTGGCGTATCCGTCGTCGTTGGGCGCGTATGCGGAGGTCCGCACGATTCCGGCGGAAAAAGTTGTGAAGATTCCCGCCGGCATCAGCGATCAAACCGCGGCGGCGATGATGCTCAAGGGCATGACCGCGCAATATCTCATTCGCAAAACGTTTCCGCTGAAGGGCGGCGAAACAATTTTGGTTCATGCCGCGGCCGGCGGCGTGGGATTGATCCTCTGCCAGTGGGCGTCGCATCTCGGCGCGACGGTGATCGGCACCGTCGGCAGCGACGAAAAAGCCGCGCTCGCGAAATCGAACGGATGCAAGCACACCATCGTCTACACACGCGAGAATTTCACCGAGCGGGTCCGTGAGATCACGAGCGGTAAGGGCGTGCCGGTGGTTTACGACTCCGCCGGTAAAGACACATTCATGGGATCGCTCGATTGCCTGAGTCCGCGCGGACTCATGGTGAGTTACGGCAATGCCTCGGGTCCCGTTCCGCCGTTCGCGATTGCGCAACTCGCGGCCAAAGGTTCGCTCTATCTTACGCGGCCCGTTCTGATGCATCACATCGCCACGCACAAAGACCTGGTAGCCACCGCCGCCGATCTCATCCACGCCATCTCGAGCGGCGCGGTGAAAATTTCGGTGCACCAAACTTACCCGCTGAAAGATGCAGCACAGGCGCATCGCGACTTGGAAGCGAGAAAAACCACAGGGTCAACCGTACTGGCGGTCTAAGACCGCCGTACTGGCGTCCTTGCAACCATTTTGCTAGAAGTTCCGTCACTCCAGCAGTAGGCTGGTGTCGCCCCGAAAGTTTAGTCGACAGCAGCGCCAAGGAGACGTGATGATCGCACCCATCATCGCAGACGGATTGTTCGGCGACGTTCTTCACTCTGCCGCGGGATTGTTGGCCATCAGCCTCGTGATCGCCGCGGCGCTCATCTTCATTGGTGCGCGAATCGCAGGGTTGAAATATGTCACGATCGTGCGCGCCTCGATCGCCGCGCTGTCGGCGTCGGGCGCCGCATGGGTCTGCGTGACGCTCTTCCCCGACGTGATGGTCCCGGTGCTCGGGGTGTCGCTGGGCGCGATCCTGGGCGTTTTCCTCAGCCTCTTCGTGATCAAGGAAGTGCTGAACACCAGCGTAGGACCGGCTCTGCTGGTGTGGGCGTTCGACATGGCGGCCCAAGTTGTCGCGGGATTGCTGGGGATTAGCGTAATGGGCGTGCAGTTGCTACATCTTTTTCGTTAGATTCGGTTTCGCCAGACTCTTCCGATAACCTACTCCTTGATCCGCAAGCGATCGAGCAAGTCGAAAAGAATCACTCCCACCACGGCGTTGACGATCGCGCGCACAATCCCTCCCCACGGCGGAAACGACATCGGACGATCGAGCAGCACGCGCACCAACACGAAATAGATTGCCAAGTGGACGTAGTAGGAAATGAACACAAGCACCGCGCGAATCACCGAATGACTGGTGTCGATCTGCGCTCCCAGCGACGACGCAATGTAGCCCACCAGTGTCTTGACGATGCCGTACACGCCGATCGGCCCGGAACCGAGCGCGTCTTGCGCCAAGCCAATGGCTGCGCCAAGCATGAGGCCGACGATTTGGTTGCGGCGATTGCTGGCGAAATACACGGTGACTAGCAACGCCAGATCGAGTCCCGAGGAATTCGAGAAGGAAACCGCCAAGCGCGTCTGGATCGAGAGGGCGACGATCGGCACCAGGATCATCGCCCAAATGGGATAGCGATGAACTTCGGTGCGCTCGAGCGATCGTCCAATCGATTCTTGCATCATTGAGTCGAGCTATTTTATCGAAAAAAGCGACGGCTGCGCAGTCACCGTCACGTCGGCCAGGCGCGGATATGCTTCCACCAGCGCCGACGGCGCGGGCACCGGGGCATCCAGCAGCATGGAGATCAACTCCAGGGCGTTGGCCGCCGCTTGTCCCTGATAATGATTGTTGGCGATCACGTAGGTCGCCGAGGCGTTCTGCGAAACTTGCTCGACGCGCTCTTTCCATCCGGCCAATTCCTCGCGCGAGTAAAGATAGTCGTAGCGCGCGTCGCGGCCGTGCTCGGCGAACCACTCTTTGTAGTTGCGTCCGTGGAGACGCACGTATCCGACGCCGGACGTCCGGCGCGCGCTGGGTCCAAGACTCTTGCCGATCACCGGCTGATCGATATTGCAGAATCCCGCGCCGCGATCCACCAGCAGTTTCCAAAACTGTGGATCGTCCCACGACGCGTGGCGTGCTTCCACCACCATCGGATACTCCGTGAACGTATCAAGCAACCGCTCGAGATACGCGCGATTGTCCGCCGTATTCTTGAACGACCACGGAAATTGCGCCAGCACCGCGCCGAGCTTGCCGGCGTCAGCAAGCGTGCTGGCGAAAGCGCGAAACTCCTCCGTATCGAGCGCCGGCGG
Source organism: Terriglobia bacterium (assembly GCA_021325275.1). Lineage (GTDB taxonomy): Bacteria > Acidobacteriota > Terriglobia > JAJPHL01 > JAJPHL01 > JAJPHL01. The sequence continues at coordinate 45,822 of JAJPHL010000008.1, read as the reverse complement.
AGGCTCCGCCGGATTCATGTGGTGCGTGAAGGCCTGATGCAGCTTCGCCGTAAATTGAAAATGCGGAAACGGCGCGACTGCCTCCAGCCATTTGCGCGCCGTCGACGGCCGCACGGCGCCATAGAACGACGTGTTGATCTCCGCGACGTCGAAGAATTGCGCTAAGTAACCCAACTCGTGGAATCCTCGCGGTCGCTTGCGAGGATATACCGGACCAATCCAGTCCCGGTAGTTCCACCCGGCGGTGCCCACGCGCACAGAATGTGACAATTGTGGCCGAACGGCTAGATCATCCGGCGCGGCGGTGAAACTTTTCTCCATGTGCTGAACTCTTATGGCTAGAGGCCTTGTTGCGGGCGCGACTCGCTCACTACAATGTTATACTTACGCAAGTTTACGCGCCATGAGTGCTTTCCTCCGATGGGTCCTGGTGATCGCGCTGCTCGCAGGCTCAGCGGCGGCCGGATATTTCTATTTGAATCGCGACAGCGCGGCGACACCGGTGCGCTTCGTGAAAGTGGAGCGCGCATCGCTGGTCAGCAACGTCACCACGAACGGAAAAGTCGAGCCGGTCGATTCCCGCGAACTGCGCACGCTCACTCCGGGGACGGTGACGAACGTGGATGTCAAAGAAGGCGATCGCGTCAAAGCCGGGCAATTACTCATTGAGTTGAATCGCACCGAATCCGCGGCGGACGTGGCGCGGGCTCAATCGGAATTGCAAGGCGCGGAAGACGATGTTCGGGCCATCGATCGCGGCGGAACAACGTCGGACAATCTGGAGTTGGAAAATCAAATCCAGAAAGCGACGCTCGAGCAGCAGGAAGCACAGCGGCAACTGGGAATTTCCGAGAGGCTGTTAGCGAAGAACGCCGCCACGCGCAGTGAAACAGATTCGGCGCGGGATCGTTTGAACAAAGCGAATCAGGATCTGGCGTACTTGCAATCGCGTCGAGGGAAACGCTACAGCGCGCAGGATCGCGAGCGCGCCGCGGCGAGAGTGAACGAAGCGCAAGCGGCGTTGAAGTTGGCGCAAGAACGTTTCAACGCCAGCTCGGTCTCGGCGCCGATCTCCGGCGTGGTTTACGCGCTGCCCGTGCAGCGCGGCAACTTCGTGAATCGCGGCGACCTGTTGGCGAAAGTCGCGGACACCGGCAAGTTGCGCGTGAAGGTCTACGTCGACGAGCCGGAGTTGGGCCGGCTGGCGCCGGGCGAGGACGTGGTGCTGACCTGGGACGCTGCGCCGGGCGTGAAGTGGCCGGGCAAAGTGAATCGCATGCCGGCGGAAGTGGAGTTGTTGGGAAGCCGCAGCGTGGGCGCGGTGGAATGCTTGATCGAGAATCAGGAGAATCGCTTGTTGCCGGGCGTCAACGTGAACGTTGAGATTGTCGCGAAGCGCGCCGATCGCGTTTTGACGCTGCCGAAGGAAGCGGTGACCAGCGAGCCGGGGCCCGGCGGAACATCCACGCGGCATTATGTTTTCGTATACGATGATAGCGGCGGTCGCGTGGATCGCAAGGAAGTGAAGTTGGGCATTTCCGATGTAACGCGCGTGGAAATTGTGGAGGGCGTGAGCGAGGGGCAAACGGTAGCCGTCGGCGGAGAACACAAGCTCTCCGGCGGAATGAAAGTGAAGGCGGAGGCGTCCGGTTCTTAGAGGGGGAATCGGGCGGCATCCAGCTCGGTGCGACGGGCCGGATGAGAAAGAAAAGGGCTATGAGACGTACTCGCGTTCTGACGACGTTGTTCGTGTGGGTGTGTGCCGCCACGTTCCTCCACGCCGGAGCGGTGGCGATGGCGCACACGCGCGAGCATCTCCTCGCCGGACAAATCGCCTTCACGGAAGGCAACTACGATCGCGCCGTTCACGAATTCCGCAAGGCTGTCCAGGCGCATCCCGATAGTTCCAGCGACTGGCTGTGGTTGGCGCGCGCCCTGGGACGCAAGGCCGAGAACAGCAATCCCGTCCACGCCGCGTTTATGGTGAGCGAAGTGCGCCGCGCCTTCGAAAAAGCGGTGGCGCTGGATCCGAAGAATCTCGAAGCGCGCGCCGACCTTCTTGAATTTTATATGGAGGCTCCCACGGCGTTCGGCGGCGGCATGGACAAAGCGCGCGAGCAAGCCGACGCCATCGGACGCATCAACAAGGGCGACGGACTGCTGGCGCTTTCGCGCATTGCCGAGAAAGACGAAAAATACGCCGTGGCGGAGCGGCACTTGAAAACCGCCATCGAGATCGATCCGACTTCGGGCCGCTATCTCGAACTCGGCGGATACTATCATCGCCGCAAGAATTATCCGGCGATGGAAGAAGCCCTGCGGAAATCCACCGACGCGAAGGCGTCGTACGCACTCGCCATGGCGCTGCTGGAACAGGGCCAACGCCTTCCGGAAGCGGAGCGTCTGGTGGGCCAATTCATCGCCGCGGGACCGCCCGCGCCCGGCGACGAGCCGACCCTGGCGCACGCCCGCCTGCTGCTCGGAAAAATCCAAGCGCGCCAGGGACGCCGCCAGGAAGCCGCGCGCGAATTTCGCGCCGCGCTGCAAGAAAATCCCAACCTGAAAGATGCGAAGAAGGAACTGGAAAAGGTAGAGTAGAGGAGTGTTCGTCGCCGAAGCTCTGCGATTTTCCTGGGACGCGCTGCGCGCCAATCGTGTGCGCTCGCTGCTGACCGCCCTGGGGATGATCATCGGCACCGCTTCGGTGATTCTCGTCGTCACCATCGCGCTAACCGGCCGCGACTACATCATGCAACAAATCGAAGGCGTGGGATCGAACCTGATCTACGCTTTCTACGAAGCCGGAGACAAACCCATCAGCAGAAGCGCGCTGTCGGATCACCTCACCGTAGAAGATCTTCAAGCCGTACGCCAAGAAGTGGCGCACGTGCGGGCCGCGGCGGCGATTATCATTCAATACGATCGCCTGGTGGTCGATTCCGCCGAGCGCGACGTCACGGTGATCGGCACCAACGAAGACTATCGCCTGATCCGCAATCTGAAACTCGCCGTCGGGCGATTCTTCGATTCCGACGAGTTGACGAATCGCGACAAAGTTTGCCTAATGACCGAGCCGCTTGCGAAAAAACTGTACGGGACGCTGCCGGATGCGTTGGGCCGGCGCGTCAAAATTCACGGATTGCAATTCACAGTCATCGGAACGTTTCGCGAGGGCGTCGAGACGTTTGGACAATCGGAAGTCACCAAGGAGACGCTGCTGATTCCCATCACCGTGATGCGTTACTTCGACAACAGCGGCAAAGTGGATCAGCTTTACGTCTCGGTCGACAAGGCCACCAACGTGGTGGCGGTCACCGAGCGCGTGAAACAAGTTTTGCAGAATCGCCATCGTCCGGGCTCGGTCTATCGCGTGGAGAATCTCTCGGAAATCCTGGCGACGGCCGGAAACATCGGCTTGGCGCTGACCATAGTGTTGATTTTGATTTCCACGATCACGCTGATCATCAGCGGAATCGGCATCATGAACATCATGCTGGTGACGGTCACCGAACGCACGCGTGAAATCGGCATCAAGCTGGCGATCGGCGCGAAGCGCCGCGAAATCCTGATGCAGTTCCTGGTGGAAGCATGCGTGATCAGCATGCTGGGCGGGCTGATGGGCACCGCCGTCGGCGTGGCGATACCGCTGGCGGTGCGCGCGCTCGCCGGCGCGATGTACATTCCCATCTCCGGCGTTTCCATCGCCGTGGCGTTGGCCGTGTCATGTTTGGTCGGAGTGGTTTTCGGCGTGATCCCGGCCAATCGCGCGTCGCAGTTGAATCCCACCGAGGCGCTGCGCTACGAATAACATTCTCACTTTTGCGGAGGACTCATGTTCCATTTCCTTCTTTCTCTAACTCTGCTCGCCAGCGGTGCTCCCGATACTCCACCGGAAACTCTGACGCTGAAACAAGCCGTCGAGATGGCGCTCGCCGCCAGCCCGGAGGTGAAAGTGATGCAAGCGCAGCAGGACGCCGCGCAGCAGGCGATCAACGAAGCGCGCTCGGCGTTCATCCCGGCGTTCTATCTGGGATCGGGCGCGGCGTACACGCGCGGCACGTCGCAGTTGATCGAAGGACAGCCGCCGTCGATCGCCAATGCCGTGGTCATCGGGCAAATTCTCAACCGGCCCCTCAGCCACGCCGTCGAGGAAATGCGCGCCAACGCGCAAGCTGTCTCGGCGGGCGCGTCGGTGCGGCGCGACGATTTGATTTGGCGCGTCTCGACGGCGTATCTCGATCTCGCCCACACGGCGAGCGAGCTCGAAGCGGTGTCGAAAGAGACCGGCAGCTTGACGAAGCTCGAAGCGCTCATGCTCGAGCGCGTGAAAGAAGGGCGCGAGCTGCCGAGCGAAGGGACGCGCGCGAAACTCAACGTAGCGCGCAATCGTCAACACATCTTGGAAATGCAAGGACGTGTGACGTTGCTCGAATCGACCCTGAGAAGCCTGTTATCGCTTCCCGAAGATCGCCGATTCCGGACGTCGCCCGAGCCGCTGGGGGCGCTCGAAGCGGATGCCGCGCTCGATTCGGTGGAGGAAGAAAATCGCGCCGTGCAGCGGGCGTGGGACAATAGCGCGGAGCTGAAAAAACTCAACTTCGAGTTGCAAGCGAGGGAAGCGCGCTTGCGCGCCGAGGAAAGCCAGAAATATCCGCAGATGGAATTGCTCGTCAACTACGCGTACTTGACGCGGGCCACGCGCTTCGTCACGAGCAGTTTGAACACTCTCACGCCGAACAACATCCAGTTAGGCACGTCGATTAAGATTCCGCTCTTCGCCAATGCTAAGATTGCCGCGCGAGTCGGCGAGGCCACGGCCGAAATCACGGTGGCCAAGGCTGCTCTGGAGTCGGCCAAGCGGCGGATCGCGCTCGACGTGCGGACGGCGTTTCAACAATCGCGCGAAGCCACGGCATCCAAGGAAGTCGCGCGGCTGGAGCTGGAACTGGCGCGCCAGAACACGTCGGTGACGCTGGCGCAATTCGAGGAAGGCCGCGCCGGGGCGAAGGAGCTTGAACAGGCGCGGCTTGAGGAAAGCGGCAAGTGGAATGCCCTGCTCGATTCGGGATTCGCCGGGGACAAAGCGAAGTTACAGGTGCTTAAGGCGACGGGAGAGATTTCGCGGTTAGTGCAGTAGGAAGGAAAAAATGAGAGGGAAAAAATGAAGGCAAAAGGCAAAAGGCAAGAGGCAAAAGGCAAAAGGCCGGAGGGCGCAGCCCGACATCCATACTTTTGCCTTTTGACTTTTGCCTTTTGCCTTTTGCCGCCCGTTTTTCTTTCCTCCGAGCCGATCAACTCTCTCCACGCAACTGCCTACGTGAACGACTTTGCCGGCGTGATCGACGCCGCGTCGAAGCAGCAACTGGAAGCCTTGTGCGTCCAGCTCGACCGCAAGACCGCCGCGCAAGTCACCGTCGTCACGATCAAATCTCTCGACGGCGAGCCGATTGAGGATTACGCCAACTCGCTCTATCGCGCCTGGGGAATCGGGCGCAAGGACAACAAAGGCGCTTTGATGCTGATCGTGGTGCAGGATCGCAAGACGCGCCTCGAAATCGGCTATGGCCTGGAGCCGCTCCTGCCCGACGGCTTTGACGGCAGCGTGTTGCGCGCGATGAAGCCGGAATTGTCGCAGGGACATTGGGGCGCGAGCCTCAACGCCGGCGTGCTGCTGCTGGCGCAGCGCGTGGCGGAGAAAAGCGGCGTCACGATTGATGCGAACGCGCCGCCGCCGGTGTCCGGGCAACGGCGCGGCCGATCGAGCTCCAGCATTAGTTGGATCCAGATCGTCATCTTCATCATCATCATTTTGATTTTCCTCTCGCGCTCGGGATTTTGGTTTTGGGGCGGCGGCGGAGGATTTGGCGGCGGTGGTTGGAGCGGAGGTGGCGGCGGAGGCGGCAGCGGCGGTGGTGGAGGCGGGTTCGAAGGATTCGGCGGTGGCGATAGCGGAGGCGGGGGGGCGTCCGGGGATTTCTGAGCAGTGTCGCGACTGTCAGAACCATTCGCGGTAGCGAATGGGTGCATGCCGCGACCCGTCCGCTGGTAGTGGAGGTCAGTTTGAGTTTCTAGCGGCTTCGCCGCTACTTTGTGCGGAAAGGCTTTGCCTTTCCGGCGGACTGCAGCCACCTTCCTGCGAGGCGGAGCCGCTAGAAATTCAAACTGAGACGCGATCGTCCGCTACAGTAGACGGTTCTGACAGCTCGTTCTGCTACAATATCAACTCAAAGGGCGCCCGCGGCCCGAGCGCAGCGCGTTTGCGTAGCAGCGCGCGCGAAGCGATCAAGAAAAGGACACAATGAAAGCACTTTTAATCGCTGTGATCGTGCTGGTGGTTTTGGTGGCCGCAGTGGGCTCGTCATACGTCGGCAAACGCAATGAAATGGTGACCATGCAAGAGGCCATTCGATCCTCTTGGGCGCAAGTCGACGTTGCGCTGGAGCGCCGTGCCGATTTGATCCCCAACCTGGTCTCCACCGTCAAGGGTTTCGCCACGCATGAGGAAAAGGCCATTTCCGATGTGGCCAACGCCCGTGCCGGATTGCTGAACGCCAAGGCCCCGCAGGATCGCATTGCCGCCAACGAGCAACTCACCGGAGCCTTGGGTCGACTTCTTGTCGTGGTCGAGAACTATCCCAATCTAAAGGCGAATGAGAACTTCATCCGGCTACAGGACGAGCTCTCCGGCACGGAGAACCGGATTTCCGTGGAGCGGCGCAAGTACAACGACGCCGTGCAGCGCTATAACACGTATATTCAATTGTTTCCCAACAGCATTGTGGCCAGCATGAGTGGATTTCAGCGGAACGACGCTTACTTTAAGGCCGAGGGCCAGAGCCGCGAGGTCCCAAAGGTCCAGTTTTGATGTAAATTTAGGTAGCTCAGCAAGTTAACGTCCGTGCCAGCCGTGCGATGATCGTTCGATTATTGCCCCGGACCGGAGAAGTTCACGAATGCAACTTCTTAGGCCTAACGGGGTTAGAGGAGATGTGAGAGCGATGGCTCTTGAGACTGATGCAGAACTGATGCTTCGCGTCAAAGCCGGCGACGAAGCTTCGTTCGACATTCTTCTCGAGAAATATCGCACGCCCGTTGTGAAGTTCATTCAACGGATGGTGCAGAACTCCGCAGCGGCGGAGGAGTTGGCTCAGGACGTTTTCTTGCGAGTCTACCGGGCCCGCACCGGATACGAGCCGAGCGCGCGCTTCACCACTTGGTTGTTCCGCATCGCCACTCACATCGCACTGAACGCACTCCGCGACGGCCGCAAGGAACGCGCTGTGCAAAGCTTGGACGCGGGATACACCGGAGCCGGCGGCTCCGACGGTCTCCACGACGATAGCCCGCTCGACGTGGGCGACACGCGGCCGACGATCGAAACGTATTTGGTGGAGTCGAGCGAAGTGCGCGAGATTCGCGGCGCGGTGATGGCGCTGCCGGGGAAACAACGAGCCGCGGTGCTGATGCACAAGTATCACGAGCTCGACTACAAGCAGATCGCCGAGGCGCTGGGATGTTCGGAGTCGGCGGTAAAGTCGCTGTTGTTTCGCGCGTATGAAACGCTACGCGAGAAACTGAGTCGCTTTGCGGCGCCTTCGGCCGCGACTGCGTCAGAGTAAGTAAAGTGTGAGGTGAGCTTATGAACTGCAGCCAAATCGAAACGTTGATGCTCGATTACGCCGCCGGCCGCTTGGCCCCGGGCGATCGTGCGTCGGCTGAAGGTCATTTCGCGGTGTGCGAAGGATGCCGCCGCCGGGCGGAAGGGTTCCGCGCGGTGTCGGCGGTGCTGGAAGATTGGGAAACGCCCGAGATTTCGCCGTGGTTTAACGCGCGTTTGCGGGCCCGCATTGCGGAAGAGGAATCGTTCGAGTGGAATTGGAAGCGCGCCTTCGCATGGCTCGCGCAACCGGCGGCCGTCGCGGCCTTCGCCGCGGTTGTGGCCGTGGGATCGCTGGCCGTTTGGACGTCACGCCCGGATGTGAATGTCGTCGCCCCGAAGCAGGCGATCAGCAATCCCGCGCGTCCGAATCCTAAGGTCGATGAACTGATGCCGGTGGTGGAAGACTTCGACATGCTGGCCGATTTTGAAGTGATTCAAGACATGAAGACGGCCAACACGGCGAAGACGGCTCACGACAAAATGTAATGAAGTTACGCGCCCACATTCCGACGCTCTGCGCAACGCTGCTTCTGGCGGCTCCGTTCACCGTGTGTCAGGACGCGCCGCCGCCCACGCCGCAAGCCACCGGGGCAACGGGATCTACGATCGAAAAGCGTCCGCATCATTTCGACCAACGTTGGGGCGGCCGGTTCGGCGCGCCAGGCCGTTTCGGCGCGCCAGGAATGTCCGGCGCTACGGGACCCGGCGCGGAAATGCGCTCGAGCCTGCGTCCTCCCGGTGGACCGGGCGGACCGAAGGGCGCCAGCGGGATGCGCGGCTTTCCTCCGATGTTCGACACGCTGGCCGCGATGTCGCCCGAGGAACGCAACCGGGCGCTGGCCAGCGATCCGCATTTCATGCGCATGCCGCCCGATCGTCAGGCGGCCTTGCGCGAACGGCTGGAACGATACGCGGCAATGACGCCGGAGCAGCGCCAACAAATGCGCGATCGCTTCGACATTGTCAACTCGATGGCGCCGGAGAACCGCGACCGGATCCGCGAAGTTTTTCCGCGCTGGAAACATTTACCGCCGGAGCGGCAACAAGCGATCCGCGCGGAATTCCACTCGCTCTCTCAAATGACGCCGGCCGAGCGCGAAAAGCGCTTCAACGACGCTGAATTTCAGAAGTCGTTTACGCCGCGCGAGCAGCAGTTGTTGAAAGATCTTTCCGCAAATCTGCGCTAGTTTTGGAGTTGCTGCGGCAAGCCGCCGCACTCCCAACAAGACACACCTATCGCTTGTGCGTTCTCTCGGGGAAAGAATGATCGCGAAAATCTACCAGCGCGGCTCGCGCGGTTGGCGCGCGGCTCCGCGATAGTCGTCGCGAGAGTATCCGCCGCCGCGACCGCCACGGCCGCCGCGTCCACCACCGCCGCCACCGCCGCCGGAGCGTTCACCCTTGGGCTGCGCTTCGTTGATGCGCAGTTGCCGGCCGCCCAATTCCCGGCCGTTCAACGCCGTGATCGCGTTGGCGGCAGCGGTTGCATCGGCCATCTCGACGAACGCAAAGCCGCGAGCGCGGCCGGTGTCGCGATCCGTTGGGATGTGCACGCGAGTAATCTCACCGTAGGGTTCGAACAAGGCGCGCAATTCGGCCTCGTCAGTCTGAAAGCTCATGTTGCCGACAAAAATGTTTGCCATGCAGGGGCGTCTCCTAAAAAGTTGCGCGGCGGATGTTCTCGTGCAGATTTTTCCGAAAGTCGAATCGGCCGGTTGCAAACGGGCAGAAGAGCAAGCGACGTATCATCAAAATCCAACCCCAGCATATCATAGGACACGATCAAATGACTGAAAGTATCGGTCTGGGCTGGCTGGAAGGGGTACCTCAATCAGGGAGTTTTCCGCCTGCGGGAAGTAACGCTACGCCGGCACCGGTGCGCTTTCGGCCAGGACCGAGATGGCGGCACCCTTTTTCTCGCGCGGTTCGAACACGAACCAGACCGCGTCGTCAAATCCCGAGTATCGACAGACGCGGGGCTTACTGGGACCCTCCGCGGTGATCACTTCGAGCACGTCACCCACGCCGAGCGGGCGCAAGTTGCGCTCCTTCGCGTTTTCGCCTTGCAGCGCGCGCCACAAGGCGTACTCGTTGGGCGCTTCGATCTCGCACGCCGGGATGTAATCCTTGGGCTTGACGTTGGTGGCGCCGTCGGCGGGCGGCAAACTACGAAAGCGATCGATGGCCGCCTGATCCTTCAGATAATGGACTCGGTATGAAGGCATGGGAACATTCTACCTCAGAATTGTTCTGGCATCAGGGGGGAAAGGGAATCAGGTAGTGGTGCTTTAAGCACCACTACCGGGAAATCAAAAATCAAAAGGCAAAAATCAAAAGGCAAAAGTGAGGGCCCGTGGCCATGGATGCGATGCCGCGCCGGTGGCCGGCCGATGATCCGGCCCAGGCTACGTCGCCGTCAGGTCGGTCCCTTTTGCCTTTTGCCTTTTGCCTTTTGCCTTTTGCCTTTTGCCTTTTGCCTTTTGCCTTTTGATTTTTCATTTTTGATTTCGCCCTTCCGCCTCCTGCGAACCTCGCCTGCTAACCGCGCCTCTTGGAACGCGTCCGATCCTATGGTAGATTCCTAGAAAGAAGCATGGACGAAACACCCATTTCCGGCGAGACTCCCGTCGCCGAACCGGTCGTACCATCGCCGCCGCAATCGAGCGATTCCTTCTTCAACCTGAAGGCTTGGGCGCGCGACCTGGTGGTTTCGCTGTTCATCGCCGGCGTCTTCATCGTGTTCCTCTATCAGCCGGTGAAGGTCGAAGGCACCAGCATGATGCCGCAGCTCTACGATCAGGAGCGGATCTTCATCAACAAGTTCGTCTACAAGTTTGAAACCATCCAGCAAGGTGACGTGATCGTTTTCTGGTATCCGCTCGATCCCTCGAAGTCGTACATCAAGCGCGTCATTGGATTGCCTGGCGACACCGTTCGCATTTCCGGCGGAAAAGTTTTGGTCAATGGCAAGGCGCTGGCCGAGCCGTACGTCGCCGCCGAGTATTTCGACCGCCAGAGTTATCCGCCCGTGATTGTGGAACCGGATCACTACTTCGTGATGGGCGATCATCGCAATTCCTCCAACGACAGCCGCGCGTGGGGCACCGTGGCGCGGAGCTACATCTACGGCAAGGCGGTCCTCGTCTACTGGCCGATGAAGTTTTTCGGCAGAGTTCAGTAAGAAGTGCGGTAGAAAAATCCGCAACTCGCGTTATACTAAAAGCCGTTCCCACGTCCATTCGGAAAGAGGATGATGCAGGCCACTCTGGCACTGGAAGACGGAAAGGTCTACACGGGTAAGGGGCACGGCGCGCAAGGCGAATGTGCCGGAGAAGTTGTTTTTAACACCGCCATCACCGGATACCAGGAAGTCTTCACCGATCCCTCGTACTCCGGCCAGATTGTCATCCTGACGAATCCGCAAATCGGAAATTACGGAACCACGCCGGAAGACAACGAGTCGGCGCGGCCGTACATCGAAGGGTTGGTGGTGCGCGAGTTCTCCGCGATCACCAGCAACTGGCGCAGCACGGAACACGCCGACCAATTCCTCGGGAAAAATAAAATTCCGGTGATCTCGGAACTGGACACGCGATCCATCGTTCGCCACTTGCGCGAGCGCGGCGTGATGCGCGGCGTCATCTCCACGATTGAGACGAACGCCGAGGCCCTCATTGAGAAAGCCCGCGCGATTCCCTCGATGGCGGGCCTCGATCTGGCCACGCGCGTCTCGACGCCGAAGCAATACGATTGGACCGCACCGGCCGAAGATCGCACCAGCGAAATCACCAAGCATGTGGTCGCGTTCGATTACGGAATCAAGCTGAATATCTTGCGCCGCTTGGTTTCGGCGGGTTGCCGCGTGACGGTGGTGCCGTCGCTGACCTCGGCGGAAGACGTGCTCGCGCTGAAACCGGACGGCGTGTTTCTCTCGAATGGTCCCGGCGATCCCGAGCCGTTGCACACGCAAATCGGAAACGTCCGCAAATTGCTCGGACGCGTACCCGTGTTCGGAATCTGTCTCGGCCAGCAAGTGCTGGGACTCGCGCTCGGCGGGAAGACCTACAAACTGAAGTTCGGCCATCGCGGATCCAACCATCCGGTGAAGAATCTGCTGACGGGCCGCGTGGAAATCACGTCGCACAATCACGGATTCGCCGTCGACCCCGATTCGCTGAAGGACAGCGAGGTGCAGATCACGCACATGAATCTGAACGATCAGACGCTGGAGGGATTCCGCCACCGGACGCTGCCGATGTTTTCGGTGCAGTATCATCCCGAGGCCGCGCCGGGGCCGCATGACTCGAGGTATTTGTTCGACGAGTTTGTGAGACTGATGGAGGAAAAGAAGAATTAGCCACCGAGACGCCGAGAACACCGAGAAACCTAGCCATCCGTTAGACGGCCTTACGCGGGCGATCATCGGTTGCGCGATCAATGTTCATCGTGCTCTTGGTCCGGGACTCTTGGAAGCAACGTATGAAAACGCCTTGTGCGTCGAACTCCAGGCGGCTGGGTTACGATTCGAGCGGCAAAGAACCTACCCTGTGATTTACAGGGGCGCGACGGTTGGTGAATACCGGCTCGATTTGCTGGTCGAAGAGAAAGTGATTATCGAGATCAAGAGCGCTGAATCCATGCACAGTCTCTTCGTGGCACAAGTTTTGGCCTATCTCCGTGTAACCGGCATGGAGGTGGGATTGTTATTCAATTTCAACTCTCCGGTCCTGATGGAAGGCGGCTTCAAGCGCCTGGTTTTGTAGTTGCGTTCTCGGTGTTCTCGGTGTCTCGGTGGCTCATTTTTATGCCGCGTAGAAACGATATCTCGCGAATCCTCATCGTAGGCTCCGGCCCCATCATCATCGGCCAAGCCTGCGAGTTCGATTATTCCGGCACGCAAGCGTGCAAAGCCCTCAAGTCCGAGGGCTACGAAGTCATTTTGGTGAACTCGAATCCGGCGTCCATCATGACCGACCCGGATCTCGCCGACGCCACTTACATCGAACCACTCTCGCTCGCCTACGTCGAGGAAATCATCCGCAAGGAACGCCCCGATGCCCTGCTCTCGACAGTCGGCGGGCAAACAGGATTGAACTTGTCGGTGGAGCTCGCCGAGGCCGGCATCCTCGAGAAGTACGGTGTCGAGTTGATCGGCGCGAATCTTCGCGCGATCAAAATGGCCGAAGATCGCCTGCTGTTCAAGGACGCTGTGCGCCGTGTGGGACTCGAGACGCCGCATTCCAAGCTCGTCAACAACGTCGAGGACGGCGTGGCTTTCGCCGACACCATCGGGTATCCCGCGATTCTGCGGCCGTCGTTCACACTCGGCGGAACCGGCGGAGGAATCGCCTACAACCAGGAAGAATGCGTGGAGATTTTGACGCGCGGACTCGATCTCAGCCCCGTCGGCGAAGTGCTCGTGGAGCAAAGCGTGCTCGGATGGAAGGAATTCGAGCTCGAGGTGATCCGCGATCTCGCCGACAACGTGATCATCATCTGTTCCATCGAGAACTTCGATCCCATGGGTGTGCACACCGGCGACTCCATCACCGTGGCGCCGGCCCAAACGCTTACCGATCGCGAGTATCAGTACATGCGCGACGCCGCGATCAAAATCATTCGCGAGATCGGCGTGGAAACCGGCGGATCGAACGTGCAGTTCGCGGTGAATCCCGCCGATGGACGCCTTGTGGTAATCGAAATGAATCCGCGCGTGTCGCGCAGTTCGGCGCTGGCGTCGAAAGCCACGGGATTCCCCATCGCGAAAATCGCCAGCAAGCTCGCGGTGGGATACACGCTCGACGAAATCCCCAACGACATCACGCACAAAACTCCCAGTTGCTTCGAGCCCACGCTGGACTACGTGGTGGTAAAGATTCCCAAGTGGCAATTCGAGAAATTCCCCGGCGCCGACGACACGCTCGGTCCGCAGATGAAATCAATTGGTGAAGTGATGGCCATCGGCCGCACGTTTAAGGAAGCGTTGCGCAAGGGTGTCCGCTCGCTGGAAACGGGACGCAAGCGCGGCACCGAAAAGTTCGACGACGAGCGCATCACCGAACGCCTCGTCACGCCACATCCGGATCGCTTGTCGTACATGGAGTACGCGCTGGCGCACGGATACAGCGGCGCGCAAGTCTCCGAAATGACCGGCGTCGATCCGTGGTTCGTTCGCCAAATGGAAGAGATTTTGGCGGTGGAAAAAGACGCGGCCACGGTGACGCCCGCCACGGTGACATACGAGCAACTGCGGCAGTTCAAGCGTCATGGTCTGAGCGACGCGCATCTCGCGTGGATGTGGAACTCCACGCGCGAAGAAGTGCGCAACGTCAGGTTGCAGCGGCGCGTGCGCCCGGTCTTCAAACGCGTCGATACGTGCTCGGCGGAATTCGAGAGTCACACGCCGTATCTTTACTCCTGCTACGAAACGGAAGACGAAGCCGAACCGACGGATCGCAAAAAAGTGATGATCCTGGGAAGCGGTCCGAACCGAATCGGTCAAGGAATCGAGTTCGACTATTGTTGCTGCCACGCGTCGTTCGCGCTGCGCGAAGACGGTTACGAGACGATCATGGTGAATTGCAATCCGGAGACTGTCTCAACCGACTACGATACGTCCGACCGCTTATACTTCGAGCCGCTGACGTATGAAGACGTGATGAGCATTGTCGATCACGAGCGGCCCTATGGCGTGATCGTGCAGTTCGGCGGACAAACGCCCCTGAGCTTGGCGCGATCGCTGGAAGCGGCGGGCGTGCCGATTGTCGGAACGTCGCCCGATTCCATCGACCTGGCGGAAGATCGCAAACGTTTCGGCGCGCTGCTCGCCGATTTGCAAATTCCCTCACCGGAAAACGGCACCGCGATGACCGTGGAAGAAGCGCGCGCGGTCGCCGAGCGCATCGGCTTCCCCGTGCTGATTCGTCCGTCGTACGTTCTCGGTGGGCGAGCCATGACGATCGCGTATGACGAGGCGACCGTCGAGCAATACATGCGCCGCGCACTCGAATTCCGGCAAACGTTGCCCGTGCTGATCGATCGCTTCCTCGACAACGCTACGGAAGTCGACGTCGATTGCCTGGCAGATGGAGAAGACGTATTGATTGCCGCGATCATGGAGCACATCGAAGAAGCGGGCACGCACTCCGGCGACAGTTCCTGCGTGATCCCCGCGACGATCCCGGAAGATCAGCAGGAAACGATGCGCCGCTATACCATCGAGTTGGCGCGGCGGCTGGGCGTGGTCGGGTTGATGAACGTGCAGTACGCGATCCAGAACGGCAACGTTTACGTGCTGGAAGTGAATCCGCGCGCGTCGCGCACGGTACCGTATGTGAGCAAGGCGGTCGGCGTGCCGCTGGCAAAACTCGCCGCGCGCCTGATGCTGGGCCGCAAGCTCCGCGACTTCGGGTATTCCACCGGCCAACTGCCGTGCAAGCCGTGCTTCGTGAAATCGCCGGTGTTTCCGTTCGCGAAATTCCCGGGCGTCGATGTGATCCTCGGTCCCGAGATGCGCTCGACGGGCGAAGTGATGGGCGTGGGCGCCGACTTCGGCGAAGCGTTCGCCAAAGCGCAATTGAGCGCGGGACAAAAACTACCGCTGAAGGGTCAAGTCTTCATCAGTGTGAGCGATCAGGATAAAAAGCAAGCGGTCGATTTGGCGCGGCGCTTTTCGGCGGCCGGATTCCAGCTTGTCGCGACGCGCGGCACGGCGCAAGCGCTCGCCGCGGCGGGCGTGGCCGCGAAAACCGTTTTCAAAATCAAGGAAGGCCGCCCCAACGCAGTCGATTTGATCAAAGCGAAGAAGATCGCGCTGGTGGTGAACACGCCGATCGGCGCACATTCCTACGCCGACGAAAAAACGATCCGCCGCGCCGCCGTGCAATATCGCGTGCCGGTGATTACGACGCTGTCCGGCGCACGCGCGGCCATCGCGGGTATCGAAGCGCTGCAACGTGGGACGATCAACGTCGCGTCGCTGCAAGCGCTCCATGCTAAGGCCGGCTCACCCACTTAGTCCGATACATAACGATCGTACTCGGAGTGCGAGCCAATCCAAATCCATGTAAAGTCGCCGTCACCGTATTCTTCGGCGACGGCGCGATAGTGGTCCCCAATTCGCGAACTGTGAAGAGATTGTATTTGCCTTTGAGCCGGCGGAACTGAAGGGAGGGATGAGAAAAGTTGCTGCGCCAAAGACTGTAGTTCTTCTTCGCAAGCTGTTGCACATCAGCCGGCAATTCGGAAAACTGCCTCCAAAATCTCGGCGTTCCGCGAGACCTCATTCTGACGGAGGCCAGTCCTTCAACAGACCAGCTTCGCGCGCCGCCCTAGCTTCGTCAACTAGACGGTCCAGGCGTCCCGCTGCAGCGTCCTCATCCATCTGACGGTCCCACCGCTCCTGATCCAGGGCGAGCATATGTTTCATCAGTTCGGCAAACTCGTCCGCTGGCAATTGATCAATTTGGCGTTCGATCTCTTGTAGACGGCTCATAGATGTATCCTAACCGATTATTTGTCCGTCACCGCTTCGACGCCCGGCAGTTTCTTCCCGACAGAAACTCCATCGAAGCGCCGTTAGCGCCTCCCCAACTCTTCCCGGCAGACGCGCTCAAGATCGTCAAGACCGTGCTGTATCGTCTGCCATATGCGCCGCGGGCTAACGACGTCGTATTCGTGCCGGTAGATATTGCCGGCAGCCGCGATGGCCGCCCAGTCGATCCCGGAATGGCGCAGCTTCATTTCTTCCGGCAGGCGACGCGACGCCTCCGAAATCACTTCAAGCGCACGGATCGCCGCGTATAACCGGAGCGGATCCTTGGCAAACCTTCGGAATCGATGCCGAGGACAAACGAACGGACGATGCCAATATGATCGACGATGTCCTGGAGGCGCGACGCCGGGTCTTTAGAAGGCATTGACGGCGCTGTTCAAAATGCTATCGCGCAACAGCGGCTTCAGCGCTTCTCGATCCGCGAGGTCTACAGGCGCGCCGATCAGTTCTTCCAAATCGAGCGTAAGGCGCGCGTATTCGAAAACGCCGATGGGCGCCGCGGGGTCCAAATCCACCAGAACGTCCACGTCGCTGCCGATAATCTGCTCGCCGCGGGCTACCGAACCGAAAACTGCTGCATGGCGCACACCACGCCGCCGCAAGTCGGCTTCGTGCCGGCGGAGGGTGTCAAGAACTTCCGGCAAAGTTGTGGCCATACAAATTAGTCTAGCAGAGCGTGACTTATTTGTCCGTCAACGCTTCGACGCCCGGCAGTTTCTTGCCCGACAAAAACTCCATGGACGCGCCGCCGCCCGTGGACACGTGCGTAATCTTGTCCGCCACGCCCGCCTTGTGGATCGCCGCAACCGAATCGCCGCCGCCGACGATACTTGTCGCGCCCGCGGCCGCGACGGCTTTCGCAACGCCGATCGTGCCGTGGGAGAATTGCTCAACTTCGAACACGCCCATCGGCCCGTTCCACAAAATCGTCTTCGCCCGCGCGACCTCCGCGGCGAATTGCTTCACCGACGCCTCACCGATGTCCAGGCCCATCCACTCAGCAGGCACCGGCGCGTCAATCGGCTGCACGATCGTCTCGGCCCCTTGCTCGATGCGCGGCGCGATCACGTGATCCACGGGGAATTTCAGTTTCGGCGACGCCATCAGTTCGCGCGCCAGATCGAGCTTGTCGTTTTCCACCAGCGATTTCCCTGTTTCCACGCCCTTCGCCTTCAGAAACGTGTAAACCATCGCGCCGCCGATTAGCATCGTGTCGCAGAGCGGCAAAAGGTTGCGGATGATTTCGATTTTGTCGGAGACTTTCGCGCCGCCCAGGATCACCACGTAAGGACGCTCGGGATGCGCGATCGCCGCGCCCAAATAGTTCAGCTCTTTCTCCATCAGCAAGCCGGCCGCCGCCCGCGACACGCAGTGCGCGATTCCCTCGGTCGACGCGTGGGCGCGATGCGCGCTACCGAACGCGTCGTTCACGTACACGTCGCACAGCGCCGCGAGTTTTTTTGCGAATGCCGGATCGTTCGCTTCTTCCTCGGCGTAGAAGCGCACGTTTTCAAGCAGCACCACATCGCCGGGAACCGATTGCGTACAATCAGGCGAGAACGCCACCGCGCGGCCCAGCAATTTCTCCAGGTGCGCGGCGACAGGCTTCAGCGTGTACTTCGGATTCACCTTACCCTTGGGACGCCCTAGGTGCGATGCCAGCACCAGTTTTGCGCCGTGATCCATCGCATAGCGCAGGGTCGCCAGCGTTTCGCGGATTCGCGTGTCGTCTTGCACTTCCCCGCTCTCGCCGAGCGGAACGTTGAAATCCACGCGAATGAAGACACGCTTCCCTTGGAGTTCCAAATCGCGAATCGAAAGTTTGGACATGACTACAGGCCCTTGGACGCGATGAACTTGATCAGGTCGCGTACACGGCACGAGTATCCCCATTCGTTGTCGTACCACGCGATCACTTTCACGCACGTTCCGCCGATCACGCGCGTCATATCGGCGTCGACGATCGAAGAGCGCTCGTCGCCCTTGAAGTCCGAGGACACCAAGTGTTCTTCGGTGTATCCGAGAATGCCCTTCATCGGACCATCCGCCGCCGCTTTCAGCGCCCCGTTTACTTCCGCGACCGTTGTGGCTTTCTCGACGAACGCCACGAGATCGACGACAGATACGTTCGGCGTCGGCACGCGCATCGCAAAACCGTCAAGCTTGCCTTTCAACTCCGGAACCACCAAGCCGATCGCCTTCGCGGCGCCGGTCGACGTGGGGATCATGTTGATGGCCGCGGCGCGCGCGCGGCGCAGGTCCTTGTGCGGAAAATCGAGAATTTTCTGATCGTTGGTGTAGGAGTGGATCGTGGTCATCGATCCGTTGATGATTTTGAAAAGATCGTTCACCACTTTCGCGGGCGGCGCGAGACAATTCGTGGTGCACGAGGCGTTCGAAATGATGTGGTGCTTCGCGGCATCGTATTTGTCTTGATTCACGCCCAGCACCAGCGTGATGTCTTCGTTCGACGCCGGCGCCGAGATGATCACTTTCTTCACCGTGCCCTGCAAATGGGCCTTGGCCTTATGCGCGTCGGTAAAAAATCCCGTGGATTCCACGACAACCTGGGCGCCCACCGACGACCAATCGAGCTTCGCCGGATCCTTCTCGCTGAACACTTTGATCTTTTTGCCGCCGACAGCGATGAAATCCGCGCCGTGCGTGACTTCTTCTTTAAGATTGCCGAGAATCGAATCGTACTTAAAGAGATGCGCGAGCGTGTGCGGATCGGTGAGATCGTTCACCGCCACAAATTCCAAATCGCTGTGGCCGAGCGCTGTGCGCGCGATATTTCGTCCGATGCGGCCGAAGCCGTTGATCCCAACTTTGATGGACATGTAAGGTCTCCTGGAAAATGTCTCCGAAGAAGCCGGAGGATTTAGTGCAGTAAACGTGATTATATCAAGGGACCGCGCGCTCCCTGTGATTTTCACTATAGAATCCTGTGATCGACGCCACAATGGAGGATGAGAATGACACTTGAGAAAACGGCTCCGGCGTTCGTGGAGATGGCCCATCGAATCGTTTGGGCCAGCGCGGCCACCGTCGACCCGCAGGGAAAACCGCGCGCGCGGATCTTCCATCCCATTTGGCAATGGGATGGCGCGCGCCTTACCGGTTGGGTCGCCACGCGGCCCACGGCCCTGAAACGCGCGCATCTCGCGGCACATCCGTACATGTCGATCAACTACTGGTCGCCGACGCAGGACACCTGCGTCGCGGAATGCCGCGCCGAGTTGGTATTCGATCAACCAACGCGGACAATGCTGTGGGAGTTGTTTTCCAACACGCCGGGACCGCTGGGCTACGATCCGCGGATCATCCCCGGCTGGACGAGCGCGGAATCGGAGTCGTTCGCGGCAGTCCGTCTCGATCCCTGGCTTCTTCGCGTGATGCCCGGCAGCGTCCTCGCGGGAAAGGGCGAGATTCTGAAGTGGCAGGAGAGCTAACGCCGGCGCACTAACGCAGGAACGCTTCGTGCAATCCGCCATCGACCGAGATCACTTGTCCCGTGGTCTTCGACGATTTCTGCGAGATCAAGAAAACCGCCGCTTCCGCTTGATCCTCTGGCGTAATCGGCGACTTCGTGAGCGTGCGCTCGGCGTAGAATCCCGCCAGTTTCGCGCGCAACGACTCAGTGTCCTCCGCTTCGGCAAACGCGATTTTGTATTTCACCAGCGACGCAATCACGCGATCGCGCGGGAACATGCTCGATCCCGCGACCACGGTCGCGGGCGCGAGTCCATTCACACGCACCAGCGGCGCCAACTCCACTGCTAGTTCGCGCACCAAGTGATTGGCCGCGGCCTTCGAGGTGTCGTATGCAATCGATCCCGGCTTTGCGACCACGGCGTTCACGCTAGTCGTGAGCACAAGAGACCCGCGCAGTCCTTGGCGCAGCCACACGGGACGCGTTTCGTCTGCCACCAAATATCCGCCCATCACGTTTACATCAAACGTGAAGCGCCACTGCTCGTCGGTGACTTTTCCTTCGCGACTCGGCGCGACGAAAACGCCGGCGGTCACGATGATGCTGTCGACGCCGCCGTACGCCAGCACGGTTTGTTTCAGCATTTCGCGGATGCTCTCGCGTTTCGTGATGTTGACAGCCAGTCCAATGGCGGGACCACATTCGGAAATCCCCGAACCGCCGAGACCAATTCCCTTCCCGTAAATCTTGGTGAGTTCGTCGGCCGTTGCTTGCGCCGCGGCTGCGTCCATATCCGCGCAGACTACGTGCGCGCCTTCTTTCGCCACACGATGCGCCACCGCGCGGCCGATTCCGCTGCCCGCGCCGATCACCACGACGACGCTGCGTTCCATCTCGCGCTCCGGCGGCATGCGGCGCAGCTTGGCTTCCTCGAGCAGCCAGTACTCAATGTCGAACGCTTCCTGCTGCGGCAGCGCGACATACTCGTCGATCGCCTCGGCGCCGCGCATCACTTCCACCGCGCAGTTGTAGAACTCGGAGGTCACGCGCGATTCGCTCTTGTTTTTGCCCCAAGCAATCGATCCAACGCCGGGAACTAGAATGACGGTGGGATTCGGGTCGCGCATCGCCGGAGAATCCGGGCGACGGCACGCGTTGTAGTACGCCGCGTAGTCCTTGCGATATTGCTCCAGGCCGGCGGTCAGTTTCGCTTTCAACGCGGCAACGTCTTCCGCCTGCGGATTCCAGTCGACGTACAGCGGCTTGATTTTCGTGCGCAGGAAATGATCGGGACACGAGGTGCCAAGCTCGGCAAGGCGCGCCGCATCGCGGCTATTCACAAAACGTAGCGTCTCGAGACGCCAGTCGACGGTGCCGATGAAGCGCGCTTTGCTGGAAATTTGTCCTCGTAACCACGGCAAAATCTCGAACAGCAATTCGCCGCGCGCGGAATCGTCAAGCGACTGATATTTCGCACCGCCGAATGTCGCCGCACCTCTGTCTTTCTTCTCGATGAACTCGGCGGCGCGCTCGATCAATCCCAGCGACAACTCGTAGCAAGCTTTATCGTCGTCCGCCCAATTGATCAAGCCATGCTGCCCGAGCACCACGCCCTTCAGCGCGGGATTTGCGCGGCAAATCCGCTGCAATTCCAACCCCAGCTCGAAGCCGGGACGCAACCACGGCGTCCAGCCGACTTCCCCGCCGAAAACCTCTTGCGTCAATTCCTTCGACCGCCCCGACGCCGCCACCGAGATCACGGAGTTCGGATGCAAATGGTCCACATGCTGGCGCGGAACGAAGGAATGCAGCGGTGTGTCGATGGACGCCGCCCGCGGATTCAGATTGAACGTGCAGTGCGGATAGAAACCGACCATGCGGTCTTCCGCTTCGCTCTTCGGTCCGCGTTCCGGCGAGGCCGCGTACGTTTTCTGCAACGCCACGAGTTTCTCTTGATACAGCGACGAGAAATTCGCCAAGCTGCTGGTGCGCAAATCGCCACCCGAGCCCTTCACCCACAGCACTTCCACTTGCTCGCCGGTCAGCGGATCGCGTTCCTTGATCTTCGACGACGTGTTGCCGCCGCCCGTGTTCACGACGCGCAGATCGGATCCCAATTTGTTCGAGCGATAGATCAATCGCTCGGCCGGAGACAGCTTTTCTGTTTCTTGATCGTTCCAGAGATAATTGACGTGTTTCATAGGAAGGTTAAGGTAAGTAGAAGACCTGTGGAACCGGCGACATCTGCTCGTCGGCGTTACGGCCGGGCACGCCCATAAAGAAATCTTTCATCTCCGCTTGCCAGCGCGCGTTGACTTCTGTCGCCGCCATTCCGGCGAGCGCCTTCTCGAAGTCCGGCGTCTCCACGTAGCCGATCAGCAATCCGTCGTCGCGCAGGAAGAGCGAGTAGTTGTGCCAGCCGGTCGCCGATAGCGCGGCGCGCATCTCCGGCCAAACCGATTTGTGGCGTTCTTTGTATTCCTCCAGCCGATCCGGTTTCACTTGCAGCAAAAAACAGATTCGTTGCATTTGTTATGGCACCAATCGTTTGAAATTTGTATACGCCGCGTCCCACCGCCCGACGTCGCGCGGCTGGAACGCACGTGGCGGAAAAGACCGCTCGATGATATCGCGCGATTCGTCGAGCGACGCGACCATGCCCGCACCCACCATCTGCATCGCGAGATTGCCCAGGGCCGTCGCCTCCACCGGCCCCGCGAGAACGGTGCGGCCCGTTGAATCGGCAGTGAATTGATTCAGCAAGTCGTTCTGCGACCCGCCGCCGATCACGCGAATCTCCGCGATACGCGTGCCGGTGAGCGATTCCGATTGCTCCAACACAAGGCGATACTTCAACGCGAGACTCGCGAGAATCGAGTTGACGAACGCGCCCGGTGTGGCAGGCGCGGCTTGGCTCGTGCGCTTGCAGAAATCGGCGATGGCGGCGCTCATGTCGTCGGGGCGCATGAACGATGCGTCGTCGGGATCGACAAGATGTTGGAACAACGAACGGTCGTTTTTGGACATTTCCAGCAATTCTTCCCAGGAGTGTGACGCCCATTGCTTTCGGCACCCTTCGAGCAACCACATTCCCGTGATGTTCTTCAGTAATCGCACCGTGCCGCAGACGCCGCCTTCATTCGTGAAGTTCAAGGCCTGGGCCCGCTCGCCGGAAATCGCGTGCGGAACTTCGGTACCCAGCAGCGACCACGTACCCGAGCTGATGAACGCGCGTTTCCCTCCCGCGCGCACCGCGGCAACGGCCGATCCCGTGTCGTGACACGCCGGCGCGATCACTTTGGTCGCGCGGAGCCCAGGCAGTCGCGACAACTCTTCCGCCAGCCCGCCCAACTCGGTGCCGGGATCGATCACCGGCGCGAGGAAATGCGCCGGCACGCCGACTGCGCCCAGCAATTCCGTTGACCACTTCCGAGTGTGGCCGTCAAGGAATTGCGTCGTTGTGGCGTTTGTGTATTCACAAGCGACACGGCCCGTCAGCCAAAAGTTCAGCAAGTCCGGCATGGTCACGAGCGATTGCGCGGACGCCAGCAATTTCGGCGTTTGCTCCTGCGCGGCGGCCAACTGATACAGCGTGTTGATCGGCATGAACTGAATGCCGGTAATCGCGTAGATTTTCTCGCGTCCCACACGCTCAATCACGCGATCCATCACTCCGTCGGTCCGGCGATCGCGGTAATGATACGGGTTCCCGAGCAGCACATGGCCTTCGCCGAGAAGCGCGTAATCGACGCCCCAGGTGTCGACTCCGATCGAATCGATGCGTTCGCACCCGTGCGACGCGAGCGCCGCGCGCATCGCCGACCACAGCGCTAGCACGTCCCAGTGCATCGAGGAATTTACCGTGACGGGATCGTTGGGAAATCGCGCGAGCTCGTGAATCGCCAGACGGCCACCGTCAAGGCGGCCGGCAATGGCGCGGCCGCTGGCGGCGCCGAGATCAAAGGCTATGAGATTGCGCATGGAAAACGTTGCCACTAACTACGGGAAACTCTACCACAGAGCACACAGAGGACACAGAGCACACAGAGAAAGACAACACCTTTGCTATGGTTTTTCTCTGTGTGCTCCGTGTTCTCTGTGTGCTCCGTGGTAAATTTTCACCCTTTGCGGCTACGCATAGGACGATACCGCTGCCGCGTTCTTCTCGGCGCGCTCCGCGGTGATCCGCTCGATATATCCGCTCTCGCGATGCGCGGTCAACGGATCTTCGGGCAAGCCCTTCGACTTGTTCCATTCGCGGATCGCCGGACGAACGTCGGTGGAGAACGCGTCCTTAAGACAATTCTCGGCGTCAACCAGCGCGCATTTTCCCTGCGCGTACGCCAGTTTCTTGTGATCCACGAGCGCGGCTTTCGCGAACAGTTCCTCGGCCGTTTGCACCGTCTGGATCATCGCCTCGATCTTGCCCTTCACGTTGTGCGACTGATCCACCATGTAGGCGATGTCGGCGCGCTCGCCGGAATTCCACTCGAAGAAGAATATTTCGTGGAAGATGCGGAACACCTGATACGGATCGATCGAGCCCATCGTCAAATCGTCGTCGGCATAGCGGCGATCGTTGAAGTGGAATCCGCCGAGCATCTTCGATCCCAGCAGCCACACGACAATCTGTTCGATGTTCTGCGCCTGATAATGATGACCGGTGTCGACAAGCACGCGCGCCTTCGGGCCCGCCGCTTGCGCCAGAAGCAGCGCCATTCCCCAATCGGCGATATCGGTGTGATAGAACGCCGGCTCGAACGGTTTGTACTCCACGAGCATGCGTTGACCCTCGGCCAAATGGCGATGCGTTTCCTTCAAGCCTTCCTCGAACCACTGGCGGCGCTGATGCATGTTTTGCGTACCGGGATAATTCGATCCGTCGGCGAACCACAGCGACAGGTCGCGGCTGCCGAGTTTCGTTTGAATTTCCACGCTGTCGAGCAAATGGCGCAGCGCCGTTTTGCGAATTTGCGGATCGGGATTCCCGAGCGATCCGTACTTGTAGCACTGATCCTGAAACACGTTGGGATTGATCGCGCCGGGACGTACGCCATACTTCGCGGCGATTGTCTGCACGTCGCCGATGCTGCCGGTTCCCTGCGGAAAATCCCACAGCACGTGCAACGCCACTGTCGGACAAACGCCGGTGATCGAGTGAATGTGTCCGGCGTCCGAGAATTTCTCCTCGGTGGAAGTGGCCGCGGCGGCCTGCGTGAATTTTCCGAAACGCGTGCCGGTGTTGGCGAATCCCCAAGAAGGCAGCTCGATGGAAAATGTGTCGAGCGCCTTGAAAACGGTTTCATGCTGCTTGGTATGCATGTTGAAAGGATACCCCAATCGGCGTGGCGGGGCACTCGGCCAAGTCCTTGCAGGAGAGGCAATGATCGGGTATTGAGATTTGTACATACAAATGTCATACTTTCCGTGTGGATGCACAAATCACCGGATTTGATTGGGACTTCGCCATAGAGCGCAGGCTACATGCACAAGAAGGAAATTCGTCATTATGAAGAAGAGAATCCCGGCATTCCGGAGTGACAAGCAAGCGGAACGATTCGTCGCCACCGCGGACCTGACCAAGTACAGCCTAGCCGGCACGCGTGTCCGCTTTGAGTTCGCCAGGAAGGACGCCCGCGTCAACATGCGTCTTCCGGAGCCGCTGCTGGAAGCCGTTAAGGAAGGCGCAAAGGCCCGCGGAATTCCTTATCAACGATTCATCCGCGAGGCTCTCGAACAAGCCGTCCGCTAGCAACCATTTTCCTTTCCCGTGAGTTGTGGTAGCTTGACGCCATGAACTACCGCGCGCTTGGGATCGCATGTTTGTTCACTGTCGCTCTACAATTGACAGCGCAATCGTATTGGGAGATGACAACGCTCTCTAGCCGTCCCGAAATGGTGAGCGGCGGAAATGTGCTGGTGGAAGTGAAGATCCCGCCAAGCACGAGTTTCCACGTGTACCTAAACAGTACCGACGTAACGGCGGCGTTTCACGCCGACGCCGCGCGAGGTTCCTTCATTGGGCTTGTCTCTGGTCTGAACAACGGCGCCAATATGCTCAAATTGCGGGGCGGCTCACAAATGACCCTCATGGACGTTGTGAATCATCCCCTCACGGGACCGATTATCTCCGGCGACCACTTAAAACCGTTCGTCTGCCAAACGGAAGAATCGGGACTCGGCGCGCCGCTCGACGCCGATTGCTCGGCCAAGGAAAAAGTCGAATATTTTTATCGTACAACCGGCGACGCCGGCACATTCAAACCGCTGGCCGACCCCGCGTCCAAGCCCGACGATCTCGCTCAGACCACAACCAGCGAAGGCAAAACTGTCCCGTACATCGTGCGCGTCGAGTCAGGCACGATCAATCGCGCGATCTATCGCATCGCGATGCTCACGGAGGGATGGAATCACCGCATTCTTTATAGTTTCGGCGGCGGCTGCGGCACGAATTACACGCAAGGCCGCAATCAGCCCACGGCCGTGCTCACCGACGCTGTGCTCTCGCGCGGACTCGCTCACATTACGTCCACCCAAAACGTGATGCAGCAGCATTGCAACGACAATCTGTCGGCCGAAGCCGTCAGCATGATCAAGGAACATTTCATCAAGCGCTACGGCGTGCCCGTGTGGACCGTGGGACTCGGCGGATCGGGCGGATCAATCCAGCAATTGCTGATCGCGCAGAATTATCCAGGTCTCCTCGACGGCCTGCTGCCCAGTTTGACGTACCCCGATTCCATCAGCACGCGCCCCGACGTAACCGATTGCCGCTTACTGATGAAATTCTTCGCCAAGGACCCGCAAACGTGGACGCAGGAAAAAATCATGGCCGTCGAGGGCTATACGAAGGGCACGTGCGCGGCTTGGGATCGCAGTTTCGTCGAGGTCATCGTCGCGGCCAATGCGAAAGGCTGCGGAATCCCCGCGGATCAAGTCTACGATCCCGTGAAAAACCCCAAGGGCGCGCGTTGCACGGTATGGGAGATGAACGCCGCGACGTTTGGACGCGATCCGCAAACGGGCTTCGCGCGGCAATCGCTCGATAACGTCGGCGTGCAGTACGGCTTGGCCGCGCTGAACTCGGCCGCTATCAGTAAACGCGAATTTCTCGACCTGAATCGCAACGTCGGTGGATTCGATCGCGACGGATTGCCGCGCGCCCAGCGCACGGTAGCCGATCTGGAAGCCGTGCGGCTTTCCTACGCCGCCGGCCGCATCGACACCGGCGCCGGCGGTCTCGCGATGGTGCCGATCCTGCACTATCGCACATACAACGATCCGCTCGGCGACATTCACGATCGCGTGCGCGACTTCGTGGTCCGCGCGCGGCTGCAACGCGCGAATGGCCGATACGACAACGAAGTGCTTTGGATCTTCCCCAATCCTGCATCACCGGGTGGAAATCGCACCCTCAGCGCGAAGGTCTCGGGACTGGCGATCGACACGATGAGCAAGTGGCTCGACGCCATCGTTGCCGATAAATCCACAGCGCCCACGCTCGACAAGATCGCGCACGCAAAACCGGCGGCCGCGGTCGATGGCTGCTGGTCGGGCGACGGCACACGGTACGACGAACCGGCGTCCATTGACGGCACGGGCAAATGCAGCGAGTTGTTCCCCGCGCATCGCACACCGCGGCTGGTGGCCGGCGCGCCGCTCACCGACGACGTAATGAAATGCCAGTTGAAGCCGGTCGATCCGGCGGACTACAAAATCCCATTCACGGGCGACGAACTGAAAGAGTTGCGCACCATCTTCCCTGGCGGCGTTTGCGACTACTCGAAGCCCGGTGTGCAGCAGCAATCGATCGCAGGCACTTGGCTGACGTTGCCGCTCAAGTCGAAGCCCGGCGAATAGCACTTGACACCATAAAGTATTACGTGCCACGATATTTCCCGACGCGTACTACGCGACACGTAATATGACCGATCCCAACCTACTCGTTTTGTCCAGCCTCGCCGGCGGCGAGAAGCATGGCTACGCCATCATGGAAGATATTCACCGCTTCGCGGGCGTCCGCCTGGGACCCGGTACGCTCTACGGCGCAATCACACGGCTGGAAGAGCGCGGGCACATTCGCCCCATCGCCAGCGGCGACGAGCGGCGCCAGCCGTATCGCATCACACCCGCGGGCCGGCGATTGCTTGAAGAGCGTTTGACGAGTCTTGAGTTGGTCGTGAAAACGGGATTGCGGAGGCTGCGTCCGGCATGAAGCGGCTTCTCGCGTTCGTGATGCGGTTGTATCCGGAGAAGTGGCGCGCGCGCTACGGCGTGGAGTTTCGATATTTGCTCGATGACGCGCATGCCGGATGGGGCGATCTGTGGGACGTATTCCAGGGCGGCTTAAAAATGAGATTGGAAACGGGAGATTTTATGCATCTTTCACGCAGAGACAAAACGGCGATTGTGGTAGCCGCCGTCGGAATTGTGACGCTGGTCGGACTCTGGGGCAAATTCACCGTGCCCGAATACGAAGCGTCCACGGTGATCCTAATCGATTCTGGCAGGATTGATGAATACAAGGTCGTGTTGCCTGACGTTGAAGCCCGGATTGGCATGATCAACGAGCAATTGATGAGTGCGAGGCGCCTCCAAAGGATCATCGATACCTACGATCTCTACAAACCCTTGCGGGGAAAAAAGACGCAGCAGGAGATTATTGAGCAGATGCGCCGCGACATTCAAGTGGAAGTGCTACCCAACAAAATCGGCAAGGACGACTCCATGCACGGGTTCCGAATCCGCTACCGCGGATCCCAGGCGCCGCTTGTGGCACAGGTAACGAATCAGTTGGCATCGCTGTTCATCGAGGAGAATCTGAAAGTCCGCGAGGGCTTTGTGAAACACGACCTCGACTTCCTCGATGCACGGCTCAAGGAATTGCGCGACCGCATCGCCAAAGCCGAAACAGTCGCGCATAACGCGAAGGCGCCCGTGGACCGGGAACTCGACGCTCGCGACGTGAGCTTGTTGCGCGACTACTACTCGAAGACCTTCGTGGAGAAGCTGGACCTCGAAAATGGAATTGAACGGCGGAAGTCGGAGCGTTTCACAATTCTCGATCCGGCGAGGATTCCCGAAAAACCGATCGGCACGCGTTTCGCGATGGCCGGTTGGTAGCCAAGCCTAAATCGTTTCGATCATCGCGACGGCGTGCGCTTCGATCGCGCGACCCTCGCCGACCGCGCCCAAGCCTTCCGCGGTTTTCGCCTTCACGCTGACCGCGTCGAGCGGCAATCCCAGCGCGTCGGCTAATGCTTGACGCATCGTCAAAATGTGCGGCGCAAGTTTGGGACGCTCCAACACCACCACCGCGTCCACGTTCACGGGACGGAATCCCGCGTGCTTCAGCAACTCGACCGCGTGCGTGAGAAACAAGCGACTGTCGGCGTCTTTCCAGCGTGGATCGTTGTTGGGAAAGTGACGGCCGATGTCGCCGAGCGCCGCCGCGCCGAGCAGCGCGTCGGTGAGCGCGTGCGCCACCACGTCGCCGTCCGAATGACCTTCGGGTCCGTAGTCGAATGCTACATGCACCAGTCCAATGATCAGAGGACGGCCCATAACGAGGCGATGACTGTCGTATCCGATTCCGATTCGCGACATGGCTTATGAATTCGCGCGAGCCTTTTCCTGCTCGCGGATAGAAAGCGCCAATTCCAAATCGCCGGGCTTGGTGATTTTGATGTTGCGGTCCGAGCCCATCACCACATAAACCTCGCCGCCCATGTGTTCCACGAGACTCGCCTCGTCGGTGCCCACGAATCCCTCGCGGACGGCGTGCTCGTACGCGCGGCGCAAAATCTCAAAGCGGAAAACCTGCGGCGTTTGCGCCTGCACCAGCATCTCGCGCTTCAGCGTCGCGCGGATCACCGCGCAGTCGCCGGCCACGCGTTCCACCTGCTTGATCGTGTCGATGGCGGGAATGCCTAGGATCGCGGCGCCCGTGCGCGACGCCACTTCCAGCACGCGGCGAATCGCCTCCGCCTCCACGAAAGGCCGCACGGCGTCGTGCACGGCGACGAGGTCGGTATCCGCCGGCGCGCGGCGCAAGCAATTCTCCACTGATTCCTGGCGATTCAATCCGCCTTCCACGATTTCTACGCGCTTGGAAAACTTTTCTGCTTCCAGATACGGCTGAAACGCCGCGACATCCTCGGGACGCAGCGCGACATACGCGCTTTGGATTTCCTCGAGCGAAAGAAACTTGCGCAGCGTGTGAATCAAAATCGGCAGGCCGTCGAGTAGGAGAAACGGCTTGCGCGGACCGGGCTTCCCGGTGGTGGATCCCATGCGCGTGCCGAGTCCTGCGGCGGGAATGAGAACAATCGCTTTCATGCGGCGCGGCGCTCCAAAGAATTATCCATTGACGATCGGGGCTTCCCGGCGGGGCGCGGGCGCCGTTTCGCGCGCCTGACGCGGGCCTGCGCTATCCGTTTCCAACGCCGGCGGCGCCGCGGGCAGCGTCCCTTCCAGCGGTCGCGGACCCGTGGCCGGAGCGGCGCTGCGTGGCGCGCGTTCGTCGTATTTGCCGAAGATCATTTTGCCCGCGGTGGTTTGCAGCACGCTCGTCACCGTCACGTCGACGGTGCGGTTGATCATCTTGCGCGCGTTGTCCACCACCACCATCGTGCCGTCGTCGAGATAGCCGACGCCTTGGTTGTACTCCTTGCCTTCCTTCAGCACAAAGACCTTCATGATTTCGCCGGGCAGCACGATCGGCTTCAGCGAATTCGCCAGATCGTTGATGTTCAGCACGGTGACGCCTTGCAGTTGCGCCACTTTATTCAAGTTGAAATCATTGGTCACGATACTCGCGCCCACGAGCTTGGCGAGCTCGATCAATTTCAAATCCACGTCGCGCACTTGCGGAAAATCCTCTTCGCCGATTTGCACATTCAAGTGCGTCATCTTTTGGATGCGCTGCAACACGTCGAGGCCGCGGCGTCCGCGATTGCGTTTCTGCGAATCGGCGGAATCGGCGACCAGTTGCAGCTCGCGCAGCACGAAGCGCGGGATGATCAGGATGCCGTCGACGAATCCGGTTTCGCAAATGTCGGCGATGCGGCCGTCGATAATCACGCTGGTGTCGAGCAGCTTCAGCGATTTTTTCGCCGGCTCCGCGCCGAACAATCCACCGAGCGCGGAGAGGTTCAGCATGTCGCCCTTTTTTGCGCCGACCACCAGACCGATGTAGGCCATCAGCAACATGATCAGGATTTGCAGAAAGCTGCGCGTGGATTGCTCGAAGGGCCCCCAGTTGATTACCAGGCTCATCAAGAACGCGCCCAAAATGCCGAGAATCGATCCGACCGCCGCGCCGATCAAGCGTGTCAAGCTGGCTTGTTTCAAACGAATTTCAAAAATGATGATGGCGAGAGACAACAACAAGCCGAGCAATCCGGACTCCCAACGCGAGAGTCCAAAGGGACGCTGATACGCGGACAGAACGGTCAATACGGCGATGAAAGTACCGCGAACAATCGCCAGATCCGCCACTGGAAAACCCTTTCCGGCCCACCCAAAAATCGAGCCTGCAAAT
Source organism: Terriglobia bacterium (assembly GCA_021325275.1). Lineage (GTDB taxonomy): Bacteria > Acidobacteriota > Terriglobia > JAJPHL01 > JAJPHL01 > JAJPHL01. The sequence goes on along the minus strand of JAJPHL010000008.1, from coordinate 14,633 downwards.
TGATGGACTGAGTATAACACTTACTTCCCGGCGCACCTCGCGGCGCGTTCCATGTGGCGTGCCATTGTCGCAACCGGGCCTCTGCCCAGCCCCGTGCCATAATCCCAACATGCCGTCACGAGCACTCCTGGCGTGTGCGCTGCTCGCGACCGCGTTCGCCGCGCGCACCTACAAGCTCTTCGACTCCAGCGTGTGGGGCGACGACGTGTGGTCGGTGGCGGCAGCGTCGGGACATTCGCTCGACGTCCGCTTCGAAGGCATGTTGCCCGGCGAAACGTACCACGACCCCGAGGGTCCCGCGCCGGCGGCGAGTTACTTGCGCTATCTGCAACCGCTGCCGGGGAACAATCTTTGGCGCGTGGCACGCGACTCCTTCGCGCAGGAAAGCCACCCGCCGTTGTATTTCCTGATGCTTTGCGAATGGATGAACGTTTTCGGTTTTTCGCTGGCGTCGGGGCGCGCGTTTTCCTTGCTCTTCGGAATGATCACGCTGCCCGTGCTGTTTTTTTTCACCCGGCGGATTGTCAACGAGACCGCCGCCTGGATCGCGTGCGTGTTGTGCGCGTTTGCTCCGTTTCAGTCGCAGTTGGCAATTCTGATTCGCGCCTACACGCTGACAGCTTTGTTGGTGATGATCACGTCGTGGCTCACGCTGGAAATTCTCGAGCGCGGTCCTGAGCAAAAGTTGCTGCGCGCGCTGATGTGGCTCGGCATCGCCGGCATGATGCTGCACTACTATTTTCCGCTGTTTTCCATGCTCCAGGGAGCCGCGCTGCTGACACAACGGCGATTGCGCCGCGCGGCTCTGGCGATCGGCGCGGTTTGGACCGCGGTGCTGGCGGCGCTTGCGTATTACTTCACGGCTTCGCCGTCATCGCTCGCGCAGCCGTGGATCAAGGGACCGTGGGAGAACGGCTTGCTGCTGCTGAACGGTGCGTCGGCGTTGACGGATCTGCTGATCTTGAGTCCCAACGAAAGCTTGCGGGCGTTCATCGATTCGCCGGCTTTGATTCTAGCCATCAAGGCGGTGATGGTCGCGGTGGTGGGCGCGCTCCTGGTGACCGCAGCGCGCGCGTTGCCGCGCCATCGCGCGCTGTTTCTGCTGTTGTGGTTTTTTGCGCCGATGGCGATGATCTACGTGCTCGACGTGGCGCGACACTCCGGCACCGTGATGACGACGCGCTACTTCGCGGGATGCGCGTTTCCGCTGTACATCCTGCTGGCCGCGGGACTCTCGCACTGGCGCCTGCCTGCGCGCGTGGCCGGCGCGGTGTTCCTCCTGCTGATGATGATCGAATGTCAGGCCGCGTTGCGCGTGCTGCCCGCGGGCACGGTGGAGGAGCGTTACGATGCAAAACGTCCCGCCGAGCGCATCGCCAAGGAATGGCGAAACGGCGATCTCGTGGTGGTGGCGAGTAATTACGGATGCGTGCCGATCAGCATCGCGGCATATCTGCCGCCGCAAACGCCGATGGAATCACTCGTCTATTTGCCGCGACCCGAGGCCGGCCCCGTTGTCGAACCGGCGACGCTCGACACTTTGGTGCCGCGCCTCAACCGCGAAGTCGCGGGCGCGCCGCGATTGTGGGTGCTCGAGTCGTTCCCCGATCCCTCGCTGATCCGCGCGCTGCACACGTGGCTCGATGCGCGCTACTCGAACCTCGGCGTGACGCGCTACGGTCAGCTTCGGCTGATTGAATACGCTAAATAAGCCGTTCGCAGGCGCGGCGCCAAATCCGCATGTCGGCGGCGGTTTGCCGCAGGAATCCGCGCGCGTCTTCGGTCATCGACGGTTTGAAGAGCGTGAATTTTTCGGCCAGCTCGTCGAGGCCATCGCTCAACGAACGATAGGTTTCAATCCACGAATTTCCGCTGAGCTTGACCTCGGTCAGCCACGGCAACATTTCCTCGAGTACGAGAATTGCGCCCCATTCCATCGTGGCGTCGCGCAGATAGTTGTGCGCGTTGCGCCGATGTTCCGCTACCGGCGTGCCGAAACGCACGAGTCCGCCGAGACTTTTGGCGCACGCTTGCAAAAAATATCCCGAAAAAATATCTCCGTAGCGATCGATGGACTGCCCGCCGATGGGATGGCCCATCCGCACGAAATAATACGCCGCCAGGGCCTCGCGGCGCAGCGCGGTGTTCTGCGTATTCACCGGCGACCAAGTGCGCGTTCCCAAAATCTCGGGCTTTCCGCGATACGCCTTGCCGTGCGGATCGCTGACCAGCCACGTCAGCGCGTCGACGTCGGGATCGAGCACCCAGAGTCCCGCATTCACGGGAATCTCCGCGGTGAGCTTCGTTCGCGTCACCTGCGAAGCGCGGTGGCGCGCCGAAAACGGAAATCCTCGAGGGAAAACGCCGGTCTTGCCCTGCTCGAACTCGATGAGATCGCAAATGTTGAAATAACCGCCGTCCGATTCGATCACTTCATGCTCGGCCGCGGGCGCGGCTACAATCGCGTGCTCGGTGAAAACATCGTCCTCTGGAGAAGGACTGTCGAGCGCGTAGTTGTCGTCGTCGAGCGAGATCACGAAATTGCAATCGCGTCCCAGCGCCATCAGGTATCCAACGTTGCGCCGATGGTCCGAGTTATAGAGCAGAAAATTCGGATCGACGCCCAGTCGCGAAAGGAATCGCTCCTGCTCCTCGAGTGTGGGACACTCCGTGCGCAGGCCGCGCTGAGAAGCCTCACGGCAGCGCTCGAACGCGGCGGCCGGCGTCTTGCGGTCGGGAATCACGATCACTTCCACCTGATCGAGATGGCCGAAGCGTTCGAAGTTGCGGCGGTAAGCGCCGAGAACCAGCGGGTCGAAAATCGTGGTTAGTACCAAGCATGCTTTCATTTCGCCCGCTCCTTTTGATTCAGCCCTCGGCGGCTCTCCTGCCTCAGCCGCCACAGTTGCCGGAACGCGTCCTTCACCGCCGACGAACCGAGCCGCGGGCTCGGCGAACGATAGTGAATCGGCACTTCCACAATTCGCAGATTCCGGCAGTGAAATTTGATTTCCGTCTGAAAAAAATGAGCCTGCGATTGAACGCCCTTGGCGACCACCATCTCCAGTGCCGCGCGCGAGAACAATTCGAATCCGCTGGTCATGTCGGTTTGTTTTGTTCCCGTCAGTAGGTTCGTTAGGAACGTCCCGCCGCGGCTGACGATGGTGCGTTTGAGCGTACTCTCGGTAACCCGCGAGCCTTTCATGAAGCGGCTGCCGAAAACGCAGTCGTAGCCACACTCCATGGCCGCAAAAAATGCCGCGAGGTCGGCGGGCTGATGGCTGAAGCCCGCGTCGATCTCCAGGACCCAATCGTGTCCCGCCGCCAGCGCCTCGCGATAACCGCGAAAATAGGCGTCGACCACATGGCGATTCTCCGGCGCCCAAATCACGCGCAGTCGCGGCTCGCGCGTGGCGAGATCGCGCAGCAACTCCAGCGAATTATCATCGGTGGCCTTGTCGAGGATCGCGAAAAACTCCACGCGGCGAAATCCGCCGCAATGCCGCAGGACTTCCTCGACGAATCGCGCGCCATCGGGACCTTCATTGGCCATGGGGCACGCGATCCCGAGCGCGATTTCACCGCGGCTTATTTTGCGCATTGGTCGAGCAAGAACCCGATGCGGTTGACTTGGTCCTCGATGATCTTGCTCAGCGGCTGACCACCGGAGTGTCCCGATTTCGTTTCGTAGTCGAGCACGATCGGCCGCGTCCCGGCGTTCGCGGCTTGCACCATCGCGGTCATCTTGCGCGCGTGCAGCGGATCGACGCGCGTATCGGCGTCGCCGGTGACGAGCAACACGGCCGGGTACTTCGTACCCGCCTTCACGTGGTGATACGGCGAGTACGCATAGATGTACGGAAACTGTTTTGGATCATCCGACGATCCGTACTCCGGCACCCACAACTTGGCGATCAGGAATTTCTGATAGCGCACCATGTCGAGCAGCGGGAATGAGCACATCACCGCGCGGAACAGATCGGGACGTTGCGTCATCATCGCGCCGACCAGCAATCCGCCGTTGCTGCCGCCGGAAATGGTCAGATGGGCGGGCGACGTGTACTTCGCTTTCACGAGATACTCGGCCGCGCCGATGAAATCATCAAAGACATTTTGCTTCTTGTCGAGCATGCCGGCCTTGTGCCAGTCTTCGCCGAACTCCGCGCCACCGCGCAGCGAGGGCAAAGCGAAGACTCCGCCTTGCTCCGCCCAGAAGATCGCCGTGGAACTGAAGGCCGGCAGCATGTTGGCGCGAAATCCGCCGTAGCCCGTAAGGTAGACCGGATGCGTGCCGTCGAGCTTGATGCCCTTCCGATATAGAAGGAACATTGGCACTTTCGTTTTGTCCTTCGACTCATACCAAACTTGCTTCAACTCAAAGTCGTCGCTGCGCACGGGGACTTTCAATTCCGCCCACACCGACCGCTCGTCTTTCCCCGTGTCGTAGCGATAGGAAGTCGGCGGAACGTGGAACGATTGGAAGCTCAGCCACGCCTCGGATTTTTCCCAGCGCCCGCTGATCGAAGCGGTTCCGATCGACGGCAGCGAAACGTCGCGCAAATATTTCCCGTCGCCGTCAAACACCTTGATTTGCGTAGCGGCGTTGTGGAGATACGTGGCGAAAAGTTTGCCGCCGATGGCAGACGCGCTGTCGAGCGGCACATCGGCCTCGGGGATCACTTCTTTCCAATTGCTTTGCGCCGGGTGCTCCAGGTCGACGGCAATCACGCGGCTGCGCGGCGCCTTCCAATTTGTGGTGAGATACAAGCGATGTCCGGCGAAATGCGGATCAAACGACGCGTCGATGCCGGTGACCACCGGCGCGGGCGCGCCTTCCCTTGAGAGATCTTTGATTGAAAGATCCTTGACGAAAATATCAGTGCGATCGTTACTCGCGCCGTGACTCACTTGAATCGCCAGGTAGCGGCCATCTTCCGACAATTGCACGCTGCAAATCGTTTGCGCTCCCATGTCGCCGCAGAAAATCGCGCGATCCTCCCCGGCCGCGCCGCCGCGCGGATGGTAAAACACGCCGGAGCCGTTCTTGTCGAGCGTCGAGTAGTAGACGCCGCTTTTGTCGGGCATCATTTCGAAGCTCGTGTAGGTTGCTTTCGGCAGTTGCACGGGGACTTCCTGCAACGTATCGACGTCGAGGAAATGCGGCGTCACCTGATCCTCGCCGCCTTGGCGCACGAAATACACGACGATCGTGCCGTCGCGCGAGATTTCCAGAAAGCCGGCGCTCGTGGTGTGATCCTTGCTCAGTGTGTGCGGGTCGAGCAGCACTTGATCGGCGCCTGTAATGCCTTTGCGCATGTAGAGCACCGGCAAATCCTGCGTGGCCAAGCGCTTGGTGAAGAAATATCGGCCGCCAAGTTCCACCGGCGTCCCGATGGCGTCGATCTTGAGCAGTTCGCTGAATCGCTTGCGCATCTCGTCGCGATGTGGTTGCTGTTCGAAAATCGCGTGACTGTATTTATTCTGCGCGTCGATCCACGCGCGCGTCTCCGGACTGTCCTGATCCTCCAGCCAGCGGTACGGATCGGCGATGGAAACGCCGTTGATGGTTTCCGTAACGTTATCCTTGCGCGTCGTCGGTTGCGGAACGGTGGTTGAAACAGCCAGAGTGAGCATGAGCACGAGAATCCCTAGTCCCTTCATCTACACACCTCGGACATTCAGTGTCTCAGGGATTCTCGGTTGTGACAAGCACGCGAAGGTTCTAACCCCCGAGATCGCGCGAGCCTGCGGGAACTGTTTCGTCCGCCTCAGCGAACGTTGCGGTACGCTGCGGTCGTGACGAGTGCCGTCAGCCGCGCCTATCTCGAGATCATCGACTTCCCAGCGGCGCCTAACCCTGACGCAACTCCGACATCGGCGACACGCGCGCCGCGCGCAGCGACGGAATCAAGCACGCGGCCAGCGCCGCGGACGCGAGTACCATCGGCACGATCGCGAACGTCAGCGGATCGGCGGGCGACACGCCGTAGAGAAGCTTGGTCATGAGCCGCGTCAGCGCCAACGCGCCGGCGATTCCCGCGGCCGTACCGGCGAGCGCCAGCGTCATGCCTTGACGCGCGAACATCCACAGCACGTCGCCGGGGCGCGCGCCCAACGCCATGCGCACGCCGATCTCGCGACGCCGCTGCGCCACCGCGTGGCTCATCACGCCGTAGATTCCTACGGCGGAAAGAATCATCGCCACCGCGGCGAACACGCCGAGTAGCGCCAGATTGAAGCGCGGCTCCGCCGTCGCCAACTCGACGACCGCGTTCATGGTTTGCACTTCGGAAATCGCGACGTTGCGATCAAGTTCCCAAATCGCGCTCTGCACCGCGGGCGTCAGCGCGGCGGGATCGCCCGCCGTGCGCACCACGAGCGTCAAGTAATGGCCGACCGTCGCGGTGTTCTGCAAATACGGAAGGAAGAATTCCTCCTCCGGCGGACTCGCCCAATCGCTGCGCACGGCGTTCTTCGCGATTCCCACCACCGTGAGCCAGCTCGGGGACGTGTTACGCGCGGGATTGTTGACGGTGATGCGTTGCCCGATCGCGTCTTGATTCGGCCAATGCGTCCGCGCCATGTATTCGTTGATCACCACAACGCCGGGACCCGCCGCGGTGTCGCTCTCGGCGATTCCGCGTCCGCGCAAAATCGGGATGTGCATCGTCTCAAGGTATCCGGGCAGCGCCAAACGAAACGCTGCATCGGGCTCTTCGCCGGGATGCGGCAGCGGCCGTCCCTCGATCCAAAACGGAAATCCCCAGATGTCGCCGGCGATCGGCAAGTGATTCGTCATGCCCGCCGAAACCACGCCCGGCAAACCGCGCACGCGCTCAAGCGCGCGCTGGTAGAATTCCGGCGCGCGACCGGCGGAAGAATCTTGCGATCCGCCGACGTCGACCACCATCGTTAGCAAATGATCCGCCTGAAATCCCGGATCGATCGCCTGCAACGCGGTAAAAGTTCGCACCATCAGTCCCGCGCCGATCAGCAGCATCATCGCGAAAGCGAATTCGGTGACCACCAGCAGACTCCGCAAACGTCCGCGCGTTGTGCCCGAGCCTCCTCGCGCGCCTTCGTTGAGCGGCTGCGCCGGATCCGTGCGCGACGCCTGAAACGCCGGCGCGAGTCCAAAGAGAATGCCGGTGAAAAGCGTCGCGGCCAGTGTAAATATCACGACGCGTGCGTCGAGCGTCAACGTGTCGAGGCGCGGGATCGTCGAGGGACCGAGCGCCGCGATCGCGCGCACGCCGCAGTACGCCAGGATCAATCCGAGCGCGCCGCCAACGGTCGAGAGCAACAAGCTCTCGGTGAGAAATTGCCGGACCAATCGCGCGCGCCCCGCACCGAGCGCCGCGCGCACCGCGATTTCGTGCGACCGCGCCGCGGCACGCGCTAGAAGCATGTGCGCGACGTTGGCGCAAGCGATCATCAGCACGAGTCCCACGGCGGCCAGCAGCGTCAAGAGCGCGGGACGAATGTTGTGCACTACTCTTTCCTGCAACGGCACGATTTCTTGATGGCGATTCGTGCCGGGATACTGCTGCTCAAGGCGTGCGGTGATCCCCGCGAACTCGGCTTGCGCCTCGCCGAGCCGCACACCCGGTTTCAGTCGCGCGAAGACGCGCAAACTGTTGCCTCCGCGTTTGGTGATGCGCGGCCCGAGCGCCAGCGGCGCGTACATTTCGGCGTGCGTCGCCCAGAAAGGCGCGAAATGAAATCCCGCAGGCATCACACCGATAATCGTGTACGTCTTGTCGTCTAGATGCATCGTGCGCCCAAGGACATTCGGGTCGCCCGCAAATTGGCGCTTCCAAAGCGTGTAGCCGAGAACCACTTCCAGTTCGCGCCCGGGCTGATCTTCGTCGGCGGTGAAGACGCGACCCAGTGCCGGCGACACGCCGAGCAACGGGAGAACGCCGGAGGTCAAGCGGAGCCCCCAAACTTTTTCCGGATGATCGACTTGCGTTAGGTCGGGCGTCCAATAGTCTGCCGCGCCCATATTCTCGAACGAATGCGCTTGCGCCTTCCAGTCCGCGAAATTCGCGGGCGCCACCGGACCCATTCCATGATTCAGAATCACGACCAGCCGTTCGGGATCGCGATACGCGAGCGGACGCAAGAGAATCGCGTTGACCGCCGTGAAGATCGCGGAATTCGCGCCGATGCCGAGCGCCAGCGCGATCACGGCGACGGCGGTGAAGCCGGGATTGCGGCGCATGGCGCGCAGCGCGTAACGAATGTCGCTTAGGAGTTGTTCGGAGAGTTGCATGGTGGGTCCGGCTGGTTAGACGGGCCCGCTGAGGTTGCGGATAGCCGAGATTCGCCTGCATCTAGAAACGCCTTCAGGCGCGGCATGATGGCGTCGCGCGCGAGTGTCGCGAGGGCGAAGAGTTCTTTTTCACCGCCGGGCAGCACTTCAGGAAAATCGCCGGGATAGCGAATCTCGACACCAAAGGGCGAGAGTTCTTTGGTTCCAGCAAGTTTTTCCGTCAGGTCTTCGTCCACCGGCCGCAGTAGCTTGAGCAAGACGCCAATGTCATGCGTCTTAGAGAACTCCACGCCGTGGATCGTTAGGAGCGCCTTGATGTACTTCTCGGCGGCTTGCTGACAGTGGAACGCCACGATTTCACGCGCGAACTCATCATCGACAAGGATCTCAACCGCGTGATAGTCGACATCGGCCTTGTGAATCCACTGCTCGACGATCTTTAGTAGTGCCCGGCTAGGCGGCTTCATAGATGGTGCGACCATATTTGTGTGCGGGAAACGCGAGCCCACCACAGATGTCCTTGGACTCCTCGAACCAATCCGTGTCCATCAAGAACAGATCGAATGGATAATCAATGTCGGTCAGCGAGTTACGTATTTTCAACCAATACTTACTCGACTTCGAGGGCGACGGCTCGACCACCAGCAAATCGATATCGCTGTCGCGCGTCATGTTCCCTGTGGCCGCCGATCCGAACAGAATGATGCGGTCCGGTTTGGTAACCGTTAGTATGCGCCGCACGATTTCCTGGACCAACGCTTCGTCGATTGCCATAGCCGAATGATAACGCAATTCGCGATAAACTGATTCTCCTATGGATCTCTCCGGTATCTTTCCTCCTATCTGCACGCCTTTTCTCGCCGACGGCGAATTCTCCCCGCACAAGCTGCGCGCCAACGTGGAGAAGTGGAGCGCCACGGGCATCGCCGGATTCTGCGCCACCGGCTCGACCGGCGAAGCAAAGTTCCTGGACCACGGCGAAAAACTGAAATTGTGGAAGGCGCTTCGCGAAGCCACCGACATGCCTCTGATCGCCGGCGCGTCCGCCGAAGCGGTGCGCGAGTCGATCACGCTGGTGAACGAAGTCGCGGAGATCGGATACGGCGCCGCGCTGGTGTTGACGCCGCATTACTACAAGGGAGCCATGCAGCGGCCGGACATTCAGATGAATTATTTCCGCACCGTCGCCGACAGCGCCAAGATTCCGGTGATCATCTACAACTTTCCGCAGAACACGGGCGTCGATCTGGCAGTCGAAACAGTTGTCGAACTCGCGGGACACCCGAACATTATCGGGATCAAGGAATCGAGCGGCAGCGTGGAGAAAGTGGGACGCATGGTGACGGAAACGCCGGCGGGATTTCAGGTGATGTCAGGTTCGGTGACCACGCTGTACGCGTCGTTCTGCGCGGGCATTGTCGGCGCGATCCTGGCGTTTGCGAACCCCGCGGCGCGGGCCTGCGTGGCGGTCCACGACGCGTACAAGAAGGGTGATCACCTGGCGGCGCTCGCGGCGCAGCGAAAAATCGCCAAGGCCGGCGCGTTGATCGGCAGCAAGTACGGCATCGCGGGACTGAAGCACGCGATGGATTTGAACGGATACTATGGCGGTCCGCTGCGGTTGCCGCTGCTGCCGCTGAATCCGCAGATGCGGGCGGAAATTGAAGAGTTGTTCGCTGAGATTAACGGGTAGTCGCGGGCTAATCCGATCGCAGCGTGATCACCGGATCGATCGATCGCGCCCTTCGTACCGGCACGGCGCAGGCGAGCATCGCCAAACCAACCAGCAGACCTGTGGCGGGAGCGAACAGCGTCGCCAGATCGACGGGCCCGTACGATACGTTCGGCACAAAGCGCGCCAGCGTCGCGATCAGCAGCAATCCCACACCCGAGCCAACCGCGGTTACCCGCAAGGCATGTCCCAGCACGGACCGTGCGATGTCCACGCCGCTGGCCCCGAGGGCCACGCGCACACCCAATTCGTGCGTCCTGCGCTCGACGGCGTGGGAAATCACGGCATACACGCCGGCCGCCGCGATCAGCACTGCCAGCGTCGCAAGAATGCCGATGAGCACGGCGGAGAATCGCTCGCGCCATAGCGAATCGCGGACTACTTCGTTCATCGTGCTCAACTCGCTCACGCCAATCTCCGCATCCACGTTGTGCACCGCCTGTCGCAGCGCGTTTCCGATGGCCGCTGCGTCTCCGTTGGTGCGCACGATGAGCCACGCGTTGGGCGACGGCGCAAAAGAGAGCGGACGAAAACCCTCTGGCAGAGCGGGACGATCCATGCCGTCCAGCCGGGGATCTCCGGCCACACCCACAATCGTCATCGGACCGTCTCCGGTGGCGATCCGCTTGCCGATCGGATCCTCTTGGGCGAAGAATTTGTGCGCGGCCGCCTGATTGATCACCACCGCCATGGGCGCACCCGGCCGGTCGCGCGAATCCAACAATCGGCCCCGCAGCAGAGGAACGCCGAGAGCTTCGAAGTAACCTGGTGAGACCGTCTGGAACGACATTTCGCCGTGAATCGGCCATCCCAGCGACTTGTTAATCTTGGGTTGCTGCCCAGGCGCCGCGGGTAACGGCGGGCGGCCCTCGATGCTAATGTCTTCGGGATCCCAACCCTGCCGGAATGGCAGTCTCCGGCTGACGGCTGCATGCTCCACTTCGGCCAGCGATTGCGCGGCGGATTGCAAACGCTCGTACAAGCGCCGGCGCGCTCCATCGTCGGAAGGTTTGGCGGGCACCGGATAGCGATACGGTGGAATCGCCAATTGCAGCGCCACGGCGTGATCCGGCCGGAAGCCCGGATCGGTATGGATAAGTTGCGAAAACGCGCGCGTCAATAAACCGCCGCACACAAGCAACAGCAATGAAAGCGCAACTTCCACGGCCACCAGAGAGTCGTTCCAACGCCCCGCGTGACGCGCGAGAGAACTGCCGCGTCCGCCGGATTTCAGTGCCGTCGCAAGATCGACGCCCGAGGCGCGAATCGCGGGAAGGATTCCAAATATCAAGCCGCATCCGACGGTGACGAGCAGGGTGAACAGAAGCACGCCTCCATCCATGCGAATTTGATCGAGTCGGGGGATCTTGCTTGTCACCGGCAAGAGCGCGATCACGGGACGCATGAGCGCCCAACTCAGTGCCACGCCGATCAGTCCTCCGGCGCCGGCGATCGCCAGGCTCTCGGCGAGCATCTGCTGAAGGATCGCGACGCGCGAAGCGCCCAGCGCCGATCGCAACGCAAACTCCCGGCGCCGCTGCAACGCGCGTGCCAGCAGCAAATGCGCGACGTTGGCGCAGGCAATCAACAACAGCAAGGCCCCCGCCGTCAGCAAAAGTTGGAACATGCGCTCGTGATGCCCAAAGAGATATCCATCCAGCGGGACGATCACCGAATCGGCGGACTCCTCGGGATAGACGATGCGCAGTTGACGGTCGATGCCGTCCATCTCCGCCTGGGCCTGCTCTCGCGTCACGCCGGCTTTCAACCGCGCATAGACGAGATTGCCCCACTCGGTGCGGCTGTACTTGGTCGCGGCATTCCAATAGAGCGGAAGCCACAGCATCGGGTCGCGCTCCCAGCGTGTGGGGAAAAATCCCGGCGGCATCACTCCGACGACGCGATAGCTCGCACCATCAAGGATGATTTCACGCCCCACTACATTGGGATCGGCGCCATATTCGGCGCGCCAAAATCGGTCGGCCAGCACCACCACGCGCGCACCCTCCGCGTAGTCGGTGGCATTCAAGGCACGCCCCAGTCGCGCGGGCACGCCGAGCGTCTCGAAGTAACCATCGCCCGCCAGGAAGCTGTCCACTACTTCGGTGCGGTCGCCGGATCGCAGGATGACCTGACGGGCTCGGTACGCCGCCATATTCTGGAAACTGCTGTGGCATCGCTCCAGCCAATCTTGAAACAGCCCGTTGCGCACGGCCATCATGCCCCGGTTTTCGCTGCCGGCTTCGTAGCGGGCGCCCTGGAAACCCTGGAAGATCTGCACCACGCGGTCGGGCTCCGGCAAGGGCAGAGGCGCGAAGACCACGGCTTTGGCGACACTGTAGATGGCGGTGGTGGCGCCGATGCCCAACGCGAGCGTCAACACCGGAACGGCGGAAAATACTTTTTGCTTGAGCAATTGACGCCACGCGTAAAGGAAGTCGGCCGTCAGTCGCTCTATCCAGCGAGTGCCGCGGGCGTCGCGGCATTCCTCTTTGCGCCGCTCGATGCCCTCCAGCGAACGAATCGCCTGCAGGCGCGCCAGTTCCGGCGTCATTCCCGCGCGGAGATTCTCCTCGGTGTCGCGCTCCACGTGATAGCGCAATTCCTCGTTCAGATCCTCTTCCACGCTGTGGCGCCGGAACAGCGCCCGCAGCCGCATGCGGATCATCTTAACCAAGCGCATACTTCTCCTCCCCTCATACCGCGCGGACGATGCGCGAAATCGCCGCCGACAGCCGCTGCCACTGGGCCGCCTCGCGCCCTAGGAATTTTCGGCCGGCGCGCGTCAGCGTGTAATACTTCGCGCGGCGGCCATTCTCGCTGACGGACCATTTCGAGGTAATCCAACCGTTGTGTTCCAACTTGTGAAGCGCGGGATAGAGCGCGCCAGGCCCCACGTGCAGCGTCTTGCGGGACATCTGGCGGATACGCTGCGCCACGGCCCATCCGTGCAACGGCTCCAGCGCGATGGTCTTCAGAATCAGAAGGTCCAGCGTTCCCTGCACGAGATCGGTCGGTTTGCTCATGGCTTAGTATCAGTAACTGATAATAATGCCTGCCAGAGGACCGCTGTCAAGTTGGGTCGTTGTCAAAGATTGTTCGCGGGAAGCAGTGGGTGGGCGCACAGGCTAAGAATTTCACCACAAAGCGCACAGAGAAACAAAGAGGACACAGAGATATTTCACCTTAGGTGAACGTTCTCGGTGTCCTCTAGCTTTTTCTCTGCGTTCTTTGTGGTGAAATTGCCGGGCCGAAAGGAAAGCCTAAGTGCGATAGCTGGCGTTGATGCGAATATATCCCTCGGTCAAATCGCACGTCCAGAAAACGGCTTTCTTCTTTCCCCGGCCGAGCGACACATCCACGCGCACTTCGCGGTTCGCGCCCATGGCATATCCGAGCGACGACTCGTTGAAGTCGAGCGCCACGCCTTTGCGGCACACCGGCACGCCTTGCAGCGTGATCGCAACCTTGGTGGGATCGATCGGCGCACCCGACGCGCCCGCGGCCGAGAGAATGCGTCCCCAGTTGGGATCGCCGCCGGCGATGGCCGTTTTCACGAGCGGCGAATTGCCGATCGCGCGAGCCACCGTGTCGGCCTCGGCGTCGTTCCGCGCACCCGTCACTTCCACCTTTACCAAGCGGCGCGCGCCTTCGCCGTCCGCCGCGATGGCTTTGGCGAGATCGAGCATCACTTCTTCAATCGCCTTGGCGATGCGCGCTTCGGGCACGTTGCCGGCCGCGCCGTTCGCCAAAACAAACACCGTGTCGTTGGTGGACGTGTCGCCGTCCACGGAAATGCAGTTGAACGTGCGCGAAACCGCCGCGCTGGTGATCTTCTGCAAATTGGGCGGAGCGATCCGGGCATCGGTCACGATGAAGGCCAGCATCGTCGCATGAGGCGGGCCCATCCGCGGATGAATCATCCCCGCGCCTTTGGCGAATCCCAGCACCCGTGCGGGACCACAGTCGCGGCGCGCGATTTTCGAGCGCGTATCGGTGGTGAGAATGGCCGCCGCCGCTTCCTGCCACTTGTGCGCATCGAGATCGCGGAAGGCCTGGGGCAGCGCGCTGGGAATTTGCGTGACTTCCATCGGCACCCCGATCACGCCGGTGGACGCCACCAGCACTTCGGCCGGCTTCACGGCCGCCAGTTTCGCCGCCGCCGCCGCCGTGGCCTCGGCGACCTTCATGGCGTTCGGCGTCGCGCAGTTGGCGTTACCGGCGTTGGCCACGATCACCCACGCGCGACCGCGCGACTGGCGCAGGTGCTTGCTCGAAAGCGTCACCGGCGCGGCGCAAGCGCGATTGTTCGTGAATGTGCCGGCGGCGGAAGCCGGGGCATCGGAGACGATCAGCACTAAGTCGGCTCCGCCCGTTTTCCTGATGCCGGCCTCCGTGGTGGAAAACCGGAATCCCCGCGGCGCGAGTTGCTCTTCTGGCATAAGGGGACAGAATAACGGGGAAGTGGCTATAAAACAAGCCCCGATGTTCGCGTTTTAGGCGAAAAACGGCCAGGGCCGAGAGCCTGTCGGAGAGAAAGAACAGATTCATCGGGTAGCGGCGCCACTGGCGATTTCGGTATAGCCACGAAGATCTTCGGTAAAAGGCGACGGTAGCGCGTAGGGC
>JAJPHL010000006.1 GCA_021325275.1 Terriglobia bacterium | reverse complement strand
GGTATTTCCGTCGATCACATCGCTATCGGTTGGAGTTGATGCGAGCGAGCCTGCGCAGCAGGCGGTACAACGTTAGCCCCAGGCGTCAGCCTGGGGAAACCCCAGCATCAACAATGAGCCTGCGAAGCGGGCGGCACAAAACGCTTCACCATTTTGGCCGTCAGGTCCGCAAGCGTTTCTCTTCGAATTCGATTCCGTGCGCGCGCAATAACTTGGAAGTTTGTGCCGCCAGCTTCGCAGGCTCGCTCATTTGGTCCGTCTTCCCCAGGCTCACGCCTGGAGCTAACCTTGTATCGCCTGCGATGCAGGCTTAGGGGACGCCGTCTTCCACCGCAAATTCGCCTGCTATGCAGGCTCGGAAGGACGTCGTTCTTCCGTGCAAAGCAGCGGCGGAGCCGCTCGAAATTCAAAGTGAGACACCACTCGAAAGTCAGACGCAGCGCCGGACTCGCCGTGCGCATGCGGCCCGTTTTCAAAAAGAGCCACGCGGCTTTCGGTAGACTCACGTGATCTGACACGTTTCTTCAGATGTGAACCGCCAGCACTGGACACGAACCCAACTGAATCACGCGATGCGCCGTCGATCCGAAGACTGCCGTGTCGAGCGCGTGACGTCCCGCGACGCCCATCACCACGAGATCCGCTTGCGATTGCGCGGCGAGTTGGAGAATTTCCTGATAGGGCTGGCCGATCCGCACGAGGCAATGAATTTCCGATGCGTGGCGCAGTTCCTCCGGTATCGTCGTCTTCATGTGACGCGCCGTTTGGGCCAAGTGGTGCGCGATCTCGCCGTCTTCGGGAACCGACGCGAGCACGTGCACCAGCGACAATTCGGCGTGGTGCGCAGCCGCCAGCGATGCGGCGTAACGAACGGCGCGCTCGGAATGCGCCGAGAAATCCGTGCACGCCAGAATGCGGCGCAAGTGCACGGGTTCCGCGAGCGACTTGTCGTCGACGAAATCGTGCGCCGGCTTGCGAATGATCAGGACGGGGCAATTCGCCTTGCGCATCACTTTTTCCGTCACCGAACCGACCACGAAACGATCGAAACCGGAGCGTCCGTGCGTGCCCATCACCACGAGGTCGATCGATTCCTTCGGAATGGTGTCGAGGATGACGGCAGCGGCAGAGCCTTCCGGTGTCAACTCCTTTACCGTGACGCCGAAGCGCTCGTATTTCTTGGCGAGTTCGTGAACGTGCCCCGCGGCATCGTCGTGGAGCTGCTGGATCACCGTCGTCGATTCGACGATGGCGTATTCCGGCTGGCCGAACATCACATACGGCTCCACCACTTGGAGCAGGTCCAGGTGCGCGCCGTATTGCTTGGCGAGAGAAAACGCATAGCGGCAGGCGCGATCGGAGAATTCGGAATAATCGAGGGCGCAAAGAATGTTATTGAACAACATGATGAATTTCTCCTTTGCTGACTTTGCTGCAGTGAGCGTACGCTCCGGAGGACGCGAACTTCAGGCGCGAGTGTCACCACTTGATGTGACGGGGATCACGGGAAGGGCGTGGTGGGAAAAGCTTAAACGTTGGCGATTTGTTTCAACGCAACAGCGTCTTGAATCACGATGATGGATCCACGAACGGCGATGATTTTCTTCTTTTTCAGGTCGGAGATCAGGCGGCTGACGGTTTCGCGCGCCGTTCCCACTTGCTGCGCGATTTCTTCCTGCGTCAAGCTGACGCGCAAGCGGATTCCTTCCGGCGTGCGATCGCCGTGGCGCTCGGACCAATCGAGCAGCATCCCGGCCAGGCGTTCGGAAACCGACTCGGTCAGCCCGAGCATCCTCAACTCGCGGCACGCCGAATAATATCGTGTGCTCAATTCCTGCGCCACGCGCAGCATGGCGTCGGGATTGCTGCGCAGGAACGCCAAAAAATCGGACTTGCGGATGAAATTCACCTGGCACGGCGTCTGCGTCTCGGCGGTCACTTCATACGGAAGCTCGGAGACCGTGGCGGGCAGCCCGACCACCTCGCCGTTCTCCGCCATGCGCACGATCAGGGTGCGCCCTTCGCGCGACGACATCGACAATTTCACTTGACCGTTGCAAACCACGTACACGCCGCGCGGCGCTTGGCCTTCCACGAACAGGGTGGCGCCCTTGGGATAGGTGGCCAACTGCTTCAACGCGTCGAACGCGCGTAACGCCTCGGGTGGCAGATTGCAAAACAGACGATCTTCCCGCAAATGGCAGGAGAAACAGTTGTCGATTACCTTCAGGCCGTATGGAGAGGGAGCCGTCATAACCTGCAATGCGTGAGTATAACACGGCCCCCGAGTGACGCACCTAGTGACCCACATCACATCGCGCGTTGCACGGCCTCACTGCGCGTGGCTCGGCGCTTTGGCAAACTCAAGCCTGCAGATTCAGGAGCCGATATGCCATTGCTGGAAACGCGCGTTGCCGTTCGCAACATTCTCTTCGCCACCGATTTCTCCGACAGTTCCTACGCGGCCGTCCCTTACGTCGAGACGATCGCGCGCCGCAACGACGCCACGGTGTTTGTGGCGCACGTGCTGGCGCCCTCGTCGTACGCCCATTTGCCGGCGGAAGGCGGCAGCGCGGCGATCGACGTCGCGCTGGGCGACGCGGAGCGGAAAATCGTCGACTTCATCGCGAACTCAGCGCTGCGTTCGCTCCCCCATCGCACCACGCTGCTGTTGCAAGGCGATATCGCCGAAAGCCTGCGCGACATGATCGAACGTTGCTCCATCGATCTCCTGGTTCTCGGCACGCATGGCCGCAAGGGACTGAGCTGGTTCATCATGGGATCGATCGCCGAACATATCTTGAAACGTGCTCCGTGCCCGGTCTTGATCGTCGGGCCGCGCGCGCCGCACGACGTTTCGCGGAGCGCCCGCTTGCGGCGCATCCTGTACGCCACCGACTTCACGCACGAGTCGCTGGCGGCGCTCGACTACGCTCTCGATCTCGCGCAGGAATACCAATCCAAGCTGACTCTGCTGACGGTGCTCGGCGGAAAAGATGCCAACGGCGTCTTTCACGACACCCTGACCGCCGCCGCGGCCAATCGCTTGCGGAAAATGGCGGCGGGCGAAGTTTCCCTTTGGTGCGAGCCCGAAATCGTCGTCGACTTTGGAGACGCCGCGGAGAGAATTCGCGAACACACCAACGGCGGCTGCGACCTGATCGTCCTCGGCGGACGCACCACCGCGTTTCCGCCGCCGCCCGGCGCACACAAATTCGGCTCGGTGACGCACAAAGTGATTACCGACGCGCCGTGCGCCGTTTTGTCCGTTCCTGAACATTGGAGAACCTGAGCCGCCACGAAAGAAGGAGGAAAATCGTATGCCGCTTCCCACCACCATGTCCGACATTCAACTCACCGAGCATCACACGTTGGTGAGAGGCTTGGAACAAGAGCACGGCGCGAAACTGGCGGCGATCGAGCGCTACCGGCGCGCCGCCAACTATCTGTCGGCAGCGCAGATTTATCTCCGCGACAACGTGTTGCTGCGGGCCCCGCTGCGTCCAGAACACATCAAGGACCGCTTGCTCGGCCACTGGGGAACTTGCCCGGGAATTAATTTGATTTACGCGCATTTGAATCGCCTGATTCGCGAGCATTCCGCCGACATGCTGCTGGTCACGGGCCCCGGGCATGGAGCGGCCGCCAATCTGGCGAATCTGTATTTGGAAGGATCGCTTGGCGAATACTATCCGGAATTCACGCAGGACGCGGCCGGTCTCCAGCGCTTCGTGCGCGCCTTCTGCTGGCCGTCGGGACTGCCGAGCCATTTGAGTCCTGCGATCCCGGGAACGATCCATGAGGGCGGCGAGTTGGGCTATGCGTTGAGCACGGCGTTCGGCGCGGTGATGGACAATCCCGATTTGATCGCGGCGTGCATTGTCGGCGACGGCGAAGCGGAAACAGGACCGACGGCCGCGGCGTGGCACAGCTACAAATTCATCGATCCCGCCGAATCGGGCGCCGTTCTTCCGATCCTGCACCTGAACCGCTACAAGATTTCCAATCCGACCATCTTAGGAAGCATGCGCGACATCGACCTGCTGAATCTGTTCTCCGGATATGGCTATCTTCCGCGCATCGTCAGCGACATGGATCTGGACGCCGATATGTGGTTGGCGATGGATTGGGCGTACGCGGAAATTCGCACGATTCAAAACGCCGCGCGGACGGGCAATCGCATCGCCCAACCGGAATGGCCGCTGCTGATTCTGCGGTCGCCGAAAGGTTGGACGGGTATTCGATACGCGGCCGGACATCGGATCGAAGGAACGTCTCGCGCGCATCAAGTGCCGGCCAACGATTTGAAGACGAATCCGGAAAGTTTGGCGCTGGTCGAGGATTGGCTGCGGTCGTACCGTCCCGATGAGCTCTTCGACGAACACGGTCAGCCCGCCGCCGATATTCTGGCGCAATGCCCGGATCCCCGCGCGCGCATGGGTACGAATCCGCACACCTTTGGAGGCCGCATGCGCCGCGCCTTGGCGCTGCATCCGATCGACAAGTATGCGATCCCGATTGGGACTGAAGAAGCCGAGCGCGGAAAAACGTACGCCAGCAGCGTGGAACAGCTCGCTCTCCTCTTGCAGGACGTGATTGTCTACAATCCGCAACGCTTCCGCATCTTTTCGCCCGACGAGTTGGAATCGAACAAGCTGGGATCGTTGCTCACGGTAACGCATCGCAATTATCAATGGCCCGTGGCGGAATGCGACACCAACATCGGCCCCGACGGCGGACGCGTGTTGGAAATTCTCAGCGAGCATACCTGCCAGGGCTGGCTGCAAGGATATTTGCTCACCGGACGCCACGGACTGTTTCCCTCCTATGAGTCGTTCCTGCCGATCGTCTCCACGATGATGGATCAGTTCGCGAAGTTCTTGAAGATCTCCGCGGAGATTCCGTGGCGGCTGCCGGTGCCTTCGCTGAATTATCTGGAAACGTCTACGCTGTGGCGGCAGGAGCACAATGGATTCTCACATCAGAGTCCCGCATTCATCAACGCGATCCTGAACAAGAAGGCAAAACACATGCGCGTCTACTTGCCACCGGACGCGAACTGCCTGATCAGCACGATGGATCACTGCCTGCGCAGCAAGGACAAAGTAAATCTGGTGGTCGCTACCAAGCAACCGGCGCCGCAATGGCTCTCGATGGACGAGGCGATCGCGCACTGCCGCGCCGGCGCGTCGGTGTGGACGTGGGCGAGCACCGACGACGGCCTCGAGCCGGATGTCGTGCTCGTCGGCATCGGCGACAATCCCACTGTGGAAGTGATGGCCGCGGCGAAGTTGCTGAGGACCGAGGTTCCCGAGCTGCGCGTGCGCGTGGTCAACGTAACGGATCTGTTGGTGCTCGAAAAGGACTCGGCGCATCCCCACGGCCTTGACGCGGAAATGTTCAACGCCATGTTCACCGTCGATCGTCCGGTGATTTTCAACTTTCACGGATATCCTTCGGCGGTGAAACAATTGCTGTTCGGACGCGAAAACCAAGCGCGCTTCCAGGTGAACGGATATCAAGAAGAAGGAACCACCACGACGCCATTCGATATGAGCATTCGCAACGGCACGAGCCGTTTCCATCTGGCGATGCAGGCGGTCCAAGCGGCCGTTGTGAATCCTGAAGTGGCGGTGGTCGCCGCCGATCGTGTGAAGCGATTCGAGGAGTCCTTGGCCAAGGCGAAAAGATATATCTTGGAAAATGGCAAGGATCCCGAGGAGATCGCCAACTGGAAATGGTCTTAGTCGTCAACATTGGATCGAGCAGCGTGAAGCTCGGTCTGTTCGCGCGCGAGGGTTTAGCTTCGTCAAGCACCGGCGAACCGGCGTGGGAGAGCCGGTGCGATTTGCCGGAAGATCCCGCGGAACGCGTCAATGCGATCCGCGGACTTCTGGCCGATGTGCCCGAGCCAGAACGTGTGACGGCGGTGGGACATCGCGTGGTCCACGGCGGCGATCGCTATCACGAGGCCGTGCGAATCACCGCCGCCGTGAAGCACGACATCGAGCGATTCGCTTCCTACGCGCCGATTCACAATCCACTGAATCTCTTTGGCATCGAAGCGGCGGAAGCGGCGTTTCCGCGCGCCGTGCAAGTGGCCGTCTTCGATACCGCGTTCCACTCCACGCTGCCGCCGGAAGCGGCGATTTATCCGGGGCCGTATGAATGGTACGAGCGCGGCATCCGCCGTTACGGATTTCACGGAATCAGCCATCAGTATTGCGCGATGCGCGCGGCGGAGCTTTTGCAAACCGACGTCACGAAGTTGCGCCTGATCACGTGCCATTTGGGCAGCGGATGCTCGCTGGCGGCAATCGAGTACGGCAAAAGCATCGATACGACGATGGGATTCACGCCGCTCGACGGATTGATGATGGGCACGCGCTCGGGCTCGATCGATCCGGGAATCATTTTTCATTTGCTGCGGCAGGGAACGTATTCGGTGGAGGAATTGGAGAACGTTCTGAATCACTCCTCGGGATTGCTGGGCGTCTCCGGCGTCTCGAACGACATGCGCCGTGTGCTTCATGCCGCGCATCACGGCAACGCGCGCGCCGAAATGGCCATCGCGGCGTATGTGCACCGCGTCCGCGGACAAATCGGCGCGATGATGGCGGCGCTGGGCGGATTTGCGGCGCTGGTGTTCACCGGCGGCGTCGGCGAAAACTCGCCGGAGATTCGCGCGCGCATCTGCGACCGTTTGCGGTCCGCCGGCATCGAAGTGGACGCCGAACGGAACGAGTCGCTACACGGCGACGGCGAGATTTCCGCATCCGGCCGCGCTTGGCGCGTGCTGGTGGTTCGCGCGCGTGAGGAGTGGGCGGTCGCGCGCGAAACGGCGGCGGCGGAGTGCGGTAAGTCGCCGCACTCCACAAACGACCTTCACAACTAGTGGGCTGTCGGTAAGTTGTCGATAGTCTGTCGATCGCGTAAAGGAGCGCGGTCTTGTACCAGGCCACGGCCTTAGAGTCTGTGTGACAACTCAGCCCTGAAGGGGCGAGCTATGACAGCCCAGGTCGGAGCCGGAGCGTCTTTTGCTCCGGCGTAGGCCTGGGGCACGTTGCATCATGAAAGGGAGTCCTGAAAGGACGACCCAAACCTCATTCGCATGCGTCGCTCTGGTCTTTTTGAATCGCGCTTTCAGCGCTCCGTTCTACCGCACTGTAAACCCAGGCCTGCGCCGGAGCAAAAAACGCTCCGGCTTCGGCCTGGGCTGTCATAGTGCGCCCCTTCAGGGCTGAGTTTTCACACAGACTCCTTAGCCGTGCCTCATGCCCGCGGAAGAAAAATCGGCTTTAGCCGCTGCGCACGCCAGACACAGGGAGCTAAAGCCCAGTATCAATGAAACGCGGTCGGCACGGCTGAAGCCCGTGCCCTGATACAAGGCGCATGTCCCCGCGCGCAATCCAATGCCCTGTCGACTACTCGCAGACAGCCCACTAGCGCTTATCCGAAGTCGTCAACATTTCCGGCGACACTAACGAACGGAACGTTTGCAAACGCAGTCCTTCGCCCTCGCCGCCGCCGAACGACACTGCGAGCAAAATTCCTTCCGGCGACGTCCACACGGTGCTCTTGGGATGCAGCGGCAGCTTCACTTCAAAGCGATCGGCGCGCCAGGTGCGTCCCGCCGTCGTGAAATCCTCGCTGTGGATGTAGCGGACTGCGCCGTCGAACACTTCCAGCGCCACCGGGTCGCGCGCGCTCACCTCGCGAATCGAAATCATCTGCACCTGTTTCAGTTCGCTCGAATTCATCGTCATGCCGCGCGTGACGCTCGACCAGGAAAGCGGCGAGAGCGGCGTGAACAACCCAGCGGGATGGTCGAGCGGCAGGCGCACGTCAACGGAGTCGGAGGGATCCTTGGCGTTTGAGGTGCAGTGTACGTCCATGGCGTGAAAATCGCAGGTCAAAGGGCCGGAGTCTTTTTGAAAACGCAATTTGCCGTAGTCGGTCACGCTCAGCAGCCGCTTGGTAGGAGAGAGTCGCGCGGAAAACTTGCTGTTGTGGAAAACGGAATCCGCCGATTCGTAGACGCGATCGCCTTCCACCTCAAAGTATCCGTTCTCGGCGCGCCACATGGTCCAAGTTTCGCGGAAACTGTTCACCGGTAAATTCGATGACGTCGCAGTTTCATCCTCGCCGCCGCCCGTGACCATGTATTCGCCTTCATACAGTTTCATGCGACCCGGCGCGGACCCGGTTTGTTCAGAGCCGATGCGTCCGGCCATTTCCGCGGTCAAGAGGAAAGCAACGAACATCAGAATGCGTGTGGGATGCGATGACAGATCGGCCATAAATTGTTCCTCTCTCTCTTCTTCGACCATACGCCTGGCCATCCGCGCCCGTTATGAGCCCCATCACACTCCACGGTGACGCGCGTCCTGGCCCCAAATCGGGCGCGGGACCACACTAAGGCCATGAAACAAGCCACTGAGTTACTCGACCATCCGCCTTCTGACACAATGCTCGATCTGCTCACGATGCGGGCGCTGGTGTTTCATGGAACCAACGACATTCGCCTGGAGCGCGTCCCGATTCCAAAGCCTGGTTTCGGTGAAGTGGTGATTCGTGTGACGCTGACCACTATCTGCGGCACCGATCTTCACATCGTGCGCGGCGAATATCCCGTGGAGCGCGGACTCGTGCTCGGGCACGAGCCAGTGGGCCTGATACACGAGATCGGCCCGGGCGTAACGGGATATCAAGTCGGCCAGCGCGTACTCGTTGGAGCGATCACCCCTTGCGGACAGTGCCATTCTTGCTTAGGCGGCCGACTGTCACAGTGCGGGGGAGCGTTGGGCGGATGGAAATTGGGTAACTCCGTGAATGGTGCACAGGCCGAATACATGTTGGTCCCGAATGCGCAGGCAAATCTCGCGCCGATTCCCGACGAGCTCCGTGATGACCAGGTGGTGCTGCTCGCCGATATCGCGTCGACGGGTTTGTCGGCGGCGGAAAGCGCCGAACTCAAGGTCGGCGATTCCGTCGCGGTGTTCGCGCAAGGACCCATCGGCCTGTGCGCCACAGCGGGCGCAAGATTGAAAGGCGCTGGATTGATCATCGCCGTCGATTCCGACCCCACGCGCCTGGCGATGGCGCGCCGTATGGGCGCCGACATCGTGATCAATCCCTTGAAGCACTACGACGTCGACGAAGAGATCCGCCGGATCACCGGCGGCCGCGGCGTCGATGTCGCCATTGAAGCATTAGGCACGCAGCAGACCTTTGAGAACGCGCTGCGCTGCCTCACGCCGGGCGGAACGTTGTCCAGCCTCGGCGTCTATTCCGGAAAACTCTCCGTTCCGCTGGAGCCATTCTGCGCCGGCATCGGAGATATCCGCGTGGTGACCACGCTGTGTCCGGGAGGGAAAGAACGGATGCGGCGATTGATGGAACTGGTACTGCATGGGCGCCTCGATCTGACTCCGCTGTTGACGCATCACTTCACCCTGGATCGGATCGAAGAAGCCTACCAGCTCTTCGGCGAACGCCGCGACGGCGTGATCAAAGTGGCGATCCTGCCGGGAGAGAGTCAACATCTCTTGAATTCTTAAGAGGAGGAGAGGAGGAGTTGGAAATCACCTCGCCGGTGGCGATCGGGTCGCTGCCGCAGAAGGTGGAAATCAAAGGACCCTCGGAAATTAAATCGATCGCCGCCTGAGCGCAGCGCTGTCCGTTCCAGAGAGAAACACGGCGCGGTTGTGATTCGATGTGAGCGACGAGATGCAGAATAATGGCCAACCCGACAAGTCGTACTCAACGGAAATCGCCGGACTGTCGGCGTTCGCCATCGGACTGCATTTCCTAGCGCACAGCAACTGGCCGCTATTCATTGCCATTGCCCTCGGCGGCTTTCCGTTGGTCCTTGACCTATCGAGAAAGATGGCGAAGCGCGAGTTTGGCGCGGACCTCCTCGCCGGTATCTCGATCGTGACGTCGGTGCTTCTCGCACAATACTTAGTCGCCGTGATCGTGATCCTGATGTTGAGCGGCGGGACGGCCCTGGAGGGCCACGCGAAACGGCGCGCGTCGTCTGTGCTCCGTGCACTGGCGCAGCGTTCGCCTCGCGTGGCACATCGCCGAAGCGGTTGTCACGTGGCCGATGTTTCTCTGGCAGACGTGGTTCCGGGCGAGGAACTGGTCGTTTTTCCTCACGAGGCTTGTCCCGTCGACGGCGCGGTGATCGACGGGCAAGGGTTCATGGACGAGTCGTATCTCACTGGCGAACCGTTCCAAATCTCCAAGGCGCCGGGAGCGTCCGTGCTTTCCGGCGCGATCAATGGAGATACGCCGCTCACGATTCGGGCGACCCGCGCCGCATCGGATTCGCGGTTCGCCCAAATCATGCGCGTCATGGAAGAAGCGCAACAGAATCGCCCGCGCATGCGCCGAATTGCCGATGCGCTGGGCGCGTGGTACACGCCGTTCGCTCTGGCGATCGCGACGGCCGCGTGGCTAGGGGCCCGGGATCCCAGCCGTTTTCTGGCGGTGCTGGTGATCGCAACTCCCTGCCCGTTGCTGATCGCGATCCCGGTTGCGGTGATTGGAGGAATATCGCTGGCCGCCAAGCGCGGAATTATCATTCGCAATCCAGCGGCTCTCGAACAAGTGTCGGCGTGCCGTACGTTGATCTTCGATAAGACAGGTACGTTGACCTATGGCAGACCATCGCTTGTGGAGATTGTCGTGACGCACGATCCTGCCGTATCGTTCACGCCAGCCGATATTCTTCGCATGACGGCGAGTTTGGAAGTTTATTCGAAGCACCCGCTCGCCAGTGCGATTCTGGCGGCGGCCAAGGAAAAAGCGGTCGGCCTGGAAGTGGTCGATCATTTGAGCGAGCGTCCCGGCGCCGGACTCGAAGGCACGATCGCGGGACATCACATTGAACTGGCCGGCCGAAGCCGGCTCAGTGGCAAGGAAACGGATGTTCCGCCGCCGGTCCATGGACTGGAGTGCGTCGTTTTGGTCGACGGCCGGTACGCGGCGTTGCTTCGCTTTTGCGATGCCCCGCGGGAGGACAGCAAAACATTCGTACAACATTTGCCGCGACGCCACGGCTTCGATCGCATCATGCTTCTGTCGGGAGATCGCGAGTCGGAAGTTCAGTATCTGGCCCATGAGTTGCGAATCAATGAGGCGTATTTCGGAAAGACGCCTGAAGAGAAAGTAGCGATCGTCAGGGCCGAAGTGAAACGAGCGAAAACCCTCTATGCCGGCGACGGAATCAACGATGCGCCGGCACTGCAGGCGGCGTCCATTGGAATCGCGTTCGGACAGCAGAGCGACATTACCTCCGAAGCGGCCGACGCCGTAATCCTGACGCCGACGCTAAGAAAAGTCGACGAACTTCTGCACATCGGCGACCGAATGCGGCGCATCGCTCTGCAAAGCGCGATGGGAGGAATGGCCGCAAGCCTCTTAGGGATGCTCGCCGCGAGCCTTGGCCTTCTGCCCCCGTTGGAGGGCGCGATTGCGCAGGAACTGATCGATCTTGTCGCGGTGTTAAATGCGTTGCGCGTAGCTCTGCCGGTCCGACAGTTGTCGGACTTCTAGCAGGCCTAGCGCCCGGTCTCGCGGGTTAGAACAACAGTGGAGCAAACTCGTTCAAGTAATTCCGCCAGTTGATCCACGTATGCGCGCCGGTGGATTCGTGAAAGACGGCGTTGAAGCCGTGCTTCTTCAGCATCTCCACCGTCGACTTCGACGTTTCGACGAGAAAATCGTCGTGGCCGGTGGAGAACCACACTTGCTTCAAATCTTTTTTCAACGCGGCGTTGTCGAGTTGGTCGGCATGGCGTTTCTGCCATTCGTCCATGGCGTTGTTACTCAGCACGCCGGAGCTGAACACGCCGATGTAGGCGAATTTGTCGAGCTTGGTGAAGGCGGCGTTCAGCGTCTGGCTGCCGCCCATCGAGAGTCCCGCGATCGCACGATGCCCGCGATCGTTGATCGTCCGATAGTTTTTCTCGACGTACGGCATGATGTCGCCGAGGAAATCCTCTTGGAATTCATCGCGCGGCGGAGCTTCGCCCGCGGCGGGGGCGCGGAATCCCGCGGTGGAGGTGTGCCCGGCGGGCATCACCACGATCATCGGCTTGGCTTTTTTCGCGGCAATCAAATTGTCGAGGATGAATCCGGCGCGGCCCACTGAGGTCCACGATTCATCGCAATCGCCGGCGCCGTGCAGGAGATAAAACACCGGATACCGCTGCGTACCGCCCGCCTCATGGCTTGCTTCATAACCCGGAGGCGTGTAGATGTGCATGCGCCGATGGCGTCCCAGCGCGCTGGAGTAGTAGGTCACGGCGGCGACCGCGCCGTGCGGGACGTTTTGCGTGTCCATGAACTCGGCGCCCGGCACGTAGACCATGCTCCAAGCGTTGTTGTTCGATTCGCTGATCGACGGATTGCGTGGATCCATCACCGGCACGCCGTTCACCGAAAAGGTGTAGCGATACGCGCCGGGATTGACACCCTGGAGTTGGGCTTCCCACACGCCATTCTCGCCCTTCTTGAATTCCGGACCGGGAGGCGGCGGCGTTCCACGCGCCGATCCTGCAGGAGCGGCGAGCATGGGAAAATCGGAGCCACGCAAACGCACAGTCTGCGCGTCCGGGGCATAGATCCGGAAAACGATGCTGTGGTCCGGCATGATTTCCGGCGAGGTGACTTGCGGAATCTGCGGTCCGCGGCCCGAGGCGCGCTGCGGCGCGGGCGTTTCCTGCGCGGCGAGCACGGCGGCGACAAAAATGGCGGCGGTGAAAAGTCGTTGGAGTTTTGCGGAGACGTTCATGAGCTTGCTCCTAACAGAAAAGTTCCGAGTCCCGAGCGGCATTCACTCGGAACTCGGAACTTGGTACTCGGAACTGCTTTTAGAACCGGAGACGCACGTTCAACTGCAGAATGCGCGGATCGCGAGCGCCGTTCACGGTACCGAAGCCGGTAATGTTGACAACACCAGCGGCGTTCACCGCCAGATTACTCGGCGTACTCGGCGTGAACACGCCGTTCGAGAACGTTCCAAACACACCGTTCTGCGACGCGTTGGCCGACGAAAAATTCAACGTGGAGTTGATACCCGAGAACTGGGTGTGATTGAACACGTTGAATGCGTCGCCGCGCATCGTGATTTCCGGCGCGCGCTCGCCGCGGCCGAGCTTGAAGCTCTTTTGCAGCGAGATGTCGAAGTCGTTGATCCCAGGACCGGTCAGGAAATTCTGACCGGATTCCAGGCCCAAGCTGCCGACCTTCGGCGCGGCAAAGGCGGACGCGTTGATGCGGTTGTACGGATTGTCCGAGCCGGTGTTGGGATTCACGCCCGACACCACCGCGATCTTGGAACCTTCCGTGTTCGATCCGGTGATGTTCTGGTTGCCGACGCCGCCGATGCTGTAGCCCGGCGTGAACGGAGTTCCGGTTTGCTGGCGAATGAAGCCGGAGATCTGCCAGCCGTTGACCAACGCCGACATGAACTGGCCCTTGCCCTTGTCCGGGATGCTGTAGACATAGTTGACTCCGAAACTCTGGCGGCGGTCGTTGCTGGACGGTCCATACAGCGAGGCGCGCGTAAACGAATCCACGCGGAACGCGTTAGTATCGCCCGGCGCGTCGGTCATGTACCTGCTCCAGGTATACGCTACGCCCAGCAGCAGGCGTCCCACGCGGCGATCCAGCGTCACTTGCAGGGAGTTGAAGTTGCTGGTGGCGGAGCTCTCGTAAAGCGTCGCGCTCGAGATGCCCCGGTAGGGACGCAGGAACTGGTTCAGGTAGGTGTTGTTCCCGCACAATCCGGTTTGCGTGGCGGCCAACGATCCGTCCGCGTTGTACGCGCAGTTGGACGCCAGCGTGGGATCCTGACTCGACTTCAAGAAGTCCACACCGTAGTACACCGGATTCAGGTTGCGATTGTCCTCCAGGTGGCGACCCAAGTTTCCGACGTATGCGGTGTCCAGGACCATCCCAAAAGGCACTTTGGTCTGAACGCCGAACGTGTAGCTCATGGTCATCGGGATCTTGCCCACGGGGTCGGCCGCATACTCGGTCGGCGGAGAGAGCAGCGCCGAACTCGGCGAGATCGCCGAGGCGAAACCGTAGTTCAACAGCGGCTGGATGCCCAAGGGTGGATTGCGCACGAAGTCGAACACGCGATTGCCCTGGAAGCGATCATAGAAGACGCCCGCGCCGGCGCGAAGCACAATGTTGTGTCTGCCGGTCAGGTCGTACGCCGCGCCGAAACGCGGCCCCCACTGCAGCGGACGGCCCGATTGCAAGTAACTGCTAACGCCGTTTTGTCCGCCTTGCGAGATCCCGTTGGTCACGCTGCCGCTGTTCGGCACGATGGCGCCGATGAACGCGGCGGCGACATAACCGTTGGTTGACGGATCATAGCCGCAACGTCCGCCGACAACGCCGACGGTGCCCGCCGGACAGCTCGTCACCGGCTGGTACAAACGCGGCGCGGCGGAAGCCTGCCAGTTGCTGGCCACGAACGTGGACGCCTTGTTCGAAATGTCGTACTGCGGCTGATACCACGCCGCGCGGATCCCGTAATCGAGCGTCAGGCGCGGGGTGACCTTGTAGGTGTCCTGCACGAAAAACTCAAGCTGCCAGTAGCGATACAGGCCGTTGATTTCGTTGGCCGCTTGGTCCATGGAGTTGTACACGCCCAGCGCGGCGTTCGCGAATCCGAAATTGGTGTCGTACGGGTTGGCTGAGTTGTCGTTAAAGTTGTAGCTGCCGTTGAAATCGCCGAACGATGTTTGGTCCTTCCAACTGCGATCCAGGTACATGCCGAACTTGATGGCGTGCTTGCCCCAGATCTTGGACACGTTGTCGGTAAGGTCGAACGTCGTGTTGTGATTGATGAACGGCGCGTCGGCGGTGCCGAAGGTCGGGTTGTTGCCGATATGCGAGCCGCTAAACGAGACCTGCGGAACCAAATCTTCCTGGTCGGCGGACGGATACAACAAAGGCAGCGTCACGCCGCTGGCCGTGCGCGTGTACTTGGTGCCCGATGTGTCGATCCGGATGCTGTTGAACGTGCTGCCGAGGTTCAACTCGTTGGTCATCGTCGGGCTGAGCGTCCAGCTATGCCCCACGGCCCAGCCGTGTCCCGGATTCGCGTAGAAAATGTTGTCGATCGGCATGTTCGAGCCGAACACGAACGGTCCGGGCTCCAGACCCTGGTACGTGTTGCTGTTGTAGATGAAGTGCCCGAACAGGCGCTGATTCGACGTGATGTTGTAATCCACGCGAACCGTGTCTTCGCGGCGCGGAAACTGCGTCGAAAACTGCGACTGATAGTCGTAACCCTTGATGCAACCCGACGTGCCCGGCGCCAGCGAACAGGAATTGTTGACGTTGGGCACGGGCAGCAGTTTCAGCAGCGCCACGCCCGGTGCATACAAGCGCTGCGAGGGAATCATGTTGTTCGGGAAGGGAAGGTGTCCGTTGTAGCAGGGCGACCCGGTGCATCCCGACGTGGTGGGATCGTAGATGATGATCTTGTTGCCGTTCAGATCCACGCTATTGGAGAAATCTCCGCCCCGTTCGGCGTTGGTCGGCGTGGTGACGAACTTGGTGGCTACCGGCTGCAACTGACGCTGGAATTCCTCGCTGACGAAGAAAAAGAGCTTTTGCCGGCCGTTGACGATCTTGGGAATCACCACCGGGCCGCCCAGCGTATAGCCGAAATCGTTAAACCGGAAAAGATTGCGCGGCACTCCGTTGCGGTTGTTCAGCCAGTTGTTGGCGTTCAGGCTGTCGTTGCGGTGATAGAAATAGCCGCTGCCATGAAGCTGGTCCGAGCCGCTCTTGGTGATGATGTTGATCTGCGCGCCCATCGCGCGTCCGTACTCGGCCTGATACACGCCCGTCAGAATCTTGAACTCCTCCACGCTGTCGATGCTGACCGTGACGTTCAAGCTGCCGTTGGAGCCGGTATCGGTGTTGCCGATGCCGTTGATCATCGCTTGATTCGAGTTCGTGCGCGCGCCATTAGCGGAAATGTTGCCGAGGCCGCCGGGACCCGCGGTCGCCAGGTTGATGGTCGACACAACGCCGGGAACCGACTTCACCAAATCGAGCGGGCTGCGGCTGTTGTTGGCGACGTTCAAAATCTGCTTGTTCACCAGCGCCGCTTCACGGTCCGCGCTTTCGGTTTGCAGCAGCGCACCGACGGCGCTCACTTCCACTTTTTCGGTGACCGCGCCGACCTGCACCGTCAAATCGCCCAGCGCGATACGGTCGTTGGCGTTGACCACCACGTTGTCCTGCACATATTCGCGGAAACCCGTGGACATCACCGTGAGCCGGTACGTGCCGGGCGCGACCTGCGGGAACACGAAGCGTCCCGCGGCATCGGTCATCGCGGTGAGGTTATATTTCTTTTCCAATTCATTGGCTGTGACTTTGGCGTTCGGGATGCCCGCGTGTTGCGAGTCCACAACCGTGCCGGAAATGACGCCGCTGGTAGTTTGCGCGGCGATGGGCAGGCTGACCACCAGTAGAAAACTCAAGCACGCCACTAGAGTGCTTGCGCGTAGGAACAACCTTGACATAGAAAATCTCCCCCTTTTAGCTTTGACCCACAAAACCCACTTGCTTGACCGCATTTCGACACGCCTTGAGCGTTGCCCCGTGCGCAGGCGTCCGCCGGAAAACACCTCTCCCGACAGTAGTCAACGGTAGAGTTATAAAGTTATCGCGCGCGCGTTTCAAGGCTCGTACGGTATCTTAGGGACGTATGTTACGCCTTTAAGTCAAAGACGAAACAGGGCTTGACACATAGTTCACGCCCTGCTCATAATGAGCTAACGTCGCACGATTGTGAGGTGCTTGTGGGCGCGTTTGGGGTGATCGCACATCCGGAAAACCGGAAGCTCGAGCCGGTGGAACGCACCGAGGTGTTGGATCAGCTTGCCCGGATGCTGGCGCATCCGCTCTTCCGCCATTCCAAACGCTATCCTGCGTTGTTGCGCTACGTAGTGGAACACACCGTGGACGGCGCCACTGAACACATGAAGGAGCGCACGCTCGGGATTGAAGTTTTCGGGCGTTCGGCGAACTACGACACCAACCAAGATCCGGTGGTGCGCGCGACGGCAGGAGAAATTCGCAAGCGCATTGCGCAGTATTACTATCTACCCGAAAATCAGGGGCAATTGCGCATCGAATTGCCGCTGGGCACCTACGTTCCGGAATTTCATTTGCCGGTGCTCAACGTCAGCGCGCCGAGCCCCACCGGTATTGTCGTGGTCAGTCCGGCGACCGCGCCCGTGCCGGCTTCCACGGTTGTCGCGGAAGCACCGACGCGCCCGAGCCGCACCGCCTGGATGCTGCCGTCGGCGATCACGGCGGCGGTGATGGCGGTGCTGGTGTTAGGCGTGGCTGCGTGGCGTCCCTGGAATGCTCCCTCGGCCCTCGACCGCTTCTGGTCGCCGTTGATCGAAGCCCCCGGCGACGTGTTGATGTGCGTCGGCCAACCGCATTTCGGCCCTTCCAACCGGGCGCCCGTCACGGGAGATTCGCATGATGCGATGTACTTCACTCCCACGGCGACGCCCGCCTCGACAACGCTTCGCGAGCTTTATGGTTTGGGCAGGCATCATGTGGCGCTCACCGACGCCGTGACGCTGGCGCGCGTGGCGGGCGTTCTCGAGTCCCACGGGAAAAAATTCAACGTCCGCGGCCTCACCGCTACTTCGTTCGAAGATCTGCGCGGAGGACCGGTGGTTCTGGTGGGTGCGTTCAACAATGAATGGACTTTGCGGCTGACCAGTACGATGCGCTTCCGGTTTCAGTCGAGCGAAGGACATTCTTGGATCACCGACTCGCAAAAACCCGGCGCCCCGCGCTGGGAAGTCGATTCGACAAAGCCGTATCTGACGATCACCGACGACTACGCCATGATCGCGCGCGTCCGCGATCCCACCACGGGGCGTTTTGTGGTGGTCGCCGCGGGGCTCTCCGGCTGGGGCACCCAGGCCGCCGGCGAATTACTCGCCGAGAACCGCCTGATGGAAACGCTCGCCCGGGATGCGCCGCCCGACTGGGCCAGCAAGAACATCCAAGCGATCATCAACACCAAGGTGGTCGCCGGCAATTCGGGACCGCCGATGGTAGTCGCGAAGTACTTCTGGTAACATCGTCCTAGCTGTCTGGGACAAGATCGTTGAACGACGCCGCTGAAAGATTTCGAAATCTCTCGCCCGCCAAACGCGCGCTGCTCGAGCGCCGCTTAAGACGGAGCGAAGCACACGCCGAATCCATTCCTCGTTTTCAAGCGGGCGATTCCCTCCCCGCTTCATTCGCGCAAGAAGGCATGTGGCTCTACGAACAAATGGAGCCGGGACCTTCTTACAACATTCCCACGGCGTTGCGTTTTGAAGGGGCGCTTTCCTCGGCGGCGCTGGAGCGCGCTTTGACCGCCGTCGCGGCGCGCCACGACGTGCTGCGCACGCGGTTCGTGCCGCAGGAATCGGGCGAGCCGCAGCTTGTCCTGGACCCGGCCGTCAATGTTCCGTTGCGCGTCGTCGACGGCGACGAAGCCGCACTCGTTGATTTGCTGCGCGCCGAGTCCGGAGTCCCTTTCGATTTGTCGAGAAGCGTCTGGCGCCCGTTGCTGATTCGTTTGGCGCCCGAGAATCACGTTCTGCTGGTGACCTTCCACCACATCGCCTTCGACGCCTGGTCGATCGGCATTTTTCTGCGCGAGTTGACGGAGTGCTATCGCGCGGCCTGCCAGAATCGCCAGCCGGCGCTGCCGGTACTCGACATTCAGTACAGCGACTTCGCGCGCTGGCAGCGGCGTCACATGAGCGGCGAATTGCTGGAGTGGAAAATCGCGTATTGGAAGCAACAACTGGCCGGCGCGCCGGAAATGCTCGACCTCTCTTACGGGCGTCCACGTCCCGACGTGAAAAAGCGCCGCGGCGCACGCGTGAAGCGCGAAATGCCCGCGAGCCTCCGCGCGTCGCTTGACGGATTCAGCCGCCAACACGATTGCACGCTGTTCGTAACGATGCTCGCCGCGTACGGAGTGCTGCTGCATCGCTACTCGGCGCAGGATCAAGTGGCGATCGGCATTCCCAGCGCCGGCCGCGATCGCCCGGAAGCCGCCGGGTTGATCGGATGCTTCATCAATTCGCTGCCGCTGGCGCTCGATCTGGCCGGCGACCCGGCGTTCCTCGATTTTCTCGCTGCTACAAAGAGTCGCGTGCACGACGTCTACGCGCACGGCGACTTGCCGTTTGAAAAACTGGTGCGCGAACTGCGTCCGCGCCGCGCGATCGGGCAGACGCCCCTCTACCAGACGATTTGCAACTTCAAGAACTATGAAGCGATGTCCGGGGGCGCGGGACAGCGGATGTTCGACCAAGATTGGGGCGGCGGCCTGCGTGCCGAGCGATTCGAGTTCGATCGCGAAGTGGCGATTCTCGATCTGGAATTGCAAATCTCCGTGCACGACACGGGACTGGTTTACGAGTTCGGTTACACCGCCGCGCTGTTCGACGCCGAATTCATCGAAGCGCTGGCCGACAACTACACCAGACTTCTGAACGAAATCGCGAGCGACCCGGCCCGCCGCGTTTCCGAGTTGCCGCTGGTTTCCGCGCGCGAAGCCGCGCGTGTGATCGACGAATGGAATCGCACGGCGGCGGATTTTCGCCGCGACAAACTGATCCACGAGCAGATCGAAGAGCAAGCGGAGCGCACGCCCCGCGCCGCGGCGCTGGTCGACCAAGATCGCGCCATGTCCTACGCCGAATTGAACGCCCGCGCGAATCGCCTGGCGCACTACTTGCGAAAATGCGGCGTGGAGCCGGAGTCGCGCGTGGCGATTTGCGCGGAACGCAGCACCGACATGGTGGTGGGCCTGCTGGCCATCTGGAAAGCGGGCGGCGCGTACGTGCCGCTCGATCCCGTGTATCCGGCGGCGCGTCTCAACTTCATGCTGGAGGATTCGGCGCCCGCCGCGCTGCTGATCCACAAAGCGGCCGTGGCGCACGATCCGAACCTGCCCGTGATCGATCTCGCCGGCGGCGAATGGCTCGAATCTCCCGCCACGAATCTCAGCGTGGTGACGAAGCCCGAGCACCTTTCGCATCTCGTCTACACCTCGGGATCCACGGGAAAGCCGAAGAGCGTGATGGCCGACCATCGCGGGTTGCAGAACAGCTTTCCGTGGTACATCCGCGAACTGGAAATCACGCCGCACGACCGTTTCCTGATCGTCACGTCGTTCAGCTTCGACTTGACGCCGCGCAATATTTTTTCGCCGCTGATGGTGGGCGCCTCGGTGTATCTGGCGCCCGAGCCGTTCGACGCACCGGCGATCGTCGCGCTCGTCGCCCACTCCGGCATCACGGCGATGACCATCACACCGACGGGACTCCAAGCGCTGGCCGAATGCGGCGGCCTCGGCGGCGTGCGCGCGGTGGTCCTGGGCGGCGAACAAGTGGATGCGGAGAGATTGCGCGCGCTGCCGGAACCGCGTCCGCGTTTCTTCAACGGATACGCGCCCACGGAATTTACCGGCATCGCAGCGTTCCATCGATTGTCGGAGAATCTCGACGACTACCGGAATCGCATCGTGCCGATCGGCAAGCCCACCGCCAACGGAAAAATCTACATCCTCGACGCGCATCTACAACCTGTTCCGGCCGGCGTTCCCGGCGAAATGTATCTGGCGGGTTTGCCGGTGCGGCGCGGATACTGGCAGCGTCCTGAACTAACGGACGAACGCTTTCCGCGCGATCCGTATTCGGCAGAGTCCGGTGCGCGCATGTACAAGACCGGCGACCTTGGACGCTGGCTGCCCGATGGATCGATCGAGTTTCTCGGCCGCAACGATTACCAAATCAAGTTGCGCGGATTCCGCATCGAGCCGGGCGAAATCGAAGCCGCCATTCGCCAACATCCCGGCGTGCGCGACGCCCTGGTGGTAGTGCATGAATTTGCGCCGGGCGACCGGCGCCTGATGGCATACGTCGTCACATCGTTGGATCGCGTGACGCTCGCCGAAAGCTTGAAACAACGCCTGCGTGCCGCGCTTCCCCATTTCATGGTCCCGAGCGCCTTCGTCGCACTCGAAGAATTTCCGCGCCTGCCGAATAAGAAAATCGATCGCGCGGCGCTGCCGATTCCCGCGACGGAAGATTGGGCCGCAGCGGAAGGCCAGGAATTCGTCGCGCCGCGAAACGAAGCCGAGCGCAAGATGGCGGCGATCTGGCAAGAAGTCCTGCATGGCGTGAAACCCGGCGTGCACGACAATTTTTTCGATATCGGCGGAAATTCCCTGCTCGCCGTCGGACTGACGCTGCGGATTCAGCGCGTCTTCGGCCGAAAACTACCGCTCGCAGCGCTGCTGCGCAATCCCACGATCGAGAAACTAGCCCTGTGCGTAGAGGGCGAATGCGCCTTCGCGCGCGCCTCCTTGATCGAATTGCAACCGGGAACGTCGCAACCGTTTTTCTGTGTACCCGGCGCGGGCGGCCACGCGCTGGCGCTGCGCGATCTCGCGATGTGCTTCAAGGACCACATGCCGTTTTATTCATTCGAAGCGCAAACGGCAGAAGAAATCGACGTCGAGACGCATTCGATCCGGTCGCTGGCCGCTGGATATCTGGCGGAGTTGAAGCAGCGTCAACCGGCGGGTAGGTACGATTTGGGCGGACTTTGCTGGGGCGCACTCGTGGCGCTGGAGATGGCGCAGCTGTTGCGCGCCTCGGGCGAAGAAGTGCGCACGCTGGTGCTGCTCGATCCCGATGTTCCCGGTCCCGGAGGATGGAAGCGCGTGCTCGAGGAAGATATTCAACGCCGCTGGGAAGAGTTGCCTTCCGCGCCGCTCGGACGAAAAGCCCAACTGCTCTATAGCTTGTTACGCGACGCCGAGCGCAAAGTGCGCGCGCCGCTGGGATTGATTCGTCCGCGGCGCAGCGCGCACCTGACAGCGGAACAACGGCTCGCCTATTACGGCGACGTCAACGACAAGGCGCTGCGCGACAAGATCGTGGAGAAGTATCAACCAACGCCCTACGCAGGCCCCATGACCGTGCTGCTGGCCGAACAAAACCTGACGTATGAAAACGAAGGACGGCGCCACGCGTGCCGCCAATGGGCCGCCGGCGAATATCGCGAGGTAATCGTGGCGGGCGCCGAGCATGGAACGTGGACGCGGTCGCCCGACGTTCAAAGATTGGCCGACGCTTTATTGGAAATACTGGAATCCGCGCGGCGGTAACGGCGCGGCTACTGCGATCGCCAGAGGCGCGCCGCTTCTTCTTCCGAAAGATTCTCCAAATCGTTGAGCGCAGATCGATGTTGGTCGATGGCCGCCGCCATCTCCGCGATCGTGGGGTGATCCGTAAAATCAATCGTCGAAATGCGGACGCCGAATTCCTTGAAGACCGCGTTCACCAGCATCACCGCGAGCATCGAGTCGCCGCCGAGTTGAAAGAACGACTCGCGCACGCCCGGCGATTTCACGCCCAGCAATCTCGACCACGTGGCCACGAGTTGTTGTTCGGTTGGCGTTAACGGATCCATCGTTTTTCCTTCCTCCACGCGTGGCGTGGGTACCGCGCCAAAACGTCGGCGATCGTGAGATCGTGTGGATCGACTCCATTCACAGTCGCGATGTTAGCACGCCGCACGCGGTATCATCTATCGCATGGCCGCTGGACGCCCCCGGGTCAGCGTGATCATTCCGACCTACAATCGCGCCGCTCTGCTCGGGGCGGCAATCGACAGCGTTCTCGCGCAAACGTTCCAGAATTTCGAAATCATCGTCGCCGACGACGGATCAACGGACGCGACCGGCGACTTGGTCCGCGATTACTCCGCGCGCGATGCGCGCGTGCGCTACGTGCGGCTGGATCACGCGGGGATCAGCGCGGCGTTGAACGCCGGCATTCGCGCATCGGCGGGCGCGTTGATCGCGCGCGTCGATTCCGACGACAAGTGGATGCCGAACCTGCTGGAAGTAACGGTGGCGGCGCTCGACGCGCGTCCGAAAATCGGATTCGCCTACGGCAAGAGCCAGTGGTTCTCGGGAGACTTGGAAATCGCCGAGACCTTCACCGGCCATGCCCCGGCGTTTCCCGGCGATCCGGTGCGCAGCCTGCTGTGGGGCGATCCCACCTGCAGCATCACGGTCGTGGCGCGCCGGGAATGCTTCGATCGCGTTGGTTTCTATGACGAGTCTTTGGCGACGAGCGAGGATTGGGACATGTCTCTGCGCCTGGCGTGGTCTTACGACTTCGCGTTCCTGGATCGCGTGCTCGCCCTGCACCGGGCACATGCCGCCAGCGCCACCCTCGGCCATTCGGACGAGCCCGGCGGCTTTCTCGCCGAACGCCACAAAGTCCTCGACAGTTTTTTCCGCCGCGCCGATTTGCCTCCGCGCGTCGCGGCGATGAAAACCATTGCGTATCGCAATCTCTATGTGTTCCAGGGAAACATCTGGCTGGGCCAGCGCCGCTGGAGGCCGGCGCTGGCGGCTTATGCGCGCGCTCTGGCCACTGGCAACGCGCCCCTAGATACGCTAGCCCGAATCGTGTGGTTCGGATTCTTCGTTCGCGTGCTGGAAAAAACGGCGGGCGGCCGCCGCTTTCTCCGCTGGCAATCGGAATGGAGGCGCGCACGTAGCAAAAGCCATTAAGATGGGTCGATTGAGCGATAACGCTACAATTCAGGGATTGTGGATCGGGCCGCGTCTTTCCACTTTGGAGCGCCTCTGCATCGCGTCTTTTCTGGCGAATGGACACGCCTTTCATCTGTACGCCTACGACCCAATCGAAGGCGTTCCGGAAGGAACTCGCGTGCTTCCCGGCGAAGCGGTTCTACCGCGCACGCGGATTTTCCGCTACACCGAACCTTCCTACGGCCGCCGGGCCAAGTTACGTTCCCTGATTTTCGGATCGAAGAAGGGCTCGTACGCAGGCTTCGCGAATCTGTTCCGTTACAAGCTGCTATTGGAAAAAGGGGGCTGGTGGGTGGACTTGGATACCATTTGCCTGCGGCCGTTTGATTTTCCGGGCGAGTATGTCTTTTCGTCGGAGATGCACGAAGGGGCCGACGTGGTGGATTTGGGCGCGGTGAAAGTTCCCGCTGGAGCGGCCATTGCCGATTATCTGTTTCAGGAAAGTGATCGCATGCCCAAGAAGCTCTACTTCGGCGACAATGGCCCCGCGCTGATGGGAAGGGCGGTGGAGCGTTTTCACATGGAGCAAAACGTTCAGCCAAGTCGTGCCTTCTGCCCCATCGCCTGTGACGACTGGGAATCCGTGCTGCGTCCGGGGGAATATCCCAGCCTCGGGCCGGAAACGTTTGCCGTGCATTTCTGGAATGAGATGTGGCGGCGCGACGGACGCGATAAGGACGCCACGTACCCGCCCGATTGCTTGTACGAGCGCCTGAAATCGAAATACCTCCGCGCCTAAAACCGATAGAACGGGCTGACCCGTTTGTACACGCGCGCCGCGCGTTCCCGCAACCACTCGTAGATCGAACGCAACGTCCCCGCACGCCGCTGGGCCTCCACTTCCTTGCGCAGAGCATGTGCTTCCGGCATGGTGCTGGCCAGTTTCCCCGCTTGGACTAAAGGCGGATCGATCCCATAAATGTTGAGGTCCATTTTCGATCGGCGATCTCCGCCCGTGTAGTGATCGGCCGCCAGCCAGACTGGATAGCCGTGCTTCAGAATTCTTTCCGCCGCGCCGCGGCGTAACAGATAGCCATAGGCGCCGTCCACTTGAGTCGTAAACCGCACGGCACGGTGCGATCCGCCCAGCGAGCGCTTCCCCCAAATGGAAACGATCGGCTCGTGCCCCGGATCGCCGACATGAAGATGGACCAAATCCCATCCGTCGGGAAGCAGACGCCGCCGTTCCATGACGCTCTCCAACGCTGGATCGAGGATGACGTCGTCTTCGAGCACGATCGCCTCTTCCAGTCCCGAATCGATCAGGCGGCGGCACGCTTCGAGGTGCGAAAGCGAGCATCCGATTTCTCCGCGAGTCAACGGCCGGCCCAGATGACGAACCGCTTCTTCCCGGCTGTACACCGCGGCCAGTTCCTCGGCCGAAAGCTTGCTTCCGTCCACGGCGTCTACGAATTCATAAGGAAGTCCCAGACGCTTCATGTGATCGGCCATGATGGCGCGGCGATCCGCGGAACGCGACAGGCTGATGATCCAGATCGGCGGAAAAGCGGACATAACAACCACCCAAGGGTTCAAGGGTAGCATGTTCGCAATGATCCAAGAATGCTGCCATTCGACTATGCCTTGACGCTTTGCCGGCCTCGAGCGCGCTCCGCGCCCACCGCGTCAAGGAGCACCCGCGCCAACCGTCCTACGTCGGGTTCGCGCATCCACATCATGTGCTCGCCTTCGACGAGGAGCTCGCGATACTCGCGCGCCATGGCACGCCAGTCGTCCCGGCGAATGTCGTTGCTGCCATCGGTGTTGTGCGCGGCCAGCACCAGCGTGATGGCCCCATCGTAAGCAGACGCTTGATAGGCATCCTGCGCCTTCAGCCGAAGCATGGTGCCATCCCAGCCGGCGATGGTGCGCCAAGTTTCGGTGTCGGCGAGGCGCTGCCCCGGAGAACGCCGGATCAACCCGAGCGGCGCGCGCACTTTCCTTTCCACCGATCGAAAGACGCTCCACAGCAGCGCCGCACGTTCCTTGAAATCCGCCGACGACATGCGCTCGAGGCGGCGCTGCAGATCGCGGCGCGCGGCCACTTCAAAACCATTCGGCGTCAGCGGATTGGGGTCGATCAGCGCGACTAAGCCCAACTGATCGCCCGCCGCGGCGAGTTGCTGCGCCATTTCGAAGGCCACCAACGCGCCCCAACACGCGCCGCCTACGTAGTACGGACCGCGCGGCTGGCGCATTTTCATTTCAGCGATGTAAGCGGCGGCGACCGAGGCGATCGAAAAAGTGGCGGCGTCCACTTCGTCCGCTTCCAGTGCGTCAAAAGCGTAGAACGGCGTGTGCCCGTGAAAGTGCGCCGCCAATTGCCGCAGACCCCAAACGCGTCCCACCGCGCCGGGGACGCAGAAAAATGGATCGCCCGTACCGCCGCACAATTCCACGAGCGATGAACGCACGGCCGATTTCGCGGCCTCCATGCTCGCGGCCAATCCGGCGATGGTAGGATTCGTGAAGAAATCGAGAAGCCGAACCTGCCTGCCACTGCCACCGGCGTTGGTGCGTTCGACAATTTGCGCCGCGAGAATCGAATCGCCGCCCAGATCGAGGAAACGGTCGTGACGACCCACGCGCTCGATGCGCAAGCATTCCTTCCAAATCGCCGCGAGGCGTGTTTCCAGATCCGTCGCCGGCGCTTCGTAGATGGCGGACTCGGCGGCGTCCGCAGCCAATCCCAATTGATCGGCGAGTTGAAATCGCTGCACTTTGCCGAGGGCGTTTTTGGGAATCTCCTCGCGGATCACGATGCACGCCGGTACTTTGTATTCGGCTAAACGCTTGGCGGCATGTTCTCGCAGGGTGTCGCGAAGCTCGGCTTCGCTAACCTCGCCGCGCGGCACAACGACCGCGGCGACCACTTGTCCCAGCCGCGTATCGGGCATCGGAAACGCCGCCGCCTCGGCCACGTTCGGATGATCGAGCAACACCTCTTCCACTTCGCGCGGCAAAACCTTTTCGCCGCCGCGATTGATGACTTCCTTCAAGCGGCCGTCGAGATAAAGGTACCCGTCAGCGTCGAAATGCCCAAGGTCGCCGGTGTGAAACCATCCATGCGCGAAAACGCGCGGGTTCGACTCAGGATCATTGTGATATCCGCCGAAGACGGTTTCGCCGCGCACCACCACTTCACCGGATTGCGGGCTCGCGAGCAGGCGTCCCTCTTCGTCCATGATGGCTACTTCAGCGCCGATCGGAACGCCCACCGATCCGGGTTTGCGCTCGCGCGGCGGCAGTGGATTCGACGTAACCATCGTGGAGGTTTCGCCGAGTCCATACACTTCGATCAGCGGAACCGCAAACGTGGCCTCCAGTTCGTGCAGAAGCGGCACCAGTAACGGCGCCGATCCCGAGCGGATGAAACGCAGCGGCAATTGCGCGATCAACTCGCGATGCTCAGGGGCGCGCGCCAGCATCGATTGCAACATCGCGGGCACGGCGGTAAACCATGTGGGCCGCCATTCGGCGAGCCAATCAAAGTATCGTGTGGCGACAAATCCCGGCGCGCAGCACACCGACGCGCCCGCGTGCAACGACGAGAGCACCGCGACCACCAAGCCGCCCGTGTGAAACATCGGCATCACGTTCAAGCAGCGATCCTGCGCGGTGAGTTCCAGCGCTTGGCGCGTGTTGTTCATCGCCACGCACACGTTGTGATGCGTCAGCAGGAATTGCTTCGATCGCCCGGTGGTTCCGCTGGTGTGCAGCGCGATGGCGAAGTCGCCTGCATCCGCGAAAGCCGCGTCACGGTCAACGCCGGGCGAGTCCGGCAACGAGAAAATGCCGGCCGCAGCCGAATGAATCCGTATTTCGATGACCGGAATGCCGAGTTGGCGCGCGGCGTCGCGCGAGGGTGAATCAAAGTCCGAAGGAATCAGCAGCGCGCGCACGTCGAGATCGGAAAAGTGAGACGCAAACTCGTTTTCCTTGTATCCGGGATTGAACGGAGCGGCCGTGGCGCAGTGGCTCACAGCGAGAAACGCGGTGGCCGCCTCGGGACCGTTCGGGATCACCATTGCCACGCGCGATCCTCGCGCAACGCCGAGACCGCGCAATCTCGCGGCGCTGGTCGACACGAAATCGCATAGCGCGGCATAGGAAAGCGGCGGACGGCCGGGGGCGGCGATCGCGGTGGCGGCGGGATGTTCGTTCGCCTGAGCGGCGATCAGACTCAGGATCGTGCGTGACATGCGCGTCTCAGCCTAGCAAT
The DNA here is from genome assembly GCA_021325275.1 of Terriglobia bacterium. Classification (GTDB taxonomy): domain Bacteria; phylum Acidobacteriota; class Terriglobia; order JAJPHL01; family JAJPHL01; genus JAJPHL01. The sequence continues at coordinate 97,204 of JAJPHL010000006.1, read as the reverse complement.
GTTCCGGCCGCCGCGCAAGAAGGCGGCGCGCCGGCTCGCGCCGACGCAATCCCATCGAGGAGTGCGCTGGCCAAGCGTCCGGCACCAGGTTCGCGCATCCACATCATGTGCTCGCCCTCGACGATGATCTCGCGATAATCGCGGGCCATCGGCTGCCAGTCGTCGCGGCGAATTTCGTTGCCGCCGTCGCGATTTTGCGACGCCAGGACCATCGTCAGTGTTCCGGCATAGGGCGATGCACGGTAGGCGTCGGCGGCTTTCAGGCGCAGAACTTGTCCCGCTCTGTCGATCCTGCGCCACGTCTCAGCGTCGGCCAGCCGCTGGCCCGCCGAGCGCCGAATCAATCCAAGCGGCGCGCGGAGGCGTCTTTCGAGAATCCGAAAAACGCTCCACAACAACGCAATGCGTTCCTTGAAGTCCGCTGAAAAGCCACCCGCCGAGGAAAGGCGCCGCACGCGACGCTGGAAGTCGCGCCGCGCGCCCACTTCAAAACCATTCGGCGTGAGCGGATTTGGATCGATGAGCGCGAGCGTGCGGACCTCGTCTCCGGCGGCGAGAAGTTGTTGCGCCATTTCGAAAGCCACCAACGATCCCCAGCATGCGCCGCCGACGTCGTAAGGACCGCGCGGCTGGCGCTGCTTCATTTCCGCGACGTATGCCGCCGCAACAGTGGCGATGGAAAACGTAGCGGCGTCCACTTCGTCCGCCTCGAGTGCGTCAAACGCGCAAAACGGCATGTGACCGCGAAAGTGCGCCGCCAATTCGCGCAGACCCCAAACGCGTCCGACCGCACCGGGCACGCAGAAAAACGGATCGCCCTCGCCGCGCGCCATTTCTACGAGCGAGGACCGCCGCGCGCGGTGCGCGCCGCAAATCGATGCGGCCAAGATCGCGACCGTGGGATTGGCGAAGAAATCGATCAACCGGATTTTTTCTTGGCCAAAGTCGCGGTGAATGCGCTCGACAATTTGCGCGGCGAGAATCGAATCGCCGCCGAGATCGATGAAGCGGTCGTGACGTCCCACGCGTTCCACACGCAAGCATTCCTGCCAAATGGCCGCCAGCCGTTTTTCCGAATCCGTCGCCGGCGCTTCGTACACGGCCGGCTCGGCCGCCGCCGTAGCGAGACCCAACTGATCGGCGAGCTTCAAACGCTGAACCTTGCCGATGGCGCTCTTGGGAATCTCCGCGCGCATCACGATGCGCGCCGGCACTTTGTATTCCGCCAGCCGCGCCGCGGAAAAATCGCGCAATTCCTTCTCACTGACGGCGCTGCGCGGCACAATCACAGCGCCGACCACTTGACCGAGTTGCGCGTCGGGCATCGGAAACGCCGCCGCTTCCGCGACGCCCGGGTGGTCGAGCAAAACCTCCTCTACTTCGCGCGCGGAAATTTTTTCTCCGCCGCGATTGACGATCTCCTTCAACCGTCCATCGATATAGAGATATCCGTCTGCGTCGAAATGTCCGAGGTCGCCGGTGTGAAACCATCCGTGTGCGAAAACGCTCGGATTCGATTCGGGATCGTTGTGATATCCGCCGAAGACCGTTTCGCCGCGCACGACAACCTCGCCGAGTTGCGGGCTGGCGAGCAAATTCCCTTGCGCGTCCATGATCGCGACATCCGGGCCCATTGGTACACCCACCGATCCGGCTTTGCGCACGCCCGGAGGCAGCGGGTTTGACGTGACCATCGTGGAGGTTTCGCCCAGTCCATACGATTCGATGACCGGCGCGCCGAAGGTCTCTTCAAGTTCGCGCCAAAGCGCCGCGCGCAACGGCGACGATCCGGAACGGATGAAGCGCAACCGCAAATTCTCGATCGACTCGCGATGCTCAGGCGCACGAGCCAGGATCGATTGCAGCATGGCCGGCACGGCGGTGATCCATGTGGGGCGCCATTCATCGAGCCAGTCGAAGTACCGTGTGGCGATAAATCCCGGCGCGCAGCAGACCGACGCACCGGAGTTCAGCGACGTCAGCACCGCGGCCACGAGTCCATGGCCGTGAAACAGCGGCATTACGTTCAGGCAGCGATCGCCCGCGCTGAGCGCAAGCGAGGCGCGCGTGTTGTCCATCGACAAACACAAATTGGCGTGCGTCAGCAGCACTTGCTTCGAGCGCCCGGTGGTTCCCGCCGTGTGCAGCGCCAGTGCGAAATCGCTGGGTTCCACATCGCCCGCCACCGCGCTGGCGTCCGGCAACGCGAAGACGCCCGCCGCGCCCGCCTGCATCTGCATTTCGATGACGGCAATGCCGAGTTTGCGCGCGGCATCGGACGCCTGGTGACGGCCAGGTGAATCGGGATCGGCGGGAATCAGCAGCGCGCCAACGTCGAGATCGGAAAAATGAAACGCGAATTCGTTTTCCTTGTATCCGGGATTCAGCGGGGCGACCGTGGCGCACTGGCTCACGGCGAGAAACGCCGTGGCCGCCTCGGGACCATTCGGGATCACCATCGCCACGCGCGAGCCGCGCGCCACGCCAAGACCGCGAAGCTTCGCCGCGCTGGTCGACACAAAGTCGCAAAGCGCGCCGTAGGAAAGCGGCGGTCGTCCGGGGGCGGCGATCGCGGTCGCTGCGGGGTGGCCGTTCGCCTGAGCCGCGATCAAGCTCAGGATCGTGCGAGTCATGCAGAATCAGCGTAGCAATGTTCCGGACGCCGCGCAAGAAGATGGCTCGCCGAGATCCATGAAACGACCGTGCCGTCCCACGCGCTCGACACGCAAAGCATTTTTGCCAACCCGCCGCGAGTTGTTTTTCAAAGATCGGGAGCCGGCGCCTGGTACGACGGCGCGAGTGCGTCCGGTTCGAGCTGGTTCGCGAATCGCGCGGCGAGCTCGCGCCGCAGCACCTTGCCGCCGGCGTTTCTGGGCAGTGCGTCGACGAAATAAATCCGCGCCATGCCCAAGAAGCCGGCTTTTCGGGCCATGAGAAAACGGCGCAAGTCCCGCGCCGACGCCTGACGGCCCGCGCGCAAGACCACTGCGCCGGCAACCTCTTCTCCGAGCCTTGGGTGGGGGACGCCGAAACAAGCCGCGTCTTGGACGGCCTCATGCGCCAGCAGCGTTTCCTCCACTTCGCGCGGAGCGATCTTTTCACCGCCGCGATTGATCATCTCCTTCTTGCGTCCGGTCAGAAACAAGTAACCGTCCGCGTCGAGATAGGCGAGATCGCCCGTCCGGAACCAGCCGTTCCAAAATAGTTGCGCGTTCTCCTCCGGCGCGTCCTCGTAGCCGTGGATTACGTTGTCGCCGCGCAGAAACACTTCGCCGATTTGCCCCGCCGGCAGTGGATCGCCTGTTTCGCTCGCGATCATCACTTCGGCGCCCAGAGAGATTCCCACCGATCGCGCCTTGCGCGCGTGGGGCGGCTGTGGATTGCAAAACGTGTGCGTGCCCGTCTCGGTCAGTCCGTAGCCCTCCACCACCGCCGCGCCGAGCGCCTGCTCGAGATCGCGCATCAATTCCGCCGGCAAACTCGCGGCGCCCGAATAAATCCACTGGAGACGGCCGGGCTTCAGCGGGCCTTCTTCACGAATCACGTCGAGGATGGCTCGATGCACGGCCGGCACCGCCGAATAGCATGTCGGCTGGAACGTTGCCAGCCACTCGCGGATCCGCGCGGGCTGAAAACCCGTTGTGCAGATCGCCGCCGCGCCCGCCCACCAGGACACCAGCGGTCCGCCGAGAAATCCGCCCTGATGGAAGAGCGCGCGCAGGGTCATATTGCGATGACTCGGCTGCAATCCCCACGAGCGCGCCAAATTGCACGCGGCGGTGAGAATGTTGGCGTGCGTGATTGGAACCTTTTTTGGTTCCGACGTCGTGCCGGAGGTTCGAAAGACGTAAGCGATTCCCGCCGGTTGCGGGAGCTCACCGAGAAGCCCGGCGCCTTCCATCGCTTTTCCCTCAAGTCGAAAGATGCCCGCCTCGTTGCCTTCCGGAAATAGTTCGATCACGCGCAATCCGAGCGCGCGTGCCGCGTCGCGCGCTTCCGGCGCTTCGCCGACGTGCACGATCACCGCCGCGGCGCGGAGACTGCCGAGAACGCGCTCGTACTCGGCGCGACGATGCGTGGGATTCAGAGGACACGCCGTGAAGAAACTGGCCGTGGCCGCTTGCGCGGCCGCCATGTGCGATCCTTCCGGAAGCACCAGCGCCACACGATCGCCGCGGCGCACACCAAGCTCACCAAGTCGTTTGGCGGTGGATTGTACGTGGTCCCAAAGACGCCGATACGTGAGCGGCTGCAAATCCGGCGCGAGCAATGCTGCGGCGTCGGGCGATTCTTCCGCGCGTACGCGCAGCAATGCAGCTAGGGAAAGAGTGGCTGGATCCAGGACGTTCACGTTCTCCAAGTCAGCGTAGCATGTTTGCGGCGACTCCTGTACGATGGCTGATTATGGGCAGAATCCTTCCTTTGCTTCTTGCCTTGACCGCCGCGGCGCAAACGCCCACCGCAAAAATCGTGAGCGCCGCCAACGCGTTTCTCTCCACGCTCGACGCCAAGCAACGTCAAGCTGTCACGTTTTCCTTCGACGATGAAGCGCAACGCAAGCGATGGTCGAATCTTCCCGTCGCGATGGTTCCTCGCGCCGGACTGAAACTCGGCGACCTCAACGCTTCGCAGCGCACGGCGGCATTGGCGCTCGTCTCGGCGTCGCTCAGTGCGCGCGGCTACGAAAAGGTCCAGCAGATCGTGGAGGCCGACGAAGTATTGAAGAACAACGGAGGCCGCAACACGGCAGGTGGACCGCCTCCCGGCGGCGGACGCGGCGGACCTCCCGGCGGCGGCCGTGGCGGACCTCCCGGTGGTGGCCGTGGCGGACCGGGCGGCGGCGCAATGTTCGGCAAGGACCTTTACTTCATCTCGATCCTCGGCACGCCGTCGGAGAAAACTCCGTGGATGTTGCAATTCGGCGGACATCACTTGGCGTTGAACGTCACGATTGACGGCGCGCGCGGCATCCTGACGCCGTCGCTGATTGGCGCCCAACCCGCGCTCTACACCGTCGCTGGAAAAACAGTGCGCCCGCTCGGCGCGGAGAGCGACAAGGCGATGGCGCTGCTGAACGCACTCGACGAATCGCAACGTAAGCAAGCGATTCTCGGCTTCAAGGTCGCGGATTTGGTGCTCGGTCCCGGCGCGGACGGAAAAACAATCCAGCCGGAAGGATTGCGGGCGTCAAACATGAACGAGAAGCAGCGCACCATGCTCCTCGACGTAGTTGCGGAGTGGGCGAGCATCGTTCACGCCGAAGCCGCCGCCGCGCGCATGACGCAACTGAAAGCGGAGATCGCCGACATGTGGTTCGCATGGAGCGGCCCCGTGACGGTGGAGCCGGGAAAAAACATTACCGCGTATTACCGCATTCAATCGCCGCACTTGGTCATCGAGTACGCGCCGCAACCACTGGGCGGCGATCCCGGCATGCACGTGCACACGATGTATCGCGATCCCACCAACGATTACGGGCGCAAATGAAACGCGCGCTCATCGCCGCTGCATTACTGACGCTCGTCGCCGCGCCGGCACGCGCCCATCGCCTCGACGAATATTTGCAAGGCACGCTGATCACGATCGAGCGGACGCGCGTGCAATTGGAAATCACGTTGACGTCGGGAGTCGCAGTGTTTCCCGCCGTCTTCGCAGCGATTGACCGCGATGGCGACGGCGTGATTTCGCAGGCTGAAGGGCGCGCCTATGCCGATCGTGTTCTCGGCAATATCGCACTGGGGATCGACGATGAAAAGTTATCGCCGCATTTTGTTTCTGCACAATTCCCGAGCGTTGCCGAATTGAAAGAAGGTCAAGGCGCGATCCGCCTTGTATTCGCGGCGGATGTGGATTCTGGCGGCAGTGAACGGCGACTTACGTTTCAGAATCATCACGAGCCTCGGATCTCCGTGTATCAAGTGAATGCTCTCGTCCCAAGGGACCGCGACATTCACATCGTCGAGCAGAAGCGGAATGACACGCAATCCTTGTATGAATTGGATTACACGCAACCGGGCATTCGAAAAGACGTCGAGGGTATGGCTCCGGCGATCGCTGGATTGGCCGCTGCCGCTTACTTTGCGGTGAGACGGCGAATGCGTGCCGCGTGACTACTTCCGTTCCGCCCACGCCATCCCATCCGGCTGTTTGCCGGCGTCGATCTTGCCCACAACTTCCAGCGACTTCAAGTCGATCACCACGACGTAATCGTCCGGCGTGCACGCGATGAACACGCGCGATCCGTCGGGCTGCATCTCGGTGCCGGCCGCGCCGTGACCAATCGGGATGCGCTTGATTTCCTTGCGCGACGCCGCGTCGAACACCGCAGCCGTCTCGCTGCGCAGCGACGCGACGAAGACGCGCTTGCCGTCAGGCGTGAACTTCAGCCGATTCGCCGTCGCAACGTTCGCGTTCACCGTCTCGATCACTTTTTTCGCCGCGAAATCGACGATCGAGATCGTGCCGTCGCCGGCGTTGGCGGCCCAAATTTCCTTGCCGTCGGGCGACACGTCGAATCCTTCCGCGCCGCGACCGACCGCGATCACCGTTTCGCTCCAGTCCGGCTGGGGCGACGGCGGCGGCTCGCCGGGGCGCACCTGCGGCGTAGGCGAAGGTGCTCCTCCCACTGGCGCTCCGCCTCGCCCCGCCGGCATCGGCAGCTTTTCCAGAATCGTCATCGTCGCCGACGTGATGTTCGACGTGACGATGCGCTTCAAATCGGCCGTGACAAAAATCATGTGCGTACGATTCTGTCCCGTGCCCATCACCCAATCGATTTTGTTGGTCGCCGGATCGTAGCTGCCGATGACTTTCGCGGCCTCGGCAGTGAACCACAGTTTGCCGCCCGTAAAAACCAATCCATGAGGACCACGCAACGGACCAAGTTCGATCGCCGGCAGTGATTTCTGGGCGACGAGGTCGACCGGCGTGATCGTGTTGTACGAGCCTCCGCCGTAATTCGAGATGTACGCCATCTTGCCGTCGGTCGACGCGATCACTTCGTGCGGATCGGGACCGCTGGGCATTTTCGCGATCACCTTCAGCGCCGCGGGATCGACGATCGACAGCGTGTGATCGGTCTTCGAAAGAATCAGCAGCGATTTCGCGGGCGTCGCACTTTGCGCGGAGAGCGCGGCCACCACAAACAGCGGTACGAAACAGAGTGCAGGCTTGAGTTTCATGGTCCACCACATGGTACACTAGCCGCGTCTCGCACGATCAGGGGGAAAGTCGGGGGATCGCGCGCGAAACAACGGAGGATTCATGTACAAACGCATTGCGGCTGCCGCGTGCTTCCTGATTGCTGTCTCTTCACTCAACGTCCGGCCGGCCAGCGCCAACGGCGCCGACACGGGCACGCGCCTGCTGCGCTCGCCCACGGTCAGCGCCACGCAAATCGCGTTTGCGTATGCGAACAACATTTGGGTGGCCAGCCGTTCGGGCGGTCCGGCGCGCCGCATCACCAGCTTTCAAGGACAAACAACCAATCCACATTTTTCGCCCGACGGAAAATGGCTGGCCTTCAGCGCCGAATACGCCGGCAACGTGGATGTGTACGTGGTTCCCTCCGAAGGCGGCGAGCCGAAACGTTTGACGTGGCATCCCGGCGCCGACTCCGCGCAGGGCTGGACCGCCGACGGGAAATCGGTGCTTTTCTCCTCCGGACGCGCCACGTGGGCGCCCAGCGCCGCGCCGCGCTTCTGGACCGTTCCGGCGCAAGGCGGCGTGGAAGAACCGCTGCCGCTGCCGCGCGGCTATCAAGGAAAAATTTCCGCCGACGGTTCGCACATCGCCTATCGCATGAACAATTCCTGGGACGAAGAACGCCGCAATTATCGCGGAGGACAGAATCGCCCCATCTGGATCGTCGATTTGAAAACGTACGATCTAGTCTCGCCGCCGTGGACCGATTCCAAAGACATGGACCCCGCGTGGGTCGGCGACACCGTGTATTTCATTTCCGATCGCGACGGCGTGGCCAACGTTTGGTCGTTCGATTACAAGACGAAGAAACTCGCCGAGGTCACACACTACAGCGATTACGACGTGAAGACGCTCGATTCCGGCGCGGGCGCGCTGGTCTTCGAGCAAGCCGGATACGTTCATGAACTCGATCCGAAATCCGGCAAAGAGCACATCGTCAACATTAGCGTGGCCGGCGATTTTCCCTGGATGATGCCGCGCTGGGAAGACGTGTCGAGCCGGATGACCAACATCGCGATCTCGCCCACCGGCAAGCGCATGGTGGTGGAAGCGCGCGGCGAAATCTTCACGATCCCCGCCGAGAAAGGCGACGTGCGGAATCTCACGCATTCCAGCGCGTCGGCGGAAATCGAGCCGGCTTGGTCGCCGGACGGAAAGTTTGTTTCCTACTTCAGCGACAAATCCGGCGAGTACAAACTGGTGATCGAATCGCAAGACGGCTTGGCCGCGCCGCGCGAAGTCACGCTTCCGAATCACAAGCGATATTACACACCGTCGTGGTCGCCGGATTCCAAAAAGCTGCTCTACACCGATACGGATTTGAAAGTTTGGGTGCTCGATATCGCGAGCGGTCAAGGGAAAATTGTAGGCAACGATCCGTGGATGGTGCCGACACGCACGGTGAATCCGGTGTGGAGTCCCGATTCGAAATGGGTGGCCTACGCCGCGCACTTGAATTCGCTCTACAAAGCGATTTTCGTGTCGAACGTCGAGACGGGCGAGAAAAAGCAGATTACCGATGGATTGTCCGACACCGCGTGGCCGGCCTGGGACGCCAGCGGCAAATATCTTTGGTTCCTCGCGTCCACCGATTTCGGATTGCGATCGCAGTGGCTGGACATGACCGCGAACGATCACGAAGAAAACTTCGGCCTCTACTTCGCGATTCTGAAAAAAGGCGAGCCCAGTCCGCTGCTGCCTGAGAGCGACGAAGATCGCGGCGTGGGCAGCGCGCCCACACCCGGTGCGGGCGGCGGTGGCCGCGGAGGACGCGGCGGTGCAGCGGCGCCCGCGTCAACGGAAAGCGATCAGGCGGAACGCCCGGCGACTCCGCGCACGCCGGTGAATGTCCAAATCGATTTCGACGGATTGTCGCAGCGCATTCTCAACGTGCAAGCTGTGCCCGAGCGTCCGTATACGCAACTGCGTTCCGGCGTCGCCGGGACCGTCTACTATCTGGAGCCGCCGGCGCGCGGAACCGGCGGTGGACGCGGCGGCGCGGGTGGCGCGGGCGGTGGCGGCAGCACGCTGCAACGCTATCGTTTGAGCGATCGCCGTGCAGCGCCGTTTGTCACGGGCACGTCGACGTTCGACGTCAGCGCCGACGGCCACAAGCTGGTGTATCGCGCGGGCGGCGGCGGTGGCGGCGGACGCGGTGGCCGCGGCGGCGCGGCCGGTGAAGCGACCGGACCGCAGCTCTACGTTGTGGACGCGGATCGCCAACCGCCGGCGGCGGGAGCGGGACGCATCAACTCCACGCTGCGCATGTACGTCGATCCCAAGGAGGAGTTCAAGCAAATCTTCAACGAAGGATGGCGCATTCAACGCGACTATCTCTACGTGCCGAACATGCACGGCAGCGATTGGCCGAAGATGAAAGAAATGTACGGCCAGTTGCTGCCGTACGTGATGCATCGCGCCGATCTGAATTATTTGATCGACATGATGGGATCGGAAATCTCCATCGGTCATAGCTACGTGCGCGGCGGCGACATCCCGGCGATCCCGCCCTCGCGCGGCGGATTACTGGGCGCCGACTTCGCCGTGGAAAACGGCCGCTACAAAATCACGCGCATCTACGACACCGAAAGCTGGAATCCGGATTTGCGCGCGCCGCTGGCCGAACCCGGCGCGATGGTGGCGGTGGGCGACTACATTCTCGCCATCGACGGACAAGAGCTGCGCGCGCCCGACAACATTTATCGCTTGCTCGACGGCACCGCCGATCGCCAGACGGTGCTGACGATCAACTCGTCGGCGTCGACGGACGGCGCCCGTCAAGTCACGGTGGTTCCCGTGGCCAACGAGCAAGGATTGCGTACCCGCGCGTTCGTCGAGGAAAACCGCCGGACGGTCGACAAGTTATCAGGCGGCAAACTGGCGTACGTGTATTTGCCGAACACCGGACAGCCCGGATACACGAGCTTCAATCGCTACTATTTCGCACAGCAAGACAAGCAAGGCGTGGTGGTCGACGAACGATTCAACGGCGGCGGACAAGCGGCCGACTACATCATCGACGCGCTGCAGCGCGACTTCGACGGCTACTTCAACAACGTGGCCGGAGACCGCGTGCCGTTCACCAGTCCCGCGGCGGGAATCTGGGGACCGAAGGTGATGATCATCAACGAAATGGCCGGCTCCGGCGGCGACTTGATGCCGTGGATGTTCAAACATCGCAAGATCGGCGAGATCGTCGGCAAACGCACATGGGGCGGCTTGGTGCACACGGCGGACACGCCCACCTTCGTCGACGGCGGATCAATGATCGCGCCGCGGGGCGGCTTCTTTAATCGCGATGGTCAGTGGGACGTGGAGAACAAGGGCGTGGCGCCCGACGTGGACGTGGAAAACTGGCCGAAGGAAGTAATCGCCGGCCACGATCCGCAGTTGGAACGCGCCGTCACCGAAGCGATGCGGATGCTGAAGGAACATCCGGTGAATCGCATGATGACGGAACCGGCGCCGCCCACATGGGGTCAACGGAAGCCGAAGTAGCGCCTGCTGTATACTTCATTCATGGGACTCACGTACGTCCGCATGGATATCGCGAATCCGGAGCGGCCCGCTCGGCGGGAGCAGGTGGAGGCGCTCGTCGACACCGGCGCGACGTACTCGATGATTCCGCGCCAAGTACTCGCAAAACTTGGTCTCAAGCCGTCGGAGACGGCGGAATTCGAGACTGCCGACGGACGAATGATCGCGCGCGACGTCTGCGAGGCGACGTTTTATTGGAAAGAGCGCTATGGCACGTCGAAAGTGATTTTCGGCGAAGATTCGGACTCACCACTTCTGGGCGTGATCGTCCTGGAGTCGATGGCGCTGCAGGTCGATCCGGTGAGTAAGCAACTGCGGCCAGCGAAGCTGATCCTCTACGGAACTCGTCCAACGGGCCGGTGACGGTACGCGTTACTCGCCGTAGCTGACTTCCATGTCGCGCGCGCTGCGACACGCCAGGAACAGCACCACCGTGCTCAGGATCAGCAATCCCGGAATCGCCAGATACGCCGGGGTGGGATTGCTCAGCACTTCGATCAACGAGAGCGATCCGGTCATCGGCACATCGACAGGGCTCAGGCCCTTCAAGTAGAAAATCACACTGAAGCGCTTCAACAGCGTTGGCAAAAACGGATTGATGTTTTCCCAAACCATCACCGCCGCCACGGCGATCATCGGATTCTTGTACCACAAGCCCACCAAAAGGAAGATCGCGCCGTAGCCGATGCACGCCAGCGCCGCGACCAACGTGTACCACGCCATTTCGTAGAGTCCCGTGCCGCGCAGCATGTGTTCCCAATGCGCCGCGCCGAAATGCAGCGTGATCAGGAAATAGGAAAGCGCCGCGCCGCCCGCGAAAACGATCAGCGCCGTCGCTTCGTAGGCCAGATATTTGCCCGCGGCCAAGACTTCGCGGCGCATCGGCGTCAGGAAATAGTAGTGCAGCGTTTTTTCCGACGTATCGCCGCGAAACGCGGTTGTGAAAATTCCCGCGCATCCAAAAAAGATGACAAAACGCAGGATCAGAAACTGGAAGATCGCCGCAAAGACGCGCGTATCCAGGCCGATGCTGCACGACCAGTGACCCGTCGACGCGATCACCGAATGCCCCGCCGTCACCACCACCGGCATGGCGGCCAAAATCAACCAACCGCGCCGCTGCCGGAAACTGCGCAGCAACTCAAGGCGCGCCACGGCCAACGCCTGGCGCGTCCACATTCCCCACGGCATCGATTTCACGCTGGCCGCATCGATCATGTCGTCGACCCTTCGCCGATCAAGTATTGATACACGGAGTTCACGTCTTCGTCGTGCGGGGCCACGGTGTCCACTTGCAAGCCGGATTCGAGAATTACGTCGTTCAGGTTGAGATAAAAACGGTCGGCATCGCGCGTGCGCACCAGCAGCGTACGATCGTCCTGTAGTTTGCCTTCCACCACGTGATCTTTTTCGAACAGCCGCGCGGCCAGCACGTGCGGGCGGTCGCAACGCACCAGAATTTGCATCGGTTGATCGCTGACTTCACTGCGCACGCCTTGAATCTGTCCTTCCGCTACAACGTATCCGTGGCTGAGCAAAATCACCTGGTCGGAAATTTCGTCCACCTCGTGCAAAATGTGGCTCGACACGATCACGTGGCGCCCTTCGGCGCCCCATTCGCGAAACAGCGCGATCAACTCGGCGCGCGCCATGGGATCGAGTCCGTTGAGCGGCTCGTCGAGCACCATCACACGCGGATCGTGACTGATCGCCTGCGCGAGCTTGATGCGTTGGCGCATGCCCTTGCTGAAGCCCGCCACGGCGCGCTCGGACGCTTCGAGCATATCGAGTTTCCGCAGCGATGCTTCGGCGCGCGCGTGCGCTTCCGCGGGCGAGTATCCGTGACATAGCAAGTAAGAATAGATGAATTGCCAGCCGGAGAGTCCGCGCGGAAACGCGTCGACCTGCGTGCAGTAGCCCACTTGATGAAAAAGTCGTTCCGGATCGTCGGTGGAAATTCCGTTGACCGTGATCGTCCCTTTGTTCGGACGGATCAGACCGCACATCAAATTCATCAACGTGGTTTTGCCGGAACCGTTCGGTCCCACAAGGCTGGTGATTCCCGGAGGAATCGACAAGCGCACGCGATTCACGCCGAGCACTTCTCCGTAGAAGCGCGAAACGTTGTCGAAAACGATGCGCGCGCCCGAATCGGGCGGTGGCGTGTGCGCGCTCACTTGACCACCTCGACGGCCTGAATCTTTTTGTTCAGCATGTACAGGCAAAACGAGCAGATCAACAAGACCATCGCCCAGGACATCCACAGCGGCAATCCGCTGCCATGAACGTTGAAGAACGGCGTACCGCGCACGCGGCGAATGTCTTCGCCGAAAAGGGAAATCCAAATGCAACCCATGATGGAGCTGATGTCGATCAAGGCTCCCCAGCGCGTATTCAGGATCGCGTCGATGGCGTTGCCGAATGCGGCCGATCCGAAGTAGACGATGAACATCATCGCCGATCCCAAATGTTTCATGCGCACCCACGCCGAGTACGCCAGCGCCTGACAGGTGAGCATCAGAATCCAAACCCACGACCCGAAGAAGACACCGATGGCGATCGAGCGGTTATCCCACATCCACGACCAGCCGCTGAAATTTCCTTCCAGACAAAACAGCAGGAGTCCGGGAACCCAGGTCATCAGCGAAAGCAAGATCATCAGCATCGAGCCTTTGCCCAACACATACTCGGCGCGTGAAAACGGACGCGAGAGATACAGCGGGATCGCATTGTTGGCGATGTCCGGCGCGACCAGACTTGCTCCGCCGAAGGCCGCCACGAAGACGCCCAGCATCGACTGCACGCCCAGGAAAATCAGAAAGAACTGCGTGTCGACCCGTAGAATCTCCGGTGTGCTGACGCGCAACATGCGCAGCAGGCTGGCGCTGTGATTCAAATACACGAACGCCAGACAAAGCAGCGGCCAGGCAAACGAGAAAATCAGGAAATTGAAGAAGCGCTTGTTCTTGCGCATGTCCTCGAAGGCGTAGCGCGGCAGCACCAGAAAGCGCCGCCACTCCGCGGTGAGCGGACCATCGTAGCCATGATAAGTGCGTTTGTAAACGGCCATGGTTTACCTTGCCGCCGGAGGCGGCGCGACGCCGGTGGTTGCCACCGGGGCTTTCTCTTCCATCGCGCGCAAGAAAATATCTTCCAGAGAATCGCGTTTGTGCGACATTCGCCGGATCTGCACTTGCTGCTTGCTCGCGAGTTCGTAGATGTTGCGCACTTCCACGCCGTCGGGCAGCACCAATTTCACGCGGCCGTTGCCCGACCAGGCGGCCTCGCATCCCAGACGCTCGATGGCGTCCACGAACGGCGCGCCGCCGCCGCGCGTCTCCAATTCCAAAAAGCGGCGATTCTGGCGGCGCTCTTCTTCCAGGTCGCAGAACGCCGCGATGCGGCCGTTCTTCAGGATCAACACCTGATCGCAGCACATCTCCACGTCGCGCAACAAATGCGACGACAGGAGCAAATGCATGTCGCCGCGGTCGCGGATTTCCTGAATCAATTGCAGCATGCGCGCGCGCGCCGGCGGGTCGAGTCCGTTGGTGGGCTCGTCGAGAAACAGGAGCTTCGGTCCATGCACCACCGCTTGCGCGAGTTTGGTCATTTGCTTCATGCCCAGCGAGTACGTTCCCACGTCGCGATAGCGCGCTTCACCCATGCCCACGTAGAAAAACGCTTCGTGCGTGCGCTCGAGCGCTTGCTCCGCCGGCAACCCCGTAAGTTCCGCCATCAAGCGCACCAGCCGGACGCCGCTCATGCCGGCGATGAAGGAATCGTTCTCCGGCATGTATCCGATCTGCGAGCGAATCTGCCGAGCATGCGTGAGAAGGTCAAGACCGAAAACGCGCGCCGTGCCCGACGAGGGCGTGTGGAATCCCAAAAGCGTATTGATGAGCGTCGATTTCCCAGCGCCGTTGGGACCGAGCAATCCGATGGAGCGTCCGGTGAGTTTGACGCGCAATTTCTGCAGCACGGGACGCGCGCCTAAACGCACGTCGAGATCGTCCAGTTCAATCACGGGACGATCTCGGTGCGCGGTCAACTGTTGTTCTGTCGAAGCGCTCTCCATGCCAGGTTAAGACGAAAGCTACGGTGTGTTTGTTCCTCTTCGTTCGGATTTGTTTGCGGCCTTCGCACCGAACAAATTGAACAAACTCACCGGCCCCGCCATGTTCATCAGCGTACCACTTCCGAAGCCCGGCAGCGCGGTCGACGATACCACGATGCGATCGTCCTCGCCGTACGCGCCTACCAAGCCCGGCTTGTTAGGCTCGATCAGCGCTTGCACGTTCTCGCCGCGCTTGGCCCCGCGCTGTTTGCCCAAGGCCGAAAGCGTGTCGCTCAGCGTCGCGCCCATCGATCCGAGATTTTCATACGCCACCGCGGAGAAATTCGACCGGCCATCGTGCGGCAGCGCCGCGCGGAACGAAGCGGAGCGCGGCAGCGACGTGCCCGAGGTCTTCGCGGCGATCGCTTGATCGAGCAGCACGCGGCTGGGCGCGGCGATCAAGTAGCCGCCGTTGAACACATAGTCGATTTCCGTCATGCCCTGCGCCTCCGGCCACGTCACCTGATAATAGGTGAGGCCGTTCTGCGTCTGCTGCGATGCTTGGAGCGGCGCCTTGCCGTTCTTCGCCAGCTTGGCGTTCGCGTCGTTGATCAACTGACCGATGACGAATTGCAATTTCGACTGATCGTACACTTCCGTGACGATTTTCCACGACGGCGGAAGCACCGGACCATCGAGCGACAGCACGAACTCCGAGCCCAGCGAAGCAGCGAGATCGTTGCGGATGCTGAAGCCGAGTTCCGCTTCGGTCTGCGACAAATCCGTATTGAAGTTCGGATTGTTCGCGCCGGCCCAGGCGAGTATGTCGTCGATCACCTGCCCCGGATTGTTGATCGCGAACCCCGTGGCCAGCGACGCATCCGCCGTGACGTAATCGAGCGCGCCAATCGCCGCGGGCTTGGCGAGCCATCCGAAAATTCCCTGGCGCGCGCCGTTGAAGGTCATGGTGGCACGCGTGTCGGTAGCCGATCCGCCGTCGCGCTGTTCCACCAGCATGTACTGGACGTTGCCGAGCGCGGCTGCGGGACCCGCGCCATCGTTGCCCACCGAGCGAATCGACGAAGCCAGCGCGCCTAAGTCGGCGGCCATCAGGAATCCCACGCCTTCTTGGTACGACTGATGCACGCGATCCAAGAATGGCGAAGAACTGGCGGCGACCGGCGAGGACGTTTGCATCGTCGGCGCGATCATGCGCATCGATTCCGCGTCGGGCGAAACCGCGACCATGTCGGTCGACACAGCCATCAGTAAATGGCCGTTCGTGTTGGACGCCGTCGCGGGATCGTCCACGATGGAAAGCGTGCCTTTTCCGTCGCGAGACCACTGTGCAAATTGGCTCGCCGCAAATTCCTTGAATCCGCCTTGCTTCAATTCGGCCATCAGCACCGGCGCGTAGAATTTCGGCTTGCCTTGCGCGTCGCGGCCCATCGCCGCCGCCACCACAACTTCATCGCCGAGATAGTTGCTGAAGTTTCGCACGGTGTCGAGAACCTTCGTGAAGGCCGCGCCGCGCGACTGCTCCTGCCACCATTCCTGCAGCACGGGACTCTCTTGCACCCGGCGCGACATCACTTCCTGCGCCTGACCCAACTGCGTGCCGATATTCGGAATCGCCATGTAGAACACCGTGTTCGACGGAACGCGCGCCAGCATCCGGCTGGAGTAGCGCATGCCCGGCTGCTGGATCTTCGCGAGTTCCCCGCGCAACGCCACCATTTCCTTCAGCAACGCTTCGTGACGCGGAGCGTTAGCGCTCCACGAGATTACGTTGGCGATCGACGTCGGTTCCATGCTGCTGTCGGTTGTTTTTTGATCGCCGGGATGCAGCACGGTATCGGTGGAATCCTGATCAACGTGCACTTCGCCTTCGATCACCGAAACGCGCGAGCCTTTCACGCCGGAATCGACGCTGAAGACGGTGCCGGTGACGGCCACGCGACAGTCTCGGGTGGTCACGTACAGGTGTCCCGCGCTGCGATGCGCCGCTTCCACGATCACCGCGCCGCGCGCGAGCTGCACATTCAAGTCACGTGGACTTTCGGTCACTGAAAACGCGGTGCGCTCCTTCATCTCCACGCGCGATCCATCCTTGAGACTGACAACCGCGTGCGAATTGCGGCCGGTGCGAACTTCCGCACCTTCGGGAATGCGCTCGCCGGCCTGCATCGGCACAAGCGTCTGGCCGGCCAGGCGGAAAATCTGGCCGTCGGCGATCTGCACAGTCGAAGGACTGCCGATAAAGCGCGGACCCAGACTCAAAATGTTCTTCAACACGCCCCACGACGCGAATCCCACAATCAGGAACACCGCGGCGGCCGCGGCGTAGCGCACTTGCGGCACTCGCCAGACGCTTGGACGCACCACCGGCGCTTGACCGAGTTTCGGGAATTGTAGAACCTTGCCGGTTTCGGCCGCGCGGCGACACGCCACGCATTCATGCAAGTGATCTTCCAGAAGCACGCGGCGCGATTCCGCGAGCGTGCCCGTGCGATAGTCGGGCAGCATCGCCAGAAAATCGGAGCAGCCGCGGATTACATGGTTGGCGGACGCCGAGTTTGTTTCGTTCTCGATGCGCGACCACACACGCGCGGCGGCCGCGCGCACAACGGCGGGATCCGCCAATTCGTTGCGGATTTCATTCAGAAGATCGTCCATTTCAGGGCGGGAGTTCGGGTTGGGGGTGGTGGGAGTGCTCATGATTTTCTCCAATACGCTTCGAATTCTTTTTCCACACGGTCGCGTGCGCGGCTCAGCGTGACGGTCACGGCGCCAACGGAAGTTCCCAACATTTCGGCAATCTCGGGATTTTCCCTGTCTTCGAAGAACCGCAATGCAAAAGCCTGCGCCGCCATGGGACTGAGACGCGCCACGGTTTGCCGCAGCCACGCGCGCATTTCGCTGGAGTGCGCCGCGCGTTCCGGCGTCGCCGCGGAATCGCGCAGCACCGGTTCGAGGTCTTCCAGCGGCACGGCGCGCGCGCGTTGCCGCGAACGCAACAAATCGAACGCCGCGTTCACCGCCGCGCGCCGAAGGTATCCGGGCAAGTGCGCAATATCCGGCGACACGGCGCCTGATTCATCCTCGCGCCGCGCCAAGCGCAGAAAGACGGTTTGCAAAACGTCCTCGGCGTCCTCGGCGTTTCCCGTCACTCGCAACGCGGCGCGGAAAACCATCGCGTGATGATCGCGGAAAACCTCTTCCAGCGGCGGCAGTATCACGGGAGCCGTGCGCGGGACCGATTCACGAGTGGCTGTAGCTTCCATGTCATCCATTCAGACGGTACCCCCAGGGCAATATTAACAGCCGTTGTGAAATAATGCGGGCAGTGGACATCCCCCGCCTGCGCAACGGCTTGGACATTTTTCCGTCGCCTTCGCCGGAACATCCCGGCATCGTGCTGCGCGATCCGTATCAATACACCGAGTCGATTCTGGTGATCCCGCCGGTGCTGGTGATGGCACTCGATTGCCTGCGTGCACCGCAAACGGATCGCGATCTGCAAGCGGAATTCACGCGGCGCATCGGCCAGATCGTACCCATCGAAGTGATCCACCAGTTCATTGGGACGCTCGACGCCAACGGCTTCTTGGAAAGTGAAACGTTCGCCGAGATGCGCGAAAAGTGTCATGCGCGATTTCGCGAGGCGCCGGTTCGCGAGCCGGCCCACGCGGGTCAGGCGTACCCGGCGGACGAGGACGGCGTGCGGGAAACGCTGACGCGGTATTTTGCGGACACCCCGAGCGCGGCGGGTGATGCGCCCATCGGGATTGCCGCACCGCACGTGAGTCCCGAAGGCGGATGGCAATCGTACGCGGCAGCGTACTCGCGAATCACACCGGATCTCGCGGATCGAACGTTTGTGATCCTCGGAACATCCCACCGGGGAGAACCGGAGCGGTTTGGGCTGACGCGCAAGCCGTATCTTACGCCGCTCGGCGCGGCCAACGTAAACGCCCAACTGCACGACACGCTGGTGAAGCGCGCTCCCGCCGCGGTGATCGAAGAGGATTATTGCCACTCCTTCGAACATACGATTGAGTTTCAGGTGTTGTTCCTTCAATACGTGATGCAGCGTCCTGTTAACGTCCTGCCGATTCTCTGCGGACAATTCTGGGACAGCTTGAATACGGGCGCGGCGCCGGAATCGCAAGACAAAGTGCGCGCGTTCTTCGACGCGCTCGGCGAAATGGCCGCCGAACAGGGACGCCGCTTGTTCTGGGTGCTGGGCATCGACATGGCGCACATCGGCGCGCGCTACGGCAACGACTTTGAAGCGACGGCGAACACCGGACCGATGGCTGAAGTCGCCGAGCGCGATCGCGCCAGGCTCGCGCGTGTCTGCGAAGGCGATTCGCGAGGATTCCTCGACTTGGTCACGCCGAACGGCGACGATCTCAACTGGTGCGGATACTCGCCGCTCTATGCGTTCATGCGCGCGATGCCCGGTGCGCGCGGACGCGTCATGAAGTACGAGCAATGGAACATCGACCCGCAATCGGTGGTCAGTTTCGCGGGGATGGAATTCCACTAGATCATGGTACGATCATTGGTAGGATCATTTATCGGATGAGAGACTATCGCAAACAAAAGCGCAGTTATACGTTGTCACCACACTCGATCGCTTTTCTTGAGCGTCTCCGCAGGAAGCGCAAGGCGCCTTCCTGCTCGATGGTGCTGGATGACCTGATTTCGGAGGCCGAGAAGCTTCAGCGCCGCGCAGCGCTGCATCAGGCGATGGACGATTACTACAACAGCCTGAGCGATGAGGAAGTCGCCGACGACCGTGCCTGGGGAGAGTTCGCGTTAGAGCAGGCGGCGAAGTCGCGCAACTGGGCATAAACGATGCCCTCACGAATTCCCGCGCGTGGTGAAATCTGGTTCGTCCGTTTTCCAACAGACCCGCCAGGTAAGGGCCTGCGCCCCGTGATCGTTGTGTCCGCCGAGCCGAGAAATCGGAGCGAGCGATCCGACACCGTGCTCGTCATCCCGCTATCGACCTCCATCCACAAACTCGCTCCGACGCACCTTTTCCTCACTGCCGGTGAGACAGGCCTGCAGGCTGATGGCGCCGCGCGGGCCGAGAACATCACAACTCTGTTCAAGGCGGACCTCGTCGAACCGCGAGGCGCGCTGCGCCGCATCAGTCACGCCAAAATCTGCCAACTCGCGAGCGCACTTCGATTGGCAATGGACTGCATGTAGCTATTTCAAAACCGCATCCGCCTGCTTGATCAGCTCGTCCAATTGCTTGCGCAGCACGCCGTAACGCTCGATCACGTCGCGGCCAATTTTTTGGTCCGTCGCCGTGGTGACACTGTACAGATACGTGATGTGCGTTTGCAATTTCGGCTGACTATAGCGGATCGGCGAGGTGATCAGCGCGTCCGCCAGTTTCGCGACGGCGGCCGCATTCGGACCGCGCTGCGCCGCGCGCACGCGCGCCACAAGCTTATTCGCGTCGCTCACCAGGTCGCGCACGCGCATGTTGTGATCGAATTGCTCCTGCAAGTCGGCGGTGGTCACGCCGGATTTCGTGACTCGGGGATCTTCGATCAACGTGAACGACTCGGTGGCCGTCCACGATCCCACCGTGAGTTTCACGGCGTATTTTCCGGGAACTGCCATCGGCCCATTGGGACCATCGGGTCGCGTCTCGCTCACCCACGCACCGGGATAGCGCAAATCCCACGTGACGCGATGCATGCCGGCGCTCTTATCGAGGCGCACGGGTGCGCCGCGAAAACGGAATCCGCCTTCTTCGTCGGGCGCAGCGTCAGGCGGCGCGGCGTCCGCGGCTTCCTCGCGGCCACCACCGCTGCCGACGCTTGAAATCGTGCGAATTGTTTTTCCAGAAGCATCGAGAATGTCCAAGCGAATTTCTTCTGCCGAAGCGTTCGCCAGGTAATAGGAGAACGTCGCGCCGGCCGGAGGAAATTGCACTCCGCTGCGCCGGCCCAGCCCGCCTTCGCCGCCGTTTCCCCGCCCCGGCGTGCGGACTTGCTCGCGCACCGGATACAGGATCGCGGTTTGCGACGCGGAGTCCGCGCGCAGTTTGTGAAGCGGCGACAAGTCGTCGAGAATCCAGAACGATCGCCCTTGCGTCGAGAGAATCAAATCGCCGTGCGCGAGTTTGATATCGGTCACGGGCGACACCGGCAAGTTCATTTGGAACGATTGCCAATGCCCGCCGTTGTCGAAGGAAACGTACATGCCGAACTCCGTTCCGGCGAAGAGCAAGCCGGCGCGTCCGGGATCTTCGCGGACCACTCGCGTCGGCTCGTCGGCGGCAATGCCGTTCTTACCGTCAGTAAGACGCGTCCACGTTTTGCCGAAATCGTCGGTGCGGAAAATGTATGGCGCGAAATCGCCGAGTAAATATCGATAGATCGCCGCATACGCCGTACCTTCCTTGTGCGGGCTCGGCTCGATGTTCTGCACACGTCCGCCCGGTTCCATCGGCGGCGTGACGTTGGCCCATGTTTTTCCGTCGTCGCGCGTCACCCAAATCGGACCGTCGTTCGATCCCGCCCAGATGACTCCGCGTTTCACCGGCGACTCGCGGATCGAGTACAGCGTGGAGTACACTTCTTCGCCCGTGGCGTCGCGCGTGATCGGCTCGCCCGACGGTCCTTGCGTGCCGGCGGGATGCGCCGTGAGATCGGGGCTGATTTTTTCCCACGTGACTCCGGAATCACGGGAGCGATGCACGAATTGCGACCCGTAGTACACCGTCTTCTGATCGAACGGCGACACCTCCATCGGCGAGACGCGTTGGAAGCGATACATCAACGTGTCGCCGCCGTTGCCGTAGAGCGATTCCGCGCCGACCCAGTAGCGCATTTCGTTCGTCGTGTTCATGTTCTGCACGCTGAACTGGCCTTTGCATCCGCCGTAGACAATCTCGGGATTGTTGAGATTCGGCATGATCGGGCCCGTCTCGCATCCCGGGCCGACGCGAAAATCTTCCTCGCGATCGCCCAACGCCCGGCTCGGCACAATCACCGTGGTGTTGTCCTGCTGCGCGCCGTAGACGCGATACGGATACTGATTGTCGATGGCCACCTGATAAATTTCCGCGGTGGGCTGATTCGTTTGCGTCGACCAAGTGCGCCCGCCGTCGAGCGACACGTTCGCGCCGCCGTCGTTCGATTGAATCATGATCTGCGGGTCTCTCGGATTGATCCACACATCGTGATTGTCGCCGTGCGGCACGGGCGACCGCCGCATCGTCTTGCCGCCGTCGGTGGATTTGAACCAAGTTTCGTTGCCAACCCACACCACGTTCGAATCCACGGGATCCACGCCCAGGGTGTCGTAATAAAAAGGACGGGTGATGATCTGCTGCGATCCGTTCACCAGCGACCACGTCGCGCCTGCGTCTTCGGAGCGATACAATCCGCCGCCCGGAGCCGCTTCCACGAGCGCGTAAATGCGATCGGGCTTGGAGTTCGAGATGGCCACGTTGGCGCGGCCGAAAAGTTCATGCGGCAGGCCTCCACCGAGTTTGCTCCAGGTTTCGCCGCCGTCGGTGGACTTGTAAATGCCGCCTTCGTTGCGATCGGCGTGTCCGCCGCTGATGATGGTCCAAGGTTTGCGCCGGCCGAGCCACATGCACGCGAAAAGGACTTTCGGATGTCCCGGCTGAATTTCCAAATCCGCCGCGCCCACTTGATCGGACACGAAGAGCACGTTCTTCCACGTCTTCCCGCCGTCGGTGGAGCGGAAAATTCCGCGCTCTTTATTCGGCACGAAGGGATTGCCCAGCGCCGCGACATAAACAATGTCGGGATTTCCCGGATCGACGCGCACCGTGGAGATTTGCCCGGTGTCGCGGAGTCCCGCGAATGTCCACGACTTTCCCGCATCCGTCGATTTGTAGATGCCGCGCCCGATCGACACGTTGCTGCGAATCTTCGACGATCCCGTGCCCGCGTATACCACGTCGGGATTCGATAGCGACACTTCTACCGCGCCCATCGATGCGGCCTTGAAGTAGCCGTCGGAAACATTTACCCACGTCGCCCCGGCATCGGTGGTTTTCCACACGCCGCCGCCGGTCGATCCCATGTAGAACGTGTGCGGCTGCGAAGGAACGCCGGTGACGGTGGTGACGCGTCCGCCGCGCTCCGGGCCGATCATGCGATATTTCATGCCCGACCACAGTGACGGGTTGTAGGATTGCGCAGCGTTGTAAGGAGCGAGCAGGAATCCACAGCACAGCAGCGCCGCGGCGAAAGACAAACGACGGTGGAGATTCATAGCGGAGATTCTATCGCCGCATGGCCCCCTGATACAATCATCGGATGGAAACAGTGACGGAAAAAGCGCCCGCCTGCACGATCCGCGGGCCGGAAGTCGCGGGCCAGCCGGAAATCCTCACGCCGGAGGCGATGGAGTTTCTCGAAAAACTCGACGCGCGCTTTGAAATGCGGCGGCTCGCGCTCCTCTCGCTGCGCCGCGTGCGGCAACACGAAATCGACGGCGGACGCAGACCCGACTTCCTGCAAGAAACCGCCAAGCTTCGCCGGCAAAACTGGAAAGTCGCGAACATCCCCGCGGATCTCCGCGATCGACGCGTGGAAATCACCGGACCCGTCGATCGCAAGATGGTGATCAACGCGCTGAACTCGGGCGCCAACGTCTTCATGGCCGATTTCGAGGACGCCAACTCGCCCACCTGGAGTAACAACATTGAAGGCCAGGTGAATCTGCGCGACGCCGTCGCCGGAACCATCGCCTACGATTCACCCGAGGGAAAAAGCTATCGCTTGAACGAAAAGATCGCCGTGCTGATGGTGCGCCCCCGCGGATGGCATCTTGTGGAAAAGCATTTCCTGGTGAACGGCCATCCGATTTCTGCATCGCTCTTCGACTTCGGATTGTTTTTTTTCCACAACGCGCGCGCGCTGCTTACCAAAGGCTCGGGACCATATTTTTATCTCCCCAAAATGGAGAATCACCTGGAAGCGCGGCTGTGGAACGACGTCTTCCGTTTCGCGCAGCACGATCTCGGCATCCCTAAGGGGTCGATCCGCGCCACGGTGTTGATCGAAACGATTCTCGCGGCGTTCGAAATGGACGAGATTCTCTATGAACTGCGCGATCACTCCGCGGGCTTGAACTGCGGGCGCTGGGATTACATTTTCAGTTTCATCAAAAAGCTGCGGGCACGTCCTGATGCGCTGTTGCCCGATCGCCAGCGCGTCACGATGACCGTGCCGTTTCTCGACTCCTACGTGCGACTGCTGATCGAAACGTGCCATCACCGCGGCATCCACGCGATGGGCGGCATGGCGGCGCAAATTCCCATCAAGAACGATCCTGAGGCCAACGAAAACGCGATGGAGAAAGTCCGCCAGGACAAACTGCGTGAAGTGCGCGCGGGTCATGATGGTACGTGGGTAGCGCACCCTGCTCTCGTTCCAATTGCCCGCGAGATTTTCGACGAACACATGAAAGGCGCGAATCAAATCGATTCCAAACGCGAGCCCGCGGTGGTGGGCGCGGAGGATTTGCTCGCCGTGCCGCGCGGAGCGATCACCGCCGAAGGATTGCGCTGGAACATCAACGTCGGCCTGCTCTATCTCGAATCGTGGCTGCGCGGATTCGGCTGCGTACCGATCTACAACTTGATGGAAGACGCGGCGACGGCGGAAATTTGCCGCTCGCAAGTGTGGCAATGGGTGAAGCATGGCGCGAAACTGGAAAGCGGCGAGGGCGTCACGGGCGAAAGCGTCACGCAGGAAATGGCGCTCGACGTGTTGACGCAGCAAATCTCCGAGGAAACCGCGCGGACACTCGATCGCGCCGCGACGCTTGAATCCGCCGGCCGCCTGCTGAAACAAATGATCGTCGCCGAGGACTTTCCGGAATTTCTTACGCTCGCGGCTTACGAGGAAATCGATTGAAGAAGAAGCCGCCGGTTTCGAAGAGCCCCGTTCCTCCGAGCTTGATCGCCGGACTGCGCGAAGACCTCGCGTTCCGCCGCATCAACAGCGGATTCGAGCGCCTGCGCCGTCACGAGTCGCTGGTGGAATCGCTGGGGCCCGAGCAGCCGGACTCGGCGACGTTGCTGGGGCTGCTCGCGCAATGGGTCGATATCGGCTACGGCGATCACGGATTGTTGCGGAGATTGGTCCCGCGCTTTGCCCAGGAGTCGCGCTCGGTGCTGCCGCTGGAAGGCTACGCGCATCTGCGCTTGGCCGAGGGGCGCGTGGCGCTGGCGGACGAGAATTACGATCAGGCCATCCATCATTTTCAATTTGTACTTTCGGTCGCGGGCGATCTGGCGGATCAAGAACCGGTGGCGATCGCCAGTTTTTGGATCGGACGCACCTTGCGCAAGGAAGGCCGTTACGACGACGCGCTCACTTACACGGAGCGCGGCCGCGACCTCGCGAAGTCAATGGGTTTTGAGCCGATGGCCAACATCATGCGGCTTCTTGAGAGTTGGCTGTATTTTCAAAAGGGACGTCCCGCCGAGGCGAAGCGCATTTTGCAGGAAGCGCAAGCGTCGCTCGAAGCCACCGACGATTACGTGGCCATCGGCAACGTTCATTCCGCGTACGGACGCATCGCGCGGCGCGAGGGACATCACGAGCGCGCGCTCGAGCATTTTGCCGAGTCGATCCGGGAGTTTCGCAAAACAGATCCGCAACATCGCTTGCTGGCGCGCTCGTTAAACAACATGGCGTTCGTGAAACGGCTGATCGCCAACTCGCTGGCCGAGAAAATGGATCGCGAGGCTGCCAAGCGCCGCAAACGAGGAGCCGCCAACGTCACCGGAAGCCGCGCGGCGCACGCGGGCGGCGGCAGTCCGGCGCGTGATCGCGAGCGGTTCGAAGCGCTGCGCCGCGAGTCGTTCGAGCACTTGGCAGCGGCCGAAGCGATTTTCCAACGCGGCACGGCGGGCGTTCCCGATAGCCGCGGCCTGGGCAACGTGCACATCGATCGCGGTTATCTGCACATGGATTCCGGACAGCTCGACCTCGCCGATCGCGAAGCGGTGCTGGCGCACGCGGTCGGCGCGGAGAAAAAGGATCACATCATTCTGGCGCGCGCGCGGATTTTGCAGTGCATGGTGGCGGTGGCGCAATTCGATGAGGGAATCATCGAAAGTTCCGGCGACGGCCAACCGGGATCGGGCGTAAGACAAGCCGAAGAGTACGCGCGCGAAGCGGTCGAATACGCGCGTCACACGCAGAATCGCCGCTTGCTCGCTCGTGCATATATCTGGCACGGCTTGGTGCTAGCGGGGTCGCAGGATCTTGACGGCGCGCGCGAGTGCGCCGAAAAAGCGGACGCCTTGGTGCGCACCGAAACCGATTTGCACGGCTGGGACGATCTGCGCGACTTGAAACGCCGCGTGCAGCGCGCCGGCAACGTCGATCCGCTGCTGCGCGAATGGTCGCAGGGGTTGATGGGCGGCAAGAGTTTTCGGCGCATCAGCGACGAGTTCGCAGCCATCGTGATTCCGCGCGTGTGGGAGCGCGAGGGACGCAAGGTGTCCCGCGTGGCCAGCCGTTTGCGCATTTCACCTAAGAAGGTGCGGCGAATTCTTTCGGGCGCGGCAAAAAAGGCGCAGCCCATCGCGGCAGCCGAGAAACGGCGTTAAGAACATATGGGACGAATGGTTGTTGTGCGACATGGACAGGCCTCGTTTGGACAAGCCGACTACGATCGCCTGTCCGATCTCGGCGTGCGCCAGTGCGAAATGTTGGGCCGCTTCTGGGCGAGACGCGGATTGCGTTTCGATCGCGTGGTGGTGGGACCATGCAAGCGGCATCGCGAATCCCACGACGCGATTATTCGCGGATATCACGCCGTCACAAACGGCCATGGCGAGCCTTGGCCGGAGCCCGTGGAAGATGCGGGACTCAACGAGTATCAGGCGTGGGAAGCGATGGATTGTCTCGCGCCTGGCCACCGCGAAATGGCGGTGGACTCCGACGAAGGCCGGCGCCAATATTTTTATCTCTATCGCAAGACCATGCGGCGATGGGCGCGCGGCGAGGCGACGCAGTACGGCGTCGAGAGCTGGAAGGAATTTCGCGCCCGCGTGGAAGCGTCGGTGGAGCGAATGCGCGAGGCGTTGCTGCAGGCCGGCAATGGCGATCGCACGATGTTGGTGGTGACCTC
Source organism: Terriglobia bacterium (assembly GCA_021325275.1). Classification (GTDB taxonomy): domain Bacteria; phylum Acidobacteriota; class Terriglobia; order JAJPHL01; family JAJPHL01; genus JAJPHL01. Next base: position 70,248 of record JAJPHL010000006.1, on the reverse strand, counting down.
AGGCGGTCCCACCGCGGCGACAGCAGGTTATGCGCTGGGCCTCGACGATTTGCGGACGATGGAACAAAGCTGGACGATCTCCAACGGCAGCTTCAGCGAGTTTCTGGTGTCGCGCACGGCGGAGGAAGATCGCTTCTCGATGGTTTCGTTCAATGCGACGCCGCATCTCGATCGCGATCACATCACAGGGGCGTAGCGAAGTGCGAAGTGCTGAGTCCTGAGTGCTGAGTAAAACAGAACTCAGCACTCAGGACTTCGATTTCTCATTCCGACTTCAGCATCGACGCCGGATCGATTCGCACCGCGTGGCGGATCGCCGGAAGCGTGGCGATCAACGCCACGGCGACAAGCGATGCCGCCGGCCACGCCAGCATCGTCGCATCTGTGGCTTTCACGTTGTACAGAAGCGTCTCAATGTAACGCGCACTCGCGAGTCCCACGACGAGTCCCGCCGCTGATCCGGCTGCGATCATCAGCGCAATTTCCGTCGTGACCAAACGCGCGATGCTCGCGGCGCGCGCGCCGATGGCCATGCGGATGCCGATTTCCTTGCGCCGCTGCAGCACGGAGTAATCGAGAACTCCGTAGAGTCCCACACCGGCGAGCAGCAAAGCGACGGCCGCAAAGAACAACGCCAACGCCGCGAGCAAACGCTCGCGAACCGTCTGCGCGCGGATCAAGTCGGCTTGCGACAAAAACGAACTGACGCGCATTTCCGGGCGAATATGCGGAATTTCCTGGCGCAGCATCGAAGCCAGCGCCATCGGGTCCGGCCCGGCGCTGCGCACGATCAACGTGGCGCCACTCTTTGAGCGAGTCACGCCCGCGTTGTCGATTTCATGGAACGGAACATACGCCACCGGCACGATGCCCTCGCGCAAGCTTCGATACGGCGCGTCGCGAACGATCCCAACGATCACGTAATTCGCCGATCCTTTCGCGAAAGTCTTACCGAGGGCGCGCTCGCGTCCGAAATACTCTCGGACGAACGTTTCGTTCACTACCGCCGCGCCCGGAGACGCTTCGTTCGGTAGCAGATCACGTCCTTCGACGAGCGACATCCCCATCGCGTCGAGCCAACCCGGCGACGTGTTCAGGAAATACGCCATCACCGTACTCGCCGGCGTTCCGGCCACCGTGACAAATCCATTCCACGCCGAGCCGCCGAGTAACGGCATTCCGCAGAGCGCCGCGCGCTGCACGCCGGGCGCTTGTTGCACGAGGTCGGCCACTTGCTGCCAAACCGCCGGTGGCAAGGGCCCCGTGGCGGCGACGCTGACAGTGAGCACGCGGTCAGCGGAAAAATTCATCGGCGCGGCAGATAGCCGCTGGAACGTCGAGGCAAAGAGCCCCGCAGCGAAAAGCACGACGAAACAAAACGCGACTTGCAGAGCGATCAGCGCATTCATCGCGCGGCGGCGCGCATGCGGACTCTCACCGCCTCTCAATGCGGCCATGGGACGCACCGACGAGGCGCGCAAGGCCGGCGCGAGACCAAAGAACAATGTCACGGCGACGGTCAGCGCCAATCCAAATGCAAGAACGCGCCAGTCGAGAGGCAAGGCGATCCGCGCGGGATGATCCGGGGGATTGATCTTGCTTACGACGAGCGGCGCGGACCACCAAGCGAACAGTGCGCCTGTCACCGCGGCGAAAAACGCCAGCCACGCGCTCTCTATCATCACGAGTTGCACGAGACGCCGCCGTCCCGCGCCGATCGACACGCGAAGCGCCATCTCTCTCGCCCGCGACGCGGCTTGCGCCGCCATGAGATTCGCAACATTCGCGCAGGCGATCGCCAGCACAAGCGCCACGAGCACGCCCAACGCGATCAACGCGGGCCGGTAGCTAGCCTGCAAGCCCGACATGCCGGCGGCGGCAGGGTCCATGGTGAGTTTCTGCGAGGCAAAGAGTCTGCGCTGCTCTGCGCTCAACTTCGCGGCGGCGACGCGTTCCGCTTCCCACGCGTTCGATACCGCCTCTAGTTTCACGCGCAGCGCGTCCAGACTCGCGCCGGGCTTGACACTGGGCTTCAACACTGCCAGCGTGCTGATCCACGTCCAGTCGTCGCGCGTCAGGCCGACATTCATCGATACGGGAAGAAAAACGTCGGTCATGGTGCCGGGTTCTGTGCCGCTAAACGGCCCGTCGATTACGCCCACAATTTCGTACAGCACGCCGCCGGCTTGCACGCCCGCCACCTGCTGGACGCTGAGCCGAAACGTCTTGCCAACCACTTTGGGATCGCGTCCGAAACGGCGCGACCAGAAATCGTTGGAGATCACCGCGTAAGGATGTTTGCCCGGATCGGTGTCGTCGTCGGGAATCAGCAAGCGTCCGGCGGCGGGACGCAATCCGAATGTGCTGAACATGAGGCTCGAGACATACTGCATGTACGCTTTCTCAAAATCCTGATCGGAACGAAAGGTCAACTCATATTGCTCGCTGTTGGAGGCGGCGATCAATTCGGCTTGGTCTTTCGCGGCGGTGCGCATGGCGGCGAAATCGGGATACGCCCAGCCGTTATACGAGATGTTTTTTTGCGCCACGATCACGGAGCGGCCCAAAGAATAAAGTTGCTCGGGATGCGCAATCGGAAGCGGACGCAGGAGCACCGCGTCGATTAGGCGAAACGCCGCCGTACACGCGCCGATCGCGAGACCGAGCGACAGCACCGCCGCCACGGTTGTGACTTTATGCTTTGTGATGCGCCGCCAGCCGAACACCGCGTCGGCGCGAAGCGCGTCGAGCCATGCGATCACCTTCAGGTCGCGACTTTCTTCGCCGAGACGCAGCGCGGATCCAAACGCGCGGCGCGCGGCTTCGGGATCGCGTCCGCGGCGCACCGCTTCGTCGATGTGCGATTGCATTTCTTCCTGCAGATCGCGGCTGACGCTGTCGCCGCGAAGAGAATTTCCGATTTTTGACCAAAGCGACATAGTTATAGCTCCGAACGCAGCATTTCAATGGGATCGATCCGTGCAGCACGCAGCACCGCCGGCAGAGCGGCGACACAAGCGGCGATGAGAAGCGCGGCGGCAGGCATCGCCAGCATTCGCGCGTCGGCGGGCTTCACGCCGAAGAGCAACGTGGCGATCCATTGCGATACGTTGATCCCAACGACCAAGCCGATCGCCGCGCCGGCCGCCACGGCCATGGCGATTTCGCGCGTGACCAATCGCGCGATGCGCCCGGCGCGCGCGCCGATCGCCATGCGGATGCCGATTTCGCGGCGCCGTTGCGTAACGGAATAGTCGAGCACACCGTAGAGTCCCACGCCGGAAAGCAGCAGCGCGACGCCCGAGAAAAATGCCGCCAGCGCCGCGAGCACGCGTTCGCGCAACGTTTGGGCACGATCGATTTCCTGTTGCGTGCGCGAACTGAACACGCGAAACGCCGGTTGCGCGCGGGCGATTTCCGCTGACAGCATCGAGTCCAAGGCCAGGGGATCGGGAGCGGACGTGCGCACCGTAAACGTCGCGCGCGTGGGAGAGCGCAGCGCGCCGGAGGGATCGGTTCTCGCGAAAGGAATGAAAAAAGTCGGTTCTACCGGCTGGCGCACGTCGCGATAGCGAACGTCGGCCATCCATCCAACCACCGTGTAACGCACGCGCGGCGACGATCCCCACTGTTGCGGCGACTCAAACGTTTTGCCCACGGGATTCTCTCCGTTGAAGAATCGCTTGGCGAACGCTTCATTGACAATCACGGGACCCGGATCGAGATCGCCGGGACGGAAGTCGCGGCCATCGAGCAGCGTGGCGTGCATCGTGTCGATCCAGCCGGGAGAAATCGGCAGCCACAAAACCACGTCGGGACTGGGCGCCCCGCCGCCCACCGCGACGACCGTGGCGCTTTGTTCGTTGGTCAGCAGCGCAAACGAACTGAGCGCGACGCTCTCGACACCGGGCACGCTACGCAAGCGGTCCGCCACTTGACTCCACAACACCGGCGATTGTCCGGGACGCGAGCGCGTGTTCAACTCGATGATGCGCTCGTCGGAGAATCCCAGCGGCTGCCGCGACAGGCGGCGGAACGTCTCGATGAAAAGTCCCGAGACGAACAGCACGACGATGCAGAACGCGACTTGCGCGGCCAGCAACGTGGTCAACGTGCGGCGGCGCGAGTGAGGATCGCCGCCCTTCAACGCGGCGACCGGCTCTACGCCCGACGCGCGCAGCGCCGGCGCGAGACTGAACAAGCACGCCACGACAATCGCCAGCGCGGCGGTGAACGACATCATGCGCCAATCGGCGTGAAGCACCAAGCGAATCGGGTCGCCGGGCGGCGAGATCATGCGGACCACCAGCGGCGCCGACCACCACGCGAAGATCACGCCGAGCGCCGAGGAAAACAACGCCAGCCACGCGCCTTCCGCCAACAGGAGTTGGATCAGCCGCCGGCGGCCCGCGCCGATGGAAATGCGTAAGGCCATTTCCTTGGTGCGTCCGGCGCCTTGTGCGGTCAGGAGATTTGCCACGTTGGCGCACGCCACCATCAACACCAACGCGACGAGAACACCGATGGCCACAAGCGTAATCCGATACGTCTTCAACATCTCGGAGTATCCGCTGGCCGCGGGAATCAAACGCAGCGTCGCACCGAGCCACATCTCGATTCGCTCCGGCGGAAGTCCCGTCATCGATTTGAGGCGATCCTCGCGAAAGGCGATGAACGGCGCGTGGAGCGCGGTGACAACCGCTTCGGGGCGCACGCCCGGTTTCAACACGGCATATGTGCGCACCCAACTCGAGTTCGCAAGCTTGACGCCCGCGTGCATCATGGTGGGCACGAAGACTTGCGTCAGCGATCCCGGCTCGGTGCCGGTGAAATCCGGCGGCGCTACGCCGACAATCTCAAAGGATCCCGTGCCCATGCGAAACGTCCGGCCGAGCACGCGTGGATCTTTGCCGAAGCGCGACTTCCAGTAGTCGTACGCGAGCACGGCGTAGGGATGTCCGCCGGGCTTCACTTCGTCGGCGTCGGTGAAGAGGCGGCCGAGCGCGGGTGTCATGCCGAACGCGGGAAACATTCCGCCCGACACATATTGGACCATCGCTTTTTCCGCGTCTTGATCGGAGCCGTACGACAAGTCCACGGGGGAGGCGTAGGAAATCGCCACCAATTCAGCTTGGTCCTTCACGCTCGCGCGCATCATCTGGAACATCGGATATTCGCATCCTTCACCGACAATCGACTTAGCGCCGCGCAGCGTGTGCGCGATCTCCAAAACATAGAGGCGCTCGGGATGAATCACGGGAAGCGGCCGCAACAGAACCGCGTCGATCAAGCGAAACGCCGACGTGCACGCGCCCATGGCGAGTCCCAGGGACAAGATCGCGGCCAACGACGTAACTTTGTATTTGGCGATACGCCGCCAACCGAACACGGCGTCGGCGCGCAGCGCGTCGAGCCAGGCGACGATTTTCAGGTCGCGCGACTCTTCAACGAAACGCGTGGGGGCGCCGAATGCCCGGCGCGCTTCTTGGGGATCGCGGCCATGGCGCACCGCTTCGTCGATGTGCGATTGCATTTCCTCCTGCAACTCGCGACTCAGGCGGTCGCCGCGCAAGGCATTGGCGATTCGTGAAAAGAACGACATATCAAACGGTCCTCAACACTCGTTGAATCCCGGCATTTACGGCGCGCCACTGCGATTCTTCTTCGCCGAGCCGTTTCCGGCCCGCGACTGTTAGTTGATACACGCGAACGCGGCGGCCTTCCTCTCGCGTCACCCAGTCGGCGCGAATCCATCCGGCTTCCTCCATGCGATGGAGCGCCGGGTAGAGCGATCCTTCGGCGACGCTGAGCACGTCGCCCGAGTAGCGCTGGATGGCGGACATGATCGCGTAGCCGTGGAGCTTGGGCTGGCGCGAGAGAATAGTTAGGACCAAGAGGTCCAGCGAACCTTGCAGGGAGTCCGGTTTCAGCATATTTAGCCGTCTGAGTACTTAGACGGCTGAGGTCGGGAAAGGTTCGCAAGAAAAATGAAATCAGCCACCGAGACACCGAGAACACCGAGAACGCGGGTCTCGGCGAGCTTGCTTTCCATATGGTAGGCTGGGCACCAGATGAGCGAGTTTCACGAGCGGATCATCGTCCGGTACCGACCGGATCCCGAACGGTGGAGCGAGAATTTCTTGAAAAGGCGGTCTCCATGAGTTTGAAATCGACAACAAGGTTGCTCCACCAAGGAGAGTACGCAGCCGGAGTCGAAGTGCACTTGATCGAGTCTGAGAATGGGTGGTCTCCGTGCTTGTCTATTGCGGATGCCCAAAAGCTGGACCATGTGCGCCAAGCGCTCGAGAAGGGCGACCTCAAAGCAGCGGCCCAGTTCGGTCGCGTTTATCGTCTCACTCCGATGGCCGTCTAGGGCCTTTCTCGGCGTTCTCCGTGTCTCGATGGCTAAATCCTGTCGGTGTCCTTGTTATAGTCGAGTGATGGGCAGCACAAGAGCGTGGAATGCACTTTTTCTGGGCATCGGCATCGGCGTTGTCATTGCGCTGGTGACGGTCACCACCGTTGTGGGACGCCGGCCGGGCGGCCGCTTGTCGGATTTTCTCTCGTCCCTCCACATCGACAACCAACAGCCTACGGTCGTGCGCGAGATTCAACAACTCGATCGCCTCGAGACCGTGGTTTATTCGGCGGAAAAACTGATCACCGGGCAACGCGAGAGCCGCTATGTCCCCACGTTCCTGATCGGCGACCGGCTGCTGCTGATCGTCCACGGGGAGGTGACGGCGGGCGTCGACATGCGCAAGATTCAATCGTCTGACGTTCACGTCGACGGGCGATCCGTTCGCCTGACGCTGCCGGCGGCGGAGATTTTCTCGACGCGCGTGGACAATCAACGGACACGGGTATATTCACGCGACACCGGAGTTTTTTCGAGCGTTGATCCGCAACTGGAAAGCGAAGTGCGCCGAACCGGCGAAATGGAAATCCGTGAGGCCGCGATGCAGGAAGGCATTGTTCAAACGGCGGAGTCCAATGCGCGGGCAGCGCTATCGGCCCTCCTGAAGAACTTCGGCTTTGAACACGTCGAAATGATCGAACGGAACTAACCCGGTCTTCTTGGTGTTCTCCGTGTCTCGGTGGCGAATCCCTCTTACTTCCCGAACGTATACCCGAGACCCGTGGTGTACAACCAGTCGTTACTCTTGCGTCCCGGCGCGGGGACGCTCTCGTAGCGATCGTTCAATGCCAAGTTCCACGTGAATCCCCGGCCGATTTTCGTGGCGGCAACCGCATCGAACACCGTGCGAAACTCGTGGCCGGCGTTCAAGTCGTTGAACATGCGAAATCGCTGCGTGATCGTAGACCGCGCGCCAAGTTTTTGATTGAAATCGTCGCCCCAATAGACTGCGGCGGCGCTTTGCACGAGCGGCGTCGAGAAATTCGCGCGATCGTAGCTGCCGCCGCCGATCAAATCGAGCTGCCGGCGCGCCGTCTTGATCATGTTGTAGCCGAGTCCGCCGCCCAGCGTGAAACGCAAGTCGAGACTCTGGAATTTGTCGAATTCGTAATTGTTGAAGACGTTCACGAACAATCGAGGGCGCAGTTGGTGATCGTATCCAATGCCGCCGCTCACGGCCTTGGCGGTCTGCGTGGACACGCCGTTCACGCTGGCCGACGCGTCAATCGCAGTAAACGACAAATACGTTTTGTCGGTGTTGGTGGAGCGCGCGGCATTGAACGCGACGGTCAAGCTGTTGGTGCGCGCGTTGCCGCCCGTTCCCGCGAGACCCACCGTCGCCGATCCGGCCCACAGTTCGAACCAAGTGGGGTGTTGCAGGCGCTCCCACTTTTTCTCCTCGGCGTCGTTGCGGATCGCGACTACTTCGGCGGCGGGCGAGGTCACCGGGCCTTCCGTCGCGGCGATTTTCACCGTGCCTTCCGATTCGTTCACCGCACCGGCGACCGTTTTTCCGCCCGCCAGCACCACGGTGAGCGGCGCGGCCGCTTCGAGCGACGCCACGTCGGCCCATGCGGCGGTCACGTCGCCGAAACTTGCGGTCTTCAGCGTGATCGTCTTACCGTCTTTCTTCACCACGGATCCCGTGACGCGGTCGCCGTTCTTCATGACCAGCACGTCGGCGGAGGCAGAGATTGCCACGAATGCAACGAGACACACCGAAAAACGCATGAGGTGCTCCTTATTGGATGTAGAGCGCGGCCGGGACGGCAGATTGGCCGGCGACTGATAGACTCAGCGACTGGGCGCCGGGTTTCAGTCCAGCAGGCACGACGAAGTTGATTTGATACACGCCGACGAGCCCCGGCGCGAGTCCCGAAAACTGCACCGGCGCCGTTGCGGTGCCGACGGCAATCTTCGGCTGATTCACAGTTATCGTGGGAGGATTCGCAGGGGCCGCCGTGCCCGCCGGCACCGCCGGAGTCGCGGGACCGAGTCCCGATGCGTACATCACTAACACTTCGCCGGCGGTTGCGGGATGCTCGGAGTCGACCGCCGTGCCGGTGTTGCCGTGAAAGACCGCCTGCGCACCTAGAGTCAGCGTCAACACGCTGGGCAGGATCGCGGCGACGGTCACCGTCGCCGGGGCGGCCGTAACTCCGTCGGCGAATTTCGGTTGCAGCGTGTCGTTTCCGATCGGCGCGTCGGGCGGCACTTGGTAGCTGATGTGACTCGAATCAACGGACGTCAGCGGCGCAGCGCGTCCGCCGATCGTGAGTGACACGCCGGCAAGAGTTTGCGGTAACGGGAGCGAGGACGCCGTCGCTCCTGCATCGTTGGTCAAATTGATTCCAGGGGAATACGCCAGCGAACCGGCCACGGCCGACGTCGGCGGATACACGTAGCGGGGCGCATAGACCGTTTGCAGGACCGACGTGCTTGTAGAAACGGTGCGGACGGCCGTCGCACCATAACCGCCGTAGACAAAAGTTCCGATGGCAACACCGCCAACCGCCAGGAAGGTTGGTAGGGCGGGGGCCGAGGAAAATGCCACCCGGCTACCGTCGTCGCTGATCGTCGCATCGTAGGCAGTCGTGTACTGATCCTTCGTCAACCAAGTCCGAAGTTGCGGAGGACCAAGCTTCAACAACACGACTTGCCCCGAGTCGATGTAGGCCAACAGCGATCCATCGCCGCTGAGACTCGGCGAGTAAACGTTGCCGGCCGCCACGGCGCTAAAGTCGTATCCGTTGGAGCGAATCGTGAAGATGGTGCTCGTTCCAGCAGCGTTAGGCAGCGTGAAAGCGATCATGGAGCCGTCCGCGCTGATGGTTGCCTCCTGCGGCAAGAAAGCGGGGTCGGTGAACTGCGTGACCTTGCGGATGTTCGAGCCGTCCAGGTTCATTGTGTACACTTGACCCGCCGACGACGCCGTGGCGGAAAGTGCGGTTGAAGTGAACACCACTTGTCCCGTGCTGCTGATTGCGCGTTTGCTCGACCCCGCCAAGACGCCGGAGTACACCGGCAGTTTCGCCAAGGCGGAGCCGTCGGTTTTCGCTACCAGAAACGACGGCGTGTTCGCTTGCGCAAACAACACCGCCGACCCGTCGTCGGAAATATGCGGTGTGCGCAGGCAGGTGTAGGTACACCCGAAGCAGACGGCCAACGGCAGAAGGCAGCCTTGCGGATCGCTATACAACATGCGGTCGCTTCCCACGGACGGCGCCGCAGCCACATTCAGAAAATGCACTTCCTCGTGGATCGTGCCGGGATTGAGAGTGTACGCGGCCCAGCGGCCGTCGGAAGTCAGCGCAACCGCCTCGACACTCTGTGTCGACGCCGCGCTGGCCGCGGCGGTGAGTTGGCGGAAACCGGAACCGTCGGAGTTAGCGGTGCAAACGTTGTAACCGCTTCCGGGAGCGCCGCTGGTCGAAAACGACGATCCGAAAAGCAGGCTGCCGCCCGATCCGGAGATGGCAGGAGGAAGAACCGGGGGAGGCGCGATCGAGACCGCGATAAAGCCTTGCCCGTGCGCGAAGGCCACAGCGACGAAAATGGCCCAGCAATACTTCATGGAAAACTCCTTCACTTCACGTTGATAAAGGGTCCGCTGCCAAACGATTGCCCCGCGATCGAGAGGGCCAATGGCTGAGGCCCCGCATTCAAGCCCAAAGGCAAAACAAAATTGACCTGATACAAACCCACAAAACCCGGCGCCAGTCCCGAAAATTGCACTGACGCTTGCGCGGAACCGATGGTTACAGTCGGTTGATTCACGGTCGTCGCCGGAGGATTCGCAGGCGCGGCCGAACCCGCCGGAACGGTTGGATTCGTGGGCCCGAGACCGGACGCGTACATGACCAACACTTCGCCGACTGTGGCGGGATGCGTGGCGTCGACAGCAATGCCGGTATTACCGTGAAAAACAGCCGCCTCGGTTCCGATCAATGCCAATACGCTTGGCATAAGCGCCGCGACGCTCGCCGTACTCGCAGCGGCCGTGACTCCGTCGGCAAATTGCGGCTGAAGCGCATCGTTTCCGATCGTTGCGTCGGGTGGAATCTGATACGCGATCTGATATGGATTCACCGAGAACAACGGTGCAGCGCGTCCACCAACGGTAAGAGAAACGCCAGCCAGAGTTTGCGGCAAGGGCAACGAGGAAGCAGACCCAAACGTATCCAGAGTCAAGTTGACGCCGGAGGAGATCGCTAGCGAACCGGCGACCGCCAACGTCGGCGGATACACGTAGCGCGGCGCGTAGACACTTTGAGGGCTTCCTGTTGCCGTCGACACGGTATAGACTCCCGTTGGACCATTAAGACTGACGAGGCCGGAAAGGCCAATGATGCCGGGATGAATCATGCTGAGCACTTTGGCGAATGCCACGCGGCTTCCATCGTCGCTGATGGTTGCATCCCCCGCGATGGGATATTGAAAATGCGTCAGCACCGTCCGCACTTGCGGGGGACCCAGTTTCAGCAACACGACCTGTCCCGTGTCGATGGAAGACAGCAGCGAACCATCGGCACTCAGGCTGGGGGAAGACACGTAATAGCCTGCGGCCACGGCACTCAAGTTATATCCGTCGGAACCAATCGTGTAGAGCGTGTTGATTCCGCCACCGGCGAGCATGGTAAACGCGATCATCGAACCGTCCGCGCTGATGGTTGCTTCTTGCGGCGAGTCGGCGCGGCTGTTGAACTGTGTAATCTTGCGAATGTTCGAGCCGTCCAGATTCATCAGATAGACATCGTCGCCGATGTAAACACCGGAAGCCGTGGTCGAAGTGAACACGACCTGTCCCGCGCTGCTAATGACGCGCTTGCTCGACGCCGCCAGCGTGCCGCTGTAAACGGGCAAGTTCACGGCCGGCGAGCCATCGTTTTTCGCCACCAAAAACGTGGGCGTGTTTGCTTGCGCGAACAACACAGCGGACCCGTCGTCGGAAAGATGCGGCGTTTGCAGGCACGTCAAGGAGTACCCGAAGCCAACGGCCACGGGCAGGACGCAGCCTTGAGGGTCGCTATACAATGTGCGATCGCTTCCGACCGATGGTGCCGCCGCGACATTCAGAAGATGCACTTCCTCATGACCGCTGCCCGGATTCACCGTGTACGCCGCCCAGCGACCGTCGGAGGTCATAGAAATATCTTCGACACGCTGCGCCGGCGCGAGGTTGGTGAGTTGGCGGAAACCGGAACCATCGGCGTTCGCAGTGCAAACGTTGTAGCCGCTGCCTGGAACACCGCTCGTCGAAAACAACGTTCCGAAAAGCACGCTGCTGCCAGAGCCTGAGACCATGGGAGAAAGAATCGGCGACGACTGAGAGAAAGGAATGGCAGCTTGCCCGCGCGCGAAGGCCACAGCGACGAAGATGGCCCAGCAATACTTCATGGAAAACTACGGTTGCGGTTCGTTGAGTTTCTTGTGGATCGCAAACAACGCGAGCTCGAGGCGGTCGGAGACGCCGAGTTTGTCGAAGATATTGTGGAGGTGATTCTTGACCGTCTGCTCGGAGATGAACATTTTCTCCGCGATTTCCTTGTTGCGGAATCCCTGGCAGACCAGCGCGACCACTTCGCGCTCACGCGCCGACAGCACCGTCTTGATCGGTTCACGCACCGGCGCCGGCTGCGAGAATTCCTTCATCACCGCAGTGGTCATACGGCTATCGAGCCAGATTTCGCCGTCGTAAACTTTGCGGATGCTCTTGATCAGCAGCTCGGTCGCGGTCTGCTTCAACACGATCCCGGCCGTGCCCATGCGCATCGCTTGCACCACGGCCGCTTCATCCTCGCTGGCCGTCAACACGATTACGCGCGTGGTCTTGTTCTTGTCGCCCAGCGCTTCGAGCGCTCCGATGCCGCTCAGGTTCGGCATCTTCAGGTCGAGCAGCAAAATGTCGGGCGTAAGCTTCTGCACCATCTCGACGGCTTCCTTGCCGTCTTCGGCTTCGCCGATCACCTGAAAGTCTTCCTCCAGGCTGAGAAGCTTGCGGAGACCGTCGCGGAAAATCGGATGATCGTCCGCGATCAGGATGCGGATCTTCTTTAACTTCTCGCGCGCTTTCGGTTTTGCCGCTAAGTTGGCCACGGATGTAATGGTAAGGCTAGTTCTAGAGGATTGTATCGTCCTAGATGGGACCTGTCAACGAGTACTACTACGCAGGTTCATTGGGCCATTTGATACCTATGGCCAGCGCCAAGCCATAATGCAGCGCCGCCTGGACCGGAATCATCGATCCATACCAGCGACGCGGCCGTCCGGGACACTGAAAGCAGGATCCCGCTCGCAGTTGCAGCAGGCGCCCTTTTAGAGGATTGGAGTCTTGGCCCGAACGTCCCCCGGGCTCCCCGGCTAACTTCGGATACTTTACCGCGATCGCCCAGCGCCCGCGGGTGGGATCGGTGTCCTGCGGCACAAAATTGCTGAGCGTTACGAATCCGCTTTCAAACGGCAGCGGATCGAGCCATGGACACGCTTCCGGGGCTCCTTCCAGCGTGAACTGTCCGCGACCCATGCCGCGACGCGCGCCGATTCCGCGCTCCCCGGCGCCGGCGAGCAATTTTCCGAGCGGCGCGACCCATTCCGGCGCGACGCGCGCGTAAATTGAAAAATAGTTTTGGCCGTTCGCGAAAGTCCAATCGCGCGTTTCGAAAACTTCGCCGGATCCCGAGTGCAGTTCGCGGATTTCGCGTAGCGCCGGCGCATTGGCGCTGGACGCCGGCGCGCGACCCTCACGGATCGCGGTGAATTCGTCGCGGGTGATCCATCCTGCTTCACCCGACACCAAAGGACGCGCCAACAGATCGCCGGGAAATGCGTTCGAAAGCAAGAACGGCGGTTCACCCTTACGAAAGCGATCCAGCAACTTCGTGAGATCCGCTTCGCCCGAGCGGCGCACAACTTCCCACGCGACAGCTCCGAACAAGCTGTCCGCCTCAAGCTGAGTTGCGAAGCGAGCGCCCGCAGCGGGATGCAGGCGATAACGGTAGACGTTCATGCGCGGTGATCTTCTCTAGATGATCTGCCCTAGTGTTAAACGCTGATCTTTTCCAGTTCGAGCCAGCTTTCCTGCACGTCGAACTTCACTTGACCCGAGCCGCGGCTGCCGCCCGCGCCGAGCGCGCCGGTCTCCTGGATCAATCCCAGGCCCTGGCGCACGTAGCGCATCAGCGACTGGGGATTGTCGCCCTCATAGATGTGCAGCAGAATGTCCAGGTCGAACGACGCCGACCACACCCGCTCCTGCCAGCGCGGTTCCTTGGCGAGTCCGCTATCGCGCAGCACGAGGTTTTCGGCCTTCTCCTCGAAGAAGACGCCGCCTTCCTTGCGCGCGTTGTCGAACGCTTCCGCCGAATCCTTGGTGAGATGCGCGTCGCGCACTACGATGCGGGTGGGCGACGACGCCGGCTGCGGATTCTTGTGCGCGCCGAAGATCACACAAATCTTGCAATCGCGATCGCCGCAGCCGCACGGTTCGCCGCGGCCGGAGCTTTTTCCCTCGATCCGTTCGAGCATCGCGCGCAAGCTCCCCTTCAGCGACGACCCCGGAATATACGGACGCCCGGAAATCGGATCGCGCAGGGCGGTCAAATCCAACTGGCTGCCGATTTCCAGATTTTGCGAGACGCCGCCGATGCGCAGTCCCTGCGATTGGATCGTGCCGGTAAGCTTTCCACAACTGATCATTCGCTTCATATCTCTTCCCCGTCTCCCGATTACTTTCTGAGTCTTCCCGCGGTATATCCGGCCACGGCCTGAAAGTGTTCAGCGAACGCGCGCAGCGACGCGGCGTCGCGCACCAGTTCCAGGTTGCGATCGAGAAAATCCGCGAATTCGCCGGGGATGAGCCGGCGTCCTTGCCGCGCGGCCGCCACGGGCCGCATCTTCATGAGTTCCTCGCGCACCAAATTGAAATCGCGACCGGCTTTCGCCGACGCCTCGGCGCGCTTTACGTGCGCATAAAACATGCGCATCTGATTGGCCGCCAGCCCCCGCTGGACGAGCAAAGCGCCAACGTTGCGGGCCCAAGAGTCGAGCACTTGATCGCGCAGGACGCTACCTGAGCCGCCTGCGAAGTAGCCGCTGCGCAAATAGTCCTGCGGAAATCCGGCCGGGGCTTCGCGAGGTTCGCGGCTTTCTCGGTGCCCCTCGCGCGGCGCGTGCGGCTCGCCTTGCGGCGGGCGTTCTGGGCGGGGTGGACGGTCTTGACGGGGCGGACGGTCGCGCTTGGGCGGTCGCGCCACGGGCGCCGATCCTTCTGCCGGTTTGGCAGTGTCAGCGGCACTCTTTTCTTTCGCCGCCGTAAAGTGCTCGTCAGCGCACTTTGGACACAAGCGATGTTTCGAGTGTTTCGGCGAAAACATCGTGCCGCACTTTGCGCACGCCTTGTCCTCTAGTTTTTCCGCGGGCTTATCGCCGGCGCCCTCGCGGGGAGGACGCGGTGGACGATCCTGCCGGGGAGGACGATCGCGATGCGGCTTTCTTTCGCCACCACCCTCGCCCGCGCCGCGCGATTCCCCGCCCGCGGCCTCACCGGCCGCGGAGTCCGGCGCGGACGTTTCCGGCGCTTCCGGATCGCCGGAAGAGAGGCCGGCCTTCTTCATTGCGTCTTGAAAGCTACCCATCATTCAACTCCGGCTTCCACCGGATCTCCTTGACCATTCGTTGCCCGACCGAATCGAGCACCCCGTGCGTTTGATTCACGCGGCGAAGCTGCCAGCAAAGCCAGCTCGGTCGCCAAGCCTGTGTTGCGCCACAAATCCGGATCGGCCGCCATGCGAAGAATCCGCCGGCGCAACAAACGGTCTGCGCCGCGCGCCTGCCAAATCAGCATAGGCAGGGAACGAAGCTTCCATTGTTGCGAATCCGTCCGGGTTTCGTTGCTTAAGCGATGCACCTCGCCGATGCGCCGCAAAGCACTACCGCTCATTCTATCCTCTTTCAGCCATTGCGCCATCTCGAAGCCGCGATCCACGGCATCTTTCGCCGACGGCCAATCCAGGCTTTCGCTAAAAAGCCACACGCGCCCGGCTTCGGTTTGCTGCAGACGCCCGAGCACCTGTGCGACGGCGGAATCGACATGCGCTGCCGCCGGCTCGAGCGTGATCGCCGCGCGTGACTCGGGCGCGCCGCCGCCGAGCTCCAGCGCGAATCGCAGCAGTTGATCCCACGGTCCCGCGGCGATCAGCGCGCCGTCGTTCTCGATGGGAAACACGTCGGGGAAACGTTGCAGCGGGGCCTCCGCCGCGGAATGAATCGCGACATACGCCAACATCTTGCGCGATCCCGGCGCGCGCTGGGCCAGACCCGAGAAATCACCGTGCGGAAGATGGCGGAACACCGGCCAGTCCCCGGTCGTTAAGTCGAGATCGACGCCGCCGGCCGCGATCGTAGAGGCGTTCAGTGCCAGTCCTTGACCGGGCACATGAATCGTAGCGTGATCGGGATCGACCCATTGCGCCGAGTTCGAAGCCGGCAAGATGCGACCGAGCTCGTCATCGTCAATACAGCGGTCGCAAAGCTGCGTGCCATCGACGCCGGAAGCTCCGGAAACATCGGCGACGGTCGCGCCGCAGCCGGCGCATTTCTTGGCGTGCGGATCGGCCCAACCTGAGCGAAACGTCGCGGTATTCCATCGCGCACCAGATACGAGCGCGCCTTCGAGGGGGTGCATGCGCCGCAACGCGATCTTTTGTTCGAGCGCGGCGTCTGGAAACGCGCCGTCTTCGGTAGCGCGCACGGCCGCCAAATGAAACACCAACTCGCCGCCCATTACATCGAGCGACCAACGGTCGAGATCGGCTTGATAAAACGCGATGGCCCGCTCCGCGCCTTCGGCCGCGCGGCCGGCCAAACGAAATCGAGTGGCTTCGAACGATTCTTCGCCCAGTGGAGAAATGCCCGCACCTTCGCCGGAGCGTTGGCGAATCTCGCGCGCGATCAGCCGCAGGAATGCGCGAACGC
Organism: Terriglobia bacterium; assembly: GCA_021325275.1. Taxonomy (GTDB): domain Bacteria; phylum Acidobacteriota; class Terriglobia; order JAJPHL01; family JAJPHL01; genus JAJPHL01. Next base: position 53,858 of record JAJPHL010000006.1, on the reverse strand, counting down.
GAAAGGATCGCGCGCGCAACCGTCGCGCGTCGCCCGCGCCCGGCAGGGGTTTTGTGACGTAGGGCCGAACTCCCGAAAATTCCCCAAGAACGGCTAGATCGCCCGAATGGATCGTCAAAGCCAAGGAAGTTAGTTTATATCAATTTCGGGAACCAGTCGGTCAGCTAGGCAGTGCGTGATTACGACGCCATCGGGCAAACGGGGCGTTCCTTGTGCTATAAACCTCCCATGATCTCTAGCGGCTCCGCCAAATCGCGCGACTGGCGGCGCGGATTCTGGAGCCTGATCGTTACGCAATTCCAAGGCGCGTTCAGCGACAACGCGCTCAAGTGGCTCATTCAGTTTTGGGTGCTGTCAATGGCGCTCTCCGTTGAGAAGCGCAACACCCTGGTCTCGATTGTCGGCGCGCTCTTCGCCGTGCCGTTCATCCTGTTCTCCATGTTCGGCGGATTCCTTGCCGACCGCTTTTCCAAGCGCTCGGTGATGATCGGCGTGAAGATTTTTGAAATTCCGGTGATGCTCGTCGCCTTGGCGGGACTCGCCACGAATCACTTGGCGCTGGCCATCGCCGCGATGTTCCTGATGAGCGTTCACAGCGCCATCTTCGGACCATCGAAATACGGCGTGCTGCCGGAATTGCTGCCCGAAGAATTGCTGTCGTGGGGAAACGGCGTGATCGAACTCGGTACGTTCGTCGCGATCATCCTGGGAACGGTCGCGGGCGGATGGCTCTTCGACACGTTCAAGGGACGTCAGGAAGTTCCCGGCATCATCCTGGTCGCGCTCGCCGGCACGGGACTGCTCATGAGCCTCGCGGTGACGCGCGTTCCCGCCGCCGATCCCGCGAAACCGTTTCGCGCAAATTTCCTCGGCGATTTGTGGGGCCGCTTGCGCGTAGTCCAAAAAGACGAAGTGCTGAAACTCGCCGTCGCGGGCAACACGTATTTCTGGTTTCTCGGCGCGCTGCTGCAGCAAAACATTCCGATCTACAGCCAAGACGTCCTGCATATCGGCGCGACGCAAATTTCCTATTTGAATGCCACGCTCGCGCTGGCGATTGGACTCGGCAGTGTCGGCGCGGGTTATCTTTCTGGCGGTAAGATCGAATATGGCCTGGTGCCGCTTGGATCGCTCGGCATCACCGCACTGGGAGCCGCGATGGCTCTGCCGGGATTGTCGTACATCCAAGTGGTCGCGCTGCTCGCGGGCATCGGATTTTTCGCCGGCTTCTTCATCGTGCCGATCATGGCGCTGGTGCAGCATCGTCCCGATGAAAACGAAAAAGGCGGCGTGATCGCCGCGGCAAATTTGCTCAGCTTCGTCGGCATCGGTCTGGCGTCGGGCGTGTTTTACGTGCTGACGGTGCAATTGCACTTCCCGTCGCAATACATTTTTCTCACCGCCGCCGCCATGACGGTCGCGGTGACCGGGTACTTGCTTACGCTCCTGCCTGACGCGCTGCTGCGTTTCCTGTTGTGGATCTTGACGCACACGATTTATCGCATTCACATCGAGGGACGCGAGAACATTCCCTCGCGCGGCGGCGCGCTGTTCGTAAGCAATCATCTATCTCTCGTCGATGGATTGCTCTTGATCGCCTCGACCGACCGCCGCGTGCGTTTTATCATCTTCAAGGACATCTACGATCATCCGCTGGTGAAGCCATGGGCGAAAATTCTCAAGTGCATTCCGATTTCCTCCACGCTGCGTCCGCGCGACATGATCCATTCGCTGCGCTCGGCCACCGAAATGATCCAGCAAGGACGCGTGGTCTGCATCTTCGCCGAAGGACAGATCACACGGATCGGACAACTGCTGCCGTTCCGCCGCGGCTTCGAGCGCATCATGAAAGGCGTCGACGCGCCGATTGTTCCCGTGAATCTCGACGGCGTGTGGGGCAGCATTTTCAGCTATGAGAAGGGGCGCTTCCTCTGGAAAATGCCGCGCACGGTGCCGTATCCCGTCACCGTAACGTTCGGGAAACCGATGCCCTCGACCGCGACGGCGTTCGAAGTGCGCCAAGCGGTGCAGGAGCTGCAGAGCGGCGCGTACGCGCATCGCAAACCGCGCATGTCGACGCTCCATCGCGCGTTCGTGCGCACCGCACGCCGTCATCCGCGGCGATTTTTCGCCGCCGACTTCCGCACCGAGCACATGACGTTCGGGCGGGCTCTGATCGGCGCCGTCGTGTTAGCACGGCGGCTGGGCCCGAAATGGAAAGATCAAGACATGGTCGGGGTGCTCTTGCCGCCGTCGATGGGCGGCGCCCTCGTGAATTTCGCGGCGATGCTGATGGGCAAGACGCCGGTGAACTTGAATTACACGGCATCGAACGAAATCCTTGAGGCGTGTGGACGTCAGTGCGATTTGCGCACGACCATCACGTCGAAGGCGTTTCTGGAACGGGTACCGGTGCGTCCGCCGGGCGAAATTCTCTTACTCGAAGAAATCGGTGCGAACCCCGGCGCCGGCGAACGCCTAAACGCGGCGCTCGCGGCGTTTCTTCTCCCTGTGGAATGGCTCGAAAAATCGCTGGGGCGTGGAAAACGCGTGGAACTCGACGACACCGCCACCGTAATTTTCTCGAGCGGCTCGACCGGCGATCCCAAAGGCGTGATGCTCTCGCACTACAACGTGGGATCGAACATTGAACAGCTCGCGCAAACGTTTTTCCTGGGCCCGAGCGATCGCATCATGGGCGTGCTGCCGTTTTTTCACTCCTTTGGATTCACCGGAACGCTGTGCCTGCCGGCGTCGCTGGGCGTGGGCGTGGTCTATCATCCCAATCCGCTGGACGCACGCGTCATCGGCGGACTGGTCGCGAAATATGCGTGCACGGTGATGTTGGCCACGCCGACATTCATTCAAGGATACGCGCGGCGCTGCTCGCCGGAAGATTTCGGCAGCTTGCAATACGTCCTGGTGGGCGCGGAAAAACTTTCCGATCGCGTGGCCAACGCCTTCGAGGAAACATTCGGGATTCGGCCGCTCGAAGCATATGGCTGCACCGAGTGTTCACCCGCCGTCACGGTGAATACGCACGACTATCGCGCGCCGGGATTCCGCCAAGTGGGCGCGAAGCGCGGACGCATCGGACATCCGCTGCCGGGCGTCAGTGTGCGCATCGTCGATCCGGAATCGAGCGATCCTCTAGCCGCGCCGCCCCTGCCGCCGGGTCAATCCGGATTGCTCCTGGTGCGCGGACCAAACGTGATGCGCGGATATCTGGGCCGCGCGGAAAAAACCGCCGAAGTGCTGCGCGACGGCTGGTACATCACCGGCGACATCGCCACCGTCGACGAGGACGGGTTCCTGGCGATCACCGACCGCCTGAGCCGCTTCAGCAAAATCGGCGGCGAGATGGTCGCGCACATCAAAGTGGAAGACAAGCTTCATGAACTCGCCGGCATTACCGAGCAAAGTTTCGTCGTGGCGGGCGTGCCGGACTCGCGCAAAGGCGAACGTCTTGTTGTCTTGCACACGCTGTCCGAAGAGCGAGCCAAGGAAACGATCGACAAACTCGCCGATTGCGACTTGCCGAATTTGTGGAAGCCGGCGCGCACGCAATTCTTTCACGTCGAAGCCTTGCCGTACCTCGGCAGCGGCAAACTAGACTTGCGGGCCATGCGAGAAACGGCGGCGCGTCTCTCGGGAGCAGAATGACCCACCATCGTTGGATCATGACCGCCGTGGCGGTGACGGCCATCGTGCACGCGATTCCCCTGGCGGTTGCGTACTCGGCGCGCGGATCGACGCTTGTCGGTAGCGACTACACTGAAGGTCAGTACTTGGCGCTGGTGGCCGCGGCGTATCGCGCCGATTCGAATCGCGGCGCTTCGCTTGGGAATCCGTTTCTCGCCGGCCACGACGACGCAGTGGTCTACCTGCCGTCGATGGTGGAGCGAACACTGGCAGCGATCGCCCACGTCACCGCGCTCTCGCCGCTGGCGGTGGTGGCGATTTCACGCGTCGCGTTTCCGGCGGTGATTGCATTGGTGATTACGATGCTCGGCGCAAGTCTTTTTTCGAGAGCCGCGCCAAGCGCGGCGGGGAACAGCGCCGCCGGCGGAGCGCTCGCGGCGATTCTTGCAACGGTCGTCGATCCTCGCAGCGTCGTGCGGATTTTCGATCCGCACTGGTTTTATTTCCCGCGATACTTTCGCGCGGTGAGCCCCGCGGCGCACGTCTTGCTTTTCTTGCTGGCGATTGCGGCGCTTGATCGCGTCCGGCGCAAAGGCGGTTGGTGGAACGTCGCGATGGCCGGCATCGCGATCGGGTTGTTATTCTACACGCCGATCTTCTACTGGACCACGGCCGTGGCTGGCGCGGCATGGTTTGTGATGCGCGGCGAGCGGACGCGTCTGATGGCCGCGCTGGCCATCGCCACGGTCATCGCGATTCCCTACTTCGTGCACAGTGTGCGCATCCGCAACGATCCCGCGTTTCAGGACACTCTCGAACGCCGCGAGTTACTGACGCCGGGGCGCTTGCCCGACACATACGATAGTCCTGCGCTGCCCGTGTTTGCCGCGGGCGTGGTCGCGTTGGCACTGGCCTTCGCGTTCTTGCGGCGTAGCGCCGTGTTGGCGTTTCTCGGACCCTTCGCCACAGCGGCTACGCTCTTCACCGTGCAAAACGCGGTGACCAATCGCCACATGCAATCGCACCATTGGGTGAACTGTCTGATTCCTCTGTGGGCCATGTTCGCCGCGGCCGTCATAACTGAAAAAATGCCAAAGCTTGTGCCGGCGGTCTTCACGCTGGGCGCGGCGGCGGCCATCATAATCGTCTCGATTTCCGCGTTTCGCGCCCAGCATCAGGCGCCGAAGCTGTATCCTCTCGACGTGATGATGCCCGCGACCGTGGCGTGGTTGAACGCCAACACTCCGCCTGACTCGGTGATCTTCTGCCCGCTGCCTTTCGCCGCTCAACTGCCGCTGTACACGCGCGACAAGATCTACTGGGGCGCCACCGCGGATTACTTCGTGCTGACGAACGCCGAAGTTCACGCGCGGGAATCCGATCAATGGCACTGGCGGCCTGGCAAACCTGAAAAACTGCATTATCCCGCCGGCTATTATTTAGGTACGGCTGCCGACTGCGCCGGTGGCGCGGCTTTCACAAGCCTCAAGGAAGACACCTGCATCATGCGCATCCCATGAAACGGCCGAACCACATTCTGCTCGCGTGGGCGCTGCTGCTGATTTTGCGTGCGAGCGTGTTGGCCATCGGACTCGATCGATTGCCGCTGTTCCCCGCCGTTCCCGACGAAGCGGATTTGGCCGACCCCGCGATGTCGCTGAGCCAGGGCCACGGCTGGCGTGCGCCGAGCTTCGCGCATTCTCCGAATGGCGAAGATCGCTTCTACGCGCTTTTCCCGCCACTGTTCCCGCTGATCCAGGCGGCCGTTTTTCGCGCGTTCGGACTCTCGCCGATCGCCCTGCGGGCGTCGAGCGTGATCGCCAGCGAACTGGCGTGTCTCGCGTTTCTTGCAGCCATGTGGGAGTTGCGACGGCGCGAGACTGCCGGCGACGCGGCGACGCTTTGGTGCGGCGCGCTGCTGATTCTCGAACCGACGACAATCGTGCGCGCGCGCCTGGGGCGCATGGAGCCGCTGGTACTTTTGTTCGCAGGGCTCGGCTTGTATTTTGCCTTGCGTGCGGAGCGCGATGCGAAGCGCGCGACCACTTGGTGGTTGGCCGCGGCGGTCGCGAGCGGCCTCGCGCTGGCCACACATCCGGCGGCGATCGCCTTGGCGTTGGCATTGGCAATATGGGGCGGACGGCGATGGATGGCCGTCAACGCCGCAGCGTTGCTGGTGCCTCTGGCGGTTTACGCGGCGGCCTATCGAGAGCGCACGATCGAAGCCTTTCAACAATTGGTGAGACACACCGGCGGTGCACCGCCGCCTTCGCTCAACTCGGGCGAAATCGCCGTGGCGATAACCAGCGGATCGTTTCACGACGTATTCGCACTCGGCGGCGTGGCGCTGTTCTGGATTTACTTGAGTGTTTTGGCTGCGTTCATCGCGCGCCGCCGCCAGGATGTATCGCGGCTCGCGGCGATGGCTCTCGTTCCGATACTTCTTTTCGCCTTTTTCATTCCCGGCTCGAAATCCGATCGCGTGATTCTGGCTCTGCCGTACGCGATGCTTTGCCTCGCCGCCATGCCGCGCCCTGGCAAGCTCGTTACCGTCGCGGCGTGCATTGCGCTCGTCGCCGAACTTGCGATCTGCTCGGCGTATCTCTGGGACCTCCGCCGCAACTGGACCGATCGCGCGCCGGATCGCCTGGACGCGATCGCGCAAGTTGTCCCACGCGAAACGCGCATCGCGGCCGTGCCGGAATTCTGGTACGCATTTCTTCGCCAAAACCGTCCGCTGACGGTGATCCAACATCGTCATTTTGCCGAACCGAATTTTTGGATTGAAGATCCGCATCCGTTCGACGAATACGACGTCGTGATTCTCGATTCCGTCGAATGGGATTGGGCCGCGCTGCGCGAAAAGGCGCTCGCGCGACACCCTTATGGGCTCGATTGTGCCTCGTTCCATCACAGGTTTGTGGTCTTTTCCCGAATGCGTGTCGAGCCTAGTGACACATGCAGGGTAACGTTTGACAATCCGTCGCCAAAAAGCTTCTAATGGGGGTGCGCCCCCCGCTTGACCGATGACATATCTCTTGCTGTTTGCGACGTCTGCGGGCATCACGCTGCTTCTGACACCGCTTGCGCGCCAGATGTTTCACCGCATGGGTTGGGTGGATCATCCAGATCAGAAACGCAAGCTGCATGCCGCACCGATTCCGCGCCTCGGCGGAGTTCCCATTTCCATCGCATTTTTCGGCAGCCTCGGCTTGTTGTCGGTGATTCACTCCTCGCTCGCAACCGGCTTTAGCCGTGAGTCTTCGGAACTATATCGTGCGATGCTGCCCAGTTTGCTTGTGCTCGGCGTCGGCATTTGGGACGACATTAAAGGCGCATCGCCCTATTTGAAAATTGCCGTGCAAGCCGCCTCCGGCTACTGGCTGTGGTCGATGGGCTTCAGCGTGAACCACATCGGAATTCCAGGCACCGCCGGACTTTCGTTGGGACCGTTCGCATTGCCCGTCACGATCCTGTGGGTGGTGGGAATCACCAACGCTTTGAACTTGGTGGATGGCTTAGACGGCCTCGCCTCCGGCGTGGCGTTCTTCGCCGCGACAACTATGTTCGTAGTGGCCACGCTCAACGGCAACACGATGCTCGCCATCCTCACGATCACGCTGTCCGGCGCGACGCTGGCGTTTCTGCGATTCAACTTCAACCCGGCCACGGTGTTCCTGGGAGATTCCGGCAGCCTGTTCCTGGGATCGCTCTTGGCGACGTTTTCCATCCTGTGGTCGTCGAAAGCATCGACGTTAGTTGCGGTCGTCGCGCCTCTCTTCGCTTTGGGATTGCCGATTGCGGAGGTGGGCATCTCCGTTTTCCGCCGCTTCGTGCGCGGCCAGCCGATTTTCAGCGCCGACAGCGAGCACATTCATCACCGCCTGCTGACGCGCGGCATGAACACGAAGACTGCCGTGGCGGTGCTGTACGGCGTCTGCGCGCTGCTGGGCATCGCGTCGCTGCTGCTGGCCACCTGGCAAACGCGCAACGTCGGCATGGTGCTGCTGGTGCTGGTCGCCGCGGGATGGCTGGGAATCCAGCAACTCGGCTATCACGAATTCGGCGAAGTGGGCAACACGTTGCGGCGCGGCCTGTTCCAAGAGCGGCAAGCCATCAACGTGCACGTGCGCTTGCGCAACTTGCCGACGGTGTTGAATAAGGTTGCGGACTGGAACGATTTGATCGATACGCTGCGGGAGCTCGGCGGAGAACTGGGATTCCACGAAGTCACCGTCGATCTCGCGGGGCGCGCCGTCGCGTTGCCGGCGGGATTCTTGCGGCGTCAAACCTTCCCGTGCGGCCAAGAGACGCCCGACACCGAAACGCGCTGCTGGCGCGTGGAGATTCCCATCGGCAGCGGCACGGACGGCGTGAGCGCCGTAACATTTTCGCGGCCGGTGGCCGCTGGAACCACGCCTTATATCTTGTTCGTGCTGGTCGACACGCTGAGTTCCGCGCTGCCCTCGGTGATTGATCGCATTCTCGATTCGGCGGGCTCGCCGCGGACGGCGCCCGCGCCGGTCACGCTACCGTCGTCGTAAGCGATGGCGGGCCTGGCCGAGAATCCAACGCCACTTCAACCGCAATTCCCTCTCGAACACGGCGCGATCGTATCGTTTCGTCTTGCGATTGGCGGCGCGCAGCCGCAGCAGCCAGAGTCCCAGGCGCGGCAAATCCCGCCACGCGATGGATCCCGCCGTCAGCCCGGAGATCAGCCGGAGGTGCAGCGACTCCTCAGCGAGCGTCGCGCTGGGAACCAAGAGGCGCAATTGGCGGGTTAACAGCTTTTTCGTGTTGGCGCCCATTTCTGCTTGGTGCCGCGCGGTAATTTGCTTCTCGTGCGTGCGATACCGCAACAGCACTTCGGGAAGGTTCGCCAGCGATCCCAAGTCCGAGGCGCGCATCAAAAGGTCCATGTCCTCGACGTGGTGAAATCCTTCGCGATACGCTAACCCGTGCTTCTCCAGAAAACGGCGGGACATCATCAGCGTAGGATGCGCCATCGCCCATCCGAACAGCAAGCGCACGCGAATCTCTTCCGGTTCACACGCCAAGGAAACCACACTCTGCCGCGCGCCGAATTCCTCGATCCAGGTTCCGCAGATTCCGACGCTTGGATGCGTGTCGAGAAACGCGGCTTGCCGGGCGAGCCGCTCGGGCAGCGATAGATCGTCCGCATCCATGCGGGCGATGTACACTCCACGGGCTTCCGCGAAGCCCGCCTTCAACGCGGCGATGATGCCGCCGTTTGGCGACAATCGGATCACACGCACGCGCAGATCGCCGAATGATTCCGCCACGGCTGCCGAGCCGTCGGTCGATCCGTCGTCGACGATCAGCAATTCGAAGTCGGTGCAGGTCTGGCCGAGAATGCTGCGTACGGCTTCGGCCAAATACGCTTCGCCGTTATAGACCGGCAAGACGACGGAGATGTGCGGCGTTTTCACGGGATTAAATCGCAGTCAGCCATGGAGAATTCGGGAGATCGGAAACGGCCTCCGGTTTCGCGAACCATTGGCGCGGCGCAATCACAATCTTGCCGGCGCGCGGATTCATCCAGCCGCTCCACCAACTGAACGTACTGTTGGCGCCGATCAGCGCGCGGCATTCGCTCATGAGGCGCATTAATTCATAGTCGGGCTCTTGACGCTCAAGATCCACGAACGTTGTGGGAAACGGAAACTTGACATTCTCGCGGCACCACTCGATTTCATCCGACACGATGAACAACTCAATGTTGCGTCCCAGGCGCTCGACGACCAATTGCAGCGCCGCCTCGTAATATTCACTCGAACAAACACCGTGCCAGGAACTTTCCACAAAATCTTTGCGGCGAAAATTCACGGCCACCGAATTCGCCTGCCGGATTCGATCGAGGTACGCGGCCGCGCGACGCCCCGGACGCCGGCGAAACGTAAAATCCTCGCGCAACTGTGGCGCGATCGATTCGAAATAACGCTCGCTCTGCCAAAATCCTTGTAGGCGGCACGGGCCGCGCATTTCCAGTACCGCGGGATCGAACCCGAGCGTTCGCTCCGCGATGAACGGCTCTGGGTCCGCGCCCATTTCAATGCGCCATTCTGAAAAGCGCTTTGTGAAGTCGTTAAGCCAAGTCGGCCAAAAGCGCTCGCGGCCCGACAAACGAAAGCAATCGAGTTCGTATTCGCGCTGCGGCTCGAGCAGCATGGTCATTTCCAGGCGCGAACGATCGAGGACCAACGGAAGACCCGTGCGTAGCGAGTGCGCGCGGCCCAGCGCGTATTGAAACATCTGATTGCCCAGTCCTCCCAGCAACGTTACGGTGATCGACTGCATGGCTTAGGTCGCCGGAGAGCGGCAATTCTTCATGATACAATGACCAAACAAACGCAGGGATTTCCGCTCACGTGGCTCAGCTCATGAAACAGATTCCTCTTTTCAAAGTTTTCATGCCGGAATCGGTCATGGAGCCGGTCAAAGCCACGCTCCTGAGCGGGTACGTCGGCCAAGGACCGCGCGTCGAGGACTTCGAGAAGGCGCTCTCCGCGCGACTGAACGCTCCCCACGTACTCACCGTGAACTCCGCTACGTCCGGCTTGCAGTTAGCGCTGCGACTCGCGGGCGTCGGCGCGGGCGATGAGGTCATCACTACGCCGCTCACCTGCACTGCCACCAACTGGCCGATTCTCGCGCAAGGCGCGATTCCCGTGTGGGCCGACGTCGACGAAGACAGCGCCAACATCGACCCCGCGAGTATCGAAGCGTTGATCACGCCGCGTACCAAGGCGATCATGGTGGTGCATTGGGGTGGAACGCCCGCCGATTTGCAGGAAATTTGGGACATCGCGCGGCGTCATGGACTGAAAATCATCGAGGATTCCGCACACGCTTTCGGATCCACGTATCAAGGCGCGCATGTCGGCACGCAGTCCGATTTCGGCGTGTTCAGCTTTCAAGCGATCAAGCATATGACCACGGTCGACGGCGGACTGGTGATCGCGCGCCAGGCGGCCGACTGCGAGCGCGGACGCTTGCTGCGCTGGTACGGCATCGATCGCGAGCCGCGACGCGCCGATTTCCGCTGCGAGGACGACGTGGTGGAATGGGGCTGGAAATTTCACATGAACGACCTCGCCGCGACCATCGGCCTGGAGCAACTCAAGTACGTCGACGCCACTATCGCGCGCCATCGCGACAATGCCGCGTTTTATCAGCACGAACTCAGCGGCGCGCCTGGCGTCACACTGTTGCCGGTGAAGAGCGATCGCTCCAGCGCCTACTGGCTCTATACGCTTAAAGTGGAAAATCGGGCCGCTTTCATGGCCGCGATGAAGGATCGCGGCATCGCCACGTCGCGCGTGCATGAGCGGAACGATCGCCACTCGACAGTGGCCGAGTATCGCCGGCCGCTGCCACGGCTCGAACGCCTGGTGCAAACGATGATTTGCATCCCGGTGGGATGGTGGGTGGACCAGGAAGACCGCCGCTACATCGTGGACAGCATCAAGAAAGGTTGGTAGCTCTGCGCATCGCACTGATCCTCGCGTCGGCGTTTGTAACCACGCGGCCGGAGCATCCCGATCGCGAGCGGCGAGTGGCGCAATATGTCCACGGATTCCAACAAATCGCCGAAGTCGTGCGGCGTTTTTCCTGCTACGACGTTTTCTCGATGGACAATACGGTAGAGGATCCGGCGTTGATCGACCGCCGAGTGGTCGCGGCCATGGACCAAGTGCCCACCTTGACGAAAGTCCATTTCTGGGACAACGAACTCGGCCGCCTCAACAAGGGATCGGGATACATCGTGCAGTGGCAACGGACGCTGCCCGAACTTCTGGGCCGCTACGAATTCATCCTTCACGGCGAGCCGCGCCAGGACATCGTCGATCACTCTTTCTTCGAGCGCGTCTCGCACTCGCCGGGAAATTACTGGTGCCTCTATCGCGATCTGCGAGTGCTCGGCGGTATCACGTGGCGCTTGCCGCGCGTGTGGATCGGCCAGTTCGCGATCCGAACGCAAGACTTGTGGAATTATTGCAGTTCGGCGGATCGCCGCGTTCCTCCGCGCGCCACGCCGCAGCCGTGGTGGTGGAATCGCTACCGGTATTTGCGTTCTCGTCTCCTGCCGGGCTGGTGGCAAGGCCTCGACGAATGCATCGAAGCGGATTTCGTACGATTCATCCGGCTGCATCATGTACCGATGACGCGCGTCGCGAATTTGGGCACGCGCTGGCACGAAGAAGTCACCGGAAAGTGGCACGACATGATCGATTGCGATCGCTGGCCGTAACGAAACAGGACAGACCACGACGCCTGCAGCTCTCAGCGCCTCTGCTACAATGAGGGGATGGCTTCGCTCGATCAGGGCCTGTCTGTGCCGATCGCGGCTTCCGCGGCCGGCTCTCTCGACAGGTTTGATTTCGTCAGAAAACTCGAGTATTTTCCGAGTCGCGTGCAAGCGGTTTTGGACCGCCGCCTGAGCGACGCCATTTCCACCGTCTACCTGGACGTCAACACCGACATCTGCAATCACGCCTGCCCGTTTTGCGACGGATATTATCGCCAGCTCAAGGCCGCCGAAATTCCCTGGAGCCGCTTGGAGACGCTGGTCGACGAAATGAAAGAGTTGGGCGTGCTGTCGCTGGTGATCGCCGGCGATCGCGGCGAGCCGTTCTTGCACTCCAAGTTCCGCCATCTTCTGGTCAAACTCAACGCCAGCGGCATTCGTTACGGAATCTACACGAATGGAACGTGCGTGAAGGAATCGTATCTGGAACCGTTGCGCGGCGCGTCGTTCATCCGCGTGTCGGCGGACGCCGCCAGGCCTGCCACGCATCAGAAGATGCACGGATATCCCGCTTCGCAGCACGACTTCGAAACGGTGCTGCGCAACGTGGAGCTGCTCTCGGCGCTGGTTCCCGATCTCGGCGTCTCGTTCATTCTGGATGCGCCCAACGTCGAGGAAATCGACGAAGCAGCCGACGCGTTTCTCTCGCGCCACGCGCGCTTCATCGAGTACAAGCCGAAATATTCGCCGGGCTACGGCGTGGATTCCGAATGGTTGCGCCGGCACGCCAGGATGATCCGCGCGCAGTTGGATCGCGCCATCGCACGCTGGGGCGAGCGCGTGCAACTGAATCCGCAAATCCCGCGCTTACTCGATGGCGGTGAGGCTCCCAGTTTGGCGGTCGCGCCGCGCTTTTGCCGCACGTCGTTGTTGCGTCTGGTGATTTCCACGCACGGATGCTACACCTGCACGCCGTATCGCGGCGAAGCGGAACGCCGCGTGGGCAGCATCCTGGAGCAAAGTTTGCGCGACGTCGTGGAGTCGGCCGAGCGCCGCGCGCTCGACGAACACCCGTGCTCGCGGCAGTGCGCCTATCATCGCCAAAACGAATATCTGTTGCAACTGGAAGCGGGCACTGCCGCCGTGCCGCCGCGCCAAACGCCGGGCGGCCCGCAAGATTATTTCGTCTGAGGGAGCGGCGCGCCCTTGAACAAGACCGCCCTGATTCTATCGACGGCCCTCGTCACCACGCGGCCGGATTTTCCGGCACACGACCGGCGCGTTCGCCAATACTTGAATGGATTTGAGCAAGTCGCGCAAGTGTGCGCGAAGTATGCGGTGTTCGACGTGTATTCCATGGACAGCACCGTGGAAAACGCGGCCGCGCTCGACCCCGCGCTGTTCGAAGCACTCCAGCGAATCCCGGGATATCGCGGCAGCTTTCACTTCTGGGATAACGACCTCGGAAGAATCAATCGCGGCTGGGGCTTGATGGTCCAATGGATGCACGCGCTGCCGCAAATCGCCGATCCCTACGAGTACATCCTGCACTACGAGCCGCGCCAGGACATGTTGAACGATTCGTTTTTCGCGCGCGTGGCGGCCCAGCCGGGGAATTACTGCTGTGTGATGCGGGATCACATGAAATTGTACGGAATTCCCATGACGTTCGAAAAAATTTGGACTGGATGCTTTTGTCTAAAACTGCGCGATCTGCGTGGCTATTGCGCCGCCGAAGATCGCCGCATGCTTCCACCGGCGAAACCGCTTACGTCATTGCAACGTGGGTACCGCGCGGCTCGCGATCGCGTCGTGCCGGCTTGGGTGGCAGGTCTGTTCAACGAGATCGAGTACGATTTTGCGCGCTACTTGCGCCGCCACAACGTTCCCTACGAGCGGATCGCTCACCTGGGCGTGCGCTGGCACTTCGATTTGCTGGAGCGCTGGTTCGAAATGAAGGAATGCGATTTTCTCGCCGATTGGACGATCATTGGTGAGTCCGCCGATCGAACCTGCGACCGAACTTGCGACCGAACTTGAACGTTCAGCGGCCCTGAGGCAGCGCGATCGGCTGCGGCTCGCCTACGACGCCGGCGCCGGATTCGATCGACTCGCACTTCCATTGCAACAATGGCCGCACCGCGCCATTCCAATCGCCTTGCTCGGTTCCCTCGCGTTGGCCCTCGGACGTATCGCGAATCTCAAATCCGAAAGTTCCGGGACAGTGGAACACATCCGTGGGACTCTCGGGCGACACGACAATCTGAAAATGATGCAGGCCGTTGTTCATGAAATCGCCGGGAATCACAAAGGAACTGCGCAAGAGCCCCGCGGGCGCGGCCGGGCGATCCTGCCATCCGGTGACGAACAAATGCACGCCGTGCTCGTTGTAGACTTCCACCCAAATCTCCACGCTGACATCGCCGCGCAGTTTCCAGTATTCCACTTCCACCACAAACGGCGTGCGGACGGTCAGCGCGTCGCCGGGGGATCCAGCGAGTGGACGTACGCCGGCGCGGCGTAAACGAAAAACGTGATTGCCCGGCGCCTGCTCGGGGGCTTGGTAGGTAACCGCCACCGCCGCCGGAACCATGCGATCCAAGTAGGCGTTCACCACTTGCCGCGGGCGGCCTTCAAAGATCGCTTTCCCATCTTGCAAGCAAATCGCGCGCGTACACAGCGACTCCACCGCGAGCAGATTGTGGCTCACAAACAACACGGTGCGCCCTTGGTGCGCGGCGTCGCTCATTTTTCCCAGGCACTTCGCCTGGAACGTCACGTCGCCCACGGCCAGCACTTCATCGACGAACAGGATTTCGCTTTCCAAATGCGCGGCCACGGAAAACGCCAGCCGCGTGTACATGCCGCTGGAATACCGCTTCACCGGCACGTCCAGAAACGCTTCGATCTCGGAGAACGCCACGATCTCGTCGAACTTGCGCGCGATTTCCGGTTTGTGCATGCCCAACACCGCGCCGTTGAGCCAGATGTTTTCGCGTCCCGTCAATTCGGGATGGAAACCCGTTCCCACTTCCAGCAGCGTGCCGACGCGCCCGCGGATTTCCGCCCAACCCTCGGTCGGCGCGGTAATGCGAGCCAGGACTTTCAGCAGCGTCGACTTGCCCGAGCCGTTCTTCCCGATGATTCCCAGAACTTCGCCGCGCCGGACTTCCAGTGAAATGTCGCGAACGGCCCACAGAAATTCTTCCCGCGCCGGCTCTTGCACAAACACCCGGCCGGTCAAAACATCGTTGACGATTTCCCGCACCGATCGGATGCCTTGACGCTCGCCGAGACTGTAGCGCTTTCCGATTCCCTCGCAACGAATGACGGGTGTGCTCACATGGCCCTTCATCAAATCACGTCCGCGAAGGATTTTTCCGCCCGATGGAAATAGTACAGGCCCGTCACCAGAAGCACGGCCGTGATGATGGCCGCCGCGAGCAGCGGCACAACCGGCGCCGATCCCGTGCCCAGGACGCTCCAGCGGAATCCCTCGATCGATCCCACCAGTGGATTCAATCCGTACCAAAACGTCCAGCGGCTCGAAACCACGGTGCTGGGAAAGGCCACGGGAGAAGCAAAGAAAAGAAATTGCAGAACGATGCCGAGCGCTTGATTCACGTCGCGGTAGCGGGCATTCAACGCGGCGAGCGTGAGACCCGCGCCCAGCGCGCACAACACCGCCAACAACATGAAAAGCGGCGCGGCCAGAATGGCCACTGTCGGCCGAATGTGGTAGTGCGCCAGGATCGGCAAAAGCACGACCAAACGAATCAGCGCGTCCATCAGTCCCGCGCCCACCGAAGACAACGGCAGAAGCAATCGCGGGAAGTAGACCTTGGTGATCAAACTGGCGTTGGCGTTCAGCGACTGGCTTACTTCATTCACTACTTGCGCAAAAAGCTGCCACGGCACCATCGCCGCGTACACAAAGGCCAAATACGACACGCTGCCGGACGGCAGGGTGACCAACTTTCCCAGAAACATACTGAGCGAAAGCGCGATCAGCAGCGGCTGAAACACGGCCCACGCAAAACCAAACGCCGTCTGCTTGTAACGCAATTGGATGTTGCGCAGAGTGAGAAAGTAGAGCAATCCGCGAAAACGCCACACGTCGGTGGCAGGAAACAACGGCGCCGGAGCGGTGGCCGAAATTCTCGTGACCGGACCTTCGGGAATCGCCGCGACCGATGGATCGTCGATTGTCGGATTGGGAGACAGTGCCGCCACGC
Organism: Terriglobia bacterium; assembly: GCA_021325275.1. Taxonomy (GTDB): domain Bacteria; phylum Acidobacteriota; class Terriglobia; order JAJPHL01; family JAJPHL01; genus JAJPHL01. The sequence continues at coordinate 37,712 of JAJPHL010000006.1, read as the reverse complement.
GTGTTTCCATTATAGCGAAGGCGGCAGGACGGCGTTATAAGATAGGAACGCTCGATCGCTATGCCGCTTTCCACAAACGCGCGAACTCGTGTGGTTCACTTGGTGGACAGCATGATTGTTGGCGGCCGGGAGCGCCTGATTGTCGAACAAGCGGCCGTGCGCGGTCCCGAATCGACGTCGATCATCTGCTTCCAGGAAGTGGGCGTGCTCGGCGAAAAACTGCGCGCCGAGGGCTTTCGCGTCGATGTCGCCGGCTGGGGCCAGGGGCTTCGCGCGAGTTTCGCATGGCGGCTGGCGAAGTTGATGCGCGAGCATCAAGCGGAAGTCGTGCACTGCCACCACATTATTTCGCATCGCTATGGGGCTTTTTGTGCGCGCGCCGGCGCTGGTTTCCGCCGACGCACGCCGCGAGTCTTCCTGACGGTTCATGGACCGCTGGACTTGCCGAACGGTCCGCGCGGACAAATGAATCGCCGCTTGATGCGTCGCACGCAAGTGGTAACAGTGTCGAAAGAAATGCGCGGCGTGATGGAACAGTGGTTGGGACCGAGCGACGCGCCCGTTCAGTTCATCCATAACGGAATTTCTCCGGCGCCGTACTTGAACCTGCCGGCCAAGAACGCCGCGCGCGCGGAGTTGGGTCTTCCTCAAGACGCGTTTCTCATCGGCCACATCGGACGAATCGATTGGGCCAAGGGCCACATCACGCTAGTGGATTCGCTCAGCCGCATCCGCATTCAGTTTCCGAAAGCAACCGTCGTGATGGTCGGCGACGGCCCGTTGCGCGGCGAAGTGGAAAAGCGGATTCGCGCGCTCGAGTTGGAGTCGAACGTGATTCTGATGGGCGAGCGTCACGACGTGCCGATGATTCTCGCGGCGCTCGATGTGCTCTGCCTGCCTTCCGACAAAGAAGGCATGCCGCTGGTGATTCTGGAAGCGATGGCCGCGGCGAAACCGATTGTCGCGACGCCGGTGGGCGACATTCCGGAAATGCTCGATCAAGGGCGTTGCGGCGTTCTGGTTCCGCATGGTCAACTCGCGGCGCTCGATCGCGCGCTGCTCGCGATGGCGCACGATCCCGAGCGCGCCGCCGCACTCGGCGAAGCGGCGCGTCAACACATGATTGGAAATTATTCCTTCGAGGCGATGGTGGCGGCCTACGAAGCGCTTTATCGCGGCAACTGAGCGCGCGCCGCCTTCGACATGAATCCCACGCCTCGCGTCGTTCACATCATCGACTCGTTGCTTGTCGGCGGGCGGGAAAAACTTGTCACGCATCTCGCGATCGCGCGTGGCAGCGAAAACACCTCGGTGATTTGCTTGTTTGAGGCAGGCCCATTGGGAGAGCAGTTGCGCCAACAAGGTTTTCGCGTGGACGTGGCCGGCTGGGACGGATCGCGCTTCGGTTTTGCGCGGCGCGTGTGGCGGTGCATCGGTGAACATCGTCCCGACGTGCTGCACTGCCACAATCTTTTCGCGCATCGCTACGGAGTGGCGTGCGTGCGCTGGCGGAATCCCCAAGCTTCCATCGTCATGACGATTCATGGACCGCAAGACTTGCCGGGCGGCGTGCACGGCACGATCAACCGAATGCAGATGCGGCGGTCGCATGTGGTCGCGGTGTCGGATGAAGTGCGCCAGATGGCAGAGGCGTGGCTCGGTGACGGCGGCCGCCCGGTTCGTGTAATCGACAACGGGATTTCGCTCGCGCCGTTCGACGATTTGCCGTCGCGACAGGCTGCGCGCCACGAGCTAGGCTTGTCCGGCGACGCGTTTCTGGTGGGAATCGTGGCGCGACTCGACGAAGGCAAGGGTCACGCGGCGCTGGTGGATGCCGTCGCGCGCTTGCGCGCCGTGCGACCGAACGCCGTACTCGTGTTTGTCGGCGATGGTCCGCTTCGCGGCGCGTTCGACAATGCGCCGAATGCCATTCTGCTGGGCGAGCGCCAAGACGTCCCACGGATTCTCGCGGCGCTCGACGTGTTTTGCCTGCCGTCGGCGGCGGAAGGTTTGCCGATGGCGATTCTCGAAGCGATGGCGGCGTCACTGCCGATTGTCGCGACGGCGGTCGGCGAGATTCCGCGCTTGCTGTCGGACGGCGCCGGCTGGCTCGTGCCTCCCGGCGACACGCACGCGCTGGATCGTGCGCTGGCCGCGGCGGCAACGGATCGGGAGCGCGGTGTCGCCGCGCGGCGGCGCGTGGAGCGACATTTCACCGTCGAGAAAACGCTCGCCGAGTACGAAAAACTCTATCGCGAGACACTCACCTGATGCCCGCCGACATTTTGCACATCCTCGGATCGCCGGATTTGGATGGATCGAGCATCGCGCACGTGGTGCTCGACATCGCTCGCCACATCGACGCGAATCGCTACCGCACGCACGCTTGCTTCCTGGGCGGCGACGGTCCGGCCGCCGAGGAGCTGCGTCGCGCGGGCGTTGAAGTCTTGAACTTCCAGTGGATGCGCGGCGCGCGCGATCCCGCGGGCGCGTTGCGATTCTGGCGCCATTTGCCTCGCCGCGGCTGGCGAATCGTGCACGTTCACTACGGCGCGCGATCAGTGCAATCGTTGGCGCGCTTGGCCACCGGCGCGCGCATCGTCTATCACGTGCACGCCTACTATGATCCCGCGTCACCGGACAGCCGGGAATTGCGCCCGATTCCCACTTGGAATGCCGATGCGGTGATCGCCGTATCGCAGGCCGCGGCGCGTCTGGTAGAAGGCCGGCACGCGCGCGTCGTGTACAGCGGCGTGGAGGTCCCCGCCGTGGCGGCTCGCGCGACGAGCGAGAAAAAAATCCTTGGCGTGGCGTGCCGCCTGGCGCCCGAAAAAGGCATCGTCTATTTGCTCCGCGCGCTGCCGGCGATTCTTGCCGCACACCCTGGCACGAGCCTGGAAATCGCCGGCGTAGGAACGGAGCAGGCCGCCCTTCAAGAAGAAGCGCGCAGACTCGGCGTGCAGGACGCCGTGCGCTTTCTCGGCTGGCGCAACGATCTCGATTTCCTGCGCGGACGCTGGAGCGCATACGTGAGTCCTTCGGTGAACGAGGGATTGCCGCTATCGGTTCTCGAAGCCATGGCCGCGGGACTTCCGGTCGTGGCGACAAACGCCGGAGGCACAGTGGAAGCGGTCGAAGACAACGTGACGGGACTCATCTGTCCGGCGGCCGATCCCGAAATTCTCGCGGCGCGGGTGATCGAATTGCTGGCCTCGGAAGAATTGCGTGACAAAATGGGCGCGGCCGGACGCGAGCGCGTGCGCGCGCATTTTTCGGTGCAACAAATGGCGGATGAGGTCGCGGCGGTTTACGATGAGTTGCTACGGGTCCGGTAAATCTGGCAATCGGCACGATCGGCCACGAGGGTGAGCCACGGAAACTCGTCCCAGGTGCGATCAACGGTCGCCGATTCATAGTGCGCCGCCACGATGTAGTTGTCGCGCGGGCATTCTTCCATCGATTTCAGAATACTCCCCGCGACCCGGCGCGTGGCCGGCGCTCCGAAGGGATCGTGAAAGTAGTAGACGCTCCGCTCAGCGGGAAAAACGTACGTGGCGGCGTCGGCCAATACCAACTCGACGTTCCAGCATTTCCGCGCGCGCGAATGGTAGCGCTGCAAATTTCGCTCCGCCACCTCCATCATCGCGCGCGACAACTCCACGCCGATCACCCGGCGGAACGGATAGTCGGTGGCCATGAAAACGCTCTTCCCCATGCCCGCGCCGACATCGATGAACGTGAAATCCGCATATTGAATCGGCAAGCTGGCGATGGCACGGTGAAACGGGGCTTCCCGCGATACGCCATAGTTCGAGGAATCGCGGGCCGCATCCTCCGGCAGTCCTAGAAAAGATACGGGGATTTCCCAAGCGGTGTCGACGGAGTGGCGGAAATCGTAGAGGCGGTCGTTCCAGAGCGCGCGGTGCTGCTGAAATCGCCGAACCATGCGCTCGTACTTCTGCCGCCAGCCTGAGGTCACGCGGGGGGCCACACCTAAATGTCGTCGGAGGCCGAACGGACGGCGGCCGTCTCTTGGATCACTGCGGGAATCACCGCGGCGCGCGATTCTTCTCGCGCGGCAAGACGCGCCTTGAAGTAGCGGACCGGCCCCACGGCGAGCGCGCGCAAAGTTTGCAAAGCGCTGGAGCGCGGAATCGATTCGGTGGGCGGGCAGCGCCAACTGCGGCGGCGTCCCAACAGCGCTTCGATGAAATACTTTATCGTCGCCCAGCGATAGCCCGGCTGCTCCACCATCAGCAGCATGGCGTACGCGGTGGAAGCGGAAAGCTGGGCCAAGTGGCGAGTTTGCAATTCCGGCACGCTGCGCAACACCGAGGAGTGATGCACCACGGCGTCCGGCGTGTAAATCACGCGATACCCTTGCGCGATGAGCGAGAAAAACGCGTGGTGCTCTTCGCAAAATTGCAGCGGCGTTCCGGGACCCAAGCACACATGGAAGCCCGGCCAATTTTCGAACGCTTGCCGGCGGAAAGCCATGTTGCCGTCGCCGAGTCCGCCGAAGTTGGCGAGCTCGAACCAACGCTTGTGCTGCTGATCGACGGTCAGTTTTTCCTGGCCGCGCTCAAATCCGCCCATCGAGGCGACAATCTCCTCGCCGTCGCGCGAAACGCTTAACGTGCGAATCTGTCCGGTGGCCGCCATCACGCGCGGATCGCGGAATTCGCAAGCTAATCCGCTGAGCCAGCCCGGTTCAGGGATCGCATCGTCGTCAAGATACGCCACAATTTCCGAATGGCTCATCCGCGCGCCGCGATTCCGTGCGCGGCTCGCTCCGAGTTCGGGTTCGCGAACGTATCCCGCACCCCAGAACGCTGCTACTTCGCTGGTACGTTCGTCGCCGCCGTTGTCTACCACCAACACGTCAAACTTTCCGTAATCGAGCTGCGAGACGGCCGCCAAGCATTGGTTCAAAAGCTCGGGGCGATTCCGTGTGCACACCACAACCGTGCAGGTGGGATGATACGTCCGCACCGAGGTGCGAGCTTTCGTCGCCGACTTTGAGGAACGTGCGGACTTGGCGGAAGACACCGGAGCCGACACGGTGCGGGCGAAACTGGGGGAAAGGGCCGCGCCGCCTACACCGATAGGCATCGAACGAAGCGCCTGCATCGGAGCTGCCGGATATCTACCATAAACACCTTCACGCGGACTTTGGATGGCATCCTCCAATGACAGCTACGGCAAATGAATGCTTTGCGCGGCATAGTGGGGGCGATGCCAGCAGCAACCACCAAGGTACCCCATTCGTCATCGCAATGTCAACAGAACCAAGGAGGTTAGTGTCTCAAATTGAGCTTCAAAACAGTGCCGACAGCCGGATGCACCGGGATCAATGCGGTCGATTCTAAGGACCGTGGCAAATCGGCCCACTTCAATCGTTTTCGTGTTTGATGCGCTAGACCGCGATGCACGGTAGCGGAGGAAAAAGCGACTCGCGCCTACCGTCCAAGGATCCTAAACGGCCCGGTCAGTTCTGCAGCTTTACGCCCACACGCGCTTCGAAATCGACGGTGGGTTCCATGACGATGGCATCCCACGGACAGCCATCGAGGAACGCGCCGTCCGGGCCTTTGCTGGTGCATTTCTTGCATCCGATGCACAACCAGGGGTCCACCATGATGCGGCCAAACGGTTGGAAGTCGGGATCGGGCACCCAGAACATGCAATCTTCCATCGGGCAGTATTCCACACATGCCGGCGACCCGGCGCAGCCGGTGCAGCCGTCGGTGATGACCGCGATTTCCTTGGGCGCCTTCTTCGGCTTGTCCTTGCGGCCCACGGATTTCGGGCGCGCCTTTTCCGGCAGCACGAAGGGTTCAACAACGGTGGTGGCCATAGATAGTCTCCAGTATAACGGAATCGTTCGTCACAACCAAACGGGAACGCTTTACAGCTGCACTCCATCCGGCGGGCGCGTGACCGGCTCCGGCGGACCCTTGGGGATCCGTTTGTCCAAAATGTCGCGAATCCAACTCAGCTCTTCGCTGATCCGCGCCAGGGCCCTGTAAAACATGTACGTGACCCAAATGGCTGCGGCGAAGTAGCACAGCATGAAAAAGCCGCCGATAACGGATCCGACCATATCACCTCCCCGCGCGGTTCAAGGCAGGCCGTACAGCATCAGGTAAACGATAACACCAGTCACCGATACATACATCCAAATCGGCCACGCCCACACAGCGATGGCGCGATGACGCACAAAATCGGCGCGCAATCCGCGGAACAACGCCATGGTCGCAAGCACGGGGACCGTAAACGCCAGCGTCACGTGCGAAATCAGGATCGAAAAGTACACCGGGCGCAGCCAGCCTTGGCCCGTGTAATGCACCGATCCCACCTGCACGTGATAAATCACGTAGCAGATTAAAAACAACACCGACACCGCGAAGGCCGCGATCATGCACGCGCGATGCACCGCGATCCGTTTGTTGCGAATGGCCCAGTAACCGCCACCGAGAAAAACCGCCGAAGTGAAATTCAGCGACGCGTTCACTCCGGCTAGATGCGACCAATCCATTAGGGTGCTTTCGACTCCGGTGACTCCGCGGCGGGCGTTTTCACTTCCAACATGTCGGAGCCCGGTTGGCGATCGCGGCCCTGTTTGAGCATGCGGGTGCTGTCGGGGAAGAAAATGCCCAGCAGGCAGATGCACATCACCAGCGCGGGAATCACCGTCAGCACCATGCTCAGGCGTTCAAATCGCAGGTGCATGAAGTACGCGATGATCAACGCCGCCTTGATGATCGAAAGACCCATCAGCGCAAGCAGCATCAGCGTGACGTTGAATTGCAGCCGCGCCAGAATCACTTCCACCGCCGTGAGGAACAAGAGGCCGCCCCAAACTTGCATGAACAGCGGAATCGACGCGCCGTGCTCGTCGTGGTGCGCCTCCTCGGCCCCTTCGTCGACCGCCGGAGGCAACGGGTACATCGCCAGGACTTCGGGAATCACCGCGATGCCGAAGACTACCGCGACCAGCAGCGAGATCAGGCCGAGCGAGAGCCCTTCAATGTGCAAGAGCCGGCCCGTCACCGCCAGCCATCCCGCCGTGAGAAATCCCGCCGCTACCACCAAGCCCGACAGGCCGACTAACATCTTTCGTTCGGTCATCGCCGCCATGCCTCCTCATAATCTTGTACGCGGTCTTCCATCACGCCTGTCACCGGCGCTTCCTTGCTGCGCCACACCAAGAAAAACAATCCGCAAAACATTCCGATCGCCGGAAGCAGCAGCATCAGGATTCCCATGTTGAGCGCGTGCTTGCCCTGCGCGCTTTGCTGCGCGGCCGCGGTGTAGCACATCGTGCAGCCCTGCGCGTACGCTGGCGCGGCCGCCGCGGCGGCCAGCAACAGAAACAACGAAAATCGCGCTAGTGCTTTCATGCCATCCATTCCTTACGAACGCGTTCTTCCACTCATTGGACAGGCGAGGACGCCTGTCCTACAGTTTCATCGACAACAAGTAGACCATCGGGAAGATGAACATCCACACCAAGTCGACGAAGTGCCAGTACAAGCCGGATACTTCCACGTCCTCGGCCCTGAAACGTCCCCAACGGAATCCCATGGCGACGATTCCCAAATAGATCACCCCGATGGTCACGTGCAGCATGTGCATGCCGGTCATGGTGAAGAAGGTTCCGCCGAACAACGGAGTTCCCCACTTGTTGGACAACGGCGTCATGCCTTCTTCCACGATCAAGTGACGCCATTCATTGGCGTGCAGGACCAAGAATCCGAGGCCGCCCAACATTGTCGCGCCGATCCACGCCGTGGCGCGCCCGCGCAAGCCCTTCTGCGCCGCGTCGACGGCCAGCACCATGGTGATGGAGCTCGAGAGCAGCAGGAAGGTCATGATGGTCGCGGTGATCACGCTCGACCAAGTGAACGGCGTCGGCCAGTTCGGCGTGGAGACCCGCACGTAGCTGTAGGCGATGATGACGGCCGAGAACGTCAGCGCATCGGACATGATGAACAGCCACATCCCCAGTTTCTTCGAGCCGACCTTGAACGGCGACGTTCCGCCGTACCAAAGCTTGGCGTCCGAGCCGTGCCCGTGCTCGTCGTGCGAAGGTGCAATTGCTGCCATGTCAGCCAAGTCCGTTTACCTCCAGTAAAGAAGAACCATCAGCAAATAAATCCACAACCCGTCCATGAAATGCCAGTACAACGCGACGGCTTCCACGGCCGGGCGGCGAGGCGCGCTTCGCAACGCCGTCGCTCCGAGAGCGAGAACGCCGCCGATCAAGTGCACTCCATGCGCCCCGGTCAGCAAATACAAGAACGAGCTCGACGGATTACTCGACAAATACACTCCCGCCGCCGCCAGTTGTTTCCAGGCGATTCCTTGCCCGGCGAGAAACGCCGCGCCGAGCGCCGTCGAGATCCACCACCAGCGGCGAAAGGCGGCCGTGGCGTGTTCGCGCAGGGCTTTTCTGGCCATCTCCACCGTCAGGCTCGACATCACCAACACGGCGGTGTTGAGCCAGAAGATTCGCGGCAGCGCCGTCGGCGTCCAATCGAACGAAACGCCGCGGCGAACGATCAAGGCGCTGGAGAAAGCGATGAACACCATGGTGATGCCGATCATCGCCAGCCAAACGCCGGTCAAATTCGTGCGGATCGCCGTTTCTTCCGATCGTCCGTGGAAAGAGTCGCCCCAGCCGCCGCCTGACGGCGGTGACGGTGGGCGAATGGGCGGTTCCGCGATTAATGTACTCGACATAAACCTTCTTCGCAACCGCCGATGAACGCCGATGAACGCAGATAACAACTAATTCCCAATCGGCGTTTATCTGCGTTCATCGGCGGTTGCATTTCTTTAGTGATGCTCCGGCACTTGCTGTGGATCATTCTGCATGATGAAGTCTTCCTTCGCGCCGGGCACCGAATACTCGTACGCGCCGTGGAAAACTTCCGGTTCCTTGCCGCCGAAATTATCGAACACCGGCGGCGAGTCGCAGACCCACTCCAGCGTGGTGCAGCCCCAAGGATTCTTCGGCGCCTTGGGACCTTTCCACAATGCGTAAATCAAATTGCCCAGGAAAATCAGTTGCACCGCGGCCGTGAAGAACGCCGCGTGGCTGATGAACATGTGCACGCCGTCCAAACTCTTCAGGTAATCCACGCCGGTGGTCTCCGAGTAGCGCCGCGGATGTCCGGCTACGCCGAGGAAGTGCATCGGAATGAAGATCGCGTAGGTTCCCGCGAGCGTCAGCCAGAAGTGAATCTTGCCGACGGTCTCGTTCATCATCTTGCCGAACATTTTGGGGAACCAGAAGTACGTTCCCGCGAACATTCCGAAGATCGCCGCCACACCCATGATGATGTGGAAGTGCGCGACCACGAAATAGGTGTCGTGGAAGTAAGAATCGAGAATCGGCTGCGCCAGGATCACACCGGAGATTCCGCCGGTCACGAACAAGCTGACGAATCCGAGAGCGAACAGCATCGCGCAGGTCATCTGGATGCGGCTGTTCCATAGAGTGCCGAGCCAGTTGAACGTCTTGATCGCCGAAGGCACGGCGATCACGCCGGTCATTAGGGAGAACGCCAGCGCCGAATAGGGGCTAAGGCCGCTCATGAACATATGATGGCCCCACACGAAGAATCCCAGGAAACCGATGGCCATCATCGCGTAGACCATGGCGCGATATCCGAAGATCGGCTTGCGGGCGAAAGTTGAGAGAATCTGCGACGCCGCGCCCATGCCCGGCAGGATCGCGATGTAAACCTCCGGATGTCCGAAGAACCAGAACAGGTGCTGCCACAACAGCGGCGATCCGCCCTTATGATCGACCAACGGCTGGCCGTTCAACACCAGTCCGCCGGGAATGAAGAAACTGGTGCCCGCGTGACGATCCAGCAGCAACAAGATGCCGCCGGACAAAAGCACACCGAACGCCAGCAATCCGAGGATCGCCGTCACCAGCCACGACCACACCGTGAGCGGCATGCGCATCAGCGTCATGCCCTTGGCGCGCAGTTGCAGCGTGGTGGCGATGAAATTCAGCGCGCCTAACAGCGACGCGAGACAAAACGTTCCGATCGACGCGATCCACAGCGATTGCCCGAGCCCTTCACCGGGTCCTGTGACTTCGCCGATGCCCGAGAGCGGTGGATATGCGGTCCAGCCTGCCAGAGGAGCTCCGCCCTGTACCCAGAACGCGGCCATCATGATGATGAACGCGACCAGGGTGGTCCAGAACGACAGCATGTTGAGAACCGGGAACGCCATGTCCGCCGCGCCAATCTGGATCGGCAGGAAGTAATTGCCGAATCCGCCTTGCGGCGCGGTGGTGAGCACGAAGAAGACCATGATGGTTCCGTGCATGGTCATCAGCGTGAGGTACATTTCCGGGGTCATCTGCTGGCCGTTGAAGATGCTCTTCCAAATCGGCAGATCCCACATCTTGGCGGTGGGATAAACCAGGTGGAAACGCATCAGCACGGAGAGTGTCAGGCCGACGAACACGGCCACCAGCGCCAGGAAGTAATACTGGATGCCGATGATCTTGTGGTCGATCGAAAAAATGTATTTACGCCAGAACGAAGTGGGCGCGCCCATCGCGTGAGCGTGGTCGTGCAGCGCTTGTCCGGTGTCGTGGGCAACTCCTGCGGCGTGTGGCATGTTACCTCGCGTGCTCCTTGAGGAACTTTTCGTATTCTTCCTGCGTGACGACCTGCATAAACGCGCGCATCTTGTAATGACCTAATCCGCACAGCTCCGAGCAGGCGATTTCGTATTCGCCCTTGGTGCCGTCGGGATGCGGCGGCAGATCCTTCGAGAGCACCGACGGCGTGAAGTGAATCCGCAGGTCCATGCCGGGGACGGCGTCCTGCTTGATGCGCATTTCACGCACAAAGAAATTGTGCGTGACGTCTTTGGAATGCAGGATCACTTCGAGCGGCTTGTTCACCGGAACGACGAGCGTCGTGGTAACGATGTCGTCCTTGCCGGCGGGATCGTCGGGATCAAGACCCAATGGATTGCCGGCGGAGTTATCCACCTTCATGAAATCGGTCTTGCCGAATTTCCCATCCGCTCCGGGATATCTGAAATTCCAAGCGAACTGCTCGCCGGTCGCCTCCACCATCAAGGAGTCGGCGGGTGCCGCCTCCATGCGTTGGTGGTACCACATGCTTTGGCCTTTGGCGTTCATGCCGATGAAGAAGACCAAGGCGAGCGAAGTCCACAGCACTTCCATGAAGTTGTTGCCGTGCGAGTAGCTGGCCTTCGCGCCGGCCCGATCCCTGAACGCGACGACGCAGTAGGCCAGAGCCAGTTGCGCCGGCACGAAGATGATCACGCACATGACCATCGAGAGCAAGAAGTGACTGTCGAAGTCGCCGCCCTGCGCCGACGCCAGCAGCGGCGTCCACCACATCTTCGCAGCCAGCGGCCAGACGAGTCCGGCGGTAATCGCAACAATCAGCAACGCAAGAAGAAAGGCCATGATCTCTTATCCCCTCTTGTCCAACATCAACAGCGTGTAGACCAACGGCAAGTAAACAATCGACGCTTTCAGCAGCATGCGGGCTTGGCCTGCCGTGCCGGCGAGCGACAATCGAACGCCGCTATAGAAAAAGTATGCGCCCAACACCAGCGCGCCCGCGGCATACCAATATCCCGCCATGCCCAGCACGACGGGCAACAGACTCACGGGAATCAGCGCCGCCGAATACGCCAAAACCTGACGCACCGTGCCGGCGGTGTCGGTAACGGGCAACATGCGAATGCCGCCGCGCGCATAATCGTCGCGATACATCCAGGCGATCGCGTAGAAATGCGGAAACTGCCACAGGAACAGGATCGCGCAAAGCACCCAGCCGCCCAGGTCGAGCGTGCCGCGCGCCGCGGTCCAGCCCATGAGAATCGGAAGCGCGCCGGGAAACGCGCCGACAAACGTGCAGTACGTGGTGCGGCGTTTCATCGGCGTGTAGAGGAACAAATAGCTCGCCCAGGTGACCACGCCCAGCGCGCACGTCAGCGTGTTGACGGCCAACAGCAAGTACAGCGCGCCGGCAACGGCCAGCGAAAGCGAAAACGCCAGCGCGGCATTCGGTTGCAGGCGTCCGGAAGGCAGCGGACGCATTTCGGTGCGGCGCATTTTGGCGTCGGAATCGATTTCGAAGTAATGATTGGCCGATGCCGCGCCGGCCGCGATCAGCGCCGTTCCAACCAGCGTATTGATCAGCAGGACGAAGTTCCATCCGCCGTGCACGGCCATAAAGAATCCCACCAGCGTCGACATGAGAATCAGCGACGTGACGGAAGGCTTCGTCAGTTCGAGGTAATCGGCGACATTCGACGCTTTTGCCAAATTCGTCCCCCAAGCGATGGCGGCTTTCATCGTTGAGCCTCCGATCGGAAGAGCAAGAGCGCCAGAACAACGGCCGATGCCAGCGTCAACGCGCCGAGCGCGACGTGAACCGTGGTCACGTAAACGAAAATCGGCATGGGCTGTGGCGCGTCCGCGTAATAGAGCTTTGCGCCGAGCGATCCGCCGCCGAGAAAAAGCTGACCAAGCAGGCATGCGCCCAGCGCAATGGCCGCGGGCGCCACGCCGGACTCCGTGGCGTTGTAACGCAGAGCCCGCACGACGGTCCAAAAGACGAAGCCCGTAACGATCACCGCGCCGGCCAAGTGCCAGTTCATGCCCAAACCCTTGTGTCGATATCCCGCGCCGACCAAAAGTTGCAAGAAAACCGCCGCGACCACCGTCATCGCGAGTTTCTCCGTGGTGCGCGCGCCCGAAAAGCGAATGCCGGCGCGCGATCCCCACTCGGGCGTGGTGAAAACGGCCATGCTGACCATCACGCAGAAGAAAGCTTGGGCGAGACACGCGTGCGCCGTGGAAACCCACGGCGGTTGGAAGAACAATACGGTTAATCCGCCGAGCGTCGCCTGCGCCACGACCAAACCGACGGCGGTAATTCCAAGGCGGCGCATCCATCGCCGCGGATCGGCGAATTGCAGCCACACGGCGAGTCCCAGCGTGAGGCAACCCACCGTGCCCGCGATCAATCGATGCGTCCACTCGTAGCGGATTCCACCAATCAACGGCGGGACCAAACGCCCGTACGACAGCGGCCAGTCGGGAATCGAGAGTCCCGCGTCGTTCGACGTGACCAGCGCACCGGCGCAAATCAGCACCAGCGTGCAAAACGCCGAGAGCGTCGCGTAGCGATGCAACCACACGCGTGCCGTGCGTGGTTCACTCGCGCCGGTCATCGTCATGTGCAACTGCGCCGTCTGCAAAACTGCGTCTCCCTATTTGGAGTGCGGCGACTTGTCGCCGCTTTCTTCTAACCAATCGTTCCGCAACCCTAAGGCAAAAGCGGCGACAAGTCGCCGCACTCCAAATTCGTTAGCCTTTGAAATTGAAATCGACCTTGGTCTCTTCCTTCGACTTCACCGTGACCTTTTGCGTCTGCTCACCGTATTTTTCCTGCCACGCGGCGATGGTGTACGTTCCCGGCGGCAGTCCCTTGATGGTGAACGTGCCATCGGCGCCCGACACCGCGAAAAACGGGTGATTAAACACGCCGATATACATCTTCATCCACGGGTGGATGTTGCACTTCACCGGGATCGGCGGCCACTCGCTTTGCGTGAACTCTTTCTTCTTCACGTCACCCGAGGATTGCGATTCGTTCCACTCACGATTGATTTTCGGCTGCGGGTGGATGTTGTGGGTGGTCTTGTCGTCGTTCGAAATGTCGAGCTCCTCGCTGTTCACCAGGCCAATGACGTGCGGCTCGTACAAGCAGCCCTTTTGATCGAGATTCTCTTTTTGCTCGATGGGCTTGTAGCTCTTGCCGTTCAAGCCGTCCTTGACGTAGACCATCACGTAGCGCAGCGTGCCGTTGTCGTTGATCACCACTTCCTGCGACGGAATGTTGTTGTGCATCGCGGCGCAAGAAGGTTCGGCGTCCATCTGGATTTTGTTCAGTGTGGGCTTCGCGCCCGTAAACGTGATTTTTCCGGTGACCGTCGCGCCGTTCGCCATGTCCACCGCCACGGCCGGCGCGTTCGCGGCGGCCGCTTCGGTGTTGTCCTCGTCGTCCGGATTGTCCTCGGCCTTCTCGGTTTCCTTCTTCGAGCAGCCCACCGCCAACACGATCAAGGCAAAGAACACCAGCGGGAGGCCCAACAGTTTCTTCCAGTTCATTGACGTTTCCATATGTTTAACGCGTCCCTCCGCCGCCACCCGCGCCCACCAGACGCCGCTGCTCGTCGGGGGTGAGCGTGAACATGTAGCGCACCAGCAATTCGGCGTGATCGCCGGTGTAGCCGTTGAAACTCGGTGGCGTTTGTCCGTTGAAGACCCATCGGTCTCCCTCGCGCTTGAACAATCCCGAAGGCATCGACGTCCCCGGCGAAATCAGCGCGGGATTCAGCAGCCAGCGATCGGTCCAACCGGGCTTCAAGCGTTCTTTCGCCAGCAGAAAATTCGGTGCGGTCGCCTTCGCGTCGTGCGCCGGAACCCCGGTGGCGTGGCACTTCAAGCACGGCGCTTCCTTCGACGTAAACAGCGCGCGCGCCATCGCCTGCTCGGCCGGCGTGAGCGGTTCCACCTTGGCCTGAATGTACGGCTCGGGTTGATACGACACGGCGGCGAAGAAGCGCACCAGTTTCCGCACTTCGTTGTCCGATAAATAGAAGGTCGGCATGCGGACCTTCAGGTACGAACGCACGCCATCCTTGTCGTTTTCCGCTTCGCCGTGGCCCGCGGCGAGCGACGGATTCTTCAGGAAGCGCACCAACCAATCGGGCGACACGCGCGCGCCTTCGTTGGTGATCATCGGCGGCAGTTGTTCCTTCCAGTCGGGATCCTGATACTTCGGCAAATCCATCAGGATGGAATGCTGCCCGATTTCCACCACGTGACATCCCTGGCAGTTGTACTTCTTGATGATCCACCAGCCTTCTTGGATGTCGTGACGCTGATCGGCGGGCTTGTAGAAGAAAGACGGCGGCATGGTGGGATCGACCGATCCCAACAAGAACGTCGTGAGTTGCCGGATATCGGTCTTATCGAGATTGAAATTCGGCATCTTCAACTGCTCAAGATGCGTCTTCGTTTTGCCTTGGTCGAAAAGATTTGGCTCGGCGAGTTTGCGCTCGAAGAAGCCCTTCTGACTGTACCAAGGCGCGACGTCTTTGCCCTTGTTGGGTCCAAGCACTTCCACGCCGTCTTCGGCGTCGCGTGTGAGCAGCGCGAAGTCCAGGCGCTCGATCGGCTTGGAACCTTCGTTGGTCAGTTCGGTACCGATGCGCGATTCGTCTTCCATGCCGGCGATTTCGTGACATCCGGCGCAACCGTAGTTGCGAACCAGCTTCAAGCCCTGAGCTTTCAGCTTGGGATCGTCCATATAGGACGCGTCCTTGTAGATCTTCGCCGTTTCGGCATCGGGACGCTTCTTGGTCATCAAGTACGCGGCGATGTCGCGCACTTCGCCCATGTTCAGGCGAAGGTTCGGCATGATGGTCTGCTGCTCCACTTGCATTTCGTGACCATCCACCGGCGACTTGGTGTGATCCAAGTCGAAAACGAACGGCATGTTCTTGGCCTGGTAATCGGCGGGCGTGATGTCGCGATGCAGCGTGGGCGAATACGGCAACGTGCGCTGGCGCGGATTGTGAATCCAGCGGACCAGATAATTGATGTTGGTCTTTTCGCCTTCGCGCGTCAGGTTCGCGGCGAAGTATCCGCCGACTTTGTCGGCATCCTCGCCCATCGAGTGACAGGCCATGCAGCCGCGCGTCTCGAACAAATCCTTGCCGTGCGCGGGATCGCCGCCCGTGGCGTTGTCCATGGGGCCTTGCACGCCGGATTGCCAGATGAACGCGGAAATCGCCTTGACCTCGTCGGGCTCCAGGCGGAACGTCGGCATTTTCGCGCCGGGACGGAAGTGCTGCGGATTCTCGATCCACACCGGAATCCATTCCTTGCGCAGCTTCATCCGTACTTCCTTCAAACTCGGTCCGACCTTCTTGAGTTCCTGCAGCAAGTTCTTCGACTCGGTGTCGAGTTCTTCGATCCGCGAATCGACGCGCGACATCGAGACGCGCATGTTCTGCGCCGTCTGATTCATCTTGGCGGCGGCGTTGCCCGACATCGAGTCCGCTTGCTTTTCCATGCGCGACGCGTTGCGGAAGGCGTCGGCCTTGTCGGTTTCGAGCGCCTTGATCTGCTGGGTGATGTTGAAGAGACGTTCGGGCTCCGCGTCAAAGCCTTCCATGCGATGGCAGCCCATGCAACCGCGCCAGCGGAACAATTCCTTGCCGCCGGAAAGTGTCGGCGCCAAACGCACGACGAGATCCGAGGAGTGGCACTGATTGCAACCCGCTTCGCGATTCGCCGGCGAATACATCGGGTAGAGCCAATGTTCGTTCTTACCGTGCGCTTTTTCCACCGACGAAGTCGCGCGCCCGTTGCCGCCGTGGCACGGCGAGCAACCAAAGCGGTCGGGATTGTGAATCTTCAGCAATTCCAGATTGGGGTGCGTGGTGAACGCGCGGCTGCCGTCTTCCACGCCGGATTTTCCGTCTTTCGAAAGCGGACCCACGTCGCGGCGCGTCAGAACCACCGGCTCGCGCGTGCCCACGTGGCACGACTCGCAGCGATCGACCAAGTTGCCTTCCGGCACGTTGATCTGCTTGATGTCGAAATCGAAGTGGTCCATCTTGTCGATCAAGCCTTGCATCTGCTGGCGCGTGAGCCCGACCAGTTGGTCGGCCATGTAATCGTCGCGCCTCTTGCGCGCTTCCGACGACGGACGCAGCAACGCCGCCTGCTGCGACAGCAAATCGTTCTTGCGGTCCTTCAGGCGGTTGTACTCCTTCTCCATCTGATCGTAGTTGTAGCTGAGTTTTTCTTCGCCTTGCCCGTTTTCGAGCGGAACGGTTTTGGTAAGAATTTCGTCCTTGAATTTCTGGATCGCGGCGGCCTGCGAATCGTGGCTCGACTGGCTGCCGGCATTCTCCATGTCGTAGACTTTGGCGCCCAATTCACCGCGCCGCGATTGGAACCAATCGTCCACCACGCTCTTGCGCGTAGCCAGCAGCGCAAGCTCTTTGTTGATGCGATCGAAATCCGGGCCGGCCGCTTTGTCGGCGGCGTCGAGCGCGGCTTGGAGTTTCTTGTAAGTGTCCGAGTTCTTGACGGCCTTCTCCGCGGAGTCTTGCTTGGGAAGATTCTTCTTCAGCCAGCTCGAATAGACGGCCACGAAGCGATGCTGGTAGTCTTTCCACGGACGCGTCGCGTAGTATTCGTCGTACAAGGCCCAGCCGAGCGACGCCATCAGCAGGACCGCTGAGATCATGTACGGAAAGCTCAGCGACGATCCGGTAATGGGGTCCCGTTCGGACTCGTTTCCAACGTCGGGGCGTGTTTCCTCAGGCACCGTTCCTCCTCAACAACCTTAGTGCTGAGTGCTGAGTCCTGAGTGCTGAGAAAAACCAGCACTCCAACTCAACACTCAGGACTCAATGCTCCACTCCGCACTCACGTCTTTACTCAGGACTCAGCACTCAGGACTCAGCACTTCTCCACTCCGCACTCACGTCTTCACTCAGCACTCAGGACTCAGCACTCAGCACTTCCTAGAGGTTGAGCCACGGAGTCACCAGGATGTACTTGAAGTTCAGCGTCAGGCGAAGAATCATCTTCACCGGCAGCAACATCATGGTGATCAGAAAAAACTGCAGCGTGGCGTATTGCAAGAGGCTCATCTTTTGATAAACCTTCTTGCTGAAATCATCCGACATGATCCACTTGTGGATCGCGCCGCCGGTCACGGCGCCGAATCCGCCCAGGAACGCCAGACCGATGACCGCCTTGCCCCAGGCATTGGTGATTCCAAAGAAATCCGGCAAATCCTTGTTCGGCTGATACACCACTATGTTGTGATCCCACGTTTGGCCCGGCCAGAACCACACCCATCCGGGCCCTCGTATGAACGTACCTATGACGATCATGGAAATCCAAAGAACCAGGAAGCCGAAACAAAACGTGAGAATGGCGAACTTGCGCTGCTTGTAGGTGTAGTAGCCGTTTCCCAACGGATTTGTGTCGAAATAAGGTATGGCCATCATGCCCACAATGATGAGCGACGGCAGCACCACGCCGGCCATCCAGGGATCGAAGTACACGAGCATTTCCTGCAAGCCCAAGAAATACCAAGGCGCCTTCGACGGGTTCATCGTCAGCGTAGGATTCGACGGTTCTTCCAACGGCGCGTTCAACGTGATCGACCACACCATCAGGATGACTGTGACAATGATCGCCGCGAGAAATTCCACGCGCAGCAGGAACGGCCACACGTGAACTTCCTGCGCCCAGCCCGGTTTCCAGGGCAGCGTCTTGCGGTGATGGGTCTTGGTCATCTCGGGATTCTTCTCGAGCTCTTCGATGAGCTTGTCGTTGGCGAAGGCCTGCCGGAGTCCGTACCAGGTGTAGAACGGAATCAAGAAGAGCAGCGCGACGATCGGCACGTTATCGGGCGTCGAGGTGATGCGCCAAAGTTGTCCCCAATCCATAAAATCCTCAGTTCCGAGTGCTGAGTGCTGAGTGCTGAGTTGTCTGAGCATTTCACTCAGGACTCCGCACTCAGGACTCAGGACTTCACTTAAGTTCTTTGACCTCGCCGGCCAACACCACCGGCGCGGGACCCGATATTCCACCGTCCTTACGCACACGCCAGAAGTGGACCGCCAGGAAAATCGCCACGATGAACGGAATCGCGATGCAATGCCAAATGTAGGCGCGCAACAAGGCATTTGAATCCACGATCGATCCGCCGAGCAAGGCGAATCGCACGTCGTTGAACGGAGTCATGCCGAGCTGCGGACCTAAAGGACCTTCGGTACCTAGCAATGGCGTCGCGCGGGCCATGTTCGTGCCGACGGTGACCGCCCAGAATCCCAACTGATCGTCGGGCAGCAAGTATCCCGTGAACGAGAGCAGCAGCGTAAACAACATCAAGATGACGCCGACGGCCCAGTTGAATTCACGCGGCTTCTTGTACGATCCCGTCAAGAAAACGCGGAACATGTGCAGCCATACCGTGATCACCATCAAGTGCGCGCCCCATCGGTGCATGTTGCGCAGCAACTTTCCGAACGGCACGTCGTGCTCGAGATACAGAATGTCGCGGAAGGCGTCGGCTTTCGTCGGATGGTAGTAATACATCAACAGAATGCCGGTGAACGTGAGCACGATGAAGAGATAAAACGTGATACCGCCCATGCCCCAAGTGAATCCATAGCGCACGGCGTCGCGATTGATCTTGGAGGGATGCAGGTGCAGGAAGACGTTGGTGAGCACGCTCAACGAACGCGAGCGCGGCGTCTCGTCGTGCTTCACGCGGAAGACCGACTTCCACAGGTGCGTCTTCTGGATGTCCTTATACTCTTCGGCTTCGGAGAGCGCGCGCTTCTGCAGCGCCTTGCCGTCGGCGACGGCTTTCTCGATCAAGGTGGCAAGGCCTTTCTTGCCATTCCCGTTTCCGTTACCGTTCGGTTGTCCGCTACCGTTTGTTTCTTCCGCCATGAAATCTCCTCTTACTCAGCACTCAGGACTCAGCACTCAGGACTCAGCACTCCGAACTTACAACTTGATGTATGCGTCGGCATTCTCGAACTCGTCGGTGCCGCCCTTGGGCCACTGAAACAATTTCACGGTGTCGACGATGATCTGTCCGTCGGCGTCGATCGCCACTTTGCAGCGATCCATGGGGCGCGGCGCGGGTCCTTCAAAGTTGATTCCCTCGCTGTCGTATCCCGATCCGTGGCACGGACACTTGAACTTGCTTTCCGCCGGCTTCCAGTCGGGCGTGCAGCCCAAGTGCACGCAGCGCGCGTAGATCACGAACAACCGGCTGGCCGTTTTCACCACCCAAATGCGGTATTGCTTCTGGAATTTCGTGTCGACGCCGAGGGCGAAATCTGAAGGGTAGCCGATCTTGAAGACGGTCTTGGGTTCGAACAAGGCGCGCGGGAAAAAGTAGCGCAGGAACATCAGGAAGTTCGCGCCCAGGTAGCCGATGACGCAACTCCAAACGATGCGGCGCCGCGTCTTGTCGAGCGGATCGCTGCCGCCGGAGCCCCCGGCCGCGGCGGCCGTGGTCTTGGCGGGATTCTTTGGCGCGGCTTTTGGAGCAGCCGGCGCCGGCGACGCAGCTTTTGGAGCGGCTGGCGCCGCGGCCGCTGGAGGATTCTTCGTTTCCTCGGGATTCGACATTGTCTTTGAACTCCAGTCGCCGGACACACACCCGTCCCGGCCTTAAAAAGCCCTACTTTCGCAGAATGAACGCCCCTTTGTCAACAAAACTCGGGCGTTCCCGCGCGGACGCGGCTTGCGACCCAGCTTTCAACAGGATTTTCGATCCGAAGGAGAGCCCTGAAACGGCAACCAGTAGAGCATGAGAATGAAGACCGACTTTTTATACGGTCGCCATTCCAACGACTACCCCGTCATTTCAAACTGCCTGTCTGACACCATTTTTAGAGCATGCGAGACGGCGTGTCAAGAAAATTTCAAAATCTGTAAAAAACAAGGCCCGAGCCGCGAGGACCGAGGCCCGAGTCGGCGTGGTTTGCTTACTCGGGCCTCGGGGCTCGGACCTCGTGGCTCGGGCCTCGCTTTTTACCTCGCCTGCATCATCACCGTGTTCGCCGGGACACCGCCGATCGTCAGCACGACCGGTTGCAAACCGGACGCCACGCCCGCCGGCATCATCACATTTACTTGATAGACGCCCGCGAGTCTAGCGGCCAAACCGGAGTAACTGACCAGCGCGTTAACGCCCCCGACCGAGACGGTGGGAGTCGCAAGGGTCGTGGGCGGCGGACTCGGGGGCAGCGCGCCGGTCGCGACCGTTTGGTTGAGCGCGCCCAGGCCGGTCGCGAAAATGCTCAGGTATTCGCCCGGCGCGGCGGGATTCGTCGGCGTGACGGCGGAAAAATCCTTGGCGTGCAAAATCGCGCCCACCGGCGTCGTAGTTCCCGTCGCCAGGTTGAAGAAAATCCCCGGCGACACCGCGGACACCGTCACACCTTGCGTGGCGCTCTGGCCGTCGCCGCGTTTCACCTGCACCGTGGCGCTTCCAGTCGCGATCGTGAATGGCACGAGCAAATTAATCTGTGTCGGCGACACATAGAAGAAAGGCGCGGGCGTTCCGTTGATCGTTACGGTGTCGTCAAACAGCGTGGTGGGGAGCGGCAGTATGCTGATGTAGCGCGATCCCGGCGCCAGATTCGTTCCGAAGATCACCGCGATCGTGCCCGCGGCGATCGCGCCATTCGGATCGCTCGCCGGGCGATAGCTCGCCGCGTTCACGATGCCGCCCGCGAAGATCTGCGGCGCGGGTTGCGATCCGTCGGCGAGTTTTGTGATGAACGCTTCGGTGCCGCCGCCGTAATTCTGCTGAAGCGGGTTCACCGTCGGGAAATTCACGGTATTCGTGTATCCGGTGACGTACGCCGCGTTCGACGAATCGACGGCGATGGCTTGCGGAAAGTCGCTGCCGCCGCCGAGCGCCGTGGAATACACGATCGTCGAGCCGTCGGCCGAGAATTTGATCACGTATCCGATCTGGAAGAACGATCCGTTCACGAAAATGTCGGAAAGTTTTTCCGGCGCGTTGACGAACGGAAAGTTGCTCGACGTGGTGGTTCCCGCCACGTAGAGGTTCGACGAGGAGTCGAGCGCAATGCTGGAAGGATTGTCGCTATTGTTGCCGCCGAAATTGCGCGCGAAAACGAGATTCGATCCATCGGGCGTAAATTTCACGGCAAACGCCGTGCCGATGAGTTGTTGCAACGGAATCACCGGAAAATCGCGCGAGTTGCTGAAGCCCGTGACATACGCCGATCCCGACGCGTCCGCGGTGATCGCGAAGGCTTGATCGGTTCCCGACCCGCCGAGAAACGAGGAGTACGAGAGCGCCGTTCCCGCCGCATTGACCTTCGTCACAAACGCGTGGGTGCCGCCGGAGAGTCCCGGCCGCGTCGCTTGATACGCGCCGGGGGTCGTGGGAAAGTTGATGGAACTGGTTTGTCCCGTCACGTAGACGTTGCCCGAGCCGTCGATCGCGAGGCCGGCGATCTGATCGTCGTTCACGCCGCCGAGAAACGTCGAGTAAACCAGCGCGCTGCCCGATGGATTCACTTTGGCGATGAAGCCGTCATTCGAAAAACTGTTCTGATCGCCCTTGGTGCGCTGAATCGGATTCACCACCGGAAAATCGAGCGACTGTGTGTTGCCCGCGATGTAGGCGTTGCCCGCCGCATCCACCGCGATCGCGCGGCCGGTGTCCGCTCCGCTGCCGCCGAGGAAACTTGAGTACAGGAGCGCGTTGCCCGCGGAATTCAGTTTCAATACAAAGGCATCTTGCGTGGGTGAGAGAACGCCGTTGTTGGTGTTGGCGATGGAAGTGATCATTGGTTGAAACGCGCCGACCACCGGGAAATTCGGCGAGTTGGTCGCGCCAGTCACGTAGGCGTTGCCGCCTGAATCGACGGCGATTCCGAGCCCGCCCTGCGAGTTCATCCCGCCGATGATGGTGGAGTAGACGAGCGCCGATCCCGCGGGATTGAGTTTGGTGATAAACACATTGCCGTTGCCGCCGAATTCGTCTTCGTACGGCGGAAGCGTCGGGAAATCGGGCGAAAACGTTTGTCCCGTGACGTAAACGGCGCCCGTCGCGTCGATGGCGATGGCGCGTGAAATGTCGGATGAGACCCCGCCGAGAAATGTCGAATAGCTGAAGTAGGGATCGAGGATCAGCACCTTCGTCTTGTCGTACGCGCCGACTTCGAAACCGATTTCGTGGTCGCCGCGCGCGATGAAACGACCGGTGACGGCGCCGTCCGCTTGGTAGATCCGAGGCATCCGCATTTCAATGCGCGCATCGCCGGCCGGAATTACCGCGGCATCGCCCGCCATCGAAACGAGGTCCGCGCCGTCGAATCGCAAGCGGATCGCCGAAGGATCCGCGCCCGGCGCTACAACGAGGTCGTACTCAAGGTGCGAGCCGCTTCCGTAGTACACAACATCCACGCCGGAATACACGCTCTTCTGCGCGACGCGTGCGAAGTTCGGCACGTTCGTCCGCCAACGTTTGGGATCGTTGCCGATAAAGTAATTGGTCACGCCCGGCAATGGCGCTTCGCCGGAAAGCGCCGTCGCGCGACCGCCGGCAAAACTCATCCGGATCGGCCCACGCGCGCCTCGGAGACGAATCGTCACTCCCGACTTCGACAGCCGAATCGCGGCGCCGTTTGAGTGAACGGCAAACGACGAGTCGGCGGCAGGCGTGAACGCCAGGGGAATCTGAAGACTACTTGTGGGCAGCGCATTTCCGGACAACAGCGTGGAGGCCAGCAGGAAGAGTCCGAACATAGGGGCTCCTTCAGTCAAGATGTCCGTGGGGAGAGAGATTTTCAGTCTATCACGGCTTCGAGTACTGTCGCTGAATTAGCCGGCCCAGTCCCACTTCCTGGGCTTTTTCTGCATCGGGTTGCACTCGACATCTCGCGGCCTTCGCTACTCGACTAAAAACAAAGGAGTTATTTCGGCGACAGAATGGCTAATCGCGTGCTATTATGTTCAGATTAAACATTCTAAGTTGGGGGACTACATGAAACGACTCTGTGGTGGAACATTTTGTTTGTTGGTATTGAGCATGGTTCTGGCTGCCGCGCCCGCGCGCGCGGGAGCAATCACGTACTCCTGCTCGTCGAATATAACCAACGGCAGCCTTGTCAGCATCACCGAAGGTTTGCAGATCTGCAACTACTTGAACCAGGGCATCGCCCCCATCTACGGCGGCATTTTCACGAACGCCAACTCGAAAATCTTTATTCAGTTTCAATCCGGCAACAGCACACTGGGCGAGAACGTCCAGGCGATCAACGTCGCCACGTATGGCAACTACTTCACGCAGTTGAGCTCGGAGTCCACCGATTATCAGGCGGTGAACAGTTTGGCGGTGGGCGCTTCCAGCCTAGGCAGCGAGCCGACCATTTTCGGCAACGGTAACATCGGACTCACGGCGTCGCTGGCGAGCGCGCTCAACTTCGGCGGCGTAGGCGGCGTGACGGCGCCGACTACGGCCGGCACCAACATGGGAATCGCCACTTGCTCGATCTCCAACATCGGGTGTTATGACGGCGTCATTACGATCGGCAGCCTGAACCAAATGTGGTTTAACCAGGCGATCAGCGGCGGAACCGCGCCGCCGAACGGAGACTACGATTTTGCCGCCGTCGTGGAGCACGAAACCGACGAAGTGCTGGGAACGCTCTCCTGCATCGCCACCACTTCCGGCGAATTCGATCAGTGCGGGCAGGCTTCCACGTCCCCGAACAGCCCCGACGCCGCGGCGATCGACTTGTTCCGTTATTCCGCTTCGGGCGCCCGCGTATTTTCCGCCCAAACGGCGGCGTACTTCTCGCCCGACGGCGGCGTCACCGACACCGACGGAAATCAGTTCAATTACCAGTTTGCCAACCAAGACTGGGCCGATTTCACCTCCAACTGCACGTTCGTGCAAGACGCCGTGGGATGCAACAACGGAACGGCACTGGACATTACCAGCGACGGTCCCGCCGGCACGCGCGGTCCCGAAGTCGCCATGCTGAACGCGGTGGGATACAACTTGACAGGACCGGAACCGGCGTCGATGTTCTTGTTCGCCACGGGACTCGCCGGCATGATCGCCGGTGCTCGTCGCAAACGCAAAACATCGTAGCGATCTACTATTTGCCACCGTACTGCGGTTACAGTACCATTAGTTCCACATTTCTTGGGTTACCTCTTACGGAAGAAATAGGTCAAAAAGCAGCAGATGTTTGCACTTTCCGCTTGCGACGCAAACGGAAGTCCTGTGACCTGTTTCTATACAACTGATTATAAATGCTTTGTTTTGCCTGTTTCGGCACGATACACATCGGGAATGGCAACCAACGTGCTAAACCAGTGGCGATCCCCGATTGTGACGGATGTGTGTGGTGCCCGGCGTGTGATGAAAATGGAGGAAGTACCCTTGAGAAACCGGTTCAGCCGATGTCTGGTGGTTCTTGCGGGAGTAATGTTGGCTGCTTCGGCGCAGGCCGGCACGCTTACGTTCAACTCCTGGTCTAACAACTCTTCGTATAACAACTTCAGCTACTCACCCGGCAACGCGACTGTGAATCCCAACGAGTTTCCGCTGTCGGAGTTCGATCTGTATACCTGGGGAATCGCGCCGGTGAACTTGAGCGGCCAAACCATCACCTCGGTTTCGCTGACGTTCAACAACATCGGCAATTGGAGCGGCAACACCGACGAGTTGTTCATCCACTTGCTTGATAATTCCACGAACCTGAACATCACGCAGTTGGAGTGGACCACCCAGTCGAACGAACCGAATCCCCCGTTCAAGGATTACTTCCTGCCGGCGAATTATCCGACCACGGCGAATGAGCCGGGCATTCCGTACAATTTGGTGGGACCCACGATCAACAACCTGATCCCGAACGCCAACGTCGGTAACACGGTGTTGAACGACGGTACGTACTCGTACACGCCGGTGAACGGCGGACCGGGGCTACCTTCGAACTTCAGCTTGACCAACATCGACTTTAACCAGGTGCAAGGCGCCAGCGGTTACGCCGGCGGCAACTTCACGTATAACTTCAGCGCGTCCGACATCGCGGCGCTGGCGGCGGACATCGCCAACGGCAACAATATCGCGCTGGGCTTCGACGCGGATTGCCACTTCTGGAACGACGGTATCACCCTGACGATCAACACCACGGCCGGCGGTCAGCAGTCCGGCACGCCGGAACCCGCCACGCTGACGCTGTTGGGCCTGGGATTAGTTGGTTTGATGCGCAAGCGTTTCGTTCGTTCCTAAACGATCCTTCGTTCAGGTACAATTCAGTTCGATGAACCCCCGTTCGACATTCGCGAGCTATCGAACGGGGGTTTTTGTTTTGGCCGCACTGGCCCTGTGCTGCGGCTGCCACCGTAATCGCACTTTCGACGACAACTACAAAGACGGCCTGAAGTCGATGCAGGCCGGCAAGTACCAAGCCGCGCGAGTACTCTTCGAACGCGCGTCGCTGCAAAGTCCCGGCAACCTCGAAGCACAGTATCAACTGGCACTGGCCTGTTTGAAACTGAAAGACGATGTGACCGCCTATCCGATCCTGCGGAACGCCGAGGAGCATGATCACGGCAACAGCAGCGTGAGCACGTCGATCCGCCTGGAACTGGCGAAGTTGTATCTCGCCGCCAAGGAATACGAGCCGGCGCAGAAGCGGCTGCTTTGGATCCTGCAGCGCGAGCCGAACAACAAGGCCGCGCACGGATTGCTGGCCACTACCTACGCCGGATTGGCTCACCCCGAGGAAGCCGCACAGGAGGTTGATCAATTGTTGGCCGCCGATCCCTCCAACCTGCAAGGACGCGTGTTGATGGCGGCGATCGAGCTGCACGCGAAGAACGGCGCGGAGGCCGAAAAAGTACTGTTGCAGGGCGTGCAGCTTTCCAATCGCTCCACCGATTCGCTGACGGCACTGGCGAGTTTTTATCAACTAGTGGGACAAGTGGCGAAGTCCGCCGATCTGTACCAGGAACTGGTCAAACGTGATCCCAAGGACATCCGGACGCGCATGCGCCTGGGCTGGCTCTACGCCCGCGCCGGCGATAAGGGCAGCGCGGAAAAAGTTTTTCGCGACATCGCCGATCTCGCCCCGAAAGATCAGAAGGCCGTGCTGGCGCTGGCAACCTACTACATGAGCGTCAGCGACTGGCACAACGCCACCAACGAGTTGGAACGCCTGGTGAAAAAGAGTCCCGACAACCAGACGCGGAACATGCTCGCCGACGTGTACTTCTTCACGGGACGCCGCGCCGACGCGCTGAAATTGACCGACCAACTGATCTCGGAAAACAATCAGGACACCCGCGCGCGCATGCGCCGCGGCATGATGCTGCTGCAAGGCCAGCAATACGAAGACGCCGTCGGCGAATTCACGCACGTCCTCTATTACCAAAGCGATCTGGCGCCGGCGCATTACTTCCTGGCGTCGGCCAGCATGTCCACCGGCAACGAGCAAATCGCGTTGCAGCACATGGACCGCGCCTTGCAACTGAGCAAAGCCATGATCCCCGCGCGTTTGTGGCTGATCGACTATCACTTCAGTCGCGGCGATCGTGAAGGCGCGCTGGCGCTGGCGCGCGAAACGCCGGAAAGCCAGAAAGAGACTCCCGAGTTCGTGGTGATTCGCGTGATCTGCGGCGGCGAAACCACGCTGACGCTCGATCAGCAGAGCGAATTCCAGCGCGCGCTGCTCGCGAAACCAAAACTGATTCTCGATTACGCCGATGTGGGCCTGGCGCCATATCTCAAACTCTACGGCGGTCCGGTGCGCGATCAATTGGAGCAGTTGGTGAAGACGCGCCCCGATTTCCGTCCCGCGCAAAGCATTCTGACCAAGATGCTCGAAGCGCAAGGCAAGCAGGATCAGGCCCTGGCCGAGCTCGCGAAGCGAGTAGAGGCAAATCCCAAGTCCTACGGCGATTTAATCGCGCTCGCCAAGTTGCAAGTGAAGACGGGTCGCCTGCCGCAGGCGCGCGACACGCTGCAAAAAGCGAATCTGGTGCGCGCCAGCGCCGCCGACGTGATGCTGGGCATGGAGGAAATCGACGAAGCCAGCGGCAATCTCGACGAGGCCTTGAGTTATTTACAGGAACTGACACAGAAGTTTCCCAACGTGTCGGACGCCTGGGGACGCCTCGGCGCATTACAGGAAAAGCGCCACTCCACCGGCGCGGCGATCGCCGCCTACGAGAAAGCCGTGCAGTTGAATCCCCACAACGTGATCGCCGCCAATAATCTCGCGTGGCTGCTGGCCACCACGCAAGGTGATTTGGAACGCGCCCTGGGTCTCGCCAAAAAAGCGCATCTCGCCGACCCCTCGAACGGTGGACTCTCCGACACGCTGGGTTGGATTTATTTCAAGATGGGCAATTATCCCGAAGCGCTCACCGCGCTCGGCGACGCCGTGAAGGCCACGCCCGACGACGCCGCGACGCGTTATCACTTGGGAATGGCGCAGAGCAAAGCGGGCCGCGATCACGAAGCGATCGCCAGCCTTCAAACCGCGCTGAAAATGAATCCGCACTTGCCGGAAGCGAACGAGATTCGCACGGAAATGTCGTTGCTAGCGAAGAGCGTGCGGTAACCGGAACAATCTTTAACGCCGATGACCGCGGATGTTGAGAACCGGTTAGTTCACCGCGATCTCGCCCTTGGGCGCAAAGTACCCGCTCTTGGCAACCACCTTCAGCTTCAGGTCCTTGCCTTTTTGATCGACCAACTTCAGCGGATTGCCGCTGGCGTCGACCAAATCAATGTGGACCTTGCGGAACTTACCGTCCTTCAAGGCGTTGGTGGACACAAAACCCAGCGAGTACTGATGGCGCATCCGCTGCGAAACATCCTGGAACATGCTGGGCATTTCACCTTCGAAGCGCGGGAAATACGCCTTACCGCCGGAATCGGCTGCAAAGGTCTTCAGCGCGTTGTCCGCCTGCAGGAAGTCCATGTTCTGAATCGGGCCCATCCGGCCTTCGTTCATCAGGCGGGTGAGTTGCCCGATGCTCACGGCGTAAATCGGCACTTGGCCTTCTTTCACGCGCTTCATGGCGGTGTCGTAGGTGATATGGCTGAGCGTGTCGCGCCCCGTGGAAATCAGCAAGATGGCTTTCTTGCCGGCCACATCCTTCAAGCGATCCATGGTGTCGGAGAGCGCGTCGTACAAACACGCTTCCGCAAAACCGGGATAACGCAGGCGCCCCAGCGCTTGCTGCGCTTCGCCGCGGCTCTGGCTGAAGTCCATCAGGATTTCCGGCTTCAAGTCGAAGGCGGTAATCGCCAGCCAATCTTCTTTGCGCAGCGTGGAAACGAAGTAATACGACATTTGCAGCGTCTGATACCACATCTGCGTGTAGGTCCGTTGGAAGCGCGCGTCGAACTCGATCAGCAGCACAACGGTCATGGGCGCTTCACCCATGTCGAAGGTTTGCAGTGTCTGCGGCACGCCATCTTCGATCACCCGGAAATTCTCTTTCTTCAATCCCGGAATGAAGTTGCCGTTGTTATCTTCCACCTGGGCGTCGAAGTTCACCAGGTCCACGTTGACGGCGATGGAGTAGTTGTCCTCGCCTTCACCGGGCTTCTTTTTCTTCTGCTTCCTCGGCGGTCCATCGCCGCGCGGCACCACGACCGTTTCGCCGACCTGCGGCACGGGACCTTGCTGCGCGTTAGGATCCTGCACCGGAGCGGCTTTCTTCGGGATGACGGTTCCGGTGGGCTGGCCTTGTCCGGTCGGACCTTGGCCCTGCGCGATCAGCATGGCGCCGCACACGACGCCGCAAATCGCTAATCCCAGAAAGTAATAAAAAGCACTTGACCGCGTTTTACGCGAAAAATCAGGCATAGCGAAAATCCTCTGCTCTTGATCATAACAAAACGAGCGGCTGCGAAGGAACAGGGAACTGTCTTATGCTGGAAGACATGAAACGAACCTCCGCCGCCATCGCCCTACTCGCGCCGGTCGCTGCACTCTGTGCACAGGCGGCACCCGCACATCCTGCGTTCGAAGTAGCGTCGATCAAGGAGCACAAGGCCGACGACCGCCAGCTCGGGTATTCCTACTTGCCGGGCGGGCGAATCTCCATCAAGGGTCTCTCGCTGCACATGATTATCGCGACGGCCTACAACTTGCCTTTTCAAACGATCGGCGCAGAGCGCCTGACCGGCGTCCCGGAGTGGGCCAGCGCGGCTCGCTACGACATTGAGGCCGCCGCCGAAAAGGGCGCGATCCCCGAAGGCATAGGCGCGATCGCCAGCCGTGAAAAGATTCGCACCATGCTGCAAACACTGCTTGCCGAGCGCTTCAAGCTGGTGATCCACCGCAACACGAAGGAACTTCCCGCGTATTTGGTGGTCGTGGGAAAGAGCGGACTGAAGTTGCAGAAATCGGACCTCACCGAAAAAGACTGCGACGGCCACGAGGCTGCCTTCGGCGACGCCAAAGGTTGCCACGGCATGATGGGCGGCATGGGCCGCGGCATTCACGCCCAAGCGGCCACCATCGCGGACGTCGCCGGATGGGTCGCGAACTGGGCGGATCGGCCCGTCATCGACAACACCGGAATCACGGGACTCTACAAGTTCGATACCGATGGCTGGGTGTCGATGCAACCACCGCCGCCACCACTTCCTAATCAGACGCCCTCTGCCGAACAGTTAGCGGCCGGCGACCCAGCGCGTCCTACCATATTCCAGATTTTCGACCGCATGGGACTGAAGCTCGAATCGGGCAAAGCGCTCATCGATGTTTACGTGGTGGAAAGCGTGCAGCGTCCGACGGAAAACTAAAGGCGCGAGTTTCCAAGCGGACAACTTGACGAGAAACGATCGGCGGGCCACGGCAAGACCTCCGGCCGAAAGGCTACTGGCATCGCGCGATGAAGCGGCGGTAAACGAATGCCATTGCGCTGTAGCCAAGGCTTGCATAGAACGGCCCTGTGTAATCCGCTTGGGCCATCCCTCTTGTCATATCAGGAGAGGCCGCCACCTGCTGCCAAAACTCCTCCCACGTGCGGAAATCTGGAATGAGGAAATCGCCGTCGAAGTAGTAGTGCCACGGGCCGAGGCCCGGGACTTCCCCGAGCACCGAATGCGCCGTGTGGAACGTCAGAATCTTGTACAGGAGCACACTGGCCGCGCACAACCATACGAATTCCGAGGCCCGGCGGCGGAAAACGTGGCTGGCAACACATCCCCCGGCCACTGCAGGGAAGAACGTGAAAACGAAAAGGTGATTGAAGGTGAACGAAAAGTTGCTAAAACTGGGCGGCATGCCAAGGAGGTGACGCCCCCTCAGGATCCATCCCGCCAATTGAAACGTCAAGAAGCGGCTGGCGAAGTAAACGAAAGCTAGACCGACACCCAAAGCAAGGGCCTCACGCCAAAGTGAGAATTCGGTTGGCTTCGGTGGGGGCGCAACCACGACAAGACCTCCAGCCGATACTCTACCCGACTTCACCCGCGCGGTTTTGCCGTATCATGATGCTCATGCGCGGCGTGTTGGCCGTACTCTTACTATCGCTGTGCGGCTGCTTCGTGATCACCTGGGGTACCGTCTACCAATCTCTAGCTCCCGATGCCGGAGGTTTACTTCGCGTCCAAGAAAAGGCATGCCTTGCCGACTGTGCACTGCGGTTGATCGTGAATGACGAGGCAGGAGAGCACCAAATCTTTCGAAAATCGGACTGCGTCGTCGAGTTCGCTCACGCGAACTGGACCGGCAGCGTCGTCGCGGCGTTCGTCGATGGACTGTACTGCAAACAGATCAAAGTCGCCTACGACGTGCGCGCTCACCGCATCGTGGATTTCGAATCGGCTGCGCCCGCGTTGCGAGCTTCGATTATCGAGAACTATAAAGTGACGGCGCAGGAGTTGCAGGAAAACGGCGGCGACGTCTTCAAGTGGGCGACTTATCCGGGAGACGGCAATCCGCACCGGGCCAAGAACGAATTCAAGGCCCGTTACGGCCGGTAAGAGCTTCTACCTAAGCGGCACGTCGATGACCGTGTAGCCTCCCGGTTCGGCAGTGTTGATGGCGGCAACAATCTTGCGGACTACTCGCTGCACCAATTGCCATCGGTTCCCGCCGAGGACGACGATCGCGATCCTGCGGCCCTCGAGATTCTGTTGATAGGCAAGACTCGTGTCCGTGGTCAGGAGCACATCGAAGCCTTCTTCCTCGGCCGCGCGGAGGAGATCACCGTTTGACAGTTTGTCCCAACCCTGCTCAAAAGCCGTTCGTACGCTGTGTTCACGAAGGTGGGCCACGATCGGGACGGGCGCGCCCTGATCGAAAAGAATCCGCATCAGTGCGTAGAGAGCACGGCCAAACTGCGAGCCGCAAAGTCGAGCACTGCCTTGACCTGATCGCGCGTCAAGCCTGCGTACAATTCGGTCAACTCATCGATGGTAACGCCGTCTTCCAGGTTCTCGAAGACCGCCGCGACAGGTAGACGTGTGTCGCGGAAAACCCAAGCACCACCCATTTTTCCAGGAACGCTCTCAACGGCCGGACATTGCGACCAATCAAGGCTCATGGCGGCTCCACCTCTATTCCTATGTTACGCGTGATTTCCGATTTGCACCAGCGGCGACTCCGGTGACGCACCGCCGCGTGCATCGGGAAAGGGTTGGGGCGCGCTCCGCCAGTTGTCGAGCACCGCTACCTGCTGCACGCAGGACACCGTGCACAGCGGCGCGCAATCCTTTTGCGTCATGAACTCGCGGCGCAAGTCGGCGCGCGTATAGTCCGCCAGCTTTACGCCGGGAAATCCGCGCTGCTGCGAGCAGTAGTGCACCAGGCCGTCCTCGCAAATGTAGATGTAGCGCGATCCCGCGCGACAGCGCCAGTCGTTGGGAAGGCCGTTGGAAATGTTTTCCTGAAAGTCGTTGAAGCGCGCAAAATTCTTCTTCTTCAATCCCCGGATTTCGTTGAAGATCTCTCGCTCCCGATCGCCCAGCGGACGCAGTTGACCGCTTCCGTCGTGGATGATTCCCACCGTCGACGTATGGCCCAACTCAAGCGATCGCCGCGCCACCGCCAGCGCGTCTTCGGGATGATGGATCCCGCTGCCGACTACAGAATTGATGTTCACGTGAAACTCGGCGTGCTCGGCGAGCAATTGCAGTTTCTTGTCGAGCACCTTCAGGCTCTTCATCGACACCTCATCGGGCTTGGCGTTGTCGATGGAGATTTGCAAATGCTCCAGGCCCGCCGCGTTCAGCGCTTCAATGCGTTCCTTGGTCAGCAAATACCCGTTGGTGATCAGGCACGCCAGCGCTCCGGTGCGGCGCACGCAACGGATCAAGTGATCGAGCTCGGGATGCAGCAGCGGCTCGCCGCCCGAAAACGTGATGATCGTCGTGCCCAGGTCGCCGAGCCGCGCGATGCGCCGTTCCATCTCCGCGACCGGCACGGGCTTCGAGAAATCGTCGTACTCGTTGCAGTATCCGCAGGAAAGATTGCAGCGGCGAATCGGGATGATGTGCGCCATCACCGGATGTCCGGTCGACACCAAGGCCTTCCCGATCATCCACCATTCGCGGAAGCGCCGGTGAACCGCTAACGCCCCGCGCCGGAATTTTTTCCCTGCTGCCATGCTTGAACTTGATCCCCAGTATCTGAAATCTCTCACCCACGCCGCAACGATCGCGTCCCGAACGGCGGAATCCACGGGTTGAAGCGGCTATTTCGCCGGGTGAACGACCTTGGTCTTACTTGTTGTATGCAACTCAAACTTCTTGTCCGGCACAGCCTGGGGCTGCACGTTGCTGTAGACAATCTCCAAATAATCTTTTGTCGCCGGATCCGTGGACCTCTGCTGTACGGGTAACCAGTTCGCGCGAGAGATCCACAACTCCACCACGCGCTTGTTGGCCATGCCCTCCTTCGGCGTCAGCGCCAGCTTGACGGCGTCCGCGCCGTTGATCTTCTCGTCGCCGGCTAGCTCAATCCTATAGCCCTCTCTCATGTCTTTGACGCGGCCGCCGAATCCGATCATCAGATACTGCTTCACGATGTCGTTGTATTCCTTGCCGACATCGTAGACTTCCTTCTGCTCGATTTTCGGCTTGTAGATTTCAGCCTTGCCGTCCTTGAACAGAATGTTTTCTTCGTCGGGTTGGCGGAACTCGATCAGAACTTTATAACCCTTCTTGTCGCGCGAGAGATAAAACCCGCCGCTCTGCGTCGACCGGTCGTTGACGATCACGGTAACCTGCGTATAGGAAACCTGCGCTTCCGCGCCGGTAAACTTTTCTGCTACGGCGTCCATGTGCGCGAGTACGTCGTCGAGTTTGCCGTCGGCGCGCGCGGCTCCCGCAAAAATCGCGGCGCAAAACAACGCGCCCGCCGCCAAGGCCCTTTGATTTTGGCCTTTTGATTTTTGATTTTTGATTTCCACTATGGTTGCACCCAAACCCGATACGCCAACACCGTCCCCGCGGCGTCCTTCACTGCCTCCAGGCGCGTGACTCGCATGTCGCGCCCGGTTTGCTCCCGCAATACTCGCGTGACCACGGCGTCGAGATCCGCGCCCGCCGGCACCAGCGCTTCAGCGTCCACGCGATACACACCGGCTGCGGTCAACTCGACACCGGCATGCGGGCGATCGCCGAAAAATCCCCGTGGCGTGAAAAAAATGAACGCCAGAATCAAGCCGCACATGACGTCGTAGCGCAGCGACCCTCGCGGATGCGTCCACCAAATGAAACCGCCGATCTCCCGCCACAGGGCCCGCATCGGTTACGGTTTTTCCGGCTTTTCCGGCTTGTCCGGCTTCTTCGTCTCGCCCGCCTCGCCGCCGAACGTGATGCCCGAGGAAACGCGGAACATCTTGTAGTTCTCGTACTTCACGATTTCCTGGATGTGCACCGCGCCGCTCGAGAAATTCAAAACGTCGTCGGCCTTGGTGTAGGTGGGGAACCAATACTTGCCGTCGATCTGTTCGCGATACGTTTCAAACTTCGGGAAAATGTTTTCGTGTCCCTTGCGGAGATCGTCGGGCACGGCTTTGCCGAAGGTCTTCACGATTTGCAGGTCGCGATCATCCACCCAGATTTGTCCTTCGAAGTAGCGCTCGCCCTTCACCATCGCCTTCGGCGAGACAAAAAACAGGTAGCACTCGATCTCGTCGACTTTCTGTTTGCCAAGATAACGCAAGTTGTACTTGCCGATGTCGTCGGAGGTGAGCACGAAAGGCTGAATGTTGCGGAGATCGCTTTCGTCCTCGGGACTCATCGAGAAATTATGCAGCGTGTCCATCGGCGCGTAGACCACTTTTTCGATACGCCGGCCGCGCGCGTCGTACAGCACGTCTTCGGTGAGCTCGTGTTTACCGGCAATGCGGCTGCCGTCCGGGCCCATGTCCATCACGCGGATGGTCTGGCGGAAGGTATAGTTGTCGCGCGCCAGCTTGAATTCTTTTTCCTTGGCGGCGAACTTGCGGATGATCTCGTCGACCGGAATCGACGGCGCGGCAGAGCTGTCCTGAGCCATGGCCAGCGCCGGAACGATTACACACACGGCGGAAAGCGCGTAGAAAAATCGGTTTTTCATGGCAGATATCACTGCCTACAGGATAGCATAGCGGGCGGGGCGTCTCGTCGTAACCTTGACAGCCGGAAAGGCCCCACGTAGTATTTCGTTATGAACGTGACTCTATCCATCGATGAGGCCGTGCTGCGGAATGCCCGCGAGCGCGCCGAAACGCTTGGGACAACCGTCGATGAAATGGTCAGCGGGTACCTAGCGGCGTTAGCTTCAAAAGCGCAGGACCCTCGTGCGCTCGTCGAAGAATTTGAACGGCTTTCGATCCCTCCACGCGGCAACTCCCGCGGATGGAAGTTCGATCGGGACGAAGTTCATGAGCGATGAAGTTAACAAGCGCCGATGAGTGAGCTTTCGTTCTTTGACACGAACATTCTCGTTTACACTGACGACCAAGCGTCACCAGCCAAACACGATCGGGCGGTAAGCCTCTTCAAACAACATCGTCTGGACGACTCGGCGGCAGTGTCGCTGCAAGTCTTGCAGGAATACTTCACGACCGTCACACGGAAGTTCAGAATGCCGCCGGAGATCGCGCGGCGCAAGACAGAAATCCTGTGCCAATGCCGCGTCTACCGACCCACGGAAGCGGACGTCATTGCCGCAATCGAACTGCACACGCTAGCCCAGATTTCCTTCTGGGACGCGATGATCATCCAAGCCGCGGGCGCAGCGGGTTGCAAGGTTCTTTACACGGAAGACCTGCAACACAACGCTCAGGTGCGTGGTGTGCAGATTGTGAATCCGTTTGTGTAGGGTTTAGCCCTACGCGATCTTCTCGGAGATCGTCTTGGCCTGCGTGAACAGCAACAAATAATCGGGACCGCCGGCCTTCGAGTCCGTTCCCGACATGTTGAATCCGCCGAACGGATGGACACCCACGAACGCGCCCGTGCACTTGCGATTCAAGTACAGATTGCCGACGTGGAACGATTCCGACGCCTTCTTCAAGCGCGCGGGATCGTCGGAGAAAACGCCTCCGGTCAACCCGAATTCAGTGTTGTTCGCGAACTCGAGCGCTTGATCGAAGTCCTTGGCCTTGATCACCGAAAGCACCGGCCCGAAAATTTCTTCCTGCGCGAGTTTCCCCGTCGCGGGCACGCCGGCGATCACCGTCGGTTGCAGGAAATATCCGTCGGCGGCCGCGCGACCACCGCCCGTCAGCACGGTTCCTTCCTTCTTGCCCGCTTCGATGTATCCGGTGATGGAATCGAACGAGCCCTTATTGATCACCGGACCCATGTAGTTCGACGGATCGTCCGACGCGCCCACTTTGATTTTTTCGACGCGCGCCTTCAGCTTCGAGAGGAATTCGTCGTACACGCTCTCCACCACAATCGCGCGCGAACACGCCGAGCATTTCTGCCCTTGGTATCCGAACGCCGCGACCGTCACCGCCTCGACGGCGCGATCGAGATCCGCAACCTTGTCGATCACCATGGCGTCCTTGCCGCCCATTTCCGCGACCACGCGTTTGATCCAGATACAACCCTTGACCGGCTTGGCGGCGAGTTCGTTGATGCGCAGGCCCACTTCCTTCGATCCGGTGAACGCGACGAAGCGCGTCTTGGGATGCGTGACGAGGAAATCGCCGATGGCGCTACCCGAGCCGGGAACGAAATTCAATACGCCCGCGGGGAATCCCGCCGCTTCCAGGATTTCGTACATCCGGTATGCCAGCATCGGGGAATCGCTCGACGGCTTGAGCACCACCGTGTTGCCGGTTACCAACGACGCCAGGGTCATGCCCGTCGCGATGGCCAGCGGAAAATTCCACGGCGGAATTACCACGCCCACGCCGAGCGGAATGTAACGCATTTCATTTTTCTCGCCGGCAATCGGCGCGACGCGCGCGTGCGCATCGCCGCCAAACAGGGCTTCGGCGTGGCGTGCGTAGTATTCCGCGAAGTCGATGGCTTCGGCGGTGTCGGCGTCGGCTTCGGGCCACGTTTTTCCGACTTCGTGACAGATCCACGCGCTCAGTTCGTGCTTGCGCTCGCGCATGATCGCCGCGGCGCGCGCGGTCATCGCCACCCGATCGGCAGCCGGCGTGCGCGACCACGTTTCAAACGCCGCCGACGCTGTTTGCATCGCTTTTTCCGCCAGCGCGACGTCGGCTTTCGAGAATGTTCCCACCACTTCGCTGGGTCGCGACGGGTTCAGGCTCTTCAACTTGTCGGGCGTCGTGATTTTTTCGCTGCCGATTCGCAAAGGATGATCGCGGCCGAGTTCCGATTTCACTTTGGCCAGCGCAGCTTCCATGGCGGCGCGGTTTTCGGGACGGCTGAAGTCGGTGAGAGCTTCGTTCTTGAAGGCAGGAAGAGACATGGGCTAACCTCGCAATGATTTTTGTGGTGAAATCCCAGTTTACCACGGGAGCGTCGGAACACGGAAGGCACGGACCGAAGGCAAGAGAGTGTTGCCCTTTGCCTTTTGCCCTTTGCCTTTTGCCTTTTGCCTTTTGCCTTTTGATTTTTGATTTTTGATTT
>JAJPHL010000002.1 GCA_021325275.1 Terriglobia bacterium | reverse complement strand
GGGTTCCGGTGAAAATCCTGTCGCCGGCCACGCGCGTGGTCCTGGTGGAAGCTGTCCAGAAGAAGGCGGCGTTCTTGAAAGAAGTGGTCCGAGCGGTCGGCATGCCGGGGCTTGAGGTTTTCGCTGGGCGCTTCGAGGATTGGACCGAACAAGCGGAATGGGTGACGATGCGAGCCGTCCGCTTCGACGGCGCAATGCTGGCGGTGGTCCAGCGGCATGTTCCACGTGGAACATGCGCGATCTTTCTGGGCGAATCAGACGCCGCCCGGTTGAAGGGCGCCACGCTGCATCCGATCCCTGGGTCGGACCGCCGGGTCATCGCGGTAAGGGAATGTTCCACGTGGAACATTTCGTAATGGAAATGTTCCTGAAATGAACTGGAAACGAAATTGGAAAGTCTCCTCGTAAAGCACAGAAACTAAGCAGTTGGCACGGAAAATGACCGAGCAACAGAACGGAAACGGAGAGGCCCGGGTTTTGTGGAACGTATAATTTGTGGAACGTATAAAAGAATACCTAAGCTAAAGTCGTTCCCGTTCGCATAAGCTAGTTACGCCCATGGTGACCCTCACCGACATCCAGACCGCCCTCGGCCGCATCCGCGATTCCATTGTCCTGACGCCCTGCGGCGTTTCTCAAGATTTTTCGAACGCCACGGGAAACACCGTCCACTTGAAGTTGGAGAATCACCAACACACCGGCGCATTCAAGGAACGCGGCGCGCTCAACAAGATTCTTTCGCTCACGCCGGCGGAGCGCACTCGCGGACTCATCGCGGCGTCGGCCGGCAATCACGCGCAAGCCGTCGCGTATCACGCCACGCGCTCAGGACTCACCGCCGAAATCTGGATGCCGCTCACCACGCCGCTGGTAAAAGTGTCGGCCACGCGCGCTTACGGCGCCGAAGTTCAGTTGCACGGCAACAATTACGACGAAGCGTACCACGGCGCGATCGCGCGATCGCGCGATGCCGGACTCACTTTCGTCCACCCGTTTGACGACCCCGAAGTCATCGCAGGCCAGGGCACGCTTGGTCTCGAGATTCTTCAGCAAGTCCCGGAAGCCGACGCCGTCATCGTGCCTATCGGCGGCGGTGGATTGATCAGCGGAATCGCCTGCGCCGTGAAGGAATCGCGGCCGCACACGCGCGTCATCGGCGTGCAGACCGCGCGGCTGCCCTCGATGCGCGTGGCGGTGGCGGAAAACTCCGCCGTCACGATTCCCGCGGCGTCGACGATTGCCGACGGCATCGCGGTGCGCTGCGCCGGCGAGCGCACGCTGCCGATGGTCCGCAAATACGTCGATGATATTGTCACGGTAGAGGAAGAAGAAATAGCGAACGCGATCCTCCTTTTGCTGGAACGCGAAAAGACCCTGGCGGAAGGCGCGGGCGCCGCGCCGCTGGCCGCGATTCTCAATCGCAAGTTGGGACTCACGGGAAAACGCGTGGTGGTTTTGGTCGGCGGCGGCAACATCGATGTGACGTTGTTGTCGCGCATCATCGAACGCGGCTTGGTGAAAGACGGCCGCCTGGTGCGCCTGCGCGTGCATCTGCCCGACCGCCCCGGCGCGCTGCATCATTTGACAGGCGTGCTGACGCAGCATCGCGCCAATATCGTGCAGACCGTCTACGACCGCGCGTATCATCGCGTGAATCTCGGTGAAACGGCGATCGAACTGACGCTGGAAACGCGTGGTCCCGAGCATGTGGATGAGTTGATTTCCGCGTTGGGTGCGGCCGGGTATTCCTACGAGCGCGTGCTATAAGAATTTGCCGGAAAGGTGCTAGAATCGCCGCATGGATGTCGAGAAAACAATGGACTTCATTCTGGCGCAGATGGCGGAATTCGCCTCAATGCACGTCTCCACGCAGAAACACCTTGACCAGTTGCAGAAACACATTGACCAGTTGAGGGCCGGTCAGCAGAAGAATGACGAACAAATTCAGGTTATCGTGGGGGCTGTGCACGCGTTGATCCGGACGCGCGATGAAGACCGGCAACTAATCGAGCGGGAGCGCCTTCGCGCGGAACAAGAACGGCTCCGCATGGACGCGCTGAGCGACAAAATCGATCAGACTACCGAGAACGTCAACGCGCTCGTCAAGATCGTAGACGGTATGATTCGCCGCAACGGCGGACAGATTCAGTAGCCATCTCGTGCCGTTTCGTTTCGAAATCCTCAAGACCGACCCGACCACAAAAGCCCGCGCGGGGCTCCTGCACACGCCGCACGGCGTCATCGAGACGCCGGTGTTCATGCCTGTCGGCACGCTGGGCAGCGTCAAGGGCATGACCCAGGACGCCCTCGAAGAACTCGGCGCGCAGATCATTCTTGGCAACACGTATCACTTGTATCTGCGTCCGGGCCACGAGTTGATTCGCGATCTCGGCGGATTGCACAAGTTCATCTCGTGGCCGCGCGCGATTCTCACCGACTCCGGCGGATTCCAAGTGTTCAGCTTGTCGAAACTGCGCAAGATCGAAGAGCAAGGCGTCACGTTTCGCTCGCACCTGGACGGCTCGGCGCATTTTTTCTCGCCGGAAAGCACCGTGGACATTCAGAACGCGCTCGGCTCCGACATTCAGATGCAACTCGACGAATGCACGCCATATCCGGTGAGTCACGAGGCCGCGCGGAAGTCGATGGAGTTGTCGGTGCGATGGGCGGCGCGCGCGAAAAACGCTTGGCTCACGACGCCGGATAATCCTTCGACGCTTTTTCCGATCGTGCAAGGCAGCATGTTCGCCGATCTTCGCCAGGAATCGGCGGAACGCTTGGTGGAACTCGATCTGCCGGGATACGCCATCGGTGGATTGTCGGTCGGCGAGCCGCGGCCGCTCACCTTCGACATGGTCGCGGCGACGGAACCGCATTTGCCGCCGGAAAAACCGCGCTACGTGATGGGCGTCGGCATGCCCGAGGAAATCCCCGAATACGTTGCCCAAGGCGTCGACATGATGGATTGCGTGTTACCGACGCGCAACGCCCGCAACGGCATGCTATTCACCAGCGCCGGCCGCATGCACATTGGCAACGCGCGATACGCTCGCGATCAGAAGCCGCCCGACGAGAAGTGCGCGTGCTCGGTCTGCCGCCGTTACACGCGGGCGTACTTGCGGCATTTGTTCCACAGCGGAGAAATGCTCGCCGGCGTGCTCAACACAATTCACAATCTGTTTTTTTATCTCGACGGCATGCGCCGGATGCGTGGCGCGATCCTGGCCGGGGAGTTTTCGAGGTACCGGAACGAAATCAGCCACCGAGACACCGAGAACACCGAGGAAAACAAGAACACTTGATCCTGTTTTCTCTTCTGTTTTCTCGGTATCCTCGGTGTCTCGGTGGCTGATTTTCAAACTCGACAGATGCCTCGACTGCGGAATAGACTCCACAGTATGGAAACGATCCGATTGGTGCTCGACAAGCCGCTGCTAGCGGCCGCTAATCGCGAGGCCAGGAAGGCCAAGATCAATAGGTCCGCGCTGATCCGGAGAGCGTTGAACGATTACCTGAAGCGTCGCCGGGAAGAGGAGATGTGGGAGCGGGAACGTCAAGCGTACTTGAAGCAGCCGATCACAGCCGAAGAAGATGAAGAAGCTGCAGCTTGGTTTAAAGTTCAGGCATGGCCGGAAGAATGATTCGCGGCGAGGTTCGATTGGTGCGATTCATGCCACCCGGTTGTTCGCGATGAAGCTACCGGAAAAACAAGAACGCTTGATCCTGTTTTTTCTTCGGTTTTCTCGGTGTCCTCGGTGTCTCGGTGGCTGATTTTCAAACTTGACAGATGCACCAAACTCCGTCACCCTATTGTAGTTGAGGACTTCTCCAGTTACCTACAAGTAAACCGCTAGACGATGCCGAGCGTCCGCGGATACCGTGAGGTATGAGGCGTGTCCCTCCCGTACTACGGGTTTCCATTGATACAATAAGGATCAGAGGGAGTTAGCCATCATCGCTGTGTTCACTTTCGGGGTCTTCATTTTTTGGCAGTTTGATACCGGCACGCTGTTTTCGATCCTCCCGTTCGCGCTGGTTTTTGCGATCTTTTATTTCCTGCTGATTCTGCCCACGCAGAAGCGGGAAAAGAAGCGGAAGGAAATGCTCGACAATTTGAAGTCCGGCGACCGCATCATCACCAAAGGGGGATTGCGCGGCACCATCGTCGGCTTGAAGGAAGATACGCTGCACTTGCGAGTGCCGCCCGCCGATACCCGCTTGGAACTGATGCGCTACGCGGTCGATTCGGTGGAAGAAGGCAAGGAATAAAAACGCTATGAATCAGAGTCTGATGTACAAGTGGTTGTTCATCGCCGGTGTCGTGATCGCCTGCATCTTGGGTGTCACCGGATTTCCGAAGAATTTGGCGCAACTGCGCGAAAACGTCGGCAGCCGAATCCACCTGGGTCTCGATCTCCAAGGCGGCACGCACCTGATCCTGGAAGTGAAGGTCGACGACGCGGTGAACGCGGAAACCGATCAAGCCGCCGATCGCTTGGGCGAATTGCTGAAGCAAAAAGGCATCGGCTACGATAGCTGCACGCGTACGGGACTCGGCGAAATCACCGTCAAGGGAATTTCGCTCGACAAGTCCCAGGCGTTCGACAGCTTGCTCACCGGCGGACAGTTCGATACCGGGTGGGTCAAGGGACGCGCGGCCAACGACTCGAACGCCAGCGCCAACACCGCTTCCTACTCGCTGAAACTTCCCTCCAGCCAAATCGCGACCATCCGCAAGGACGCCGTTGAACAATCGCTGGTGACGATTCGCCGCCGCGTCGACGATTTGGGACTCACCGAACCCGACATTCGCGAGCACGGCCGCGGAGAAAACGAAATTCTCGTGCAGTTGCCCGGCGTTGACGATCCGGGCCGGGTGAAGGAAATCATTCAAAACACCGCGATGCTGGCGATTCAGCCGGTGAACGATCCGCAATCGTATCCGACGCCGGAAGCCGCGATGGCGGCCAAGGGCGGCGTGCTGCCGGAAGGCTCGGTGATTCTGCAAGACGTCGAGGCAAGTGGCGCGGACGCCGAAGCCGGAGCCCGCTGGTACATTTTGAACAAGACGCCGGTGATCACCGGACGCGATCTGCGCAGCGCGCGCGTGGGCGCCGATGAAAACGGCCGCCCCGACGTTGGATTCACGATCAAGGCCGATGGCGCCAAGCGCTTCGAGCGCTACACCGAGGCCAACGTCAACAACTACATGGCGGTGGTGCTCGACAACAAGATTTACACCGTCGCGCAGATTCAAAGCCGCATCAGCGACTCGGGACGCATCACCGGACGCTTCAGCCAGCAGCGCGCGCAGGATCTGGCGCTGGTGCTGCGCTCGGGCGCGTTGCCCGCCAGCGTCGCGTTCAACGAAGAGCGCACCGTTGGTCCGTCGCTGGGCGCCGATTCGATCCACGCGGGAGTCACCTCGGCCCTGGCCGGTTTGATTTTCGTGATGGTCTTTATGCTCGTCTATTACCGGCTTTCCGGTTTGAACGCGATCGTTTCGCTGGCGTTGAACTTGGTGATCCTGATGGCCGCGCTCGCGTATTTCGGCGCGACGCTCACGCTGCCCGGCATCGCCGGAATCATTTTGACCATCGGTATGGCCGTCGACTCGAACGTGCTGGTGTTCGAGCGCATTCGCGAAGAACTGCGCGCCGGCAAGGGCGTGGTGAATTCGATGAAAGCGGGATTCGAGAAAGCTTTCGCAACCATCATCGACACCCACGTCACGACGGTGGTTTCTTGCTTCTTCCTTTTCTTGTTCGGCACCGGCCCGATCCGCGGATTCGCGGTGACGCTGGTGGTGGGCTTGATCGCCAACGTTTTCACGGCGGTCTTTGTATCGCGCGCGATTTTCGAGTTTGAGTTTTCACGCCGCCGTGAAGCGGCGATCAGTATCTAGGATTGGTGGAGAGTCAGTTTCATGGAGATCTTTAAGAACCCGAATTACAACTTCCTCTCGTGGAAGTGGCCGCTCATTTGCCTGTCGCTGGTGCTCAGCATCTCCGGACAAATTTCCCTTCTGATGAAGGGCGGTCCCATCTACGGTATCGATTTCAAGGGCGGCGCGGAGGTTTTGGTGAAGTTCAAGGACGTACCAAACCTCGAAACGCTGCGCAAGCAGCTCGACGCGCAAGGCATCAAGGACGCCACGCTGCAAAGGTACGACGATCCCGCCAAAAACGAAATCATCATCAGCCTGGAGCAGAAGGGCCAAGACGAAGCGGCGTTGAATCACGCGCGCACTTCCATCGCCGACGCGCTGCGCAATTCCTTTGGGCAGACCGACGCCAGTAAAGTGGACTTGAACAACGCGGGGCGCGACCAAATCGCCGATCGTCTGGTCGAAACGGCCGGCGTCTCCAGTGAAGACGCGCGCACCGCCGCCGATGCGATCGTGAAGGCCCGCAGCGCGGGCGGCTTGATCAACAACATCGGCGACCTGCGTTCGGTTCCCGGCGTCACGCCGGCGATCGCCAACTCCTTCGAGAAGGGTTTTTCGCTTTCGCCTTACAACGTGGGCGGCGTTTCGATCGTCGGACCGAAAGTCGGCGACGAGT
This sequence comes from Terriglobia bacterium, assembly GCA_021325275.1. Lineage (GTDB taxonomy): Bacteria > Acidobacteriota > Terriglobia > JAJPHL01 > JAJPHL01 > JAJPHL01. Next base: position 248,714 of record JAJPHL010000002.1, on the reverse strand, counting down.
TGCGCAAGCAAGCGTTGTTCGCCACGCTCTACGCGCTGGGCGGAATGTTGATCTACGTGGGATTGCGCTTCGAGTGGGTGTACGGCATCGCCGCGATTATCGCCACGTTCCACGACGTGATCATCACCATCGGCTTCTTCTCGATCTTCGGATACGAGATTTCGCTTCCCGTGGTGGCCGCGTTGCTGACGCTCGTCGGTTACTCGATGAACGATACGATCGTGGTCTTCGATCGCATTCGTGAGAACGTCAGGGGCATGCGTCGCGAGTCGCTCAGCAACATCGCCAACCTTTCCATTAACCAAACTTTAAGTAGAACGATCTTGACCTCGGGTTTAACTTTCGTTACAGTCGCATGTTTGTATTTCCTTGGCGGCGAGGTCTTGCGCGGATTCGCTTTCGCGCTGGTGGTCGGCATCCTGGTCGGAACATATTCGTCGATTGCGGTAGCCGCGCCGATCGTTGTGGTGTGGCAAGAGTGGTGGGATCAGCGTTCGAATAGTGGTAAAGTGATCGCGATGGATAAGGCCCCGGCGGCTCGCCAGGGTGCTCGCGCCAAGGGCACGGTGAAAACCGGCAAGTCGGCGTAGGGGCGGCGTGCAGGGCTTTGTATCGCATTGGTACGGCAAGAGTTTGGGGAATAAAAAAAATGCCTCCGGATGGGACCGGACGCGCACCGATTTTCAAGATTCGGTGTCTATATCAAGTGGATGGCGTTGGAAACAGCGCGCCGTTCAGTTGGTGACTGTAAAAGAACGGGGGATTTCGCTATGTTTGAACAAAGCCTGATGGATCTGGCCTCCACCGAGAAAAAACGGCCGTGGACGGTCGGGATTTCCCTGATGATCCAGGCAGGAATCCTGATCACCTTGGTCTTGATTCCGTTGCTGACCGTGGAAGCCCTTCCGAAGACTCAGATGCTCGGCTTCTTGACGGCTCCTCCACCGCCGCCGCCTCCGCCACCTCCGCCTGCGGCCGCGCCGGTAAGAGTGGTGAAGATGGTGCGCGAGTTTGAAGACGGTCACTTGACCGCTCCGAAAGAAATTCCCAAACAGATTGCGGAAATCAAAGAAGAAGATTTGCCGCCTCCCTCTTCCGGCGGCGCCGGAGTTGTGGGCGGCGTGCCCGGCGGTACGCCCGGCGGACAATTGGGCGGCGTGATCGGCGGCATCGTGAGCTCGACGCCCACGGCGGCGCCTCCGCCTCCTCCACCTCCACCTCCGCCCAAGGTCGAGACGCCGAAGCGCATCACGGTCGGCGGAGCGGTCCAAGGGGCGATGGCGATTAGCCGTCCCAACCCGGTGTATCCGCAGTTGGCGCGGCAAGCCCGCATCCAGGGTGTGGTTCACCTGGAAGCGGTGATCGACGAGCAGGGCCGTATTACGGATTTGAAGGTGATCAGCGGCCACCCGCTGCTTGTACAAGCGGCGTTGGACGCGGTTCGCCAGTGGCGCTACCGGCCCACCATTCTTAACAATGTGCCGGTGCAGGTAGCCACTACAATTGACGTGAATTTTACGCTCAGCCAGTAAGCTTTGGCCGCCGGCTCCTCTGGAATCGAGGCAATCGCTTCGACTTTCGGGGAGCCTGTCGCCATTCGGTTCGGTTTTTGATCTTGATCTTGCACTAAAACGGAATCCCCCCGCGGGATCCTAACTCGGGAGAAGAAGGAGAGCTTTTACCATGATTTCGTCCGCCAGTATGTTGGCCTTCTGGTTGTTTCAAGATTCAGCCGTGGCCTTTGATCCTTTGTCCATGTGGAACCAGATGGGCGTGCCGGCCAAGTTGGTCGTCATCGTTCTGTTTGCAATGTCGGCGTGGTCCATCGGCGTGATGATCGATCGCTGGATCGCATTCTCGGCCGCGCGCAAGCAGTCGCGCATGTTCGCTCCGGCGGTGGCCGGCGCGCTGCGTGAAGGCAAACTCGACGAAGCGGTGCACATCGCCGAGCGCCACAAGAAGAGCCACCTGGCCAAGGTCGTGATCTCCGGGCTCCAGGAATTCCAGGCGCATCAGGATTCCGCGGAAATCCCCGGTGAGGAAATCGAAGCCAGCAAGCGCGCCCTGGAGCGCGCCGAAGCGATTGTGCACGCCGAGCTGAAGCGCGGCATGGGCACGCTCGCCACGATCGGTTCCACCGCCCCCTTCGTGGGACTGTTCGGAACGGTCGTCGGCATCATCAACGCCTTCCACGGCATCGCCGCCGAGAAGCAGACCGGATTGGCCGCCGTCGCCGGCGGAATTTCGGAAGCTCTCGTAACGACCGCCATCGGATTGTTCGTCGCCGTGCCTGCGGTGTGGGCGTACAACGCCTTCTCGGGCCGCGTCGAAGCGTTCGACATCGAGATGGATAACTCCTCGAGCGAATTGGTGGATTATTTCCTCAAGCGCTCGCAGAGAAACCGCAAGCGGTAGTACGAGCGCAGCGCGAAGTTTCACGCAGCGTTCAAGTACGAGCGCAGCGCGAAGTTTCAGCGCGTAGCGATCAAGTAAGGCGGGCCGGTTTTTCGCTCTTCTCCCAGCGTGGTTCGCTTGGGTTCGCGCCGCTTCCCCGCGGCGCGAACCCTCGCCTTCCGCCCCGGAATCGAGCGTCGGTAATTTGAAGGAGAACATCCATGGGACAGGCAAAACGAACGACTACTGTAGTGAACGACATCAACGTCACGCCGATGGTGGACGTGATGCTCGTGCTGCTGATCATCTTCATGGTGGTGACGCCCATGTTGCAACACGGCACCAGTGTGGACATGGCCAAGGTGCATAATCCCCGCAACATGCAGGATGCCGACAAAGAAGACGCCGTGTTGATCGCGGTGACTCACGACGGACGCGTCTTTCTGGGCACCACGCAGGTGCAGGCGACCGAGTTGGCGCCCAAGGTGAAAGATTTGATCGCCGCCAAGGCCGATAAGACGGTCTACGTGAAGAGCGACGCGCGTGCCAAGTACAAAGATGTGGTGGATGTTGTCGACAACATCCGCGCGGCGGGTGTGAGCGATCTCGGCCTGCTGACCGACAAGATTGAAGACGCGGCGGGAGCGGCAGCGCCCGCCGCAGCGCCGGCCGCCGACAAGAAGTAGAGAAACAAGTAACGGATTTTGATCCCGCGTTGCGGGGTCCGCATTGATTCTCGGAGGAATTTTTTATGGCAATGGCAGTGGGCGGAAAAAAGGGTCTGACCGCCGATATCAACATGACCCCGATGATCGATGTACTGCTCGTGCTGATCATCATCTTCATGGTGATCACGCCTTTGGTGCCGAAGGGCCTCGATACGCTGGTTCCGCAACCGAATCCGGATGCCAAAAAGCAGCCGGATAATCCGCTGAATCGCACCATCGTGATTCAGGTGATGATGGGCGGCGCGTTGAAGATCAATCAGGACGACGTGACCGAAGCAACGCTCGGTCCGCGTCTCAAAGACATCTTCAGTACGCGCGCCGAGCGCGTGGCGTTCGTGAAGGGCGACGACAATCTGGAGTTCAAGGAAATCGCCAAGGTGATCGATATCGCCAAAGCCTCCGGTGTGGACAAGATCGGCCTGATGACGGCCAAGATGGAGCAGGGACAATAGAATGAAAACCGATTATAAGGGTGTCGTCATCACCCTGGTGGTAATGGGAGCTTTCATCGGGCTGGCCCTTCTGGGCTGGAGTTTGATCGGCAACAAGCTGCGTGCCCGCGATCAACTCCGCCAGGGAGTGCAGGCGTTCAAGGGCGCTCAATATACGCCGGCGGTGGAGAATTTCAAGAAAGCGTTGAGCCTCGATCCCTCGCTGCAAGTGGCGCGCCTCTATCTCGCCACCGCCTACGCCAATCAGTTCATCCCGGGCGCGGAGTCCGACGACAACATGAAGATGGGCCAGCAGGCCATCGACGAGTTCAAGAACGTCCTGAAGGACGATCCGCAAAACGCCAACAGCGTGGCCGGCATCGCCAGCATTTATTTCAACATGAAGAAGCTGGATGACGCCAAGGATTGGTATCAGAAGGAAATCCAACTCGATCCCAAGAATGCCGAAGCGTATTACTCCATCGGCGTGATCGCTTGGACCAAGGCGTATCCCGCGCGGATGAAGGCGCGTTCCGACGCGCACATGGATCCGCAAGGCACGCAACCCTTCAAGGACAAAAAAGCGCAGCAGGCCCTGTGCAGCGCGAACATGCCGATCGTCGACGAAGGCTTCAAGGATCTGAACAAGGCCGTGGAGATTCGTCCCGATTACGACGACGCGATGGCCTACATCAACCTCCTCTATCGCGAAAAGGCCGACTGCGAAGACTCGGTCGCCGATCACGACAAGGATCTCGAGACGGCCAATTCGTGGGTGGAAAAACTGATGAAGGTGAAAGACGCCAAGGCCGCCAAGGCCGCGGCGACGCCGAACGGTCAGATCGCTCCGCAGTAGTTTTTTCTTCCGAGTTGGAAAGCGACAGCCAAGATCACTTTGTGGTCTTGGCTGTTTTCTTTTGCGCCGCCGCTGTCTTAGTCGCCCCTGTGTGAAAACTCAGCCCCGCAGGAGTCTGTTTGAAGATTCAGCCCGCAGGAGTCTGTGTGACCACCCAGCCCGCAGAAGCCTGTTTGAAAATTCAGCCCGCGTCTGTGTGACACCGCAACTCCGAGCCTGCGGCAGCAGGCGGCACAGTGTTAGCCCCTGGCGAGGCGCTTTTTGCCGAGCCTGGGGACACTGTTGTATCGAGTACGAGCCTGCAGCGCAGGCGGCACAAGCGAATCAGATGGCACTGTTGCCTGTGTCGCCAGCTGCGCAGGCTCTGCCCGCTAACGAATTACCCCAGGCTCGGCAAAAAGCGCCTCGCCAGAGGCTAACATTGCGTCGCCTGCTTCCGCAGGCTCAGCGATCAGTTGGCACACAGACTCTGAAATGGCGACCCACAAACGCATCCTCTTGAAATGCACAAAGGACAATTACTTCGTTGTCCCGGCCTTTTTCGTTTGAGCCGTTTTCTCTTGCGAGGTTTTCTTCTCCACTGGATTCAAAATCAATTTCTGCACGCGCCAATTCAACAATTCCGCGACGTAGAGCGTGTTTTCCGACGGGCACGCGAGTTCGTGAATCCATCCGAACTGTTTCGCTAGATGGCCGGAGCGTCCCAGCATCCCGAGCAGCTTGCCATCGAGCGACAATTTGTAGATGCGTCCGGGAAACGCGTCGGAGGCGTAGAGATACTGCGTGGAATTTTGCGTCGACGCCGGCGTGATACACACGGCCCACGGCGCGCCCGATCCCATCGTGCCTCGGCCGCTGCCGCTGGGACGCGCGCCCATCCACGGCTGCGCGTTTTCGGGCACCGGTGCGTCGATGCGAATCTCGCGCAGGAAGTTCCCGTCGTGATCGAACACTTGAATCCGCATGTTGCCGCGATCGGCGACGTAAATGTTGCCGTCTTTGTCTGATGCGATCGAGTGCGGCGTGTTGAACTCGCCGGGTCCCGAACCGGGCGCGCCCCACTGCTTCACCCAATCGCCGTTTTTGTCGAACTTGGCGACGCGCGAGTTGATGTATCCGTCGCTGATGAAAATCGATTCTTCCTTATCCCAGGTGACGTCGGTTGGCTGGCGGAATTGTCCGTTGATCGCGGCCAGCGGAGGCGTCACATGCTTCCACGGCACGGCGCTCTCGTCCGACGCTTCCTTCTTCCGCCCGAAAACCATCGTGACGTGTCCCGCGGGATTGAAGCGCACGATCATGTCCGAGCCTTTGTCAATGGCCCAAATATTGTCGTGCTTATCGACGCGCACGGCGTGCGCATACGACCACGCGTACAAATTCTTGCCGATCTCGCGGATGTAGCGCCCGTCAGGACCGAACTCGAGCAGTTGCGACGCCGTCGCGCCATACGCGGGACCGGTCGTGTTGCCGCGCGAAAACACGAACACATGACCCTTGGAATTCACCGCGACGCCGGCGACCTCGCCAAAGTTCATGTCGGCCGGAAGTTTTAGAAAGTCCGGCACGGATTCGTAAGGAATTTCAGGGGCAGACTGTTGCCCTGACGCCACAGAACAGACCAGCAGTAGAGCGCTGATGAAGTAACGTTTCAACGAGATCCTCCCCTACGCCAACTGACTCTTCACCGGCAACTCGCGGATCCGCTTGCCTGTCGCCGCGAAGATTGCGCTGGTGATCGCCGGCGCGATCGGTGGAACGCCTGGCTCGCCGATGCCTGCGGGCGGCGCGCTGTCGTTCTTCACAATTGTTACGCGCACGTCCACGGGAGCTTCGTTGATTCGCGCCACGCGATAGTCGTTGAAGTTCGACTGTTTGATCCGGCCGTTGGCCGCGGTAATCTCGCTCATCAAAGCGATGCCCGCGCCGAAAACCGCCGCGCCTTCAAATTGCGACTTGGCGCGCTCGGGATTCACTACCAATCCCGCGTCGACAACCGTGTCCACGCGCGGAATTTTCACCTTGCCGTTGTCGTCGATCACCACTTCCACCACCGACGCCACGTAGGTGAGAAAACTGCGATGCACCGCCACGCCCAACGCGTGACCCTTCGACGGCTTGAACTTCGCCCAGCCGCTTTGCTCGGCCACTTGCGTTAGCACGCGCTTCAATCGCGCCGTTTCGAAGTCGAAGCCTTTCATTTGCGGCGGATTCGTTACGAAATTCCGATCGCTGCCGATTAGATCGAGCAGATACTCTACGCGATCGCGGCCGGCCTTCTGCGCCAACTCGTCGGCAAAGCTCTGCACGCCGAAGGCGTGATAGATATTGGCCACCGATCGCAGCCATCCGATGCGCACGTGCGCTTCGGCCGCGCCGTTTTCCGCGCGGAAATTCGCAATTTCAAATGGCACGTCGGTGAATCCCATGCCCAGCGAGAATCCGCCGTAGCGGGCGTTGGGATCGAACATCGCCATGATCGATGGGAACGTGCTGCGTTGCAGCCACGCCGTCGGCCGCCCCTTCGCGTCGAGCGCGGCTTTGAAATAGGTCGACGACGAGGAGTGATAAAAGTCGAACTTGATGTCGTCTTCGCGCGACCACACCACTTTCACCGGCTTGCCGCCCAACTGTTTCGAGAGCATTGCCGCTTCCGCCACGTAGTCCGTCTTCGACTTGCGGCCGAATCCGCCGCCTAGCAGCGTGACGTTACACACCACGTCCGCCGGCTTGCAACCAACCGCCGCGGCCACCGTGTCCTGCACCGCTTGCGGATTTTGCGTGGGCGCCCACGCCGTGACTTTGCCATCTTGGTATTGCGCGATCGCCACGGGCGGTTCCATCGGCGCGTGCGCGAGATACGGCGCGTAATACGCGGCTTCGTGCGTACCGGCGGCCGATGAAAACGCGGCGTCAACGTCGCCTTCGTTGCGTTCCACGTGCGCGGCCGTCGCCGACGCCGCTTCCAATGTCTTGCGATACGCGGCGGATTCGTGACTATCGTGCGCGCTCTCGGTCCATTGCACGTTCAGTTTCTTGCGTCCTTGAAACGCCGCCCAAGTATTGTCGGCGATCACCGCCACGCCGCCGAGCGGTTGAAAACCGTACGGCAGTTTCAGCGGCGGAATCCGGAGCGTTTGCGAAACGCCCGCGACTTTCTTGGCGTCCGCGTCGTCGAGCGATTTCACCGTGCTGCCGAACACCGGCGGATGCTCCACCGACGCGTAGACCATGCCGGGCACCGCCGCGTCCATACCGAAAACGCCTTTGCCGGTGACGATCGCGTTCATGTCGGTGATCGGCACGCCTTTTCCGATGTAGCGATACTCTGACGCCGCCTTGAATTTCAGATCGTCGTTCTTCGGCAGCGGTTGCTGCGCGGCCGACGCCACCAACTCGCCGAAATCCGCCTTGCGTCCCGACTTCGCATGCACCACTTGATGGTTTTGCGCGCTGCACTCGCTCGCCGGCACGCCCCACTTTTGCGCCGCGGCGCTTTCCAGCATCATGCGCGCCGTCGCGGCTTCCGCGCGCAGGGGCGTGTAGAAGTCGCGGACCGATTTCGATCCATCGGTATTTTGATCGCCGTACTTCTTGTCGCCAATCGCCTGCTCGATCCGCACGCGCTTCCAATCCGCGCCCAACTCGTCGGCCGCCACCATCGGCAGTGACGTGCGAATGCCTGTGCCCATCTCGGAGCGGTGCGCGATCACCACGACCGTGCCGTCAGCGTCGAGTCCCATGTAAATCGGCAAATGCCACGCCGCCCCGTTCAGGGCGTCTGCCAGCGCCACTTCCGTTTCTCCGCCCGGTAGCGCGCGCGCCACCAACACAAAGGCCGACGCCGAAAGCGCCGTGCCCAAAAAACTTCTGCGGTTCAATGCGGTCGCGTTCATGCCTTACCCCCGTTCGCCGCCATGTGGATCGCCTGGCGAATCCGCTGATACGTTCCGCAACGGCAAATGTTGCCTTGCATCGCGTCGTCGATTTGCGTGTCCGACGGCTTCGCGTGCGTCTTCAAGAGCGCCGCCGCCTGCATGATTTGTCCGCTCTGGCAGTAGCCGCATTGCGGCACGTTCGCCGCCGCCCACGCTTTTTGCAGCGGATGATCGCCGTGCGTGCTCAATCCCTCGATCGTGAGAACCTTCTTGCCGGCCGCTTCTTTCAGCGGCGTTTGGCAAGCGCGAACGGCTTCGCCGTTCAGATGCACCGTGCATGCGCCGCAGAGTCCCGCGCCGCAGCCGAATTTCGTGCCGGTCAGTTGCAAGAGGTCGCGCAGGTACCACAGCAGCGGCATCTCGGGATCGCCGTCAAATTGTCGAGCGGCGCCGTTCACTTGAAGTTGAATGGACATGGTGGATTTCCCCTCGCGGCGATTCTACACCTTTTGTGCTAGCGTTAAAACGCTTTGCTGTATCGGTACCGCCTCAGTTTGAATCGGCGGTGATGTCTGCTTTAGGCCGTGGCTCAATTTGAGTTTGATCCCTGTGGAACTGTGAGCAAACCGTCCGCGCAGCCGCTTTATATCTCTTTTGTATCAGGTTTGTATCAGGGCACGTTTCTATCAGGTTTGTATCAGGGCACGGCTTCAGCCGTGCCGACCCAGACGTTGGAAATCGTGGGCTTTAGCCCCCGCAAGCAACGGCTGATCCGCAATCGTGCCAAGTGCAAAGCCGCAGGGGCTAAGCCCCAGGGACGAGGCCTGCTGGCGGCACGGCTGAAGCCGTGCCCTGATACAAAGCATACCTACGCGCAAGGGTTCGGTTTCCGCAAGTCCTGTGATCAGAATTCAAATGGAGCCACTACCGCTGTATCGCCAATCCACGCGCGAGCGTTTTACGCGCGCAGCGGCGCGGAAGACCTACGGCCGCACTGAATGTACTGGCGCGACATCGCGAAGATTCCCGGCTAAGCCAACGCCCCCGCTAATCGCTCGACGCCCGCGCGAATCTGCCGCGCGTCGAAGGCGGCGAATCCGAGCAATACACCGCGCACGTCTTTGCGCCGAAACGTGAAGCGGTGCAGCCCCATAACGTCGACGCTTGCGCGCGCCGCCGCCTCTTCCGATCGCCGCGACGACATGCGATTGCGCAGCAACCCGGCGGTGAACAGTCCCGCGCGTACTTCGGAAATTTCCAGCAATCCGTCGAGGCGTTTGCGTCCTTCGTCGAGCAGCACGGTCAAACGCTCGCCGTACACTTCGCGCGAGCGCCGCAGGTGACGGCCCAAGTGTCCCTCGGTGATGAAATCGCACAATATCATTTGCTCGATGGCCGGCGACCGCAGGTCCGCGCTGTAACGCAACGCCAAAAACGGATCCATCAGGGCGGGCGGCAGCACAACGTAGCCCACGCGTAGCGAGGGAAATAGAAATTTGTTGAACGATCCCACGAACACAACATTGCCGGCGCGATCGATTCCTTGCAGCGCGCCGAGCGGATGGCGTTCGAAACGAAATTCACTGTCGTAATCGTCTTCGATCACGAAGGCGCGATGGGCGCGGGCCCACGCCAGCAATTCGAGCCTTCGTTGAAGCGACATCGACATGCCCAGCGGAAACTGATGCGCCGGCGTCACGTAACACGCCTTCGCGTGGCGCGCCCGGCGTTGGCCTTCGGCGACCACCAGACCGTCGCGGTCGACGGGCACCGGAACGATCTTGGCATTGGCACGCTCAAACGCCATGGTCGCGCCGAAATATCCGGGATCTTCCATCCAAATGGCGTCGCCGGACTTCAGAAGCAATCGCGCCAGGATGTCGAGCGCCTGTTGCACGCCGGAAACGATGGCCACTTGCTCCGGCGCGCAATTTACGCCGCGCGACGATCCCAAGTATCCGGCGATGGCTTCGCGTAACGGCTGGCATCCGCGCAAGTCGCCGCCGGAAAGCATGGCGGGCGTGAGGCGGCGCAATCGCCGGCTCGCGACTCTCGCCCAAATCTTCACCGGAAATTCTCCGATCGGTTCGCACATGCGAAATGGCCGCGGCGGTGGATGAAACGAGAGTCCGCCAAGCGGCGGCGGCACCATTCTCACGCGCCGGGGCGCGGGCTTCGGCCGCGACCATTCGGTGGGCAGCGATTCGTTCACCCACGTGCCCGATCCCACGCGCGAGCACAAGTAACCGTCCGAGTGCAGACGCTCGAAGACGCCCACGGCAATGCCCCGCGATACGCCGATTTGTCTGGCGAAGTCGCGCGACGCCGGCAATCGCCCGCCCGGCCGCAGGCGTCCCGAGAGGATCGCGCGACGCAGCTCGTCGTAGAGCCACAAACTCAGGGACGTCCCCGCGGGTCGCGTGCCCAAGGCGATCTCGATACTCGCGGTGTCATGCGCCATACAAATTGGTCTTCCGGAATTGGTTCAGTCGATTGGTCCTTTTTTTACGCTGAAACTGGACCTTCCAAAAATGTACCACGCGGCAGTATATTCGCGTTGCGTGTCGCATCTGCTCGCCCGTCACCGCGCCGAACGCTACCCCCGGACGGTGCGAATTCCACCAACGGTGCGAAACCCTCTCGGGTGCGGCCCGCGGCCTTTTACTGAAGAGTCATGAACAATTCATTTTTCGCGCCGACGAATTTTTGGCCGTACGTCACGTTCGGGGTGTTGACGGTGATGGCCGTCGTGGCCATTCAACGTCAACGGCAATCCGTGCGCGGATGGGAAGGCCTGGCCGGCCTCGGGCGGATTTTCTACGTCGTTCCGATGGGCGTTTTCTCCGCCGAGCATTTTACGGTGGGAAAAGGCATGATCCCGATGGTCCCGTCGTACATGCCGTGGCGATTGTTCTGGGTTTACTTCGTCGGCGTCGCGCTGATCGCCGCGACGCTCAGCATCATGTGGCGTGTGCAACTGCGATTGTCGGCCTCGCTGCTGGGGCTGATGTTTCTTCTCTTTGTGGTGATGAACGATGTGCCGGGCGCGTTGTCGGCGAACGCGCCGTGGAACGTCAAAGTGCTGCTGGTGCGTGAAACGGCATTCGCTTGCGCGGCCTTGCTGCTCGCGGCCACGGATTTTGCGCGCGGCGGCCACGGCGGCGCGAAATTGTGGATTGGCGTTTTGTCCGGCATCATCGCGGTGACCGCGATCCTCTTCGGCATCGAACAATTTTTCCATCCCGCATCGCTGCCGGTGATTCCGTTGCCAAAAACCATTCCCGATTGGATGCCCGGTGGAAACGCGTGGGGATACTTCACGTCGGTGGCGATGGTAGTTGGCGGCATCGGGATGCTCGTGCCGCCGTTCACGCGTCGCGCGGCGTTGTGGCTGGGCGCGCTGGCCGTGTTTCTGATCGTGGTGATTTATTTGCCGGTGATGCTCGCTAGCCGCGACATTGTGGGATTAAACTACTTCACCGACACGATGGTCTATGCGGGCGTGCTGTTGATTGCGGCCGACGCTCAGCTCGCCATCGGGAGCTAAAACGCTCCCTGGCGGTGGTATCATCGCATCATATGGTGCAGCAATACCTGGACGCGGCGCTCGTCAAGGCCCGCTACAAGACCATCGACAATCCCGAGTCTTTCGTCGGCGAGATTCCCGAGTGCCCCGGAGTCTGGGCGACGGGAAGCACGATAGAAGAATGCCGCCGAACATTAGCTGAAGTTCTTGAAGATTGGGTCCTCCTGGGGATTCGTCTCGGTCATCCCTTGCCGCCTCATGCGTGAGCGAGTTGCGGCCGCGTCGTGCGGATCCAAACTTCCGCGGCGATCGCGTGTAACAAGAATCCCGTCCAGAAAGCGATCCCGAAAAACTGCTGAGGACTGAGGAATCCGCGCGCGAAATACAGACCAAAGAACATGCCATTGATTGGCCGGATCGTCGCCACCGCGAGTCCAATGGCGAACGCGCGGATCATCCACTCGCGATGAAGCGCGACGTTGCGGTGTAGAATCAACCAGAACGCTCGCGACAACGCGAACAGAAAATAAAGCGCGAACAGCGTGGTCGCCGATCGTTCAAGAAGTCCGCCGATCGACAATCGCGCACTCAAGGCGAGCGCCGACACTCCGATGATCAGCGAACACGCCACAAACACGCGTCCTGACCAGCGATGCCACTGGGGGTATCGCGCGCGCAGCGTGGAGATAAATTGCAGCGGTCCCAGGATCATGAACAACAATCCTGGAATCACGTGCGACAACGTCAGCCAAGGATAATGCGCGAAGCCCACGTCGAAAACTTGCGGAATCTTCGTTGACGTCGGCACGTACCCGCGCGTGACCGTTGGCCACAGCACACCGATGCGCCGCAATGCCGCGGCGCAGCCGATCACGGCGAGAATCGTCACGATGGTCCAAAGCGTACGCGTGATTTTCCGCCCGGGCATGCTGTTTTCTACGAGCGGATGCGTGAAGAGTTTCGCAGAACAAAAGCTATCCACAGATTGCACAGATTGCACAGATTAGGACGGCGCTTGCGCTAGCATTCGGTCGCGCCTATCGTCCGAATCTGTGAAATCTGTGTAATCTGTGGATCGTCTTTTCCGACGGTCTCATTTCCCCGCCACGTATCCCGGTCCGCGCAACACTTTTCCCGGCAGCGCGCCGGTCTGCTTGCCGTTTTCGATCACCGGAACGCCGTTCACCAGCACAAACTGCATTCCATCCGACAACTGATTCGGATTCTCGAACGTGGCGCGATCGGTGATCGTCGCGGGATCGAAGATCACCACGTCGGCCCACATGCCCTGCTTCAAAACGCCGCGGGAGCCTAAACGCATTTTCTGCGCCGGCAGCGCGCTGAACTTGCGAACCGCATCCTCCAGGCGCAGCTTGCTTTCCTCGCGCACGTATTTCCGCAGGATTCGCGGAAAAGTTCCATAGGCCCGCGGATGGGGATGCTCTTTTCCAAGCAATCCGTCGGGCGCGGTGCCTTGCGAGTCGTTGCAAATGGAAACCCACGGCTGCTGAAGCGCCAGCGCCACGTCGGGCTCCGACATTCCGAAGACCGCTACCGACGTGAACGCGTCGTCTTCGATCAACAAATCGAAAATCGTGTCGATCGCGTCCTTGTTCCAAAGCTTCGCGACTTCCTCCACCGTTTTGCCTTGCAGCGGAAGCAATTTCGGATTGTGCACCACGCTCACCAGAATCGCTTGCGGTCCGGGAATTTCCTGCCACTCGTTGTCCCATTTGCCGCCGCTGGGCGATTCCATGTCTTTCCGAATTCGCGCGCGCGTCGCGGGATCTTTCAGGCGCTCGATCAGCTTGGCGTCGCCGCCGTCGTGCGCCCACGGCGGAATGAACGCCGAAAACGAATTGAACCACGCCGGATATGCGTACGTGTCGGCGGTGATGTCCAGCCCTTCGCGCCGCGCCTTCTCGATGTACGCGACAATTTCCGGCATGCGTCCCCAATTGCTTTTGCCGGCGGCTTTCAGGTGCCAAATTTCCGCTGGAATGCCCGCTTCGCGCGCGATGCGCGCGACTTCGTCGAGCGCCGGAATGATCGCGTCGCCCTCGCTGCGCATGTGTGTGGCGTAGATGCCGCCGAGTTTCGCGGCCTCGCCGGCCAGCGCGATCAACTCGCCGGTGGTGGCGTAGGGCGCGGGCGCATATTGCAGCGACGTCGACACGCCCACCGCGCCGTCGCGCATCGCTTGACGCACCAGCGCCCTCATGCGATCCAATTCCGCCGGCGACGGCGCGCGATCGGCGTCGCCCAACACCATGCGCCGCACTTGTGTCGCGCCGGCGTAACTCGCGAGGTTGATGCCCATGCCTTGCTTCTCGAGGCGCGCAAAATATTCGCGGAAGTTCGACCAATCGGGCGTGACACCGTAATGTTGGTAGTTCACTGCGTCGGCGCGCTTGATGGCGTCGTTCAGGGGCGCGATCGATCCGCCCTCGCCGGTAATTTCCGTCGTGATTCCCTGAAAGATTTTCGACGGCAGCGGCGGATTCACCAGAATCGTCAGCTCCGATTGCCCGAGCATGTCGATGAAGCCCGGCGCCACCACCATTCCGTGCGCGTCGATGACGTGCTTGGCCGGCGCCGATGCGAGCGCGCCGCCGGGAGTGGAGATGGCGGCGATTTTTCCGTCGCGAATCGCGATGTCGCCCGCGTACCACGGCGATCCTGTGCCGTCGATCACGTGGCCGTTGCGAATGATGAGGTCGTAAGGTTGGGCGAAGGCCGCGGCAGCGGCGAGAAAGAACAGAACAGCGCAGCGACGAATCATGAACGCAACGATAACACTTTTAGTTGATTTCCTTGTACGCCACCGTGATCGATCCGATCGCCCCGGTCGATTCGTCGCGCACCACCACGCGGACGTTCGCCGCGTTCGGGTCGCGCGCCAGAACCTTGCGATACACTAAGCCTTCCTTCATCACTTTGGCGTACGTCTCCGGCTTCAGGTTCAGTTCCAGCTTGTCCTTCGCGCCCGCGCCCACTTGCTCGCCGCGATCGGTCCTCTGCGCCATGAGCACGTCCAGTACTCCGCTGTGGCGGCCGTCTTTTTCTTCCAGATTGATTCCGCTGGGACTCACTTGCACCAGGATTTGCACGCTGTTCGGTTTCGGTTGATCCGTGAAATCGACGCGCGCGTTCAACCCGAGCGCCGTCGCATCCAAGGGACTCCACACGGCATCGGACAATTCCTTGGCCGCGACCTTTGGATCTTGCATCGCCGCCGATTGCGCTACGTATCCCTTGCGATATCGCACGTTCACGCCGGGCCGGTCGACTTTCACTTTGATGTCGCGGAATTTTCCGTCCATCTCGGTGTTGGTGGGATGATAGCCGAGCGTGTACGTCACTTCGGAATCGCCGACGGCGTCGCGGATCGCGCCTTTCAGATCGTTGGTGTTGTGATACGCGCGGCCGCCGGTGCGATCGGCGAGTTCCACCATCGAATCCCAGCGCGTGGAGATTGGCGCGTTTCGCGGAAGTGGCGGGAGTCCGGATTTCGCTGGACTGGCGCCGCCTCTGGCGGACGGCGCTTCCACCGAAGTAAACCGGCGCGGCGGTGTGAGTCCGCGGGCGTCCACGGCGTACACCGAAACGTCGGCGTCGTTCAACGCGCGTTCGGTGCGCTGGACTTCGTCGGTGTAAAAGCGCTGTTCTTGCGACGGCGAACCCATGATCGATCCAAGAGCGAGCGGAATGCCATCCGACACCCACACCAGATTCTTGCGTCCCGGCACGCCCGCCAAATTGTTGGCGATCGCTTCGATGGCCGCGAGCGTTTGCAGAATGTGATCGTTCATGAGGAACGCGGCTTGCCGTCCGCTCATGCCGAGAATCGGTCCCAAATCGAATCCGGTATCGGTCGAGCCGTCGGGCATCAATTCGGAGCGCGCTTGTTGCAGGCGCTTGATCAAATCGGAGGCGTCGGTGGTGTAATCGTGGAGAACTTGCAGCCGGTTGCTCAAGCGGTAGACGGCGATGTGATCGGTGGGCTTCACTTGCAGCAAAAAATCGATCACCGCGGTGCGCGCGTAGTTCTGATCGGTGAAACTGGTGTTCAGCGAATCGAGCAAGATCACCGTGACCGACGGCGGCACGCCTTCGCGCTGCGCCAATTGATTCGAAAAAATGTGCGGCGGAAGTTTTGGCGGCGCGGCGGGTAATTTGTCGAGCGACTCGACGGAGAAAAACGCGATTTCCTGAGGCTTGCCCTTTTCGGTGATCGTGAAGTCTTCTTTTTTGAGATCCGCGACGGGCTTGCCGTCTTTGTCGTGTGCCACGACGTTGACTTGAACGAGTCGCGTGGTGGAGTGGAAGACGATATCGGGCTGCGGGGCAGCGGTTTGCGTTTGTGGCTGCGCCGGTGGTTCAGGCGGACGTTGCCCGGGAATGGGCTGTTGCGGCGGCAATTGCGGCCATACTAACAACACGGCCACGGCGGCAATCTTCAGGAAGTCGAAGGATGGAAACAACGGACCCTCCTGGGCTGATCGTATCACGCGCGAATGTGTCCTTCGCGGGAAGCTAATCGTTTCCATAATGTCTTTTGATTGGACCCGGAGAACGTTTCCAGCTACAGTTTTTTCAACGAACACGATCCTGGGGCCGGTCCCGCGTTGCGGGATCGCGACGCAGTAATTTTTCGTCTCTCCGCGAACAGAGACACCTGACAACCATTTACAGGAGGTATCTAAGATGCCGATCAAACGGCTGCCGCGGACGTGTGTCTTTTTTCTGTTCGTCATCATCAGCATCGGCGCGACGGCGCACGGGCAAAGGAAAATCGCCCGGCTTCATGGACAATTAACAGGAGTGTCCGGCGTCTCGCTTTCGAATCTCACGGTGCAATTGATGCCGGCGGGCAGCCGGATCGCGCGCGCGCAGAGTGTCGTAACGCTGGGCGGATCGTTCGCGTTTCAAGACATCGAGCAAGGAACGTACACGCTGCAAGTGATCGATGCGCGCGGGGAATCGGTTCACGACGAGATCGTGAACGTCTTCGACGGCGGCGATCTTTCGATTCGTCTGGAATCACCGCGCGGCGTGCGACCCGCCGAGGGCATCGTATCGGTGCGGGAGTTGGCGCATCCCGTTCCCGCGAAAGCCGCGAAGGAATATTCGTCCGCGAAAAACGCGGCGTCGTCGGGCGACTACGAAAAAGCTTTCAAGCATTTTGAACGCGCCATCGCGATCGATCCGGAATACGTGGAGGCGCTAAACGATATGGGTGTCGCGTATATGCGGCAGAATCGCGCGGTGGAGGCGGCGAATTGTTTCACCAAAGCCGCGGCAATCGCACCGAAGTTCATACTGGTGCAAATCAATCTCAGCGTGGCGGAATCGAGACTCGGACGCTTGGATGAAGCCGAGGCTGCGGCGCGGCGCGCGCTCGCCATCGACGCGGAGTCGCCGCCCGCAAAACAGGCGTTGGCGCTGAGTCTCGCGTTGCGCCAGCGCGCCAACACGATCGCGGTTCACTAAGCGATCCTACTTAGCAGATGCACAGGATCTAGAGGATAAAAACTGTCTTGATCCTGTTCATGCTGCACCTTCCTGTTCAAAAATGATCGCGATCCTGTTCAGGCGTTCCCTAGCTCACGGCTTTCTTCACGAGCGCGGTGATACGCGTTTCTTCCTCTGCGGTCAGTTCTTTCAGCGCGAAAGCCACCGGCCACATGCGGCCGTCGTCGAGCATGGCCTTGTCGCTGAAGCCGAGCGTGGCGTAACGCGTTTTGAACTTGCCGGCGACAAAATCACGGTAGTATGAAGGTCCGTGTGGAAGCCAATTCTGTGGACGGTTGTGATCGTGCTTGCGCTGATCGGCGTGGCTTCGGGTGTTTTCCGAACGCTCGCGGTGATGGGCCTCTGGGACTACGTCCAGCTCACGCGCCGCGTCGCGGGATTCATTCCCACGCGCACGCCCGAAGAGTTAGTTCGCGACATCCAGTGGAGTGAACAACGCTGGGCGGATCATCCGGTCGTGGTGCTGGCGCATGCGATCCCTGGATTTGTGTTCATGTTTCTCGGGCCGTTCCAGTTCATCGGGAAAATCCGTTCGCGGAATATCCGGCTGCATCGCTGGAGCGGCCGCATATTTCTCGCCGCCGGCGCATTCGTCGGGATTTCGGCGATCGCGATGCCGCTGCGTTTCCCCTTGATCGCGGGACGTGCGGAGCTCGCGGTGGTCGTGCCGTTCGCCGGCTTCCTGCTATTCGCTCTCGCGAAGGCGTACGCTTGCATTCGCCGCCGGGAGATCGCCGCGCACCGCGAGTGGATGATCCGCGCATTTGCGATAGGACTGGGAATCGCGGCGGTGCGCCCGATCGACGGAGTGCTCACGTATTTCACGCGGCTATCGTTGCACGATCACTTTGCCGTCGCGCTATGGACGTGTCTTTGCGGGGCCGCGCTCACTGCCGAAATATGGATTCGCCTCAGTTCGCGGACGGTTTCTCTACATGCTCAATCGTAATGAAATCCACTGAGACTTTCTGCGGCACGAGTTTCAAACCAAGTTTTCGTAAGGCCGCGACGAGCGAAGGACCAGAGCTTTCCTGTTCGACAGGTTCTTGGCCGGGTTTCGAACCGGAGATCCGCGAAAACTCCAACTCAAAATCGTAGCCGCCCTTGAGACCCGTCTTGTCGACAACGGGCCGGCCCGCCTGCTCGGGACCGGACATCATCCACGCCAAGCGCGACATGGGAACGTTGCGGAGGATAATTTTCGTCGGGCCTCCCGGGCTTCCACCGCCGGAGAGGCTCGGCGCCGTCCCTTCCGCGCTCGGCTGCAGCAGCGGATTCGGCGCGTCGTTTTGCATCACCAGCGCGTATCCGGATTCTTCCTTCGTCTCGCGGCGGACTTGTAGCTTGAAGCGATCCTCCAGCAACGACTGCAACATCAAACCAATTTCCTCGGGGCTGGTTGGATGCTCGGTCTTCGCTTCGATGTCGAATCCGTCCGTGTCGAGCCAACTAGGTGCTCCCGCGAGTTGCTTGTCGCTGCTGATCCCATACGCCAACATGAGCAGGACGTGAAGTCGCGCGTCGGTCGCCGTGAAGCCCCGGAAGAGTCCGTGGCCGGCGGGGACTTCGCCGATGAATCCGCGCGAATGGTCTCGGTTGGGCTTCACCGAGGCGACTTCAAACGTCGGCTTCGCCGGAGTTTGAGCAAGCACGCAGCAACACGCAAAGATTGCGAGGACGCGCATGATGTTGGGACGACGCTCAGATTGGCTTTGTGACACGGCTCATCTATCGCCGCGTCGCGCAGGCGCGGAGCGTTTGGAACAAGTCGTCGAGGTTGGGGTTGTCGACGAAATACTCTTTCGTCAGCGCCCACTCCGGCGCAGGGCCGCGCGTTGTTTTCATTTCGTGCGTCTCAGGATCCCACGTACTGGTTGTCGAAGGACGCGGATCGCGTACCGACCCCCTCGTGAAGTGAACGACGACATGAGCACCGCAACTTTCTCCTTCCGCATTGAAAAAAGCCGTTTCAATGTCGACGGCGTCTGGACGTTCCGAACGCTGCGACCAGTCGTGCTCGTCTTCGCGCTCTGAAAAAGGGCCGGGCGTGAGGAATTTGTAGCCGATGAGCATTTCTTCTCTCGGGATTTTGTTCGCGAGAGGATCGACCGATCCCGACGGCGTCATCGTGGATCGCGAAGTTTCCTTGGCGTGCGGTCCCAGTGCGCGCTCGAAGATGTGGCGGTCGTCCCATTCCCAACCTAGAATGAATCGATCCATGCCGGACTGCGGGAGGATCGGGCGACCACACGCCACAACCATCAACGGAATCTCCTGCGACTCTTCCTGACACGGCTCCTTCTGCATTTGCACCGAGAATTCCCCCACCGCACACTGGTGATCGCGCATCCACGAATCCGCGTTGCTGGAAACAAAGGACGTCGCTCCGATCGCCGCTGCCGCCGAGCGGCCCAGCCCGCTCTCCCGGTACTCTGTCATTAGCGCCCGTAAACGCGGAAACGCCGCAGGACCTTTCAGCTTGGCGTATGCGTACGCGAGCGTCAGGAACCCGTAGCGCGTCCCCTTGGAGGATAGCGCGACCTCGACGTCGGGAAGGGCGGCCGAACCGAGCGCGATGAGCGATCGCGCAATCTTGTCCTGGCGCGCATTCTCGGCTCCAGCCGATCCGCAGGTGAAAATACCAGACCGCAACAACGGAGAGGCCCCGATTTCGAGCTCATTAATCAGTTGCAGCGCAGACTCGTCGCCGCGACGGTACTCCGCCGATCCGACGAGCGGCAGGACGAGCATGGCCAGCAGCAGCGCCTTCATGGCTTAATCCTCCGCGAAGATCACCGAATCGTCAAGCGGCGTTCCGTAAACGAAATCGTCGTGACGCGATTGTCCAACATGTTCATGCCGACGATCGCGCCGGGCGACGTCGCGAGACCGAGTGTTGTAAACGCGGGAACGTCCGCGATCAAGAGTACCGGATGGACCCAATGCAGCGCGCCGATCTGCATGCCGGCAAATCGGTATTGGTGGATCGTCAGGACGTTGCGGTCGCCGCCGACTGCGGTGGACTTCTCGGTCACGCCGCGCGTGTTGGGATCCACGCCTGAGAGCCGCGCGGCGTTCCAATTCACGCACGTTTGTCCGGCGCCCGAGTCGAGCAGCGCGGTCACGGGCTTGCCGTCGAGTTGTGCGGGGAACAAAATCTCGCGGTGTTCGTTGAACTCGAAGGGAATCGCATCGTCGCCGGCGGAAGTTTCCGGCGGCAACAAGTCAATCCGCTGCGTGCGAAAATCGAGGCGCAGCGCGTATCGGGAAAGGATCTCCATGCCGAGGACGCCGTCCACGTCCGCGCCGAACATTTCTTTCAGCGGCGACATGGCGATGGCGTTTACGTCGATCGCCACGCCGGGCGCCGTCGCAATCGCGACCGAACGCAGCGCAACTCGCTGCGCTTCCACCTTGCCGCCGGAAAATTCCTGCGAGACCGCGCCGCGCAATTCGTAATCGTCGGGACGCAGGCGTTTCAGCGCTTCCAACGCGATCATGCTGCTGCCCGCGCCGGTGTCGACGATGAAGTTCAAGCGCGTTTCCCCGACGGTAACGGGCACGAGCGCGAGGTGAGTCTTGGTTCGCGTGACGGGAAGCGACAAGTCTTCTGCCTGGCCGCAACAAGCGGCCGCGCTAAGCAGAACAAAACTGCGCCGTGTGATCACCTTCTCCAATGTTGCCACGAATCGACACAGCCCCCGGGAGTCTGTGGGACAACTAAGCCCCGAGCCTGCGCAGCAGGCGGCGCAATGTTAGCCCCTGGCGAGGCGTTTTTTGCCGAGCCTGGGGACACTGTTGTTTCGAGTACGAGCCTGCAGCGCAGGCGGCACAGGCGCATAGGATGGCACTGTTGTCTGTGTCGCCCGCTTCGCAGGCTCGGCCCCCTAACGGATTACCCCAGGCTCGGCAAAAAACGCCTCGCCAGGGGCTAACATTGTGCCGCCTGCTGCGCAGGCTCGGGCTGAGTTGTCACACAGACTCCTTCGGGGCTAAGCCGTCATTCTTCCCGCCGCCGACTCTCTTGATCCCGTCGCGGGGACCGCTTTTGTTGCCTTGGCCAAGCCGAACAGCGGCATGTTCGCGTAGATCGTTTCGCAATCGCCTGCACGGACCCGGTACGTCTCGTGCCAAATCCCCACGTCGCCCGATTTTCCTACCGCGCGATTGAATGCCGTCCACGCCGGCAGGTGTGCGCGGTCGCGATTCTTGGCGTAGGCGTTCAACTCCTCCACGCTGCGCCAGTATTGCAGCACGATCACCGTGCGGCCGAACCAAGTGTGCTCGCCTAGGAATCCCAGCTCGGCATGTTGATGGAGTTCGCGCAACATGCGCGGCATCGCCGCGACCACCGGCAGCCATTTGTGGATCTTCCAAAGTTTGTTGAAGCGCATGCCAATCAGAAAAACTACGATCTCCCCGTCGACTTGCGCGCACATCCGGTCATTGATGAGAGCCATCTGGCAAGTGTATCGGAGTTCATTGACGATTCCCTAGGAGGCGTCCGATGAGCGCTCCTAAGACCACCGTGGCGACGATCGCGATTCCGTGCGCTCCCAGCGCGTGCCACGGAGTGGAGACCGGACACGCGATGCGCCAACCCGCGTTGATGGCGAGACCCGCGCCCGCGCCATACAAGGCGCCGGCTACCGCGGGCCGCGTCGCGAGGGAGTTCCGAAATACCCAACTGCACAGCAGGACAAGAATTCCGCCGGCTACCGTGCTTCCGATCCCGCACGCGAAGCCCATGATCCATGGTGCGTCACGCAGTTTTTCGCCGACCATCGGCGGGACGTGCAAGAGTGGCTGCATGGTTGGACTCGCCGAGAAGGTTAAAAGCGTCACCGATACAACAACTAGAAATGCCGCGGCCGCCGCCGAGTAGAGTGTCGACCTGGGCAAGCGGCCGGATGGCGTGCCCTCGCGCGCGGCGATCCACACGAACGCGATCGCTAGCGCGAACTGGGCGGCGGATGCGCCCCACGCTAACAGCGGCCCTAACAATCCCAAGTCGCGGCGCGGACCAATTGCTACGAGAATCAATGACGAAACCACCAGCGCGATGGGGACGATTCGCAACGCCAATTGCAGAGGTCGCGGCGATGGTCTGACAGGTTTCAGATCCTGGGCGACGGCCCGCAACAATGCTTCCGGTGGTTTCGGGGAGTGTTCCATCATGCTCGAACCTTCTGCATACCGATCCGCATACGATTCAATGCGGCGCGCAGTTCGGCCATTCCACGGCTGGCGCGCGCGCGTGCCGCCGCGGCACTAATGCCCAGCATCCCGGCGATTTCCTCGAAGCTGAATCCCCACTCATGGTGCAGCAACAGCGCCTCGGCGCGCTCCGGTGGCAAATCCGCCAGACCTCGACGGAGTTCGTCTTGCGATCCAAGCTTGTCGGCTTCGGGAAACACCGGGAATTCAGGCAACTCTTCGCGCGATTCGTGAAGCTTGGCCCATTGCCGGGCGGCGCGCCGATTCATCAGAAAAACGTTTCGCGCCAACCCGAACACCCACGGTCTCACCGCATATTCAGGGTTGTATGCCGCTCTCGACCGGTGCATTTGCAGAAACGTTTCCTGAAGCAGATCATCGGCCAAATCGGAGCGGCCGGCCAAATGCGATAGATACCGGCGCACACCCGGAGCGAGCTGAGCGTAGATCTCTTGAAATGCCTCCAACGATCCGCCCTGGTAACGGATCATGAGACCGCGAAGTTCCTGACCTTCGTCGCCCACTGTTAATCTCTTTGCCGCGCGAGGCGAATTTGTGACCGGCTTTGAAAAAAAAGCTCCAACGCGATCCTGTCACACACGGCGCGTGACAAGCAAATATCAACCAGGCGAGCGAGACGACGCCAAACCAAAACCGACCGAATCGAAAGGATCACCCAATGAACTTTATGCTCCCATTTCTCATCTCCGCGCTTCCGTTAGCGTTCGTATCGCAATCGCAGTCCGAAGGCGTGCCCGCCGTAGCCATTCCCAAGACCACCGAAGTGTTGGTCATTCAAACGGCGAAGAAAGGCGTCGACGCGCAACAAATCATGGCCGTGATGCCGCAGGAAATTCGCGCGACCGTGAAGCTGTACTTCGAGGGAAAAATTCGCCAGTGGTATTCGCGCGGCGACGGCAAAGGCGTGGTGTTCTTCGTCGACGCGAAGAGCGAGGACGAGGCGCGCGCCATCATGGAGACGTTGCCGCTGGCGAAAGAACAGTTGATGGATCACGTCTACATTCCCGTCGGGCCTTTGATGCCGTTGCGGGCTTTGATGATGGGGCAGCAGTAACACTCGTGTTGCAGAACCATCCGCGATAGCGGATGGGCCAAACAAAGGCCTATTCGCTACCGCGAGCGGTTCCGACAAACTACTTACGTCTGCTACTTACGCAGTGACACCAGCTCGGTGATCATGCTTTCGAAGCTGCCGATGGAAATCTTGTCGACCTTCTCGGCAATCTTCTCGATCGTCTCGAGCTCCTTCAAACGCACCAACAGAGGGCTGTCCTCCATCAGCTTGGCGGTGTTCAACAGCGACCGCGTGGCCGCGGTCTCCTCGCGCCGGCGGATCAGGTTGGCTTGCGCCTGCTTTTCCGCCGTCACCACCTGGTTGAGGATCTCGCGCATTTCGCCCGGCAGGATGATGTCCTTCAGAGCCATCGCTCCCAAGAACACACCTGCGCTCTCGGCTTCCTGGCGGACCGTCGCGGCCACCGACTCGTCGATGTCCACCTTTTCCGCCAGGATTTCCTCCAGCGTGCGCCGGCCGAGCGTTTGGCGCACGGCGAGTTGCAATGCGCGGTAGAGATGCTCCGCGTAATCCTTGGTGGATTGCTTGGCCTTCACCGCGTCGGCGACGCGGTACTCGGCCCACACGTTCACGCGGATCGACACCTTGTCCTTGGTCAGAATTTCCTGACCCGGGATTTCCAGCGTCTGCCAGCGCAACTCCACCACATCAACGCGCGGGCCGCCGGCCGCGTTCCAGAAGCCGTAGAATCCCGGCTCCAGAGCGCGAACGAAACGGCCTTCCACGTAGAGAAGCCCCGTCTTGCCGTCCTCCACTTGCGCGAAGGTCGCCAGCGCCAACGCACCGGCGCGCGAAAGCGGCAACGCCAGCGCGGCCGGAACTTCGGGGCGTTCCTTCACGTCAACGATCTCCGCCGTGACCGCAACCGCGCCCTTCCACAAGAGCATCCGCTTGCCGGGACCGAGCACCTTCGACACCTTGCCGTCGAAGTAGATCACCGCGACTTGGGAGTCCGCGGTTTCAACGACGGTGAAGTATTGCTCGGCGACGCGCGGACGCTCCTTGGCGAGGAAGTCCGACCACGGCGAGTCGAACACCACACCACGCACGTCATGCGCTTCGAACATCAGGGACGGTCCGAAGCCCCAGATCCAGTAATCGCCAGGCTCGAGAATGCGCTCGAAGCGGCCGGCGCGGATCACGAGCATCCGCGTGCGGTCGCCAACACGAATACGACGAATGAACATGGCAATTCACCTCCTCCATTGGTTTGTTACGGCAAGTGACATAGCCGGTAAAACCGGACCATGCCTCACGGCGTCGCGGCGGTTCTTCCATACAGCCGGCCTCCTCGTCGATTGAATCGGTCGCGTTGCACATCACGCGCGGAAATGCCGCGTGAAAGTGCGCGTGCGACCGATCGCACGAATTCTAGAGACTGACAGTTTCGGGGAAGAATCAGGGCCGCAAAGCCGCTTGGTTCCCTTACCGGATCTCCGAAGAGAACCGGATCAGGACCTGCGAAGCATGGCCCGGTTCACTGTTTAGGAGTCGCTGTTAGCAGCAGCGATTGAGTCGGA
Source organism: Terriglobia bacterium (assembly GCA_021325275.1). Classification (GTDB taxonomy): domain Bacteria; phylum Acidobacteriota; class Terriglobia; order JAJPHL01; family JAJPHL01; genus JAJPHL01. The sequence continues at coordinate 223,533 of JAJPHL010000002.1, read as the reverse complement.
AAACGGGATTCGAACCCGTAACCCACAGCCGTTAAGCTGTTGCTCTACCCTTGAGCTATGTCCGTGAGGCGGGAAACACGTAGCCGCCGGCACGCGGGTTCCGATCGGATCCGCGCCTACGAGACTTTGGGAATCTCTGAATTCGGCGACCATGTGTGAATTTCCCTCCAGTGTAAAAGTAGCAGAAGGCTGTGAAATTGTCAAGTGGCACTATATAGTTCGAGGCACGGACAAAACAAATGCAACCGCAGATGAACGCAGATGAACGCCGATAGAAACGACCGATCTATCTGCGTTTATCGGCGTTCATCGGCGGTAAGGTTTTTTCCCACTACCGGACACGAGTCGCGAGTCACCTCCACAGAATCAGTGGTTTGCACTGGCAATCGGGATGCACCATCCACTTCGTTATGGATACGCTTTGGCAAGACATTCGACTCTCGCTGCGCCGCTTGCGAAAAGCGCCGCAATTTGCGTTCGTCGCGATCATTTCCATTGGCCTCGGCATTGGCGCCAACACCGCCGTCTTCAGCCTGCTCGACCAAGCGCTGTTGCGCTCCCTGCCGGTGAAAGATCCCGGACGGCTCGTGTTCTTCAACGCCGACGGACCGCGTCATGGATGGATGAGCACGGCTTACGGGTCGGATGTCACGTTTACGTATCCCACATATCGCGATTTCCGCGACAGCAAGGTATTCGACGGCGTGATGGCGCGCGCGCCGATCGAAGTGGCGGTCGCGTGGCACGGGCAAACCGATCGCGTTTCGGGCGAGATGGTCTCGGGAACGTATTTCGAAGTGCTCGGCGCGCAAGCGATTATCGGACGCACGCTATTGCCCGAAGACGACCGCACGCCCGGCGCGCATCCGGTGGCCGTGCTCGATTACGGCTATTGGAAAACGCGCTTCGGCGGCGACACCGGCGTGTTGAATCAAACCGTGCTGATGAACGCGCAGCCCATGACGATTGTCGGCATCATGCCCAAGGATTTTCACGGCGTCGGCATCACCGAGCGGCCTTCGGTCTACGTGCCTACGATGATGCACGCGGAGCTGTACAAAGGCCGGCGTGACTTCGATGATCGCCAGGCATATTGGCTCAATATTTTCGCGCGCTTGAAGCCCGGCGCGACCGTCGCGCAAACGCAAGCCGCCGCTACCGTCTACTGGCGCCCGATTCTCGAGCAAGAACTGAAGAATCTGCCTTCGTTTTCCGCGAGAGTGCGCGAGGCCTATCAAAATCAACACCTGCGATTGCTGTCCGGCGCCTCCGGGATTTCCAATGCGCCCGACGAGCTCTCCAGCGGTCTCGCGATCCTTTCGGGAATGGTGCTGCTGCTTTTGTTGATCGCGTGCGCGAACGTCGCGAGCCTGATGGTGGCGCGATCGGCGGCGCGACAAAAGGAAATCGCGATTTATCAGGCGTTAGGCGCGGGACGCGGGCGCTTGTTCCGCCAAGTGATTGTCGAAAGCCTGGTGATTTCGTCTACCGGCGGAGCATTTGGCGTGCTCTTGGCCTATTGGCTCGGCGACGTGATCCTCGGCATTCTACCCGGCGATCTCTCGACACAAGGACTCACCGCGCAGCCCGACGCGCGCGTGTTGTTGTTCACGCTGGGCGTTTCGTTGATTTCCGGATTCGTCTTCGGACTCGCGCCGGCGCTGCAAGCGTCGCGCGGAAGTTTGGCCACGATGCTGAAGGAGCAAGCCGCCAACGTAATGGGCGGACGCGCGCACATGCGATTGCGCAAAGGTCTGGTGATCGCGCAAGTGGCGCTATCGCTCTTGTTGCTGATCTGTGCGGGACTTTTCACGTATGGTCTGCGAAATCTGAAGAACCTCAGCGCCGGATTCCGCACCGATCACTTACTGACATTTTCCGTGCAGCCGCGCTTGAACGGCTACAGCGACGCGAAGATGCAGGAATTCTACCGCCAGCTTCAGGACAATCTCGCCGCCATGCCCGGTGTGGAAGGCGTGGCCGCGGCCGACGTTGCGGTGCTGTCGGGCGACGGCGCGCAATCCGGCATCGAAGTGCCCGGACACGTGCGCAGCGAGGGAGAACGCACCTCGCCGTACCGCAATAACGTGTCGCCGGGATTTTTCACCATGATGGGATTGCCGCTCGTGATGGGGCGCGACTTCACGCCGCAGGACAACGCGCACTCGCTGCGCGTGGTGGTGGTGAATCAAGCGTTCGTGCGACAATTTTTTGCCGGCGTGCCGGGCGGCAATGTCCTCGGAAAAACGTTTCGTCTCGCGGGCGCCGCCAAGACGGAAATGCAGATTGTCGGTGTGGTCGCCGACACGAAGTACAGGGATCTGCGCGAGACGCCGGAAAGCACGATGTATTTTCCGTACGCTCAAGTTTCAGACGTCGGGGGTCTGACGTATTACTTGCGGACTCGCCCAAAAGTGCTGCGCGACACGGCGTCGCTGGTAGCGGAAGCCCGAGGGCAAGTGTCGGCGCTTGACGCCGATCTGCCCGTGTTCGACATCAAGACGCTCGATCGCCAGATCGACGAAACGCTGTATGTCGAACATCTGGTCTCGACGCTGTCGATGTTGTTCGGCGCGCTCGCGACGCTACTCGCCGCGGTGGGATTGTACGGAGTGATGGCTTACTTGGTGGTCCGGCGCACGCGCGAGATCGGCATTCGCATGGCGCTCGGGGCGACGCCCGGTCAAGTGCAGCATTTGGTGTTGCGCGAAGCGGTTGTTCTCGCAGGTATCGGGATGATCGTGGCGCTCGTGGCGTGGTTCCCCGCCGGCGGCGTCATTCAGAATCAAATGGGCGATCAACTGTTGAACATCACGGGATGGAATCCGTTGGTGGTGGCGGGCGCAAGCATGCTGCTGGCGTTGGTGACGTTCATGGCCGGCTATTTGCCGGCGCGACGCGCCACGCGGATCGAGCCGCTGTCAGCCTTGCGCTACGATTAGACTCATTCGCCGTTGCTCACCCAGCGCACACCCCTTCCAAGCGATCCAAAGATCGCAATGGAGATTTTCTTTTGGCGCGAAAAGAATGCAGGTGCGGAACGCTTTTCGCCGCGTTTCAACTCGCGCGGCGAGGCCCCGCGTCCGGGACGAACAACTAACTCAACGTTAGTTGCTCGGCCCGACCACGAAAGCCGCGTCCAACGATGAAGAGCAACGCGGGCACTTCTGTCCGGAGACCACACGCAAGTTCGCCTTGCGGTACACCATGTTCGCTTGCACCATCACCTCAGCGTCCACAGTGCGCGTGCAGAGCGTGCAGTACACCTTTCCAAACGACTTCACACCTTCCAAAACGGTAGCTGGCATAAAAACAACCTCCTTTCGAGCGATTTGTTCTCGCTTCTTCTCGGATTCGGTATAAGCACGTCTCCTGCCATGCTCAAGGCGAGAAAATCGCCCTGACATTCAGCAGGAAGAAGGCTCTTTTCCTCTTCCTTCAGACCATCTAGACGCAACAACCAAGGGTTTAGTTGCAAAAAGTGGGCCAAAGCTGAACCATCCGCAGACGCGGATGGTGAAAACGATGTCAGGGATTGTACTTTGAACGGCTTAGCTTGTCAAGTCCTTCTTTGGGAATAGGCTAAAAGCGCCGGGCGAGGCCGGTAAGTTATTCTTTTCTAATGGACACACCGTGCAATATTGACACGTTAAGTTTCGTTCCGGATTAAATCGGCCAACGTCTCCCGCTTCCGGATCAGCTTGGCCCTGCTTCCCTCTACCAGGACTTCTGCTGCGCGCGGGCGCGCATTGTAGTTGGATCCCAGCACCGATCCGTAGGCCCCGGCTGTAGCAAAAGCCAACAAATCGCCCGGTTCAACCACCGGAATCGAGCGCCCCTTGGCCAGGAAATCGCCGGTTTCGCAGACGGGGCCCACAAGGTCGGCGGTAATCGTGGCCTCGCGCTCGTTCACTTGCTTGATCGGCAGAATGCGGTGATACGCCTGGTACAGCGCCGGGCGGATCAGGTCGTTCATGGCGCCGTCGACGATCACGAAATGCTTTGATCCATTGGTCTTCCGATAGATCACGCGAGTCAACAGCACGCCGGACTCGGCGACGATCGAGCGTCCCGGCTCGACGATCACTTCCAGTCCCGCGCCTTCGACCTTGGCGAGAATATGCTTCACGTACGCGGCGGGATCGGGGCGCTGGTCTCCGGAGCGATACGGCACGCCGAGTCCTCCTCCGATATCGAGGTAACGGATAGGCAGGCCCGCCTCTTTCAGTCGCAAGGCCAGCGCCAGCAGGCGGTCGAGGGCCTCGAGCAGCGGCGCGAAATCGAGCAATTGAGATCCGATATGACAGCTCACGCCCGCCGCTTCGATTCCCTTCATCGATGCGGCTTTGTGGTAAAGGCGTTCGGCCACTTTCATCTCCACGCCGAACTTGTGTTCATGAAGTCCGGTGGAAATGTAGGGATGCGTTTCGGTCGCCACGTCGGGGTTCACGCGCAAGGCCACGCGTGCACGCTTCTTCAAACGTGCAGCGCGTTGCGCGAGAATGTCCAGCTCGCCTTCCGACTCCACGTTGAACTTGAGAATGCCCGAGTGGAGCGCCGTGTCGATCTCCTCCGCGGTCTTGCCGACGCCGGAGAAAACGATCTGGGCCGGCTTCCCGCCGGCTTTCAGGACACGATACAACTCGCCGCCCGAGACGATATCGAAGCCGGCTCCCTGCCGGGCCAGCAATCGCAGGATCGAAAGGTTCGAGCACGCCTTCACGGCGTAACAAACCATGTGGGGATATCGGCCAAAGGCTTGGTCGAAGCGTTTGAAATTGTGCTCGATCACCGCGCGGCTGTAGACGTAGCACGGCGTGCCGAAACGGTGGGCGATCTTCTCCAGCGGCGCGCTCTCGGCGTGGAGGCGTCCGCGCAGATACTGGAATCCGTGGGGCATTGCGGAGTAAATTGTATGTCATGAACCGGCGCGTGTTTCTAGAAATCGGTGGGCTGGCGTGGGTCGCCGCGGCCGCCGCCCAGAAAAAGAAAAAGCCGGAAAAGCCCTTCGACTTCGACGACTGCGCGGCCATCGACAAGAAACGCATTCTCACGGCCGCCGACCGGTATCTCAAGGAAAAGCCGATCACCGTCACGGCCGCGTACTCTCCCCGCAGTGCCGGCGGCCGGCACGACTATTTTTCCGAAGGCGATTACTGGTGGCCCGACCCGAAAGACCCGAAAGCGCCGTACATCCAGCGCGACGGCATGTCGAATCCCGAGAATTTCGAGGATCACCGCCGCGCCATGCGCCGCTTGAGCCTGATCGTGCCGGCGCTGACGGCGGCGTGGAAGGTCACGCAGCAGCCCAAGTACGCCGAAGCCGCGATCACGCACTTGAACGCCTGGTTCGTGAACGACGACACGATGATGAACCCCAGCCTGCTCTATGCGCAGGCCATCCAAGGGCGATTCACGGGCCGCGGCACGGGGATCATCGACACGCTGCACTTGGTGGAAGTGGCGCGCGCCGCCGAGTTACTGGCGAAGTCGCTGGTATTTGGTCCAAAACTGAAGGAGGTGCGCGACTGGTTCAGTGAATACACGCACTGGATGAATACGCACCCGTACGGAATCGCCGAGCGCGACGCTGCGAATAATCACGCCACGTGTTTCACGGTACAGACGGCGCAGTTTTCGCGCTTCACCGGCAACGAATATCTGCTGAAGGAGTGCCGCGAGCGCTTCAAAAACGTTTTTGTCCCCAGGCAAATCTCGACCGACGGAAGTTTTCCGCAGGAACTGCGCCGCACGAAACCCTACGGGTATTCCCTCTTCAACTTGGAAGCGATGTCGGCATGTTGCCAGATTCTCTCGACCGAACAAGACGATCTCTGGAGTTTTTCACTGCAAGACGGCCGCGGGATGCGCCTGGCGATGGCCTACATGGTCCCATTCATCCGCGACAAGAAGAAATGGCCGCTGCCGCCCGACGTGATGTACGACAAAGAATGGCCGATGCGCCAAACGTCGCTGTTGTTCGGCGGCATCGCGCTGCACGAGCCGAGTTACATCGACTTGTGGAAGACGCTGCCCGCTGATTCCGACGTGGAAGAAGTGATCCGCAATTTCTTTATCCGCCAGCCTGTGTTGTGGGTATGATCCTCAAACGACAAAGAAGGGTTTTCTTGACCAATGTCGTTTTTTGAGAAGAAGCCTTTTACGGCCCAGGAGCAAAACCCATGCCTGACCAAAACCCACCTGCCGGCGTCCCGCCGGTCAACCAAACGGTTTCGATCGCGACAAAGGCTCCGATCGTGCTTTTTGGAGCAGCCTTTGTCGTATTGCTTATCGTTTACGCGTTCTTCTTTCCCTGGGAGTGCGTGAATTTCAATTTCAAGATTCAAGATCTCGCGGCGATGCTCGCACCGCTGGCGCTGGCGGCCTCAGTCGTAGAACGCTCGGTGGAGATTTTGCTGAGTCCATGGCGCGACGAGACGGCCAGTAAACTCGAAAAAGCATTGGCGGCGGCGCCGCCCGAGCAAAAACAAGCCATCTCCGACAAATTGGATGAGTACCGGGCGAAGACGCAGAAGATCGCGTTTTTTGTGTCCGTCTTCGTCAGCTCCTGCGTGGCCATTTCCGGTGTTCGAGCGTTGCAGCCGTTTCTCGACGCCGCCAAGTTCAAGAGCCTTTCAGCGGGTCAACACACTTTTTTCCTGATGGTGGACCTAGGATTGTCGACGGCGATGCTCGCCGGCGGCGCGGACGCCGTGCATTCCGTGTTCACAGCCGTGACGAGTGTGATGGACGCGACCGCGACGAAATCCACCGCGTCGGCCAACAAAGCGACGATGCAGAATTGACGCCGGGCGAGGCTCGACTTCCTCGCCTTCGGCGGCGTCAATGACGCATTTCATTGGTGGGCTGTGTGGGTCTTCAAGATCGTGACGGAGGAATCGTGCTCGGCGTCGTATCAGGGCCCGGCTTGAACCGTGCCGAGCTCTGACGCCGATGAAACTGGGCTTTTAGCGCCGCCCGCGCGAGTTTCAAGGGCTAAAACCCCTGAATAGTCTGTGGGACAACTCAGCCCCGAGCCTGCGGCAGCAGGCGGCACAATGTTAGCCCCTGGCGAGGCGTTTTTTGCCGAGCCTGGGGACACGGTTGTTTCGAGTACGAGCCTGCAGCGCAGGCGGCACAAGCGAATCGGATGGCACGGTTGTCTGTGTCGCCCGCTTCGCAGGCTCGGCACGCTAACGGATTACCCCAGGCTTGGCAAAAAACGCCTCGCCAGGGGCTAACGTTGCGCCGCCTGCTGCCGCAGGCTCGGAGCTGCGTTGTCATACAGACTCCCAAGGGGCTAACGCGCCTGCGCGCAACGAATGCTCTCGGCACGGTTGAAGCCGTGCCCTGATGCAAACCTGATCATCGGCCAACACGGTTACCAAACTATCGAGAACTCGCCGGACACTACTCTAGTTCTCCGTCGGCGTCTTCTCGAATTTGTCGACCACCACGATATCGACGTTGCCTTTCTTCGATTCCAGCTTAAGACCCAACTGTTCCTGGACGGCGGCCGGGAGTAGCGGGAATAGTGGACCGTCGTCGAGCGGCGGACGGTCACCACCGGCGCCTGCACCAGCGCCGCCATCGGGCACGGGCCCTGGACCGCGGAAGGCAACGATCGGACCGCCCGGACCGCCGCCGAAAGCCGATGTGTCGGGCGCAAAGATCAACGTGAAATCGTATTTCTTCGTGAGTCCCGTGGCATCGGTTACGGGTTTATTCATCGATTGAGCGAGGCGGCCCACCAGGGTCGTCATGGTTTCACGGAAAGCTTGCAGCTTGGCACGACCCGGCATCATCATCATGATTGTGCGGCCCGGTGGGAAATCCGGCATTCCATCGCTGCCGATCTTGAAGGGGCCCGGTGGCGGTGGCGGCGGCCCCTGGTCGGGCGGCGTGTCCGATTGGTCGGCGGATTCTTTCATCTTCGGCGCGCCCTTGCCGAGAACGAGTTCATACACCGGCATCTCTTTCGTTTCGCGATGCACCACCATTTTGAAACGGTCGGCGAGAAGGTTCTGCAGCATCACGCGGAACTGTTCCTTCGTCGTGCCCTCGGGAACTCTCGCGGCGATGTCGAAACGATTGGCGTTGATATCGGCGGGAGCCTTCAGTTGGTAGTTCTTCAGATCATAGGCGGTGTTGAGCAATATCGCGAGCGTGCAGTTGTTGCAAGTGTAGCGCGTGGGATCGCTCGTGCCGGGTCCGCCGCGCGGACCAAAGAAGAATCGTCCCGGCTCGGGCGGCGGCGACACTTTGATCGACGCGACTTCAAACTCCTGCTTTGCTTGTCCAAAGCAGGCCGGCCCAAACCAGGACACGGCTAACAACACACCAGCGATCAACCTCGAAAGCATAAATCGTCGAGCCTCCATCACATAATAACGCTCCGCGCCGCCGATTTGAGACGGCAACTGTCCGTTGAGATACAATAATAACTTCGCGGAAGTGGCGGAACTGGCAGACGCGCAGGATTTAGGTTCCTGTGCCCGAAAGGGCTTGTGGGTTCAATTCCCACCTTCCGCACCATCCCGGCTCTTACCGAGAAAAGTCCTCACAAAAATGATTGAACCTCGCGCCGCGCTCTGGGATATGGACGGAACGCTGGTGGATTCCGCCGACGATCATTGGCAAGCTTGGATTCAAGTGCTCGCCGAAGAAGGCTATACGCTGACGCGCGAAAATTTCACCGCGCTCTTCGGCCGCCGCAACGACGACATCATCCACAGTTATCTCCCCGGATGTTCCGCCGAAAAAGTGAACGCCATTAGCCTGGAAAAAGAGCGCCGCTATCGCGACGTGATTCGCCGCAACGGCGCACGATTGCTTCCCGGCGCGGGCGAATGGGTGGAACGCCTCGCCGACGCGGGATGGCGTCAAGCGATCGCGACGGCGGCGCCGCGCGCGAATGCCGAGTGCGTGGTTGAAGTGCTTGGCTTGGGTGCACGCTTCGGCGCGATTGTCGGCGCAGAGGATGTCACGGTCGGCAAACCGGATCCGATGGTGTTTCTACTGGCCGGTGAAAAGCTTGGCGTGAAGCCCGCGCATTCCGTGGTGCTAGAAGACGCTCCCGCAGGGATCGAAGCAGCGCGTCGCGCGGGGATGAAGAGTATCGGAATTTGCACGCTGCACGCGAAACTGGCCGCAGATTTGCCGGTGAGAGGTTTCGCGGAACTGGCGGCGGACGCTTTCGAAAGGTTACTGGCTTCTCCGCTTGGCACGGCAATCTAACCACCGAGAGCACAAAGAAAAAGCTAGAGGACACAGAGAACGTTCACCTTGGGATGAACATCTCTGTGTCCTCTGAGTTCTCTGTGTGCTCTGTGTTAAATTGCCAGTTATCTATCGAACGTTTGGCTTTCCGGGATCCGCCGCTGGCTTATTAGGATCGGCGGGCGTGGCCGCGGGCTGATCCGCCGGCTTCTTCGAATCGTCTTTCTTCTTTTTCTTTTCCTGCTTCTTCTTTTCCTCGGCGTTCTTCTTGTCGAGCGCCGCTTGGGCCTTTTTGTTGGCCGCGGAGTCGAGCGTGCGGCCCGGCGTGCTCGTGGGATTGCTGGCCGAAGGGTCTGCGGCGGGTGCTGTCGTCGCGGGCTTTTCGGGAGTTGTTGCCGCGGGCGCTGTTCCTGGCGCGGTGGGAGTCGCCGGCTTATCGGGATTCATCACTTTTCCCGTCGGCTCGCCCGTTACCACTTCAGCCTTCACTCCTGCCGTGCCCGTGGCTTCGCCCGCCGTTACCGTGGGGATTTCCTGCGGCGTGACCGGCGGCGGCTGGTGGAATTTCGTGGGATCGCCGGAGTGCGTCGTCGCCGACACGTCCGGCCGGCCGCGCACCACGTTGAGCGCGCGCGACACATAGCTGGTGGGGCCGGACTTGACCTCGCGATGCGCATCGTCGTACTTCATGCGATCAAGCGCCCCGGGATCGGGTGCGGGAACCGGCTTGCCCCACTGCACCAGACGCGCTTTGGCGTCGTCGGCGTGCGTCGAAAGCGGATAATCCTTCACGATGCGCGCGTACGCGGTGGCGGCGGAATCGCGGAAATCCTTGCCGCCGTGCTCGAACGAATTGCCGAGCATCCACAGCGCGTTGTCGGCCTGGCTGAAATACGGATAGTTGTTCACGAGCTGGCTCAGGCGCAGCACGGCGGCGCGATTGGCGCCCTTGATGTAGTAAACGCGTCCCACTTCGAACTCGCCCGATGCCAGAACTTCCTGCACTTCGCGCAGACGCTGCGTGGCTTCGGCGTTGAACTTCGAGTCGGGATAATTCTGCAGCAGCTCCTTGAACTCCATTTCCGCGCGGCGCGCGTGCGTGGAGTCGCGATCGGGCTTGTCCATCTGGTTGTAGTGGATCATCGCCACTTTGTACTGCGCCTCGACCGCTTCTTCCATGTTGGGGAAGAAGGTGATGAAGTCCTTGTACTCGATTTCCGCTTGCGCCAGACCGGACGTGCCGCCCTGCCGATACCAGGAGTCCGCCACCGCCAGCTTGGCCTTGGCCAGATATTCGCTGTCGGGGTAGGTATTGATCATCGTCTGGAGCGTGAGGCGCGCTACTTCGTAGCGGCTGTGCTCGAGATCGTGAACGGCGTTGTCGAACAGCGCCTTATCCGGCTGCGAGGAATCGTTGGCGATGGGATTCTCGTACTTCTTGGCTTTGCAACCGGGGAAGGCTGCCAGAATCGCCAAAATCGCCGCTGCCACAAGGGTCTTCTTCATACAGATAATCCTTTTGATGAGCCCGCCGGCCGCGGGATCAGAAATTACGGTTCGCACGATAGGAACAAGTACCGCTTCTACCCACTATACACGAAACTTTCCTAGACGCGAATCATCGTTGCGTGGGTAGCCCGTTCGAGCATGGCCCTGGTGGCCGCGGTGGGGTCGGGCGTATGGAAAATGCTCGATCCCACGACGATCCGGCGCACGCCTGCGCGCACAACCTCTTCTATATTTTCAAGCGTGATGCCGCCGTCCACTTCGATCACAAAGTCGAGGCCGCGGCGGCGGCGCGTTTCCTCCATGCGGCGGAAGCGCCCGAGGGATCGCGGAATGAACGATTGTCCGCCGAAGCCAGGATTCACGCTCATGATCAGCACGGCGTCGACCAGGTCGAGCACTTCTTCGATGGACTCGAGCGGCGTAGCGGGATTCAGCACCACTCCGGGCTTCGCGCCATGCTCGCGGATCAAGTTCAACGTGCGGTCGAGATGGATGCACGCTTCCTGCTGCACGAGAATCACGTTGGCGCCGGCTTCCGCGAAGGCCGGAACGTAGGCGTCGGGATTCTCGATCATCAGGTGAACGTCGAGCGGAAGCTTGGTGATCTTGCGCACGCTGGCGACGACGGGCACGCCAATGGAAATGTTGGGGACGAAGTGGCCGTCCATGACATCGCAATGGATCAGCGCGGCGCCGCCGGCTTCCACCGCGCGAATCTGGTCGCCCAGCCGCGCGAAGTCCGCGGCCAGGATCGAAGGAGCGATTTCAACCATGGGAATCGAGGGTAGTGTATCACGCGGGTGAAAGCGCCTAACGAAGCGGCTTGGAACCGCTGGGTCGCTGCGCCGAGAGCAACATGGGCATCGGCATGAGCTTGCGCTGAAACGGATCAAGGACAAGGCCCAACGCCTCTAGCGAAACGGCGCCAAGCAGGGCCGCATCGCCCTTTTCTCCAAAGATTACCGGTGAAGAGCCCGTCTCATTTTGAAAAACGAATTGTGCGTCGCCCATACGCCGGGTGATTTCCGAACCGTCTGCGAGCAAGGAGCTCCTTTGCCGATTTGCTCGAATTCCTATTCGTGTGAGCACCTCGCAAGGCACCACCGAATACACGGCACCCGAGTCCAACAACATCTTCAACCGAGCTTTTTTCGACAGCTTGGCGGGATTCGCGATGTGCACCCAAACGTAGGTCAATCCCATGGGCTGATCTTAGCACGCCGGCGGTTTTTTCACCGCAGAGACGCAGAGACGCAGAGAAAACCAGGACGCCGTGATTCCTGGTTTTCTCTGCGGCCTCTGCGCCTCTGCGGTGAAGAGAGCTTTTCGTTATAATGTGACCTATGGACAGGTCACGCGGTTGGTTTCCGGCGGCACTTCTCGCAGGTGCGTTATATGTGGCGATCGGCTGGGGAGTTTCGACATTCCGTCCCTCACCTTTGATCTTTTGGAGATACGCCGCGTGGGTGGCGAGCGCCGTGGTCTATTTTGTACACATCGGTTACGAGCGCTCCTGGAATCCTCGGAGCGCCGCGTTGCATGTGGCCACGGGCGTTGCGCTGGCCGCGTTTGGACTCGCCACGTTCGCGACGGTGCACGTCCTCGAGACCGGCAGGGGCAATGTCATGCAGGGGATCGCGCTTGTGGCGTGGCCGGTCTTCCTCGGCATTCCGGCATTTTTGGTCGCGTGGGCGCTGGCCACCGTACAGAAGGCACTTGTCCGGGAATGAACGTTGCAAATCAAAAATCAAAAATCAAAGATCAAAAATCAAGAATTTAAAACGAGAGACGAATCCCTATCTGCGTTCATCTGCGGCTAGACTTTGAAGTTTTTCCCGCAACTGACGCTCGACGGCCGGCTCCAGCTTCCCGCCGTACGCGGTCAGGTAAAACACGTCGATCGCCTTGTGCCCCTCGGTGTCGATCAGCGCCACCTCGATGTTGCATCCGGCTTCCGCCAGCTTCGACGCCACGTCGTAGAGCAGTCCCGGGCGATCCGCGGTGACAATTTCGAGCAAAGTGCTGTGCGACGAGCTCGCTTGATCGAAGCGGACTTGCGTGGCGACGCGGACCTTTGGCGCCGACGCCGCCGGCTGCCGCCGCGAGGCGAGCAGCGTCGCGAGGTCGAGCTTGCCTTGCAATACGTGCGACACGTCGCGGCGCAAGCGATCCGCCTCGCCGGGATTCAGCTCCAGCGTTTTGTACAAATCGGTGAAGCGAAAAACGTCCAGCACGATCCCCGCGGCGTTCGAAAATGCGTCGGCCTTCATGATGCTCATGCCCCACGACGCGAGGACGCCCGTCACCGAGGCGAACAATCGCGGACGGTCGGCCGCGACAACGGTCAGCTCCCACGAATGTCCGCGCTGAGCGATTTGTACTTGCACCGGATGCGCGGATAGATTGCCCGCCATCTCCGCGTGCGCCGAGATTTCTTCAGCCGAATGCATCGCTTGATAACGCCGCGGAAATCCCGCCAAGAACTCGTCGGCGTTGCCGGCCGGCGCGGGAATGCGATCGTCGTCCACGCTGCGATTCAGGTATCCCGACGCCACCGTGTACAAGCGCCACAACATTTCCGCTTTCCACGGCGTCAACGCTTCAGGATTCACCGCCTTGATGTCGGCGTACGTCAGAAGCGTGAGCATCTTCAGACGGTCGGGCGTTCCCGTGACGCCGGCCATCGCGCGGGCCGTCTCGGGATCGAAAATGTCGCGGCGTTGCAGCATCGCCGACATTTCCAAGTGATTCTTGATGAGAAAGCGAATCGTCGCGCGGTCCGATTGATCGAGCGACAGGCGCGCAAACACGCCTTCGGCGGCCTGCAAGCTGCCTTGCACGTGATCTTCGGCCATGCCTTTGCCGACATCGTGCAGCAACATTGCGAGCGAAAGAATCTCCGGCTGCTCAAGCTCGGCGTAGATTTCCGCGAACATCTTCTCCCACTCGCCACCGTCTTCTTTCGCGGCAATCGGCAGCGCCGTGAGCGCGGCGATGGTCTGAAATGTGTGCTCGTCTACGGTGTAGCGATGATAGAAGTCGCGGACCACCAAGCAATCCACCGCGGCGAATTCCGGAAACAACGCGGAGAGCAAATGTGACGAATGCATCGCCCGCAGCGCATCCGCCGCGTGCGGCTGCGTGAGGATCGGTTTCAAGCGCCGCCACAATCCCGAGAACAACAACGCCGTTCGATTGTTCGGGTGCAAGTCTTCGATGGCGCGCTCCACGGCCGTTTCAGCCTCTCCGCTCAGCGCCAGTCCATGACGCGCCACCTGTTCAAACAATCCCAGCAGCAGCACGGGATCTTCCAGCGCGCCCGGTTGGCGCACGTAGATGCGATCCTTTACCACGGCGAAATCGGCGGTGGACAATCGCGAGCGCCAATCCTGATACATCCCCAGCAGCGACCCGCGACCGCGCGTCTCGGCAGCCGAGCGATCCATCATCGCGCCGACGTGGCGATAGATCGCGCGCGCGTGGCGGAAGTAGCGCCGCATGTAATCTTCCGCGGATGCCGGAGGGTCGCTCAACACCGCGGCTTCCGACTGCATTTCGTAACTCAAGCGATTGTCGTCGCGGCCCAGGCGATAGTGCAGCAAGCAGCGCGCCGACGCCAGGAAATCGAAGGCGCGTTCCATTGCGGGGCCGGCCGCCTCTTCTTGAGCTGTTGGAGGCGCGCCGGAAAGCCGCGCCAACCAGTGCGCGACATTGTAGTCGCGCAATCCGCCGGGACAATCTTTCAAGTTCGGTTCCAGATGAAAAATCGTGTTGCCGAATCGCGCGTGGCGTTTCCTCGACATCGTCGCCAGATGCCCGGCGAGTTCCGCGCCGCTCGCGCGCAGGAACGCGGGAATGATTTGGCGCGAAAGCTGCGCGAAGAGTTGGGAGTCGCCGGCGAGATAGCGCACGTCGAGCAGTCCCACGTTGAATTCGAGATTGTCGCGATAAAGGCGGCCACATTCCGCGGGCGTGCGCGACGTTTGCCCGAGCTTCAGCCGCAAGTCCCAAAGATTTTGCAGCAGCGCGGAGACCGCGGGCTTGTGCGCTTCTTCCACCGCGGACGACGCCGAGAGCAAAAGCAAATCGATATCCGACCACGGAAACAGTGTGGCGCGGCCGTAGCCGCCGAGTGCGGCAAGGCAAAATCCTTCGCTGGACTTCGCGCCCTCGGAAAATAATTCAGTGATGAGACGGTCTACAAGCAACGCTCGCGCGCGGGCCGCCGCCCGGCCGTCGCCGCTCTGTTCGAAATGCCGGCGAATCTCCGCCGATTCCGTTTCGTACAGGTCTTTATAAGGCGTTGTCGCCGCGGTCTTCATTCCGGATGCGGATCACTTCCTCGACGGGCGAGACGAAAATCTTCCCGTCGCCAATCTTGCCGGTTCGCGCGGAGTTGAGAATCGCCGTCACCGCCAATTCCACTTGGCTGTCCTGCACGACCATTTCCAGTTTGATCTTCGGCAACAGGTCGATCACGTATTCGTTGCCGCGATAAACCTCGGTGTGTCCTTTTTGACGGCCGTGACCGCGCACTTCCGACACCGTCATGCCGTCGATGCCTGCTTCAAGCAGCGCTTCCTTTACCGGCTCGAAACGCGAAGGGCGGATAATCGCTTCCAGTTTCTTCATGGCTTTAGTTATACGCCTCCTCGCCGTGTTGCGACAGGTCGAGTCCTTGCAATTCTTCCTCTTCGGTCACGCGCACGCCGATGGTCGCGTCCACAATTTTCAAAATCAGCAGCGTCCCGACGATCGCCAGTCCCCAGGCGATGGCCGCGCCGATCGCTTGATTCATCAATTGTCCGGCGTTGCCTTCCAGCAATCCCGAGGGCAGCGCATTTCCCTTGGCGTCTTTGAACACCGCGTTCACCCACGACTTCGCGAAGACGCCGGTGAGCAACGCGCCCAGCGTTCCGCCCGCGCCGTGCACGCCAAAGGCGTCGAGCGAATCGTCGTAACCGAAACGCGACTTCACCACCGCGACCATCAGGTAGCAAACCACGCCCGCCGCCAGTCCAATGACGAGCGCGGCCATCGGTCCCACGAACCCGGAGGCCGGCGTGATCGCCACCAGCCCCGCGACCGCGCCGGAAATTCCGCCCAGGACGCTGGGGTGTCCGTTGCGGATCCACTCCATGCCGGCCCATCCGAGCGCCGCAGCCGCGGCGGCGAAATGCGTCGCGACAAAGGCGCTGGTGGCCAGAGAATTCGCGGCCAACGCGCTGCCGGCGTTGAATCCAAACCAACCGACCCACAGCAGGCACGCGCCGATAAAACTCAACACCACGCTATGCGGCTGCATCGGAGTGCGCGGAAAGCCCACGCGCTTGCCCATGTACAGCGCGCACACCAGCGCCGACACGCCGGACGTGATGTGCACCACCGTGCCGCCCGCGAAATCGAGCGTGGGAATTTTTCCGCCGAGCGACGCATTCAGCAATCCGCCTTTGCCCCAAACCATGTGCGCCATCGGCGCGTAAACGATCACCGACCACAGAATCGTGAACACCAGCATCGCCGAAAACTTCATGCGTTCGGCAAACGCGCCCGAGATCAGGGCGGGCGTGATGATCGCGAACATCAACTGATAAATCATGTAGGTCTGCAGTGGAATCGTCGCGGCGTAGTCGGGATCGGGTGCGCCGTTTACGCCGTTGAGGAAGAGATTTCCGAATCCGCCGATCACGCCGTTTCCGGAAGCGAAGCACAAACTGAACAGGAACACGGCCCACAGCACCGTGACGACGGCCATCAGCGCGAAACTTTGCATCATGGTGGCGAGAACGTTTTTCTTGCGCACCAATCCGCCGTAGAAAAGGGCCAAGCCCGGCCCGGTCATCATCAGCACCAGCGCCGAACTGACCAGCATCCAGGCATTGTCCCCGGAGTCGATATGAGGAGGCATGTAAAACAGCTTAGGAGCGCGCGACGAATTTCGGCAATCGCATCTCGTTATAGGAGCGATAGGTTTTCTCTGCGTCTCTGCGTTCTCTGCGGTGAAAAAACCGCTAGCCTTAGCGATAGGGTTAAGGGTTTTTTCACCGCAGAGACGCAGAGACGCAGAGAAATGCTAGACTCGTCCCATCGAAAGTACTCTTCTCAAATTCCTTTTGCCGCGGGCCATCGCCTCGATTGTCGTCGTGCTTCTCGTGGCGGTGACGATTGTCACCCTGGACCGCACCGTGCAAGAAGGCAAGCATCGCTGTCTCGAGATTTTCGATCATCGACTCGATCCGTTCGGCGGCTCGACCGCTTGCTACGAGCCCGGCAGCGATCCGTCGTGGGACTTGCCGGTTGAGGAATGGCGTTTCTGGATCGGGACTCTTGGTGGTGCTCTCATCGCGTTTTTTTCGGTGGCGGCGATTTTTCCGGGACTCGCGCCGCTGGCCCGCGGATTCGCGCGTGTGTGGCGCCGCGAGTTTACCGTGGCGTCGTTGATCGCGGGCGCGGCCGCGCTGGCCGGGATGATTTTTCATTTCGGCAGCCGGCAATTCGGCGGCTTCGACATGAGTATTCTCGTCGATTCCGGATATCGCGCGTTTACGGGTCAAGCGGCGTATCGCGATTTCCCGTGTTTCTTGCCGCCGGGATTTTTTCTGGGCGTCCGCTGGGCGTTTGAAATTTTCGGCGTCGAATGGAACGCCATTCTCGCGGCGACCGCGTTGTTTTCCGCCATGACGTTCGTGTGGATTTTTCTTCTGATGCGCGCGCTCGACGTGGGACGATCCGTGGCGTGGGTCACGGCGCTGAGTGTGCAACTCGCCGCGGTCGTCACGTATTCCTATTGGTGGTACAACAGCATCACCTCGGTGGTTGCGACGGTCGTGTTCCTCTCGTGTCTCGCGTATCTGAAAAACGATAATCGCGCGGCGCATTCTTCCTACATCGCGTCACTGGCCCTGGCCTTGTTGATGAAACCGAACGGCGTGGGACCGGTGATCGCCATCGGCGCGGCGGCGCTGTTGGTTGCCGCAAACAACAAGCGTCGCGTGCTGGCGCTGACCGCGGGCGCGGCGGCGGTCGCCGCGCTTTTCTTGTTGGTCAACGGCATCAATCCCGCCGCCGGGCTCGCGAGTTACTGGACCGCTTTCCGTGAACGCAGTCAGGCGATCGCGCAAGGATGGACGTGGCCGCCCGCCGATTCATTGCGCGCTGAAATCATGTTCCCGCTGCTGCTGGCGCCGTTCGCGATGTGGTGGCCGGTTTTCCGCGACAGCCGGCGACGGACGTTTGTGCTGCTGCTGGCCGCTGCGCCGTTGATGAGCGCCGCCGCCATGTTTACGAATCGCGACATCAAGGACGTCGATTGGCCGCTGGCGATTTGCGCGGGCGTTTTGCTTCTTCATGAATCCCTGACCAGCGCCGCACAAACCGCGCTGCGCCAAAACGTCGCTCGCGTTTTCGCCGGAGCGCTCGTCGCGCTCGCCTTCATGGACATGTCGATCGCCGCGTCGCGTTATCGCGTCAGCTTGATTGGCCCGCATCGCTTTTTCGAATGGAGCGCCCCGCTGTCGTCACCGGGTCCCAAGTTTTTCTCGGGAATGCTGGCGAGTCCGCGATTACGCGAGACGGTCGAGCGTATCGACCGCTTGATGCAACACAATTCCGGCAAAGTTTTCTTCGGACCGCGCCTGGAATTCGCCTACGCGGCATTCGGCGTGACGCCGCCTTCCGATATTCCCGTGTGGTGGGATCCTGGCGCGGCGTTCGCGCGTGCCGACGAGCCGCGATACGTCGAAGCATGGCGGCAAAAGCATTTCGACACGCTGGTCTTTTTCGCCGGCGACGCCACTTACTATCCGGCGGCGCTCCTGAAGCTGATTGAAGCCGAGTATGTCCGTGATCCGGCGTTCGATTTGATCTCCGTCTATCGGCGGAAGTGAACACGTTAAGCTAAAGAGGGTGTTAAGCGGGGCGGGAGGTACAACACGCTTATTGACGAGATTCAAGATGGGCGGCGCGACATTCCGGCCCTACTCCTGAACGGTGAGGCGAATGGGCTGAATCAGAATATCCGTCTTAACCTGTATCGAAATGTTATAGTCACCGGCTTTTACTTTCGGAACCGTCACTACAATCTTTGAGCCGGCTTGTTCAACGATGGTGGCCGGAAAATCATCGCTGCTGTTGGAGACGAAGACCGCGGCTACGTTATCCTTTGTGAGGTTCTCACCCTTTACGGTGATCTTGGCCCCCACCTTGACCGTGGCCGGGTCGACGCCCGTTACACGCGGACTCCCCTGCGCCCAAGCGACCGCGGCCAGCATACACATGGCCAGCGCCCCCACCGCCCAACTCATTGAATACCGCGATTTCATGACGATTCCTTTCCTTCATCTCGCAACAACTAGAATGGCCAGCAGCGGGTAGCATATCCACTTCCACGCCTGCTGTCCATACTTAGTCCGAAGCCTGAACGAATTACTACAAGTATGCACTGCGTGGGAGAAAGGTCAAGTGCGGAAAAAGACGTCGGCGCGCACGACTCACAACCGGCGGCTTGCGCCGACTCTGAAGTAGAGTGTTACAGTGGAGGCTTGATGCCACGCCGCCAGCTTGTTTTCGTTACCGCGTTGATTCTTTTGTTGCTGGCCGCCTCCGCGGCGCAGAAGAAAAAGGCGGCGCCTGCGAAAGCCGCGAAGCCTGAATCTCCGGCGCTCGCGACGGCGATCGACAAACTCCTCGATGACGGCGGCGCGGCCCGCGCGCACTGGGGCGTGCTGGTGGTCGATTTGCAAGACGGACACGTGGTCTACGCGCGCAACGAACATCGCCTGTTTGCGCCGGCGTCGAATACCAAACTTTTCACTACAGCCGCGGCGCTCGAAAAGCTGGGGCCGAAGTTTCAAGAACGCACCACAGTGGAAGCGGCTGGGCCTCCTAACGCGAACGGTCAAATCGACGGCGATTTAGTCTTAGTGGGCCGCGGCGATCCCAACTTGTCGCCGCGCGTGTTTCCGTTTCAAACGCGCAGCGAGTTTTCCGGCGCCGCGACGGTGGCGCTCGACAGGCTGGCCGATCAACTGGCCGCGTCAGGCATTCACGCCGTGAACGGCGACGTCATCGGCGACGACACGTACTTTGTCTACGAACGCTACGGCGAAGGTTGGACCGTCGACGACACGCTATGGTCGTACGGAGCGCCGGTTTCCGCACTCACGATCAACGACAACAATCTCGCGTTGACCCTTGAGGCGGGCGAAAATCCCGGCGACGCCGCGATCGCGCATTTGGATCCGTTCGACAGCTACTTCACCATCGAGAATCGCGTGCGCAGCGTGGCGGCCCCCGCCGGCCGGCGCGTTTTTGTGAATCGTGAGCCGGGCAGCCGCGTCTTCGAGGTTTGGGGACAGATCAACGTGCGTGGGACAATCCAAGAGACGCTCGCGATGGACGATCCCGCGGATCTCGCCGCGCGTTACTTGCGCGACGCGTTGATCGCGCGAGGAATCACAGTGAAGGGCGGCGCGAAAGCACGCCATCGCCGGGCGGTCGATGCGGCGTCCGCGGCCAGCGCGCCTGCCACATCCGCGGAATCGCCGTTTGTCCTCGCGACGCTCGAATCGCGGCCGCTGGCCGACGATCTCAAGGTGATCAACAAGGTCAGCCAGAATCTGCACGCGGAAATGACGCTGCGTCTGTTGGGTCGCGAGCGTTCCACGCCGGACTCGAGCGAAATCCCGGGAAGTGTGGCTGCAGGACTCGCCGCGGAAAAAGACTTTCTCCGCAAAGCAGGCTTGAACACCGAGGAGTTCGCGTTTTTCGACGGCTGCGGACTCTCTCGCGCCGGCCTGGTCGCACCCGCCGCCACCGTGCGGCTGCTCACCTACATGGATCACTCGCCGAATCGCGAAACCTGGCTCGACACATTGCCGGAAGCTGCCGTCGATGGATCGCTCAACAGCCGCTTGAAGGGCTCATGCACGGCGAGCAAGATTCGCGCCAAGACCGGAACCATTCGCCACGTCTCGGCGCTCTCGGGATATATGGACGCGAGCCACGGACATCGCCTGGTGTTTTCGATCATGGTGAACAATCACAACATGCAGACGCCGGGCGCCACGAGCGTTATGGACAAGGTTTTGGAGGAGATTTGCCGGGTGGAGTAGGGGCGGGGGAAGAAATCAAAAATCAAAAGGCAAAAATCAAAAGGCAAAAGTGAGGCGGGGAACGCGATGGGTGAAGGACAACTCAGAGTGGGAACGTCGGGATACGCGTACAAGGAGTGGAAGGGCAGCTTCTATCCGGAAAAATTCCCGGACAAAAAGATGCTCGAATTCTACGCCGCGCGCTTCTCCACCGTGGAAGTCAACTACACGTTCTATCGCCTGCCCTCGGCCAAGACCGTGGAGCCGTGGATTCCGCAGACGCCTGAAGGCTTCACGTTCGCGCTGAAGGCCACGCAAAAGATCACCCACATCATGCGTTTGCGCAACGCCGGCGACTTGGTCACGGCGTTTTTGCAAGGCGTCCAGCCGCTGGTGGAGGCGAAACGCCTCGGTCCCGTGCTGTTCCAACTCCCACCCAACTTCAAAGCCGATCTTCCGCTGCTCGGCGACTTTTTAAGCTCGCTTCCGCGAGCCCTGCGCGCGGCCGTGGAGTTTCGCCATCAAAGTTGGTTCGACGCGGCGACGTATCAATGCCTGCACGACCACAATGCCGCGTTGTGCATCGCGGAAACGGAAGACGGCCGTGCGCCGCTCGAGATCACCGCCGGGTTCGCGTACTTTCGTCTGCGAAAAGTGGACTATCCGGCGGAGGAATTGAAAGCGTGGCGCGAGCGCTTCGAGAAATGGCGCGCCGAAGGGCGCGACCTGTACGTCTACTTCAAGCACGAGGATCAAGGCACGGCGCCCCGCTATGCCGCTGCGCTGCTAAAGTGACAAAACAAAAGAGTCAATCCGCTTCAACCCTTTGGTACTAACGCAAAATGAATCCGTCGCACCATAGCGCACGGAAGATTCTTTAGATAGGATCATTCCTGTATTCGGACGGTGACAGCCAACCGTTCGCCGGTCTGGGGGGATTCGGCGGGCAGTTGGCTGTTGTCCTTCCGGACATTTTTCCAAAGGATTCGGAACAGAGATAGAACAAAGGCAGGCCTCGCGGCCTGCCTTTCGTTTTCTGCGGAGAGATTTCGTCCCGCCCGAGGTTTCTAGCTGAAGCTGCGAATGGCCGAGGCCTCTTCGTTGTGAACTTCAAAGACCGTGTACAGCTTGGTGATCTGCAACAGGTCGTGAACCTTCTTGGTGAGGTTCAGGAGCTTCAACTGGCCGCCCTGATTGGCCACGGTGGTGAAGCCGCTGACCAATTCACCGATGCCGGAGCTGTCGATGTAGGTGACATCGCCCAAGTTCAGCAGGATTTTCTTTTGCCCGCGTCCGAGCAGTTCCCGAACGGTGTCGCGCAACACGGTGGAGCCTTCGCCCAAAGTGATTCGCCCGCTCAGATCCACGACGGTTACATCGTCCACTTGCCTGGTTGATGCTTTGATCGACACGATGACTCCTCCTAAGATGGTTGGTCAGTTTCTTCCGTACGATACTTTACCATACGAACTTCGGTTCCCCTCGGCGCGCGCCGCCGGACCTGCAAATTGTCCATGAAGGCGCGAATCAGAAAAATCCCGCGGCCGGAATGACGCAGGAGATTCTCCTGGGCCAGCGGATCGGGCACCTCGTTCAACTCGAATCCCGCGCCTTCGTCGGTGATGGTGATCACCAAGCCGCCGCGTTCATCCACCTCCACGCGGACACCGGCGCGCTTCTCGGGATCGTATTGATTCCCGTGCAGTACGGCGTTGACCATGCATTCCCGCACAGCCATGCCGACCTTCTGCAAATCCTCTTCGCCGAAGCCCGCTTCCGTGGCAAAACGCACCACTTCTTCCTCGGCTTGGTCCACGCTCTCCAGAGCGCTTTCCAGCGACATCACCAGGGGCTTTTCGACGCGCTCTCGATCTATTGCCAAGGCGAATTTAACATTAGCACAAGGCGAAACGGAGTTGTCAATAGAATGCTAGTCCTATGGCGGTGAACAAAAAAGCCGGGAACGCGATGCGGCGCTCCCGGCGAGCTCGAAGCAGAAACTTGTGCGGGAAAACTTAGGCGACCACTTTACCGGCCGACGGATCCGCCGTGCCCGGCGACGGCATCACGGCGATCGTGTACTTGTCGAGCGCCTTGGCGATGGTGGCCTTCGGCTGCGCGCCGATCAATTGCTCGCGCACCTGGCCGCCCTGGAAGACCAGCAGGGCCGGGATGCTGCGGATGTTATAGCGGGTCCCGGTGGCCATGGCGTCGTCCACGTTCAGCTTGGCGATCTTGGCCTTGCCTTGGTACTCGTCGGCCAACTGGTCGATCGTGGGACCGAGCATCTTGCACGGGCCACACCATTCGGCCCAAAAATCCACCAGCACCGGCACGTTCGACTTCAATACCTCGCTGTCGAAGTTGCTATCGGTCAATGTAACCACGTTCTTTCCTGCCATGACTAGCCTCCTGAACTCTCTTCTGATCTATTGGGCAACGTTCTATTAGATTAACAAAGAAACAAAAAGTCGCAAAGAGGGATATTCGACCGAGAGCCGGGCGGCCAAGCGAACCCACGCATCTTAACCACAAAGAACACAGAGAAAAACACAGAGTGCACGGAGAGAGTCACCCTCCGGTGAACATTCTCTGTGTCCTCTGTGGTTAACCGTCGTATCTGCGTTTATCGGTGTTCATCTGTGGCTCGTGCCGCCCATGGCTTTGGGTGTATTCTGATGTCGCGGAGGTGCCTATGTCTATCGAATTGCGAGTGAACGGCGCGACTCATCGCGTCGAGACCGATCCTCAATGCAGTCTGCTCGCCGTCTTGCGCGACGACCTCGGGCTGACCGCCGCGAAGTACGGCTGCGGCGAAGGCGCGTGCGGCGCGCGTACCGTGCTCCTGGACGGCAAGCCGATCCGCTCGTGCAGCACGCGCGTCAGCGTCGCGGCGGGACATGCGATCACTACGCTCGAAGGCCTGGAGTCCGCCGGTAAGCTGCATCCCGTGCAGCAAGCCTTCATCGACGCCGGCGCGATGCAGTGCGGTTACTGCATTTCCGGCATGATCATGTCGAGTGTGGCGCTGCTGAAGACCAATCCGCATCCCTCGGACGCCGAAATCATCCGCGCCATGGACGGCAATGTTTGCCGCTGCGGAACACATCCCAAAATTTTGGCCGCGATTCGCGCGGCGGGAGGTGCGCGATGAACGAGTTTGAAAACGACGCGCTCGTCCTGGAGCCGGAACGTTACGAGCTCCACAACACCAACTCTGCCTATCGCTTCGACGTTGGCCGTCGCGGATTCATGGGATCGTTCGCCGGCGGCATTTTGATTTTGGTCGCCGGAAAGGGCACGGCGCAAGAGCGCCCGCAACAGAACGTGGCCCAGGGTGAATCCGGCGCGGGACGTCGCGGCGGCGGAAATGCCGCGCCGCGTGACGTCGGCGCATGGTTGCACATCGGCGAAGACGGCGCGGTGACGGTCTACACCGGCAAAGTGGAAATCGGCCAGGGCATTCGCACCTCGCTGGCGCAAGTTGTCGCCGAGGAATTGCACGCACCGCTGGCGCAAATCAAGATGGTGATGGGCGACACCGACCTGGTTCCCTACGACGCCGGAACGTTCGGCAGTCAAACCACGCCGACCATGGCTCCGCGACTCCGCAAGGCCGCCGCGGCGGCGCGCGAAATGCTCCTCGATCTCGCCGCCGAACAATTGAAGGCCGATCGCACCCACTTGGTCGCCGAAGAAGGACGCGTTTCCGCCGGCGAACTGGGGAGTCGCAGCTTCGGCCAGTTGACCAAGGGGCAAAAGCTGGTCAAGCAAATCGCCGACGACGTGCCCACGACACCCGCGACCGCTTGGAAAGTGGAAGGCAAGCCCGCGCCGAAGGTCGGCGGACGCGAAATCGTCACCGGCAAGCACGAGTACACGCCCGATGTGAAGCGCCCCGGCATGTTGTACGGAAAAATCTTGCGGCCGGCGACGTTCGGCGCAGCGGCCGTTTCGATCGACACCAGCGAAGCTGCGAAAATCCGGGGCGTCACCGTGGTGCGCGACGGTGACTTCTGCGGCGTGACGGCGCCGAGCGATTGGATCGCGTCGAAAGCGCTGGCGGCGATCAAAGCGGAGTGGAAAACTCCCGCCGATGCGGTCTCGACGAAAGTATCGTCCAAAGATGTTTTTGAATATTTGAAGAACGCGCCTGCCAACGGCGGCGGCGGGGGCGGTGGAT
The DNA here is from genome assembly GCA_021325275.1 of Terriglobia bacterium. GTDB lineage: Bacteria > Acidobacteriota > Terriglobia > JAJPHL01 > JAJPHL01 > JAJPHL01. The sequence continues at coordinate 198,531 of JAJPHL010000002.1, read as the reverse complement.
ACGGCGGCGGCAACAACAACAAGGGATCGATGACGGACGGCCTGGCCGCGGCGAAAGAAAAACTGCAGCGCAGCTACACGGTCGCCTACATCGCGCATTCACCGCTCGAACCGCGCTGCGCTTTGGCCGAATGGTCGAGCGACGGCAAACTCACGGTGTGGACCGGCACGCAGCGGCCCTTCGGCGTGAAGTCGGAGCTAGCGCAGGCCTTCCGCATTCCCGAGGATCATGTGCACGTGATCATGCCCGACATGGGATCGGCCTACGGCGGAAAACACACCGGCGAAGCGGCCATCGAAGCCGCGCGGCTCGCCAAGCAAACCGGCAAACCGGTGCGCGTTTTTTGGACGCGCGAGGAAGAAATGACTTGGGCGTACTTCCGCCCCGCCGGATTGATCGAAGTGTCGAGCGGCGTCGCCGCCGACGGCACGGTCACGGCGTGGGAGTTCCACAATTACCTCTCGGGCGCGTCGGCGATCGCGCCGGTCTATCCATTTCCGAACACGCACATTCAGTTTCACAACGTGGCGTCACCGCTGAAGCCGGGGTCGTATCGAGGACTCGCGGCCACCGCGAATCACTTTGCGCGCGAAGTCCACATGGACGAGTTGGCCGAGTCGGTGAAGATGGATCCGCTGGCGTTTCGCCTGAAGAATTTGCCCGCCGGCGAATCACAAGATCGCCTGCGCGCGGTTTTCGAAACGGCGGCCAAGAAATTCGGATGGGGACATTCGAAACCGGCCGCCGATCACGGCTTCGGCATCGCCGGCGGATTCGAAAAAGGCAGCTACGTGGCGTGCTGCGCGGAAGTGGCCATCGATCGCGCGGCGGCGAAAGTGAAAATCGTGCGCGTGGTGACGGCGTTTGAATGCGGCGCGATCATCAATCCCGACCAGTTGAAGAATCAAACCGAGGGCGCGGTGATTCAAGGGATCGGCGGCGCGCTCTACGAAGCCATCGACTTTGCGGGCGGAAAAATCGTGAACCCGCGATTTTCGCGTTATCGCTTGCCGCGCTTCTCGGATGTTCCCGTGCTCGAAACGGTGTTGATCGACCGCAAGGACCTGGCGTCGGCCGGCGCGGGCGAAACGCCGATCGTGGGATTAGCGCCGGCGCTCTCCAACGCGATCTTCAACGCCACGGGCGTGCGTCTTCGCAATATGCCGATGGCGCCGGGCGGTGCGATACCTGAATTGAAGAAAGCGTAACGCGCGTGGATCACGCGCTGGGAATCACGCCCAGGCGAAGCTTGCGGCCGTTCTTGAAATAATCGGGCTTCCAACTCTCGATCACGAACACCGGTTTGCCGTGATTCAATAACGCCGACGCGCGCAAGAGCACGTCGACCGACGCGTCGGGCAGCGCGCTGGGTCCCGGCACTTTGATGTGTTCGATGGCGTCGGCGATGTCGCCGCCGACGGTGAGCGCCCAGTCCAAATCCTCGGCTTTTCCCCACGCGTACTGCTGGCGATCGCGCACCCACGCGACCATCTTGGCTTTCAGCGCGGCGTCGTCCATCAGCGCCACGTGCATGTACGTCACCGTGAAGCCTTCCACGTTTACGGGTACGGCGGACGATGGTCTCGAGAGAAAATCCTTGATGCGCGTTCGCGCTTGCGCGTAGGGATCGAAGCCGATGGCGCGCATGCGCGGATAGATCTGGCGATTCTGCAACTCGTCCCAAATGTTGTCGAGGAAGAATTGCGCGCGGCGCTGCAAGGAGCCGCCCGAGCGGTCGTGAACTTGGATCGACGGCCAGCCTTCCGCGAACAATTGCAGACGGCACAATTCGCGGACCACCAACTCCTGCGACACCGGCCGCGCCGAATCGAAGCGAATGATCGGCGTGCCTTGCTCCACCGCCGCGACCGCGTCGCGTCCCAGGTTCTTGACCAGCCCGGCGTCCACCGGTTTCCCGTACGCGCTGTCCACGCGCTTCAGCAAATCGACGGCGCCTTTGTTGTCGGAGAGAATCTTGACCAGTTGCGCGTGCGTCCAGCGTTGAGCGGACACCGGCGCGATGGCCAGCATCAGCAGCACGGCGAGGCGGAGCGTCTTCACTGGATGGTATCGTCGCGATCGTCGTCGTTCTTGCGCATGTAGACGTCGAATTTCTTGCGCAAGCGGCGGCGGCGCCAGGTGTCGTAGGCGATCCGCCACTCTTCCGGTGAAAACATCTTCGCGAAAGCGCCGCGCCGTCCATAGCCGCGCGTGTATCCGTAGGTCGACGAAGTGAATCCGCCGTATTTCAAGTAAAGATAGCCCACCAGAAGGCCGCCCAGATGCGCCGCGTGACTCACGTTGCCGCCGCCTGTCGTGAATCCGAACAATTCGATCGCGCCGAAAATCACCACGGCCCATTTCGCGGGCACCGGGAACAGCAGGAACAAAAGAATCGGCGCATTCGGATACATGATGCCGAACGCCAGCAGCACTCCGAAGATCGCGCCCGACGCGCCCACCGTGACCGCCTGCGGATCGCCAAGCGCCGGCGCAATCAGCGCGACCAGCACCACGCACACGCCCGCACCTGCGCCGCACGTCAGGTAGTAGCGCAAGAATCGCTGCTGTCCCCACGCGCCTTCAATCGCCACGCCAAACATCCAGAGCGTGAGCATGTTGAAGAGGATGTGTCCGACGCCCGCGTGCAAAAACTGGTAGGTGAATATTTGCCAAAGCGCGCCGCGCAACACCAGTGCGGGAACCAAACCGAACCAGTAACTGAACGGCGGCAAAAACACGCCCACCACAAACGCCACGGCGTTCACGATCAACAGCATCTTGACGCCCGGCGTCATGCCGATGTTGAAGCCGAATCCGAAGGGAGAGTTCGAGCGATAGCTGGGCATGGCGTTTGTCGAGTGGAGCTAGTTAAAGGATATCCCGAATTGCCCTGGCGATTTCCGCTATAGTAGTACGCACTGAGCCGGGTCTTCGAGGAGATTGCTGTGCAAGCTTTACCCCATGCAGTTCGCGTTCTTTTGGAATCGTTGGACGATCCCGAAAAAGTGATGGCCGCGGTGTTGGACCACGCCCTGCTGGAAAGCGGCGCGGTTCGCGGATTGATTTTCGATCGCCGCCACTTGCTGCGCTCGGTGGGGTTTTCGCCGGCCGACCGCGTGGCCGCATGGCAGTCGCTCGAAGCGTTGCTGGTGGAACCGGGCGGCGTTCGGCACTACGCCGGCGCGCGATTCACGTGCATCGCAGGAGAGGCCGTGGGTCTGGCCGGAGCCCTGGGATGCGCCGGCGATCATGTGGCGGTGATGGCCATCGAGAAAGAAACACCCTTCATGCCATCCGAGATCCGCGATTTTTCCACTTGGCTGGAAGTCGCCGGCAAGCCCCTCGACGTTTCGCTGTTTTACGAACGCTGGAAGCGGCAAATCGCCGGGCGACCGCTGCGTTTGCGCGATCTTCCGCTCGAGGATTTGCAGCACCTGCCGAATCTCGCCGAAGTGGAGCGCCTTCTCATGCAGGTGGCGATGTCGCGGCACCAGAACAATAAGGGACGCGCCGCCGCCGCGCTGGGATTAAGTCGCGAGGGATTTCGGCGAAAACTGGAACGAGAGTTTCATTAACCACCGAGACACCGCGGGCGCCGGGAAAGCAACACCCAGACTTGTCTTCTCGGTGTGCTCCGTGTCTCGGTGGCTAAATCACTCTTGAGTGCGTGCTAATTCGACTGTGACACGGCCTTCGAACGGCTTGCCCTCCAGGCTCCACCACGCAAGAATCATCGATCCCTGGTAGATCTTCTCGAAACCGTCTTCCGACTGTGACACCGTGTAGATCGGCGTGATCCACCACGTGGCCGCAGGCTCGGTGGTCACGTGGATCGACACGCCCAAGTACCAATCGCGCAGCCACAACTCGGCCTCGTGCGTGATTTCACCTTGCCAACGCAGCGGCTGGCGAAGTCCTTGCGATTCGAAATAGCGATCGTGCGCGTCGGGGGCCATGAAATTGAAAACCAACTCCACGCCCATGCGCGCCGGCACGTCGCGCGCGGAGAGCGCGCAACTCAGAGACGGACCGTTCATCACAAACGCTTTGCGCAGCGATTCGTGCGAGTACACCAAGCCATCGGCATGCCATGGGCCCGCCGCGGCCGCGCGATCTTCGTCCAGGCTGAGATTGGCGAAGTCGGCCAGCGTTTTCGCCGCGCCGAATAAATACGTGCGGAAACATGAGCGCTCGTAATGGTCGTAAATCAGCAGGCGCTCGAGTCCTTCTTCCTTCGCGCGCACGCGTTCGTGGATCGATCCACTCTCGGGAATCACCGGCGATCCCGCGCCCGCGCGCAATTTCTTGTGATAACTTTCGGGCCTCCGCATCAGCGAGTTCACCACGTTCACCGCGCCCGGCTTGTAATCGATCTCGGGGACGGTCGCGCCGTCGCCGCCATCGATCACGGCAAAAAGTTGATCGGAATCGAGCACCGTTTCCGGCAGCCCGTCCAAATCGAAATCGGCGTGATGGACAAGCGGCTCGGGCGACGGCGCGGCATTCGGCGCGGGCCGCGAGGCCTTCACCAAATTCGAATACAGCGCGTGACGCAAATGCGGCGCGTACAATCCACCGAAGACGCCATGCCAATAGGCATCGTTGCATTGACCGGCGAGCAATGCGTTGTACGCGGCGTCGTCGCGGTGCAGCGCCGGATCATCCGCGCGGCGGCCGTCGGGAAAACGGCGGCTGGCCCACAGCATTCGCTTGTGAAGGTGGTTCGCTTCGGAATACTTGTGGAAGAAGTTGGTCCACAATCCGCCGCGCAGAAATCGCGAGAGGTCGGCGTTCCCTTCCTCCTTTTCCAGCTTTTCCAAACGGTGCCGCGCACGTTCAAACGCTTCTTCCGCCGCTTCCGGCAGCGCCCACTCCATCATTTCCTGATACGACGCCGTGGGCAGATAGACGCGTCCCAGCGGCGCGTGACTTTCCAGATATTCCGAGACGCAAACCGGCTGCAACCACTCCGATTCCTTCTCGATGGCGGTGAAGAAATCCCTCAGCCACCCGGTTCCGTAGACGTGCTTGTGCGTTTCCGGCCAGACGCCGAATTTTTCGAGATCGTCGCCCATCGCCGCAAGACCACCGGGATGTTTCTCCGCGGCCTGACGCAAGAAGTCGATCGTTTCATCGACGGCGTGGAACGGAATCAAGTAACGCAGTTCCTTCAGTCCCGGAACAATGCGCACCGCCGCGCCGTTCGATTCCGTCAGGTAGTCGCCGTAGAGTTGATCCGGCTCGAGGCCGGCGTTCAGGAAATGCGTATCGTCGGTGAGCGTGAACGTGATGCCCGCGCGCTCCAGCGCTTGCGGCAGCGCCGGCTCCCAGATCCGCTCGGTGAGCCAAATGCCGCGCGGACGGCGTCCCAAATGCGTTTCGAGATAATCGGAAAGCTTGAGCAGTTGCGCGTGCTTGTCGCGATCGGGAATCGAAACCAGAATCGGCTCATAGTATCCGCCGCCCAGCAATTCCACTTGCCCGCGGCGCACCAGCGTTCGCAGCAATTCGAAATATTCCGGATGATGGGCGTGAATCCATTCCAGCAGCGATCCCGAATAGTGGATCGAGAGATGGACGCGGGGATGCTCGGCGAGCAACTCGAGGAACGGTAGATAGGAAAGGCGATGGCACTCCTCCATCACGTGATCGAAATTGCCGAGCGGCTGATGGGCGTGCAGAAGCAGCGCAAAGTGGAGGCGAGGAGGCACCATTTCCACACTACCATCGGCCTGAAGTGCGCCGTGCTATGATTTTCTGGTTAAGAACTTTTCCCGATTGCCAAAATCTTGAATGGCCAAAATTCTGGAAGGTAAGCCGATCGCCGCCGGCATTCAGCGCGAAGTCGCGGCCGAAGTAGACGCGCTGCGCGCGCGCGGCATCCAGCCCGGCTTGACCGTGATTCTCGCGGGACCCGATCCGGCCAGCGCCCTCTACGTCCGCAACAAAATGCGGATGTGCGAGACGCTGGGAATCCGCAGTGAAACGATCACGCCGCCGCAAGATGCCACGACCGACGATTTGCTGGAAATTGTGGCGCGCTTGAATGCCGACAATCGCGTCGACGGAATTTTGGTGCAGCTCCCATTGTTTCCGCAAGTGGATTCGAAGCGCGTACTCTTGGCCGTCGATCCCGCGAAAGACGTCGACGGATTTCATCCCGTGAACATCGGCAATCTTGCAACGCAGCGCCCGGGACTTGTCTCCTGCACGCCCGTTGGCATCATCGAAATCCTCAAGCGTAGCGGCACGCCGATCGCCGGCGCGCGCGCCGTGGTCGTCGGGCGCAGTGACATTGTCGGCAAACCGGTGTCGCTCTTGTTGCTGCACGAAAATGCCACGGTCACAATTTGCCACTCGCGCACGCGCGATCTCCCGAGTGTCGCGCGCGAAGCGGATATTTTGATCGCGGCGATCGGCAAGCCGGAAATGATCACCGGCGACTACATCAAGCCGGGCGCCGTGGTCATCGACGTAGGAACGTCGCGCATTCCCGATGCATCCGCGCCGAAAGGCATGCGCTGGGCCGGCGACGTGCATTTTCCCTCGGCCAGCGCGGTGGCGGGTGCGATCACGCCCGTGCCCGGCGGCGTGGGTCCCTTGACCATCGTGATGTTGATGGCGAATACCGTGAAGGCGTGCAAACTTCGCCGGTCCACGGACTAAGAACAAAAAACACTGGGAACACGGAAGACACGCGACCGTTCAGTTCTATTTCTCCCACGCTTTCGATCGCTCCAAAGCGTCGCGCCAACGTTGCCGCAATTCTCCCGCGCTCGCGCGCGGCATTTGCGGCTCGAAACGGCGGTCGACGCGCCATTGCGACGCCACTTCGCTCGCGCCGCTCCAGAATTTCACCGCAATGCCCGCCAGATATGCCGCGCCGAGCGCCGTTGTTTCCGTCACGGCGGGCCTTACCACTGGAACACCGAGCAAGTCGGCTTGAAATTGCATCAACAGATTGTTGTTGGCTGCGCCGCCATCGACGCGCAACTCCGCGAGATCGATTCCCGCATCGAGCCGCATGGCGTCGAGCAAATCCGCCACTTGATACGCGACTCCTTCGAGCGCCGCTCGCGCGATGTGCCCCGCGGACGTGCCGCGCGTGATTCCCACGATCGTGCCGCGCGCGTACGGATCCCAGTGCGGCGCGCCGAGTCCCGCGAAGGCGGGCACAAGATACACGCCGCCGTTGTCGGCTACCGCCGCCGCCAGTTTCTCCACGTCGCTTGACGTGCGAATGATGCCGAGGCCGTCGCGCAGCCATTGCACCACCGCGCCGCCGATGAAGACGCTGCCTTCGAGCGCGTATTCCGTCTTACCGCCGATTTTCCACGCGACCGTTGTCAGCAAACGATTACGCGACGCCACCGCCGTGGCGCCGGTCTGTTGCAGCATAAAACATCCGGTGCCGTAAGTGTTTTTGGTCATGCCGGGCGTCAGACACATTTGTCCGAAAAGCGCCGCTTGTTGATCGCCGGCCATTCCCGCGACCGCCACGCCATCGAGCGAGAATCCTTGCACCGTGCCGTACACTTCGCTTGAGGATTTCACGCTTGGCAGCATGGCGCGCGGAATGCGGAAGCGCGCCAGAATCTCGTCGTCCCAATCGCCCTTGTGAATGTTGTAGAGCATGGTGCGCGACGCGTTCGAGGCGTCGGTGACATGCACACGACCACTTGTGAGCTTCCACACGAGCCACGTGTCGACGGTGCCGAACGCGAGTTTGCCGGCTTCGGCTTGTTCGCGCGCGCCGGCGACATTGTCGAGAATCCAGGCGATTTTGCTGCCGGAAAAATACGCGTCGATCATCAGGCCGGTGCGTTCCTGAATGAATCCCGCGAGTCCATCGGCTTTTAGTTGATCGCAGAATTGCGCGGTGCGGCGATCCTGCCAGACAATCGCGTTGTAGACGGGGCGCCCGGTCGCGCGGTCCCACACAATCGTTGTTTCGCGTTGATTGGTGATGCCGATCGCCGCGACGTCCGACGCTTTGGCGGAAGCTTTCGCCAGCGCTTCGGCGACGGTGCCGATCTGCGAGCTCCAAATCTCCTCGGGATCGTGCTCCACCCATCCGGCGCGCGGAAAATGCTGCGTGAATTCTTTTTGCGCCACGGCCGCGATGCCGCCGTCTTTTTCGAACAACAGCGCGCGCGAACTGGTGGTTCCTTGATCAAGCGCCAGTATGTAGGCCAAGCGTCCTCCTCGATGGACGAATTTCATTGGAACACGGCCACGGTTGGAAAGGGAAGGCGCTTTTTGCGCACGTGCGCCGCCGCACTCCCAAAGCGAGGCCTTTCGGCGTGATAGGATTTTCCCGGAGGAAAATCGTTGATCACGTCCGCTGTGGTGCCGGTGGCCGGCATGGGCACGCGCATGTTGCCCGCCACCAAGTCGCAACCCAAGGAAATGTTGCCGGTGGGAAAAAAGCCCATCGTGCAATATGTCGTCGAGGAACTGGTCGCCGCGGGGATTGAAGAAATCCTGTTCGTCACGGGGCGCGGCAAGCACTCCATCGAAAATCATTTCGACTTCGATCATCAACTGATGCGCTTGCTGCGCGAAACCGGCAAGGAAGACTTGCTGGAGGAACTGGAGTTCGAGCGCTTCACCACGCATTTCTTCTACACGCGCCAGCGCCTGCAGCGCGGATTGGGCGACGCCATTCTTTGCGCCGAACGCTTCGCCGGCGACGCGCCGATCGCCGTGGCGTTGGGCGACTCCATCATCGGCATGAGCACGTCGAGCTGCGTGCGCCGCATGATCGAAGCGGCGGACAACGATCGCAACGTGTGCATCATCGCGGTGGAAGAAGTGGATCCCAAGCTGGTGAGTCATTACGGCGTGATCCAACCGAAGGGATCGGCGGCCGGCGCGCTCTTTGAAATCGCCGATCTCGTAGAGAAGCCCGCGGTGAACGAAGCGCCCAGTAATCTGGTGATCGCGGGACGCTACATCTTGCCGCCGCGCATCTTTGAAGCAATCCGCCGCACCGAGCCGGGCGCGAACGGCGAAATCCAATTGACCGACGCGATCCGTCTGCTGCGCGAATACGGCTGCCGCTTGTTGGCGCTCCGTTTGCCGCCAGGCGAACGCCGCTACGACATCGGCAATTTCGAATCGTATTTCGAAACCTTCATCGAATTCGCGCTCGCCGACCGCGAATTCGGACCGCGCTTGCGCGAGCGTGTGAAGCGGCTGCTCTGAGGATCAACCTGTGGAACTGATCCGCACACACGCTTACGCTCGCGCCGGATTATTGGGCAATCCTTCCGACGGATACTTCGGAAAGACCATCGCGCTGCCGGTGCGCAATTTCCGCGCGTCGGTGGTGCTGTACGAGTGGCCGGAACTGGAGATCATGCTGGCGCCGCAGGATCGCTGCTCGTTCAATAGTCTCGACGACTTGTGCAACGACGTGCGGTCGCACGGATACTTCGGCGGATTGCCGCTGGTAAAAGCGACGGTCCGCAAGTTTTGGGAGTATTGCCGGAAGCACGCGATCGCCTTGCACGCCCGCAACTTCAGTTTGCGCTACGAATCCAATATTCCCCGCCAAGTGGGCATGGCGGGATCGAGCGCCATCATCGCCGCGACGCTACGCGCGTTGATGCAATTCTACGGCGTGATGATTCCGCTCGATATTCAGCCGAACTTGGTGCTCAGTGTGGAGCGCGAGGAGTTGGGTATCGCCGGCGGATTGCAGGATCGCGTGTGTCAAGTGTACGAAACGCTGGTGTTCATGAATTTCGATCGCCACATGATCGAGAGTCGCGGTTACGGCGAGTATGTTCCGCTCGACCCATCGTTGTTGCCGCCGCTTTTCATGGCGTACGACGTGACGCTCAGCGAGCCGTCGGGAATCGTGCACTCGAATATTCGCCAGCGTTGGGAAGCGGGCGAGCCGAAAGTGCGCCAGGCGATGCTCGACCTCGCTTCGTATGCCGAACAAGGACGCGCGGCGATCTTGGCCGGCGATCATGCGCGCTTGAGCGAATTGATCGACATGAATTTCGAAGTGCGCCGCGGCATTTTGGATTTGGACCCGCGCCACGTCGCCATGATCGAGCTGGCGCGCAGCCTCGGCGCGTCGGCGCATTATGCGGGATCGGGCGGATCGATTGTCGGCGCGTATCAAGGCGCGGAGACGTTTCAAAAACTGAAGGATGAGTTTGCGAAAATGGGCTGCCGCGTGATCCGTCCGGCGTGAGTGATGCTAAGATGGCCTTGGGAGTTCACGATGGCCCAGTCCACTTTCGAGGGATTCGTTGAGCACGGCCAGATCCGGTTGAAAGATAAGGTTGACCTGCCGGAAAGGACGAAGGTCTACGTAGTTGTTCCCGAGAGCGGTGCGATCCCGGCACGCTTCCCAAGTCCGCGCCTTGCGCATCCCGAGCAGGCGTCGCACTTCGTTCTTGAGATGATCGAGGAAGAACCGAATGCCGGCCTATGACGGCGAACGCTTCTCGCCGCCTGCGCCCATGGCGCTCGTAACACTCCAGAATCCCGCAAGCAATTCAGCTTTTCTGGGCTGAATCGTCACACTGAGTGATCCGCCGCTAACACCACCAGTTGTCGCGCAAGGTGCGTCGCCTGTGGCAATTTGAGCAGAGGATTTCGCACTTGGCGATTTCCTTCAAGATTCTTTTCCACGAGTATTCGTGCATTTGCGAGACGCAGCGGAATTTCGGCTTGACGTGATGAAACTCGAGCACGTCGGCATCGCGAATGCCGCACACGGCGCATCCGCCGCTTTCCCATAGGATCAGACGGATTCTTCTTCTGTACTCCCAGTGGCGGTCGCGGCGCCACTGAAGATGGCGCTCGCGATACGGCTGTCGGACGATCCCCCAACAGGACGCGCAGTATTGCTGTACGCCGTCGGCGCGGCTGCGGTTTTTCCAAAAGGCGGAGAGCGGTTTCGCGTGCCCGCAGCGCGGGCATCGCTTGGTTTGTGTCTTGGGCATTTGACTCGACCTCGGGCGTCCCTCTAACTGCGACATTGCCGGAGACGCTAGAGCAGAATGAAATCTAAAACTGCGGAAGAAAACGTGAAGTTCGATTTGCCGGGAACCTAGCTATCCACCTGATAGTCTAGTGCGGGCATGGGGCGAATGTCAAGCGAAAACTAGCGAGCAAACTCGACCCACACCCGCCCATCTTCACTCCACGCGGACGAACTTGAAGGTTGGGGCTTGCTCGACGGCGACACCTCGCGCGTTTTTCACCTGCCTGAGCGTCAAGGTCTTTCCTTCGATGTGAAAACGATAGACCTCGGTGGCGCCGGATTTCATCACTATCGGAATCTTGGAGACTAATGGGTGAATGGTGATCAGGTCGCCAGAGACGTCATAGGTTCCGGAGTTGGCCAATAGCGGCCCCCACATCGCACGCAATTCGTCGGCGGTCGCCTTGCTTGTATCGGTAATATCCGGCCGGTCGGTGGAAGCGAGCATCATGCTGTATCGCGTTGGAGTGAACAAGTAAAGACCCGCTTGGCCGAGTTGCCCCGAATCCAACTGCCAAGCACCGGTTAACGGCGAATCTGCGGCCAACGCCGTGCCGAAGATCGCACCCAGGACGATCAAGGCAATCACTGTGATCCATCTCAAAAGAGTTCCCGCTGAGCATCCCATGGCCTTCAGCATACCTTAGGAGATCGCGCTTCCCGCTCACATCCGCGATCGCCTTCTCCACCTCATCCTCATTGTTTGGGAAGTCTGTCACCAGTGTCCCAAAAATGATACATTGGAGCGTGTACCTGTTTGATGTCTAAGATCAAACCAATCGTTTCGAAGACACCGGAATCGCTGGCGCTGGCCTTGGGGTTGTCACCTGTGGAGGCCGAGCAGTGGCAACTGCAGCATGTCCTTGTGAAAAAGCTGAAGGACATCGCGCGTAGCCGGAAACTGACACACGCTGCGATCGCCGCCTTGGCTGGAACTTCGCGCACCAGAGTCACCGCGATCCTCAACGAAGACCTGGAGCACGTATCAACCGACCTGTTGGTGCGGATTCTCGCGTCGCTTGGATATCGCGTCAGCGTTTCCGTGCGCCGCGCCGAGGCAGCTTGATCGATCCGGGCACTCCAATCACGGGAGCGCCCACCACGCGCAGGTTGTTGCAGGAATCGTGCAGAGAAGTTTAGTAGCGGTAACCGCCGCGTCCGCCGCCGCGGTGTCCGCCACCGCCGCCGCCGGCTTCCTTCGGACGAGCTTCGTTCACGTTCAGCGCGCGACCGCCTTCGCGCTTCCCGTTCACACCCGCGATTGCTTTCTCTGCGTCATCGTCATTGGTCATTTCCACGAACGCGAATCCACGAGACTTACCGGTTTCCCGGTCGGTGGGAATGGTCACACTTTGAATTTCACCGAATTCCGTGAAAAGCTCTCGAACACGTTCTTCGGTAACGGTAAACGGCAAATTGCCCACAAACAGCTTTTTCACCGGACCCTCCGCTAAGCGCCGGCGGAAACCTTTCCCAGTGCCGGCTTGAGCTCAAGTTACCACTTCCCCGTTTAATTGGATAGTCCTATTATCAAGTGGGACTTCTGTTCGAGGCCCTCAAGTTCAGTAAGGGAGTACTCAATGCAATCACGACGTGAATTCGTACAAATGGCCGCGGCCGGATCGCTCGTGCCGCCGGCAATCATGGCCGATGGAATCGCGTACGATCCGGAAACGGCGCAAAACGGCCAAGCGCCCGACACCAAGATTTCCGCCAACGATCGTGTGCGCGTGGCGCTGATCGGCGCGGGCGGCCAGGGATCGGGCGACATCAATTCCGTGCTGCGAACGCCGGGCGTCGAGATGGTGGCGGTCGCCGACATCTACGATGGACGCCGCGATCGCGCGCAAGAAGTGTGGGGCAGCGATACGCACAAGCTTTTCTCCACGCGCGACTATCGCGAATTGCTGGCGCGTCCCGATATCGACGCGGTGATCGTCGGCACGCCCGATCACTGGCACGCCACGGTGTCGATCGACGCGATGAACGCCGGCAAAGACGTGTATTGCGAAAAGCCCATGGTCCAGCAAGTGGACGAAGGATTGAAAGTCGCGGAGGCGGCGCGCAAGACCGGACGCATATTTCAAGTGGGAAGCCAGCGCGTCAGTTCCATTGTCTACGCGAAGGCGCGCGATCTGGTCGCCGCGGGCGCCATCGGTGAAGTGAACATGGTGGAAGCGTTTTGGGATCGCAACTCGGCGATCGGCGCGTGGCAATACTCGCTGCCGCCCGACGCGTCGCCACAAACGATCGACTGGGATCGTTTCCTGGGGCGCGCGCCGAAACGTCCCTTCGAGCCGATCCGTTTGTTCCGCTGGCGCAACTATCGCGATTACGGCACCGGCGTTCCCGGCGATTTGTTCGTGCATCTTTTCTCGGGCGTGCATTTCGTGTTGGGATCGCACGGTCCCACGCGCGTGATGGCCACCGGCGGCCTGCGCTTCTGGCACGATGGCCGCGACGTTCCCGACGTGATGATGGGTTTGTACGATTATCCCAAGACCGCCACGTGTCCCGCGTTCAATCTCGCGCTGAAAGTGAATTTCGCGGACGGCGCGGGTGAAAGTTCCAACTTCCGTTTCGTGGGCAGCGAAGGATCGCTGATCATCGACGGCAATCGCGTGATTGTGGCGAAGCGCGCCAAGGATCGCGAGCCGGGATACACGATCGGCACGTTCACGAAGGCGACGCAAGCGGAGTTCCTGAAGGAGTATCACGCGAAATATCCGGAGCGCGATCCGGAAATGAACGCGTCGCACGAGGACACCCACGCCGCACCCGGCAATTACAACGACAGTCAACACCACTTGCGCAATTTCATCGCGTGCGTGCGCACCCGCAAGCAGCCGGTGGAGGACGCCACGTTCGGTTTCCGCGCCGCAGGTCCCGCGCTGTTGACGAACATGAGTTATTTCGACAACAAGGCGATCCAGTGGGATCCGGAAGCAATGCAAATCGTGAAGGGATGATCTCCCTGTAACATGGCAGGTAAACACAGAGAACAAAGAGAACACAGAGGACACAGAGAGGTTCAAGCCAAGGTGAACCAACTCCGTGCCCTCTGTGTTTTCTCTGTGTGCTTTGTGGTGAACCCGCCATGCCTAACCGGGACGTGGGAGGCCCGCCGATGAAGTCGAGATTGTGCGCCGCGTTGTTGCTGGCCGCGGTTTTGCCGGTTGTTGCCGCGTGTGGACGCGGTAGCCAGGAGAAGGCTGAGTCGCAGCAACCGCCTGACAACGTGGCGAAACCGAAGTGGGCGGATTTGTTCTTTCCGCCGAACGGCTATGTCTATTTCAATGGACCGCAATTGAAGCCGAGCGATCCGCCCGAACAGAAGGCTCACTGGTTGGTGGATGCCGCGATTCTCGCGTACGGCTGCCACCGCGACGAAAACGCCGGCCCAACATGTCAGTTTTACAGCGACGCTGAATTGCAGTCGCAATTCGTCCGCGGCGGTTTCACCGATTTCCAAACATTCGGCGATTGGCGCGACGAACATGGATTCGTCACAGCGGAGCACAAGGGCGGCACCCAAGCATTCTTCGCGAAGCGCGACGACTGGGCGATCCTTTCGTTCCGCGGCACGGAGAAGGGCGATCCGAGCGATCTGCCGACGGATCTGGACATCGATCCGGTCAGGTGGAATAACGGCGCGATGCTCACCGGGCCGAGAGTGCATCGCGGTTTCAAGAGTGGATTGGAACGCATCTGGCCCGAGGTGAGCGCGGCGGTCGCGAAGTTCCGCCAAGATCATCCCACCGCTGAAGTCTCAATCACGGGACATAGTCTCGGAGGCGCTTTGGCCAATGTGGCCGCCGCGAGTTTGGCGAGCGATCCCAATCTCTCGCTCTACACGTTCGGCTGCCCGTTTACAGGCAACCCAGAGTTCAATCAGATTGTGCGCACCAACGTGAAGGACCATTGGTATCGCTACGTCGACGGAAACGACCTGGTCGCGCACGTACCGCCGGGAGTCCCGCCCTTGCTTCCCTATGTTCAATATCCGCCGGCCAGACATGTTGGTACGCGAGAGCTGCAAGACTCCATATCAGGCACCTTGTTGACGCTGTCGCGCGCGCTCGGGCACGACCTTCAGCTCACCAGCTTTACCGCCATCCAGAAGACCGTTGAGGATTCCCTGCAATGGTTCAAGCCTGGAAATGTTCCACCATCGTCGCAAGAGATACCGGGAAACCTTGCGGATCTCGCGGACCACTGTCCGTCCAGGTACCTTTACTACGTGTGGCATCAATAGACGCGCCGCCCTATAATGGCCGGATGCGATTCTACCTAGCCATTTTCCTTGCGGTTGCTTCCGTGACCGCGCAACGCGGCGGTCGCGGTAATCGCGATTCCGCCGACGAACCGCCGACGGTGCTGAAGCCCGCGCGCGTTTTCGACGGCGAGTCGATGCAAGAGGGCTGGGCCGTGCGCGTGCGCGGTGGACGCATTGACGCGGCGGGTCCCGCGGCGTCGATCGACGCAACCGGCGCGAAAGTGATCGAACTGCCCGGCACGACGCTGATGCCCGGCATGGTCGAAGGGCATTCGCACATTCTGTTGCATCCGTACAACGAAACCCCGTGGAACGATCAAGTGGCGCACGAATCGCTGGGGCTGCGCGTGGCGCGCGCCACCAATCATCTGCGCAATACGCTGATGGCGGGATTCACCACGGTGCGCGATCTCGGTACCGAAGGCGCGGGATACGCGGACGTCGAGTTGAAGCAAGCGGTCGCGCAAGGAATCATTCCGGGACCACGCGTGCTCGCCTCCACCCGCGCGATCGTTGCGACAGGAAGCTACGCGCCCAAGGGTTTTGCGCTCGAATGGCACGTGCCGCAGGGCGCCGAAGAGGCGGATGGGGTCGATAGCTTGATTCGCACGGTGCGCGATCAAATTGGTCACGGCGCGGATTGGATCAAACTGTACGGCGACTACCGATGGGGTCCCGCGCCGGGCGCGCATCCCACGTTTTCACTCGAGGAAATGAAGTTGGCGGTGGAAACGGCGCACAGCGCAAACGTTCCGGTGGCGGTTCACACCGCGACGCCCGAAGGCATGCGCCGGGCGGCATTGGCGGGCGTCGACACGATCGAACACGGCGATCAAGGCACGCCGGAAGTATTCAAACTGATGGTGGAACATCACGTGGCGTTGTGTCCCACGCTCGCGGCGGGCGACGCGACGTCGCAATACGCCGGATGGCGCAAAGGCGAGCAGCCGGAGCCGCAGGGAATTCAGCGCAAGCGCGCCACCTTCAAGCAAGCGCTCGATGCCGGTGTGACGATCCTGAGCGGCTCCGACGTGGGCGTGTTCACGCACGGTGAGAATGCGCGGGAAATCGAGCTGATGGTGCAGTACGGAATGCCGGCGGTGGCGGCGTTGAAGTCGGCGACGTCGGTGGCGGGTCAAGTGCTGCACATGGACATTGGCGTGGTGAAGCAAGGAATGCTCGCGGACTTGATCGCGGTGGAGGGAAATCCGGTGCAGGATATTTCTGCTCTCAGGAAAGTGAAGTTCGTGATGAAGAATGGGGTCGTGTACAAGCAGTGAGAATCCGGTAGCATTCTCCGACATGGCTCGCTTCATGACTGGCCCAATATGTTGGGGTGTCGATCTCTAGTAATCTAGTACTAACGCCCAGTCCGGAACTAGCCGCAATTCGATCGCTTGCCCTTTTGTTCCTTGGATTTGGGGGCGTCCAAGAATGAAGCCGACTCGAGGCGAAAAAATATTTTCGAAAAATCTGTTGACAACCGACCCGCCTAAAGAGAATATCACTGTTGAGGAGTTGGTGCGTTAGCTCGTCCGTAGGCGTTAAGGCCAACTCTATCGGCTCTACCGAGGCTTCGAAGGCCTCGGACGGACAAGCCGGGAGGAGGGATCTCCGGAAGTGTCACCCTGGATCCCGAAGCAAAAGTATTACTTGCTGTTACTCGCCTCGACAGACACAAAATTCTCATCGCGATGAAATAGATCCGGGAGCCCATAAGCAGGGCTCCCATCATTTTCATCTAAGAGAAACGAGGCGAACAATGCAGTACCCCCCTGAATCAATTCAAGCTTTCATTGAGCAGAGTGTCCGTTCCGCAGGGCGCGCCTTGGGAACGCACTTGCGATCTTCCATCAACCTTGCATTTCCTGGCTTCGAGCCGGAAGACTACGACTGCCTCAACTTGCGCGCGTTCATTTGCAAGCATGTACCCGAGGTCGAAGTCGTCGGTCGCCGTGGTATGGACTGCGAGTACGGTGTCAAAGGAAGTTCACCTACACCGGCCTTGACTATCAGGCCAGCATCGCAGGCCAACGAAGCCCATGAGATGTATTACGACCCCGCCGTATGGAAGACGTTTACTAGCCCGGCGAGCCTCTACAAACTGTTTGTGAATCGGGAGAATGGCAACACAGAGGTAACTACGCCCGGTTCACAAGGTCCTGGAGAGCCCTGGGTACAGATTCCGTCGATGACCGGTGAGCGCCACCTGGAAATAGCCAAGACATACGTCGACTCACTTGCGGACGAGGGACAACGAGAGCGGTTGAAGCAACCGTTTAGCGAGTCGCAGTGGTGGGTTCGCTTTTATGACGCTGTCAAGACTGAAGGACTGACCCAGCCTTGGAATGCCTTCAGGAGCCGGGCCATTCGGACGGAGTTGCGGCGGGCGCTGGATACTGCTGGAATCTCGGCAGCCAAGGTCGAAGCCCAGATCCTGGCCAAAGCTAGGCCTTCCTTGAGGCCCGCAGTGGCCCAACGTCCGACCGCAACAGTGAGCCGGTCGGCACCCCAGGTGCGGGTTGTTGCGGCGGCACTCATCCAAAACATGTCGATTGCGGAGCTGCGATCCTTAACCGTGCGGTTGGGCGACGTGCTCGACGCGCTCGACCGCTAAGGACGTGCTCAGTGAGGATCGCTTTCCTTGTTGGGTTTCCGAAGCCCGCGGAGATCAGAATTAAAGCGCAGCTACTCGACTGTCTGGCAGACCAGAAGTTGATTTGGGTGCCACAGCGTTCCGATCGACCTCCGCGCACGCAAGCTGTGTACGAGGCGATGGCCCAGCCCGACCACAGATTCCTCCAGCGGGAGCTGCGCCGAGCACTGTCGAGCAAGAAAGACGCTCTTGTTTGCATCGCCCGGGCCAAGCAACCTTTTCCGGAGATTGACTCGGTGATCGAGGCAGAGTGCCAAAACCATGGCGAGACACTGAAGGTGCGCCGCGATATCGCTGCGTATGATTCCAAAACAGCAGTCGAGCAACTAGCGGATTGGATCGGTCCGACGATGATTCGACCGATGCCGACGGCTGACACCATCAAACAGATATGTGGTGATTCGAAGATCATTTGTGTTAGCTATGCCCAAAGCGATTCCTTCAGGACTGCTTTCAAGAATCTTGGGATCGCCGAGCCCAACTACGCGGCAATTGCCACCGAGGTACGTGCGGGTAGCGGGTACCATGCGCTGGCCCAAATAGAACATCTCCCGGACCGCAGCGGACCACTGCTGTTTTCGACAGCTGGTCTCGGCGGAATCCCGCATCAGATTCGCGAGGAGTTTGTTGGTCGCCTCTGTACGGGGCCCACCGTCGTGGAAGCGACGCTTTCGTTTGTAGAGTTTATTGATGCGGCGTGGCATCGACTGGAGTTGCGTAAAGCCAGCGAAATTCAACTGAAGTTGCTACCAAGTCCGAGCATCAGTCGGGAAGGCCTTCAGGCGATAGCCAGGTTTGTCCCCTGTCGCCTCGTGTCCGGTGACTTCTACGACTGGTTCGACATGGAAAATGGCGGGTTTGCGATCGCGGTCGCAGACATCACGGGAAAGGGCATGGGTGCAGCAGTAACGGCGCACGGTGTTCAGCAGATCATCCGCACGGCGATGAAGCGCGGTGAGTCTCCAGCGATAGCGGCCAGGAGGGTTCACGCCGAGCTTATTCGTATTCCCACAAACGTAGAGCTGTTCTGTGGGAGCATTGACATTCAAGGGAGAAAACTGCGGTACTTCTACGCGGGCCAAGTACCACCGCTGTTGTGTAGGGCAGATGGCACTATTGAAAAACTATGTGTTACTGGGACATATCTCGGGCACGATCTCGGCCAAACGTTCGAGGACGCGGAGGCGGAGATTGTGTTTGATGAAGGCGACCGAATGGTCATCTATACGGATGGGGTTTCTGCCGCTGGCGATCCCGAGCCGGAAGGATACATTCGGGGCCTAGGCCCCACAGTCGGATGGGATCCAGCGGTCATAGCAACGACCATCGTAGATCGCGCCCAAAATTCTAGGAGTCTTGATCAGCGGGACGAAGATGATTTAACACTCGTCATCCTCTCGCGCACTTGAATTCTGCTGTCCTTCTACACGACGACGCTTTCGCGATACTCGCCAAAAACTCTCCGCATGGCATCGGAGATTTCCCCGACCGTGGCGTGCGCTTCCACGGCCGCAAGAATTCGCGGCATCAGATTATCTCCCTCGCGCGCCGATCTCTCCACCTCGGCCACCGCCACCGCCGCGGCCGCCGCGTCGCGACGCGCGCGCACCGCGCGCACGCGTTCCACTTGATCGCGCTCCAGTTGCGGGTCGACGCGCAACACGGGCATGGGCGCTTCCTCCGATTGAAAACGGTTCACGCCCACCACGACGCGCTCGCCCGATTCTACTTGTCTCTGAAATTCGTACGCGGCGTTCTGCACTTCCGACTGCACGAATCCCTGTTCGATCGCGCGGATCATGCCGCCGCGCGCGTCGATGCGCGCGATGTATTCTTCGGCTTCCGTTTCAATCTTGTCGGTCAACGATTCGATGTAATACGAGCCGCCCAAAGGATCCACCGTATTCGCGACGCCCGTCTCCGACGCGATAATCTGCTGGGTGCGCAGGGCGAGCAAGGCGGATTCCTCGGTCGGAAGCCCCAGCGCTTCGTCGCGCGAGTTCGTGTGCAACGATTGCGTGCCGCCGAGCACCGCCGCCAGCGCTTCGATCGCCGTGCGCACCAAATTCACGTTCGGTTGCTGCGCGGTGAGCGTCGATCCGGCGGTCTGCGTGTGGAAGCGCAACATTTGCGAGCGCGGATTGCGCGCTTGGAAGCGGTCGCGCATGATGCGCGCCCACAATCGCCGCGCGGCGCGATATTTCGCGACTTCTTCCAGCAGATGACTATGGGCGTTGAAGAAAAACGAAAGGCGCGGACCAAGATCGTCGATGTCGAGACCGGCCTTGAGAGCCGCTTCCACGTAGGCGATTGCATCGGCGAGCGTAAACGCAACTTCCTGCACCGCCGTGGATCCCGCTTCGCGAATGTGATAGCCGCTGATGGAAATTGTGTTCCACGCGGGCAAGTCCGTTTGACACCACGCGAACAAATCCGTGACCAAGCGCATCGCCGGCGCGACCGGATAAATGTAAGTTCCGCGCGCGATGTACTCCTTCAATATGTCGTTCTGCACGGTGCCGGAGATTTTGCGCAAGTCCGCGCCTTGCCGCTTCGCCGTCGCGACGTAGAGGCAGAGCAGGATCGCCGCCGTCGCGTTGATGGTCATCGAGGTCGTCACGTCTTGCAAGCGAATGCCGGAAAAAAGCGTCTCCATGTCGTCGAGCGAATCGATGGCCACGCCGACTTTACCGACTTCGCCCGCGGCAAGCGTGGAATCGGAGTCCATGCCGATTTGCGTGGGCAAGTCGAAAGCGACGGAGAGTCCTTTTTGTCCCTGCGAGATTAGGTAACGGTAGCGACGGTTCGATTCCTCGGCCGTGCCGAAGCCGGCGTATTGCCGCATGGTCCAGAGTTTGCTGCGATACATTTCCGGGTGGATGCCGCGCGTGAAAGGAAATTCGCCGGGCTGTCCGATTTTTTCCGCGGCTTCCGGCGAGTGACTGCTCATGAGGGCGCTCCCTGGCGATGGATTCGCCGCGCGCGCATGAATGCGGTGACGCCGAAGTACACCATCGTGAGCATGAACGTCGCGGCGAGCGCGGCGTATCCGTATTCCTGCGTGCGCCAGTGTTTTATGAGCGAAGGAAGGGCGGAAAGCGACATCACCAGAAAGAGCGATCCGGTGATTTCGTGCCAAAGTTGGCGGCAAATCCATAGCAATCGCCGGCCCAATGGCTGGGCTGCGCGAAAAGCCATCCGCCAAATTTGCAAGCCCCGCATATCGACAGTCTACTCGAACAACGTTCACTTAACCCTGTTAAGTGTATATTCACACCAAACAGACATTATCCAAATGCCGCGCCTTTGTTCTTGACTCTGTTTTCACCTCAGTTCACTCTCATGCGTGATAGCAAGGCTGGCGAGCGGTTAGCAATTTGCGAGATGAGGCTGTGGACCACAACTGAACAGTTGTATAGAGGAGGCTCCATGTCAGCATGGCGTTATGTAGGCGTCTTGGTTTGCGTTGTCGCGTGCGCGGCGGCTCTGGGGGCGCAAGCCACGGGAAGTATTTCCGGCACCGTGACCGACGCGCAAGGCGCGGTGATTCCCAACGCAAAAGTCGTCGTCACGAATCGGGACACGGGCGTGTCGCGTGACACTACGAGCGCGGCGAATGGCTCGTACTCAATGGTGAGCTTGCTTCCCGGCACGTATGGCGTGCAGGTGGAAGCCACCGGCTTTTCCACGCGCGAGCGCGCGGCGACGGTGGACGTCGGCAGCTCCACGCGCGTTGACTTTCAGATGAAGATCGGCACCACCAAAGACACCGTGACGGTAGAAGCCGCCGGTGCGCAGATGAATTACGACACCAACGTGATCCAGGGCGTAGTGCAACATGAAACCATCGAAGATCTGCCGATGAACGGACGCTCGTTCCAGCAATTGGCCAAGCTTGAACCCGGCGTGACCATCGGCACCGGCACCGTGGCGCAGTTCAACGTGCTCTTCACGGTCAGCGTGCTGGGCGCGGGCAATCGCACCACGATGACGATCGACGGCGGCAACACGTCGGACTCCATCGACGTGGGCGGCGGCATGACGTCCATGAATTTCTCCACCGAAACGGTGCAGGAATTCCAAACGTCCACCGTGAATTTCGATATTTCCACGCCGGTCGCGGCCGGCGGCGCCATCAACGTGGTGACGCGCTCGGGCAGCAACCAGTATCACGGCTCGGGATTCTTCTATTTCCGCGATCACAACATGGCGGCGTATCCGTATTTACAGCGCCTCACGATTCCCGGCGGAAACAATCCGTTTTTTGCGCGCCGGAATCCCGGCTTCTCCCTCGGCGGACCGCTGAAGAAAGACAAGCTGTTCTTCTTCACGTCGTACGAGTATCAGAATCAAGTCCAGGCGGTTTCGGTGCAATCGACCGACCCGGCGTTCATCAATCTCGCCGGCACTTACGGATCGCCGTATCACCAGGATCTTTTCAGCTTGCGCGTGGATTATCACATCAACGACAAGCACAACGCGTTCATACGCTATTCGCACGACGGCAACGCGGGATTCGGGCAATCACTCGAGTTCGGCGATCCGTCGAATTGGGCGCACAACACAAACTGGGCCGATCAAAGCATCATGGGGGTTACCTCTACCCTAACGCCCCAGATTGTCAACGATGCCCGCTTTCAATTTAATTATTGGAACAACCATAATAATCAATCAGTTAGCGGGGATTGCAACAGTCCTTGCGTAGCCGGCAGCCTGCCGAATGTGTATTTCTTCAACGGGTCGAACTTTCCGGCCACCGGACCGAATTTCAACGCGCCGCAAGCACGCAACTCGCGCCGTTATGAATTCACCGATTCGTTGAACTGGCAGATTCGCAACCATCGCGTGAAGATCGGCGGCGATATCAACCGCGTGATCTCCGCGGGACTTTGGGGATTCTGCACGCCGCTTTGTACCGCGGCATTCTCACCGACGTACATTAAGGCTGTGGGCGCGTCGGCCCTGTTCCCAGGAATGCCCAGCGTTCTCACCAGCGACTCGGACGTGCTGAAGCTGCCCGTTCTGAGCCTCTCAAGCTCGATTTTCTCGGGCGTCGGTGTCGGCGCGGTTTCCACGCCGGCTCCCTACAACTACTCGGATCACAAAGGCCAGAGTCAATATCGCGCGTACGTGCAGGATCAGTGGAAATTCCGTCCGAACCTCACGTTCAATTACGGACTGGCCTGGAACGCGCAAGTGGGATTGTTCAACGGCGATCTTGCCAAGCCTGGATATCTTTCGCCGATCCTGGGCACGGATCTCTCGCCCACCGCCAACAACGTGAAGGAATTTCAACCGGTCGTGGGATTCGCGTGGAGTCCCGGCAAGAGCGGCAAGACGGTGATTCGTGGCGGCGCCGGAATTTACTGGGACAGTTCGCCGGGATACTACTATCTGCGCGAGGCTCCAGTCATTGGACCGCTGCTCGACGGCCGTTACACGCTGGCCGCCAGCGCGTTCGTCAACGACGCGACGCTGCAAGCGCAACTGGCGCCGTTCGGATTGATCAACATCGGCGCGGGACTCGCACCGATTCCGGTGGGCGCTCCTTTGCCATTGAGCGCGCTGACCAACATGACCGTCGGACAATTCACGCAGCTTGTCGCGCGGCAGACTCCCGCGATTACCGCGGCGCTCGGCAATCCGCCGACCTCAGGGTCGTTCAGCGGTCCCACGGGCATTAACTACTTCAAGCAGGGCGTGGAAATTTTCCCGCCGAACTTCCCCTTCGCGCGCAGCTATCAAACATCGCTTGGCATCCAGCACGATTTCGGTCACGGACTGGTGTTGAACGCCGACTGGGCGCGCCGCCAGGGTGAAAACGTCGCTCTCGGCGAAGTGGACCGCAATCTGTTCAACCGTTATCTCGGATCCACGACGCCGCAGCCGGTGATTCCGTTGTGCACCGGTAAGGGCGCCACCGATCCGCTCTCCGCCGCCAACGTGAATGCGGAATGCTCTACGGGTCCCATCACGTTCTGGCAGGATTTGGGACGCGCGACGTACGAAGGCTTGCTCACCAAGCTCGTGAAGTCGGGCCGCCGCTACAACTTCATCGCGTCGTACGCGCTGCAACGCGCTTACGACGAAGTGGTGTGGAACAACCTGAACTACAACGCCGGCTACGGACAGTACCTGGCGCACAACGTGATCAACACGGCAGGCACGGTGCAACTCGGTTGGGGCTTCCAGCTCACGGTGAACAACTCGATTATCACCAAGACACCGGCGACACCGAACGTCAGCGGTTTGATCTTGCCGGGCACGGTCGCCGCCGGTTCCAGCGAACCGCTGCCGGGCATCGCCTACGGCAGCTTGAATGCCGGCTCCAGCAAGAGCGATTTGGCCAACGCGGTAAACAGCTACAACTCGTCGATCGTGGGCACCAAGAACGCGCAAGGCGCTACGATCGCGTCACAGTTGGTGCTGCCGTCGAACTATGAGTTCGGCGATCCCACTATCGCGCAAGACTTCCGCCTCACGAAGACGTTCACGTTCAAGGAAAGATACAAAGTGGCGATCTTCACGGAAATGTTCAATGCGTTCAATATCTCGAACCTCACGGGATATTCCATGAACCTCGACGCCAAGGCCCCCGCGACCTCGACACAAACGTTCGCCTTCGGTCAGCCGACCGCGCGAGCCGGACAAACGTTCTCGTCGGCCGGTGCGCGAGCGGTGCAAGTCGGCGCGCGCATCAGCTTCTAGCCGGCTGGCAAGTCCTTAAGCGCGGAGAGATCCAATCGGATTTCTCCGCGCTTTTCTTTTCGCCGCATCGGGTTTTCCCCCGGTAAGGTGGATGGGTTCTATAGTCCGCTGTTTGTGCAGCGAAGTCCCACCTCGCCGATCACCAACGATGGATTATTCAATGTGCGGGCGTTGCTCAGCTATACTTTCCGGTGAGTGAGTGCGAAGAGCATGAATCGTCGAACGTTTCTCGCCTTGACAGGCGGCGCGGCGGCGTCCGCGTTCGCGGCCGCGCCCGATCCCGTCGTTTCCACGACGGCCGGCAAAGTCCGCGGACGGCGCAGTGCCGGCGTGGATGTTTTCAAAGGCATTCCCTACGGCGCTTCGACCGCCGCTGCGAATCGTTACATGCCACCGCAACCGCCCGCGCCTTGGACCGGCGTGCGCGACGCCCTTGAGTTCGGGCATCCCGCGCCGCAATCGAATCGTCCGCGCGGTGAAAAGCAGCGCCAGTTTTTCAGCGTGCTGGGATTTACGAATCGCGATCAAGTTTCCGAAGACTGCTTGTGCCTGAATGTTTGGACTCCTCGCGCGGATTCCGGCAAGCGCCCGGTGATGGTGTGGATTCACGGTGGTGGATACGATCAAGGCGCGGGCGGATCGCTCGGTTACGACGGCGCGGGATTGGCCGCGCATCAAGACGTTGTCGTCGTGTCGATCAATCATCGCTTGGGCGTGCTCGGCTATCTTTACCTGGGCGATTCGCTGACAGCAAATCTTGGACAACAAGATATCGTCGCATCGCTCCAGTGGGTGCGCGACAACATCGCGGCGTTCGGCGGCGATCCGAATCGCGTATTGATCTTCGGACAATCGGGCGGCGGGCAAAAAGTCTCCGTGCTTCTCGGAATGCCGAGTGCAACGGGACTTTTTCACGCGGCGATCATCGAGAGTGGCGCGTTACTCGCGGCCGCAACGCCCGAAGCGGCGACAAAAAGCGCCGATGCGCTTTTCAAAGAGCTCGGAACCAAAAACTTGCGCGATGTCCCGCTCGATCGCTTGATGGACGCAGGCAACAAGTCGCGCTTCGCGCCGGTAGTCGATGGCCGCGTGTTGCCTGCGAATCCGTTTGAACCAAATGCAACGACACTGAGCGCCGGCATACCCGTGATCGTGGGATACACCCGCACCGAGCGAACCGTCTACGACATCGACACGCCGGCCTACGGACAGCTCGATGAAAAAGGCCTGCTCGAGAACGCCACGAGATTGCTTGGCGCGGACGCCGAACGAATCGTCGCCGCGTATCGCAAACGCGATCCGAACGCCACGCTGTACGAGCTGTCGAGCAACATCTCGACCGACGCCGCCGCGATCGGCGCGATTCATTTAGCGGAGCGCCGCGCGGCACTGGGCCGCGGCGCAACGTACATGTACGTGTGGGCGTGGGAAACGCCGGTGATGAACTTGCGCGCGCCGCACACCATGGAAATTCCATTCGTGTTCAACCACGTCGATCTTTGCCAAAACATGACCGGCCCCATCACTCCGAAAATGCGCGAACTCGAAGCGCAGAGCGCCGGCGCATGGGCATCGCTCGCTCGCACCGGCAAGCCCACCAGCAAAGGCTTGCCCGAATGGCCGGCGTACTCGGCGTCAAAGCGCGACGTAATGATCTTCGATACACCCTGCCACGTGGAAAACGATCCGACGAAAGATACCCGCCAAGTTTTGGAGTCCGCGCGCTGATTCCTGTTAACCTGTAACGCGCCAAAAGCAGTAGGGGCGAAACGAGGCGAAACATGAGGCGGTACTTTGGACTGCTGGTCGTTCTGGCCGCGGTCTTGGGATGGGCGCGTTGGGCGCGGGGCGCGCCGCCTGAGATTATCGATTGCCACGTGCACTACAAAGGCAATCCGGCCTTTCTCGAAAAGCTCGCCGCGAAAATGGATTCGGTGAACGGAATGGCGTTCGTCCTCACGCCGCCTTCCGAAATGGCGGTGGTGCGCGCGTTCATTCAGAAACATCCGCAGCGCTTGATCGGTTTCGGAGAGATCAGCCTCGACGATCCGCACGCGCTCGAGCAGGTCGATCGGTTTCAAGCCGCCGGATTTCGCGGGCTCGGCGAATTGACAAAATCGCTGAAGGATCTCGACGATCCGAGCTATTGGCCCATCTACGAACGCGCCGACAAGTACGGAATGATCCTGTTGTTTCACACCGGCGTTCTTCTCCGCGAGAACCCAAACATTCCGAGTTCATTCAGTTCGGCGCGCTTGCGCGTGACCACGCTCGATTTGATCGCGCGCAAATATCCGAAAACCATCGTCATCGGCGCGCATCTCGGGAATCCCGACTACGCGTGGGCCGCCGAGCTGGCCCGTTGGAATCCCAATCTCTACTTCGATGTGAGCGGCTCGACGCTCCAGAAGAAAAGCGACGACTATAAGTTTTTCAAATCCGTCTTTTGGTGGTCGGGCGTCCAAGGTCTCGCCGGCCCGGGACCGGCGCCGAATGCTTTCGAAAAGCTGGTCTTCGGCTCCGACATTAACAGCGACACTCTGGAGGGCTTCGATCAGGAGCGCGCCCGCTATCGTGAAATGCTAAAAGGTTGCGACGTACCGAGCGCCTCGCAGGAAGCGATTTTCTCGGGCAATCTGTGGCGGATCCTGCAACGCAAACGCTGAAGGGCGCAATTACTTCACGAACGTCAACCCGTGCGGCACCAGCCGCCGAATGTCGTCTCAATTATTTGATTTGAAACTGGAAGCTCGCTACGTTTGTCTTGCCGGAGAACGCGGTGGCCGGCGCTCCCGGGACTGCCGGTAAATGATACTGGATCGAAACACGATAAACTCCAGGAACATTGGCCGGGTATAGCGTCCCAATCGGTAGACCACTCTGTACGTACTGAGCCGTTTGTAGTGCTTGACCCGCTAACTTGGGATCAGTCATGCTACGCCAGTCCGCGGTGATGCTCTGATTCGTCGTTAACGGCTTTAGACTGCGGATCAGCGCAGCGCCCAGTTCGTCGTCCAAGTTAATCTCCGTCTTACGGCCGGCGATGTTCTTTCCGTCGCGCTGAAATGAAGTCACCGTGACCGTTCCGAGCGTCAGATCGCTGATCAAAACCTGTTTCTTCCCCTGATTCCGGAGGGTCAAGCGTATCGCGATTCGCTCCCCGGGAGCAAACACGGCCTTCGAGGCAACTGCGCTAAACATCACTTGACCGCTCATAGAAGAAGCTGCGGCAAGGAAAACGGCTGCCAAGCAAGTCAGTCTTCCTAAAAACCGCCCAGACAAAATTTGCATAACTGCCTCCTAGAAAACAGCGTCAGGCGGAAGATCGTGCGTCCCATATTTATGCCGCTGAGGCAAACCTACCTTCTTCCGGTATTTATTCTCTTCCCGGCATCCATCGACCTCGACAATCGGAATTCCAGAGCCAGGAAGGGGCGAAGGTGCGTACAAGTTACGGTTCCGTTGTCCCTTGTCGTCATCCAACGCGTGCTTCATTTCGTGCAAAAGGCTCGCACAGGGATCTCGCGGCGTACCATCGGCGTACGGAGTGACGTTCGTGGGATTCCATTCGATCGTTGCGTCCGATCCGGGCCCGGGGCCGGTACCCGGCGTGAAATTTGCGCCATCGCCCGCCGGCGTCGTGTGATTCACCGTGTCGGCTGTGGGTTCAATCGTAATGCGATGCGACTGCGGAGAAGGCTGATTCAACTGGTCCAGGATACTCGCCGCGTCTCCACCGGCTCCGCTGAAGCGCTCGAAACAGGCCATCACCTGGCCCCGAAAGTTGGCGTCTCCTTGGCTATCAATGACAACGACCGCCCACGCCTTCCCGCCAGTGGCAAGCGACAGCAAAGCGGCGAGGATGTATCGATGCATAAACGATCTCCAGTATGAGGCATTTTCCGGTTTACAAACCGAAACCTCGTTAAATCCTCCGGATAATTCAGGGAAAGCATACACTAATTCATTTTGGAGGCAACCGGAAAAAAGAGGAATTTCATGAAAGTCGAAAACACGGCCAGCTTGAAAGGCGTGGATAGTTCACAAGCAAGGCCCGAGGCTCCGCCGCCCCATGACGATCGCCGCTCACTTGACGAAGGTGAGTCCGTGCGGCACCAACGTGCCAAGCGCGTACGCGTAAATCATCACGATCACGCCGACAATCGACGCCAGCGCTAAGCTGTGCCACACCAGCGCGCGCAAGATGCGGCCCTCTTGTCCGAATTGTCGCGTGGCCGCCGTGGCCACCACGATCGATTGCGCGTCGACCATCTTTCCCATTACGCCGCCGGCGCTGTTGGCCGCGCCCATCAGGATGGGATCGATGCGCAATTGTTGCGCGGTGATCCGCTGCAAACTGCCGAAGAGCGCGTTTGACGCCGTGTCGCTGCCGGTGAGCGCCACACCGAGCCATCCCAGGAACGTGCCGAAAAATGGATAGAACCATCCGGCATGCGTGAACGCGAGTCCAAGCACGGCGTCCATGCCGGAGTATCGCGTGACGTAGCCGAGTCCCAACATCGCGGTGATCGCGAGGACGCCGAAACGCATGCGATACAGCGTGTGAAAAAAGACCCGCATCAATTTCACGGGACCCAAGCCGAGCACGAGTCCCGAAAGAAACGCCGCGAGAAACGCGGCCGTTCCGGTGGCCGTGAGCCAATTCGCGTCGAAGCGCGCGGCCTCCTTGGTGGGTTTCGCCACTACCGGGGCGTCGCGCTGCACTTGATTATGCAAGCCGGGCATGTCGAAAATCGGCGTGGTCTTGTCGTTCAATTTGTTTTTTACGGCGGGCAATCCCCACAGCAGGACGAAAACGCTGAGGATCAGGAACGGCGTCCAGGAGCGAAACGCTTTTCCGAACGGTACCGATTGTACGGCGGGCGAGTCGAACACGCCGGACGATTTCGGTTTCCAGAATTTCAGGAACGCCACCATCGTGAACAAACACACCGCCGCCGCGGCGATGTCCACCAGGTTGCTATCGACGTAATTCGCCCACAGAAATTGCGTGATCGCAAACGATGCGCCGCACGTCACGATCGCCGGCCACACTTCCCACACGCGTTTCCACGGCGAGGGATCTTTTCCCACGAGCACGCGGACCATCCAGAAGGGCACGATCAACGCGGTGATCGGCAAGATGCGTCCGATGCACGCGCTTAAGTCGGACTCCGGCAATCCTGTGACGGCGGCGAGCGTGTGCACGGGCGTGCCGATCGATCCCCACGCGACGGGCGCGGTATTGGCGATCAAGTTGAGCACCGCGGCGTGAAATGGATCGAAGCCCAGGCCGATCATGAACGCGCCCGAGATGGCGATGGGCGAACCGAATCCCGCGCATCCTTCAATGAACGCGCCGAACGCGAAGGCCACCAGCAACGCTTGCAGGCGGCGGTCGGCGGAGAGCGCGGCGACGGAATCTTTCATGATTTCGAACTGCCCGGTTTCGACGGAAACGTCGTAGAGGTAGACGGCACACACGACAATCCAAGCGATCTTGACGCCAAATCCCGCACCGAATAGAAAGCTTGCGGTGGACATCGTCCACGGCATGTGAAAAACCACGCTGGCGATCGCCACCGCCAGTCCCCCGGCGCTGAGCGCCGACCAATGCGGCTTCGCGCCGCGTCCCGCGAGCAGGTAGAAGAGCAGCAGCGTCGGCAGCGCGGCCACTAACGTCGAGAGCGGCCAGAGCGACGCGCCAAAGGGGAAATAGATTTGGGTCCAAGGGCCGGTGGCGAGCATTTTCGTGTGGGGTATCGTAACCCGGGATCAATCAGGAAGCAACCAGCCGCCGAAAATGATGGTGGCTCAATTTGAATTCCGATCACAGGATTTGCGGAAATCGAACCCTTGCGCGTAGGTATATTTTGTATCAAGGGCACGGCTTCAGCCAAGCCTCAGTCGAGCCGCTGGACCAGCAGGCCCTTGTTCCTGGGCTTTAGCCCCTGCGGAGTCTGTGTGACAACGCAACTCCGAGCCTGCGGCAGCAGGCGGCGCAATGTTAGCCCCTGGCGAGGCGTTTTTTGCCGAGCCTGGGGTAATCCGTTAGCGCGCCGAGCCTGCGCAGCTGGCGACACAGACGACAGTGCCATCCGATGCGCTTGTGCCGCCTGCGCTGCAGGCTCGTATTCGAGACAACAGTGTCCCCAGGCTCGGCAAACGCCTCGCCAGGGGCTAACATTGTGCCGCCTGCTGCCGCAGGTCAGGGCTGAGTTTTCACACAAACCCCTGCGGCTTTCCATTGGGCAAGATTGTGGATCAGCCGTGGTTCGCGGCGGCTGAAGCGATTCCCTGATACAAAAGAGACACAAAGCGGCTGCGCAGACGATTGGCTCACAGTTCCACAGGGATCAAATTCAGATTGAGCCACGACCCCGAGAATCGCTATCTCCCGCGACACAAGCCGAATTCCTGCGTGCGCGCCCGCCGCCACACCCCAAAGTTTTACTGAACGAAAGTCGTCACCGATTTGCTCGCGACGCCGCTCACCGAAATCGTCAGGGATTGCGAACCCGACGAAAGTCCGCTCGGAACGACCGCGTTCACTTGATACAAACCGACGAAGCCGGGCGCGAGTCCCGAGAAACTGGCAGTGGTGGTCTTCGATCCGATTGTCGCCGTCGTCACGCCGGCGGTGTTGGCTAGCGGACTCAATGGCGCGCCCGCGCCCGTGGCCACCGCCGGTATCACCGCGCCCAATCCGGTGGCGTAAATCGTCACGACTTCCCCGGCCGCCGCCGGCGAGGACGCGGTGATGAGTCCACCGCCGACGCCGTGCACCACAACGCCAATGGTCGTGCTCCCGGATGTTGTCGTGAAGACTTGTGGCGCGACCGTCGCCGGCGTGAAGGTCAACGGAGCGGTGTTCACGCCGTCCACCACCGCGTAGACTCGCGCGTTCGCGGTTGCAGAGAGTGCGTACGGCATTTGGAAATTCACTTGTCCGCCGGAAGTGTAAAAAATCGGCATGGGGTTTGTCGTGGTCGTGCCGGAAAGCGTTTGCACAATGAACACCTGGCTATGTGCGAGATTCGTAGTCAACGGCAAAGCCGAGGCGAGCGCGGGATCGCCGCCTAGATTCGATCCAAACAGCGACGCGATTCCGCCGGGCGCCACCGAACCGGCGAAGGCGGCGCCGTCCACGAGACTTCCCGCGGGCACGGACGGCGCGCCGAGCAACGCCCAATACGGAATGCGCAGCGACGTCGAGCCCGTTTGGCTCGCCACGATCACAAAACCTTCGTATACGCCGGTGACGCCGGCCGGCGCGCTGAAGTTCACGAGGACCGATACAGTCTGCCCCGGCGAAACCGTGATGGTCGACGAACCCGGCGTTACCGAAACGCGCGGATCGGAAACCACCGGCGCCACCGAAAGCTTGAACGTTTCCGATTGCGTGCCCACGCCTTTCAGCGTCACCGACGCCGAAGCGGTGCTCCCGAGACTCGTCAGGAGACCAAAGCTAATCGAGACCGGATCGGAAGTGAGCGTCGTTGCGAGCGCCGCCGGAATATTCAAGCGGCCCGCGCCGGTTTGCATCACGCCGGCGGGCGATCCGTCTTGTGTCGCGGTGATCGCGGCGGCGGTGTTCACGAGCGCGCTCTTGATGTCGTGCGCCGTAAGCGCGGGGCGTTGTTGCTTGAGAATGGCCGCCGCGCCCGCCACTTGCGGAGTGGCATAACTGGTGCCGTCGCCGTAATTGAAATGCGACGGATCGAAGACCGTGCCGGCCGCGCTGTTCAGGGTTTGCGTCGCGGCGTAAACGTCGCCGGGCGCCAGCACGTCCGGTTTCACGGTGTAATCGAGATTCGGTCCGCGGCTCGAGTAGCTCGACACCAAGTCGGCGGTTTGCGGCGCAAAGCTCGGCGCGGCGGGGAACAACTGAACCTGCACACTACCGGAACTTGCAATCAACGACTCGAGATTCTGCCCGTCGGATTGCGTGATCCCCGCCGAAGCAATCTGCGCTCCGCTGGTGCTGAGGCCGAAGAACGCCAACGATTCGACCGAGCTGTCGTAAATGACCACGGCGATGGCGCCGCCCGCCGCGGCATCGTTCACTTTGGTTGTGAACGCACACGTGCCGCGCATGACCAGCGCGATTTTTCCCGCGAGGCTTCCGGCCGGCGCGGGGCTGCACAACAATTTCGTGGAGTCGATGCCCGACACGCTCGCCAGCGTCGCGGGTCCGATGGCGGTCTGGAGGACCGGCGACGATCCGGGATTGGCATTGATGGCCAGCGAAACGGGCGAGGACACTTGCAGTTTACCGAGCATCGCGAACACGTGCGAATTGGTGCTTGCGCCCACGCTGATCGCATCGGGCGAGACCGCCGGCGCCCACATCGAACTGTCGCCGAACGAAACGCACTCGCTAGGCGCGCCGTTCGGTCCGCAATTCCCCGCGCAGACCGCCACGGGCACGCCGGCCGCCACCGCGTTGTGGATCGGCGTGTAGAGCTGCGCGGTGGTGGGCGTAAATCCCGCGGTGTGCGAGCTCCCTCCGCTGAAATTGATCACGTCCATGCCGTCGAGGACGGCGGCATCCATCGCGTTCAGCACCCAATTGCTCGTCGAGTAGCTGTTGGTGGTATCGAAAACTTTGTAGTTGCCCAGGAACACGCCAGGGGCCGTTCCACAGATCGTCGTGTTGGCCGGCGACGTGACGCAATTGCCTCCCACAATCGACGCCGTGTGGCTGCCGTGACCGTATCCGTCAGCGGGAGTGTTATCGAATGTGGGATTGCACGAGCTGTCCTGCGAGCAGATCACGAAATTCTTCGCCACAATCACTTTGTCGTTGGTGTAGTTGGCGATGGCCGTGGCGTCGTCACCCTTGGGAAATCCCGCGGGGGCGCTGAATCCCGAGTCGTTGAACATGGGATTGGTAATGTCGATGCCGGAATCGACCATCGCGACCTTGATGCCCCGGCCGGTTTGCGAAGCGCCGCCGAGTTGCGTCCACACTTGCGCCGCGCCCGTGAGTTTCGTGGCGGCATCGAGGGCCGCGCGCATTTCCATCGCGTATTCCGCCGACGCCACACCGGGTTGCGCGCGGAGCCATGCCAGGTCGTCGTCGGTGGCTTCGATGGTGATCGCGTTCAGCACGGTTTCGGTTTGGGAGTTGACGGTGATTCCGCGCTGGCGCATGGTTTCAACAAACGGCGCCTTCGCGGCGCGCAGTGACGCGCGATACTGGTCGCCTTCGTTCGACAGCATCCGCTGGCGAATGCGCTGCGTGCGTGCGCCTTCATCTTGGCGCGCGGCGGGTTCGTTCGCGTTCAGGTATTCGATCAAGCACGGCGTGCGCAGCGTCACTAGTGCCGGGCGTCGTTGTGCAACGGCCGCACCCGTGAACAGAATCACGGCCGCGAATGCGGCGATGGCTGAAGCGATTTTGCCGGCAAAGCGCATGGGCATATTTTAGTGAAGCACATTTCCGGCCGCTGTTCAAAAGCGGTCACCGGCCGCGTTCATGGCTGTGGAGTCGGGGAACTCTGGGCGCGGCTCGCCGGGTGCGCGCTGCCGTCGCTACTGCGGCCCAGTTGATCGATAATTTCCGCCAACGCCTTGCGAAATTCCTCCGGCGTCGTCACGTCGAACAATTTCGGATGCAGAGGCTTCAGCGTGTTCTCCAGCGCGTCGGCTTCCTCGGGTGAAAACGGATCGACGGCCGTGGCCGTCACCGTGGTGGCTTGCGGCGTCGACTGCACGGCGCCGCTGCTGCGCCCCTTCACGGGCGGTCCCACCGTGCGATTGTTCATGTTCGCCGGCATCGTGGTGAGATACTGCACCACGCGCCGCTCCAGCGGGGTGTGATAGCGGATGTAGAACACGGGACAATCGGCGCCTTCCTCCGGCTGAATCTGATGCATCTCGGTACCCTTGGGGAACATCATCGGTCCCGAGAGAATAACCACGGCGTTCCCGGCTTCGCGCGGCGGCTTCGCTTCCTCGCCGGTGTCGGCGGCCTTGGAGATTTCCGCGCGCGGATGCGTTTCACTCCGCCATTTCACGCCCGCGTCCATGCGGCGGTTGATCTCCGAGAGAAAAAACTCCACACTCTTCCCGCGATTCCCGAGCGAATGCACGTCGATTACGTTGGGATTCGCGAGTCCCAGCGAATTCTTCAGCGACGTCCAGTCGAGATCGCGTCCCTGCGCTTGCTCGAAGCTCACACGCTGGCGCGTCAGGTCGAGCACCGCGGCGTTCACCAGCGCGGTTTGTCCGCCCAGTTGATAGAGGGCCTTGAACGCCGGCAACAACGCGCCCATGCTGTTGCGATAGAGCGTGGCGCTGGCGTCTTCCGCCGGAAGATTCATCAGCAAGTCGAGGCGCATCAAACGCGCCGTGCTCAGTGAGAGCGACAGGCGTCCCGCGACATAGGGCAGATACCACGCCTCCGGCGCATCGTCGTGCGCCAGAATCTCCACTGGCGCGATCGCGTTCCACGCCAGCGGCAACGGATCGTCCTTGATTTCGTCCACGTGAATCGTGCGGCGCGCGAAGCTGTGCTCGCGCGTGGCGGTGTCCACCAGCGCGATCCCCACACGATAGTCGCCGGGGCGCAGGAACGCCGAATGCGTGTAGTAAAAACCTTGCGAGCGCACCCGCGCGGTTACGTCCTTCAGTTCCAGGATTCCGTGATCTTCGTAGACGCCGCCTTGTTCATCGTTGAATTGCAGGAGAATGCGGAATTGTCCGCGCGCGCGCTTGACGATTTCTTTTCCCTCGACGGCGATGCCGATGGTGACCTTCAAACGCTGATGATTGTCGAGCGTGGCGGGCGATACGGTGACTTTCCAGGGAATCTGGGTGTGGTCGCCGGCGATCATCCAACGCTCGAACGGCACGGTGCCGAGCATCGGATCGGGCGTGTCTTGCGCGCGCGCGGCGACCGCCGCGAGCGGGAGCACGAACGCCAGGACGCGGGCTACATCTTGTAGCGGCCCATGTCCTCGTCGGGAAGATTCTCCAGCCACTTGCGAATATCCTCGGTGTTGATTTTCTCAGAGACCGAGCCCACTTGCTTGGACGTTTTCAACACCGCGTCTTCCACAAAGATGGGACAATCCAAGCGCAGCGCCAGCGCCAAGGCGTCCGAGGGACGCGAGTCGATGGAAATCGTTTGCCCGTCGCGTTCCAGCCAAATCAGCGCGTAAAAAGTGTCCTCGCGAAGATCGTTCACCACCACTTTGCGCACTTCGGTGTTCAAGCCCATCAACAAATTCTTAATCAGGTCGTGCGTCATGGGGCGCGGCGTAGTGACTTTCTCGATTTCCAAGGCGATGGCGTTGGCCTCGTAGATGCCGACCCAAATCGGTAGGATGGTGCTGCCGCCGACATCTTTCAAAATGACGATGGGCATATTCGTAACCGGGTCCATCATCAGCCCGCGAATGCGCATCTCCACTTCCATGGCGACTCTCCCCCCCTCACTGACCACATTATCACAGTAGGACAGGCGTCCTCGACTGTCGCGTTCGACCGCGGGACCGGCAAGGATGCCTGTCCCTACTTCTGTTATATAGTTTTCTCTCTGGCGAAAATGTCGCGCGTCATTGCCATTGCGAATCAGAAGGGCGGAGTCGGAAAGACGACCACCGCCATCAATTTAGCGGCCTCACTAGCCGCGGCAGAATGCCGCGTGCTGCTGGTGGATTGCGATCCACAAGCGAATTCCACCGGCGGTCTCGGGTACGCGCGCGATCCCGGGCGCCCCACGATTTACGAAGCGCTGGCGGGCGAGCGGACGATTCAAGAAGTGATCCTGCCCACGGCGCTGGAAGGCTTGTTCCTGGCGCCGTCGAGCAAGAATCTGGCGGGCGCCGCGCCCGAACTCACCAACGAAGAGCGCCGCGAGTTCCGCTTGCGCGAAACGATCGAGCCGGTGCGCAACGACTATCGATTCATCCTGCTCGATTGCCCGCCGTCGCTCGACTTGCTGACGGTCAACGCGTTGGTCGCCGCGGACACGCTGCTGGTGCCGGTACAGTGCGAGTATTTTGCTCTGGAAGGCGTCTCCGAATTGCTCGATACGCTGGAACGCGTGCGCGAAAGCTTGAATCCGGCGCTGAAGCTCGAAGGCGCCGTGCTCACCATGTACGACGATCGCACCAAGCTTTCGCAGCAAGTGGCCGGCGATCTGCGCGAGTTCTTCGGCAGCGAAGCGTTTCAAACCATGATTCCGCGCAACGTGCGTTTAGCCGAAGCGCCCAGTTTCGGCAAACCCATTCTGCTTTATGACGTGCGCAGTAAGGGTGCGGAGAGCTATATTCAATTAGCGAAGGAGATTCTTGCGAATGAGCCCAAGCAGCGGGAAGCCGGAGGGGCGTAAGGCGCTCGGCCGCGGTCTGCAATCGCTGATCGCGTCGCGCGCGCCGCAACCCGCACCTGCTCCTCCGCCTGGGGCGCCGGCCGCGAGCACCAACGGCGGGGTGCGCGAAATCCCCGTCGACGCGATTCAGCCGAATCCCAGCCAGCCGCGCCGGACGTTTTCACCCGAAAGGCTCGCCGAATTGGCCGCATCGATTCGCGCCAACGGTGTCGTTCAGCCGATTCTGGTGCGGCCCGCGCCCGGATCAACGGAACGTTTTGAACTTGTGGCGGGTGAACGACGGTGGCGCGCCTCGAAAATCGCGGGACTCTCGGGGGTTCCTGCGATTGTCCAAAATGTTTCGAATGATCGTCTGCTCGAAGTCGCGCTGATCGAAAATATCCAGCGCGAGGACTTGAACGCCATCGAAACGGCGCACGCCTTCGAGCAACTGAGCCGCGATTTCGCCCTGACGCACGAGCAAATCGCGCAGCGCACCGGAAAAGATCGCGCCACCATCACGAATTTTCTACGCTTGCTGAAATTAGCGGGCGAAGTGCAGGCGATGGTCGCCGAAGGCGCGCTTTCCATGGGTCACGCCAAAGTTCTTGTCGGCCTTGCCGCCGATGTGCAGCGCAAACTTGCGCTACGCGCCGCTGAGCAAGGCTTGAGTGTTCGCGCGCTCGAAAAACTCGTGTCGCCGAAGGAAGAATCCGCGCCGGCTGCGGCGAAACCCGTCGATCCCAACATGCGCGCGGCGATTCAGGAGATGGAGCGCGCGCTCGGCACGCGGGTGATAATCGTGGAAGGCGCGCGCGGCGCGGGGCGCATCGAAATCGAGTATTACAACGCCGGGGACTTGCAGCGGCTCTACAAGCGGCTGGCGGGCGAAGAGGAATAGCACGTTATGCTGCCCTTCAAGCTGGTCTACAGCGAGAACTACGACCTGCATTTGGGCGATCACGTCTTTCCTTCTTCGAAATATCGTCTGATTCACGATCAACTTCTCGCCGAGGGAATCGCTTCCGAGGAGGATTTCATTGTTCCCGAGCCGGCTAGCGACGACGATATCCTGCTGGTGCACGGACAAGAATGGGTGCGCAAATTGCGCTGCGGCCATTTGACCTATGCCGATCTTCTGCGCCTGGAAATTCCCTATTCGCGCGAAATGGTCGACGCCGTGTGGCTCAGCGCCGGCGGATCGACTCTCGCCGCGCGTCACGCGCTGATGGACGGCGGTGCGATGAATGTCGGCGGTGGATTTCACCATGCGTTCCCCGATCACGGCGAAGGATTTTGCGCGATCCACGACGTGGCGGTAGCGATCCGCTGTTTGCAGGCGGACGCCGCGATTCGCCGCGCGCTGGTGGTCGATTGCGACGTGCATCACGGCAATGGCACCGCGGCGATCTTCTCGGGCGACAACTCGGTCTTCACCGTGTCGCTGCATCAACTAAACAATTACCCGTCTGTAAAACCTCCCAGCGATCTCGACGTCGATCTCGCGGACGGCACGGGCGACGACGAATACTTGAGATACTTATCCGACGCGCTCGACGCGGCGTTTCGCGCGGGCGATTACGACTTGGTTTGCTACGTTGGCGGCGCCGATCCGTATCGCGACGACCAACTGGGCGGTCTCGGCCTGACCATGTCGGGACTTTCGCACCGCGACTTGATGGTCTTCGACGCGGCGCGCCATCGTCACGTGCCGGTGATGGTGTCGCTCGCCGGTGGTTACGCGCATCGCGTGGCCGACACCGTACAGATCCACGTGAATACCGCGCGCGCACTAGCGGAATCATTGAAGGGAGGCGCGTGATGAGCGCCAAAAAAACTTTCGAAATCGAATGTCCTTGTTGCAAGGCAACCATGGTGATCGACGCGAAACTGGGCGCCGTTCTTTCGCACGAGGAGCCGCCGCAAAGCAAGGCGCATCTCGAAATGGACTTGGGTGACGCCGCGCGGCGCTTGCAGGATCAAGCCGCGAAACGCGACGACGTCTTCCGTCAACTCGGCGAAACGCAACGCAGTCACGCCGATGTGTTAGCGCGCAAGTTCGAAGAGCAATTCAACAAGGTGAAAGATCAGCCGGTGGAAAAACCGCACCGCGATATCGACCTCGACTAAATGCTGCAAGCTCTGCACATTGAGAACTACGCGCTGATCGCCAAGCTTTCCATCGAGTTTGGCGCGGGATTGAACTTGCTCACCGGCGAAACCGGCAGCGGCAAGTCGATTGTGGTGGACGCGCTGGGATTGTTGCTCGGCGCGAAAGCGACGACCGACGCGATCCGCGCGGGGAGCGATCGCGCCATCGTCTCCGGCGAGTTCTCCGTGCGTCGCAGCAAGGCGCTGGCGGCGAAGCTCGACGAACTGGGTCTCGAGCTCGAGGACGACACGTTGCTAATCCGCCGCGAACTGACGCAAGCGGGGAAAGCGCGCGTCTTCGTCAACGACGTTCCCGCGACGGTGAGCGCTTTGCGCGCGCTCGCGCCGTGGCTCGCGGAAATTCACGGACAAAACGACCAGCAGGAGCTCTTTTCCGCTTCGGCACAGCTCGAAATGCTCGATCGCGCGGCCCAAGACACCGCTGAGCTGTCGGCAGTCAGCGAAGCGTACGATCGCTGGCGCGCGGCGCGCGAGCGCGTGGAGTCGTTCCAGCGCGGCGAGCAGGAAAAACTGCGCCTCGCCGATTTGTGGGGATTCCAGAAGAAAGAAATCGAAGCCGTTGTCCCGAAGCCCGGCGAAGACGCGGCGCTGGAAGCGGAGAAACGCGTCCTGGCGAACGCCGGCAAAATTCACACCGCGCTCACCACCGCGTTCGAGCAACTTTACGACGCGCCCAACGCCGCTACGACGTCGACGGCGCTGGCCCTGCGCGCGCTCGACGAAATCGCGCGCTTCGACGCGGCGCTTGAGCCGCTGCTCGCGGATCTGCGCGCCGCTAAAGTTACGATCGAAGAGAGCGCGTTCACCGTGCGCGATCGCATGAAGCACATGAACGCCGACCCCAAGCGCCTCGAGCAATTGGAGGATCGCCTGGCTGCGCTCGATCGCCTGAAGCGCAAATACGGCCCGGGACTGCCGGAGGTCGAAGCGCATCTCGAGAAAATCACGCGGCAACTGACGGAACTCGAATCGTCGGAGGAACTGGCCGCCGCAGCCGCCAAGGATCTTGAAGCGGCGGCTTCCGCGTATCGCGCGGCGGCGGGCGCGCTGTCCACGCGGAGGAAAGAATCGGCCAAGCGTTTGGAAAAGGCAGTGCAGAAGAATCTGGCGGAGTTGGCGATGGAAGGAACGCGGTTCCGCGTCGAGTTTGGCGACGACTCTGCCGAGTGGCGCGCATCGGGCACCGATCGTGTTGAGTTCTTGATCTCACCGAACCCCGGCGAGCCGCTACACCCGCTGAAAGAAACGGCGTCGGGCGGCGAGTTGTCGCGATTGATGCTGGCGCTCGAGTTGGCGGCGGGCGTGGGCGGCCGCGGCGGGACGCTGGTATTCGACGAAGTCGACGCCGGCATCGGTGGACGCGTCGCCGACACCGTGGGCCGAAAACTGAAAGCGCTTTCGGGAGCGCATCAAGTGATTTGCGTGACGCATTTGGCGCAAGTCGCGGCGTTTGCGGCGGGCCACTACTCGGTGGAGAAGCGCGGCGACGGGGGACGCACCGTCACGCTGGTGCGTCTGCTTTCGGCGCAGGAGCGTCCCGCGGAGATCGCGCGGATGTTGGGTGGAACGCGCGTCACCGAAACGGCGCTCGCCCACGCCGCGGATTTGCTCAAGGCTGGAAAGAGCGTGTGACGCGCGTCAGAGAGCCGCTCGATTACTGTCGCGGATCATGGGCCGCGTTAGCCGCTCCCGTGATCTCGATGATCGTCAACTCCGGCCGCGCGAAAAAGCGCGCTTCCGGTTGCGGCCAGCGCGCAAATCCCAGGCCGCGATTCACGTAGAGCGTTGTTGGGCCGACTTGAAACTGTCCCGCTTCGTATTGCTTGTCGAAGCGCGAGTTCGTCACCAAGGCGCCGTAGAACGGCAGCGCGATTTGTCCGCCGTGCGTGTGTCCCGCGAGATAAAGATCGTACCCGCCTCGCGACGCTTGATCGATCAAGTCGGGCGTGTGATTAAGGACGATCGCATACGACCCGTGCGCGTCGCCGGGTGGCGGGATCAAATGCACCGGCCGGATCGCTCCTGGCGGCAACCACGGCACGGTGGAGTCCTGGCCCCAAACGTAAATCGACGCGCCGCGAATGTTTAGCGCGGTACTTGCGTTCTTAAGCACGAGCACCGGCGTTCCCCTGTATGGGTCGTGGCTCTCCCACCACGCCCCTTCATCCTGATTGCCGAGCACGGCGACGACCGGCGCGATCTGCCGCAGCGTAAACATCAACTGCTTGAACGGACCCAGCGCCCACGTGCTGTTCATCGCGTCGCCGAGAAAGAAAATCGCATCGGGTTTTTCAGGGGCGATGGCGCCAGGAAGTTTGCCTTCGAGTTTGGCCTCGCGATCCATGTGCAGATCGGAGATCACGGCGAACTTCGCCGTCGCGCCGCGCGGAAGTTTCGATGTTTCGAGATGCACGTGTGTCGTGGAGAGCCAAGACGGCTCCACCTTGAATCCATAAGCGAGACACAACGCGCCGCCGGCGGTGACGCAGAAAACGGTCCATCGCAGCCATTGATAGAGCGATGGGTATTGCGAGCGCTTCGCGACGAGAAGAAAACATTCGTGCACCACGATGGCCGCCGCGAAAGCAAGAAACGCCCCAATGCAAATGAGGAACGCCCCGACACGTGCGCGCGCCACGGTGCCGGCGGGATGCAGAAACAACTCGGGCCACCGGCGCGGCGACTCGATCTCGGCGTAACGAGAAAAGCCTGCCACATCGAATGCCATGCGGCAAGCGGTGACGATCGCAATGCTGAGGGCGATGGGAAAAAGCGCTTTTGACACCGCGCCGCCAACGCGGCGGGCCCGCCACGATGTTGGCGCGCTATTGAACTCGTTCTTGGTAGGTTCCCTCGGCGGTGTTGACACGAATGCGATCCCCTTCGGCGACGAAAGGCGGCACGTTCACCACCAACCCGGTTTCGGTTTTCGCGGGCTTCATCACGTTCGATACCGTCGCGCCCTTAATCGCCGGTTCGGTTTCAACGACCAGAAGATCCACGGTGGCCGGAAGGTCCACGCCCACCGGTTTCTCCTCGTAAAACTCCACGTTGATGTTCATTTCCGGCAGGAGGTAATCCACGGCGTCGCCAAGCAATTCTTTGGTCAGATGGATTTGCTCGTAGTTCGAAGTGTTCATGAAGTAGTAGAAATCGCCGTCGTGGTACATGTACTGCATCTCGTGCTCATCCATCACGACGCGGTCGACGCGATCTTCCGACGAGAACCGGTAGTCGGTCATCGCGCCGTTGCGCAGATTGCGCATTTTTACCTGCATGAATCCGCGCTTGTTGCCCGGCGTGCGGTGCTCCACGGAGAAAATCGTGAACAAATCGCCCTCGTGTTTGATGATCACTCCGGGGCGCAAAAGGGTTGCCTGCATCATGGTGTGGCTGGTGTCCTTGCTGTGGGGTTAACAATCAATTATACCCTTTCTTGACACCGAGGCCACAGAGAACACAGAGCACACAGAGAAAGGCAAAACTCGTTTTTGCTTTTCTCTGTGTGCTCTGTGTCCTCAGTGATCTCTGTGTCGAATTGTCAGGATATTCGATACACAATGGCCTGCCGCCGCGCTAGTTCTCCGTCGGTGTTTTTTCCAAGTGGTCGATGATGATTTTTCCGATCGGTGCTTTTTTCGGATCGAGCTTCAATCCCAGCTTCTGAATCGTGCGGAAAATCGACGCCGATCCTGGATCGGGCGCGTCACCGGCCGCTCCGCCACCGCCGCCCGGCGTGCCACCCCCGCCGTCGGTCCGGATCATGACAGCAGGGCCGCCACCGCCTCCTCCACCTCCGCCGGGAGGCCCGCCCACCGTCACGCCCTGCGCTCTCGCGGCGTTCATCATATCGCTCATGCTCAGCTCGAGTGAGATGGTGTAGGCGCCTTTCAAATCCGTTTCGTCGACTACGGGTTTATCGACGAATCCCGAGATCATGTCGACGAACATCGGAATGGTCGCGCGCTCTACTTCCATATGCATCACGCCGTCTTGCATTTGCATCTTCATGTTGCCGTTGGGACCACGCACGCTCATGCCGCCTTTCGCGTCAGGGCGTCCGGAAAACACGCCTTGTTTGTCGGCGTCACCTTCGGTCGTGGGCTGCTCCGGTGGCGCGTCCTTCAGTTTCGCGCCGCCCTTCGCGACGGTCAACGCG
Source organism: Terriglobia bacterium (assembly GCA_021325275.1). GTDB lineage: Bacteria > Acidobacteriota > Terriglobia > JAJPHL01 > JAJPHL01 > JAJPHL01. The sequence goes on along the minus strand of JAJPHL010000002.1, from coordinate 155,227 downwards.
TAAACCGGCAACTCCGCGCTGTCGCGATGATAGGTAAGCTTGAAGCGCTCCGCGAGCAGGGCTTGCAGCATTTGCGGCACGTCGTCTTTGGTGGCGCCTTCCGGCATCGTCGCGCGAATGTCGAAGCGATCCTGCGTCATGAAGTTGCCCTGGGTCATCCAACTCGGGGCCACCACTTGGTACGGCTTCACTTTGAACGCGATGTTGATGAGTTGCGTCAACGGAAGACCGTTGATTTCCACCAGCGCCTTGTCGACCCGCATGCCGATGCGCATTTCACCCGACATTATTTTCTGCGGATCGAACGGCGGCGACGGTTTGATGGAAGCAACTTCGAACTGCAAATTCGGTTTAGCCGCGGGCGTCGATTGAGCCGCAGGCGTCGATTGGGCCGCAGGCGCCTGCGCAAAAGCGGCGGCGGCCAGCGTTAGAAATATAACAATCCTCAGAGCCCGGTTCATACCTTCATGGTAGCACCCCCGGGCTCTGGTCTTCATGTTTGACATTACTGCTGTACGTACGGATTCACGCGGGGGCTCACACTTCCGTTCAGTCCCACCGTCAACCAGAGCGTCAGGATGAGGCTCGTTCTTGATCCTGTTCATCCTGCGAAATCTATTCCTTGACTACCGTGATGTAGTAAAGGTCGGTCGCAACCTCGAAGTCCGCCTTCTTGAGCGTGGTCTTCATTGTTTGAGGCTGCGTCGTCGGATGGATCGTCATCCAGTGATCGTTCGATCCCACTTTCACCGGCATCGCAAAAGCGGCTTCGTCTGCCTTCCAGCGATACGAGACCGTCCCCGCCGCTTCATCGAACTTCAGTTCGAGCGCGGGGAGAGCCGCGTGCCGCAAGTATTGGTCGAAGATCGGCGTCAGATTCATGTGCGTGTGCTCGCTGAAGAACGCTGCGACGTCTTCGGTCATGATGTTTTTGTACTTGAAGTGCTGAAAGTAGTCGTGGAGGAGCTTGAACCACTCTTTGTCGTCGTCCACGACGCTGCGCAGCGTGTTCAGGAACAGCGCGCCCTTGAAATATTGATCCTGCGGCGGCTCGCGATTGATACCGTGCTCGGTGACGATCGGCGTTTGATTCCGGATCTTCGACTTGTAGGCGTTCGTGTACTTCAAGTAATCGTCGTGGCCATAGTGGAATTCCACGTAGAGGCATTCGAGGTATGTGGCCCATCCCTCGTGAATCCACATGTCCGACACGTCGGCGGCGGTGATGGCGTTGCCCATCCACTCGTGCGCGCTCTCGTGAATGATGATGAAGTCGAACTTCGTGCTGATGCCCACGCCGGTCCAATCGCGTTCGAGATACCCGTTCTTGAAATGATTGCCGTAAGTCACTGCGCTTTGATGCTCCATGCCGGAGTACGGCACTTCCACGAGCTTGTAGCCGTCTTTGCGGAAGGGATATTCGCCGAAGTAATGTTGAAACGCTTCGAGCATGCCTTTGGCCTGCGCGAACTGCGATTTCGCTTTGTAGAGATCCTCTGGCAGCGCGTAAAAATCCATCGGCACGTTGCCCAGGCGATCGGACCAGTGTTCGTACGCGCCGATATTCAGCGACACGTCGTAATTGTTGATGGGATACTCGACGAGCCAATCCCAGCGCGTGTAACCGTCGTGCAAGTCGGTCTTGCCGAGGAATTTTCCGTTGGACACGTCGACCAGATCGTTGGGGATGGCCACGCTGATCTTCATGCTTTCCACTTCGTCGCGCCACTGATCCTTGTCCGGCCACCACAAACTCGCGCCGATTCCCTCGCACGCCGTGTAAATCCACGGACGGCCCTTGGAATCTTTGCCGAACGTGAATCCACCGAAGCGGGAGATGGTCCGCGGCATGCCGGAATAGTAGAAATCGATCTCATATTTCTTTCCGGCGCGTAGCGTTTGCGGAAAGTCGACGAAGACGGCGCCGGAGTCGCGCTCGTATTTCAGTTCCGTGTTGCCCAGGACGATCTTGTCGACCTTCAGCGCGTCGTTCAGGTCGAGCTGAATGCGATTGCCGTCTTTCAGCATCTTGAAACGTGTGGTCACTTTTCCCGTGACGGTCTTTTTCTCGGGATCGACGCGGATGTCGAGGTGATAGAAAAGCAGATCGTTGTTGGCGCGATACTCGCCGTAGGCGCCGCGCAGGATGTCGGCGTGCGTGGGCGCGGCGGGTGGGCGTGGCGGTGGCGTTTGCGCGGCGACGATGGCCGCCGCGCAAAGCATCACAAGAAATCGCGTCTTCATGGTTGTTGCACGAGCGAGTTGAAGAGCAGCTTATACGTCCCGTGCATCTGCGCGCGATGCTGTACCGGAAATCCCAGCAAGATCACGCGGCCTTGACCCATTTTAGCGGTCACAATCGCGGCCCGCTTCGCAAGATTCTCTTCGCCCAACAGCCAGCCGCTTTGCAGCAACTCGCGGTCGGCGTACTTTGCGACGATCTTGTAGTCCTCGGCGCTCGGCGCAGTGATCTCAAACGCCGGACTATCGAGATACAACGCCAGCGCATGCGAGGGCATTCCGTAGGCAATGGGATTCGTGTTGTCGTACTCGGCCTTCAGCGTCGAGCCGGGGCACCAAAACTCTTTCGTCGATTTTCCGACGAGCACGTTGCGCACGCCGATCCCCAAGCGATCCACCGGGAACGCCGTGGCCGCGTTCAACGCGACCAGCGTTCCGCCCTTCTGCACGAACTCGCGGATTGCGTTCACGCCGTCGGCGCCGATGCCGGTGCGATATTCGGGTGGCGCGTTTCCGCCGCGTCCGCCGCCGAAGCCGCCACCACCACCTCCGCGGCCCGCTTCCGGCGCCGCGGGCGCCGCCTGCGCTCCACCACGCCCGCCGCGACCTCCGCCGCCGGCCGCCCCAGCGGGCGCTGCCGCCGGCGCTTCACCGGTGATCGTTTGCGTCGAGTCGTTCGGGAAAATAATCACGTCGTAGTTGTCGTTCAAGTTCCCCTTCTTGATTTCCGCATCGAAGATCGACTTGTACGGGAACTTGAATTCCTCGAGCATCAAGCGCGTCCAACCTTCGTCGATGTTGCCGCCGCCGTAGCGTTGGTACATCGCCACGCGTTGACGCTTCATGTCGTGCGACCTTCCGGTGAACGCCGCAGTGAGTGGTTTGAAATCGACGCCCGTATCTCTCGCGATGCTCTCGAGCGCCGCTTCATTGCCGCCGGCAACGATGAAATCGCCGGCATGCGCCTGCGCGCTGTTCGAATCCACACGCTTCACCGCGACGCCTTTGTCGAACAGCAAGTTCAGCGCCCAGAAACTGTCGTTCAAGCGGCCGTCCATCAGATAGCCGTTCGTGCCGCGCGACACTTTCCCGGCAACCGTAACCTGGGCCGTCAGTTTTTCAAGCGACCCCGCGGGCACTTCTTCCACCGGATCGACGCGCACGCCCATGTACTCGAACATGGTGTCCGTGGCCATGTCGTACGGGCGGATTGGCGAGTTGTCGCGGTTGCGCGTCCATTCATTGTCGGGGTAGAAGGTCCGGCCCATGAGGTAGCGGATCAATCCCATCTTCGGTTGCGCCAGCGACACGACGAACGATCCCGCGGGATAAGACATTCCGTCGGCGGTTGAGAAGGCCTTGCCGGCGCGCTCGATTTCGATTCCTTGCATCAACAGTTTGTTGATGAACTTCACGCTCGTGAGCGGATCGTGCTGCAGCGCCGAGACCACATACGCCTTGGGACTGCCCGCCGCGCCGCGCTCGGTTTGCCGCTTGCCCTTGAGATACGCGTTCCACAAAACCGTTTCGCGATTCCGCGCCGCGAGATCGAGCGCGGCCCACGCGGAAACTTTTTGCCGGTCGACGATATCGCGGAGATGCCACCATCCGCCCGGCCAGGGATTCGGAAAAATCGTTTCCGCCTGATAATTCTCAAGATTGCGCGTGGATCCGCGCAGTTCGTCGGCGTGCAGGAAGAGCGGTGTGGCCAGGCGCGCCGCCGCCGACTCCGTCAACATGCCGGCGATATTGTGAAACGGCGTGATCCAGTGGAATCCGAAGTGTCCCCAGCCGGAGTAGATCGCGTAGTTGATCGCGCCGGACAAATCATGCTCTTCTTCTTTCGCGGCCATCTCCGCGCCGTACCAACTGAGTTCGCGCCACAAGATCGGATCGGCGTAAGGGCGAACCGGATCGGCGTACGGCGGCAGGAAAATGCGTGCGCCATTGGCGCCCATGCCGTGATGATCCACGTACGCTTCCGGTCTCCAGTCGAGAAACAGGATTTTCCCCATGTATTTCGAGTCGGGAATGTTGGCTTGAAACGCGTCGCGATTGTTGTCGTGGCCGGCGTACTTTTGATAGAGCCACGGCGGATTCGTTCCTTCGTACGGCGTGTTGAGCTGCTTGTTGTACCAATCGGTGACCATGATCTCGCCGTCGGGATTGAAGCAGGGAACGAGAATCGAGATCACGTTGTCCATGATGCGCTGCGCTTCTTCGTCCTTGCGCGCCAATTCATCGTAGGCGAGTTCCGGCGCCATCTGCGCGCCGCCGATTTCGGTGGCGTGCATGCTCATCGACTGCACAACGACGGCCTTCGCTTCGCCCACGAGCGATTTCACTTGGGCTTCGGTGAGTCCTCGCGAGTCGCTGATCTTGAGATTCACTTCCCGCAGATGCTCCAGCTTCGCCATGTTCGCCGGCGAAGTGATCACCACCATCAGGAACGGATTTCCCTCCGACGTCGGCCCCATGTTGACCACTTTCATCCGGCCGCCGCTTTCTTTTTCGAGCACGTGGAAGTAGTCGACAATCTTGTCCCAGCGGGCCATGTGTTTGTCCGCGCCAAGTTGGAAGCCGAAGAATTTTTCAGGAGTGGTGATTTCCTGGGCGTGCAAAACGCTCACCAAACCCAAAGTGCAGAGGAAGAGGCGAAGTGATTTCATAGACACGGATGATACTTCGAGGAGATCGCGGATGCAACGGGGCTAAAACCCCGGAAACTCCTAACCGCAGATGAACGCAGATAAACGCAGATGAGGCAGCTGATTTTTATCTGCGTTCATCTGCGTTCATCTGCGGTTGCTTTTTTTGTTGCCGGGCCCATCATTTCTTCCAAACGCGCGCGGACCTCCGGCCATTCCTCCCGCGTGATCGAAAAATACACTGAGTCGCGGATACGTCCGTCGTGGCAGATCACGTGACTGCGGAAAATGCCTTCCTGCTTCGCGCCGATGCGCAAAATCGCTGCGCGCGACTTGGCGTTCAGGGCGTCGGTCTTCAGTTCCACGCGAATGCAGTTGAGTTCGCCGAAGGCGTGGGACAGCATCAGGTATTTCCCCTCGGTATTCGCGGCGCTGCGCTGGCGAGCGGTCGCCAGCCACGTCGAGCCGATCTCCACGCGTCGATTCGGTGCGTCGATATTCATGTAGCGTGTCGCGCCGATCACTTCTCCGGTGGCGGCGTCGACGGTGGCAAAGGGAATCGCCGTGCCGCGCGCTTGATCGCGCAACGCGGCTTCGATGTACGCGCGCATTTCGTCCGCGGTGCGGACTTGATAGGGAATCCAGCGCCAGATCTCAGGATCGAGCCCCACGGCGCAGAGTCCCGCATGATGGTCGAGCGATAGAGGTTCGAGGCGAACGTGCTTACCTTGGAGTGTCTTCACTCGACCATTCTACTTCTTCGCGAGGACCACCGGTTCGTCGCCCGAGCCGTAGATCGCGCTGAAGAACGTGCGCGCTTCTTTGTACTTATCCACGGGGATCACTTGGGCCGTCACGGTGAACGATCGCTTGCATGTCAGCACGCCGTCCTTGGCATCGCAGGACGTCGACATGCTGCCGAATTCAGTGGTCGCGTTGCGCGGACGCGGCATTTCGTCGACCGCGAAGCCGGCCGGCAGCGTCATCGTCATGGTTTCCTCGTACGATTCCGCGTTTACCACTACGGGATATTTGCGGGTCGGCTCGGCGAGATGGACGCGCTCGCGCGGCGGCAACACTCCGGTCTTCACCACCAACAGCGATCCCTGGATCGACTTGGCGTAGCGCGGCGTGTTGAACTCCACGCGCAGTTGCACGGAGTCGTTGTCGCCCGCCGAGGAGTCCAGCGACTTCAGCGTTGCGCCCGGACCGCTGTTGCCCACCCAACTTTCAATCCGCTTGCGGAAGTCGGCCTTTTGCAAATGATCGATTTCGCTGCGATACGAGGCGCCCGGATGACCCATCGCAGTCTCCTCGAGCTTTGCCGCGATCGAGCCGTCGGGTTCGAGCGTCACGTCAAAGTGCCGCTTCAAGTGATTCGCCTCGGGCGCGCTCCTGGGCATGCGGATCAACGCGCCATGATCCGGCGAATTGATCAGCGCGAGGCTTCCTTCCTCGTACTCGGGAATCATGCCGACCTGCGTGTGTTCGTCGGTGGGATCGAAGATCAGCAAGCGTCCGAGGTCGGGATACGTGCCGACGGCATTCAGTTTCACGTCGTCCGACACGCGGATCGCGATGATCGCATGATTGAACTGCTGCGGGGAGGCCCATTCCTGACGCACGAACATGGGATCGCCGGAAAAAATGCTCAACGGATACGACTCGATGCCCGCCAGTTTCAACATCGTGCGCATCAGTGTGGCTTTATCTTTGCAGTCGCCGTAAGACTTGGCGAAAACTTGCGACGCCAGATGCGGTTTGTATCCGCCGCCTCGTCCAATGCCCGTTTGGATCGAGACGTACTTCACGCTTTGCACGTAGCGTCCGATGGCTTGAATGCGCTCGATCTCCGATTTCGCGCCGGCCGTCAGTTGCTGCGTCTTCGCGGTCATTTCGGGACTCGTCACGGCTTGCGGATCCGCCAATTCCGCGAGCCAGCGAGATACGTCTTGCCAGTTTTCAAAACTCTTGCCCAATCCCGTGCGTGCGCCGGGCGGCGCGATCACGCTGACGGCGATCCGCGGGACGATGCTCGACAAGCGCGGGCTCGATGGCTCCATTTCGATCGGCGCCATGTCCTGCAATTGCCATGCGTAGCTGGACGCGCCCGTCGTTTCCGAAATGGCCGGGTCGATTTTGGCGTGATTGAACGTGATTCCCTGGACCCGCCAGCCCGCGGGAACGTTGACGGTATAGCGCGAGAGCAGCGCGGGATGAACGCCTTTCTGGAATCGCTCTTCGAATTGCAAAAACACCATGCGGTCTTCCCGCACCCATTCGAAAGCAAACAAGTCGCCGACATCAACGTCTTTTTCCGCCTCGACCACTTGGACGCGCGCTTCGTCGTACACGTCGTGGTCGTCCGCGGCCATGTCGACGATGCGGTCCTTGCCGAACTTTTTCACTTCACCCGACGCGCGGATGATCCACGCATTCATTTGGCGAACTTTGCCGCCGCTCGTCTCATAAAAGACCACGGCGCTCGCCGCGCTGCGTCCTTCTTTCGTGAGAATGCGCACAGCATGCTGAAACGTGGTCGTGACCTTGCCGCCTTCCTCGACATCCACACGCGAATCGTCGTGGATCACCACGGCCTTCACCTTGCCGTCGTACTTCGGCGTGGTCGCGGCGGCCGCTTGACGCACCCAGGCAGGGGCGTCGTCGGCAGCGAATGCCGCGGCCGCAAACAACGGAAGCACAAGAAAAACCTTTCGCATTAATTCGCCCCTCCCGTTGTTGAATCTAGCTTCACGATCAACGTGTGATCGTCGGTTTCCTGGAAGCGCTCGAAGACCTTCTTCAATGCTCCGTACGATTCCAAGGGGAACGAGATCGCGCCCTGTAGTCCAAAGTTCATCGTGCGGTCAAAAGTCAGTTGACCGCTCTTGCTGATCGCCATCTTGACGGCGTAATCGGCCACGCCGGAGGCGTTCATCGGCTGTGGCGACTCGCCTTTTTCGAGCGAGTACCCGGCGGGCAGTTGATACGTGATGTCGTCCTTTTCCCCCCACGCGTATTCCAGAAGGATCGGGTACTTGCGATCGCTGGTGGTGAAACGCGGTTTGCGGTCGCGGCTGAAAAAGGAAACCTTCAAAAACAGACGCTTACCCGTGCGCTCCGCGTATCCATCGATCTTCACGTGGTAGGAGATTTTTAGCGGCGAGGGATCGTCGGAACTTTCGATCTTGATATTAGTCACGTCGGCCCCGGCGAAGCGAGCCTTCACTTCCTTGCGCACCGATTCCTCGCGCTCGGCCGGCGACTCTCTCCGATAGCGCGGTTTGCGCGCGGCCATCGTGTGTCCCGTGTACTCCGTAGAAACGTCGCCCTCGAGCACGCCTTCCTCATTCAGTTTGAGTGTGGCTTGCCGCCGGATCATCGATTCGGCTGGCGCGGCGACCGGCGTCATCATCAACAGGGGCTGCTTGGAATCGGAAATGAGGGCCACCTGGCCTTCCTCGGCCCAACTCAGCATGCCGAACGGCAGGTGCCGGCTCGAAGGATCGCAGAATTTCCACTCGCCGTTGATTTTCACCGCGGCGTCCTCGGTGATGAGAAAGTATGGATCGAGGAAATTCTTGTTGAACGCGCCGAAGTTCCGGCTCGTCATGCGCGCCAGACGCGCTTCCAATCCTTGCGACTCGGCGAGCGCGAGGTACAACAAAATGATCTGGTAGCCGTTACCGGCCTTTTGCTTGAACGTGTCGGAGGTGTTGTAGATTTCTTTCGGCTTCTCGATCCGCGGCCCTTCCGAATCGCTATCGCCTGTGTCCTTGAAGTTCTTGCGTACGTAGTCGTAAAGGGCGCGGGCCTTGGCGTCGTCGGTCGTGGCGCCTTTTACCGCGTCGGCCGCGGCCGCGCGCATTTCGTCGGTGATCTTGGTTTCGCGCTTGTAGTTGTCGTAGTTTTTCCTGCCGAGCGCTTCCCAATATTTGTCCGGCTGCGTCTTCTGATTCTCCGTGTAATAGAGCAGCATCCAGGCGCGCACGTCCGCGCGCGATGGCATGTCGGGTTCGTCCTTGAAGCTGGGAATATTTTTTGCCGAAGTCGTGTAGTATCCGTCCGCCTCCTTGGTAAACGGCTCGGTCTTGAGACTGAAATTGATGCTGCGCATGTCGTACGGGAAATACTGGCTGACCAGCGGCTTAATGTGATAGCGAACCTCTTGCACGGGGATGTCGCGCTGGAAATCGAGGCGATAATGCGCGCGGATCCGAGTGGGATCGTCACCCTTGCGCCAGCGGTATTCGATGATGGAGCCGGCCTCCACCGCCGGCATCGCGAACGATTTCACCTTCACCTTGAGATTCACGCCCTTCGCGATCACGCGCTCGTAGACCGCGTCTTTCTTCAGTTCCACGATCTCGCCGTTCGGGCGGATGGTGCGTCCCGAGATATCGCTAATATGTTCGTGATCGGCGTATTCCAAGTCGATGGTGGTAAATCTTTCGCGTCCGCGATCGTTGAAGATCTTGATGCGAATATAGTGTTCTTCGCGCATCTCAACGTCGGGGCCGTGTATTTCGTGCGACGTTCTGACGTCCCACAGGAGCGCTTCAGCGTCGGCGTCGGGCTCCACGCGCGGCGTTTTCGCGGCCAAATCGGCGGGATTCACCGGCGGCCAATCGGCGGCCATCGCCGACATGGTGAACAATAAGAGACCAAGAGTAAGCCGTTTCATGGCTGGCAAAATATCACAATTAGTTTCAAAGAGTCGACGATTTAAAGTTCTGGTACTCTTAGGCTAGATGAACAGAGCCTTTCCAACGCGATCATCAGTGATGGCCGCCTGTTTGGTGCTGCCGCTGGTAGTGTTGTTGGCGTTCTTCGGAGCCTTCGCGTTCGCCGCGCTCGCGGTGGTGTTCCTATTCGCGACGCTGCCCATCCGCAAGGACCCGCCCTCGTCGCTCGTCGCGCCGTCGTTTCAGCCGATCGCGCTTCTCTCCATCGATAGCTCCCGCGCTCCGCCCGTTCTCTAGTCGCCGCTCTTTCTCATTCACATTTTCACGGCAATCGGCACGGAGGTGTCCGTATGTTTGGCATATCTCGCAAGGATGGCGGGAAGATTCTGCTTTATGTGGTGCTGGCGATCGGATCGTTGTTTGGAACTCCCGTCCGCGCAGAGGAAATCGAGGCGCTGATGGCGGACGAGAACAAGTCGAAGGTCGTGCAGCAAGTGACGGCAGACGATTAGGCCGCCGCTGTCTCGACCGGGATTCCGGCAATTATTACCCTAGTCACAAAGAAAAAGCCCCGGACCGTTGCCGGCCCGGGGCTCTCTGCGGACATTTCGAAAGTGCGGCTAAGCTAGGGTGGTCTAGTAGCCGTTAGTCTCCCGCGATGCCCGCTAACTCGCGATCGTCAGTCTTCGTCGTCTCACAGGCCGTCTTTTCGCTGCCACAACCACAAGCCCCGCCGTTCGAGTGCTCGTGTGTCAGTTGCGGTGCGCTGCCCGGCACTTTGCCCATGCCGCCGCCCAAAGCAGTAATGCCGACCAGCGGTTCCGGCTTGCGCTTCAACACCATCTCTTCGTAAATCTCGCGGACCTTGGCGGCTTCGCGCGCGGCCTTCCGGCGCATCTTATCTTCCTCGGCCGCAGTCATCGGCGCTTCATGCTCGTGCGACTTCACACGCGCTGCGTCTTCCGCGTCGATGTTCAGCGACGTTTCGTACGCTTCCATGTCCACGTTCTTACCCTTGGCGTAGACCATGTGCTTGCCGTGCTGGCGATACCACTCGCCGACGGTGGCGTTCTTGTGCATGTTCTCGATGATCTTGCGCCAGCCGATTCCCGTGTTGTACGCGCAGAAGCTGATCTCGCCTTCCTGCGTGGCGTACGGGATGATGCACATTTCGGTGCGGCGGAAATCGTAGTTGAACAGATCCTGGAACCACATTCCCGCGATGAACAGGAAGTTCCACGGATCCGAACGGCGCTTCTTGATGTCTTCCAGCGTGCGCTGGCCTTCCACGCTGCCGTACTTGTTCTTGTCGCCGACCAGGTGGAAGCTCTTGTCGAACTTCTTCATCAGATCCATCAGCGTGAAGCTCTTCGGAGACTTGAAGCTGCGATAGTTCTTCAACAGCGCCAGGGCCATCATGAAATTCGAGAAGCCTTTTTTGCGGGCTGCGTCGGTGATGTGCTGGACGTCTTTCACCAACTGCGGAACGTTGATGAAATCCGGCACCGCCGCCCACTCCTTGGTATCCTTGTTGACCATCAACGCCGTGCCTACGCCGCAGTTCGGGTGGCAGCCGCAGCTCAACTGTCCCCACGCCGCGTTGGGGCCATGCACGTGATCCGCGAAATCGGAGAACGGACCCATCAGCGAAATCGGAAACCAATCGCGCGTCGGTTCGGTGATGCCGGCTTGATCCTTCACGTCCTGCGCCATGTGCGAGAGCGTGTAACGTTGGCGCAAGCGGCGATCCGCGGTGATTTCTTCGTCGCGGCCGGTGAACGACACCGGCTGGAAGCTGACGAAGCTGATCTTCTTGGGATTCTCGCGCGCAAATTTGATGATCGGGCCGACCTGATCGTTGTTCACGCCGTTCACGAGCGTGGTCACGAGCACGATCTCGATACCCGCCTCGTGCATGTTTTCGATGGCGCGAATCTTCACGTCGAACAAGTTGCCGACCTGGCGATGGCTGTTGGCGTCGTTGCCGATTCCGTCGAATTGCAGATAGGCGTAGCGCAATCCGGCTTCAAATGCCTTCTTGCAATACTCTTTGCTCTTGGCGAACTCGATGCCGTTGGTGGCCGCCTGCACCGAGTTGTAGCCGATCTTCTTAGCATACGCGACGGCGTCGATGAAGCGCGAGTGCATGGTCGGCTCGCCGCCCGAGAACTGCACCGACATTTGCCGGCGCGGCTTGATCTTCAAGGCGTTGTCGAGCACTTCCTGAATTTCTTCCCAGGTGAGCTCGTGTACGTAACCGACTTGGTTCGCGTCCATGAAGCAGGGATCGCACATCATGTTGCAGCGATTCGTCAGGTCGACGGTCAGCACCGAACCGCGGCCGTAACGCACCGTGCTGGAGCCGTGGTGATGCAATTCCTCGTCGTTGTGGGCGCGAATGTCGCGCCCCGGGAAATTCTGCTCGATCCAGGAGAGGAATTTCACGTCGTCGGCCATCAAGTCTTCGAAGTGGCCGTGCGTGGGGCAATCCTTGATCATCCAGACTTTCCCGTCGCGCTCGATGATTTGCGCCTTGATTTCGCCGACCTTCTCGTTCATCAGGTCTTGCAGGTCGCGCTCGCCGTTGATGATCGCTTCACGCGCTTCGCGCACGCAATCCGGACAGAGCGAATCGGTTTCGCGCGGCCATCCCAGCGTCGGCTTCGACTTTTGCCACGATTTCAGCAGCGGCTTATCGGTCCACTTGGGGGTGATGGAAGGATTGGGATTGTGCTTGTTGAAAAACTTGATCGATTCAAACGCGCCGTGCGCGATGGTTGCGACTGCGGCATCGACAACTTTCAACACGCGAGTTCCGGTAGACCGAGGCATGCGAGCTCCTTAGACAATGGCCTGACTTGAAATGTTACCTATCCTTTTTATCTTGCAGGGCTATCGTTGGGGAGGGTTTTCGGTCGAACGGGGAAATCCGGGGGTCGAATGGGGATCAGAATCGGCGGCGGCGACGCGCTAGCCCCGTCGCGTCACCCGGAGCAGTTGTCCCGCCAGCTCTCCGGTCTCCTCCATGGCTTGATGGATACGCCTTGCCAAATTCTCGAAATCGGCATCAATAAAGCAAACCACGATGCCGGCATGGTTCGGGAGCAAACTGTGAAGCCGTATGAAGTGCCGGCGATTTGCCGTCAAGACGGCGCGATGCGTGGCACTCGCAATCTCGAGGATTTCCCGATCCGATGTGCGCAAATTGGCCTTGCCGGCCTCGGCAGCGGTCAGGACATCATGGCCTAACGCTCGCAATGCAACGACTGTGGCCAATGGGAAGTTCTCGTCGGCAAATAGAAGCCGGTGCAATTACGCCTCTTCGTTTTGCCGGATCTGTTGCTCGATCTCACCACGGTGGGATCTTACATATGCCCAGGCGTTCGCGAGGTCCTGGGCGCTGAGAGACGGGTAGTTATGCAGGATTTCTTCTTCGCGCACTCCAAGCCGCCGAGATCTTTCCAACAGCCAGACCGGAATCCGGGTGCGAAGGACGCAGGGTTCGCCCCCGGACACTTCGGGAGTCGATTCGATGCCGGGAAAGGCATCACCGAGATCGTTGGCAACGATCTGCAACAAGCGTGCCTTTTCCGCGCGCGAAAGCGCAGGGAGTAGGTCTTCGACTTGGGCGAGAGCATCCATAAGCCATACCCATTATAAGCTCGATCCTGTGACCGATCCCGTACAAGGACGAGCCGGGATCAATGAAGCAGCCGGTGCGTCCAAAGCTTCAACAAACAGAACAGCGTCGCTGCCGCGACAATCATACCCAGAGTCCAGCGCCAGTCTTCGGCGTCCCGTGGCAAGAAATCCTTGAGGCTCAACGACGCAAACTCGTCGGCCCCGCGAGGCGACGCGCCGGCCATCGATGTCATCACGGACAGATAGTGATCCCCTGCCGCCAACGTTGAGATCGCATCGTACCAGACACCGAGTTCGTCCTTGTTTTCCCGGTATGTGCGGTCGAGACCGCTCTTAATTAGCCGGGAGATTTTCGCTTCATACTGGTCCATGTCGTATTGGCGTTCAAACTCATCGTTCAAATCCAGCATTGATGGATCGCCATCTTCTTCCGTGAAATAGAGCATCCGGCGTTCGAGGTCCGAAATGGATTCCTGACGACGATTGGCTTCCTCAACAATTCGATCGGCCAGATAATCCTTGGCCGCGCGGGCCGTTGCGAAGCGATTCAGGGCGCCGGGGTCGTCCACGCTGTTCCATGCTCGCCGCCAAGCAGGCGCTTCCCTGCGCCTAGCAATCAGGTAGACCGCCAAGACCGCCGCGCCGGCGATCGCCGCGCCGATCCACTGTGCCGGCACATTGTCGAGGGCGAAGGATGCGCCGAGAACGCCGGCCATGAGTGCCGCGGCCAGCAGCCCATAGCCTAGGAGTCGCCATTCATCACGCATCATGTGTCACCGGCCATTCATCCTTATATCGGCGCTCCGATACTTTGATACAGTAGCGCTGTTCTTCCGCTTCTTTCAGGATTAAGATTTCGTTTTTGAGGTGCCAAATGCCTGCACGTATTTTTTTACGCGCAAGTCTCGCGGCGGCGCTTCTGTGCCTGACGCTTTACGCGCCGGCCTCGGCGCAAATCATCACCACACTCGCCGGGACTGATCCCGTTTACCGCGCGTTTTCCGGAGCGGCCACGAATGCGCCGGTCGGCATAGTGTACTCGGTTGCGGTAGGACCGGATGGGACCGTCTACGGGGTCGATTTTACGTCCAACGTGATCTTCGCGGTTTCTCCCGGCGGCAACATCTCCGTTGTCGCCGGCACAGGCACGGCGGGATACTCCGGCGATGGCGGTCCCGCGACGCAAGCGCAAGTCAACCAGCCCGAATCGATTCGCGTCGACGCGGCCGGCAACCTTTATATAGCGGACTCCTTTAACTACCGCATCCGCAAAATCTCGAACGGGATCATCACGACGATCGCCGGCACCGGTACATCCGGATTCTCCGGCGACGGCGGGCCCGCCACGCAAGCCAAGATCAGCGTGCCGTATTCGCTGGCGCTTGATCCGGCGGGCAACGTCTACATCGGCGATGAGGGGAATCGTCGCATCCGCAAAATTACTCCGGGCGGCACGATCACCACAATCGCCGGGACCGGCGGGAGCGGCGACACCGGCGACGGCGGACCGGCCACTTCGGCGACCATAGCGACCATCGACGGCTTGGCATTCGATCCGGCGACCGGCTTCATCTACGTTTCCGAGCGCGGCAGCAATCGCATTCGGCGATTCAAGGAGGGCGGGACCATCAGCACGTACGCCGGAACGGGCGCGAGCGGTTTTTCCGGCGATGGCGGCCCGGCCACGGCCGCGACTTTCAGCCTTCCCGAAGGAATCGCGCTGGACGCCTCGGGCAACCTTTATATCGCCGACTACTCCCTTTCCCGGATTCGCATGGTGAACGCGACCACCGGCGTGATTACCACCGTCGCGGGCGCCACCCAGAGCGGCGTGACGTTCTTCGGCGGATACGCGGGCGACGGCGGCGCGGCCACCGCGGCGTATCTTGGTAATCCGGAAGACGTGGCCATCGATTCGTCCGGCAACCTCTACATCGCCGACCAAAATAATTACCGCATTCGCAAAGTGTCGAACGGCACTATCTCGACATATGCGGGAGGCAACTACCGTTTCGGCGGCGACGGCAATCCTGCGACATCAGCGCTGCTGAATGGCGCGCGACAACTCGCCACCGACGCCGCGGGCAATGTTTACGTTGCCGATAGCACGAACAACCGCATTCGCAAGATCGACACCAGCGGCAACATCTCAACGTTCGCCGGAACCGGCGGCGGATTCGAAACCGGCGATGGCGGCGCGGCCGGGAACGCGCAATTCGGTGTGCCCTCCGGCCTCACTTTCGATTCCTCGGGTGCGTTGTACGTGTCGGACGCGAACGGCGACAAACTGCGCAAGATCGGAAACGGAATCGTTTCGACCATCGCGGGCAGCGGCACGGGCGGATTCGCGGGCGACGGCGGCCCGGCGATATCCGCGCAATGGGCCACTCCTTACGCCGTGATACCCGACGGCAAGAGCGGTTTCTACGTCACCGATTTCAACAATCGCCGAGTTCGCCAGGTGACCGCCGCCGGCACAATCTCGACCGTCGCGGGCAACGGCTCCACAACTTTCTCCGGCGACGGAGGACCGGCCACGAGCGCGGGCCTTTTTCCGTTCGGTCTTGCGGTGGACGCCGCCGGTTCGCTGTACATTTCCGATGCTTCGAACAACCGAATCCGCAAAGTCTCGAATGGCACGATCACCACTTTTGCCGGTACGGGCGCGTCGGGATTGAATGGCGACGGTGGTCCGGCCTCTTCGGCGACACTTTCGGTGCCCCTCGGAATGACATTCGATTCCGCAGGCAACTTGTACGTCTGCGTTGCCGGCGCGCTGCGCAAGATCAATCCGCAAGGAATCATCAGCCGTGTTGCGGGCACCGGCACCCCCGGCACCACCGGCGACGGAGGTTCGCCGCTCAACGCTCAGATCGGTTGTTACTTCGTGACCCTCGATGCGGCCGGGAACATTTACATTTCCGACGGGAGTTATCGCGTGCGCAAAATCACTCCGGCGGCCGTCGTGCCGGTGATTTCCGTCGCACCGGCCACCTTGACGCTGACCGTGCAACAAGGCTCGGTTGCTACTTCGATATTGCAGGTGACGAGCAATCCTACGGGAGCATCTTTTCAGGCGACGGCCGCGACAACATCGGGAGGCACGTGGCTGAGCGCGTCGCCGGGTGCGGGAATCACGCCCGCATCGATCACGGTGATCGCGAACGCGGCGAGTCTGGCGCCGGGAACGTATCAAGGAACTGTCACCATTCAATCAACGACAGTAAATGTGTCGCTCACGGTCACCGCGGCGAGCGCACCGCCGTCCTCGTCGACCATCTACAGCTATCGAGGGAACCCGTTCACGAGCGCTCAATCGCCGTACACGACCTCGAACTTCGTCACGGGTTACTTCACCGCGCCCACGCTGGCGGCGAATCTGAATGCCGCCAACATCACGGCGTCGGTTACGAACTTCGCGTTCACCGACGGCGTGAACAGGCTGGATCCGTCCACGGCGGCGTCGTTTGAAACTCGAATTGTCGTCAGTACCGATTCCGCTGGGAAAATCACCGCGTGGGATGTCACCCTGGTCCAAAACGTTGCGGCTCCGAACAACTACGCGATGTTCACGTGCAGTGGCATCACGACATTTTTCAACAGTTGTCCGAATGGTCCGTTTGACGAGGGCTACGAGCGCAATGGTGCCGTCGTCGCGCAAAACCAATCGAATCCTGGATCGTGGCTGGCGACCCCGGTCGGTCCATTGACTGCGCCGGCGACGCTGAAGTTGCAGGCGGGAAGCGCGCCGCAGATCGTCGCGATTTCAAATTCAAGTGGCACGTCATTGGGCTATACCGCATTGGCCGGCACGGTGAACGGCGGAAATTGGCTGAGCGTTTCACCGGCGTCCGGCAGCGTCGGGGCGTTCGGGTCGACACCGTTGACCGTTTCCGTCAACGCGACGGGTCTGGCCACGGGCGTTTACATGGGAACGATCAGCATCAACGGCGGCGGGATCACGATTTCCGTGGAGTTGCTTGTTCCTCCGTCGGCCGCGGTGATGATTGTCGGTCAAACGGGACTTGTGTTGAACGCGCTGGCCGGCGCAACGTACTCGCCAACGCAGAAAGTGTATATCGCGAATGCGGGAACGGGCACGATGGCATGGCAGGGCACTGTCGTGCGAGGCACGGGCTTGATTGTTTCGCCCAACAACGCGGCGGACATTGTCGGCGCAGGAACCTACGACGTTCTCACCGTGCAGGCGAACACCACGGGACTTGTGCCCGGCAGCTATTACGGATTGATCCGGGTGTCCGCCAATAACAATGGGAATCCACCGGCGGCGAACTCGCCGCAGTTCATCAGCACCGTGCTGAATGTGCTCCCTTCAGGATCGCCCTCGCCGCTACGGATTTATCCGCAGGCTTTGATCTTCTCGGGTGCGGCCGGCGCGCCTTCCGCGCAGTTGGTCGCGTTCGATACGGGATCGGCTCCCTTGGTCGCCGCGACCGCCGCGGTCACCACGCAATCGGGTGGAAACTGGCTGAGCGCCGACGCATCCGGCATTGCGAATGGCGCGATCACGGTAACGGCCAATGCCACGGGACTCGCGGCGGGCTTGTACACCGGAACGGTCACGATTGTTCCTTCGAATGGCTCGCCGTCGCAAGATGTCGCCGTAAGCCTGGTCGTTCCGGCGAGCTCCGGCGCCGCCGCCGAAGGTTTTCGCGGTGCAGCCGCCGCCAACTGCACGCCGTCGAAACTGGTGCTCGCGATGCGCCAACTGGCCAACAGTTTTTCGTCGCCCGTGGGATGGCCCGTGAATCTCGAAGCATATTTAAGCGACGATTGCGGAAACGCGAGCAGTGGTGCGACCATTGTCGCGACGTTTTCGAACGGCGACCCCGCGTTGTCGTTGCCATCGCTCGGCAACGGCTTATACTCTGCGACATGGAAACCCAGCAACGCTCTAGCGACCACCGTGACCGTGCGCGCGAGCTCCGGATCGCTCACACCCGCGGTCCTCGTGCTGACCGGAAGCGTTGGTGCGAACACCGCGCCGCCGCCGGTGGTCGGAACGGGCGGCGTGGTGAACGCGGCGAGCTTCGCGCCGGGCGCGGATCTCGCACCGGGGAGCATCGTGTCGGTGTTCGGGACGAATCTCGGCACGGCGAATACGAACGCGTCGACGTTCCCGCTGCCCACGACGCTTGCGAATATCACACTCACGATCGGCGGCATCGACGCGCCCCTGTTTTTCTCGAGCACCGGACAAGTGAATGCGCAGATTCCCGTGGAACTGATGCCGGGAACGCAATCGCAAGTTGTGGCGCGCGCGATTCCGGCTTCGGGCCCCGAACTCGAAGCGGTGCCCGAGCTGATTATTGTCGGCGCGGCGCATCCTGGAATCTTCACCACGAACGGAACGCAAGGCGCGATCCTGAACGTCGCGAATCAATTGATCGACGCGACGCATCCCGCCGTCGGCGGCGACGTGATCGTGATTTTCGCCACGGGACTCGGCGCGGTTACGCCGGCAGCGGCGACAGGTCAGCCGCCGGCATCAGGACTCGCCGTCGTTCAGCCTACGGTCACCATCGGCGGCGCATCGGCCGCGATTCAATATGCGGGGGTCGCGCCAGGATTCGTTGGTTTGTACCAAGTGAACGCCGTCGTTCCGTCGGGATTGGGCACGAACACCGCCGCGCCTGTGATCATTTCGCAAAACGGCGTCGCGAGTAACGCGGGCACGATCGCCGTGCACTAACTTGTCGATCTGTCACCACGCGGGACTCGACGCGGCTGCGGGCTTCAACGCGAGATCGTGAAAATCAAAACTGAAGTCAGTTGTCGGCGACACCGCTTTCATCTTTACTTCGGCGATCGTGCCGGCGGGATTTAGCGAGAACGTCACGTAGGCGTCGGCGTCGAGCGAGCGGTCTTTCCAGCGGGCCACAAACGTGTCGTATTGAAAATGTTCCAGCGTGCCCGTGAGCGCGGGATTGTGCGTGAAACGAATGGCCAGCTTTCCGTCGCGTGCCTCGATCAGCACATCGCCATACCAGGGATCGCGATAGCGTCCGGCGTACGACTCCAGCGCCAGTGAAGACTTGGACTGCGCGTTGCGCTTCTGGAACGCCTGTTCCACAACGGAGGACGCGTTCGACGCGTTCGTCTTCAGCATGCCGGCGTAAGCGCCGATCCAATCCTTCGACGGGGCTCCGTGATCCTGATCAAGAAGGTAGTGATCGAAAATGGTTCGTGATACGGAATCGAACGCCGCGCCCACCATCTGATTCGTGAACACAATCACGCCGATATTTTTCTCGGGCAGCATCGACACCTGCGTGACCATCCCGAGCAGACCGCCGGTGTGCGTGATCATCAACTCGCCGCGATACTCGCGCACCTGCTCACCCATGGCGTAAGACGAGAAGTTGGTTTTCCCTTCCGTCAGCGCCGGTGGCGGCACGCCGTTGGGAAGAATCGTGGCCGGCCGCCAAAGCTCGCGCATCTGCGCGCTGCTGATCAGTGTTTTTCCATCGGGCAGCCGGCCGCTGCGCAAGAGCGTGGCGACCCACTTCGACATGTCGTTCACCGACGACACAATGGCGCCGGCCGGCGCGCTGTTGTCGAGCGCCAGCGTGTCGAGGGGCAGCGCGGTGAGTGCGTCATTCACGTGCACGTGCGGATACGCTACGTCCTGGCGCGCGGTGACATCGTTGATGCTCGGGCGCGTCGATTTCATCTCCAGCGGCTCGAAAAAACGCTCGCGCATGAATTGCTGCCACGTGCGGCCGGACACGCGCTGGATCACCGCGCCCGCCACGGTGTACAAGATGTTGTCGTACGCGTACTCGCTGCGGAAACTGGTGGCCAACGGGATAAAGCGCAGGCGGTAGATGATTTGATCGGCGGTCAGGTCGCTGCGCGGGAAAAACATCAAGTCGCCCGCGCCCAATCCTAATCCGCTGCGGTGACAAAGCAGGTCGCGGATGCGCATTTCGCGCGTCACATAGGCGTCGCTCATCGCGAATTCCGGCAGCTTGTCCACCACGCGATCGTTCCACGCGAGCTTGTGTTCGTCGATCAGCAGGGCGATGGCCGCCGACGTGAACGCCTTGCTGTTGGAGGCGATGCCGAACAGCGTATCGGCCGTGACCGGCGCGGAATCGCCAAGCTTGCGCACGCCGTATCCCTTGGCAAGGACGACATGGCCGTCCTTGACGATCGCGACAGCCATGCCGGGCACGTTGAATTCCTTGCGGGCTCGCTCGACCGTCGCCGAGACCAGCGGGTCGATATCGGATTGCACATGGTCGGTTTGCGCCTGAAGTGAAAACGGTGCGACCGCGAAGGTGGCGAATAGGGTAGCGGCGAAGAGTCTACGCGTCAGTTTCATCCTGACGATTGTATTACCACAACAACTTCAATCCCAACTGCACTTGGCGCGACGTGGTCGACGTCGCGGTGATCACGCCCGCGGTGGGCGACACGCCGGTCGGCGTGAACGTCACGGCGTTCGGCGTGTTAAAATTCGCGCGATTCAAAATGTTGAACAACTCCGCGCGGAATTGCAGGCGCAATCCTTCGCGAACGTGCAAGTCTTTTAGGAACGACAAATCCCACGTCGCGAGTCCCGGACCGATGAGCGTGTCGCGTCCCAGATTGCCGTAGAATCCGCTGTTGTTCGGCGGTGCGAGAAACGCCGCGGGATTGAACCACTGATTCACGTTGCCCAGAATCAGCGGACCCGAAAAGTTGGGATTCACAAACGGCCGCACCGGATTTCGCGTGTCGCCGTTGTTCGACGGATTGTAGCTGAGTTGCGGCGTGAACGGGAAGCCGCCTTGCAGCGCGACTATGGTGTTGACGGTCCATCCGGCGGCCAGCATTTTCTCGACGCCCGTGGCGTTACGCCCGAAGGGCAACTCGTAAGTTCCATTGATCGACGCGACGTGGCGCACGTCGTAGTTGGCGAGTCCGCGATCGGCGCGCAGGTTGAAAGGATTCGACGCCAGCGCCGGCTCGCCGCCCGAGGTCGTCGCGTTCAGCGAGTCGCCATCATCGATCGCCTTCGACCACGTGTAAACGCCGCGCAGCGCGAAATTCCGGCTGAAGCGATGGTTCACGTCCACTTGCAGCGCGTTGTAGGAACTATCGGCTTCGGAAAAATACGTCCACGTGTTGGCGATCGCGGCGTTCGGTTTTGTCGCGGTGGGAACGTAGTAGGTTCCGGGAGGAACCGGCGTTCCGGCGATTCCCGCGGGGAAGGTCGATGGATACACCGCGGGACACGGCGCGGCAGGACACACCACCGGGAACGGTTCGTTCGCGTCGATGCCAAGAATTTCGTGATAGCCGTGCGATCCCAAATATCCGACGGTCAGCGCGGTGTTCGGCGTGATTTGCTGCTGAATCCGCAGCGACCACGAAACGAGCGTCGGCGTTTTCAAATCGGGCTGCACGCCGCCGGGCACGAGTCGCGCCGCTGAAGGAACGGGCGCTGCTGGATTAATCGGCAGACTGGACAGCGAAATGTTCGGCAGCGTGTACGTGGGATTGAACGGCGCGTTTTGATCGGTGCGATAGCCGAGCGCGTCTTGCAAGTCGTTATACATCCCGAACGCGGCGCGCACCACCGTCGCGTGCTTCCACGCGAACGGCCGCCACGCGAGTCCCAGGCGCGGCTGCGGCAGGAATTTTCCGTTGTTCGTGATGATCGCGTTGCCTCCCACATTGGGCTGCGAGGAAATCACGCGGCCGGGAAACGTATACGTGGCCGCGCGTCCAAACGCTTCGCTCCAGCCGGTGGTGAACTCGTCGCGGAATCCGCCAGTCGCGGTGAGCCGCGGCGTCAAGCGAATCGTGTCGCTCGCATAAAACGCTCCGAACCACGCGCGCCAACCGAGCGGCGTCGGCGCGGGATCGTACAGCAAGCTGCCGAGAGTTCCCTGCAGAAACGTCTGCAAACTCGTGAATGTCGCTTGACCGTATTGGCTGAGCGCGATCCGTTCGTTCGATCGCAGGCGTTGCAACCAGGCGCCGAGCGTCACTTGATGGCGTCCCTTGGTGATCGAAACGCGATCCTCGTACGTGAACAGGTTCCGCGCGATGTACAGATTGCTTCCGTTGTTGCTCCCCGCGAGACCCAACTGTGCCGTTGGATTCGACGCCGCGCTTCCGCCAACCACCAACGCGCCCAGCGGCTTTCCCGCAAGAAATCCCGGGAGTTGGGCGGCCGGCGTTCCGGGCGTCGGCTCGCCGGTGAAAAAATATCCCGCGCGCGAAAAGCCGGCGCGCGCCACATTCACGGCGGATCCGAAAACATGCGTATGCTCGATCGTCGCCACTTGTTCGCGCAAGCTTTCCGCATCGGCGGCGTAGGCGTTCGTGCTGGTCGGCGTGAAATCGTTGCTGTCGTCGATGGTGTATATCGCGTTCAGGGTATCTTTCGTAGAAAAGATGTGATCGAGCCGCACCGTTCCGAAGTCCTCGCGAATGGTTTGCAGCGGATTGTTGAACGCTTCCGAGATTCCACCGAAATCCGGCGCGCCGGGCGTGGGCGTAGGCCACGCGTTAATGAGCGGCGAGACACCAACGAAGACCAGTCCCGACGCCGGACACACAGCCGGCGTTGGACTCACCAGCTTGCACGGCAGGTTTCCGGCACGCGCGTCGTTATCAGGCACCAAGTCCACGCCCGTTTGGTGCAAGTGCTGCCGGAATCCTTCGTAATTCGCGAAAAGGAACGTTTGATTTTTCCTGATCGGTCCTCCGAGCGCCGCGCCGAACTGATTGCGCTGGAATCCGGGCGCGGAACCGGGATCGAAGAAGCTCGCGGCGTCGAGCGCGTTGTTGCGTAGAAACTCGTACACCGATCCGTGCAACTGATTCGTTCCCGACTGCGTGACGATCAGCACTTGTCCGCCCGGCCGCTTGCCGAATTCCGCGCCGTAGGAATCGGCGAGCAGCGTGAATTCGCGGACGGCATCCACGCCGAGAAGTTGCTGACTCGTGCCGCCCGGTTGCATGTTGTTTTCCGCTGCGCCTGAGAGCTCCACGCCGTTCAGCAGGAAAATATTTTGCTGCGGGCGATTGCCGGCCACGGCAAAATTGTTGCCGACCGTGGAATTCGACACGCCCACGCCGCCCGTTTTCTCCCATGTGAAATTCACCACCGACGGTTGCAGTGTCATGAGCAAATCGAAACTGCGGCCGTTCAGGGGAAGCTCTTTGATCGCCGTTTCGGTGACCAAGCCGCCGCCATCGACGGTGGTGACGCTGACGAGCGGAGCGTCGCCGTTCACCGTGATGAGTTCCAGCACGCCACCGATTTTCAGCGCGAAATCGATCGTGGCGTTCTCGCCGACGGTGAGATTCACGCCGGTGCGCAGCGCGGGGTCGAAACCGTTCTTCGACACGCGAAGCTCGTAAGGGCCGATGGGCAACGACGTAAAGAGATAGCGTCCTGCTGCGTCCGTAGTCGTCTCGCGCGTCGCGCCCGTATCGACGCTGCGCGCGGTGACGGTAGCGAAACCCAGCACGCCGCCCGAAGGATCGGTGACCGTTCCGGAAAGCACGGCGGAAACCTGCGCGAACGCAGGCAGAGCGAACAGCAGAACGGCGACGAGTCGGCGCATGCAGGTGACCTTATGTCTTGTTTAAGTATAGATGTAGTATATCAAGGACACTTCAGAGCAAGCGTAGACTTGGTGACAGGTGCTCTTCTTTGTGCCCTTTGTGTCTTTGTGGTTGAATTACCCGACGACGCGTCCCATCTGCGACGTATCGTATCCCGCGAGCACTTCAAGCTTTCGCCTGAGTGTCGCGCGCTGCAGCACGTCGAGAAACGCCCGCACGGCGGGAAGTTCGGCCACGCGGCGGCGCATCACAAAGTCGTAACGCTCGCTGCGCAACGGAATGAAGTGGAGTCCAAAGATTTGCGCGGCGGATCGCGTGGCCAAACACGCGTCGGCGGCTCCCGAGAGCACGCCGTACGCCGCGGCCAAATGTCCGAACGCAACTTGCTCGTAGCCGCGGACGTTACGATCGCTCATTCCAACTTTGGCGAGCAATCGGTCGAGCAGCGCACGCGCTCCCGAGCCTTCCTCGCGATTCATGAAGCGGACGTTCTTGCGCGCCAGATCCTCAACGGCGCGCAAACGCTTGGGATTTCCCGGCGCCGTGAGCAATCCTTCTTCCCAGCGCGCGAAGGTCAACACAATCGTTTCGCCCGAGGGAAATTCGCGACGCACGAACGGCAGATTGAACTCGCCGGTCTTGGGATCTTCCAGGTGCGATCCTGCGATGTGAACTTTTCCTTCCTTCAGCCAAGTGAGCGACAAACGGCTCGATGCGGCGGCCGTGACAATCTCGACGCCGGTATCTTTTTCCACCATGCGCGTGAGCAGATTCGCCGCGGGATCGCATCCGGCGAGCAGCAATCGCCGGCGCGCCGCTTCGTTTTTCGCGAACACCATGAGTTCAGCGCCGGATTTTCCGCGCCCGGAATCGAGACCGCCCGTGCGTTTGATCCGGCCGCCCGCGCGGCGCTTCACGATTCCGTCGGCTTCCGGCAAATAATACGGCGACGCGCTCACCGGAACGCCCACCCATTTTCCGTCGACGCGGCAAACGCGCACGGCTTGGCCTTCGGAAGGGACAGCGCCGAGCACTTCGCCGTTCAGCGGTTCCAAAACACCCGGCGACGCCAGGGGCAGCGCGAACAAATCGTCAACCGATACTTCCAACTCGCGTGAAAGGCGCAGCGCGACTTCGGTGTTCGGCACATACGTTCCCGCTTCGATCGCGTAGACCGTCTGGCGGCTCACGCCGACGCGTCGCGCCAAATCGGCGGCGGAAATCCCGCGGCTCTTACGTACTTGCGGCAATCGGCTTTCAACGCGTGCTCGGGGCGCCATGACAGTTGCGATTCTACAACGCGGTGCTTCGCGAAAAATGCGAGAATGCTTTGGGAGCATCGATGCAGAAGAAAATGATGTGGGTCATCTTCTTTGTCCTCTCGACGGTGGCGGACCTTTGTTTGCCGCTCATCTGGGGACTTCTTTTCACTCTGCCGATCTTCGTTCTCAGTTGGTGGATCGCCTATCGCAGCGGATGGTTCGACTAAGCGCGCAGGATGCAAGCCGGAGACAAACTCGGTTCCTACGAAGTGATCGGGCCCATCGGCGCGGGCGGCATGGGTGAGGTTTATCGCGGCCGCGACACGAAATTGCATCGCGACGTCGCGCTGAAAGTCTTGCCCGGCCATTTGGCGGACGACGAAGAACGCTTGAAGCGTTTTGAACGCGAAGCGCAAACGCTGGCGCAACTGAATCATCCGAATATCGCGCAGATTTACGGCATCGAAGAGCGGCGCGGGAGCGACGCGGCCAGACCAGAGAATGCCTTGGTGATGGAGTACGTGCCCGGCCCCGACCTGTGCGGTCCGCTTCCGCTCGAGACGGCGCTGCCGCTGGCGCGACAAATCGCCGAAGCTCTCGAGTACGCGCATGACAAAGGCATCGTCCATCGCGACTTAAAGCCGGCCAATATCAAGGTCACGCCCGAGGGACAAATCAAAGTTCTCGATTTTGGACTCGCCAAGGCGCTGGCGCAAGATTCTTCCGATTCGCCGCAGAGTTCTTCGATCAGCGCCGTGGCCACCTTGCGTGGCGCGATCCTCGGCACCGCCGGCTACATGTCGCCGGAGCAAGCGCGCGGCGAGCCCGTGGACCGTCGCGCGGACATTTGGGCGTTCGGCGCTGTGCTCTTCGAAATGCTCACCGGCAAGCAACTCATCGACGAGCCGAGCGCGGCCGAGGCGCTCGCCGCGGTGCTGAGGAGTGATCTCAACTTGACGCGCTTGACACTCTTGCCAGTGGAAACGCCGCTGCGCGTGGTCCGGCTGATCGAGCGCTGTTTGATTCGCGATCCGAAGCGGCGGCTGCAAGCGATCGGTGAAGCGCGCATCGCGCTGGAATCGCCGGATGACGCGACGGCGTTTTCCGGCGGAGTGCCGCCGAAACGCAAACTGCCCTTTTCGGGTGCTGCCGCCTGGATCACGACGGGAGTGCTGGCCGTCGCGCTTGCCGTCGCCGCGATGATCGCGTGGCGCGCCACGCGACTTGCTGGCCCGGCTCCCTTGTTGCGTTTTAGCGTGGAAGTTGGCACCGACGCCGTGTTGGCGCGCTCTAACAACAACGGCGTGTTGGCGCTTTCGCCCGACGGCACACGATTGGCCGTGATCTTTCAAGGTCCTGACGGCGAGCCGCGATTGGGCACGCGCTTCCTGCATCAAAGCGCCATCACGCCGTTGAACAACACCGAAGGCGCGCACACGCCGTTCTTTTCTCCTGACGGCGAATGGATCGCGTTCTTCGCGCAGGGGAAATTGAAAAAGATCAACGTGAACGACGGCGCGATCGAAACAATTTGCGACGTCAACGGCGTTCGCGGTGCGAATTGGGGCGACGACGGAGGCATCGTGCTCTCGCCGGGATCGAGCGCGCCGCTCTCTCGCGTGAGTTCCAGCGGCGGTTCCCTGCAACCACTCACAAAACTCGTCGCCGGGGAGCGCACACACCGCTGGCCGCAAGTTTTACCCGGCAGCAAGGCCGTGGTCTTCACGTCGCACAGTTCCACCGGCGTTTACAACGACGCGAACGTTGAAGCGCTGACCCTCGCCACGGGTCAACGCAAAGTTCTCGTGAGAGGCGGATTTTTCGGGCAGGTTTTGCCCAGCGGACATTTGGTGTATCTCCACGACACAACGCTTTTCGCGTCCCCATTTGATGTGAATCGCTTGGAAGTCACCGGACAACCGGCCGCGATTCTCGAAGACGTTTCGAGCAACTCGACGTCCGGCGGCGACTTTGCGTTTTCGCGCAACGGCATGTTCGTTTACGTCGCGGGTCGCGGATCGAACGCGCGATCGCCGATCGCATGGCTCGATAGCGCCGGCGCTCGTTCGCTGCTCTACGCGCCCAGCGGACTCTGCTTCACGCCGCGCTTTTCGCCGGACGGAAAACGTCTGGCGTTCTCGATGAACAGCGGACAGCAGGACGATATTTGGGTGAAGGATCTCGATCGCGGGACTCCTTCGCGCCTGACATCGCGTGGCGGATCGAATCGCTGTCCCGTATGGACGCCCGACGGACAAAACATCGTATTCCGCTCGGTGGACGACAAGAGTCCCGGGATGTATTGGGTTCGCGCCGACGGATCGAGTCCCGCCGAACGCCTGACCGACGGAAAATCGCAGGAAACGCCGTTTTCCTTTTCGCCCGACGGCAAGCGCCTGGCGTTTCAGCGCAGCAGCGGAAATGGTCCGCAAGATATTTGGATCGCGCCGGTGGAAGGCGATGCCGCGCATCTGAAACTCGGCACACCGGAACTGTTCTTGCCCACGCCGATCAGCAAAACGGCGCCGGCGTTTTCGCCCGACGGCCACTGGCTCGCGTATGCTTCGAGCGAATCGGGAACGTACGAAGTGTACGTGCGGCCCTTCCCCGGGCCGGGGCCGAAAATCCAGGTGTCAACCGGCGGCGGGCGATTCCCACTGTGGTCGCGCAACGGTCACGAGTTGGTGTTCCGCACGCCGGGCGAAGGGTTGCAGGTGGTGAGTTACACGGCCAAAGGCGACACCTTCACCGCGGCGCCGCCGCGCGTGTGGACCTCGGTGCGATTGCGCGACGACAGCGGATTCCCCTCCTACGATTTGTCGCCGGACGGCAAGCGCGTCGCAACTTTTCTGGCGGTGGAAGAAAAAGAAGAGCAGAAGCCGATCACGCACGTAACGTTCTTGCTCAATTTCTTCGATGAGTTGCGCCGAAAAGTGCCGGCGAAGAACTGAAACGCGAAGCACTAGGACCAATCGACCGCAACACAGTTGCTAACCTGGTGTTTATATCAAACGTATACTAGTACGTAAGGAGCCTTTCGCAATGCAGATTCGTTTACGCGCCCTTCTGACCGCCTTGTTGACGGTCGCGCTGGTTTTTCCCGCGTTTCCGCAAGCGCAACCCCAAGCCAAGTCAAAGCCGCAACGCAAAGCCAATCCCGCGCCCGCGCAAATCGCGCCGGCCGCACCGAAAACTCTCGACGAGATCGCCACTGCGGAACTCACGCGCGACGAAGCGGTGATGCATTTGCTGAATCGGCTGGGTTACGGACCGCGTCCCGGCGACGTGGAGCGCGTCACGGTGATGGGCATCGAGAATTACGTCAACGAGCAATTGAATCCCGCGCAAATCGAAAACAGCGCGATGGATGCGAAGCTGAAGCATTACGCGACGCTGGCGCGTTCGTCCGGCGAATTGATGCGCGAGTATCCGCAACCGAATCAAGAGGCGAAACGCTTGGGCATTTCGCCGGAAGAATACAAGGCGCGCATGGAAGCGCAACGCGCGCAGCAGCAAGCGCAAATGCGCGAGACGGCCATGACCGACCCCACGCAGGCGCAAGGAATGGCGTTGAATCAAATGGGTCCGCAGCGCATCGTCGCGGAATTGTCGCTCGCCAAGTTGACGCGCGCCATCTATAGCGAAAAGCAACTCGAGGAGCAGCTCACCGATTTCTGGTTCAACCACTTTAACGTCTTTGCGGCGAAGGGTGAAGACCGCTACCTCCTGACAAATTACGAAAACAAAACGATTCGGCCGCGCGTTCTCGGGCATTTCCGCGACCTATTGGGCGCCACAGCGCACGATCCCGCGATGTTGTTTTATCTCGATAATTTCCAGAGTGTCGATCCGAAGATGGGTGAGCGCAACGAAGCACAGATGCGCCGCATCGCCGCGCGGATGTCGCCGGAGCAGCAGCAACAACTGGCGAATCGACCCAAGCGCGGGCTGAACGAAAACTACGCGCGCGAGTTGATGGAGCTGCACACGCTCGGCGTCGACGGCGGGTACACGCAGAAAGACGTCACGGAAGTGGCGCGCTGCTTCACCGGCTGGACCATCAAGACGCCGCGGCAAGATCCTGAATTCCTGTTCCAGCCGCGCCAGCACGATCCCGAGGCGAAGATGGTTCTGGGACAGAAAATCGACGCGGGCGGCGAGCGCGACGGCGAAGAAGTGCTCGACATGCTGGCGCGCCATCCATCGACCGCGCATTTCATCTCGAAGAAACTCGCGCAACGTTTTGTCACTGATAACCCGCCCCCGGCCCTGGTCGAGCGCATGGCCGACACGTTCTTGAAGACCGACGGCGATCTTCGCCAAGTGATGCGCACCATGATCTGGTCGCCGGAGTTTTGGTCGAAGGACACCTATCGCGCGAAGATCAAGAAGCCGTTTGAACTGGTCGCGAGCGCCGCTCGCGCCACCGACGCGCAGATGGAACTGCCGCTGCCGCTCGTGCAATGGACCGATCGCATCGGCGAGCCGCTCTATCGCTGCCAGCCGCCGACGGGATATTCCGATACCGCCGACGCTTGGGTCAACACGGGCGCTCTGTTGAATCGCATGAATTTCGCGCTGGCGCTCACCTCGAATCGTTTGCGCGGCATCAAAGTGGATTTGAATACGGTGCTCGGCGATCCGGGTCAACTTTCGAGCGCCGTGAAAGTTTTTCTGAACGGACAGCTTTCCGCGGAGACTCGCAAGGGGATCGAGAAACAACTCGCGGCGTCGCAGGAAGCGAATCAGCCCGTGAACGTGGCGGGATTGGTTTTGGGATCGCCCGAATTTCAGCGTCGGTAAACAGGAGCGACAAATAGGAGAAGTCATGAATTTTTCACGGCGTGCCTTACTTAAAAACGGCGGACTGGCCCTGATGGGCTTCAGCGCGCTACCCGCTTTTCTCACGCGCGCGGTGGCCGCGTCTCCCTCGACGAGCGGAAAACGGAAAATTCTCGTCGTGCTCTTCCAGCGGGGCGCGGCCGACGGACTGAATATCGTTGTGCCGTACGGCGACGCGAATTATTACTCGCTGCGTCCATCGTTGGCGATTCCCGCGCCGTCGGCGGCGGGCTTGGGTGACGCCGCGAATGCAGCGCTCGATCTCGACGGGTTTTTTGGATTGCATCCGGCGATGGAGTCTGTGCTGCCGCTGTTCCAGCAAAAGCAAATGGCTATCGTGCACGCCGCGGGATCGCCCGATACCACGCGTTCGCACTTCGACGCGCAGGATTACATGGAGTCCGGCACGCCCGGCGTGAAGAGCACGCGCGACGGTTGGCTGAATCGCGCCCTCTTCCAACTGCACGATGGCAACGAATCCGCGTTTCGCGCCGTGGCGCTCGGTCAAAGCTTGCCGCGCACTCTGCAAGGAAAGGCGCCGGCGGTCGCGGTGCCCGATCTGCGGTCGTTCAACGTGCAAGGCGCGCCGTCAGCCGCGGGCGGCTTCGAAGCGATCTACGCGCAGACCGTCGACAAGCAACTCGGCGAGTCGGGACGCGAAACGTTCGACGCGATCGGATTGCTGAAGCAAGCCGATCCCACGAAATATCAGCCGGAGAATGGCGCGGAGTATCCGAACCAGGGCAACGGCCAGGGCACGCGCTTCGGTCGCGCGCTGCAGCAGATCGCGCAATTGATCAAAGCGGACGTGGGACTCGAAGTGGCTTTCGCCGACGCCGGCGGCTGGGACACGCACGTGAATCAAGGCAACACGCAGGGACAACTAGCGAATTTGTTGCGCGAGATGGCGCAAAGTTTAGCGGCGTTCCAGAAGGACATGGGCGATCGCATGGAAGACATCGTGGTCGTGACGATGTCGGAATTCGGACGCACCGCGCGCGAAAACGGCAATCGCGGAACGGATCACGGACACGCGAACTGCATGTTTGTGATGGGCGGCGGCGTGCAAGGCGGCAAAGTGTACGGCCGCTGGCCGGGACTTGCGCCCGAGCAACTGAACGAAGGCCGCGATCTCGCGCTGACCACGGATTTCCGCACCGTGCTGAGCGAAGTCCTCGTGAAGCATCAGAAGAACGATGCGCTGGTGCAGATTTTCCCGGGATTCACCGCGGAACCGAAGAAGTATCTGAACCTAATCAAGGCGTAGGAAGCCCTCCGGCCGTGCTAAGCTCGCAGGTAGGCCGACCGGAGGTTTGCATGTTTCTTCCCGCCTTGCAGTTTTTCTGCTTGCTCGTATTCACGCAACAACAACAGTCGGACGTCTACCACGTGGGTCGCGGCATAACACCGCCGGTGCCGATTTATCGCGTTGAGCCCGAATTCTCAGAATTAGCGCGCGAGGCCAATTTTGAAGGTACCGTATTGCTGAAAGCAATCGTGGGCGCCGACGGGTTGATACAGGAACCCTCCATCGTGAAGCCTGTCGGCATGGGGCTGGACGAGGCCGCATTGGCGGCGTTGCAACAATGGAGATTCAAGCCCGGCAAGAAAGATGGTGAGCCCGTGCGCGTTTACGTGCAGGTGGAAATCACTTTTCGTCTGCTCAGTGGCGTCAACGCGCGACGCGAACCAAATGATTCTGCTTGGATGGCGGCAGCCTCGACAAGCGATAAGCCCTTCGATCAAGCGAGCGTTGGTAAAGTGTTTTACTGGGGCATCGGCGTTGCGCGGGATTTCGACCAGGCCTTGGTCTTTTTCCAGAGAGCTGCGGCGCAGGATGATGCTCGTTCGGAAGCCTACCTCGGCCTGATGTACTCGCAAGGACAAGGCGTCGTCAAAGACGATGCCGTAGCGGCGTCATGGTTTCGCAAAGCCGCTGAGCAGAACGACGAAATCGGCCAACTGTATTTGGGAAAAGCTTATGTGGAAGGCGCCGGCGTGCCCGTGGATTTCGTGCAAGCGCACTTGTGGTTCAGCTTGGCGATCCAGGGGCGTGGGCAAGAGGCGCAAGCGCGATACTTGCGCGAGCAAATCGCCGCCAAGATGTCGGCGAGCGAAATCGCGTCAGCCGAGTTGCTCGCGCAGAATTGGAAGCCGCGAAAATAACGCGCGATTAACCGGTAGCCGCAGTCGCTTCGAGCGCTTTGCGCAACGCTTCCGGATCGGCGGGCAGTGGCTTTGGCTGATTCGCGTATTTCGACGTTAGGCGCACGCCGTTCGCCTCTAGGCTTCCGCTGTGATACTTCAAAATGTACTCGGGATCTTTGAGTACGTGACCTGTAAGCACGGCGACCACGTCATCATCAGCGCGAATCGTTCCGGCCGCGGCGAGTTTGCGGATTCCCGCGAGTGTCGCGGCTGACGCCGGCTCACAACCGATACCGCAACGACCGATTGTCGCCTTGGCGTCGGCGATTTCCTGTTCCGTGGCGACTTCGCACACTCCGTTCGACGCGCGCAATTCGCGCACAGCTTTGGGCCACGATACCGGCGCACCAATCTTGATGGCGGTCGCGAGCGTTTGCGGATGATCGACGGGCGTGAGTGCGGTGGCCGCGTCGCGAAGCATGTGGTACAGCGGCGCGGCGCCTTCTGCTTGAATCACCGCGAGGCGTGGCAGTCGCGCGATCAGGCCGAGGTCGCGCATTTCGCGCAGGCCTTTGCCGAATGCCGAGACGTTGCCCAGGTTTCCGCCCGGCAGCACAATCCAATCGGGCACGCGCCACGCCAACTGCTCCATCAACTCCACCATGATCGTCTTCTGGCCCTCGAGACGAAACGGATTGACGGAATTCAGCAGATACATTCCCAGCGACGGCGCGAGCGAGAAGACCAGCTTCAGGATCACGTCGAAATTGCCTTCCACTTGCAGCGTCGTCGCGCCGTACTCGAGCGCCTGCGCCAATTTCCCCATGGCGATTTCGCCGCGCGGCACGAAAACCACTGGACGCAATCCCGCGGCTGCGGCGTACGCGGCCATCGACGCTGACGTGTTGCCCGTGGAGACGCATGCTACGAGCCGCATGCCAAGTTGTCGCGCGCGCGCGACCGCCGAGACCATGCCGTTGTCCTTGAATGAACCTGTAGGATTGAATCCTTGATGCTTGAAGCGCACGCGATCGATCCCGGCATATCTTGCCGCGGCGGGCGCATCGAGCACGGGCGTATTGCCTTCGCCGAGCGACGCGATCAGCGACAAATCACTGAGGAACGGTAGAATCTCGCGAAACCGAAAAACGCCCGAGCGATCGGCCGCGGCTTGCGACTTGCGGCGTTCGAGCCAAACACTCTTCCACGAGCTTGCCTCACCGAAGTCGTAGCAGGCATCGAGAAGTCCACCGCAGCGGGGGCAGGTGTGGATATTTTCGGTCAGCGGAAATGTCGCGTTGCAACCTAGGCAAGTAAAATGCATCGAAGTCAGTATTCTACACTGCGTAGGGAATTGGATCCTTCACGCCTGCTTGCTCGAACGCGCGCAAACGCAACGCGCAGCTATCGCAGGTGCCGCACGCGCGGTCGCTGGAGCGATAACAACTCCACGTCAATTCCAGCGGCGCGCCCAACTCGATTCCGCGGCGGATGATTTCATCTTTATGCATGCCGATCAGCGGCGCGACAATTTCGATCTGCGTCTGGGGCTTCGTGCCGCGCCGCACCAGTTCATTGAACGCCGCGTAATATTCCGGCCGGCAATCGGGATATCCCGAGCTGTCCGCGAAAACCGCGCCGATGTAAATCCGATGCGCGCCGATCACCTCGGCCCATGACACCGCCGCCGAGAGAAAATGCGCATTGCGGAACGGCACGTAACTCGTAGGAATCGTAGTCGACGTAAGGTCCGCTTCGCTCACCGGGATCGACGCGTCGGTCAAGCTCGATCCGCCGATGCGGCCGAGATACCGCTGATCCAGCCACAATTGACGCGCGTTGTAATGACGCGCAATTTCCTCGAAGGCGCGGCGCTCGCGCGCCTCCGTGCGCTGGCCGTAGCTCGAATGCAGCAGCGCGAGTTCGTGGCCGTCGCGTGCCGCCGTCGCCGCGGTTACGCAGCTATCCATGCCGCCTGAGACCAAAACGACCGCCACGCTCATACGCCCCTCGCGTTGGGATCCCAGATGAATTTGTGAATCTGCATTCCCAGGCGCGCGTCGATTCCGTCGGCGAGCATCCATTCCGCGAGATCGCGCGGATTCAGCTTTCCGAACACCGGCGAGAAATTTACGGCATGAACTTTTTCGCGCATGGAATGCTCGCGCAGGAACCCCAGCGCAAAATCGTAGTCGTCGCGATCGGAAAGCACGAACTTTACTTCGTCGCGCGGCGTCAGCGTTCCGAGATTCGACATGCGGAAACTACCACCCTCGCCCGACCCAGGACACTTTACGTCCATCACCTTGATCACCGCCGCCGGCAGGCGCGACAAATCGCGCTCGCCGCTGGTTTCGATCAATACTTCACATCCGCGCGCAAGCAATGCCTCGCACAACGCAAGCACTTCTTTTTCCTGAAGCATCGGCTCGCCGCCGGTGATCTCGACCAGCTTGCACGGATAGGCGTCGACCTTCGCGAGCACTTCCTCCAGCGACATTCTTACGCCGCCCGTAAACGTGTACTCGCTATCGCACCACACGCAGCGCAGATTGCACGCCGTCAGGCGCACAAAAATGCAAGGGCGTCCCGTGAAGGTGGATTCGCCTTGGATCGAAAAGAAGATCTCAGTTACTTGCATAAGAAAAAGCAACCGCCGATGAACGCAGATGAACGCCGATAAAAGCAAGCGCCCAAGTTCTTATCGGCGTTCATCTGCGTCCATCGGCGGTTGCATTTTGTGTTATTCCGGCCAATACGTCGCCGTTGTTGTATCGGTCTCCCAAATCGTAACGGCTTTGACGATGGCGCCATTGGACGGCGCCTTTTCCGCGAGCAATCGGACACTTTCGTCGAAGAAATACTTCGCGAGATTCTCGGCCGAAGGATTTACTTTGTCGAACGGCGGAATGTCGTTGATAAATTGATGGTCCAGGCGATCGACGGTCGCGGCGATCACTTGCTTCACATCCTTGAAATCGTAGAGCAGCCCGATGGAATCGAGTTGCGATCCGCGCAGCGTCACGCGGACCTTGTAATTGTGGCCGTGCGGGTTCTCGCACTTGCCTTTGTAGCCGCGCAAGGCGTGTCCGGCGGCGAAAGTTTCCTCAACGGTGACTTCGAACATTCGCTTCCTTCCTCATGAAACGTTCCACTTCCAACAAATCGGACGTGACGCGATAGCCCGGCAGGCTCTCCAGAAACAATCCGCCGTAAGGCTTGGTGCGAATCCGCGGATCGAGCAGCGCCAGCACGCCGCGATCGGTGCGCGCGCGAATCAGCCGGCCGAAACCTTGCTTCAACGCCAGCACCGCGCCGGGAATCTGGTAGTCCAGAAACGCGTTGCCACCGTCTTCGTCGATGCGCCGTGATCGCGCCATCACGATGGGGTCGGTGGGCACGGCGAACGGCAAGCGGTCGACGATCACGCAACTCAATTGCTCGCCGGGAACGTCCACGCCTTGCCAAAAACTCGACGTAGCGAACAGCACTGCGCCGGGCCGCGAACGAAACGCGTCGAGCAGCGCCGTCTTCGGAGCCGTCCCCTGCACCAACAAGGGAAATTTTACCCTGCCCGCGACTTGCGCGTACACCAAATCCATTTGCGCGTAACTAGTGAAGAGCACGAAGGCGCGGCCGCCAGTCGCTTCGAGCAAGCGGACCACTTCATCGGATGCGCGATCGCTGAAGCGCGAATGACGTGGATCGGGCAAGTCGTGCGGCAAGTACAGAATCGCTTGCGAGCCGTAATCGAACGGCGATTCCAGCACGTAGTCGCGCGCATAGCGCAGTCCCAGGCGGCGGCGCACAAAATCCATGGAGCCGCCGACCGAAAGTGTCGCCGAGGTCATCACCACGGTGTCGGTGTCGGCGAAAAGATGCTCTTCAAGGAGAGTGGAGACGTCGACGGGCGTGGCTTGCAGGAAGACGCCGCGACCGCGGCGCTCGATCCAGAAGACAAAACTGCTCGTGTTGTTTTCGAGGAGGAATTCCAGTTCGGCGCGCAGTTCCAATGCGCGTTCGATACAACGCCGAGTTTCTTCGCGAACCGCCGAGCGAGACTCGGGCGGCGCCGGCGGCAACGACGCGAGCGCCGAATGCAATCCTTCAAGCGACGACAGCATGTTCGCGCAACTTGCACCGTGCTCGCTGCGAAATTCCTCGCGCTCCGTGAAGCCGACGCGGCCTTCCGGTCCCGCGAGCAGGCCGAAAAATACTTCGGCGTTGTGTTCCAAGCGCCGGACGGCCGCGTGCAGCTCCGGCGATCCCGAGCCTTTGCCAAAGAGCGCCTCGCAATCGTTGGCCAAATCGTCGACGCGATAGTTGCTGACCGACGTTCCGAAGTATTGTCCCGCCACTTCCTCCACTTCGTGCGCTTCGTCGAAAATCACCGCCGAGTATGACGGCAAGAGCGACACGCCGCGATTGCCCGTGCGTTTCAATGCGAGGTCGGCGAAGAGAAGGTGGTGATTCACAATGATCAGGTCGGATTCCACGGCGCGGCGATGCATGGCGGTGATAAAGCAGCGATCGAATTGCGGGCACTCTTGACCGGTGCAAGTTTCGCGGCGTGCGTCGATGCCGCGCCATAGCGCGTCGTTCTGCGTGCCTTCAGGAAGAAATGCGAGTTCCGCGCGGTCGCCCATCTCGGTGGATTCGTCCCACGCCCGAATCTTCTGCAAGAGCGCCGCGTGCGGATCGAGTTCCATCGGCAAGTGCGGCGCCAGTTGCAAGTCGTAGAGTTTTTGGCGGCAAAGATAGTTTGCGCGACCCTTCATGTAGCAAACTTTCAGGTCGCGAATGCCGCGCCCGGCGAGTGTCTCAAGGAGAAACGGAACGTCTTTTCGAAAAAGCTGTTCCTGCAAGTTTTTCGTTCCGGTGGAGACAACGGTGCGGCGACCGCTCAACAGCGCGGGGAGCAAATACGCGAGAGTCTTTCCCGTGCCCGTGCCGGCTTCCACCATCACGTGACGTTTTTCGCGAAACGCCGCCTCGACGGCCTGCGCCATCTCAAGCTGCGACGTGCGAAATTCG
Organism: Terriglobia bacterium; assembly: GCA_021325275.1. GTDB lineage: Bacteria > Acidobacteriota > Terriglobia > JAJPHL01 > JAJPHL01 > JAJPHL01. The sequence continues at coordinate 118,135 of JAJPHL010000002.1, read as the reverse complement.
TAATGCGCGTGCGACCGGGACAACACGCCGCCCGGGCCGAAGAACGCGCGCATGGAAAGGTCTTGTTGGGGTGCAGCGGTCACGAGTGAACTTAGAATATCACCGTGGCGATGCAAGGACCCGCGATCCGAATCGGGGATACAATGAAAGTTCCCAATGAATTCAGATACAGTTCCCGCCACGGTCCCTCTCGTGGCCATTGTCGGCCGTCCGAACGTCGGTAAATCGACGCTCTTCAATCGCCTCACCGGAACGCGCAAAGCGATTGTCGGCGACGAGCCGGGTATCACGCGCGATCGCAACTACGGCGTGGCGGAGTGGCGCGGCCGCCAGTTTCGTCTGGTCGACACGGGCGGATTGCTGCCCGGCGAGGAGGAAGATACGATTCCGTCGCACATCTTCGCGCAGGCGCGTCACGCGCTCGACGAAGCGTCGCAAGTGGTGTTTGTCACCGATGGCCGCTCGGAAATCACCGGCACCGACCGCGAACTCGCGTCCATGTTGCAACGCACGGGAAAACCGCTGATTCTCGCCGTGAACAAAGCGGATTCTCCAAGCGCCGCGGAAAAAATGCACGACTGGCATAATCTCGGCATCGGGCGAATCCAATTTGTTTCCGCGGAAAGCGGACACGGCGTCGACAACCTGCTCGACGACGTCACGGCGGATTTTCCTGTAGGCGATGCCGATGCCGCGATCGAGCCGGAGATTCGCGTGGCCATCATCGGCAAACCGAACGTGGGAAAGTCCACGCTGCTGAACGCGCTGGCCGGCGAAGATCGCTCGATCGTCACGCCGATTCCCGGCACCACGCGCGACGCCGTCGATTTCCTCGCTACACGTGACGGTGTGCGTTTCCGCTTCGTGGACACGGCGGGAATCCGCCGCCGCGGCAAGACCCGCGAGATGGCCGAAAAGCTCAGCGTGGTGATGGCGCAGCGCCACATTCGTTTGTGCGACGTCGCGGTGTTGATGATCGATGCCGAGGAAGGCGTCTCGGCCGGCATTTCCGCACTCGACGCGCACATCGCCGGATACGCGCACGAAGAAGGCAAAGGATTGATCATCGCGCTGAACAAATGGGACGCGGTTTCGGATCGCCTGCACAAGAAGGGCGAGTTGGAGGCGCAAGTTCGCGACACGTTCAAGTTTCTCGACTGGGCGCCGATCATTTATCTTTCCGCGAAGGAAGGAACCAACGTCGAGAAACTTGTGAAGACGATCGCCGAAGTCGGGAAGTCGTGCGCCCGGCGCATCCCCACGCGCGAGCTGAACAAATTCTTCGAGACGCTCGATTTCGGCCGCGCGTCGCAGCCGTTCGGCAAGAAAGCGAAAGTCTTGTACCTCACGCAGGCGCAAACGCATCCGCCGACGTTTGTGGTTTTCACGAATCGCAAGGGACCGCTGCATTTCGGCTTCGAGCGATTCCTCAAGAATCAAATCCGCCGGCAATTCGATTTCGCGGGCACGCCCATTGTGCTGAAGACGCGCCCGCGAGCAAGCAAGTAAGCTACGCCGCGCGTTTGCGCAATCTGCGCGCCACAGCCAGCAGTCCCACGCCGAATGTTGCGAGCGTCATCGGCTCGGGCGTCGTGGGACCACCACTCTCGGCGGGCCCGCCGCCGATGTAGGTCATCGAGTAGGGTCCGAAGGTTCCCTGGCCCGTCTGGAAATTGTACGTCGTAGCAAACACGCCGATATAATTCCCGTTCGAGTCGAAGGCGTCCACCACGTTGCGATCGCGGTCGGCGACGAGAATCTCGCCGCCAGGGCCCGGGATCAGCTCTTGAAGGTTGCCGTGGTTCGGATCCTGGCCGACCAGCGACATCGTTCCCGTGCCGTTCACGCAACCCGTGCATTCGTAGACGGCTCCGGCAAGCTGGCCATTGCCATACTCGGTACCGCCGATACTGGCAAACACGTTGTTGCCCAAAATCGTCAGGTCGAAGGATCCACCGCCTGGAAAAAAGGTTCGTCCGATCTGTTGGCCGCTGCTGTTGTAGGTGATGATGTCGTTGTAATTGTCGGCGATCACATCGCCGTTGGCGGCGACCTGAATGTCGAAATCATAGTTCGTCGCCGGAATTAAGGTGCCAAGAAACGTTCCCGTCGGGGAAAATTTGTCCACCTCCGTCCCGCTGTCGAGTTGCGTCAACGCGTAAACGTCGCCGGCTGTATCGACGGCGAGTTTCAGCACGATGTCGTTCGCGTTGCTATACGTAAAAAAGGGGCTCAGTGTCGTGCCGTTGGGATTGATCTGGCCGATCACATTGTTGGACGCGGTCAAAACGTTGCCGTTGCTCGCCGTGGCGATTCCTCTGGCAAAGGTGTTGGAAAAAATGCCTTCGGAAGCGCCCGTCGAGGGATTGAAGGCGCCAATGTTGCCGTTGCCGTCGACGCCGGCGACCAACAAGATGGAATCGGCGGCGGCGTGTTGCGTCGCGGCCAAAAGAGCGACGACGGCCAAGGCCAGCACGATCTGGCGAAAAACGCGGGAAGTGGGGGACATAGTTTTGCTCCTCATGGGATTTTCCTTGCAAGGAGGAAGAACGCCAAGCCGCCACAAATCCCTTTTGGGATAATCTGAAGACAAGCTATGAGCCGCATTCTGATCATCGACGACGATGAGGCGAGCCGACAGTTCGCGGAGTCCTGCTTGCGCGATGCCGGTCATGATGTATTGCTCGCCACCGACGGCGAAGCAGGAATCAGCATGGCGGCGTCCACGGTACCGGACGTGGTGATCACCGAGGAGCTCACGCCCGGCATTCACGGCTACGGAGTGGTGGAAGCGATTCGCGCCAACGCGTCATTGAGCGGCACGCGCGTGATCGTGTGCTCGATGAAGAGCTATCCCACCGACGTGAAGCAAGCGGAAAACGCGGGCGCCGACCGCTTCCTGTCCAAGCCGTACGCGCCCGAGACGCTTCTTCAGTTGGTGGCCGAGCTCACCGGCGCGGCGCTGCCGAGCGTGGTGGTGGACGTTTCGCCGTCTTCCCTGAAAACCGGCGCGTTCACGCGCGACCAAATGCTGTTTAACATGACGGCCACGCGATCCACGGCGGTGGGTGCGCGCTTGCGCGTGAAATTCTGGGGAACGCGCGGATCGATCGCTACTCCAGGTACCGGCACCGTGCGCTATGGCGGAAACACCTCGTGCACCGAAGTGCGTTTCGGCGAGCACATTCTGGTGCTCGATGCCGGAACGGGTCTGCGCGAACTTGGCAACGCGCTGCTCGAGGAATTTGGCACGCGGCCGATGCGCGTGCACATCTTCGTGGGTCACACGCATTGGGACCACATTCAGGGATTTCCGTTTTTTACGCCGGCGTACGTGAAAGGCAACACGTTCATGATTTACTCGATGCGCGGGGCGGGAAAACCGCTGGAGCGCGTCTTCCGCGGGCAGATGGAAGCGGACTATTTTCCCGTGGTGCTCACCGATATGCAGGCGCGGCTGCGATTCATTGAGCTGCGCAAGCCGGTACAAATCGGTCCGGTCACGATTCGCTACCACTACTTGAATCATCCAGGAATCGCCGTGGGATTTCGCATCGAGGCGGGCGGAAAATCGGTGATCTACACAAGCGATCACGAGCCGTTTCACCGCACCAAGCCCGGCGCCGCCGGCGAAAAAGAAGAGCACAAGGTCACGGAGTTTGCGAAAGGCGCGGACTTGTGGATTCGCGAAGCGCAATACAACGAAGAAGAATACAAAGCCAAAAGAGGTTGGGGACACTCGACATTCGATGACGCGCTCAACTCCGCGGCCGAAGCGGGCGTGAAGCAGCTTTCCATTTTCCACCACGACCCGCTGCACGACGACGCCTTCATGGATGGCGTGGTCGCGGATTTACGCGCGCGAGCGCGAGAGAATCGCTGGACCCTTGAGGTCGACGCGGCGCAAGAGGGTCAAACAATCGAGCTATAGAAACAAGTGCTGAGTGCTGAGTCCTGAGTGCTGAGAAAATACAGAATCCTGGCTTTACTCAGCACTCAGGACTCAGCACTTCGCTTTTATCGGCTTTCGATACTCGCGATCAGTAGAATTAATCCCGCCAGTAAGCAGAACAATCCGGCAATTCCTACGGCCATGCGCGCCCAATGTCCACGACGCCGGCGCGCGGCGGTGCGGGAAATCGAGATGGGCGGCTGCCATCCCCTTACAGGCAGAATTTCCGGCATGGGAGGACGCCGCTGGCGGCGAAGTAGTTCGTCGTATTCCGAGCGGCGCTGCGTGTCGGACAACGTCTTGTACGCTTGATCGATGGCGCGAAACGCTTCTTCCGCCAACTTTCCGAGCGGCCGGTCGCGGAACTCCTCGGGGATTTCGTCGGGATGGTATTCCTTGGCTAACTGGCGGTACGCCGCTTTGATCTCGGCGGCCGTGGCCGATTCGCTTACGCCGAGCGTCTTGTAAAGAGTGTCTTCCACGGCGTGGTTTTCTAGAACGGATTATACTTCATATGTCCGCGACTCGTCTGTCGGGCCGCGCGGCGCTCGCTATGGAAATTCCTAAGAATGCATTTAAAGCGGCGATCGAAGCACGCCGCATGCAAATCGGTCTGTGGTCGGGGCTTTCCGATGTTGTGTCGGCGGAGATTTGTGCCGGCGCCGGATTCGATTGGATGATGTTCGACGGCGAGCATTCGCCGAACACGTTGCGCGAGGTCCTCGCGCAATTGCAAGCGATTGCGCCGTATCCCACGCAGGCGATCGTGCGTCCGCCGATCGGCGACGCTGCGTACATCAAACAATTTCTCGACATTGGCGTGCAAACGTTGCTCGTGCCGATGGTGGAAACGGTGGAACAAGCCACGATGCTCGCGCGCGCGATGCGCTATCCCACGCCGGCGGATGCGGCACAAGGATGGCCCACGGGATTTCGCGGCATCGGTGGGGCCACGGCGCGCGCGACACGTTGGGGCCGCGTAGAAAATTACTTGCACGAAGCGAATCGCGAAGTTTGTCTTGTGGTGCAGGTGGAAACGCGACTCGGTCTGGAGAATCTCGAAGCGATCGCCGCCGTCGACGGCGTCGACGCGATTTTCATTGGACCGTCGGATCTCACGGCCTCGTTTGGATTGCTCGGGAAAGCGCCGTCGGCCGAAGCGCAACCGTTGATCGAAGGCGCGATCAAGCGCGCGCACGCCGCGGGCAAGCCGGTGGGAAGCTTGGCGGTCGACGAGCGTCTGGCCAAGCGCTATTTCGAGATCGGGTGCACGTTTGTCGCGGTGGGCGTAGACACGCTGTTGCTGCGGACCGCCGCCGAAAATCTGCGGAAACAATTTCCATGAAGCGATTTTTTCTTACCGCGTTGTGCACGGTGCTGCTGCACGCGCAGCCCGGAGGAAGTCCGCCACCGCCGCCTGCTCCGAGAATCCCTGTGAAGGTGGTGGTCGTCACTATGTTCGAACGCGGCGCCGACACCGGCGACGTTCCCGGCGAATTTCAATACTGGGTGGAGCGCAATCACCTCGACCGGATTTTTCCGCTGGCCGAGGCGTATCACGATCTGCGCATGAATCGCGACGGCGTGTTGGGAATGGTGACGGGTGTCGGCACAGCCCGCGCGGCGGCGAGCGTGATGGCCGTGGGGCTCGATCAACGTTTCGATTTTCACGATACGTATTGGTTGGTCGCGGGAATCGCCGGCGTCGATCCCGCCGATGCGTCGCTGGGATCGGCCGCGTGGGCCACGTGGGTGGTCGACGGCGATCTCGCGCATGAAATCGACGCCCGCGAAAAGCCCGCCGATTGGAAAACGGGCTACGTGCCGTTACGCAGTTCCGTGCCATACGAGCAACCGCGGCAAGAAACCGGCGAGGGGATCGTGTATCACTTGAATCCCCAACTGGTCGATTGGGCGTTCGCGCTCACCAAGAACGTCGCGCTCCCGGATTCGCCCGACATGCGCACCGAACGCGAGCGTTACAAAGGAATGCCGAACGCGAGCCGGCCGCCGTTCGTTCTGCTCGGCGACACGTTATCGGCCAGCACGTTTTGGCACGGCCGCTTGATGGACGAATGGGCCAACGATTGGGTGAAGTATCACACCGACGGTCGCGGGAATTTCGTGACTTGTGCGATGGAAGACACGGGCACGATGCAGGCGCTCACTTGGCTCGCGAAGGCGGGCCGCGTCGACCTGAATCGTGTGCTGATTCTGCGCACCGCCAGCAACTACGATCAGCCGCCGCCGGGCGTGACCGCCGCCGAAAGCCTGGCGGGCACGAAGATCGCCAAGTATGTCGCGTATCTGCCGTCGTTGGAGGCGGCGTGGCGCGTGGGTAACACGGTTGTCGCGGACATCGTCAAGAACTGGGACAAATACCGAGACACGATTCCGGGAACACAGAAGTAGTCCTCAGTAATTCAATCGAACAGGACGTACAGGATACACAGGATAGGAATCCGAATTTATTCTGTACACCATGAAATGACCAGCCAGTATAGTATAATGACTGGATGGTTCGGGCCGTCACCAAAAAAGACGTCGTGGCGGAATTCCGGCGCTCGGAAATCGTCGAAGCCGCCAAGAAAGTCTTTGCCAAGCGCGGCTACCGCTCCTCCACCGTCGACGACATCGCCGCGCATGCCCGCATCGCAAAAGGAACGCTCTACCTCTACTTCAAATCCAAGGAAGAGATTTACCTGACGGCGCTGATGGCCGACATTCGCGCGCTGCAGCAGGAAGCCAGCACGCGGATCACTCTGGCGCGCACGGCGCGCGAGAAAATCGCCGGGTACGTGGCCGCGCGCCTGGAGCATTCCGACCGCAACGCGGATTTTTGGCGCATCTTTTTCTCGGAGTTCACGAATCTCATTGTCAGCCCGGCGACGGGCAGCCGCGAGTTCCAAGCCGTGAAGCGCGATTCGATGAAGCAACTGCAAGCGATCCTCGAGCAAGGGATGGCGCGCCGCGAAATTCATCGTCTGCCGGCCGAACGCACCACTATGGCGATCGTCGACTTGACGCGTTGCGTGATCGAGCGGCGCATCATGGGTTATGTGAAGAGCACGCCGCGCGAGGATCTCGCGTTCATCATGGACGTGCTGTGGGATGGCTTGGCGCCACGGAAAGGGTCGCACCGTGGCTGACACACCAACCAGGTCGAACCAAGAAGTCCCGCACATCAATCCCTGGCTCATCGCCACGGCGGTGATGGCCGCCACGTTCATGGAAGTGCTCGACACGACGGTGGTGAACGTGTCGCTGCCGCATATCGCCGGCGATCTTTCCGCCACCGCCGACGAAGCCACGTGGGCGCTCACGTCGTATCTCGTCGCCAACGCGATCGTTCTGCCGATCACGGGATGGTTGTCGCGCCGCTTTGGACGAAAAAACCTGTTGATGGCGTCGGTGGTGGGGTTCACGGCATCGTCGTTTCTTTGTGGACTCGCGCCGTCGCTCGGAATGCTGGTGTTCTTTCGGATTTTGCAAGGCGCGAGCGGCGGATGTTTGCAGCCGTTGTCGCAGGCCGTGCTGCTCGAAGCGTTCCCGCCCGAGGAACGCGGCCGCGCGATGGGCTTTTGGGGGCTCGGCATCGTCGTGGCGCCCGTGCTCGGTCCCGTGCTCGGCGGATGGCTCACCGATAGTTACAGTTGGCGTTGGGTCTTCTACATCAACATTCCCGTCGGCATCGCGTCGATCCTGATGACCAAAGCGTTCATCTTCGACCCGCCGTATTTGCGCCGTCACGAAAAAACCGGCATCGATTACTGGGGCATCGGCATGCTCGCCGTGTGGGTCGGCGCGCTGCAATTGATGCACGACAAAGGACAGCAGGAAGACTGGCTCGGGTCGAATTTCATTCGCTGGTGCTTGGTACTCACCGTCGGCGGATTCGTGGCGTTCTTGATTCGCGAATTTCGCGCCGAGCATCCGGTGGTCGATTTGCACGTCTTCAAATATCGGACCTATGCGACCGGCGCGTTTTTGATGACAGTAGTGGGATTCGGATTGTACGGCAGCCTGGTGCTCCTTCCCTTGTGGTTGCAGTTGCTGTTGGGATATCCCGCGTTGCAGGCGGGAATCGCGATGGCGCCGCGCGGCATCGGCTCGATGATTGCGATGCCGCTTGTGGGTATGACGATGCGCAAGGCGGATCCGCGCAAATTTCTCGCCGCCGGGATCCTTCTGTGCGCCTTCACGATGTTTCGTTTCTCACGCTTGAGCCTCGACGCGGGCTACTGGGACTTCTTCTGGCCCCAGTTGATCCAAGGGATGTCGCTCGGTTTGCTTTTCGTGCCCCTCACGACGATCACCATGAGTCCGGTGAGCAAAGAGGGCATGGGCAATGCGACAAGCTTGTTCAATCTCACGCGCAATATCGGCGGCAGCGTGGGCATTGCCATGGTCACCACGCTGAATTCACGTTATCAGCAAGCGTACGTGAATCGGTTGGGCGAGCATTTCACGCCGTATAGTCCCGCGGCGATGGGACTGTTGCGCAACATGCAATCGCTGTGGCTCGGCCTCGGCTCGGGACCCGGTCGCGCGACGCGCCAGGCATTGGCGATGGCGTTTGGATTGGTCGAGCGGCAGGCCGCGATGCTCGCATTTATCGATGTGTTCCTGTTACTGACGGCGATGTTTGTCGCGCTGGTTCCGTTGATCCTGATCATGCGAAAACCGGACGCCGGCGCGGCGGCGGAGGAGGTATCGCTTCATTGAAATATTTTCTTAAAGCCGTTTTTCTCTTTTCCCTGGCCGTGGGGCTTTGCACAGCGCAATCGTCGGACGGTTCTTCGAAAGGCGAGGTGCGTACTTCGCTCGATTTGCGGAACGCCGTGCCACAAGGCCAAGCGACCGCCGACGTTCTGCCGCTGACGCTGCTCGACGCGATCGAGCGCGCGCTCAAGTACAATCTCGCGATCGTTTCGAGCGATCTCGACATTCGGCAAACGCGCGCGCAACGCCTGCAAACGCTGGCCGATCTTTTGCCGACGCTCAACATCCGTCCGTCAGTGACGGAGCAGCAAACGAGTCTCGCGGCATTCGGATTTTCGAGCTTTCCCGGCGTGCCGCCGATTCTGGGACCCTTCACGGTGTTCGACGCGCGCGCGGCGCTGTCGGCGCCGCTGCTGGACATCAAGAATTGGCGCAAGTACAAAGCGGGCGCCGAAGACGCCAAGGCCGCGCAATTCAATCTGCAAGACGCGCGCAGCGACGTTGTGCTCGTCTCCACGGGACTTTATTTGCAGGCGCTCGCTGGAGCGTCGCGGATTGATTCGGCGCGCGCGCAAGAAGCGGTTTCCGAAACGCTCTATCGCCAGGCCGCCGATCGCAGAGCGGCGGGAACGGTGCCGGCGATCGACGTGATTCGCGCCGAAGTGGAATGGAAGCGCCAGCAGCAGCATTTGATTTCGAGCGAAGGCGACTTCGAAAAACAGAAACTCAATCTGGCGCGCGCCATCGGTCTGCCTCCGGGACAAGCGTTTCGGTTAGCGGACAAAATGCCGGACGATCCGCTGCCTGGCGGAGTCACGGTGGAAAGCGTCTTGGAACGCGCGCTCGCGCAGCGTCCCGATTATTTGTCGAAGCAAGCGGAAGTGCGCGCGGCGGAGTTGCGCAAGCAATCGGCGGCGGCCGGGCGGCTGCCGACGATTTCGCTCGACGCCAACTACGGCGTGCTGGGACCGCGCGTCGATGAAGTGCACGGGACATTCGGCGTCGCTGGAACGGTGAACATCCCCGTGTATCAAGGCGGACGCGTTCAGGCCGATGTTGCGGACGCGGACGCCGATCTCGATCACCGCAAGTCGGAACTGGCCGCGCTGCGGGCGCGCATCGACGCGGACGTTCGCTCGGCGCTCATCGACGCGCAAACCGCCGCGCGACTCGTTGAGGTGGCACGAGGCAATGCCGAATTGGCGCGCAAGCAACTGGAGCAGTCGCGCGACCGCTTCTCGAGCGGCGTGACGAACAATTTGGAAGTAGTCGAGGCCCAGCAAGCCGTGGCCGCCGCCGAGGAAGCGTACATCGCGAGTCTTTATTCCTTCAATACCGCGAAGTCGATGGTGGCGCGCGCGCGCGGCGACGCCGGGCAAACCATCATCGAATACTTGAAAGGGAAACGATAATGCGGAACGCCATCATTGCGATTGTTTTTGTGGCTGTGCTGGCCATTGGCGGATTCTTCCTGTGGCGCTATCTCGACACGTTTGAATCCACCGACGACGCGCAGGTGGATGGGCCGATGACCGTGGTCGGCGCGCGCGTGGCGGGCACGGTTTCCGCGGTGCATGTCTTTGAAAACTCGCCGGTGCAACAAGGCGACATTGTGGTGGAGCTGGATCCGCGCGACTTTGAAGTAGCCGTCAAGCAAGCCGAAGCCGCGCTCGCCGAAGCGCAAGCGCAACTGCACACCGCCTCGCCGAGCGTACCGATCGCGAGCACCACCACGCGCACGACAATCGATACGAGCCAATCGGAAGTGACGCGTGCCGAAGCGGAAGTCGCGTGGGCGCAGCGCGATCACGAATCGAGCGTGGCGAATCTGGCGCAAGCCGAAGCGGCGAACACACGCGCGCAAGCGGATCTCGAGCGGTATCGTCAACTGGTTGCCAAGGAAGAAGTATCGCGCGAGGATTACGATGGCCGCGTGGCGGCGGCGCGAACGTCGGCCGCCGCGGTGGAAAGCGCGCGCGCCACGGCGGGTGCGGCGCAGAAACTGACCGACCAGAAACGCGCCGTGCTGGAGCAAGCGCGCAGCCGGCTGGAGCAAGCGCAGCGCAACGCGCCGGAGCAAGTGGCGGTGCAGCGCGCCGGCGTGGAGTCGCACGAAGCGGCGGTGAAAGCGGCGGAAGCGGCGCTTGAGCAAGCGAAATTGAATCTGCAATACACGAAATTAACCGCGCCGGTGTCGGGTCAAGTGGGACGCAAGGCGGTGGAAGTGGGAATGCAATTGCAGCCCGGCCAGCAACTGATGTCGGTGGTGCCGAAAGAAGACATTTGGATCACCGCGAATTTCAAAGAGACGCAAGTGCGGCGCATGAAATTGAATCAACGTGCCACGATTCGCGTGGACGCCTTCGATCAGGAGTACGAAGGCTACATCGAGAGCATTTCTCCTGCGACGGGCGCGCGGTTCTCCATCTTGCCGCCGGAAAACACGTCGGGGAACTACGTGAAAGTGGTCCAGCGCGTGCCGGTGCGTTTGCGTCTGAAGCCGGGTCAGGATCCGGATCATCGCTTGCGCCCGGGCATGTCGGTTGTGCCGAAGGTTTGGTTTAACTAAGGCCGGCGTCCGGCCTTATGAGCGGCGCGCCTCGCGCGCCAAGCCTTCGTGCACCAGGATTTTCACAAGGGTCTGATAACCGATTCCCTTGCGATCGGCGATCCGGCGAGCCTGCTCAAGATCCGTTGCGGAAAGACGCAGGGCGATTTGCACGCTTCGGCCTTTGCTTTTGTTCAGCGCGCTGGCCAAGCTCGATCCTTTCATCGTGCGGCCATCCGCTCTCCCTTCGGCGGACTTCCGGCGGACGTGGTCGCGGCCGGCGGCGCTGGCCCACCAATCAGCTTCCGCGCTCATATTCTTGAAGGCCGGCATTTCCGTTGTCTTTGATTTCTTGGGTATTGTTTTCATAGTCCCTCGATGCGACGCAAGAAATAATCCTCGCGCTGTCCGGCATCCAAATCGAATCGCACATCTATAACTGTATATGCAATGCATATGCGGGGACAAGCGCTTCTTTCCTGCGGTATAGTTGGCTCATGACTCGACGCGAAGCGGCCAAAGTGATCGGCGCGGCGGCGGTGCCGTTGCCCGCGGCGTCGCAGCGCACGCCGACGCAGTCAGCGTCAAGTGATCCCTGCGATTTTTCCGCGCTCGAGCAATCGCGGCTACTGCACTCCAAGAAGATTTCCGCGCGCGAATTGCTCGACGCGCACTTGAAGCGCATCGATCACGTGAATCCGCGTGTGAATGCGATCGTCACGCTCGTGCCTGAGATTGCGCGTGAACAAGCGAGTCGCGCCGATGACGCGATGGCCGCCGGCAAATCGCTGGGCGCGCTGCACGGATTGCCCGTCGCCCACAAGGATCTCAACGATACGCGCGGCATCCGGACCACTTACGGATCGCGAATCTACAAAGACAACGTGCCCTCGGCGGATTCGCTGGTCGTCGAACGCATCCGCAATGCGGGCGCTGTCACGCTCGGCAAGACGAATACGCCGGAGTTCGGCGCGGGCTCGCAAACGTTCAACGAAGTTTTCGGCGCCACGCATAATCCTTACGATTTGTCGAAGACGTGCGGCGGGTCTTCTGGCGGTTGCGCGGTGGCTCTCGCCAGCGGCATGATCGCGCTGGGCGAGGGCAGCGACATGGGCGGATCTTTGCGCAATCCCGCGGCGTTCTGCAATGTGGTGGGGATGCGCACCGCGCCGGGACGCGTGCCGAAACACGCGACGGGCCTGGCGTGGTCGACGCTGAGTGTCGATGGACCGATGGCTCGCACGGTGGCCGACCTCGCGTTTTTCCTGAGCGTGATCGCCGGTCCCGACGCGCGGTCGCCGATTGCGATCGCGGAGCCGGGCGCGAAGTTTGCCGCGCCGCTGCAACGTGATTTTAAAGGTGTGCGAGTGGCGTTCTGGAAAGATCTCGGCGGCGTGCCCTTCGATCCGCGCGTTCGCGACGTGGTGAACGCGCAGCGGAAAACATTCGAGCAACTGGGGTGCATTGTGAAAGAAGCGGAACCTGATTTCTCAGGTGCAGACGACGCTTTCAAGACGCTACGCGGCTGGTCGTACGCGGCGTCGTACACGAACCTTGTGAAATTGCATCGCGATTTGGTGAAAGACACCGTGATTTGGGAAGTGGAGCGTGGGCTGCGGCTCACGGCCGCGGATTTGAGCCGTGCCGAAACGCAACACACCGCGCTCTTCAATCGCCTGCGCGTGTTTTTCGAAAAATACGCGTACTTCGTGCTACCCACCACGCAGGTTCCGCCGTTCGATATCAATGAACCGTACGTGAAATCGATCAACGGCCAATCGATGGAGACGTACATCGACTGGATGAAGTCGTGCTACTACATTTCCATCACCGGATTGCCGGCGATCTCCGTGCCCGCCGGATTCACGTCCGAGAATCTAGCCGTGGGATTGCAGATCGTAGGCCCGCATCAATCCGAATGGAGCGTCCTGCAACTGGCGCACGCGTTCGAGCAAGCCACAAGCGTTGGAAAGAAGCGCCCCGCATTACATGGTTAATATGCTTCGCCCCGATTGTCGATATCGGTGACCAGCAACGTTTGTGGATCAATCGGCGTAAAAATCACGCGCCATTTGCCGATCCTCAAGCGGTAGCGGCCCTTCAGCGGTCCTTTAAGGGCTTTGATATTGCCATGGCCCGTATCTGCGAATTTGTTAAGGGCCTCGGAGATTCGGCGGGCATCGATTGAGTCGAGTGCTTCGAGAGTTCGGAGTGCGGCGGGCCGGAAAACGACCTCGCGGCTCATAGACGCAGTTGGCGTTTCATCTCGTCGAACGAAATGTCCTGGCCTTTTTCCGACTCCGCGGCCAGAACGCGCGCGACAGTTTCGTCGTCGGCGTCTTCCTCGGGTGCCTGCGCCAGGCGGCGCGCGAATTCGGCGTCGCTGATCGGTCCAGGCTCGCGATCCTGTGCATCGAGCCAGGCCGTCAACTCGGTCCGTTCCCGATCGGAAAGCTTGCCGATCTCGTCTTTGATCGCGCTGAGCGTCATAACACTATTTTGCCACACTTGCACTCGCGTTATAGTAGCTAGGATTCTTTGACCACTTGGGGGACCGCTATGTTCCGACGCTTCACACTTGCCACTCTCGCGTTCGCCACGTTTACGTTCGCGCAAACGCCGTGCGAAAAACTCGCCGACCTGAAACTGCCGCACGTCACGATCAACTCCGCGCAGGTGGTTCCCGCGGGACCCGTCGGCGGAGGCGCGCGACCCACGCAGGCGCCCGAGCGCTGCGTGGTGAAGGCAGTCGCGCATCCAACATCGGATTCAGACATTGGCTTTGAAGTGTGGATGCCGGTGGGCGCGGCGTGGAACGGACGCTATCAGCAAGTGGGCAACGGCGGATGGGCCGGCGCGATTCCCGCGCCGTCGCTCGCCGCCGCCACGCAGCGTGGATACGCGACAGCCGGCACCGACGACGGTCACTCATCTTCGGCGACGCCGGGCGCCAGTTGGGCGATCGGTCATCCGGAAAAACTCATCGACTTCGGATGGCGCGCCGTTCACCAAACTAGCGTCCAGGCGAAAGCGATCCTGCACGCCTTCTATGGCCGCGACGCCGCGCACAATTATTTCTTCGGATGCTCCGACGGCGGACGCGAAGCGTTGCAGGAAGCCGAACGCTTCCCCGAGGATTTTGAAGGCATCATCGCCGGCGCGCCCGCCAGCGATTGGTCGCATCTTTTGGCGTCGGCGGTATGGAACGAGCAAGCGATCTTGAAAACGCCGGCCAGCGCGATTCCCGTGGAAAAACTTCCCGCGATCCAGAAAGCGAACCTCGACGCCTGCGACGCCGCGGACGGCGTGAAAGATGGATTGATCGAAAATCCCCGCGCGTGCAAGTTCGATCCCGCGGTGCTCACGTGCAAGGGCGCGGATGGCCCCGATTGCCTGACGGCGGCGCAAGTGGAAACGCTGCGCGCGATCCATGGTGGACCGAAGAATCCGCGCACCGGCAAGCAAATTTCCGCCGGATGGCCGCCCGCCGGCACGCAAAATGTTCCGGGGTCGTGGACCGTGTGGATCGTCGGCAATCCGCCGGAGCGCGTCGCGCAATTCATGTTCGGCAACACGTATTTCGGACAAGCCGTGTACGAAGATCCGCAGTGGGATTTTCGCAAGTTGAACTTCGACGACGACGTGGCCTACAGCGATTTGAAGGGCGGCTCGGCGCTGAATTCCTCGAATCCCGACTTGCGTTCGTTCCGCGATCACGGCGGAAAATTGATTCAGTATCACGGCTGGGGCGATGGCGCGATCTCGCCCCTGTCCTCGGAGGAGTTTTACGACAAAGTTCTCGCCTTCATGAGCAAGGTTCCCGATCCGCGCAACACCAAGAACGTCGCGGTGCCCGATTTCTACCGCTTGTTCATGGTCCCCGGCATGGGCCACTGCGCCGGCGGGCTGGGACCCAATTCGTTCGGCAATGGCGGCATGGCGCCCGTGGCCGACGCCGATCACGACATTGTGATGGCGCTCGAGCGCTGGGTGGAAAAAGGCGTCGCGCCGGAAAAAATTATCGGCACGGGACATCCTGTCAACGACGCGGCGAAGACCATGACGCGTCCGTTATGTCCGTATCCGAAAATCGCGAAGTACAACGGATCCGGCGATACCAACGATGCGTCGAGTTTTTCGTGTGCCGCGCCGAACTAACTAGGGAACTTGTGGCAGCGTTGCGTTCCAAACGGGGCACGCGTCCTTGCCGTGAATCTCGATATTTGACGCATTCGCGAACCACCAACGCGCCCACTTCGCTTGCGTGACGCCCGGGTGCGCGGGATCGTCGCTGCCATCGCAAAAGCGATAGTGCGTCAGTTCGACGAGCGCGCCGCACACCGAGTTGCGGACAGGGTCACCTTCGCCGAACATCCTGATCAACGGCAGCACCGCGGACGCCGACTTGGTGTTGCCTAGCGCGATCGCCACAGCTTCGCGATAATTTGCGCCGCCCGCGGGCGCGGCGCTCAAAGCCTGCGCGGCGGAATCGCCGCCGATCAATCCTAAGCCGAGCGCGGCCCAATGGCGGATGTTGTCGTCCATTGGCTCGCCGTAGCCAGGTAACAACCCCGCCAGAAACGTGAGTTCTTCGCTGGTCGCCTGCTCGGCGAGCGCGTTCGCGATTTGGATGCGCAACTGCAAGTCGCCGGATTGATGGAACAGCGCGATCAAGTCGCGGCGGCTTTCCGGCGTGTGGATTTTGCGCAGACCCTCGACGGCAGTCGGTGGCGTGGCCTTTTCGCCGGTCGCGAAATCGGCGATCACCCGCTCGAATTGCGGCACCGCAAGTTCGGCGATGGTCTCGCGCGCTTGGCGCATGGCGTTGACGTCGGTGTTCCTGCTATCGGCCGCCGCAAAGTACGGCTCGTAGGCGTGGCGCAATTCCTCTTCGGTCGCCGCGGCGACCGTCAGCGGAATCTGCACGTCGAACTCGGCGCCCACCACAGGATCGCCGTCCTGGTGCTTCGGCAGCGGGGGAGGGGGCGGCGGCGGAGTGCCGGGTTGCGGCGGACCGATCGGTCCCGGATAGTATTTCCAGCGCACGCCCGCGCGTCCCACGGCATGCAACGTGTAATCGCCGGGCGGCAGATCGTAGCCCTTCAGTAGATATCGAAACGAAACGCTCTTTCCCGGCCCGAACAACGGCGGATGATCGATGCCGCACCCCAAGCCGGAACCAGCAGTGCCCGAGAAGCAGCCACGCAGATTCACGCTTGGCCGTGCGTCGTGGTTCACCGTGAGTTGCGCGTGGCCGTCGCAGTCGGAATAACCAATCGGGTCTGCGCCGACGTTTTTCGCTTCTACGACGACCCATACCGGCTCGCCTGCCAGATACGCCGGCTTCGACGTCGTGACGGTGACTGAAACGTCCTGCGCCACGGCGGCTGCCGTGAGAAGTGTGGTCGCGATCACCCAGCATGGAAACATGCTCGCCTGATATAGACGCCGGACCCGCCGGAAGTGGCACACAGTATTAGATCTTGCTCAGAATCATCAGATTACACAACTATTACATTCAAGTAACCGGGACTATTGCTAGTATCGGTTTGTGACCACACAGATCGTAATTCCCGAACGCTCGAAGCGCCCCGCGTGGAAGGCCTATTTCTCCGGTACGTCGCCTCTGTTTTTTGGTGTTCACCTCATGGCCCTCGTCGGCGCCATCTTTACGCCCTATCGCACCGGCCTAGTCTGGTGGATGCTCGGCTCCTACGCGCTGCGCATGTTCGCCGTGACCGGCGGATATCATCGCTACTTTAGTCATCGCGCTTACAAGCTGAACCGTTTCTGGGCGTTCTGCATGGGTTTCCTGGCGGAGACTTCGGCGCAGAAGGGCATTTTGTGGTGGGCGGCGAACCATCGCCATCATCATCGCTACTCGGATCAAGAGGAAGACATCCACTCGCCGTGGTGGACCACGATTTATCACTCCCACGTCGGCTGGATTCTTTGCGACGACTACGACCAGTACGATCCGCGCCTGATCGCCGACTTCTACAAGTATCCCGAACTGCGCTGGCTGCAAAAGTACCACGTACTGCCCACCGTCGTGTACGCCGTGGGCATGTTCCTGATCGGCGGATGGCCGCTGCTCCTGTGGGGATATTTCCTCTCCACCGTTTTGTTGTGGCACGGCACGTTCACCATCAACTCGTTCTCGCACCTGATCGGCACGCGCCGCTGGGAGACCACCGACCAGAGCCGCAACAACTGGTTCCTGGCGATTGTCACGATGGGCGAAGGCTGGCACAACAATCATCACTACTGCATGTCGTCGGCCCGTCAGGGGTACAAGTGGTGGGAATACGACATAACCTGGATGATCCTGAAACTGCTGAGCTTGGTGGGGATCGTGAAGGACATGAAGGTGTTCCGCGAAGATATGAACGCGCATGCCGAGGCACGGGTGCCGCTCGAGAGAGCCGCGTAAACTCTTTTAACCACAAAGACACAAAGGACACGAAGAAACCCAGGGCATTCAACTCCTGGGTTTCTTTGTGTCCTTTGTGTCTTTGTGGTTGATTTTCCCCTGGTATGATGTGAGAGAACCATTCCATGTCTCTCGTCCCCTTGCGAAATCTGCTGAGCCGCCGGGCGCTCATCGGCAACTTGGTGCTGCGCGATTTTCAGCAGCGCTACGTCGGCAGCTCCATGGGCTGGCTCTGGGGATTCGTTCATCCCGCGGTGATGCTCGCCAGTTACTGGTTCGTCTTCGGCCGCGTCTTCAATCAAAAAGCTCCTCCCGATTCCGGCACCCACAGTTTCGCGCTTTTCATCTTCGCCGGCTTTCTTCCCTGGCTGCTGTTTCAGGACTCCGTGCAGCGATCGGCCAACTCGGTTGTGGAAAGCTCGAATCTGGTGACGAAAACGCTTTTCCCGTCGGAAGTTTTGCCGATCTCGATTTTTTTCTCGAACTGTTTGCAGCATTTTCTCGCGCTGCTGGTGTTGGTGATCGTGGCGGCCGCGGCTACGGGACGTGTGGAACCGGCGATCGCGGCCGTGCCGGTTTATCTCGCTCTTCTGGCGTTGTTCACCGTGGGGATCAGTTGGCTCGTCGCGGGATTGCAAGTGTTTCTGCGCGACACATCACAAGCTCTGGCTGTGATCATGACGGCGTGGTTCTGGCTGACCCCGATTTTCTTCGAGCGCGACAAGCTGCCTGCGTTGTGGATGCAGCAAGTGGCCCGCTTGAATCCGCTGGCGCAAGTCGTGAGCGCGTATCGTCACGCGATTCTCAACGGAAACTTTCCCGCCACGGGCGACCTCGCGCTGCTGGCGGGAATTTCCGGCGTCACGTTCATCGCCGGCGGATTGTTTTTCCGGCGCACCAAGCGCGCTTTCGGAGACGTGCTATGAACCCCGCCGCTCACGCAACGCCTCACGCCCCGGCGATCCGCTGCGTCGACTTGTCGAAGTCCTATCCCATTTACGCCTCGCCGCGCCAGCGCTTGCGCGATCTTTTCCGCTGGGGCAAGCGGCCCGCGCAAGATGAGTTTCAAGCCCTGAAGAACGTCACCTTCGAAGTGGAGCGCGGGACCATTTTCGGCATCGTCGGCGAAAACGGCGCGGGAAAAAGCACGCTGCTGCAATTGATCGCCGGAATTTTGCAGCCGTCCTCGGGCACGCTGGAGCGCTCGGGCCGCGTCTCGGCGCTGCTCGAACTGGGGAGCGGATTCAATCCCGAGTTTTCGGGACGCGACAACGTTTTTCTCAACGCGTCGATCTTGGGACTGACGCGCGCGGAAGTGGAAAGCCGCTACCAGGAGATTCTCGACTTCGCGGAAATCGGCGATTTCATCTCGCGCCCCGTGAAAACGTACTCCAGCGGCATGATGATGCGCCTGGCGTTCGCGGTGGCGATTAACGTGTCGCCGGAGATTCTGCTGGTGGATGAGGCGCTGGCCGTCGGCGACATTTATTTCCGCCAGCGCTGCATGCGCAAGATTCACGAAATGCAGCGGGCGGGCGTGACCATTCTCTACGTGACGCACTCAACCGCCGACGTGAAGAGCCTGGCGAAAAAAGCGTTGTGGCTGGCCAACGGCGAGATCGCGGAGTGCGGCGATCCGGATTACGTGATCAAGCGCTACCAGGCGTTCATGGTGAACAAGGATGTCGATTACTTGCGGCATCATCACCAAGCGCCGGAGGTCGTGGAAGCTCCCACCGAAGAAAAGGCTGGGCCTGCAGCCGCGGCGGCGCAACCTACCGAGGTAAAGATCGCGGCGGTCACGACAATTCCCAACGTCGACTATCGCTACGGGACGGGTCGCGCCAAGATCTTGGGAATCGCAGCATTCGATGCGGCCGGCGAAAAGTTGGCCGTGTTGCCACCGGGCGAAGAAATTATTGTGCGCATCACAATGCGCGCCGAGGAATCGATCGCGCAACCGATGGTTGGCTTCATGTTGCGCAATCACCTGGGCGTGGATTTTTCGGGCACCAACACCGCGCTGGAAAACGCCGCGTTTCCCGCGATGCGCGCCGGACAAACCGCGACCGTCGACTTCCGGCTGCGCCTGCCGGTGCTCTATCCGGGGCACTTTTCATTTTCGCCGGCCGTGGCCTCCGGTACGCTCGAAGCCTACGAAATGTGCGACTGGATCGACAATGCGCTGACGCTGCAAATGCAGAAGCGCGTCGAGATGTACGGCTATTTCCGCATGCCGTGCGAAGTCCGCGTGCAAATGGGATAACGAATGGAATTCACCGGCGAGCGCGTCGTTCCCGGACAGGTGGACGCCGACCTGTGGCAGGAACACGTGTCGCGCTACGTGTTCGCTCGGCACTTTTTGCGCGGGATCAGGGGCGCGCGCGTCCTCGACGCCGGTTGCGGCACGGGCTACGGCGCGGCGATGCTCTCGGAGGCCGGCGCCGATGTCACGGGCATCGACGCATCGGCCGAAGCGATCGCGTGGGCCGAGGCGCATTACTCCTCTTTGAAACTCGAACAAGGCGACGTTTGCGCGCTGCGCGCCGTCGACGCGTCGTTCGATATCATTACGGCGTTTGAAGTCATCGAACATCTCAGCGATCCTGCGGGATTTCTGAAGGAAGCGCGCCGCGTGTTGCGTCCTGGCGGCGTGCTGCTGGTATCCACGCCCAATCGCCGTTTCTACACGGAAGAGCGCGGTTTTCACAATCCTTTTCATACCTGCGAGTACGACGAAGACGAGTTCCGCGATCTCCTTGGAAAATTCTTCGCGCACTGTCAGATTCTGGAACAGAACCACGTTCCCGCGATTACCTTCGCGCCGCTCGAAGCTCTCAGTGGACACGCCGCGTTCTCGCCACGCGAGAGCCCCGGAAAAAACCAGGCCCACTTTTTCCTGGCGGTCTGCTCGGCGCAGCCGATCCTCGCCGCCGCCTTCATATATCTGCCGGAAAGCGGCAACGTTTTGCGCGAGCGCGAGCAGCACATTCACAAGCTGGAAAAAGATCTCGCCGAGTTTCAGGAGACTACGCGGCGTGAACTCGCCGAACGCCGCGAGTGGGCGGAGAAGTTGGAAGCGGAACTGCGCGAGAAAGGCGAAGCGATCCGCAATCTGCAAGCGCAACTGGACGAACGCCGCGCGTGGGCCGATCGCTTGAACGCAGAGTTGCAAGAAAAAGGCGAGTACATTGCGGCGTTGCAGCGAGAATCGCAGGAGCGCATTGAGGAGCGTCAAGGCGAAGTCGAAAAGCTGGAAGCCACGCTCGCGGAGCGCGCGGCGTGGGCGGAGAAACTCAACGGCGAGATTGCCGCGGCGCGCGATCGCTTGGCTGCGGCGCACGCCGAAATCGAAGGGCTGGGAGAAGAGATGCAGAGGCGCGAGACGGCTCGACTCGAACAAGTCGCCGCGCTCGAACATGAGTGTGAACGGCGCGAAACGATCCGCGCCGAACAGGTGGCGGATCTTGAGCGCGAATTGCAATCGCGAGCCGACTGGGCCGCGCAGTTGAACGAACACATTGCGCAACTGGATGCGCGGCTCCGCGCGCAATCGGATGAACTGGCTGCCATCCGCGCGAGTTTGTGGCATCGCACCGGCCGAAAGTTGGGAGCAACTCCGTGATTGTTCTCCGTGCGCTCCTCGTCTTCTTGGCATTGCTGCTGATGCCGTTCGTGCTGCTTGTGAACGCGATCAGCTTTCTGGTTGCCGATCTCGCGTGGGTTTTGTTCGGCAGGCGCGCGATGCTTCCGCCGAAAAAGACCCGCCGCGAAAACGCTGTCAGCGTCGTGATTCCCACGTGGAACGGACGCGATCTCCTCGAAAAATACTTGCCGTCGGTGGTCGTGGCAGCGCGCTTCCATCCCGACAACGAAGTGATCGTCGTCGACAACGCCAGCGAAGACGGAACCGCCGAATACGTTCACCGCGCCTTCCCGACGGTGCGCTTGCTGGCGCTCGAAAAGAATCTCGGCTTTGGCGGCGGGAACAATGCGGGCGTCGCCGCGGCGCGAAACGACATCGTGGTGGTGTTGAACAACGATATGCGTGTGATGCCCGACACGTTTCAGCGACTACTGGAAGGCTTTCGGGGATCACCCGGCGTCTTCGCCGTAAGCGCGCAGATTTTTTTCTCGGATCCCAACAAACGCCGCGAGGAAACGGGACTCACGGAAGGCTCGT
This sequence comes from Terriglobia bacterium, assembly GCA_021325275.1. Taxonomy (GTDB): domain Bacteria; phylum Acidobacteriota; class Terriglobia; order JAJPHL01; family JAJPHL01; genus JAJPHL01. Next base: position 96,297 of record JAJPHL010000002.1, on the reverse strand, counting down.
TCCAAGGAGGATTGTTTCGTGTCGGCCACTTGATCGAGGAAACACCCGGCGTTTATCCCGCGTTTTACGCGGGCGGCGGATCGTCGGCGTACGATCGCGAAATGTTTTTGGAACTGGGCGGATTTCACTCGCTCTTTCATCCGTTCTACATTGAGGACACCGATCTTTCTTACGCCGCGTGGAAGCGCGGATGGCAAGTGCTCTATCAGCCGGCGGCCGTCGTCTATCACGAGCATCGCGGGACGATCGGCAAACGCTTTTCCCCGGCTGAGATCGACGCCGTGCTGAAGCGCAATCACGTGTTGATGGTGTGGAAGAACATTCACTCCTGGCGGCTGCTGGCCGAGCATTTCCTGTTTCTGTGGTTCGGCCCCATTGTCTCGCTGCTCGCCGGGGAATCGCCGACCCGCGCGACGCTGGCGGGATACGCGGGCGCGTTGCGGCGCTGGGGCGTTGCGTTGGCCGCGCGCTGGCAAGCGCGATCGCTGGCAACAATCGGTGACGTGGAGGCGATGAATCGCAGCCAGGCGGGCTTTTATCGCGATCGCTTTTTGCCGGCGCGGCCTGCCGGCGCGGGTCCGCTTGATATTCTCTTCGTCTCACCGTACTCTCTCTATCCGCCGACGCACGGCGGCGGCGTTTTCATGTATCAAGCAGTGAAGGCGCTCTCGCAGCGCCACCGCGTGCATGTGCTGGCGTTCGTCGATCGCGAGGAGGAAGTGGAGACGAACCGGCATCTCGAAAAATATGCGGCCACGGTGGAGTGCGTGCATCGCCCGCATCGCCCCCGCGGCGATTTCTTGGGACTCACGCCGTACGCGGTTCGTTGTTTTTCGAGCGATGATTTCCGCCGGCGAGTGCAGCGCGCGTTGTTTCGCTCCGACGCCGACATCTTGCAGATCGAGTACACGCAACTGGGACAATACGGCGGCGGGCTCGCGCACACGCCCACCGTGCTGTTCGAGCACGACGTATATTTTCAAGCGACGCGGCGGCGGATGCTGCGCGCGCGCCGCGCCGGCGAGTTCTGCGAGGCGTTCGTGGAGTGGTTGCGTGCCTTGCAATATGAGCCGCGGATGTTGCGCCGCATGGACGAAGTCCATGCCTGCTCGAAATACGACGGGCGGCTGCTGGAAAGCGTGCTCGGTCGCAACGGCGGATCGCCACGCGTGCGTTCCGAGTGCCGCGCAGCCGTCAACGTCGCGGGTCACCAACCGGTTTTCGAGGGTCGTGAAGCCCGCACGGCGTTGTTCATCGGAAACTTTCAGCATGCGCCGAACGTCGAGGCGCTGCGATTCCTTGTGCAACGCATGTTGCCGCAACTGCGTAAGGCGTGCCCCGGCGCGGAACTCGTGGTGGCCGGCGCTGAATCGACTCCGGAAGTGGAAGCGCTGGCTTCGAGCGAAGGCGTGCGATTTCTTGGTCGCGTGGCGGAGATTCGGGAACCTCTTGAGCGCTACTCGGTGTTTCTATGTCCCATCTTCGCGGGATCGGGCGTGCGGGTAAAGATCCTGGAGGCGTTTGCGGCGGGCATTCCGGTGATCGCGACGCCGCTGGGCGCGGAGGGTTTGGATTGCACGGACGGCCGCGAGTTGCTGCTGGCGCGCGACGGCGCGGGGTTCGCCGCCGCGGCCGCGGGGTTGTTCAATGATCCTGTGCGCGCGATGGAAATCGCGCGAACCGCCCGCGCCGCTGCCGAAAAGAGTTGGGATTGGAGTATCGTGATCGAGAATTTGGAAGCGTCATACCGCGCGGCGCTGGAACGCGCGCGTCCGGCACAATAGGCCGTGTACAAAAACCACTCCGTTACCGTCATCATCCCTTGCCTCGACGAGCAGGAGGGAATCGCGCGCGTGCTCGAACGCATGCCGAAGTTCGTCGACCAGATTATCGTGGTCGACAACGGGTCCACCGACCGCACGGCGGACGTGGCGCGCGGTTTCGGCGCGGAAGTGATCCGCGAAGACGTCCGCGGCTACGGCCGCGCGTACAAGCGCGGATTCCAGCACGCCACGGGCGACGTGATCGTCACGCTCGACGGCGATCATTCATATCCGGTCGACGGGATTTCCTATCTCCTCGAAGCGTTCGAGCATCTGCAGGCCGATTTCCTGAACGCCTCGCGCTTTCCCGTGCAGACCAGCGCGGCGATGAGCTGGAAACATCGCTTCGGCAACTGGGCGTTGTCGCTGGTGCTGTCGATTTTGTTTCTGCGCTGGGTGAAAGACTCGCAATCGGGCATGTGGGTCTTCGCGCGGCGCATTTTGCCGCTGATGAAATTGGAAAGCGACGGCATGGCGTTCAGCGAGGAAATCAAGATTGAGGCGCTCCGAAACCGCGACATCCGTTTTCGCGAGATCATCATCAACTACTCGACGCGTTTGGGCGAGAAAAAACTCGAACCGTGGCGCGACGGCGTGCGCAACATGGCGTTTCTGTTCAAAAAGAGGTTCGCGCGATGAAGGCGGTTGTGGCCGCCGTGATTCCCAACTGGAACGGCGCGGGAAGGCTCGAACGCTGCCTGGAATCGCTGCGCGAACAGATTCGTCCGTTCGATCAAGTGATTGTCGTCGACAACGGATCGACCGACGGCTCCGAGACGCTAGCCCAAATTCGTTTGGGCGCCAATCATGGTTTCGCGGCGGCCGTGAATCGCGGGATCGCCGCGGCGGCGGGCGCCGATTGGATCGCGATTCTCAATAACGACGTTGTGCTGCATCCGGCGTGGCTGCAAATGCTGCTGGGCGCCTGCGAGCAGGGCGACCTGCGCACCGGGCGCACATTGCAGATGCGGCGGCCGGCGCTTCTCGACGGAGCGGGCGACGCTTTATCGCTGGGACTTGCGGCAGTGCGGCTGGGTCACGGTGCGCCGGACGGCGCTCCCTATGATGTTCCCCGCGAGATCTTCGGAGTGTGTTTTGCGGCCGCGCTGATTTCCGCGGATGTGTTTCGCCGGATCGGCGTTCTGGAAGACCGCTTCTTCGCCTATCTCGAAGATGCCGAGTTTTGCCTCCGGGCGCGGCTGGCCGGATTTCGCGCTTGGTATGAACCGATGGCCGTGGCGTGGCATGAGGGCGGTGCGAGCTCCGGCGGGTCGGGTGATGGGATGCCGGCGAAAGTGGTCGAATGGATGACGGCGCATCAGCTCCTGCTGGCGGCGCGATACGCCAGCGGCGAAATGTGGCCGCGCGTCGCGTGGGTGCAGGCTCTATGGGCCACGCGAACGATCCTGCGGGGTCAAGCCGGCCCTTGGTGTCGCGGCGTGGGCCGGGCGATGCGCCAGTGGTCAGCCATGCGGGATGCGTTCCCGTTCGATCTCAGCGCAGTGATCCCCACGCTTCGCGAAGCTGAGGAGGCGATTAAGCGAGATGATCGCGGCAAGGATCTATTCTGGCGCTTGTACTTCGCAGAGTAGGGGCGGACTTGACAATAGACCGACCAGTTGGTATTGTTTTGCATGCGCGCCACCGAGTCCCGTACGAAGCTACTGGACGCCGCCCTTAAGTCGATCCGTACCAAAGGGTATGCCGCCAGTTCGGTCGAAGATATTTGCACCGCCGCAGGCGTTACCAAGGGTAGTTTTTTCCATCACTTCAAGACCAAGGACGATTTAGCCATCGCAGCCATAGAACACTCGGCATCAGCTACGGCTAAGCTCTATGAGTCCGCTACATACCGATCGGTCGGTACACCAATCGACAGACTGTTTGCCTATCTGGATTTCCGCCAGCAACAGCTTGCTGGGGCGCTCACGGACGTCAGCGAACCGATCGGTATGGTCGCTGGCGAGGTGTTCGAGAGTCACGCGGCGATCCGCCAAGCTTGCGCCAAAGCCATGGAGGAACATACCGCGATGGTCGAAGCCGATATCGCCGCCGCGATGAAAGAACGAGGCGTCGATGCTCCGTGGTTCGCCCACACGCTCGCTCTGCACATGCAAGCGGTGTTTCAAGGTGCGTTAGTCGTCGCCAAGGCTAACGCCGATCCCGAAGTGATCGCGAGATGTGTGGAGCATTTGCGGCGCTATCTGGAGTTTCTCTTTGATCCGAACGGCAAACGCGGCAAGCGATAACGACGTACCGGCTACTTTAACAGCGCCTCGGCATAGCGGATCGGAATGCCGAAGTTCGATCCACCGAAGCCTTCAAGGATTGCGAAATTCACGCCGATCACTTTTCCCTGGCTGTTGAAGAGCGGACCGCCCGATCCGCCCGCGCCGGTCGCCGCGTCGTAGACAATCTTGTCCTTCAGGACGTCGCCGATGTGGCCCTGCGTCGAGATCGGCCGAATCAGCCGGCGCCGGGCCAACTCTGCCATTAGGTCGTGCGACGAGTTCTTCGAGTCCAGGATTGCGTCGGCCGTGGCGTCGCTGGTGCGCGCCAAAATCGCGTCGAGCCCCGTGGGATAGCCCATCAGCGTAACGGGCGCGCCGCTCTCGGCTCCCGCTTCGCTGCCGTCGAGGTCGGGCACCGGCCGTGCCGCGAGCGTCGCCATCTCGGAGCTGCCAGCCGCCGCGGAGACTTGCAGCAACGCCAGATCGACCGCCTGCGAAATCCGCGCGGCCTTCACCCGATACGTCCGCGGATCGTTTGGGAAATACGCCGCCATTTCCACGACGATCGGCTCCAGATTGTCCTTTTGCGTGGAGAGCATTTCGTCGTTTTCCCACCACGGCTCAGCAACGTGATGGTTGGTCAGAATTCGGCCGCCGCCGGCCAGAAATCCCGTGCCGAAGAAATCCATGTGAACTTCGGGGCCGGGACCCTCGAGCGTAAAGCGCTGCTCCTTCATGCGCGCTGCCACATCTTTGTCGCGGGCTTCCGCACCGGAGGCAATCGAGGAAGGATCGATCCGCAGACGGCGCCCCGTTTGGCGATCGCGAAACCCCACCACTACATGGATCATGCACACGCTGGGAGAATACGTCGCGATGATTCCGCGCGCGGCGCGTCCTTCGCCCTCCACGCGCTGCAAATGGCGTTCGGTCTCTTCGAGTTGCTTGCGCAGGGCGGCCACGTCGCCGGGCTCGGCGCCAGACGCCGCGCCGTCGGCGATTTTCTGCTTCAACACTTCAGACTGATCGGCCACTTCCTGGCGGTGCGCGGCGATGGGATCGGTGGGAACCAAGCGCACCAGCGTTTTCGGTGCGAGGCGGCGTTCCATGTCGACAATCGAGCGATAGGTCCGCTGTTGGCTCTGTTCGCTGCGCGAGAGGACGGCCATAACCAGCGCCGCGGCGGCCGCGACGGCCAAAATCGCGTACGCGCTGCGTTTCAGCAAGCGGCGCACCGACGCGGCGTCCTCGGTCATTTGTTCCGTCACCGCGAGCGCGCGAAACGCCGTCTGTGCGACTTCAAAACCTTCTTCGGCAATTCGCGTTTGCGTTTCCAGTTCCGCCGAATGACGGTGCGCGCGCAGTTGCACGCGCACGCGCGCCAGAAATTCGCTGGGGTCGGCGGATTCCTCCACTGCGTCGTCGGCCGATTCGTCGAGGGCGCGGATTTTTAGGGCGGCGTCGGCGGTCAGCACGATCACGCGCGGCGCGGGTTTCAGCGCCTTCAATGCCGGCAGTAAGGAAAATGCTTCCCCGCCCCCGGTGATCACGAGCGCCACGCCCGGGGCGCGCTCAAGTGCCTGCGCCGTGGAGCATTCTTCCACTTCGAGTCCCGCGTTGCGCAAGAGTTGCGCCGCGGCATCCGCGCCGGCCGCTAGAATCCGTTCGCCTGAAACTGCCACAATCCCAATTGTATCGTAGGCGCACGCTTTGCCGGATCGTGGAAAACTCCCTAACTTGAAGCAGGAATAATTCCGGGGTAATGTGGTTTGCATGAAACGCGCCCTTGCGTCGGCCCTGTTACTGGTTGTTGCGATCGCCGCGGCGCCCGTACAGTCGTACAAAGTGATTCACGCGTATCCGCACGATCGTAAGGCCTTCACGCAGGGCTTGGTCTATTACGAGGGATTCCTGTACGAAGGCACGGGGGAGCTAGGTCGCTCGAGTATTCGCAAAGTGGAGCTGGAAACGGGCAAGGTGGTGCAGAATCGCTCGCTGCCGCCCGATTTTTTCGGCGAAGGCATTGCCATCCTCGGCGGAAAACTCTACGAGCTCACTTGGCAGAACAAACTGGCGATGGTTTACGACCTGAAAACGTTCGACGTGCTGAATCGCTTCACTTACGACACCGAAGGCTGGGGACTGACCACCGACGGCAAGAGCTTGATCATGAGCGACGGCACGTCGACACTCTATTTCCGTGATCCCGCGACGTTCGCCGTGACGCGAAAGATCGAAGTGCGGGACGGCGCGAGTCGCGTCGATCAACTGAACGAACTCGAGTGGGTAAACGGCGAGATTTACTCGAACGTTTGGAAAACCGATCGCATGGTGCGCATTTCCCCGCGCGACGGCCGCGTGATCGGATGGATCGACCTGAGCGGACTACTCACGCCGCAAGAGCAAGCCGGTCACATCGACGTGCTCAACGGGATCGCCTATGACGCGGCGGGCAAGCGTTTGTTCGTCACGGGAAAATGGTGGCCGAAACTTTTTGAGATTCAGTTAACTGCGGGACACTAGGAAGATTTCCGCGTCTGCCGCCAGATTTCGACCAATCCCCAAAGGTGCCGCACGGCGATGCCCGGGATTTTCGTGACCGTATACACGCGCGTGACTCCCGCGGCGCGCGTCCGGTGTTCGACCGGCAACTCGTGGAACGTGAAGCCGTGCGCTTGCGCGCGCGCGACAAACTCCCACCAAAATCCTTGCTTGAGGGTTCCCAGTTCTGGGATCAAGCGATCGAGCACGCGCTTGTTGATCAAGAGATATGGACAGCTGGGGTCATGCAGCGGCGTTCGGAATAGCGTCCAGTGCACGAGCCCGAACGCTCGCGACATCAGCTTGCGCGCGAGCGGATCGGCGCGGTGCACGCGCCAGCCCATCACGATGTCGTACTGTTCGCGCAGCGGCCAAAACGCCGCGAAGTCGCGCGGATCGCACTGGCCGTCGGAGTCAAGCGCCAGCGCGTAGGGCGCTTCCACCAAGCGGAAGGCGTCGATCACCGCGCGCGAGTAACCCTTGCGCTGGTCGCTCATGTCCAAGCGCATGGGGACGCTTTCGGAAACGCGCGTCAACACTTCTTTGGTATTGTCGGCGCTTCCATCTTCGCAGATCACAAACCGGACGGGGACGCTCGGAGAAATCGTGTCGTAGATTTCGCGGATGGTTGCTTCGATGCTTGCGGCTTCGTTATGGACCGGAAGCACGATGTCCAACATAGGATGCGCCGCCTAAGACGCTTTTTCGATTTTCACGCGAACCGCGCCCTCGTCGAGCGAAATCTCCGCACCGCCTGTTGCATCTCCTGGTTCCAAGCGCACGGCGAGCGTTTCTCCGGCGATGTATGCGCCGAACGTTTGGAAAACTTCTTCCAGCACCGCGGAATTCGTCTGATACGTAATCGCGATGCGGTCGCTGATATCGAGTCCCGCGTTCTTCCGTTCCTCTTGTAAGTTGCGTACGGTGTCGCGGGCGAGTCCCTCACGCTTCAACTCCGGCGTGACTTCCAAATCGAGCGCCGCGACCAATCCGTTGTCTTCCGCCGCGGCCATGCCGGGACGCGTTTGCTGCTCCACGAAAATATCCGCTGCTTCGAGCGTCACGGTTTGGCCGTCCACCGAAAGCACCACGTTGCCCCCGGCTTGCACCGTGCGCGCGACGGCGGCCGGGTCCATGGCCGCCAGGGCTTTGCCGATTTGTCCTAACTGTTTGCCGAAGCGCGGTCCCAGCGACTTGCGATTTTCGCGAATCTTGTAATCCACCAGCGCGGCGGCCTCGGAAGCGATCTCCAACTTCTTGATGTTGAGTTCGTCCAAAATCACGGACTCGTAGCGCTGTACGGCGGCGCGTTCACCCGCGCTGCGCGGGGCAACGGAAAGCTTGGCGAGCGGCTGGCGCACGCGAATCTTGCGCGACTCGCGCAGACTCAGCGCCAATTTCACCACGCGCAGCGCGACATCCATGTCGGTCATCACGGTAGCGTCGGATTCGCGCGATGGTTTCGGGTAATCACAGTGATGGACGCTGCCGTTGCCGGCTAGGTTTTGATAGATCGCCTCGCAGGTGAACGGAATCATCGGCGCGAGAAGTTTCGTGAGCGTTACGAGCGTTTCGTAGAGCGTTTGATACGCCCCCAACTTATCGCGATCGTCCGCGGATCGCGCGCGCCAGAAGCGCCGGCGATTGCGCCGCACGTACCAGTTCGAAAGATCCTCCACGAAATCCTCGGCGGCGCGGGCCACGCGCGCAATATCGAAATCCGCCACGTGTGCGCCGTCGGCCACCAGCGCGTTCAACTTGCTTAACAGCCAGCGATCGATGTCCGGACGCTCAGCGAACGGTACGGCGGGTGCTTTCGCGTCGAATCCATCGGCGTTGGCGTACTGCACGAAGAACGAATACACGTTCCACAGCGTGCGGAAAAACTTGCGCTTGGTTTGATCCGCCACGTTGGGACCAAACAGCAAGTTCGACGTAAGCGTTTGCTTGCAGTAAATCCAGCGCATCACGTCGGCGCCCATGGAGTCCGCGGCATCGTCGAACCAAATCGCGTTGCCTTTGGACTTGTGCATCTCCTCGCCTTTTTCGTCCTTCACAAGGGCGTAGCCGACGAGCGTCTTGAACGGCGCTTCGTCCTTGTTCATCATCGTGGACATGGCGAGCAAGGCGTAAAACCAGTTGCGGAATTGTCCGGGGAACGACTCGAGCACGAGATCGGCCGGCAGCCACCGCGAGCGCTGATCCGCCGGGATCGTCGAGTACGCCACGATTCCCGCGTCGAGCCACGGATTGCCGACATCGGTGATGCGCGAAACTTTTTGCCCGCACTTCGAACAAAGGATTTTCACGGCGTCGACCCACGGACGATGCGGCGAGTGTCCGTCGAACTCAGCCCATCCTTCCACGGCGCGCTCGCGCAACTCTTCCTTGCTGCCGATCACGTCGAAGTGGCCGCACTGGCACGCGAAAATCGGCAGGGCCAATCCCCAATAACGTTTCTTGGAGATCATCCAATCGCCCATGTTCTTCAGCCAGTCGTTTTCCTGATCCTTGCCCCACTCTGGAATCCAGGTGACGCGCTCCACGTTGGCCGCAATGTCGTCGCGCCACTTCATGTCGATGTACCATTCGCTCACGGCGCGGAACAACAGCGCCGTCGAGCAGCGCCAGCAATGCGGATAGTCGTGCGTGTACGTTTCGCGCTTGTAGTAAAAGCCGCGTTCCTTCAGCGAATCCTGCACGAGTCCAGCGACTTCCTGGGCTTTTTTCCCCTCGAGAAATCCGTAGCCCGGGTAATAGACACCTTCTTCGTTGATCGGCGCGAGCAGCGGCAATTGAAATTCCTTGCCAAGCTCGAAGTCTTCCTTACCGCAGCCGGGCGCGATGTGTACGATGCCGGTTCCGTCGGTGGCGGCGACATCTTTCCACGGGATCACGCGATGGCCCGGCTTGGCTGTTTCGCCCACCGGCAATTCATCAAAGGGACCATCGTAGGTCCAGCCGACCATTTCTTGCCCGGTCACGTCGCCGAGCACTTCGTACGCGCCTTTTTCCTTCAGCACGTGCAAACAATCGACGCTGAGGTAATAAATGTCGCCGTGCTGCCGCGCGCGCGCGTATTTCAGCTCGGGATTCACCGCCGCCGCGACGTTGGCGGGCAGCGTCCACGGCGTGGTCGTCCACACGAGGAGAAATTCGCGATCACGTCCGTGAAGAGGGAATCGCGCGAAGATCGCGGTGTCGTCGACGCGCTTGTATCCTTCTTTGCGTTCCTGTTCGCTGATGCCGGTGCCGCAGCGCGGGCACCACGGCATGGCGTCCTGGCCTTTGTAGAGCAGTCCGCGCGAGTGGCACTTTTTCAGAAAGCCCCAGATCGCGTAATTGTTCTCGTCGGACATGGTGAAGTAGGAGTTGTCCCAATCCATCCACATGCCGAGGCGAATCGACTGCTTGGTTTGCACGGCGGCGTACTTCCGCACGCGATCTTTGCAGGCGTTGATGAACTTCTCCAAGCCGAATTCTTCGATCTCGCGCTTCGACTTGAACTTGAATTCCTTCTCTACTTCCACTTCCACCCACAGACCTTGGCAATCGAAGCCGTTTTGATAACGGAGCTCGTGGCCGGTCATGGCGAAGTAGCGGTTGTAGACGTCTTTGTAAGTGCGTCCCCAGGCGTGGTGCACGCCCATGGGATTGTTCGCGGTAATCGGACCGTCGAGGAACGACCACGCCGGTTGGCCGCGGCGAAGCTCGCGGAGTTTTTCGAAAGCGCGCGTGCGTTCCCAGAAAGCGAGAACGTCGTGCTCCAGGTTGACGATGTCCAGTGCGGGGTCTACGCGTTCGAACATGAATGTTTCAGTATATCAACAGCAAAGTTCCGAGGCCCGAGTTCCATCTGTATTCGTCTGTGGCTGATTGTTGTTTGTTAGTATTGTGGCCGCTGCATGTCGCGTCCCTTCCAATCCGAAACATCTCGCGAACTGCTCTCGTGTGGCTCGGCGCTGGCCATGGCGGGGGGATTTTATTTCTGGATCTGCCATCTGGGAATGATTCAGTTCGACGGCATGGATGGCGGCGTGCTCGTTTCCGCGGCGTGGCAAATGCACTTGGGATACCAGCCGTATCGCGACATCATCACGGCGTGCCCGCCGCTGTTTCTGCTGGGTGCGAAGTGGGCGTTCGATTGGTTCGGCGTCTCGTGGGCGTCGCTCGTGAGGATCGCCGCGTGTCATGCTGCCATCGCGCTCGTTCTCCAGTACGCGCTCGCGCGCCGCGTCTTTTCGCGTCCGTGGAGCTTGCTGCTGGCCGCCTCAACGCCCGCGGTCACCACGCTACTGTTCAGTTTCTGGTGGTACAACAACATCACCGAGATTCACGCCGTGCTCTTTTTCACGGCGGCTCTCGGTTGGCAACGAAGGCCGTCGCGAGCGTCTGAAATCTTGGTCGTTGCCACCGGTGCGATTCTTCTGCTCAGCAAAGTAAACGTCGCATTGCCGCTGATCGGCTTGGTGTGGCTGTGTTTCATGTACGATCCGCCGAACGCAAGAGGACGGCTTCGCGTGACGCTCGCGTTTGTCGCGATGGCCGCGGCGGCGCTCGGTGGATTGCTGTTGATGGGCGCGACGCCTCGGGATTTGCTCGAAAACTACGCCGTGTTCAGCGGACGAATCGGGTGGGCCACGATGAAAGCCTTCCTTTACGGGAACCAGGCGTGGGAAGTTCGACAAACCACACTGATGATAGTGCCGATCCTCATCGCCCTCAAGATCTGGTTGGCGACTCACTTTCGCCTTCACCGCGAACGGGAGCAGCGAAGCGTCATTCTGATGGCGGCCGCTTCCGCGATAACCGCGTTCATCGCCACGGCGACGAATAACACGTTCAACATGTCGGAGCTCCCGTTGGCCTTCGTGGGATTGGCCGTGCTGCTCACCATCGCGTGGTCCGCGCCGCGAGCGCGCTCGCATACCGCCGCGGTCGCCATGGCCGTGACGGCGATTCTCGCGGTGTCCGGCAACGGAATCAATATCGCGCAACAGCGGCTGGCGATTATGGAGGCGATGCCCGGCGCATTTTTCCAGGATGGCATTAAGCCCGTCGAGGACGGTCCCGAGTTTTTCTCGGGTGTCATCGGCGGCCCAAACCTGCACATGACCATCGATGGATTCGAATCGATCATGAGTATCTGCCACTGCCGCAACAGCGATGCGCGAGTTTTTATCGGTCCGCGCATCGACTGGGCGTACGCGGCGTACGGAATCAAGCCTCCACGCGGTCTCCCGATCTTTTGGGAAATCGCTCCCCGTCTTCAGCCCAAGTACCAAGCCACTTTCGAGAAAGCCGACATTCAAGTGGCGGTCTTTTTGCGGCACGATTTCACGTTCCTGCCGCTGCCGCTTGTGGCCAAGCTCCAGAACACGTACTCATACGGCGAGATCCTGGCGCTGACTTTTTATCTCAATCCGAAGGTCGGCCGTCTCGAGGATCTCAGCGTGCGCCGATAGCCGCCTTGATGCGGCCGATTTCTTCGGCCAGCGCGTCGAGCCGCGCCAGCAGCTCGTTGTGACGCGCCACGTCGGGCTCGGGCTTGTGCGCGAAAAACGAAATCGTGCCGCCGGTCTCGAGGATCGCGCGATCCACGTCCTTGAGCGACGCAAATCCCTGGCGATGCGCCGCCGCTTCCAGGGCGGCGATCGAGATCAACTCGGTCTTCAAGCGGGCGTGTTGGATCTTGCCATTGGCGATCAGCACGTCGGCGTCGCCTCCCACCAAACGTTCGAGTTTCTTGTGATCGTAGAGGAAGCGAACCACAATGTGGTTCAGCGCCAAGAGCGTGGTGGCCCCGACGATTCCCCCTAGGAGCGAATTGTCGTTGCCGATGATCGCGTTTTGCAAGGCGTTCGACAGCGTCAGCAGTACGACCAGGTCAAAGGGATTCAGTTGCGCCAACTCGCGCTTGCCCGCGAGACGAAGTCCGCCGACCAGAAAAAAGTAGACCACGGCCGTGCGCACCACTTTTTCGACGATCGAGAGATCGAGGTGAACGAGGTTATTCCACATGGGCGTCCTCCGTACCACAGAGAATTGTGACACAGGGGCCACTGAGAACGCAGAGCGCACAGAGGAGAACGAGAATTTCACCACAAGGCACAAAGAAAACAAAGCAATCGAAACCATCGCGATTGGCGGAGTCGCCGCCAATCAACTCGTTCCTGCTTTTCCGTTCTTGCTTTTCTCTGTGTGCTCTGGGATCTCTGTGGGCTCTGTGTTATGCGCTTCTTTGTGTCCTTTGTGTCTTTGTGGTGAAAATGTGTCTTTGTGGTGAAGAATCCTAGTCACCCAGGAATCTCCCATACGGCCTCAGTGGCGCGATGTTGTCGCAGATCGCTTTCATCGCCGCGGTGATCGGCACGGCCAGGATCAATCCCATGCCGCCCCACAGCCATCCCCAAAACATGATGGACAGCGTCACAACCACCGGATTCAAATGCACGCGGCTGCCCACCACTTTCGGGTACAAAACGTTGAGCGCCACCAAATGCAGAATCACCACGCCCGATCCCAGCACCACCAGTTGCCCGAGGTTGGAGCTGTATTGCACTAGTCCGACGATGAACGGCGGCAGCAGCGCCAAGACTACGCCGAAGTACGGAACCAAGCTGAGGAATCCGCTGATCGGTCCCAGGAACACGTAATACGGCAGGCCCATCAAATAAAAAAAGATTCCACTGGCCACCGAGAGAATGACGCCGATGATGACGTTGCCCACCACGAATCCGTGAATCATGCGCGTGATTCCGTCGATGGTGCGCTCGGCCACCACCCGATTCTCGCCGCTGGCGATAAAGACCGCGTTGCGCCGCAAGTGCGACTTCCAGGTGAGAAAGAAGTACACCAGAAACGGAACGAAACTCGCCAGCACCAGCACTTCACTCACCGATTTCCAGCCTACACCGAGCATGTCTTCCATCGACGATGCGGCGCGCGCTTCGTCCGGCGGCAGGTCGGGACCTTCGGTGTCGCTGGGGGAGAGCACGCTTTGCGTCTGACGCTCGAAAGCCGTGGCTTTCTGCCGGACTCTCACCACGTGCTCGCGCAGCGTGGCCATGGCCTTCGGCAAATCGGCGGCGAAGTTCACGGCTTGCGCGTAAAACAAATAGAAGCCGAGATAACCGACGCCGAGCAGCGCCAGCACCATGGTCATGGCGGCGAGTCCGCGCGGAATGCCGCGGCCCGTCAGCAGCCGCACGGCGGGATCGAGCGTGGACGCGAGCAAGATCGATACCACGATCGTCATCACCAGCGGCCCGGCCATGTACAAAAAGCCGAGAATGATGCCGGCGGCGATCACACGCTGGCTGATGTTGCTGTGCGTGGTGGAAGACGTGGAAAGCATTCGCTCCGAAAGATAACACAAAAGCCGGCGGGACGTGATCGACTACGTCTGTGGTGCCGGCTCTGTACTATAATGTCAGCAAATTCCATGAGGCTGTTTTCATTCAGACACGCAGGCCCGATGGCTCTACTGTTGCTGGCGATCGTAGCGGCCGGCGCCGGCCCGGCAGGCCTCGGTCGGGCAACGAAAGTCGTGCGCAGCGCGGATCTCTTGCGAGGCACGTCGACCACCAAGCTTCACCAAAACGACATGGTGGCGGAAAACGACCGCGTGCGGACGCAGTCGTCGGGACGTGTGCGCGTGGTGCTGAACGACGGCTCGATCCTCAACGTAGGACCTAGCAGCATGATGACCGTGCGCGTCACCACCGCGACTTCGCGCGCCGGATCGCTGGAGTTGGCCTACGGACGTGTCCGCGCCGTGGTCACCAGTTCGGCAAAATCTCCCTTTGAAGTGCGCACGGCGACCGCGTTGTGCGGCGTGCTCGGCACAACGCTCTTTGTCGATGCCAGCCGCGATCTCACCCGCATCGCCAACCTCAGCGACGATGCTAACTCCCGCGTGCGCGTTGTTTCCACCAATCCTCAAGCGCCCGGCGAAATCATTCTGCTGCCGGGCCAAGGAACCAGCGTTCCCCTGCGCGGCACTCCACAGCCGCCGCGTCGCTGGTCGCCGGAAGAAATCCGCGCCGCCAACGCGGATACCGAGATTCCCTAACGTCGCCGCGCACCCAGACCCCAAACCGCTAGAATTGCATGCGGAGGGATCTATGCTGAAAAAGTTGGGGACGGTTTTGTTTCTGCTAAGCGCGGTGGCGTCCGCGCAAAGTACGGATTCCGAGTTAGCCGCGTTGCGGAAGCAAGTGGAAGCGCAAGCCAGAGATATCGCGGAATTGCGCGCCGCGTTGGCCGAACTGAGAATTGCGCGCGTCCTCGCGCCGGCCTTCACGCCGGCCGCGCCCGCGACGCCGGCGGCGCCCACAGCCGCACCGCCGCCCGAACCCGCGCAAGCGTTCGCGGGCGGCGCCGGCGAATCAAAAGCTGGAGCGCGGCTGGATGGCCCCGATCAGGCGATTCCCGCAACCGTGCGCGCGACCGCTCCCGGGCCGTTCCGGCCTTGGCCTATCGATACCACCGCGCAGCCCACGGCGCTCCCGGTGCGCGTGATCTCCGGAGTCACCATAAATCCCTACGCCATGGTGAAACTTTCGGCGATCCACGACACCAACAACAATAGCGGCGACGATTTTCCCTCGCTGGCGCGTGTGGTCGCCACAGGTCCGGAATCGGCCAACACCACGGGCACCGGTACCGCGCCCGCCGATTTCCGATTCAAAGCGCGCAGCACGCGCCTCGGCGTGGATTTTGTGGCGCCCGATCCCAACGGCATCTTCAACATTTTCGGCAAAGTGGAATTCGACTTCGAAGGAAGCTTTCCCATTTCCACGAATCGAAACATTGCCTCGCTCCGCTCCTCGGAAGCTTCGATTCGTGAAGCGTGGGTGCAACTGAACAGCGTCAACCATCCTTTCTTTATTCGCCTCGGACAAGCGCCCACGTTATTCGGGTCCACGACGCAGCCCACAGGAGTGGAGACGACGTTTTCCTACGGTTTCCAAGGCAACATCCAGCAGCGTGATCCCGGCGCGGTGGTGGGAACGCGAATCGATTTGGGTGGAGCGTGGGACTCGCGCATCTTGCTCGACGGCGGATTGTTTCTGGCGTCGGGCGGCGAGGCGGTCAACGGCTTGACATCGGCGTACGCCGGCAGCAGCCCTGCGCCGGGACAAGGGACAATCGGCTTCGGGCAGCGCGAAGGCGCCGACGCCGATCGCCCGAGCTCGCAAACGCGCATGATGTACGAGTTCGAGCCGTTCAAGGGTCGACGCCTTGCGGCGTCTTGGATCGGAGGCAGCGCCGAGTACGCCGAGCGAACGCGATACTTCCAACCGCCTTTCCAGACCGCCGGTATGACGTTCGCCACAACGTCGGCCAGCAAGGGCTACACGGCGGAAATGGGTCTGGTGACTCCGATCGGAAACGTGCTTGCCAAGTATTATCGCGGCGACGATTTGCGTTTTTACCTCGGCGGCTTGGCCCAGGACATTTATTACGACGGGCCGTCTCCGCTTACGACGACCGGCGCAATTCCCGCGCAGCGGCCCGTGCGTTCGCAAGGCGGATTCCTGCAACTTCAACTTCCGCTTTCCGCGTGGATGCAGCCACGCAATCCGCGTCTGCAGGGATTTTCCCTGAACCTGATGGCCGGATACGACAGCGCTTTCTCGCGCGACGCCATCCGCGCGGCGGCGCGCAAGGCGCAGGAGGCGCTTACGGCGAGCTTCGTGTATCAGTACAACCGTTTCTGGCAAATCGCGTTGGAGGCCAACAACTCGGAACTGATTTACCTGACGGTCCAGGGCGGACCAGCGTTCAATGGGCGGGTCGGCCGGAACGTGCGATTCGAGTTCGCGAATACATTCACGTTTTGAGGTTGAACTTTCAGTTCTCCGACGGCTCTTGCACACTGTCGATGACGATCACGCTGGCGCGACCCTTTTGGCCGCTGATTCTCAGTCCCAGCTTGTCGAACATTTCGAATAGTGTGGGCTGATCGTCGCTCGCGGTTCGGGACGCTGTGAGGTTGCGATTCGGATCGTCCGGATCGCCGGGGACCAAATCTCTCCATGCAGTAGTCTGAATGTTGAAGAGGCCATGGATGCCGGTTTCGTCGATCAACGGCCGGTCGACCCAGGGCTCTAGGTAGCGCAAGAGATCGCCAACGGTTATCGCTGCGCCGCGAACGCCGCGTCCACGGCCGCCCGCCAGCTTGTGGCAAGTTGTGCTCGCCGACGTCTCAACCTCGTCTTGCGGACATTTCTGCTCTTCAATGGTGGACTTCTCTAGTTTTGGGCCACCCTTCGCTACGCCGACGATGTAGACGGGCATATCCGCAGTTGCTCGATGGACTTTCAATTGAAACCGGTCGCGAAGAAGGTTTTGCAGCATCTGGAGGGCGCGCTCGCGACTTTCAGACTCGGCTCTCTCTTCGGGCAGGGAATCGCTTACGACTTTTGCTTCGATGTCGTAAGTCACTTTGTTCGACTTGATCCAGTCGGGTCCGCCGGACAAGTGTTGGAATTGGTAGCTGAAGCCGTACGCGAAGGCTATGACCCACCTGAGCGGCATGCCCGCCGATGTAAATCGCCTATTGCCGGAGGAGAACGATGGCTCATGCTGCGGAGCACCGGGCCGGTGCAATTTGATCGATACCACATCGAACGCGGGCTGGCCGGATTGCGCGCTTAGAACAACCGCGCGCGCGGCAATCATGGCCGCGACAAGGATCTTCGTTTGGAGCGTCGTCATGAGTCTCTCACAGCGATAACGAGCCGGTGATGATTTTTCCGGATCACCGTTCGTCGTTCTCCTGGCGAAGGTCTTCTTGGTGATTTGGAAATCCAGGTCCCGCGATGCGGTAGCCCGAGGGGATTTCGAAAAAACTTGGATTAGGTTCCGCGCGTTTCAACTTGGTCAGTTGAAAATCGGTTTCACCGAGAATGGGATCGCTCACCTTGCTCATTACGATAATGCTCAACTCCGGCGCGTACCACGCCTCGGAGACAAACGTGAGCGCTTTCTCGTTGTCCATTTGCCCCACCGGAACCACCGTCGTTGCTCGGGCCCCGGTTGTCAGCAGACCTTCCATCGTTTGATCACCAAGCGGTGTTAGGTCCACGCGAAGGCCTTGGGTGAGGGCGGCATTGACGCGGCCCGACAACATCGACAGCAAAGATTGACGCGCGACCTTGGCGGCCGCTTCCTGCGGCGTCCAGGGAAGCGCAGGTTTAGCGGTCATCGATGCAGACGGCAATGGTTCACGGCGAGCCACCGTTTCCTTGGAATCAATCAAGTACCTCACGCCGGCCACTGGATCGCGGATGATCGTCAGGACTCGCTGTGGTCCAGGCAACAATGAGGACAGGCTCTGACTGAATCGTGTGCGTCCCTCGGAGTCTCGGGCTACCACCGCAGTTGTGGCGCGTCTGACGTGACTCCCGTCGCTCGCCGTTTGAATCACTTCAGTGATGGATTCCGCGGAAAACGGCGCGCTCGTGACAAGCCGCTCGTACGCGCCCTTCTCCGTTGCGGGAGCGCCATTGCGAGGATTGCCTTGGGCCGCCGCTGCGCAGCTCAAAGCCAGGATGATCCAAAAGAGTGTGTGTTTGAACATGATTCGTGCTCCCAAATCAGCGCCAATCGGCGAGCCGCCAACTTTGCGGCCGGCCGTTCAAATCAAGCGAAACATCGACTGCGACCGAGGATTCAGATTGCGAGGCGTCCAGGAACGGATTGCCGACCGGCGCCAGCGGCAGTTCCACTTGGATCACCGCGATGTGATCCCTTGATGATTTGGCCACATCACGCCGCTCAGCATCGCGAGGTGCAACGATCAGCATCGCCACGACAATCAAACCGGCGAGTGAGAGCGCAGCCCATCTCCCAAGTGTGTCGGGCGGCAGCCACGCGCGCCAGGCACTCCGTCGCGCACGCGCGTCCCGCCGGGACGGACTGATGCTTTCCAGGATCTCGCGGCATTCAAGAAGGCTGTCATCCATCTGGCGGAAGCGACTCTGCCGCGCGCGGCACGTTTGACATTGCGAGAGATGGGCGTCCAAGGCCGCCACCGCTTGGCGATCGAGCTCGCCGTCCGACGCCAGTAGCAGCGCGCCGGCCAGCTCCGCACAATTCATGGAACCGCGTACTTGGTTTTCAGTGTCCATTGGAATCCTTGTTCAGTTGAGTCACGGCTCGTTGAACCAATTCGCCCACGGCGGAGATGCCGATCCCCATCACCTCGGCGATCTCACGGTAGCGGAGTCCGGCAGCACGCAAACGTAGGCACTCGGCTTGTTGCGGTGTGAGCTGCACGATGGCCGAGTGAAACCACGCGAGACGCTCCGCTCTTAAGAGGCGACCCTCTGGTGTGTCCCCTGGTTCCCGCAGAAAGGATAGCCATTCGTCGCTTGGTCCTAGAGCGGATCTAAACCGCATCCAGGCGCTTTTGCGCCGGTCGCGTACAAGATTCTTGGCCACGTGAAAGAGCCACGCTTGCAGGTTGATTCGTTGGGCGCCGGTTTGGAGATGCTTGTGAAGTCGCAGAAAGGTTTCTTGCACTCCGTCGTCGGCATCCTGCGGCGAGGCGCCGAGGAAAATCATGTAGCGCCGAAGAGACGCGTGCAGTTCGCTGAATAACCGTGTGACCTCTTCGTCTGGAGGCACTTCCGCCATGCGCCGTGCGGTTGAATCAGGCCTCGAGGTAAGCGGCCGAAGCCCTCGGGCTACAGCACCACCCCAGTCCTCCAAAATGCCGGAAGCGCCTGAGTTACCCACACGTAGTCCTTTCGAAGCGGATAACTACTGAGACGCAGGGTTTTCCGGTCAGCCCCGAACATTTTTTTGCGGTCTTCAGTCAGCCACGGTCCAGGATGCGCCGGCGATGAGGAAGGTCAAGGCGAATTCGGACCAGTTGGAATGCGCCTCGGGATGCGCGACGAGCAGCGGGATCCAAACTAGCACGCCAAACAGCGCGACCATCGCGGCCATCAGACGCGCGGCGAGCTTGGCCTGGCGGTTGAACAGAAGGGCCAGGCCGGCGAGCGCAAATGCCGCGGTCGTGAGGATCGCCCAGAATCTCTGATTCGGTGGAATCCACTTGGGAACCGAGTGGATCGTCGGCGCAAAGTAGACGATCTGGGTTACCGCGAAGGAAATGGCCGAGACGCCGAGTCCTGAGCGTGCCGCAGCCGCGTGGTAGAACGACATGGCGGCGCTGAGCAGGCAAAGCTGTTCGAAGAAATTCGGATAGCGGCCGTACTCTTTCGGCGCGTTCGCAATGTTCAGCACGCAAACCAGCGAGAACGCGCCATAGACCACACCCAGCACGAACGCCGCGACGCGCGCGGTTTTCCGGCTCTGCAAGCCGATTCCACCGGCCATCTGCAAGACCATCAAGGCTCCGCCGGCGATTCGGCCAAACGGCAGGCTCCAGATTCTGGAGAGTCCCTGCCACGTGTACTCGTCGTACCACTTCAGCGCGATCACGCCGAACAGCACGGCCGACGCGCCAAAAACGATCCGCCCGACCGACGATGATTTCATATCGTCCTATAATAACGACAGTGAAGAAGCGTATCCTGGCCCTCGATCTTGGCGCGCGCCGCATCGGCGTGGCGATTTCCGATCCTTTGGGAATCACCGCGCAAGGACTCCAGACGATCGTGCGTCAAAACATGCGCGGCGATCTGGAAGCGCTTCAGAAACTCGCGCGTCAATACGAAATCGGAATGGTGTTACTCGGTGAGCCGCTGAACATGAGTGGTCACGCCGGTGTACAAGCGCAAAAGGCCGAGGCTTTCGGCGCGCAACTGGAGCGTCGCCTGGGCGTGCGAGTGGAATTGTGGGACGAGCGACTCACCACGGCTGAAGCGCAGCGCGTGCTGAAGTCGAGCGGCGTGAGTCTCGAGAAGCGAAAGGCCGCCGTCGATCGGCTCTCTGCCGTGATTCTCTTGCAAAGTTACCTCGATCGCGTGGAGGCGCCGGCCATCTGATGAGTCGCAAGCGGCGCGGTATTTTTTCGTACTTCATCCCTTTGATTCTCGCGGTGGCCGCGGCGTGGGCCGGACCGAAGTTCTGGCGCGACTCACAACCGGTGCATCTGAACCATCCGGTGACGCTCGAAATCGAGCCGGGCTCGGGCGCGCGCGGAATCGCGCTGGCGCTGGAGCAATCGGGCGTCGTGCGGAGCCGCTGGACCTTTCTGGCATGGCATTTTTCGCGTTGGCCGCGGCCCAAGTTGAAAGCAGGCGAATATCAGTTCGATGGCGACGTGTCGCTCTCGGGCGCCTACGGCAAGCTCGAGCGCGGCGAGGTTTTCTATCACGAGCTGACGATCCCGGAAGGACTCAACCTGTTCGAAATCGGCGACATCGTCGAGAAATCGGGATTAGCTTCCCGAAAAGATTTCGTGGCCGCGGCGCACAACGCGGCGTTGATCTCCGACATCGCGCCGCACGCCGCGAATCTGGAAGGGTTCTTGTTTCCAGACACGTATCGCTTCACGCGACACGCCACCGCCGCGGCGATGGTGCAGGCGATGGTCGCGCGATTCCGCCAGGTTGTCGCGGCGCTCACCAAGAATGAAAAGCTGCCGCCGGGGCGCGAGTTGGAAGTGGTGACACTGGCGTCGCTGGTGGAAAAGGAAACCGGAAAATCGAGCGAGCGCCCGCTTGTCGCCGGAGTTTTTCAGAAGCGTTTGACCATGGGAATGCCGCTGCAGTGCGATCCCACCGTGGTCTATGCGGCGATCCTTGCTGGATATCAAGGGGAGCACGGTTATCGCGGACGTATTTATGCCAGCGATCTCAAGCGCGTATCTCCGTATAATACGTATGTGAATCGCGGATTGCCTCCCGGTCCCGTGGCGAATCCAGGACTCGCGGCGCTGGAAGCGGCGTATCGTCCGGCGGCCACCGACTTTTTGTATTTCGTCGCGGACACCGACGGCGGCCACGTTTTTTCGCGCACGCTCGCCGAACATGAACGCCAGGTGCAGGCGTATCGGCGAAAAGTGGCGCAGCACGCCCACGGATAATCCATGCATTTTCTTCTTCTCATTTTCGCGTTGATGCAAGCGCAAGCCGGGCCGCAAAAGGATCTCATCGATCGCGCCGTCGAATTGATGCACGAAGAGAAGTACGAGATGGCGTACAAAGTGTTGCTCGACGCGGTGAAAGATGATCCCACCAATGCGCGCGCGTTTCCGTTCATCGTGGCCATGGAGATTCAAACCGGACGCTTGGCTGAAGCCGAGGCGCACCTGGGACCGCTGATCGCGCACGAGCCCGACAATCTCGATCTGCGCGAGTTGAGCGGGCAGCTTTACATGGCCCGCCGCGATTGGAAACGCGCCGAGGCGGAATGGCGCTTCCTGCTGGAGAGGCGTCCGCGGTCGGAGCAATCGCATATGCAACTCGGGGCGGTGCTTTTGCAGGAAGATCGCTATCAGGACGCCCTGGCGGAAGTGACCAAGGCGTTGGAAATCGCGCCGAAACGCAACGACGCGCGTTCGCTGCGCGGGAATATTCTCGCGACGCTCGGTCAAATCAATCAAGCGGCGCTCGATTGGAACGTGGCGCTGGCCGGCGATCCCGACGACACGGTGGCGCTCTCGGGGCTGGCTGTTTTCTTGCGTCAAACCGATCCCGATCGGGCGTTGAAATACGCGCAGCACGCGGTCGACCTGACGAATTGGAAAGCTCTAGGACCGATGCGCGTGCTGGCAATGGTCTATCGCGCGCGCGGCGATGAGGCCGCGTCGCGTGGCGTGCTGACTCGCGCGCTGATGGTCTTCCCGAACAACGAAACATTGGCCGCCGATCTGCGCGCGGAGAACATGGTGTCGTCGGGCAAGCCCGGCGCCGCGCCGCCTCCGGTGAAGACCGCGGCGGCTAACTTGGTTGTGATCCCGCCGCTGGCCGTCGGTGGATTGACCCTCGGCGCCGATGCCGGCGATTTTTTGTGGATGGATCCTCCGCCCTTGCCGCCATCGGCAGCGGTGGAAAAGTCGCCCGCGGTGGAGACCAAACCGGTTACGAACGTGGCGGAGAGCCTGCCGCCGCCGGAAAAAAGGCCGGAACCAAAGAAAGCTGACCCCGCACCGCCGAAATCTCCTCCGCCCGCGCCGGCGCCGTCATTGACTCTCGCGACGGTTCCCGCCGCAGCGCTCAGCGGCTTGACGCTCGGCGCACCGCTAAGAGATCTTGTGGCGCTGAATCGTTTGCCGAGTCCGCCGCCTGTAGAAAACGCCGTACCTCCGCCCGCGTCGGCTCCGCCGCCGGACGAACCGGTGCGACCGATTCTCGCGCCCGCTCCGTCGCGTCGTCCGGCGGTCGATCTCCATTGGGGCAAGATTCCGCTTTCGACGATTACGCCGGCGTTTGTGTACGGCGCGGTCCCGCCGCCCCGTGAAAAGAAGTAAGAAGTCGCTGATCCTCGAGTACATCGAGATGCATCACCGCATCCGCGTGGCCGCGCCCGACGCCGCCGCGATCCGCCGCTTGCTGCACCAGCGTCTCGGCGAGAAGGGTCGCGTCTCGGATCGCTATTTGCTCGCGGTCCTCGAAGAGCGTGGCGTGGAAGTTGACGCGTCTCTTGGCGGATTGCCGCGGGAATTCCGCGAGATCATTGCGTTCGACACGCTTTCCGGCGCCGCCCAAGCGATCGCGCAGTTGGACGCGCGCCGCGCCGCCGAACCTGCAACGTGCATCCGCGCCGCGCGACGGGCCCGCGAGTCCGCGGAGTTGGTCGCGCGAAATCCGCGTGTGAATCCAGGCGTCAGAAAAGAACGCGAGGAAATCGCGCTATGGTTCCGCGTGTGGATGGAAACGCCCGATGTTTTCGCGTCGTGGTTGGAGGTTCGGATGAATTCGCGGGAATTTGCAGAGCGTTTCCTAGCCTGATTCGATTTTTCTCTGCGTTCTCTGCGTTAAAAAAACCGCCAGCCAAAGGGCTACGCTTTCTACAACGCAGAGAACGCAGAGACGCAGAGAAAAACCGGGCCTATGATATTGTTGTAACTTGATGATCCGCCGATACCTCCCAGCCTTGCTGGTGACGGTGGCGTTGACTTCCGGTTGCATTGTCCGAACGTTGCGAATCCCCAGGCGCGGCGCTCCTTCCGGACAACTTGCGACAGCTTCCCTGGAAGATTTGGTGGGCAAGGTCCGCGCGTGGGACCAGCAGGTGCGCACCATCAATGCCACTGTGAACCTGGAGCCCTCCGTGGGCTCGGTCAACAAGGGCGAGATCGAGCAGTACAAGGAAATTCGCGCTTTCGTGCTCATCCGCAAGCCGGGCATGTTCCGCTTGATCGGGCAACTGCCGGTGGTCGGCAGCCGCGTCTTCGACATGATCACCGACGGCAAGGAGTTCAAGGTGCATCTCCCCACCAAAAACAAATTGGTGGTGGGAAAAAATGAAATGGAACGGCCCAGCGCCAACAAACTCGAAATGATCCGCCCGCAGCATCTCTATGACGCGCTGGTGGTGAAACCCATCGCGGCCGACGAACGCGCGGTGTTGGAGAATCAAACCGACGAGGAGAAGGCCACCTACATCGTGCACGTGCTCGCGGGACGCGGCAACAATATCCTGCTGGCGCGCAACTTGTGGTTCGATCGCACGACCTTGCTGCTCTCGCGGCAAATCATTTTCGATCCCAAGGGCGACATCGTCTCCGACGCGCGCTACGAAAACTATAAAGTCACGCACGGCATCTCGTTTCCGCACACCATCACCATCATGCGCCCCGCCGACGAATACGGCGTCAAGCTGACGGTGCAGAAGATCGAACTGAACCGCGATCTCGACGACGACAAATTCAATCTCACGATCCCCGCGGGAACCGAAGTGGTGGATCTAGAAAAAACGCCGGCCAAACTAGCGGGAGTGAAATAGCGCATGGTCAACCAAATGGTGTTGAACAATTTGGGATACCGCAAGACGCGCACGGCGCTGAGCGTGATCGCGGTGGCGCTGGAAGTCTTGCTGATCTTGAGCACCGTGGGACTGGTGCGCGGTCTCGTGAACGATAACGTGGCGCGCACCAAGGGGATTGGCGCGGACATTGTGGTAAAAGGGCCGGGCGCGAGCTATATTGCAACATTCGGATCGGCGGCGATGCCCGAATCGCTCGGTCCGCGGCTTGCCAAAGAGGCGCACGTCGCGGCGGTCGCGCCGGTGTTGATGGTCAACAAGAGCGGCTTGACCTTCATCGGCGGTATCGATGATCGCTTTCGTCAAGTCACGGGCGGATTTCGTTTCACCGAAGGGCGCGATCTGCAAGGCGGTCTGGAATTGTTGATCGACGATCTCTACGCGCGCGACAATCATCTACACGCCGGTGATCGCGCCGAAATGTTGAATCGCGTTTTCAAAGTCGTGGGCGTGGTGGACAGCGGAAAGGGCTCGCGCCTCTATGCGCCGCTCAAAACCATGCAGGAATTGAATGGAAGCGACAACAAAGCGTCGGTGTTTTACGTGAAGGTCGACGATCCGAAAAACATTCCCGCCGTCATCGAGGCTTTCAACGTGCTGTTGCCGAGCTATAGCATCCACTCGATGGAGGAAATTACGTCGCTGATGACGACCATGGAAGGCTATCCCGTGAACACCTTCATGGTCGTGATGATCGGCATCTCGGTTTCGGTCGGATTCCTAGTGATTTTCCTTGCGATGTATTCCGCCGTCCTCGAACGCACGCGCGAAATTGGGATTCTGAAATCGCTGGGAGGATCGAGCGTCTACATCGCCAACTTGATCATGCGGGAAGTCTCAATAATCACCGCGATCGGCGTGGTGATCGGCTTCGGTGCGAGCATCGCGCTCGAGAACGCGATCCAAAAGGCCAAGCCCACGCTCACGTTCGAAATTCCCGTGTGGTGGTTCTTGATCGCCGCTGTGATCGCGCTGATCGGCTCGATGATCGGATCGCTCTACCCGGCGGTGAAAGCGGCGAAACAAGATCCGATCGCGGCGTTGGCTTACGAATAACGAAATGCCCGCCATCATCCAAGTCGAGAATCTGCACAAGACCTACAGCACGGGTCGCGTGGAAGTGCACGCGTTGCGAGGCGTCGATTTCTCGGTGGAGCCGGGCGAGTTCGTCGCGGTGATGGGACCTTCCGGATCAGGCAAGTCGACGCTCTTTCACATCATCGGCGGACTTACGCCGCCGAGCTCCGGCCGCGTCATGCTCGATGGGCTCGATCTCGCGTCGCTAACGGACGGCGGTCGCACGGCGCTGCGCAAGAATAAAGTCGGATTCGTTTTTCAAAAGTTCAATTTGTTGCCGTCGCTCTCGGGACAAGGCAACATCGACATCGCGCGCGACATTTCCGGAACGAAGAACGGTTACAAGCCGGATCAATTTGCGGAAATCGTACGCTTGCTCGGCATCGAGGGGCGATTGCATCACCGGCCCGCGGAAATGTCAGGCGGTGAGCAGCAACGTGTGGCGATCGCGCGCGCGTTGGTGAATCATCCGGCCGTGTTGCTGGCCGATGAACCCACCGGCAATCTCGACACCGCGAATTCCGACGCCGTTCTAAAATTACTTGAGGATTTGAACAAACGCCTGGGACAAACCATCGTGATGATCACGCATAATCCCGAGGCCGCGCAATTCGCGCACCGCACGGTGCTGATGAGGGACGGAAAAATCCATGGCTGAAATCAAACGACGCTCCACCACGCCGGTTCGCATCGGCGCAGTAACCGTGGGTGGGAATCATCCCGTTGTCGTGCAATCGATGACTAACACCGACACTGCCGACATCCCCGGCACCATCCGCCAATGCGCGGCGCTGGCTCGCGCCGGCTCGGAACTGGTTCGCGTGACCGTGAACACCGACGCCGCGGCGGCAGCTGTGCCGGCGATCGTCGAGGGTCTCGAGAAAATGGGGCTCCGCACGCCAATCATCGGCGATTTCCATTACAACGGACACTTGCTGCTGACGAAATATCCGGAATGCGCCAAGGCGCTCGGGAAATACCGCATCAATCCGGACAACGTGAATATCGGCAAGAAGCACGACGACAATTTCCGCACCATGGTGGAGGTCGCGGCGAAGCACTCCAAGCCCGTGCGCATCGGCGTGAACTGGGGATCGCTTGATTCCACGCTGCTCACGCGCTTGATGGACGAAAACGCGCTTAGTCCGAACCCCATGGACGCCGACGCTGTGACGCGCGAGGCGCTGGTGCAAAGCGCGGTGAACTCCGGGCGCCTGGCCGAGGATTACGGCTTGCCGAAGACATCGATCATCCTCAGCGCGAAAGTTTCGGTGGTACAAAACTTGATCGACGTGTATCGCATGATCGCCGAACGTTGCGACTACGCGCTGCACTTGGGACTCACTGAAGCAGGCATGGGCGCGAAGGGGATTGTCGCTTCGGCGGCGGCACTCTCGATCTTGTTGCAAGAAGGCATCGGCGACACGATCCGCGTGTCTCTCACGCCTGCGCCCAATGGCGATCGCACCGAAGAAGTGATCGTGTGCCAGCAGATCTTGCAGGCGATGGGTATTCGCAGCTTCACGCCGCAAGTGACGGCGTGTCCCGGATGCGGCCGAACGACGTCCACGTTCTTCCAGGAGATGGCCGAGCAGATCCAAACGTATCTGCGCGACAATATGCCGATGTGGAAGGACCGCTACCAGGGTGTGGAGGAAATGAAGGTCGCGGTGATGGGCTGCGTGGTGAACGGCCCCGGAGAATCGAAGCACGCCAACATCGGAATCTCCCTGCCCGGCACGTTCGAGGAACCGAAAGCGCCGGTCTTCGTCGACGGCCGGATGCTGCGCACGCTGAAAGGCGATCGCATTGTCGCGGAGTTCATCGAGATTCTCGATGAGTATATTGATTCACATTACGCGAAAGCTGAGGCTACCGCAGCCGAAAAAGCGTAACCACAGAGGACACTGAGAACACAGAGAGCACAGAGAAAAACGAGAAGAGACAAGAAAAGCAAAAAAGGTTTGTAGGAATGCGCGTCGTGGCGGAGACTCTCAGTGTGCTCCGTGTTTCTCTGTGTTCTCTGTGGTAAAGTTTTTGAGCCGGTGAACGGAATAGAACTGTGGGATAGAAGGGAACACTTTCAATGGTCGTCGTAATGCAAGAGGGTGCGGGCGAGAAGCAGATTCAAGGCGTGATCGATCGCCTGACGTCGCTCGGCTTCGATATTCATCGTTCCACAGGCGTTCGCCATACATTGTTAGGAGCCGTCGGCGGTGACAAGACCGGCGTCGATCCGCGGGATCTCGAGTTGCTTGACGGCGTGCACGAAGTCATCCGTATTTCCACGCCGTACAAATTGGCTGGACGCACGTTTAGTCCGCAGAACACCATCGTCAGTGTGGGCGGCGTGCCCATCGGCGGGAAAAACGTTCCGCTGCTGGCGGGACCGTGTTCGGTGGAATCGGAAGATCAGATGGAAGCGATCGCCTCGGCGCTGGCGGCCGAAGGCGTGAAGTTGCTGCGCGGCGGCGCGTTCAAACCACGCACGTCACCGTACAGTTTTCAAGGACTCGGCGAAGCGGGCCTGAAAATCATGCGGCAAGTCGCCGATCGCCACGGGATGAAAGTGGTCTCCGAGGTCATGGACCACACCGAAATCCCCATGATGCTGAACTACGTCGATATGTTCCAAGTCGGCGCGCGCAACATGCAGAATTACATTTTGCTGAAAGAACTCGGCAAGGTAACACGCCCGATTCTTTTGAAGCGTGGACCTTCCGCGACCATCGAGGAGCTGCTGCTTTCCGCCGAGTATATTTTGAGCGGCGGCAATCGCGACGTGGTTCTGTGCGAGCGGGGCATTCGCACGTTCGAGAATTACACGCGCAACACGCTCGACGTTTCGGCGATTCCGGTGATCCACAAGCTTTCGCATTTGCCGATTGTCGCGGATCCGTCGCACGGCACGGGACTGCGCGATAAGGTCGCGCCGATGGCGCGGGCCTCGCTGGCCGCGGGCGCGGACGGCCTAATGATCGAAGTGCATCACCAGCCGGAAAAAGCGCTCAGCGACGGCGCGCAGGCGCTGACGCTGCCAATGTTCCAGAAACTGATGAAAGAATTGCGGCTGATCGCCGTTGCCGTGGAACGTGAAGTACAGTAGGACATGCGTCCTCGCCTGTCGTTCTTGAAGCCATGAAGCGCGTCGCCATTATCGGCGTGGGACTCATTGGCGGGTCGTTTGGACTCGCGCTCAAGAAACACAAATTGGCTACTCGCGTCGCCGGCACGGGCGGTGCGGGACACTCGGGGTCCACCAAGCGCGCGCTCGAACTGGGCGCGATCGACGAAGCGTGCGAATCCGTCGAAGCCGCGGTGTCCGGCGCGGATCTTGTTTTCATCTCCACACCCGTTCTCGCGATTTTCGACCTGCTGGAACGCGTTCAGGCGGCCGCGCCTGCCGGCGCTGTGGTGACCGACGCCGGCAGTACCAAGGAAATGATTTGCGAGCGGGCGTCGGCGGTGTTCAAAGCCGGCGGACCGCTTTTTATCGGCGGGCACCCGATGGCCGGCAAGGAGCAACGCGGCGTCGACGCTGCCACGCCCGATTTGTTCGCCGGTGCGACGTGGGCGCTAACGCCGTGGCATCGCGACGATCTCGCGACGCCCGCCGCGCGCGCGTTTCAGGACGCGATCACCGCGATCGGCGCGCGACTCCTGGTGCTCGATGCGGCCGTTCACGACGAAATCGTCGCGTGGACCTCCCATCTTCCGCAACTCACATCCACTGCCTTGGCCGCCGCGCTCGGCGATGGTCTCGAGGACGCCGCCGACTTACGGCTCGCCGGCACAGGCTTGCGCGACACCACGCGACTGGCCGGAAGTTCCTATCGCGTGTGGCGCGACATTTGTCTCACCAATCACGAAAACATTACCGAGGCTCTCGGCGCGTTGATCGAGCGATTGGAAGAAGTGCGCGACGGATTGAAAAGCCGCGACCTTGAAAAACTGTTCCACTCCGCACAACAGATGCGAGCTTCCTTGGAAAGCGCTGCTCCCGAGCGTGAGGCAGGGAACAAAGATTGACAAGATAGGGGATTCCTTCGGGTGCTGCCGGGATTATGATACTGAACAGCATAGTGGTTCTGAGTTTACATAGCCCGAAGGAGAAATTCTGGGGCGAGTTGTTGGCGTTGTCGCCGGCGGGAATCACAATCCGAGGCATCGACCTCAATCACTTTGAGGAGTTGCTTCGGCTGGCAGCGATGGGCGAAGCGGGTGCGGGTTCGCTGTCCACGGTGTTCTACCCGGCGTATCGCGTGGAGCGGATGGCGCTGGACGAAGGTGTTCCGGAGGCGCCCTCGCTGGCGGAACGTTTTCAACGCCGCATGGGCATTGCGGTCCAGGAGTTCTTTCGGGCGGAATAGGATTCCGCAATGAAAGACTTGGTTGGTGTAAATGGTGGGCACAGGGGCAATGCCAATCACGGCGTTGCCAATCAAAGCCTTGTCGATCAGGGCGCATTGAACCGCACGCCATTGGGCGATTCGCGGCTTGGATTTTTGCGTCGCATCTCTCTCTTCACCGAATTTCAAGACAACGATTTCCTCGAGCTCGAGCGGCTGGCGCATCAAGGCACCGTTTCGCGCGGAGGATTCGTCTACGTTCCCGGCGATTCGAGCGATCAGGTGTTTTTTCTCCGCTCGGGACGCGTGAAAGTAGCGCGCACGGCTCCCGGCGGCAAGGAATTGATCTTGCATCTGGTGGAACCGGGCGAAGTTTTCGGTGAACTCTCGCTGGCCGGTGAGGATTCGCGCCGGAATTCCGCCGAAGCGCTGGAGGACATTTCCTTCTGCTCGATCCGCCGCGAGCCGTTTCTCGCACTCGCGGGACGCCGTCCGACGGTCGCGCTGCGCATGTTGCGGCTGGTCGGCGAACGCCGGCGCCTGATGGAAGCGCGTGTGGAAGGCGTGCTGTTCGCGGGCGTGCGCGAGCGTTTGCTGGAGCTGCTGGCCGACATGGCTCGCCGCTACGGCATCGCCGGTCCCGAAGGCTTGGCGTTGCGCGTGCAACTGTCACAAAAGGAAATCGCGCACCTGATCGGGTCGACGCGCGAGACGACGTCGTCGACACTGAATCAACTGCGCCGCGAAGGACTGATCTTCATCCAGCGCCGCCGCTTGGTGGTGCGGAATCTCGACCGGATCGATCAGATCCTGAAGGGTGTGCCGGCGACGCCGGTGACCCATCACGTGGCGACAGCCACGGTACGAAAGAACGTACCGGCTCCCGCGCCGATGCGCTCGCGTTATCAGATCGCGTAACAGCAAAACGACATTCCCGCGCCGCGACGCCCTCTCTCGGGGCCGTCGCGGCCGTTTGTCTCGTGGTATCCTATAGGGACCTCACCGGCTTGGGAGGTCGTCCAATGGTAGGACAGCAGACTCTGGATCTGCCTATCGGGGTTCGAGTCCCTGCCTCCCAGCCAAACTATCCCGTCTAGTAACTTCGTCCTAGCTCCTACAATTCCAGTCTTTTACACGCGACGCTGTTGTATATTCGGTGCTGATGACCGAGCAGTTCTACGCCATCTTGTCGCTGCTGTTGTCGTTGGCGGTTGGGGGCGTTCTTTTCGCGTTTTACAAACTGAAACGCGAACCGATTTTTCTTCCCTGGCTCACGATTTGGATCCTGCTGAGCCTGCATTTCGCGTTCCTGATGATGCTAGACCACAGCGGTGGTCCGCTCCTGTGGGCGATCACGCGTTGGTGTTCCGCGATGGCCGCCTTGGGACTTGCCTACGCCGCGCGCGAATACGCCGGACAGCCGCGCCGATGGGGATGGTTCGGCGGCGCCGCGGCGTTCGCCGCCCTTTGGTGCGCGTATCACGCGATCGCGCATCTCGATCGCCTCGGTGAAGCGCGGGGTCCGTTTTGGTTCAACGCCGCCGCCAGCGGTTGGGCGTGCGTGAGTTTTTGGCAGAGCCGGCGCTTGCGGGGATCGCTCGCCGTGCGGCTGCTCGCCGGCGTGTCGCTCGTGTGGACGATCATCAACATCGCGCCCGCGGCGCTCTCGCGCACCGCGTTCGAAAGTATCCGTAGCGGATTTCTGGCGGTATCGCTCTTCAATCTGCTCTTGATCGCCGCCGCGATCTTGATCCTCACGTTCGAGGGACTGCTGCATCGCGTGGAAGAAAACATGATGTCGTTCTCGCTGCTGAATCTCGGCGCGGGACAACAGGACGAGGCGGGCATCGCGCGGATGCTGGAACGCGTGCTTGATCGTGTGCTCAGCGTCTACGGCGTGGATCGCGGTTTGATCGTGGTGACGCCCAGCGAGCGCGAGCCCTCCACGCGCGTCTTTCGTGGATGGCCCGCGGGATTCGCGGAAGAATGGCGGCGCCGCGCGTTGGAAGAACCGCTGTCCAGCACCGTCGCGCGCATGGGCGGCGTGATGGCGATTCCCAACATCGGCGACACTTCGGCGCAAACCATGCTGGGACCGGCCGGACCGCGGGACGGCAGCGACCACGCGCTGGGAGCAGGCGTGGTGATCGGCGAAATTCTCCGCTCGGCGGGCGCCGAATCGGTTCTCGCCGTCTCGCTGCGCACGCCGAAGCGGGTGTTTGGCACGCTGTTGCTGGCGCCGCGCACGTGGCTAGCATACAGCTCCGCGGAAATGCGATTGCTTGTATCGCTGGGTGTGCAGGTCGGCATGGGCCTCGAGAATTTTCTGTTGATGAAAAGCGCCGCGCGCCGCACCGAAGAACTGCATTTACTGAATCAAACAGGGCGCGCGATCAGCTCGACGCTTGAAACCGAGTCGCTGTTGCGGAGGATCCACGAAGAGCTGGAAAAGCTGATGGAGGCGAGCAATTTTTACGTGGCGATGCGCGATGAAGCGAAAAACGAAGTCCGCTTCGAGCTGGAAATCGAAGACGGCCGTTTTTTGCCGCATCGTTCGCGCCAAGCCGCCTATGGACTCACGGAGCATTTGCTGGAAACCGGACAGCCGCTGTTGATTCGCACGCTGCGGCAAATGGAAGACTACCGCGCGGAGCATGGGATTCAGTCGAGCGGACGGCAAGCGTACTCGTGGCTTGGCGCACCGGTGGTAATTCGCGGCCGCGCGGTCGGCGTGATGGCCGTGCAGACCTACGATCGCGAGCACGCCTACGACGAAGATCACTTGGAAGTGTTGCGTATCGTGGCGGCGCAAGCTGCCGTGGCGCTGGAGAACGCGCGCCTGTTTGCCGGCGAGCAAGAGCGGTTGCGGCACCTCACTTTTCTGCATAACGTCACGCGCATCGCGATCTCTACGCTGAACGCGAATGAGGTAATGTCGCAGATCGTCCGCGAGATTCACTCCAGTTTCAACTACGACCACATCGGCATCGGCTTGCTCGACTACGAGACCAAGATGGTGGAATGGCGCGCCGCCGCGGGCGTGGCGCCGGAGCGCGTGCTGAATCAAAAAGCGTCGCTGGAGATCGCGTTGCTGAACCGCGTGGCGCGGGGAGGCGAAGCGGTGCTGGTGGAGGACGCGCTGCGCGATGCTCCCACGGCGCCGGCGCCGCGAATCACGGGCGTTCTTCCGGAGTCGCGCAGTATCGCCTGCCTGCCGATTGTCTACGCCGATCAGTTGCTGGGCATTCTCGACATCGAATGCATTAAGCCGGGCCTGCTGCGTCACGAGCACTTGCCGCTGCTCCGCACGATGGCCGCGCACCTGGCCACCGCGTTGCACAACGCGTTCACGTTCCAGATCACGAAAGAACAGGCCATCACCGACGGGCTGACCGGCGTGAAGACGCATCGCTATTTCATGGAAGCGCTCAACGGCGAGTGGAAGCGCGCGATGCGCTCGGAGCGCATCTTCTCGCTCCTGGTGCTCGACCTGGATCGCTTCAAGCAAGTGAACGACACCATGGGCCACCTGGAAGGCGATCTTGTTCTCGTGCGCCTCGGCCGCATTCTCGAAGAGCGTTGCCGCAAGTCGAACGTTGTCGCGCGCTATGGCGGCGACGAATTCATGGTGTTGATGCCGGAAACCAGCACCGATCAAGCGCAGAAATTGGCGGAGCGCCTGCGTTTGTGGATCGCCACCGATGCCATGTTCATGGAGCGTCACCTGACCGCGAGCTTTGGTCTGGCCACCTATCCGATTCACGGTCACACGCCTGAGGAAATCATTCGCGTGGCCGACGCGGGACTCTATATCGCCAAGCATCAAGGCGGAAATCACGTGGCGGTGGCCGAGCAATTCCGGCGCGATTCATCGGAACATTGGGATGCCGGCGTGCTCGCGGAATTGCTGCGTGACTTGGGAACCACGGCGGCGGCGCAGCGCATTCACCAGGACGAAGGACCGCCGGCGGCGCCGGGCGCCGCCGATTACGTCGGACCAACGGGTCCCGAGGTAATGGAGAAATGGATTCAGCGCTTGGAGGAAGCATGGAGCGCTCCCGGCGTGAATACGAAGGATCTCGCGCGCACCATGGAGATCGGCTTGGGTGAATTGGCTGACCGCCTGGAAGCGCGCATCCACGGGTCGCGCGGGCATCACGAGCAAGTGACGCGCTACGCGATGTTGTTGGCGGGCACACTCGGCATGACCGAAGCGCAGTTGCAGCAAATGCGCGTGGCGGCGCGTCTGCACGACGTGGGATATCTCGCGGTGCCGAGTGAAGTATTGGCAAAACGCGACAAGCTGCGCGTGCAGGAATACTCCGCGGTTCACGTGCATTCCGGTACCGGCGCGCGTTTGTTGCAAGCCGCGAGAATCGCCCCGGAAATCTGTGAAATGGTCCGGCATCATCACGAGTTCGTGAATGGTCGCGGATACCCCGACGGTCTGCCGGGCGAGAAGACTCCGTTGGGCGCGCGCATCCTGGCCATCGCCGACGCCTACGACGCGATTACCGGCGAGCGCCCGTATCGCAAAGCTCGCACCGGATCGGAAGCGCTCGAGGAAATGGAGCGTTTCGCGGGAACGCAGTTCGATGAACTGCTGGTGCGCACATTCGCGCGCGTGATGCGCGCGGAAGCCAGTCAAGAGGTATAGCATGCGCTTCCTGGTGTTAGCGGGGCTCTTGTTGCAAGCGTCTTCCATGCAGCCGCAGGCACCCACGCCGATGCCGGCGCAGCCCAGATCAATCGAAGAAGTCCGCATTCGCTCAGGCGTCTACACGCCGGCGCCGCCCACGATCACCGCGCAAGCGAATTTAGTAGAAGTCGGCGCGACGGTCCACGACCCTCACGGAAGACTGGCCACGGGTCTGGCTGAATCCGATTTCGAATTACTCGACAACGGCAAACCACAGAAGATCCAGTTTTTCTCGGAGAGAACGCGCGATGCCGAGCCGGCGGCGGCCGCCGGCATCAGCGCGCCGCGCGCCGCCACGCCGGCGGTCGAGTCGCCCCGGCAACCACGGACCATTGCGCTATTTTTCGATGATACGCACGCCGACAATGCAGGATTGCAACGGTCGAAGGAAGGCGCGGAAAAACTGGTGACCACGGCTCTGGGTCCCGCCGACCGCGTCGGAGTGTTCACGCAATCGGGCACCGTGGTGACGCCGGGATTTTCCGGCGACGTACCGGCATTGGTCGAGGCCATCCGGAAGATTTCGCCGCATCCGCACATCGGGTTGCGTTCCTTCCTCAGTTGTCCCACGCTGAGCGCGTATCAGGCTTACCTGATCCGCTACAAGCTCGATCCTCCGACCGAAGATACGGCGGTCGCGGAAGTTTGCGGATGTATTGAAAGCTTGTGTACGCAGCCCGGCTTTCCGCGGGCGCATGAGTTTGTGCAAACGCAAGCCGCCAGCCAGTGGGATCAAGTGCGTTCCAAATCGACGGGCGTGATGGACGTGCTCATGGTGATCGTCAAACACCTCGCCGCGGAACCGGGATCGCGAATTCTCGTGATGGTATCGCCGGGATTTCCCACGCCGGAGATGGATCGCAACAAAAACGCGGTGATCGACGCGGCCGTGCGCGCGCGGATCGTTATCAACACGCTCGACTCCGAGGGTTTGGTCGCGGGCGGGAATCAGAAAGCGGTCGCGATGCGCCAGGAGTTGCTCACATCGTTTCTATCCGACGCTTCCGCGTCCACCGGCGGAACGTTCATCAAGAACAACAACGACTATGTGAGCGCAATCGGCCGCCTCGCGGAGCCGGCCGAGGAATCCTATTTGCTCGCGTTTTCTCCGCAGCGCGAGCCGGACGGAAATTATCACGAACTGAAGTTGAAACTGAAGAACCATCCGGGATTCAGCGTGCAGGCGCGGCCCGGCTACGTCTCGGTCGCGCCGCCGCCGCGCCCCGAGCCGATTCAGGAGCGGATCGATCGCGAGGCTGGCGCGAGCGACACGCGTAGCGAGCTCGGCGCGAGTGTAAAGGCGTCGGCCGGACAAGATAATGGCGCGAGCGCTGTGCTCGTGGACATTGTGGTCGACGCCAAAACTCTGAAGTTCGCGGCGTCCGGCGATCGCAGCTTGCAGGAACTCACTTTCGTCACGTTGTTGCGCGAGCCGGGCGGCCGCCTGATCGCCGGCAGGCAAGCGGTAATGGACCTGAACCTGACATCCGCGAAACTCGCCGACATGCAGGCGAACGGCATCAAAGTGTCCACCAGTATCCCCGCGGTGAAAGGCGTATACGAGATCCGCGAGATTGTCCGTGAGGCGGGAGAGAATCACTTCGCGATTTCGAATACGCGTGTCGAAGTTCCGTGAGGTTTTTTCACCGCAGAGACGCAGAGACGCAGAGAAACCCAGCACAAAAAATGAGATTTTCTCTGCGTATCTCTGCGCCTGTGTGTCTGAGCAGTGAAAAAACGTTGTGGCCGCAGTGATACCCTTACCTTATCCATGGCCCAGCCCGGCGACTTCGCATATACCGTCAAGACGTCGGTCGACATCGTGCGCGTCGTCGGCGAGTATGTTCGGCTGAAGCGCCAGTCGGGATCGCGCTACCTCGGCCTCTGTCCGTTTAATCAGGAAAAAACGCCGTCGTTCAACGTCAACGGACAATACCAGTCCTACCATTGCTTCGGATGCGGCGTGCACGGCGACGTCTTCAAGTTCGTCATGGAGATGGACCATCTCACGTTTCCCGAGGCCGTCCGCTCCATCGCCGAGAAGAACGGCATTGCCGTTCCGAAGCGCATTTCTCCCGACGCCGATCCGCAAGCACGATTACGCGCGCAGATCTTCGAGTTGCACGAACGCGCTGCCGATTTTTTCCGGCAGTCGCTCGAAAGCGCGGAGGGCGGTGCGGCCCGGCAATACTTGAAGAAGCGCGGCCTCGCACCGGAAATCGTCAAAGAGTTTGGATTGGGCTACGCGCCGGGGGGCGGCCAAGCGCTGTTGCGCGCGCTCGGCAGCATTCCCGAAGACGTCGCCGCGCAATCCAGCTTAGTGGGGCGCCGCGAAGACGGCTCGGGATCGTACGACTACTTCCGCAATCGCCTGATGTTTCCCATTCAGAACGAGGCCGGCAAGATCGTGGCATTCGGCGCGCGCGCCTTGCGCGACGAGGATCAGCCGAAATATCTGAACTCGCGCGAATCGCCGATCTATCGCAAGAGCCGCGTGCTCTACAACTGGCATCGCGCCAAAGAAACGATGCGCAAGCAGGGCATGGTGGTGCTGGTGGAAGGCTACATGGACGCCATCGGCGTATACGCAGCGGGTGTGCCGAACGTGGTGGCGAGTTGTGGTACGAGTCTAACGCTCGAGCATGTGAAGAACATCGCGCCGATGGTGAAAACCGTGGTCGTGAACTACGATCCCGATTCCGCCGGCGTGAAAGCGACCGAGCGGTCGCTCGAAACGCTGCTCGAAGAAAAGCTTGAAGCGCGCGTGCTCTCGCTCCCCGGCGGACTCGATCCCGACGAATACGTCAAAGCCAACGGCGCGCCTGCGTATCGCGAGATGCTGGAGCAAGCGCCGCCGTTTTTCGATTACTTGATTTCTCGCGCGCCCGCGATGTTCGATTTGTCGCAGCCAAAAGGCAAGTCGGATGCGGCACACTATCTGCTCGGCTACGTCTCCAAACTGCCCGACCGCATCGTTCGCGTGGAAATGGCCGCGCGCCTGGCCGACCGCTTGGGTCTGGACCGCGATTTGCTCGGCAAAGAAATGCGCGCCGCCGCCGCGGATCGCCGCGATGTGTCGCGCGCGGCCGCCACGGGCATCACGCATGGCCCCGTGCCGCATGTGCAGAGAACGCTGCTCCGTTGCATGGTAGCGAACGCCGAAGCGCGACAGCAGTATCTCGCGCCGCTAGTGGCGCTGCTCGGCGCGACACCCGCCCTCGCCGAAATCGCGATTCGTCCGGTGCTCGACGCGCTAGCCGCCATGGCCTCGCCGGATTCCGGCGTCGACCCAGCGGCGCCGGTGGATGTTCCCGCGCTTCAAGATCGCCTCCTGCCGCCGCAACAGCAGATCCTGGCGGTGGCCTTGAACGATGACTCCATCGAGGACCTTAGCGCGGCCCAAGTCCTGGGCTATGTGCAGGAGTTGGCCCGCCGTCCGTTGCAAGCCCGGGTCGAGGAGTTACGCCGCATGATCCGCCAAGCTGAACAATCTGGGGAGGTTACGAGCGCCCTCACGATGCTTCAGGAAAAGAAAGATCTGGAGCGCAAACTGTCCTCCGACTATCTTCTCGGTCCAACGTCTTGACAGCCATGAGGGTTTTATAGCAAATATTAAGCGAATAAAAGATCTGTCACCAACTTTAGCTCGCCGCCCGGAGAACCTGCGAAGACCGAAAATTACAAAACGAACCTACCGAAGTTGTTGATTCTACGTGGTCGGTCTCTGCGGGACTCCCGCCGTGGCCGATAACCAACAATTCTCTTGACACGACAGAAACGGCTGTGAGATAGTATGTTGTTTCGCCCTGTTTCAATAAATCCGCAACTTATGCATAGGTTAGATCGTCTATTCTCGTGAGGACGTGTCTCACGAGAATGCGAGCCTGACTTTCTCAAGCTTGCTTTTCTCCCTCCGGAAGGAGCCATTAAAGTGGGAATCGAAGACAAAGACTACGACCGCATCATGCAGTTGATCACGACCGGGCCCAAGGAAAAGGGTGCGCTGCTGGAAGAGGAAGCCGAGCTTTCTCCCGACGCCAGCAATCCGGACGAGTTCGACGATTTGCTCTCCACGTTCGGTTCCGGCGGCATGGAAGTGGTGGAAGGTCCCGCGAAGCTCGATGACAGCTTCCTGCGTGAGGACGAAGACCTCGATCTCGACCTGACGCCGGGCGCCCTCGAGAAAACCAACGATCCGGTGCGCATGTACCTGCGCGAAATGGGCACGGTGCCGTTGCTCACGCGCGAAGGCGAAGTGGAAATCGCCAAGCGTATCGAGCGCGGACAGAACAATATTTTGAAAGCGCTGTCGCGTTCGCCCGTGGTGATCCTGGCGCTGCGCCGCTTGAGCGACGCCTTGAAGAAAGGCGAAAAAACCGTCAAGGAAGTGGTGATCTTCAACGAAGAAGAGATCACCGAGGAAAAACTGAACGCCAAAGTGGCCGACGTGCAACGCATCATCGACGCCATGTGGCGCAGCTACCAGCGCGCCCTGAAGCATCGCGACCGCCTGGAGCAAGTTTCCAAGACAAAAAAACCGCGCGA
Organism: Terriglobia bacterium; assembly: GCA_021325275.1. GTDB lineage: Bacteria > Acidobacteriota > Terriglobia > JAJPHL01 > JAJPHL01 > JAJPHL01. The sequence goes on along the minus strand of JAJPHL010000002.1, from coordinate 57,119 downwards.
GTACCGCAAGGTCCGCATGCTTTTGTGCCGCGAGCTTATCAAAACGTCGCGCACGGCGCGCCAGCTCGAATTCACGCACGGTCAGCGGAAAAACCTGCAAGGGGAAATCTACAAGCACGTGGAAGCGCTGCGTCCGATCGAGCGCGAAATGGTGCGCTTGCAGAAACGCGAAGATCACGCCCGCCGCGACGAAGAGAAGAAGGAACTACGCAAGGAAATCCGCCAACTCACCATGCGCATCCGCGCGATGGAAGAGGAAGCCGGCGCCACGGCCCAGGAATTGCGCCGCACGCTGCAGATTATCGCGCGCGCCGATCATGAAGCGGAAAGCGCCAAGCGCGAACTGATCGAAGCGAACTTGCGCCTGGTGGTTTCCATCGCCAAGAAGTATACGAATCGCGGACTGCAATTCCTCGATTTGATCCAAGAAGGCAACATCGGCTTAATGAAAGCCGTGGACAAATTCGAATACCGCCGCGGCTACAAGTTTTCAACGTACGCCACGTGGTGGATTCGCCAGGCGATCACGCGCGCCATCGCCGATCAGGCGCGCACCATCCGTATTCCGGTGCACATGATCGAAACGATCAACAAGCTGATCCGGACCTCCCGGCAGTTGGTCCAGGAATATGGACGCGAGCCTACCAGTGAAGAGATCGCCAAGCGCATGGACATCCCCGTGGTAAAAGTGCGCAAGGTGCTGAAGATCGCGCAGGAGCCGATTTCCCTCGAAACTCCCATTGGAGAAGAGGAAGATTCGCATCTTGGCGATTTCATCGAGGATCGCGGCGTAGTTTCGCCGGCCGAAGCGGTGATCAACCTGAACCTGAAGGAACAAACCCAGATGGTTCTGAAGACGCTGACGCCGCGCGAAGAGAAAGTCGTGAAGATGCGCTTCGGACTCGAAGACGGCAGCGAGCACACCCTGGAAGAAGTGGGCCAGAGCTTCGCGGTGACCCGCGAGCGCATCCGCCAGATCGAGGCGAAGGCGTTGCGCAAACTGCGTCATCCCTCGCGCAGCCGTAAACTGCGTTCGTTCATGGACGCGGAATTCCGCGAGTAATCAGCGGACCGGCGTATGCCGTTTCAGCCCAAGGTGGATATCCTACCCGCCCCGCAGCGCAAGCTGTGGGGCGAGCTCAGCGGGACTCCCAAAGAATTCGTTTTGTACGGCGGAACGGCGCTCGCGCTAGGTCTCGGCCATCGCGTGTCCGAAGATTTCGGTTTTTTCTCGCGAACGTCATTCGATGCCGCCGCGCTTTATCGCGCAATCCCTTACTTGCGCGGCTCCCGCATCGATCAATCAAGTGCCAATACGCTGACCTGTGCGGTCGATCGCGACGGTCCTGTGAAGGTCTCTTTCTTCGGCGATCTCGACACCCTGAAGTCAATCGCCGAACCCGATGTGGTTGACGGCGTCGCGATTGCGTCGCTCCTGGATGTCGCGGCCACAAAGATGCGTACGCTGCAAGTTCGCGCCGCCGCCAAGGATTACATCGACGTCGCGGCATTGCTTGAATCCGGCCTTTCGCTGTCGGAAATGCTGAAGGCCGCGAGCGCCGTCTACGGCGGCGCGTTTAATCCCGTTGTCACGCTGAAAGCGTTGAGCTACTTTGGAGACGGAGACTTGGTAAGCCTGCCTGAAGCCACGAAAGCGCGTTTGCAGCGCGCCGCCAAGGAAATCGGATGAGCGAACTAGCCGCGATCGCCAAACGCGTCGTGTGGTATCAAGCTCCTGACGCGACGCTCGAGAATCGCAAGCTTTTTCTCGCGCACGTGATGACGTACGGCACGCTCGACGAGATCCGCGCCGTGCGGCGCGAATGGGGCGAGCGGTGTTTTGCGGAAGTGTTGGACGATCCGCCGCCGGGCATCTTCGATCCGCGCTCGTGGGTGTATTGGAACCTCGTGCTCGACCGCGATCCCTCGACGCCGCTGCCCGTGCGTCAGATCCCCGGTGTTTAACCTTACGACTTCAGCGCTTCCCCTTGACAGCCAGGATGTCCGCACTGGCAGGCCAATTCGGTGATCGAGCCGGAGTCCTCACACCATTCCGAGCAGTACTTCTCGCCCTTGGCGGGCACACAATTACACGCTGGATGTTTGCACTTGTTGGTATCGGCCATGAAACCATTGTGAACCGAGCGAGTCGACAACGTCCGCTCACAATTGCACAGGGGATTTACACAGTGTACAAATCGCCGGCGAGATACTTCAGGCCGGTGTCGACCGCCACTGTCACGACCGTCGAGCCGGGACCCAATTCTTTCGCGAGTTGAACGGCCGCAAGCACGTTGATGCCGGTGGAAGTGCCGGAGAAAATGCCTTCCTCGCGGGCCAGCCTTCGCGACATTTCACGCGCGCCGACTTCGCTGATGGCGCGCGCCTCGTCATACACACTGCGATTCTGCATATGCGGCGGCACGCGCCCCGACGCGATTCCCTCGACGCGATGCGCGCCGGCTTTTCCGCCGGTCAGCACCGCCGACGTGTCGGGTTCGAGCGCCACGATTTTCGCCGGGCAATTCGCCGCGCGCAGCGCTTTCGAAACGCCGGTGAGCATGCCGCCGGTTCCCACGCCTCCGCAATACACGGTGATTTTTCCGCCGAGCTGTTCCAGGATTTCACCGCCGATCGCCATATAGCCCGTCAGCGCGTCGTGATTATTGAATTGATCCGTGAAAAACGCGCCCGTCGCTTGGCGGATTCGTTCCGCTTCCGCTTTCATGCGTGGAAAGAGCTCGGCCGTCACTTTTCCGCCGTCCGACTTCAGCACGGTCAACTCCGCGCCGAACGCGCGCATCGTCGATAGCTTTTCCGCCGAAAACGCGTCGGAGGAAACCGGTGTAAAGCGATAGCCCTTCACCGCGCAGATCATCGCCAGCGAACTTCCCGTGCTTCCTCCGGTGAATTCAACGACGCTCATCGGCGGCGTGCGGCCGGGCACAAGATCGCCGCGCGCTTCCGCGCCTTCGATCATGGCCAGCGCCATGCGGTCTTTGTACGATCCCGTGGGATTGTAATATTCCAGCTTCACGTAAACGTCGCCCGACGAGGGTGCTACGACGCGGCGCAGTTTCACGAGCGGTGTATTGCCAATTGCTTTCAGAACGGAGTCGACAGGAGCCATTCTTTTAGTGTACTCGTTGACAAGGGTTTACGAGAGTCGGCGCGATAACATGGGAGGATGTTTCATTGGATATAGATAACTGGAGGAAGCACATGACGGGTCGGGTGAGTTCTGTTGCGGTTGTGGTTTTGATTGGCGCGTTGGCGATCGGCGCGCCGCTGGTGGCGCAGTCGAAACTGCTGCGATTTCCCGATATTCACGGCGACAAAGTCGCGTTCTCGCACGCCGGCGACATTTGGGTTGTGTCGTCGCAAGGCGGAACGGCGCATCGCTTGACGGCGCATCCGGGACTTGAGTTGTTCCCGAAGTTCTCGCCCGACGGGAAGTGGATCGCCTTCACCGGGCAGTATGACGGCGACGAACAAGTCTACGTGATGCCCGCCGAGGGCGGCGTGCCCAAGCAACTGACGTTTTATCCCGCGCAAGGACCGCTGCCGCAACGCTGGGGTTACGACAATCAAGTGGAAGGATGGACGCCCGACGGAAAAAACATTTTGTTCCGCTCTTATCGCGACGGCTGGAGCCTTTCGGAAAACAAGCTCTACACGGTTCCCGCCGCGGGCGGACCCTCGACGCCCTTGCCGATGCCGCACGCCGGCTCGGGATCTTATTCGCCCGACATGAAGCGCATCGCCTACTCGCCGCTGTTCCGCGACTTCCGCAATTGGAAGCGCTATCAAGGCGGGTGGGCGCAGGATTTGTACATTTTCGATTTCGCGACCAACAAGCACGAGAATTTCACCAACAATCCGCGCACGGATCGCGATCCCATGTGGATCGGCAATCAGATTTACTTTTCGTCCGATCGCGACGGCACGCTGAATCTTTATTCCTACGACACGGCGACGAAGCGCACCACGCAGCACACGCACTCCACAAAATGGGACGTGCGTTGGCCGTCGAGCGATCACACGAGCCAAGTGGTTTACGAGGAAGGCGGCGAGTTGTACGTGTACGACACGCGCGCGGGACGCGAGCGCAAGCTGAACATCGAAGTTCCCGACGACGGATTGCACTCGCGCCCGAGTCACGTGCAGGCCGACAATTTGATCGAAAGCTTCGAGCTGAGCCCCAAGGGCGAACGCGCGTTGTTCACCGCGCGCGGCGACGTTTTCACCGTGCCCATCGAACACGGCGCGGTGCGCAACATCACCAACACGTCGAACGCGCATGAACGTTGGGCCAGGTGGTCGCCGGACGGACGCAAGATCGCGTACATTTCCGACGCCAGCGGCGAGGACGAAGTGTGGATCACCGACCAGGACGGCAACGGCAAGCCCGAGCAATTGACGCATAGCGGACACTGCATGCGCTACGCGCCGGAGTGGGCGTCGGACGGAAAACGGCTGGCGTACTCGGATAGCGCCAACGATCTTTACGTGCTCACGATGGACGACAAGAAGGAATCGAAGATCGCCCACGATCGCCACGGTGCGATCCGCGACTACACGTGGTCGCACGACGGCGGGCATCTTTCGTACACGATCATCGAAAACAACGGCTTCAGTTCGCTGCACATCTGGAACGTCGAGGACAACAAAGATCATCAGATCACCGACGGATTCTTCGATATCGGCGCGCCCGAATGGGATCCCGAGGGGAATTACCTCTACTATTTGAGTCGCCGCGAATATCAGCCGCTGATTGGCACCACGGAATTCAACTACGCCACGACGCGCGATCGTCAAATCTACCTCTTGACCTTGCGCAAAGACGTGAAGAATCCACTGGCGCCCGAGAGCGACGAGGTCACGATCACCGACGAAAAGAAAGACGAGAAGAAGGACGAGAAGAAAGACGCCGCCAAAGGTTACATCAAAATCGACTTCGACGGTCTCGCGTCGCGTGTGGCGCGAATCCCTGTGGAAGCCGACAACTACAACGGCTTGACCGCGGTGAAAGGCTACGTGATGTACGGGCGCTTTGGAGCGTTCTACTACGGTCGCGCCTCCGACACGCCCGCCTTGCTGAAAGCTTATTCGTTCAAGGAGCGCAAGGAAATCACCGTGGCGGAGCGCATCGGCGGCTGGGCGCTCTCCGAAGACGGATCGAAGCTGCTGGTGCGGACGGGCGGCGAGTATCGCTTGGTCGACATGCCGCCCAAACCGGTCGCCGGGCCTCCCGGCAAAGTGGTTTCCGTGCGCGGTCTCTCGCTCGATCGCGTGCCGAAAGAAGAGTGGGCCGAAATTTTCGAGGAAGTGTGGCGCCGCTATCGCGACTTCTTCTACGTGACCAACATGAACGGTTACGATTGGAAGGCGCTGCACGACCAGTACAAGGAAGAATTGAAGTACGTGGATCATCGCGCCGACCTCAACTACGTGCTGGGGGAAATGATCTCGGAGTTGAACAACAGCCATACTTACATCGCGGGCGGCGATTGGCAGTCGCCGGCGCGTCCCCAAGTGGCGTTGCCCGGCGCGCGCTTCGCGCTCGATGCGTCGAGCGGCCGCTACAAGCTCGAAAAGATTTTCCGAGGACAGAATGAGGAAGATCGGTATCGCTCGCCGCTCACCGAAATCGGAATCGACGTGAAGGAAGGCGACTACGTGCTGGCGATCGACGGCGAGGAATTGAAGCGCGACGAAGATCCGTATCGCTTGCTGCGCGGCAAGGCCGATCGCACCGTGACGATGACGGTGAACAGCCGGCCGTCATTCGACGGTTCGCACAAGATCACCTACAAGCCGGTCACATCGGAGACGCCGCTCGTTTATCTCGACATGACCACCACCAACGCCGAGATGGTGAATAAACTGAGCGGCGGCAAAGCCGGATACATTCACATTCCGGATATGGGCGCCGAGGGAATCGCCGAGTTCATCAAGCACTACTACGCGCAAATCCGCAAGGACGCGCTGGTGATCGACGATCGCGGCAATGGCGGCGGCAACGTGTCGCGCATGATCATCGAACGCCTGCGCCGCCAAGTGCTGGGATTGAATTATGGACGCACCGACGAGGATGCCAACACGTATCCCGACGGCGTTTTCGTGGGGCCGATGGTTTGCCTGTTGAATGAAACGTCGGCGTCCGACGGCGACATCTTCCCGTACATGTTCAAGAAGGCGGGCTTGGGTCCGCTGATCGGCAAACGGTCGTGGGGCGGCGTGGTGGGCATCAACAACACCGGCCCGCTGCTCGACGGCGGCGTGGTGAACGTGCCGACTTCCGGACTTGCGTCGGCCGACGGCCAGTGGGCGATCGAGGGTCACGGCGTGGATCCCGATATTGTGGTGGACAACGATCCCGCGGAATTGTCGAAGGGCCGCGACCAGCAACTCGAGCGCGCTGTAACCGAAGTGATGGCGCGAACCAAGCAAAAGCCCGCGGAACTGCCGAAGCGTCCTGCGCCGCCGGTGAAGGTGAAGTAGCGCGCTACGGCTCGCGAAGAAAACACGAGAAGCGGGGATCATTTGGATTGTAGCGGACTTCAAATGGTCCCTGCTTGAGCCGCTCCAGGAAATTGTTCACTTCGTCGTCGTTTGAAAAGCCGCCGGAATAAAGTCCGCCGTAACGTTCACCGGAAACGAAGTAAACGTAACTCACGTCCAGCACCGGACGGCCGCCGCGCTCTCCTTGATGCCGAATCCTGCTGGTTGCCACCGTTGCGGTCGTCATGGCCCAGGAACGCATACGTCGAGATCTTAGGTGACGCCACACCGGATTGAGACCAATTACGATCACGGGCAAAAACAAGACATAAACGAAATGCCAGCGCGGCACGCCCTGCACGGCCCAGAAGAAGAAGACGATCAGAATTCCGATTGAGTGGAGGACCTCCGCAAAGTAACGTGGAAAAACGCCTTCGTCGAGCGCCTGCAAGATTAATTCGCGGACACTCTCGACAAACTTCATTGCGGTTTTTTCTGTTTCTGCGCGAGCAGCCGGTAATACTGTTCCACTTCCTTGCGATAACTTTCGGGAATTTCCTCGTACGCTGGCAAATGGACGGCTGAGCTTTCTTCAAGACGCCGGCTCAATTCCAATTCCACTTGACGCCAGCCGTCGAGGATCGCCATGCGGACGCGTTCCAGAATTTCCGGCGTCGCTTCGCGGATTTGTGAAGTGTCCGCCTTGTGCATTTCGCCGAGCAGCGCTTCGGCGCGCTGGCGCAAGTCGGGATCGTTGCGGAAATCGTGCTGCAGGCCGCGCAGCATTTCTTCCGCGCTGCGGTATTGATCCTGCATTTGTCCGCGATCCGCGGGCGTGAGAGGACGCAAGCCGCGCGCGTCGTAACGATCGCCGTAGTTCGACGCGTCGCCGCCGCGCCATCCGCCGTCGCCGATCACACCGTTGCGATAGCCGCCACCGTTTCCGTTGCCGGGGTTTTGTTGTCCGCCTCGTTGATTACCACCATTTTGTCCACCACCTTGCTGACCACCCTGCTGTCCACCCTGTTGTCCACCCTGCTGACCACCTTGTTGACCACCTTGTTGACCACCCTGCTGACCACCTTGCTGTCCACCCTGCTGACCCGCTTGCTGGCCGCTCTGTCCTTGCTGCGATTGCTGTCCCTGGCCTGGTTGATTCCCGCGTTGATCACCTTGTTGTCCCGGCTGATCGCCGTTGCGGGAGAGCTGCTGCAATTGGCGTTGACCTTGTCCGTTGCCTGGCTGTCCACCGCCTTGGCGCATGCGGCTTTCCATTTCTTCCAAGCGACGGCGCATGTCTTCCACCGCCATCAGGGCGCGTTGTGTCTTGGCGTCGCCGTTCTTGTCGCCATTCTTGTCCGCACTCTCCGATCCCGGTTTCCCGCCGCCTGATTGCAATTGCTTTGATACGTCGCCGACGCGATTCTCCACGCCTTCAAGTGATTTCTCGATGCCGGCGTCGTTCTGCCGCGCCAAATCCGTATAGCCGTTACGCAACCAAGAAGATCCCTGCTGAATCCGATCCTGAATCCGATCCTGGCGGATTTGTTCACCCGCGCCCTGCAATCCGCGCGCGATGTCCGGCTGCGACTTCACGATGCCGCGCGCCGTGTCTTGCAAATTGCGGTCGAGATCGCCCACAGCCTGGCGCAAACGCTCGCGGCGCTGCAACAAATCTTCCCTTGATTGGGCCGCCGACTGCGCGAAAGACTGTCCCGGTTGCGACCCCTGCGCACCCTGCTGTCCGTTCTGCGCCTGCGATTGCTCCCCCTGCTGCGATCCCTGTTGCCCGGCGGCACGTTGCTCCATCGCCTGCTGCACGCCTTTTTCTTCCTGCACCAAGCGATGCGCTTCCTGCGCCAAACGATCCACCGATTGCTGACGATCCGAGTTTGCTTGCCGCGACATCATGTCGCGCGCTTCGTTCAACCGCTGCGTCGCGCGCTCTTGCGCCGATTGTTGCGATTGGCGCTGTTGTTGCTGCGATCCTTGAGAGCCCGGCTGCGGTTGCTGGCGCGATTGCTGTGATTGCGAACCCGCTTTCGATCCCGACTGCCCGCTCGACTGGCCCGATTGTCCGGACTGCCCGGATTGTCCCGACTGCCCGCCGTTTTGCATGTCGCGCGCGGCTTGTTCCACGCGCTGGCGCACGTTGTCCATTTCCTGGGAGTTCATTTGCTGCGCCAACTGTTGCAACTGCTTCGCCAACTCTTCCGCTTCGCGGCGCAAGCGTTCCTGCTCCCACTTCGACGAAGGATTCTGCGGATTCTGCCGCTGATCTTGCGCCAACTGTTGCTGGCGACGCGCTAATTCCTGCAAGCGGCGCAGCGCTTCGTCCACTTGCTGGCTGTTTTGTTGCTGTTGTCCGCCGCCGGCGTTCTGCGCTTTCTTCGGCGTTTCATATTGATTCTTGGATGTGTCCATCTCCAAGTCGAACAGACTCGCGAGATCGCGTCCTTGACTGCCGCGGCCGCCACCGCCACCTCCGCCGCCGCGCTGGAACGCCACTTGGATTTCGCGGAACGCCGCGTCGGCGCGCGACAAATACTGCAGCGCTTTTTCTTCCGGTGAAATCGCGTCGCTCAGCTTGCGATCGGAAAGTTTGTCGGCCGCCGGCCCCATCGCTTCGGCCGCTTTCTTCAGATTCTCCGTCATCTCCTTGAACTGATCGTTGGTGCCGGAGAGTTCGCGCGCTTCCATTCGTCCGGCCAGCGACGTGGTTTGATCCTTCAACTTACGCTGGATGCCCGCGAGCGTCTTCACGTCCTCGCTCGATTGCACCAGTTTCTTGTCGCGCAGCAGATTGTGCGTGGCGCTGATGATTTCCTTTTCCCGGTCGAGCAACTGGCCGCTGTCATCGCTCTGTTGTCCGCCGCCTCCACCGCCACCGCCGCCGGCCGCTTGCGACTGCCGGTATTCGCGATCGTAGGGACGAACCTGCATGAAATAGATGTCGGTTTGCACCGTGTGCGTGGCGTCTTTCGCTTCGGCGTGATAGGCGATGAGATCGCCGGCCTGAAGCTTCATGTCTTCCAGGAAAAATGTGTGCGGCGCGGTGACGTCTTTGCCGCCGGCGTTCAGTTTCACCACTTGGTCCGGGCCGCCGTTCACCGAATAGTGCAGGGACAAATCCTTCACGCCGAAATCGTCGCTGGCGGTGACTTCGCTGGCCACTTCTTCCACGCTCGTGGGATGCTCGTCGCGCCCCGGACGCTTGATCGCCACCACCGGCGGCTGATCGTCGACCGCTTCCATGAAGTAATCGTCGCTCGAGCGCAGCGGCGGACCCGATTCGCCCTTGCCGGCGAGGCGCACGTGATAGAGTCCCGTTTCTTCGAGCGAGAATTCGCCGTGCAATTCGCCATGCTCCGATTTCAGCTCGACGCTGTGACCGGATTCGAGCATCAAGTCGCCTGATTCGGCGGGCGAGTGCACCGTCACTTCCACTTTCGTGCCTTTCACGGCGCGAATGTCCGTGGCGTTCTTCTGCGTGCGCGCGGGAATCCCCGTGTATGCGGGATAGTGATACGTGACGTCGAGCGATCCCATCTCCACGGGTTGCGCGACGCTCAACTTGAACTCGCGCGACCGCACGCCGTCGCCTTCCACGTAATACTTCACGTTTTCGCGCACGTCCTCGAGCATCGCGCCGAACTCGGCGCTGGTGCGCGACGGGCGCATCGGCACTTCTTCCCAGTGCGTCGCGCCGTCGTGCCACGCCATCACGTGCAGAGCCCGCGGCTGAAATCCCACGGCTCGCGCGGTGATCGCTTGATTCGAGCGGCGCGCCAGTTTCTGATCGCCGGGCGTCACTTCGATGCGATACAGCGGCTCGGCGTGCACGTCCATCCATCCGGTCCAAAGGTGGCGCGTGCCATAGCGGAACATTCCGGGACCAAACAACGCCAGACCGAACAGCACGGCCAGCGATCCCGCGCCGATGGCCGCGAAGCGCCGAATGCGTTGGCGATCCAGAAACTCCGTCGCGGGCGCTTTCTCAGTGGCGCGCGCCGTGTCCTCCAGCAGCAAGTCGTGGATCGCGGTGGCAATCGAATCGCGTTTATGATCGGCCGCTTCGATCGCGGTTACTAGGCGATCGCGAAATTCCGGACGGCGTTGTTCCACGAAGCGCGCGATTTGCGCGTCGTCACGGCGGCGCAAGAGCGGACGCACCAGCATCCAGGCGATCGCGAATCCCATGCCGCCGAACAACACCAGCCGCGCCCAGCGCACGCTGGCATCGGTGAAGCGCTCGATATGCGCGAACGGCACCGCCACGCAGGTGAGCACGAGTGCGGCCAGAAAAATCCAGCCGAGTCCACGCGCGGTAATTTCCCAGCGCAGGTTTCGGCGAATGGACTGGAGGTAAGCGGCGACGCGATCCCGAGAACTCGGCATATTCACCTGCCTTCTTCTTCTGTCACACGGAACAAATCATTGGCGGCGATGGCTTCCACAACGGCCAGCGCGGCGGCGATCAATAAGACGGGCCACCACCAACTTTGACGCTTTTCCTTCTCCTCGGGCGTCAATTCTTGTTTCTCGCCGCCGGCCGTGGACGTTGCGGGTGTCGAGGAACTGGTGCTGCCCGAAAGCAACGCGCGATCCTCCGGTGTTAGCGGCGTCAAATCGCTCTCCCGCGGATCGGCATTCGCCGCAATGTAACCACTCTCACCTTGCCGGCGGATCTCGTAGAATCCCGCTTCTCCTAGTTTGGCAAAAGCGCTCCTCGCTTGCAATGAGGGTTCTTCCTCGGCCAATCTCTTGCCGTGGGGATCGATCACCGCCGAAGGTCCTGCCAGTGGCGCGTTGGCGGGAACCGTGTAGTACGCCGGTTCGTCGCCCACTTGGCCGAGATAGCGGACCAGTTGATTCAGCAACGGCACGAAGCCGGGACGCACGGGAAGATCGCACCACACATTGTCGGGCGGCGACGCAAACAACAAGACGCGCCCTTTGCCGATTTGCTTTTCGATCACGGCGGGCTCGCCATTCGAAAGCCGCGCCAGCACGGTGCCGTCGTTGGGCGTCATGCGGAAATATCCGAAGACGTGCGCGGCCGTGAGTCCCGCGGCTGCGGGACCGGTGAACGCTTGGAACAACGGATGGTCGCGGCGAAAATCGCCGATGGTCAGGAAGCCTTCGCGGTCGCGCTCCACGTAGACCTTATCGCCGGACGACGCGGGCACGAGTGCGCCCAGCGACGAAAGCGCGCGCCAGTCGCTGCGATCGCCGGGAGCGATCCACAATCCTCCGCCTTTCTCCACGTAATCTTTGAGCAGGGGCGCGAGACCCGAAGGCGTCGCGGCGGCATTGAGGAGAATGACGGCCGCGTAGCTGCCGAGCGACGGCGCGCCCGAGTTCGCGGGCCGCGAGTCGATCGCAAACGCGGGGTCTTCGCCCGATCCCAGCGCTTCGCGGAAATAGACGAGCGCGCGCTCCGATCCCGACGTGAGCACCAGCAACTTGTGCGGCTCGCGGCGCACCAGCGTGAAGTAACGCACGTCGTCCGAGGGAAAATCGTCGGGCGGCGTCATGCGAACTTCGCCGCGACTCACGCCCGGCGGCAGCTCGAACGGATCGAAAATCACGGTCGCCGCGCCGTTCGCCGTGAGATCGGCTGGACGCCCCTGAATCTCGCGCCCGTTGAGCGAAAGAATCACCTGCTTCTTCGCGGCGGGCGTGTTGTATCCATTCACGCGCACCTGAATGTGGCGCGGATAGCGGCTCTGATACGTTTCGTGCGCCACGCGCACGTCGGCGACGGTGAAATTCGGGTGCGGCTGGCTGTCGACGGCGATCCACTCGAGCGTGCCGCCTTGCTCGAAGTGCGGCGGATCGGAGCCCGCGGTCCATCCGGTCTTTTGCGCGTCGGTGATGAGATATCCCGCCGTCGGAACGGCGGAGACGTGCGCGATTTTTGCGAGCGCCGCGAAGGCCGCGGCGTAGCGCGTGCCTCCATCGCCGGGTTTCAGGTCGTTGACCAGCGCCGTCAGCGCGCCGCGATCCGTTGTCGCGGGACCCAGGATGCGCGCTTCGGAATCGAACGCGACGATCTGTGCGGCGTCGTTGCCTGCCATTTTTCCGAGCGCATCGCGCGCCGCCGCCGTTGCTTTGGCCGCGCGATCGCCGTACTTCATGCTCGCCGAAACGTCCACCAGAATCACATGCAGCCGCGTCTTCGGTCCCACGGGTGTGGCGTTCGAAAGCCCCGGCAAGAACGGCCGCGCGAAGGCCAGCGCCAACAGCAGCAGAAGAACGCAGCGGACGATCAGCAGCAACAAATGCTCCAAATACCGCCGCGACATCGTGCGCACCGGCAGGCGCCGGAAAAACATCAGCGACGGCAACCGGAGCGGCTCCGATTGTTGGCGGCGAATCAAATGCACCCAGATGGGAATGCCGATCGCCAATCCGCCGAGTAGGAACCAGGGAGCGAGAAAACTCAACGCGCGCCCCCTGGCTGATTCCGGCGTGCCTTGCCGCCCGTTCTTTCCCGCAAAGAAAGATACGCGAAGAGCGCATCGTCCAGCGGTTCGGTGGTCGTGAGAATCCGGTAGTCCATGTGCGAGTCGTTGCAGGAGCGCTGCAAATCTTCGAGATGCTTGCGCATTCGTTCGACGTATTCACCGCGGACGTACGACGGCGAGACCTCCAGGCGCGATCCCGTCTCGAGGTCTTCAATCAGCGAGGCGTCGCGAATCGCCGGTTTGCGTTCATGCGGATCGAGGACGTGAAACACCATCAGGTCGTTGTGATTCGCCTGCAAGCGCCGCAGCGATCGCGCGATCTTCTCGGGGTCCTCGTAAAAATCCGAAATCACCGCGACGACCGAGCGCGAGCGCACGAATCCCGCCAGCGTTTCGAGCGACGCGCACAGATCCGTTGGCCGCCCCGGCTGCACGCCGTCGAGCGCGCCGAGCACGTGCATCAATTGCCCGCGCCGCATGCGCGGCGGGATCATCTCGATGATGTCGGTGTCGAACAGCGCGAGTCCCGCGAGGTCGCGCTGCTTCAGCGCGAAGTAAACCAGCGATGCGGCGAGGATCGATGCGTATTCGAGTTTGGTGATGCCCGTGTCCGGCGACGAATAGCCCATCGACTTGCTGATGTCGAGCGCCACGTAGATACGCGTGTTCGTTTCGCCCTCGAACTTCTTGATGAAATACTTGTCGCTGCGGGCGAAAACGTTCCAGTCGATGGAGCGCAGATCGTCGCCGGGCGTGTAGGCGCGATATTCCGCAAAATTCGGGCTGAAGCCGTGCTGCGGCGAGCGATGCAATCCCGCCAGGAATCCATCGACCACCGTGCGCGACGCCAATTGCAGATTGGCGATGCGCGTGAGCACACGCGGATCGAGGAAGCGTAGCGAGCGCGCCGTGGCGCTAACGGGCATCGGTGCCTCCCGGCGCGCCGGCGACTTTCGGGCACGGAATGCGATTTTCGCCGTCGAAAATGATCATCTGCGTGATCGCACCCGCCGCATTGCGGGTAAATTCAATCTCGGTGGCCGGCGCACGCAGGAAAAGCCGCGAATCGGAAGCCGCGAAGAGCCGCCAATCCATGTTGCCGGGCACGCGAATCATCAGGCGGCCGTTTTGTTCGAGAATCGAAATTTCTTGATTGCCGATCTTGTAGCGGCCCGCGAATTCGGCGCGTTGCGCCGGCGTCAGCGCGATCTCGGGCCGCTCCACGGTTTTCACAAAGGCTTCCAGGCGCTTCACCAAGCGGTCGGGTTGCTCCATTTGGATCAAGTGGCCGGTGTCGGCCCATACTTCGCGCTGCACCACCGGCATCGCTGCTTCAATCGCGCCCGTGTTGGCTTGCACGTCGGCGATATCGGCGCTGCCGACAATTACGAGCGTGGGCGCTTCGACGCCGCGCAGTCGCGCGAGCGCCGGCGGCTGCAGCGAAATCGCCGGACCACTGCCCTTCAGGTCCTGCGGGTTCTCCACAAGCAGATCGTAAATCTCCTTGCGCGCCGCATCATGCGTGCCGGCAATGATGTACGGATCGTTCGACCAATTGCGCGCTACAGCTTTCAGGTCGCCGGATTTCTCCGGAGCGTCGTTGCGCTGGTTTCGCTCGCGAAAAAAATCGGAAGCGGTCATGCCCCCCACGGCAGGTCCAATGAGGAGAAGGCCTTTCACCATTTCCGGCTGGGCAATCGCGAAATCGAGCGCCAAGCCGCCACCCGCCGAGCAACCGACAATAATCGCGCGATCGATTTTCACCTGGCGCATCGCGAGTCGCAAATCTTCTATCGCGCTGTACGGACTCTTCGCCGCTTCCGATCGTCCATAGCCGCGGCGATCGTAGCGCAGCACGCGATACTCCGCGCACAGGGGGGCCAACACGTGGTTCCAACTGACTGAATGAAGCAGTCCGTCGTGCAGCAAGACGACGGGTGTGCCGGAACCGCAAACCTCGTACCAAATCTTCGAGCCCCCAGCGTCGAAAAATCCGCTCTCCGTCTTTAGCTGGTACGCTTGCGCGGGACGTACCACGAATGCTGCAGCGAAAAACACTGCTGCCAGACGTATCGCAGAGGTTCGCCGTCGTGACATTTTCTTAGATTTCCGATTTCGGCGCGGGCACCGCGTCGATCAACTGGCGAATCAAATGATCGGTGGTGATCTTGTCGGCCTCGGCGTGGAAATTCGTCAGCAAGCGATGGCGCATCACCGGCGCGGCGAGGTGGCGGATATCCTCCACCGACACGTTGTACCGGCCGTCGAGCAGCGCCGCGGCTTTAGCGGCCAGCACCAGAAATTGCGCGGCGCGCACGCTGCATCCGTAGCTCACATACTTATTGATGAAGTCGAGATTCGCGCCGGCGTCGCCAGGCCGTGTCGAGCGCACCAAGCGGATCGCGTAGCGCGCCACGCTTTCCGCTACGGGAATGCGGCGCACCAGCTCCTGGAAATGCAGCAAGTCGGTTTCGCTGGTCACCGGCACGGGTTCCGGCGGAAGTTCGCCGGTGGTGTTGTAGACGACCTTGATTTCTTCATCCTCGCCGAGATAATCCATCACGATATTGAAGAGAAATCGGTCGAGCTGGGCTTCGGGCAGCGGGTACGTGCCTTCCAACTCGATGGGATTCTGCGTGGCCATCACGAAAAACGGTTTCTTCAGCGCGTACGTTTTGCCGCGCACGGTGACACTCGCTTCTTGCATCGCTTCGAGCAGCGCCGACTGCGTTTTCGGCGGCGTGCGGTTGATTTCGTCGGCCAGCAGCACTTGCGCGAAAATCGGTCCGGGCACGAAGGTCCACACGCGGCGGCCCGAGCCTTCGTCTTCCTCGACGATCTCGGTGCCCGTGATGTCGGCGGGCATCAGGTCGGGAGTAAATTGGATGCGCCCGAAGCTCAAACCCAAGGCCTTCGACACCGTGCGAATCAAAAGCGTTTTGGCCATGCCGGGAAGTCCGGTGATCAGCGAGTGTCCGCCGACGAGAATGCCGATGAGCACGGAGTTGACCACGTCCTCTTGGCCAACGATAATCTTGCGAACTTCTTGCACGATCAGGCGGCGATGATCCGCGAGCTTAGCGACGGTTTCGCGAACGTCGCCGGGTTGGAGATCGGTTACGGTTTGTGTGGCCAAGGTTTCTCCTCGCTGTCGGTAAGTTCAAGCAAAAGCTTTTGGGCGGGTCCGTAGTTCGGCGCGACTTCCAAGGCGGCCAGCGTTTCACCGCGCGCGTCGGTGTTGCGATGCGCGGCTTTCAGCGCGCTGGCCAGATGAAAATGCGCTTCCGCCAGATCGACGGGCTTCGCCGCCAGCGCGACGGCGTATTCGCGAACCGCGCGGGTTGCGACGCTTGGATCGCTGGCGGCCATTTCCAGATACAGCGCGCCCAACTGCGTGTGAATCGCGGGATCTTGCGGAACGATGTACAAAAATGTTTCGAGAACTTGCGCGGCTTCCGGTTCGCGCTTCAGTTCCGTCAACAAGGTCGCCGTTTTCTTGGCAACTTCCGGATCGCGGCCGCCGGCCTTCACCCAATCGAGCAAGTCGCGCGCTTC
This sequence comes from Terriglobia bacterium, assembly GCA_021325275.1. Lineage (GTDB taxonomy): Bacteria > Acidobacteriota > Terriglobia > JAJPHL01 > JAJPHL01 > JAJPHL01. Next base: position 40,590 of record JAJPHL010000002.1, on the reverse strand, counting down.
GGCGTTGAGATCGCCGCGATCCTTGTGGATTTTCGACGCCAACTCGTAGCTGTTGCCGTCGCCTGTGAATTCCGGAAACAGCTTGCGCGCCGCAGCGGCGTGTTCCAGCGCCGTGTCGGGATTGCCCGCGTCCATGAAATTGTGCGCCAGATGAATCTGCGCCATGAAGTTGCCGGGATGTTTGGCCACTTCGTCGAGCAATTCCTGTTGCGATTTCTTGTTGCGCCACTCCAGATCGACCGACTTGACGATATGTCCGACGGCCGGTTCGAGCCACGCTTGGAATTCTTTGTCGATAGCGGGCGTCGGCTTGCCCAGCACTTTCTCCACCGCCGCGATATTTTCCATGCCGTCGCGGTACGCGGCGAGCAGCGCGAGAATCTTCTCAAAACCGTACTTTTCCGCGATGAACTTGCACAACATGCCGCCTTCCCAATAGGCAAACTGGACCTGACCAAGGTACGACGGCCGGACAAAACCTTTGTTCAAGTCGGCGATCGGCATCAGGCGATCCATTTGCAGCGCCTTGATGGTGTCGAGATCGATGGGATCGCCCCAGCCGGCGCGGCCTTCTTCGTACACGGAAAGTCCTTCGGTGAACCATCGCGGTATGCGATTGTGCGTCATGCCGAGCGTGATGACGTGCGCGGTTTCGTGCCAAAGCGTACTGCCCCAGTGAAATTCCCCCGGCGGACGGCCCGCCGGCGAGTCCATCGCCACGACGGTGCCGAACGACGCGCCGAGTGCACCGAGTCCCGGCACGCCGAGCGTGCGGACCGCGAAGTCCTCGTGATACGGAAACATCTCGAAGGTCACTTTCTCGGGCGGCTTGTAGCCGTACTCTTGTTCCAGCGTCGCCAGCGCGCGTTCCAGGAGCTCCGAAACGTATGGCCGCATGATGTCCGCTTCCTTCTCGTGAAGCTTGACGTGAAAGTTCGGCGTATCGAAACGCACGAAATGCGCGTAGCTATCGAGCAAGCGAAGCGTGTTCACGGTCCAGGCATTGAACGCGTCGCCGTTGTAGGCGATTTCCAAAGCCTTGCGCGCTTCGGCCTCGTGACCGAGACGCATTTCCGTGATGCCGAGCTCCGAGTATGCTTTCCACAGCGTGGGATCGGTCGCGACGGCGCGTGAGAGGAAATCGCGCGCTTCAATAATCTGGCGATGCAGCGCCGCGAAATGCGCCAGTGTAAAGAAAACTTCGCCGTAGCTCGCGTTGCGTTTCAAAACAGCGTCGATGCGGGCGTCGGTTTCGGTTTTGTCGCCGCGAATGTAGGATTCCGCCGCGCTCATCCCGAGCGCATCGAGCGAATCGGGATCTACCTTCAGCGCGCGCGCGATATCGTCGGCGGCCGCCGCGGGTTTTTCGTCTTCCAGCGCGAGCCGCGCTTGCAAGACCATCGCCGGAACGTATTTCGGATCGAAGGTCAACGCCCGTGCGGCCAACTCGTCGGACGATCCGTCCCATTCATCGGAGCGAACTTCCGCCAGTCCGGTGAGCGCGCCGGGATTCTTCGGGTCGATCTTCAACGCTTCTTCATACAGCTTGACGGCTTCCGGCTCGTCGTAAGCGGCGAAAAAAAGCTTGCCCCAGCGCACGCGAATGTCGGCGGATTGCGGATCGCGAGACAGCGCCATGCGGAACGCGTCGTTAGCGTCCTGAGTGTGGCCGAGCATCTGATAAGCGTCAGCGGCATCGGCAATGTCGGCGGCGGTGCGCAGCGTGCCGGCAGAATACGCGGCTGTGACGCGGCCAAACGCCTGCCGTGCGGTGGCGAGATCGCCGTGGCGATAGGCGTCCATGCCGCGGGTAAAGTCCTTGTGAACTTGCGCCGGCGCCAGTGTGGCGCAGGCGATCGCGGTGACAGCGAGTTTGGCAACGAATCTCATTGTTTCGGAGCCGCCGCCTCCAATTTCTCCAACTGCTGCTGGGTGCGCGCCAACTCCAGTAGCAGTGAATCCATTTTTTGCTTGTACTCGCCTGCTTCCAATGACGCCTTGTTGTACTTCAAAGTCGCAATGTCGTTCTCGAGCTTTTCCTTTTGCGTGCGCAGATCGCGCGCCTCTGCGGTATCGACGCGCGCTTGCGACGCCCCGTTTCGCACCAGCGCGACTTGCCCGGCGAGAATGCCTTCGCCGTTCTGCGGCGATGGATCTTTCACGCCTTTGCCGTCGCCGTTGTCGTCGAGCATGGGATGCTCGGTGGCGATCCGCGACGCCGACTCATAGAATTTTGCGGTGTGCTGCTCGGCGTAACGAAAGGCTTCGAGCGCCGAGACCGTGCCGTTCTTGTCGATGTCCGCTGCGGGATCGGTGAGTGCTTCGGCGAAGAAACGCATGAAGACGGTGGCGTTGCGCTCCTGTCCGTTGCGTGTGGCGGTGATCACCACGCGTCCCGCACGGCTCCAGACTTCGGTGGCCGCGCCGCTCGAACTCGAGGAGTCGACGATCACTTGTTTCCCGGCGGGAATTTTGTCGAGCCACTGACGGATTTCCGCCGCCGTGGGATCGGGACCGATTACGTTGAACTTGTAGTCGCGGCCGTCGTAGCTGCCGTGGCCGACGAGAAACAACAACAACGTGTCTTCCTTCCGCGATTTGCCGGCGATGTCTTGCAGGACGCGTGCGATTTCTTCCTTGTGCGCGGACTTCGCGGGCAACAGCGTCACGTGATTGGCGTCGAGGCCCGACCGGTGCAATCCGTCGGAGAGGCGTTTGCCGAGATTGGCGAACTCATCGTCGAATTCCTTTTCTCCGCCGAGACCGGTGACGATCACCGCGTACGTCTGTGGACCCTGGCCATGTAACAAACCGGAAAATGCAAGGCAAAAGGCAAAGGGCAAAAGGCAAAAGGCAAAAGGATGGAAGGGCGCCTTTTCATTTTTGCCTTTTGCCTTCATTCCCATTCCCGTCATACCGTTCCCCACCATTTGCGCAGACCCCACTCCGCGCCTTTCAGCGCAAAGAGCAAGAGGAAGAACAGCGGAATATTCCACAGTTCGTGCACGTCGCGTTCGGTGATGCCGCCTTGCGTATAAACAATGTCGTCGCCCAGCGACTTGGCATCGTCGAGCGTGTAGTAGCGTCCGCCGGTTTCCGACGCGAGATGCGTGAGCAGCGCGCGATTCTGTTGCGCGTCGAAGTACTCGAGCGTCCCAGCCGTGCGTTCGAAGAACGATGCGGAAGTCCCGATCTCTTCGCCCTTCGGCGATTTCGCTTTCGCCTCCACGGTGAAGACGCCCGCCGCTTGCGCTTCGTATGTTCCGGTGTACCCGCCTTCGTCGCGCGGCGACCAATCGAGGCGGACGTCGGTGCGCGTTCCGTCGGGCGCGGAGACCACCGCCGTCACCGCGGCGTCGTCCACGGGGCGATACGTTTTGTCGCGCACTTCCACGCGAAGCGCCACGCGATGATCGTCGCGATAGAGCGGGCGATCGCTGGCGACTTGCACGTGGCCCGGCGTTTCTTCGATCAGCCAGCGAGAAATTTGCCGCCACAAGCGCTGATGCGTGTCGTCGGCGTGGTCCATTTCCATTTTCCAACGCCAACTGCTGCCGCTGGCGAACAGCATCGTGCGGCCACGTCCAAAGCGTTGCGTGGCGATCAGCGGAATCGGCGCCTTATCGCCCTCCGGCGTGATGGTCGCCAGCACGATGGCGCCGGGCTTCGGTTCTCCGAGCCGCGTGAAGTCGCCGAGTGCGGGCAGCGTTTTCCAGCGTGCGGCGGTTTTCGCGGCGTCGGGACCCAGTTGCAGCATCGGAATGTCGAGACCGTACGGCGTGAGCGCGGCGCGTCCTTCGGTGCGGAAAAACGTCGGCTGCTTGGCGTCCAATTTCAGCGGGACGAGGTCGCCCAGCACGGTGTTCTGCCATCCGCCTTCTTCGAGCGATTGCCGCGTGCCGAACATCAGCAATCCGCCGCCGCGGCGGCTTACAAAGTCGTAGAGATTCTGCGCGTCTTCCGCGGAAAAGAAGCCCGCTTCCACGCTGCCCACGATCACCGCGTCGTAACCGAACAATTCCTCGGCCTTCGGAAATCCGGTCTCCAGGATTTTCTCGCTATCCATACCCTGGCGATAGAACTTGTTGGCGGAAGTGCGCAGCAATCCATGAAGTTCGATGGCCGGATCGTCGGCCACCGCGCGGCGGATGAATTTGTAATCCCAGCGCGGCTCGCCTTCCAGCCACAGGATTTTCGATTTGTGATCTTCCACCAGGATCACCCGCGATTGCTCGTTGTTCTGCTTGATTTCCTCGTCGCCCGGCGGCAGCACAAAGGTGTACTCGCGCAGGCCCTTCGCGCGCGGCGTGAAATTCACGCGCACGGTCATGGTCTGTGACGGCCGATCGAATACCACGGGGATCTTTTGCAACAACGTTCCGCCATCGCGCACTTCCAGCGACACCGTTTTGCCCGCGTATCCCTCGCCGTGCACCGTGACCGCCGCGGAAATGACGCCGCCCGCGAGGGCGGCCGGTGCGACGCTTACGTCGTTCACTTGCAGATCGCGATCGAACGAGGGTTTGCCGACGCCGACGGCGTGCAGCGGAACGTGCGCGGCTTTCAGCCGCGCCAATCCGCTCTGTTCATGCTCGGTGAACGGCGAATTGTCCGCGCCGTCGGTGACCAGCACGACCGCGCCGAGCGGAAATCCTTCGAGATCGCCAAGGACTCCATTCAGCGCGTCGTCCAAGCGCGTGGCTTTTCCGGCACCGGTCAGCGCCCCGGGAGCCTGCGCGTCCTGTACGCGCGCGATCACATCGGAGAATCGATAGGTGCGCACTTGAAAACGCTCGCTGAGCTTTTTCATCAGCGGCGATTGCGCGCCGAACATTTGTTTCGCGCGATCCAGGCGCGACGGCGATTCCAGCGTCATGCTCGCGGAATCGTCGAGCAGCACCGCGGCGATATTTTGGCGCGGCGCGGCGGTGGTCACCACAAGCGCCGGACGCCACAGCATCACCAGCAACAATGCCAGCGTGGCTGTTTGCAGAATCACCATGACGCTGGAGCGCCGCCGCGCCAGCGGAGAATCGAGGAATCCCCGGCGGTAGAATCGCCATCCTACCAGTGCCGCGCCGGCCGCCACCAGCAGAATCACCAGCGGACGCGGCCATCCCGAGAGCAAAGAAAGCTTGCCCTGGGAGTACGCCGAAAAGGGATAGCCAAAGAAGAATCGGAACATGGTGGACGATTAGTGCGTCATTGTAAAAACGATGTAGTTGATCTCCAGTCGATATGCTTGCGTCGTGTAGCGTTCTTCATATTCCGGCACGTCGGCCCACTCCCACGCGTCGCCCCAATCCATGTTGTGACTGATCAGCACCATGGGCCGCCCGTTGTCGTCAAGGATCGCGCGATAGTAAGGCGTTTTGCCGGTTTCGTAATCTTTTTCCCACGTCCGCCCGCTGCGCAGATACTGCGCGCCTGGAACTTGCACCTTTTCCTGAATATCGAAGACGGTGTGGAAAATCGGATGCTCCAACGGCAGGTCGACGATCTGTCGCTCGGGCAACACGCGCTTGATCTGTTCCACCCAGTGATTCCACTCGAGGTAGCCGTGATAATCGTCGGCCATGTAGGTGCCGCCGCGCAGCAGGTACTCGCGCAGGCGCGCCACTTCGGCGTCGGACCATACCAGGAATCCCGGCTCGACGGAGTAGATATAAGGATACTGAAAGAGCCGCGGGTTATCGATCGGCATCACCAGCGGCTGCTGATGCGCGTTCAAGCGCGATAGCCGATTGAATCCTTGAATCAAGTGGATGTCGGCCGCCGGATAATCGGTGGTCCAGCCGGCGTACCAGTTGTACTTGGGTCCTTCGGAGAAATAGACCATTCGCGAGAAGGCGAATTCGGTGTCGGGATTCTTCGGCAGCCATTCAGGAGGAGGCGGCTGGTTCGTGCCGCGAGATCCCCAGCCGCGTTGCGCGGTGAGCGATCCGATCAGGAACAGCAGTACGGCGACTCCGGTTAGCCGAATCACTTTCAGACGACGCATCGTCATTCTCCCGGGCTCAATCTCTTTTTCCGGCTCTTGGGTCCAAGTTATCACAGGGCTTTGACGCGGCAATAGGATATCTCCCCGCGCGCCGTAAAAGATCGTGAAGTGGCGCTAGCGCGTGCCCGCGCGGGCTATAATCGCGCGCAGATGAAACACCTCTTCCGGTTCGCCGCTTTGGCGTTGACGCTGATGGTTTGTGCGGCCGCGCCTATCGAAGATCCGGCGAACTGGCCGCAATTTCGCGGACCGAACGCGTCGGGCGTCGCCGCGGAGAGCGCCGCTCCGCCCGTGGAATTTTCGGCCAAGAAGAATTTGCTGTGGAAGCGAGCGCTGCCTCCGGGGCATTCGTCGCCTTCGGTGTGGGGCGAGCGGATTTTCCTGAACGCCTACAACTCGTCGTCGCGAAAACTGGAGTTGATTTGCTTGGCGCGCAAGGACGGCGCGATTCTCTGGCGCCGCGACGCACCCGCGACGTCACTCGAGCAGACGCACGCGGTGAGCAATCCCGCCACGGCCACGCCCGCGGTGGACTCCGAGCGCGTCTACACTTATTTCGGTTCGTTTGGGTTGATGGCCTTCACGCATGCGGGCGAGCCGCTCTGGCAAACGCCGCGTGCCATGCCGCGCACCGCGCACGGCAGCGGCGCGTCGCCGATTCTCGTGCGCGATTTCGTGATCCTGAATCACGATGGCATCGCCGGCGGATACTTGCTGGCGGTCGACCGCAAGACGGGCCAAGAAGCGTGGAAGCGGATGTATCCGGCGCCCGGGGGACGCCGGGAGAGTTATTCGACGCCCATCGTGTGGGGCGCGCAGATCGTGCTGCATCGCGCGGGCGTAGTGGACGCCTACGACATCGCGACCGGCGCGCCGAAATGGTCGTTGGAAACGCCGACGTCGGGCTTGAGCACGCCGGTGGCGTCGAGTGATACGGTGTTCGCGCAAACCTGGAACTTGCTCGGGGAAGACGATCAGCGCGGCGCGTTGCCGGATTGGGCGACGCTCCTGAAAAAATACGACAAGAACGCCGACGGCCAGATCAGTGAAGCCGAGTTTCCCGACGATTTGCTTTATACCGCGCGCCCCGGCCTCGAAAAGGTTCCCAACTCGCAAAACTACCTGAATTTTCGCAGCGCCGATCGCAACCGCGACGGCGTGATCACCAAGGATGAATGGGAAAGTATGTTGGCGATGGTCGCGTCGCAGGCCAGGGATCACGGATTGCTCGCCTTGCGCCCCGACGGGTCGAGCGCCAAGATTGTCTGGAGAGAAGACACGTCGATTCCCGAAGTGCCGTCGCCGCTGCTGTACAAGAATCGCTTGTTCCTGGTGCGCAACGGCGGAGTGGTCACGTGTCTCGACTCCGCGACCGGCCACGTGATTTATCGCGCTCGCACAGGCGCTACGGGTCCGTACTTCGCGTCGCCGGTGGAAGCGAGCGGCCGCGTGTATCTGGTGTCCGGCGACGGCGTCGTGACCGTGATCGCGGCGAGCGCGGACAAGATGGAGATTGTCGCGAAAAACGAATTAGGCGAAGACGTGTATGCGAGTCCCGCGATTGCGGGTCGGGTGATTTACGTACGGACATCGGAGAATTTGTACGCGTTCGGGGAACGCTAACGGGCACCGGCAACCTTTCACATGCCTCGGCGAACATTCTGCCCGAGCGCCCGTTTATACCCATAGGGGATTCACCATCGTCGCCGTCTTGACGCTGGCGTTGCGATGGTCGCGCTGCGCTACGAGTAGTCGCTTTCCAGCGTTATACAATTGAACTGAGTGCGACTGCTTGCCGTCATGCTCGGTCTGCTCTATCCGCTCTGGGCGCAGGTTCGCTGTCCGTCATCGGGTGCCCTCGACGAAGCGCAACTCACCGCCATGATCAAGGACGCCGCGCGTGAGCCGCGCTCGCGTCTTTTCATTGCCGCCTGCGGTGTCACGTTTCCGCTAACGCCCGAAGTAGAAGCGCGCTTGCGGGCCGCCGGCGCCACCGACAACACCATCACCGCGCTGCGGGAAAAAGCACCAAAGCCTGCGGACACGCCCTCTGCTGCAACCGAAAAGTCGGAAGTAGCGGCGGGAACGCTGCGAAAAGCGCTCGACGGCGTGGAGTACGTCTGGATTCCTCCCGGAAAATTCGAGATGGGTTGTCTTCCCGGTGACAACGACTGCGCCGCCGACGAAAAACCGCGCCACGAAATCCGCATCGGCAAAGGATTTTGGATCGCCAAGACGATGGTGACGCAAACGGCGTACCAAAAAGTGACCGGCGACAATCCAAGTTTCTACAAAGATCCCGACCTGCCGGTCGAAAAAATCACCTGGAGCGAAGCGCAGAAGTATTGCCAGTCGGTGCAAGGCCGCCTGCCCACGGAAGCGGAATGGGAATACGCCGCGCGCGCGGGCGACGGCGACGTTCCCTACGTGCCGAAAATGCAAGGCGACGTTTGGCAGTGGACCGCCGATTGGTTCGACGACAAATACTATCAGCACTCCCCCGCGGCCGATCCTCCCGGCGCGGCCAGTGGTCAAACACGCGCGGTGCGCGGCGGGATTTCCGGCGACGAGCAGCCGCGGCTCTCCGAGCGCGGCAAGGGTTTGCCGGGATTCCTGTATTTCAATGTTGGAATCCGCTGTGTGCGGCCGTCGATGCCTTAAATTGGTGAATTCTTTACTTCTTGCCGCAGTTGGCTACAGCGTCTTTCGCGGCCGCGCTTGTCGCTGAACCCCCATCAGATCCGAGCCGCGACGCTTTGTCGAGTTCCTCCCGCGCGTCGCGGCAATCGCCGAGACCCGCGTGAGTCTGTGCGGATTCCGCGTGCAACTCCGCGTTGAAGGAAATCAGTTCTTTGCTGCGCTTGGCCTGATCGTCCGCTTGATTGCCGACGTCGAGACCTTGCTGGATCGCGGCGAGCGAATCGTCCCAGCGATGCTGGGCGCGCCGTAACGCCGAAAGCTTGACGTAGTCGCCCATCAACCAAGTGCGATTGCGGATATCGCGGGGACCGGCACGCAAAAACTCGACGCGCGTGGCGATGGCGCGATTGATCATATCCTCCGATCCCGCGAAATCGCCTTGCTGGCGCAACACCACGGAAAGATAACTTTGGCCCAGCGCGCGATCGAGACGGGCCGCGCCGTTGCCGGGATCGCGCGCAATCCGCTGATCGTCGATGCGAATGGCGAGGTCGAGATCCTGACGGGCTTTCCCTGGTTCATGCAACTTGGAAACGTAAAGCGCGGCGCGGCGCTTCAGCGATTGCGCCAGCAAGCGCTGCGCGTCGTCGTAGCCAGGATCGCTCGCCGCCAACTCACCGAGCACTTCAATCGATTTGTTGCGCGCGTCCAATGCTTCCTGAATGCGTCCCTTGTCGGCCAGGCGCTCGGCGTTGCCGAAATAGGCTTGACCCATCGCCAGTTTGGCGCGCGCGGCCAGTTTCGGCGACGACTTGTCGTTCAGAAGTTCCAGCGCTTCGGCACGCAACTGATTGTTTCGCGCCAAGTCGGACGGCCCGATGGCGGCCGCCAAAGCAATTTTCGCGCGCGCCAACTCCGCCCGCACGTCGGGATCGGACGTCCGCGCACGATACACCTGGGTCAGCAGCGTCACTGCCTTTTCCAGGCTGCTCACGGCTTCTTTCGCCTTGCCCAAGTTCGATTGATAATTGTCGCCTTGCGCCATGCCGATGCGAATGTAGGATTCGGCGAGTTCGCGCTGGAGATCGATATCGTTGGGCGATTTCTTGGAGAGAATATCGAGATACTCCACCGCGCGGCGTTCCACCAACTCGCGCGCCGGCGTCGACCCCGGCAAGTTGGCGATGGCGTCGTGAAATTCGAAGAGGAACGAATTCGCAAGACGCCGCACGTCTTGAAAATTGCTCTCCGCGCGACGGCCTTCGATCAACGCGCTGGTGATCGCTACGAACAACACGATCCCCGCGGCCCCCGCCGCGAGCAAAGCCCGCCAATGGCGCGTAGCGTATTTGCGCGCGCGATACAATGCATTCGCCGGGCGCGCGGCGACCGGGCGATTTTCCAGAAACCGGCGTAAATCCTCGGCCAGATTCGCGGCCGAGCCGTAGCGAAGCGCCGGGTCTTTCTCAATCGCCTTCAGGATCACGCGGTCGAGATCGCCGCGAATGCGGCGCGCGACGGCCGGCGGTGCGATTTCGCTTGCAGGCTTCGGCTGCTCCTCGCAAATCAGGCGGACTTGTTCGGCCACCGCGCCCGATGGCACGCGATACGGCGGCGATTCCGCGGTCAACTCATACAGGAGCAGCCCGAGCGCGTACACGTCGCTAGCGGTTGAGAGCGGCTCGCCGCGCAATTGCTCGGGACTCGCGTATTGCAGCGTCATCGCCCGCGACCCTAGTTCAGTAAGTTGCGCTTCGCCATCCGGCTCTAGCGCCTTGGCGATTCCGAAGTCCAGCAATTTGGGAACGCCCGACGCATCCACCAAAATATTGGCCGGCTTGATGTCGCGATGCAGCACCAGGCGGCGATGGGCGTATTCCACGGCCTCGCACACCGAAAGAAAAAGCTTGATGCGCTCGCCGATCGACAAGGCGTGACGCCGGCAATAGATCGTCACCGGCTCGGCGTCGAGATACTCCATCACGAAATACGGCCGGCCGTCGGGCGTCATGCCGCCGTCAAAGAGCCGCGCGATGTTGGGGTGGTCGAGGCGCGCGAGAATCTGGCGCTCGGCGAAAAAGCGCGATACACCACTGGGGTCAATGCCGCGCTGGAGGATTTTGATGGCCGCGCGCTGCTCGAATTGTCCGTCGTCGCGCTCGGCGAGATAGACCCAGCCCATGCCGCCCCGGCCGATTTCGCGAACCACGCGATACACGCCCACGCGCGCCGGCACGCCGGGCTCGAGCGAGATTCCCGCGTGATCGGCGGCCAGCAGCGATTCCACTTCCGCCAGCAGATCGGGATCGCCGGCGCAAGCTTCGGCGATATAAGCGGCGCGCGACCGCGCGTCGAGATGCAAGGAAGTATCCAGCGCGTCGGCGGCGATTTGCGCTATTTGCCGGTAGCGCTCGGGAGTCACTTGGCGTCTCCGGACGCACCTGGTTGAATGCCGGCCAATTTCCGTTGCAAGAAAAGCCGCGCGACATTCCAATCGCGCTTCACCGTGGCGGGAGAAACATTCAAGACTTCGGCCGATTCTTCGATGCTCAATCCGCCGAAGACGCGCAACTCCACGAGCTTTTCGTGGCGCGGCTCGAGTGCGGCTAACTCTTCGAGCGCGGCGTTGAGATCGAGCATGTCGACCGTCGTGTCTTGCTCGATCGACGCCAGCGCATCGTCGAGTTCGATCCGTTCCCATCCGCCCGAACGCTTTTGCATCTTGCGGTCGCGCGCGTGATGCAGCAAGACGCGGCGCATCACGCTCGCCGCGACGCCCAGGAAGTGCGCGCGATTCCGCCAGTCGACTTGGCGTTGTTGCACCAGCTTCATGTACGCTTCGTGAACCAGCGCGGTGGGTTGCAGCGTGTGGTCGGGACGTTCGCGGCTCAGGTAAATGCGCGCCAACTCCTTCAACTCGCTGTAAAGAGAGGGCAGCATCTCGTCGAGTGCCGCGCGGTCACCGTGTTCCCATCGGTCCAACAGTGCCCCCACATTGGACATGAGCCGATTTTCCCACATTTGGGCCGTTACTTCATAGCAGCGGTCTTACTGTTGCGGATCTCCCCCTGGGCTGCCTTGGCAGCGCCGCACGTAGAAGAAACTAGGAGGACAAAATGAACCGCAGAATTCTGCGCTATCTGGGTGTGTGTGTCTTTGCAGGTTTGATGCAGGCCGCGGCGATCCAGCCGCTGGCGCAACCAGTTCTTACCGTAACCTCGGCAACCAGTACTTCGGTGGTGTTGAAATGGACCGGCGCCACGTCGGAGCTCTTTGAGGTGTTTCGGCGAGTTGGTACGACTCCTAATACGTTCATTGGAATCACCGGCCCTGAGACGACGACATACACGGACTCGATCCCCGATCCTGGGGAAACGTATCAGTACCTGCTCATCGACCCGACAACGATTCCCCGAACCCAGTCCAACATTGTGATTGTCGGGCCGCCTCCGGTGGGATTCAGCGTGGCCGCGCCCACGCCCGCAAGCGTCTCCATGGTGGGGGACACGACGCTATACGGCCGCCATATTTCGATAGCCCTCGACGGCAACGGCGATCCCGCGTTTGCGTTCAGCGACGAAAGCAACAGCCGCAACAACGGTCCCACCGACATCTATTTTGTCGGCTGGGATCGCGCGAACTACAAGTGGAAGACGCCTGTCAAAGTCGACTCCGTTCACGGGCAAATCGGAAATGACACGATTTCTCTGGCCTATGACTCAAGCGTGAGCCTCTTTGGAGTCGCCTATACCGACGCCCTTGCCAATAGTCCTGCTCCCAGCGTGGCCAAGTTCGCGGCCTCCTCCGACGGAGGCGCCACTTGGACCGCCTTCAACGCTTTTGTTCCACCGAACGTACCAGTCACTTCCGGAACGTCGTTGAAGATGGCGAATGGAAAGGTCCACATGCTGGTTTCCGACACGTTTGGAATCTTCTACCTCTTCGGAAACGATCAGGCGAACCCATCGACCTGGACACAGACGATGATCCCCAACAGCTCGATCGGCCTTCACGGTGTAGGTCCGGGACTCTACGATGTGGCGCTCGATAGCAACGGACAACCAGGCGTCGTATGGGAAGGCGGGCTGAGTAATCCGGAAGTGGTCTACTACTGGCGCCCGGGCCAGACCGTGTCAGCCACAGTGATGAGTGCGCCGACACCCAACACCGGCCAGGACTTGCGGATGGTTTACGACGGTTTGAATCCCAGGATCTTGACGAACGTGCCGGTGGGTCCGACAACCGCCCAATATAACGCCAATCTTTGGCTCATCTCATCGAATGACCACGGCCTGTCATGGACTCAAGTTTCCTCGCTTCCCAGCGACGGCAACCGCAATCTCGTTGCGCCCTTCACGCTGGCGATCGGCCCGCAAGGGCAAGCCGCCGTCTCCATCACGGACAACGGGGGAAATTCAACCGGCGTTGTGTGCGGCGAGCCGAAATTGATTCGCTCCACCGATCTCAAAACGTGGACCGCTTGCAATCCCGGCAACAGCGTTGCGCCGGCGTTGAGCACGAACTTCGAATCCGCGGTCTTCGGCGCGAACGGCAAGTTGTATCTTGGGTTCCAGCACTACACCGATCTCTATTTCAAGGGCGAAGAACTTCCCGGCGGCGTGATTCTGTGGCGCGAAGCGTCCACGGCGAGCGGATTGCCGGCGCCCGTGGTGAATACGGGAGGCGTGATCAATAACGCCGGCGAAACTCCTGGCGTCGCCATTGCGCCGGGATCGATTGCGGAAGTCTACGGATTGAATTTCGGAGGCTTCGCAAATCAGAACTCTCTGCCGTTGACCAAACAGTTCGGCCCCGGCCCGACATCTGCGCTGATTACTGCCGTCTTCATCAACGCGGTTCCGGCGCCGATCTTCTTCACCAGCACCGGCCAAATCGACCTACAGATTCCGTTTGCCACGCAAGCATTGCCGGGCACCATGAACGGGTCGTTCGCCGGCAACAGCGACGTCATCCAGGTGCAGGTAAACGACAGCTTGAGCGCACCAGTGTCGTTCCTGCACGGGACAACGTCGCCGGGTCTCTACGCGGCGATCAATCTCGACGGGTCGTTCCAGCCGAGCTCCTCGATTGCAGCAGGGGGATTGATGACGGTTTACGCGACCGGCCTCGGCGTGACGTCGAATCAACCGGCCGACGGTGCGGCGTCGCCCGGCGGGCCGAATCTCGCGGTGACTACGGCGATGGTGACCGCGACCATCGGTGGACAAAACGCACCGGTGTCGTTCGCGGGACTCACGCCGGGCAACGCTGGCCTGTATCAGATCAACTTGCAGGTGCCCTCGGGACTCACCACGGGAACGTATCCGTTGGTCATCAACGCGGGCGGCACGGCGTCGGCCAACAAGCTGACGATTTCGGTGAAGTAAGAATTAGCTCTTCTTCTTCGCGTTCTTTTGGGCCGGCGCGTCCGAGGGCTTCTTCAAATTTGTCTCGAATAATTTGAAGATGCGCTTGTACTCGTCGGCCCAACTCTGGGCTCCAGGAATCCGTGGTCCTCAACCGGATACGGCGCGACCTCCCAGTTTTCCTTGCGCAATTCAATGAGCCGTTGCACCAAGCGCACCGTGTCCTGGAACAACACGTTGGTGTCCACCATGCCGTGGCAGATCAGCAGCGCGCCCTTCAGATTCTGCGCGTAGTAAATCGGCGACGACTTTTTGTACGCCTCTGCGTCTTTCTGCGGAACGTTCAAGATGTTCGCCGTGTAGCCGTGATTGTAGTGGGCCCAATCGGTGACGGGACGCAGCGCCGCGCCGGCCGCGAAAACGTCGGGCTGCGTGAACATCGCCATCAGCGTCATGAATCCGCCGTAGCTGCCGCCGTAGATCCCGATGCGTTTTTCGTCGACGCCTTGTTCCTTCACCATGTACTTCGCGAGATCCACCTGATCGTCGAGATCCACGCCGCCCATGTGACGATAAATGGCCGTGCGCCAGTCTCTCCCGTATCCGGCCGACGCGCGATAGTCGCAATCCATTACCAAATAGCCGTGCTCCATCAGGAAATGATGGAACGCGTACTCCTGGCGATATCCCGCGGCCCAACCGTGGTGCACGTTCTGCGCGTAGCCCGCACCGTGCACGAAAACCACGCCGGGTCCGCCGGGCTTCCAGTTTTTCGGTTTGTAGAGACGCGCGGGGACTGGCATGCCGTCGCGTGCGGTGAAGTGCACGATGGGCGCGTCTTGCCAAGGATAGCCCGCGAAATCGGGCGCCGGCGAATTCGTCGCCTGCACTTGCTTCGCGCCCGGCGCAAAGTCCTGTACATAAAGATCGGGCGGCTTCGTGACGTAGGAATAAATCACCGCGATCTTCTTTTCATCGGGCGATACGAAGGCCTGATGATGTCCCAGCGCCGGCGTGATGCAGGTGCGTTCGCCGCCGGAAGCCGGCATCGTGTAGAAGCGGCGATCCGCGGGATCGGGCTCCGACGACGTGAAGAAGAAGCGCGTCTTGTCTTCGGAGAGCGACAGGGCGCTGACTTCAAATTTGCCGCTGGTGAGTTGCCTGGCTTCGCCGCCCTCGAACGGCACGGTGTAGAGATGGGAGTATCCCGATTTTTCGCTGAGGAAATAGATCGATTTGTCGTCCTTCATCCAGCCGTACGGCGGTGGGCCACCGAATCCGCCGCCCCCGCCTCCGCCCACGTTAATCCACGCGTCGTCGTGGTCGCTGAAGAGCACGCGCGTTTTTCCCGTGGCCGAGTCGAGCGCCAAGATCCAACGATCCTTGTTGTCGGCCGAGCGCCCTTGCAGAATTGCGCGCGTTCCGTCTTCGGACCACACCGGCGCGCTCAATTGCACGTCACGCTCGGGCGGAGCGCCGGCGCGCCCGCCGCGACCCTGTGGTCCGCCGCCGCTCGGCGGCGGAGGCGCGGCCGCCTGCGTCGTCCCCTCGCCCGTGACAGGCTTCTGCCCGTGATCCACCCACTTCACTTCGCCGCTCGTCACATCGACCAGCGCGATGCGAATGCGATTCTGGTTGTCGCCGACGTTGTTGCGTCCCGGAATATCTTCCACGTACGAAGTTTCGGTGACGAAGTTTGGGACGATATCGTTCTTCGATCCGGTGCCCGCTTCGCTGACCAGCGCGATGACCAGTTTTTGATCGGGCGACAACGACATCGTCGTGACCGTTTGTCCGGTTTGCAGCACGAAGGGCTTGCGCGGATTCTCTTTCTTGCGCTTGGCTTCGTCCTCGGCGCGTTTTTCGGCGCGTCGCTTGATGTAGTCGATGAGATCTTTTTCTTCCTTCTTCAAATACTCCTGGCTGTCGGTTCCTTTCTGATCCGAAGTGTTCGCCGCGCCACCGCCAAAGCCTCCCCGACCCTGGCCACCACGTCCGCCGCCCGCCGCGGGAGCCGCGCCTGCCGCCGCGCCCGGCGCTTGCACCTCGGTGAGCTGTGTGAGATCGCCGTCCTCGAGCGACATCATGTACAGATTGCCGCCGCGCACGAATGTGATGTGCTTTTCGTCGCGCAAGAATCGCGGATTGCTTTCGGCCTCGGCAGTCTTGGTGATTTGCCGGCGCTTCGGTTGCGCGACATCGTAGAGAAACAAGTCGCCGCCCTCGGCGTAGACCGCGCGTTTGTGATCTTTGGTCCAATCGCCTTGCACGGGCGGCGTGTCCTTGGCTTCTTCCTCGGAAAGTCTTTTCAAACCGCTGCCGTCGGCCGAGATCACGTACGTGTCCATATTCTTCTCGCGCGATTCGTCATATTTCTTCCATTGGAAATAGACGAATTTCGAATCCGGCGACCAACGAACTTGAGCGGGCGGATAGCCAAACAGACCCGGACCGCGCATGATGTTGTCGATGGTCATTTCAAACCCCGGTTTGTCCGCCGCGGGTCCGGGCTTTTGCGCGACGCCCGAGAGCGGCGCGAACGTGATGGCTGCGATGAGGAAGAGAGCGCAAGGTTGCTTCATGGCAAGCAACATAGCATGTTCAACGAGGGGAGGAAAGCGTATCATCTTGTCATGAAATACGGCTTCACGAAATTGGCCCTCGCCGTAGCGTTTTCCGCCGCGCTCTTCGCGCAACCACCGCAGCCGACGCCCGCACAGCGGCAAATGGCGGCCGAGACTGCCGCAGATCACAAGAACATGATGCAGCAGCTCGGCATCACCGCTCTGCGCCCGGGTCCCAGCGGCAACGAAGCGCAGCCGAATCATGCGAACTACGACGAGTCGAAGGCCAATCCCTATCCCGATTTGCCGCCGGTGCTGACGGAGAAGAACGGCAAGAGAGTTACGACTGCCGATCAATGGTGGAAAGAGCGCCGTCCCGAAATCGTCGAGGACTTCGAGCGCGAGGTCCTCGGTCGCGTACCGAAGAATGCGCCCAAAGTCACATGGACCGTCGTGAACACCGTGGAATCAACCGTCGGCCCGCGCAGCGTGATCGGAAAACAATTGTCCGGCAAGGTCGATAATTCCGCGTTTCCCGAATTGTCCGTGGAAATTCAAATGATCCTGGTGACGCCCGCCGACGCCACAACGCCCGTGCCGGTGATGATGATGTTCGGACGCGGGCTGATGCCCGGCCAGACACCGCCGCCCATGCCGGCGGGATTTCCTGCGCCGCCCGTTGGCGGCGATCCGCCGCAAACGCAACAACTGATCGCCGACGGTTGGGGCTACGCGTACATCAATCCCGCGAGCATTCAAGCGGACAACGGCGCGGGACTCACGAAGGGCGTGATTGGTCTCGTCAACAAAGGACAGCCGCGCAAACCCGAAGATTGGGGCGCGCTGCGCGCGTGGGCGTGGGGCGCGTCGCGTGGACTCGATTATCTCGAAACGGACAAGGCCGTCGATGCCAAGCACGTGGGGATTGAAGGCGTGTCGCGCTACGGAAAAGCGGCGCTTGTGACGATGGCGTTCGATCAACGCTTCGCCGTCGTGCTGATTGGATCGTCCGGTGAAGGCGGCGCGAAGTTGCATCGCAGAAATTGGGGCGAAGCCGTCGAGAACCTAACGGGATCGGGTGAATATCACTGGATGGCGGGAAATTTTCTGAAGTACGGCGCATCTGAGTCCTCCTTCGGCGCGAAGACGCCCAATGATCTTCCCGTCGACGCCCACGAATTGATCGCTCTGTGCGCGCCACGCTTGACGTTTGTTAGTTACGGCGTGCCGGAAAAAGGCGACGCCAAGTGGCTCGACCATCAAGGCAGCTACATGGCAGCGGTCGCGGCGGGTCCGGTCTATCGATTGCTCGGCGTGAAGGATTTGGGAACGTCCGACGACTATCATACGGAAAAAATGCCGGCGGTGAACGTGAGCATTCTCGACGGACAGCTCGCCTGGCGCCAGCACGACGGCGGACACACCGATGGTCCGAACTGGAAATACTTTTTACCCTGGGCCGATCGCAATTTCAACCGCAAGGCTCCGCCGTTGCCGCCGATCCCCGCGGACCAAGCCATGTTCCGCACCGACGCGAACTCGCTGGTGGCGCATCAGCAACTCGTCGAGAAAGCGAAGCGCGGCGGCGTGGACATTTATTTCGAAGGCGATTCCATCACGCGCCGCTGGGACGCCAACGATTATCCCGAGATGCAGGCGAATTGGAAGCAGAACTTTTTCGGATGGAACGCCGCCGATTTCGGGTGGGGCGCCGATACGGTGCAGAACATTTTGTGGCGCTTGGACAACGCGGAGCTCGACGGCGTGAATCCCAAAGTGATTGTGTTGCTGGCAGGCACCAACAACGTGGGCCGCGCGCCGGGTGATGAAGCGAAGATCGCCGATATCAGCCGCGGCATCGAGAAAGTGATTCACGTGATGCAAGCGAAAGCGCCGAACGCGACGATTATTCTCACCGCGATTTTCCCGCGCAACGACGCGCCGTCGGCGAATGCGGTAATCAACGGCATCAATGCGCGGATCGCCAAGCTCGCCGACGGAAAGAAAGTGCGCTTCCTGAACATCAACGACAAGTTGGCGGACGCGAGCGGCACGCTCTTCGAAGGCATTACGGGCGACAAGCTTCATCCTACGTTGAAGGGCTATCAAGTGTGGGCCGACGCCTTGAAACCGATCTTCACGGAATTGCTGGGACCGCCGGCGGCCGAGGACCACGCACCGCCGCCGACCGGTGATCCCAGCGCAAAGAAGTAGCTCACGCGACGGCGGCGACGCAGCCGATCGAGATGAGCAGCACTTCGGCAGCGGCATGCGGAGTATCCTAACTTAGATTCCATGCCTCTCCTGCCCCCTAGAATCGTTCTTGTCCGTCCGCGAAATCCGCTGAACATCGGCGCGGCGGCGCGCGCGATGGCGAATTTCGGGTTGCGCGAATTGGTCGTCGTCGATCCGCATCCCCCGGTGTGGGCCGAAGCGCGGAAGTCAGCGGTGGCGGGAGAGACGGTGCTGAACAATGCGCGCGCGGTCGGGTCACTCGACGAAGCGCTCGACGGATGCACGCGCGTGATCGGCACCACCGCGGGATCGCGGCGGAATCTCGACCGCCCGCTACGGGGCTCCGCGGCGTTGCGCCATCGAGGACGCATCGCGATTCTTTTCGGCTCCGAAAAAACGGGACTCGGCAATCAGGACCTGAGTTACTGTCACGATCTGGTGCGTCTTCCCACGACGGCTGAAGCGCCCAGCATGAATCTGGCGCAAGCCGTTGCCGTGTGCTGCTACGAGTGGGCGCGCGGACGCCGCAGCGCCAAGTCCATACCCGAAAAAACCACTGACGTTGGCGAATTGCTGCGCTTGCTCGACATCGTCACGCCGATTCTCGAAGCGTCGGCGTTTTTCGAAGCGCGCCCGAAGCCCGAGCATCTTCGCCGGCTTCGTCGCATGCTCGTCAACGCGCGACTGACGCCGGAAGACGCCGCACTGCTCACGCAAGCGGCGCGAAAAATCGAATATCGTTTGGGGTTAAGCAAACCACGCTAGGCGGGCTAGCGCGCCTTCGGATAGAACGCCGTCCATAGAGCCCACAACATCACCAGGACAAACGCGATCGCCCACACGCGCGGCAGGCGCTTCACTTCAGCCTCGCAAAACGATCGGGGAAATTCGTGATGACCACTTGCGCGCCGCGCTCGCGCACGCGTTTGAGCGTCGCGGGACGATTCACGGTCCAAGTGATGATTCCCAAGTTGTGCTTTTTCGCCATGCGTGACAAGTGGCGCGTCAACACTGTGTGATGCGGGCACAAATACTCGATGGGGCGCTGCCCGCGCTTCTCGGCGCGCGTGATCCAGCGCGGCAACAATAACAGCGGCCGCTTGAAGAGCCATCCGGCGGGTGTCTCCGGCGACAAGCGTTTGATCTCGCGCACGGACTTCGCGCGAAACGATGTGATCACGTAGCGCGAGCGATCCAAGTGGCGCTTGGCCAGTTCTACTACCTCTCGCTCGATGCCGGGGACTTTGATCTCGATGTCGAGCCACGCGCCGCGGAATTCGCGCAGCACGTCTTCGAGCAACGGCAGTCCCAACTTCGCCGCCGCCGTTCGCCGGACATTGAGCCGCGGCCGGCGTGTACGCGGATCGTGAATGATCACCAGCGCGCCGTCGCGCGACCGCCGCACGTCGAACTCGAATCCCGCCGCTCCCACCTCGATCGCTTTGTGAAAAGACGCCATGGTGTTTTCCGGCGCCTGGTGCGGCGAGCCGCGATGTCCGAGCAGAATGTAGCCAGAAGCGCGCATACGCAACTCCACGCATTATATTAGATGACATGAATCGCGCGGCGATCTGGCCGGCTCTGCTGTGCGTGCTGCTCTACGCTTCCGGATTGGGTGGCGGATTCATCTACGACGATCAGGTGCTTCTGGTGGACGGCTCGCGCGTTGTCACCGCCACTCCCAAACTCGCCTTCACGTCCGATTTCTGGGGACCCGGTCACTATTGGAGAGCGATGCACTATCGTCCGTTGGCGATGCTCTCGTTCGGCGCGGTTCATCGCATGTTCGGCATGTCGCCGTTCGGTTATCACGCGGCGAACATTTTGTGGCACGCCGCGGCGTCGGCGACATTTTACTTGCTGCTGCTCGGCTTGGGATACCGCGCGGGCGTGGCCATGACGGCGTCGCTGTTGTTTGCGGCGCATCCGCTGCACGTGGAGTCGGTGGCGTGGATGAGCGGCATGACCGAGACGCAAGCCGGCGCGCTGATTCTAGGGTCGCTGGCGTGCTTCGCGTACGGACATCGAGCATGGAGCTTGTTCCTGGCCGCCGCGGCGATGCTCACGAAAGAAGCCGCGCTGATTTTGCCGGCGATGGTTTTTGTTCTCGCCCTGATGCACGCCTCCGACCTGTGGCGCTGGCCGAAATGGCGCACCGCCATCGCAGCGGCGTTGCCGTACGCGATTCTCGACGCACTCTATCTCGTGGCGCGTTCAATGTTCGTGCCGAAACCTCCGCCGGGCGCCGTGATGCGCGCGATCCACGAGGGATGGCAGGGTATTCCCGGCTCGGCCGCGTACTATTTGAAAGCGATTTTTTGGCCGTGGCCGATGGCGCTGAATTACGAACTGCCTTCCCCGCCGTTTCGCTTGCTGATGCTGATCGTCGTCGCGCTGTGGATCATCGCGTGGCTCAATCTGCCGTCGCTGCGCTTCGACTTGCAGCTTTCCGCCGCGCTCATTGCGTTGCCGCTGGTGATTCCCGTGCTCACCTCGGCGATCATGGTGCATTGGTTGCAAGCGCAGGACCGCTACGCGTACGTGGCGTGCGCCGGCGCGTGCCTGATCGTCGCGTCGCTGCTCGGGCGTTTGCCGGCGCGGGGACTATTCATGGGCGCGCTTTTTCTCGTTCCGTTGGCTTGCCTGGGCGTAGTCTTGCAAGTTCCCGTGTGGGAAAGCGACGAAGCGATGTGGTCGCACACGCTCGAAGTGACACCAAGTTCCAAGATCGCGGCGCTGAATCTGGCCTTCATCTTGTATCAAGACGGCCGTTTCACCGAAGCGGAAGTGATTTATCTGCACGCGCTGCGCTACCACCCGAACGATCCCGAGGTCACCAGGAATATCACGGGTATGAGGACGCAACATCCCGTGCCGCCGCCCACTCCGAATCAATAGATCGCCGTAAACCTTTCGGCCATGTCTACGGTCATACGATATGACTGATTGGTCGAGATTCCGGCTCCCGGCCATGCACGCCAGTCGAAGGAGAGCAAATGAAGGGTTCAGCAAAGCAATTCACTAGGGGTGTGTTCTTCTTTCTTGCGGCTGCCGCGCTCTGCGCGCAACCACCCAACGGCCCCGGGCAATCGGGCGACGGCATTTGGACGCGCAACGCCGCGTTCGGCGAAAGCGAGACGTTCGATCCTTGCAACGGACATCAGCCGCAAACCGGACAATATCATCACCACATCAATCCCATTTGTCTCCGCGCGCAATTGAACGACAACGTTGTCGCCGTCTTCACCGGACGCCTCGGCACGCAGTACACGGAAAAAACTTCCGGTTGGACGCATTCCCCGATTCTCGGATGGGCTTTCGACGGCTATCCGATTTATGGACCGTACGGATATTCCGATCCTACGAATCCGAATAGCGCGATCAAGCGCGTGCAGCCAAGTTTTCAGCTTCGCAACATCACGCAGCGCCACACGCTGCCCTCGTGGATTTTGAGTTACGTGAATCAGCCGGCGAATCTCGCGGTGTCGCAGTACGGTCCCGACGTGAACGCGGCGTATCCTTTAGGACGCTACACGGCCGACTACGACTACGTGGCCGGTTCCGGCGATCTCGATCAATACAACGGACGCTTCACCCTCACGCCCGATTTTCCGAACGGAACCTACGCGTACTTCGTGACGATCTCGGCAAAAGATGGATCGCCCGCGTTCCCCTACATCACGAACGTGCAGTATTACGGCACCAAATCGGGTGGCAATGCGCAAGCGGCGGCGGGCGCCACGCCGTACTTCAAGGGCGGCGCGCTGCAGCAGTCCGCCTCTGGCGACCCGCGCCTGGCGAGTTGGTATACCAAAGGCTCGACGCAAACGGCGAAAGCCGTCAGCGGATTCGATCCTTCGGCAGGATCGTCCGCCACGTGGCCGGCGAATTTGCCGAGCGGCGTGACCTACAACGGCGGCGCGACGGCGCCTACGCTGGCCGACACGCAATCGATCAGCTACAACAGCAATTTCGTCTTCGTCACGTCCAACAATTTGCCGAGCTACCAATTGGGGCCGTGGTTTGAAGCGACGATGACGGGCGGCGTCTTCATGAATTGGGCCGCGCCGCAATCGACCGCCGTAGAATTCACCCGGGCGCCGGCCGCGGCGACGACGAACGTGGCAACGGGAATGGGTCCCGTGGGAATTTGGGTGAACGGCGTCGCCGTTTTCAACTTGCTCGATGGCGGAAGTTATTCGACGGCGCAGGGAGCCGATCTCGGCGGCGGCGGAATTTCGAATCACGCGACGCATCTCAGTTCGGCATCGAGCGAGCGCGGACCGCTCGCGCAAGGATCGCTTGTTTCAGCGTATCCGGAATTTACCGCGACGCTCGCCACGTCGACGGCGGGCACGCCGTCGTCCGCCTATCCTACTGCGCTCGGCGGCGCGACCGTGACGATCACCGACTCCACCGGCGCGACCACGCCCGCGGGAATCTTGTACGCATCGGCGGTGCAATTGAATTATCAAATGCCCTCGACCGTCGCGACGGGCGTGGGCAAAGTCACGATCACGTCAGGCGGAACTTCCGTGGCCGGCACGGTGAACATTGTCGCCACGTATCCGGGATTATTTCGCGCCGGAACCGATGGTCTCGCGGCCGCGCAAACCGTTACCGTGAACGGATCGTCACAGGTAATCCAAGCGGCGTCGACCGTGAATAGCGCGGGCGCGGCGGTCGCAACGCCGATCAACGTGACGAGTGGAACTGTGTATCTGGTGCTCTACGGCACAGGAATCGGCAACGCGCCGGTGACCGCGACGATCGCGGGTGCGAGCGCGACGGTGGCGTACTCCGGACCACAAGGACAATTCCCGGGCGTCGATCAAGTGAACTTGCTACTGCCTGCGAGTCTCGCGGGCGCGGGAAAAGTGAACGTGGTGGTGACGGCGGCGGGCAAACCATCGAGTCCCGTGTACGTGGTGATTCAATGACCGCGCTGTTGATGATCTTCGCGGCGCTCGCTGCTCCTACACCAGTGGAATCCGTGTGGATTCGCTCGCCGCGCTCGCCGTCGCCGGCGATGGAACGCATCATGCCGGAAGTTCATTCGGTCACGGTGGAAGCGGACAGTGTGGTGGTTCGCTCGGCGGGAATTTCCATGCGTTTCCTGGGACCGTTGCAAGGAAATCCGGCGCCGCCGCAAGCGCCGCGGGAATATGTGATTCGCGTACCGCGATATCCGCACGCGGCCTCGAAGCATCCGGTCGCGCCCGCCGACATCACGGGAGTTTTCGTGAACGGCGTCCCGATTCACAATCAATCGCAAGCGTCGTATGAGGGACGCAACCTGTGGCACTTCGACGCGCAGTTCGCGGAACGCGTTCCGGAATCCGAACGCCACTCGCTGGCCAGTGGCGCGCTAGAGGAAATGTCGCGTAGCGCAAGGGCGCCCGCGATCATCGGATACGCCGTCGACGGATTTCCCATCTATGGTCCAAGCGCGACCGGACGCATGCATTCGAGCTATCGCTTGCGGCGCGCCGGCCGCACTTCGTGGCCGGACGGAACCCACCTCACGCCCGCGCAATATGGTCCCGCGGTGAGCGCGGAATTTCCGTTGGGAACATTCGCGGAAGACTACGAATACGTGCCCGGCTTGGGTGATCTTGACGAGTTCAACGGAAAGTTCGTGAAGACCGCGGAGTATCCCGCGGGAACGTACGCGTATTTTCTTTCTAGCGACGATTCCGGCAAGCTGACCTTTCCCTACGTGACCCCCGCGCGACTGTACGGAGAGTTGCTTGGCGCGTCCGCACCCGCGCTGACGCTCGCGAATCGCGAAGGACTGGTGCTACGAGCCGATACTCTGCGCCCCGTCGCCGGAACGCCTGTGACGTTCAGCTTCCTGCCGGCGAATCCGCAGCTTGAATACGTGCATGAGCGGGCGATGCACCTGATCATCGTATCCGACGATCTTGTGGACTTCGAACACGTGCATCCCGCGCTCGCCGGCGACGATTATCGTCTCGCCTACACGTTCCGCCGCGGCGGAAAGTATCGCGCGTTTCTCGACTACACGCCGCCAGGATCGGACACGCGGGTCGAGGCGTTTGATTTTGACGTCGAAGGTCCGCCGCGCGGCGCGCAAGAGAAGCAGCCTGCGCCGGAATTGAACATTACGATGGAACCGGCGGGCAAAATCCGCGCCGGCCGTGACACGCTGCTGAAATTCTCGCTGCCTGCGGTCGATCTCGAACCGTATCTCGGCGCGTGGGCGCATTTCATGATCGTGAGTGAAGATCTCGGCACTTTCATCCACGCACATCCCCTCGACGCCATGCCAACATCCGGCGCGCATGTTCACTGCGCGGCCATGGCCGCGAACGCTCCGGCGCCCAGTGAAGTGAGTACGTCGGTAAATCTCCCCAAGCCGGGCCGCTACAAGCTTTGGGTTCAAGTTCAGCGGCGCGGCGAGGTCATCACGATGCCGTTCACATTGACAGTTGCGCGTTAGGCGAGCGCCGTCTTATCCGCGTTCATCCGTGTTCATGTGCGGCTCATTCCTATTTTGTCGCTCGGAGAATCGCGGTCAACAAATCGTCCTGCGAACGGTCGCGTTCCAAGTGCGGCTGCAAATCGCCTTCGAAGTACGGCATGGTGAGCGTTTTGTAGAACTCGTTGTTCTCGACAATCAGCTCCACTGGTTTGTGCGTACTGCGCGCGTCGGTGAGCGCGTTGTGCATCTGCACGCCGGACCAGCGGCGTCCATTCACCGCGATGATCTTCATTCCCGGCGCGAGGCCCGCTTTGTCGCCGGCCATTCCGTTCACGATGTCGCGCACCGTGCCGTCGGCTTTTAGGTCGAGGCCCACGGAAAACACAAAGTTCGCGCCGTTGTTGCCCAGTTCGTCGGCGCGGCCGTATTCATTGCCGCTGTACGTGTAGACCAACTTCCATCCGCCGCCGGTGATGCCGCCGAGCGGCGCGCCCTTGGTGGTGCGATCGATGCGCGATTGAAAAAAACCGCGCCAATCGTATGGTACGACTTGATTCATGTCGGCGATCACTTCCTCAACGTTGTACGGCTTCACCATCGGATCGGTGGACGGCGCGCCGCCGAAAATCTTGCAGAAATCGTCCAGCGACTTGCGCCCGCCCGATTGTTTGCGGATGATCGTGTCGGCTTCCAGCCAAATCAGTGTGCCCTCGTCGTAGTAATCCACGCCGCGACGCCAATTCGCCCACTCGGTGGGCGCGTCATAGAGCAACTGCGCCGCGACCGCCGTATCCGCCAGCGGACGCCACTCGCGTCCCGGACGATGATCGAGCTGCGCCGCGATGTACGCCAAGTGCTCCCGCGCCATTTCCACGCCCCATAATCCGCTGCGCGCCGTGAGAATTTCGCCGACGTAATTCGTCAGCCCTTCATAGACCCAAAGCAGGTCGCCGCGCATCGGCTGCTGATAGTCGGGCGTAGCGAGTCCCGCGGGGCGCCGATATTTTCCGTTCCACGAATGCGTCATCTCGTGCGGAAGCAGTCCGGCGGCGAGCGTGGAGAGCGAAAAGTCCACTAGGCTGCGTTCGGGCATGCGATCGTCCGACGATTCGTGATGTTCCAAACCGAAGTGCGAAACGTAATCGCTGAGCGTGTAGAGAAAATTGTATTGCCGGTAGTGGTGCGCGCCCCAAAGGGCGTTCGCCTCCGCCACCAGATTCTTGTAGGACGTGATTTGATCCTGCGACATCTCGAGTGCGGCGGAGCTATCGGCCGCGACGTTGAGAAAGGTGTTCGGCGCGAGTTCTTCGCGGCGCAAAAACGCGCCCGCCAGCACAGGCGAATCGACGAGCGTGGTGAGCGAAACCGTTTGAAAATCGATTTCATCGCCGTTCGCGCCGGCGAAGGGAAGCGACGTTGCGTATTTCCATCCGTGCGGCAGTTTCAATTGAGCCTGGAAGCGGACGTCGTCCGATTTCGCACCCGCCGGATAGAGCAAAACGGTGTTCCAACTAACAACAATCAGTTGCGCCGTGGCCGACGCAGTGCTGGAAAATCCCTCGGTCGACGCGGGACCAAGAAAATCGAGTTGCGCTTCAACCTCCGTCGCGCCCGCCGGCACCGTGAGGTGATACGCGTACATATCGGCGTTGTCGCGCGTCCAGGGAATCACTTGGCCACCCGCGCGAAACCACTGTCCCGCGACATTGACCACGGGACCGGTGGGGCCGTGCTCGCCGGGAATCCATTTGGGATACACGAGCGTCATCGGCCCCGGGCGCGCCGGAATCGTCATGCGCGCGTGGAGCAATTTGCGCGGAGCGTCGGACGCGTCGAGCGTCAAGCGAATGGGCGCCTGCGCGGCTGCTTGCACCGAGAGAATGGAAGCGCCAAAAAAGAAAATTGCGGCCAAGCGTTGGACCATCTCTCGATCATATCGCGTCGAGTTTTCTTTCCGCCTTCCAAAGATCTAAGTAAGGTTGCAGACCTTTCATCATTTTTGTGAACGTTTCGATGGTCAGCGATTGCGCGCCGTCGCTGAACGCGAGTTCGGGATTCGGGTGCACTTCCACCATCATGCCGTCCGCGCCCGCCGCCACCGCCGCGCGGACCATCGGCGGGATCAGCGACCGCCGTCCCGTACCGTGACTCGGGTCCACGACAATCGGCAAGTGCGAAAGTTCCGAGAGCGCCGGCACCGCCGCGAGGTCGAGCGTGTTGCGCGTGTAGGTTTCGAACGTCCGTACACCGCGCTCGCACAGGATGATCTGCGTGTTCCCTTTGCTGGCGATGTATTCCGCCGACAGCAGCAGTTCTTTCAACGTGGAGCTTAGGCCGCGCTTCAGCATGATCGGCTTGTTCAGTTTTCCCAGCCGTTTCAGTAGCGCGAAGTTCTGCATGTTGCGCGCGCCCACTTGCAGAATGTCGACGTATTCGTTCAGCAAGTCGACGTCGGCATCGGCCATCACTTCGCTGATTGTCGCGAGTCCCGTTTCCTGCTTGGCTTTGCGCAACAACTTCAAGCCTTCTTCCTCGAGACCCTGAAAATCGTACGGCGACGTGCGCGGCTTGAACGCGCCTCCACGCAAGATTTGTGCGCCGGCGGCTTTCACGGCGCGCGCGGTGGAAAGAATTTGCTCCTCGCTCTCCACCGAGCACGGTCCGGCCATCACGGTGAACGTGTCGCCGCCAATGGACGTTCCATTGATGCAAATCACCGTTTTCGACGGCTGCATCTGCCGGCTGACTACTTTGAATGGTTGCGAAATCGGCACGACGCTCTCGACTCCCGGTGTCGATTCCAATTGTTCAATCGCTGGTGTTGTGTCTCCTACTCCGACGGCTCCAATCACGACGCGTTCCTCCCCTTCGATGGAATGGACTTTGTACCCGAATGCGATGATGCGTTCGCGGACGTGTTCGATTTGCTCGCGCGACGCGCCGCGCTTCATGGAAATGATCATGGTTTGCGATTCCCCTTTTTCTAGCGGGGCCGGGAACAGGAGGGAAGGTGCAGAAACAAAAAACCCGCCTGTTTGCCAGGCGAGCCGCTGAGTCTCAAAAATGATTGCCGAAACGCGCGCTCAGCCGGCCGCCTGGTTGTTAAACCAGTAGGACCAGCTAAATCGGAAACCGTAAACCGTCGTGCGCGTCATCGGGAATGGACTATATCAGAGAGCTCGACCGCGCGCAAGGGCTGGCAGGTAATGTCCTAAAAAGAACGTGCGCTCACGACACTACTTGTGTTTGCGCCTTAGGAACTGGTTTATCCGAGCGACCACCGTTCGGGTGTTTTTCAGTTCACATTGCCAGACCACTAATGACTCCCATCCCTGTTCAGCAAGAGCTCTGATGGTCTTCCGATCGCGTGCCGCGTTTCCTCTCAGCTTCCGCATCCAGAAGGTGCGATTAGACTTTGGTGTGAGACCGTTCTTGCAACCGTGTAGATGCCAAAAACAACCGTGAACAAAGATTACTTTCCGCCGAGCCGGAAACACCAAGTCCGGTTTCCCCGGAAGACCCGTGCTGTGCAAACGAAAACGGTAGCCGAGCCGATGCACCAAGGACCGTACAGTCATTTCCGGCCCAGTGTCCTTGCTGCGGATCGCCCGCATATTTTCGCTGCGATTCATTCTTTAAACTTCGAGCGCAGCCACTTCAATACTTGTCGCTGTTCATCGTTCCCCACCCGCCGGACCTGGGATAAAAGCCAAATGACTGTGGGCTTCTCCGTAGTGATATTCTTGGCTCCCTGATTGCAGGTGGAACAAAGGGCACGGAGGTTGGACAGTTCGTCTTTTCCTCCGAGACTCTTGTCCATGATGTGGCCGATGTGCAGGCGGACTTTCCGGCCCGTTGCCGGATCGATGTCCCCTGGTGTGAGTCCGCACATCTGACACGTGAATCCATTTCTGTCTAGCACCTGTGCACGTAGTTTTGCAGAAATGCTTCTGGTGAACCGGATCGGAGATCTTGCGGGCGGCACTTCTTTCAAGAGATATTGGCCAGGTTTCAGACCTGCGTTATCGTTGTGCGTCAGAATTGGCCACTTCTCATCCTCGCGCAGCTCACGAACCCGACGCGCCCATTCACTTACGTGGGAACCGGCGGCGTCACGTATTTGAATAGATGTGACAACATGGCCTACGTTCGCCCGAAGGAACCGTCGAATCCGTTCTTTGGAACCCGGTTTGGAGCGCCCCTTAGGCATTGCGCTGTAGCCTGACCTTGGCGTTGATGTCGGCAAACAGGTAGCCCAGCAACTGCTTTCCTATAAATTGCGTATAGGCCGGAGGAATCGACTCGTTCAACTCGTTCTTGGTCATCCAGTTGATACCCATAGCATCGCGGGCAGCCGCAATGGTGCAGTTGCCACCGCCTGTTACTTGTACAAAGTCACGCATGTCGTTGGTCTTCCCGAAGTGAGATTTTCGCTTATCGAAAGTGTGCACTTTCGGATGCCGACCATGGGTTGGCGTGAGGATCGGAAAATTCGACTCGAATAACCGATGCCGAAGCACACGCAAGCCTTTGAACATAGTTCCACAAAGCATCACGGGATTGCGCAACGGAGCGCCTTCAACGTTTTCAATGACGTAAGGCAGACCCGACCGGATCAGTATTTCGCGGATCGGCTCAATCAGACGCGGCCATGCGTCGGCGTTACCGTTCCGCTTGGCAAGGTCTGAGTAAGACTGGCATGGCGGCGACGCATGGATAGCATCAAACATCGCAATGAACTTAGGATCGAGGTTGAGGGCGTCCGTTTGAACGAAGGGTAGGGGGTAGTTCGGCTGCGGATCAATGTCTATCCCGACAACTTCAAAACCCGCCCGGCTGTATCCGACGCCTGCCCCTCCCGCACAGCAGAACAAATCCAACAGCTTGGGCTTGCGCCAAGGTCGGATTGCTGAATTAATTGGTTGAACAGTCCAGGTGCTCATCTCTATTCCACGTAGGCCCACATCCCGACTTTCGGTACGGCGTCTTTCATGGCACAGAATTCTTTCCTGTCCGTTTTGTCGCCCTGCGGCGGTTGAACCTAATTTTTATTTCATTGAGGCGCTCCACGCTCACATAGGTACCATTTATTCCGCGCTTGAGCAAGGACGAAAACTCTCCATACCGTGGCAGCTAGTCTACCGTCATTATACTTCTCTGCGTAGTCAATCACGCTGTGCGCGCACACGCCGCCATCGGACTTGACAGCATCCGCACAACGCCGATCCCGCTTCACTTCCTGTCCTAGCGTCCTGCTTCGATCCGGAACCTTCTTGACCCGAACTCCGCCGCACTCCAGAAGGCTGATTGTTGCCCGAATCAGGACGCTCCCCTAAATAAGCCGCTCACAGCAGCAACCGCATCTCGTTGGTCGCTTCAAATCCCAAGGACTCGTAGAGCGGCCGGCCTTCTTTGCTGGCGTGAAGAATCAATACTTCCAGCGAATTCTCTCTGCACCACGCGAGCAGGGTTTCCATCAAGCGTCGCGCCAGACCTCGGCGGCGGAATTCCGGCACGGTGTAGAAATTCAGCGCGTTGCCGCGGCGGGCTTGTGTGCCGATCATGTGCGGCGGCCAGTCCATGATCCACAATCCGGCGCCGGCCACGATTTTTCCGTCGTCGGATTCCGTGAGCCAAGCCAAATACTGTTGCGACTTCATGCGCTCTTCGAGCCAGGGACGAAATTTCGCGGACATTTCATCCAAAGCCTTGTGGTCGTGGTGGCCCATGTCGTGAAACATCCCGCGGCGATGCGCCACGAGAACATCGATGTCGGGGAGTCCAGCGCGCCGGATGGCGCAAGGCGAGCCTGTTGTCATGAGCACAGTTTACAAGAGCCGCGACGGTGGATGGCCGCCGCGACTCCTGCTCACGTTCAGTAACGGATCAGAACGTCACGCGCAACGACAATTGCGTCACGCGCGGTCCTCCGCCGACCACGCCGGCGGTGGTGCCCACGGCGGTTGCTGTGCCGCTGCCCAGCGTGGAAGTGATCTTCCCGAAGTTGGCGCTGCTCTGCGCCGCCGTGGGATTCGAGAAGTTCGTGTGGTTGAAAAAGTTGAAGAAATCCGCCGCGAACGTGAGTCTCATGCGCTCGCCGATCAGCGGGAAGGTCTTCAACGCTGTCAAGTTGTAGTTGGCGATTCCCGGGCCGTAGTATTGATTGCGTCCGCTGGTGCCCACGCGTCCGAACGGCGGCGGGTTCACGACTTTGCCGCCGACCACGCCAAAGTACGTCGTGTCGAAAGCGCTGTCCGGGTTGCGATTGTTTTGAACCAACTGACCGGTTCCCACAACGTCGGGACGATCGTGGAATTGGTTGAAGCCGCTGAAATCCTGCGACGTATTCACCACGGTGAACGGCGCGCCCCCTTGCAGTGTCGTGATGCCGGCGATCTGCCAGCCGCCGAAGACCTCGCGGTTGACGCCGTTGTTCCAGCCGAGCAGTTTGTGTCCAGGACCGATCGGCAGATCGATCACGTAGTTGGTCACGAAGCGATTCCGGATGTCGAACGAAGACGGACCGCGGTCCAGGAAAATGTGGTGGCCGTCGGCGACGCCCGATTGCTCACCGCTGGAGCCGAAGAAAGCCGAGCCGTCGTCAATCGACTTGCCGTAAACATAGGAGCTCTGTACGAAAACTCCCTTATGTTGATATTTCCCGGTGACCACCATCGAGTTGTAGATGGAGTTGCCGAGGTCCTCGCCGGTACCGATGCTGCCGAAGGTCGGATAGGGGAAGATGCGGGTGCTGTTGGCCAGACTGGTGCCGGAGACAATCGTCGGTTGGTTTTGATCGACGAAGAGCCCCAGTTTGTGTCCGGCCGATCCCTGATAATCCACTTCCAACGAAAAGTCTCCGTGGATGCGCCGCTGAACGCCAAAGTTGTATTGGTACAAATAGGCGCTGCGAATGTTGGGATCTTCGGCGCTCAGATTGATGAGGCCGACCGACGGTGCGCCGTTGACGAATTTCACCAACGGGACGTTCTGGTTCAGCGCCGTAGCGTAGGAAAACTTCCCGGGCTGCGTGGTGCCGGCCGCTTGCGAAGTTGTCAGATTGTACGGCGCGTTCAATCCCATGTTGGCCGGAATGTTGTTGAACAGGTCGTCGAAGCCCACGCGGAAGCCGGCGCGGATCACAGTGTCGTCTTTGCCGAACAACGACTGCGCGAAGCGCGGCGTGTACGCCATACCAAGGACGGGAGCAAAATTGTTCTTGTCCTTGTTCACGCCCGTTGCGTCGAGCGTCACCGGCGACTGTTTCAGAACCAGCGAGGCCGGTCCCACCTTGGTGGTATCGATGGTCAGCAACTGGCTGCTGCCGAGCAATACGGGGCCGACACCGGGAACGAAGTTCGTGGCCTGATTCCGCGTCTGCGCGATCGCCGTGGGATATTCGTAGCGCAATCCGTAGTTCAGCGTCAGGTTGTCCTTCACCTTGTACGTATCCTGCCAGTAGGCATCCATCGGATAGCGCCGCCAGTAGTCGAGCGTGGAGCCGAACAGCAGTGAGGACGTGTTCACTTGGCCGGCGGCAAAATCCGCGAAACTCGCGAAGTTGAAAACGCCGCGCGCGGAACCATCCAGGAAGCGTCGAGCGTCTTCGCGCCGGACATGAAAGCCCATGCGGAAGGAATGCTTCGTAGCTCCGAAGGGAGCGACGATGCTGAGATTGTCGAAAATCTCATAGGTATTCGTAATGCGGCCCTGCGGCAGGTTGCTGGTGCTGCCGAGGGAAGCGAAACCGCCGCTCACGCCGATGGTGGGCAAACCGGAATCGAGCAGGTTGCTCTTCCCGTTGACGATGCCGGGCAGCGGCTTGCCGGTGGCATCGACGAAAATCGACGATGCGTCGAAGCCGGAATCCTGCACGGTGATGAACGTCTGATTGCGCGAAAACCCGAAGCGAAACTCGTTCAAGATCTTCGACGAGAACGTATGCGTTTCGGTGATCACTCCCGAGCGGCTGATGGGCGCGTTGGCGTTGCCGTCCAGAAGCGGCAGGGCTCCGGGCGTGAACGTAGTGCCTTCATATTCGGCCCACCGTCCGCTGATGCGATCGCGGTCGCTGAAGTTGTGATCGATCTTGACGAGGCCGGTGTTGTCGAAAGTTGTCGAGCCGACATTGGCGATAAAGTTGTTGGCCGATCCGCTGATCGTGGTGTTGGCCGTGGGCCAGAATTGCAGCAGAGACTTGGAAATGGGATCGGTGACCGTAGCACGTTCGGCGGCCGTGGGAACGCGCGTGGTGCTCACCTGTGGAGCGACTTGACGGAAGCCTTCCCAGGAAGCAAAGAAGAACGTCTTGTCATGCCAGATCGGTCCGCCGACGGTCGCGCCGTATTGATTGCGGTGCAGCGGATTCTTGGTTCCTCCGACCTTGTTGGTAAAGAAATCGGCGGCGTCCATGTCGGAGTTTCGGAAATACTCGAACACCGAACCATGAAACTGGTTCGAACCGCTCTTGGTGACGATACTGACTTGGCCGCCGGTGCCGCGTCCGAACTCGGCGGTGGCCACGCTGGTTTGCACCGCGAATTCCTGCACCGCGTCGGTGATGCGGAAATTCCCCAGCGCCGAATTGATTTGAGTGTCGATCGTGCTAACGCCGTCGAGCAAGAACACGTTTGATTGCGAACGCGCGCCCGATACGTTGAATCCGCCGCCTTGCGTGCCGGTGGCCGAAGGCAGCGCACCGGGCGTGAGCAGCGCCAAATCCAGATACTGTCGGGCGTTCAGCGGCATGCTGGCGATGGTGTTGCTATCCACCACGCTGCTCAGCGTGGTTTTGTCCACTTCCAGCAGCGGCACGGCGGAGGTAACTTCCACCAGTTCCGTCATGCTGCCGACTTGCAATGTAAGATCCACGTGCGTGACTTGATCCACTTCCACCAACACGCTGCTGACGGAATCTTTCTTGAAGCCGTTGGCTTCGGCAGTGAGCGTGTAAACCGCCGGAGTCAATTGCAGGAAAGAATAGTTTCCGTTGCCATCGGACACGGCGCTCATTTTTACGTCCGTCGACTTGTTGATGAGCGTCAGATGCGCATTGGGCACCACCGATCCGCTGGCATCTTTGATCGTCCCGGTAACGCTGCCGACCGGCGACGCGTAGGAAAGCGTCGCGATCGCCAGTAACAGACACACCACCACACTGCGAATTCTCGCTGAATGTGACATAGGCCCCTCCATTTGGGCTAACTTGACCTTGCTCTGGAACGAAGTTTAGCATTCGCAGGCACCCAGGCTCAAGCCACCTTCATGAGAAATGTCTATGGAATTAATAATGAACATTACTGTTTGACGAGATTTTGCCGAATTCTGGCATCTTCCGGATGCTTTGCTCGGTTTTTACTCCTCGCGCAGCGCGATCATCGGATCGAGACGCGCCGCTCGTCGCGCCGGCCAGTAGCTCGCCGCCACCGTCACCGTTCCGAGCACGGTCGCGGCCGCCGCGAACGCCAACGGATCGTCGGGGTGCAAGTTGTACAAGAGCGCCGCGGCGACTTGCGACGCATACAGCGCCAGCCCCGCGCCCGTGGCAATTCCCAGGCCGAGCAGCAGCGTCGCTTCGCGCAGAATCATTCGCAGGATTCCCGCGCGATCCGCGCCCAACGCCATGCGAATGCCTATTTCCTGCGTACGACGCGCCACGGTATACGAGATCACGCCATAGAGCCCCGCCATCGCCAGCACAACCGCCAGCAGTCCAAAGAGTCCGCTGAGCGCCGCCATCAAACGCTCGCGCCGCACCGACCATAGCACTTGCTCGCGGAAATTTCGGAAGCGATACGTCATCGTGGGATTGGCGGCTTGCAGCGTTTGCCGTAGCGCGGGCAACAGCGCGCTTGACGGCAGGTTCGAGCGCAACAGGATCGTATCGTCGGGATCGGGTTCTAGCTCTTGTCCCGCCGGGAAAAAGACCACAGGGAA
The DNA here is from genome assembly GCA_021325275.1 of Terriglobia bacterium. Taxonomy (GTDB): domain Bacteria; phylum Acidobacteriota; class Terriglobia; order JAJPHL01; family JAJPHL01; genus JAJPHL01. The sequence continues at coordinate 5,403 of JAJPHL010000002.1, read as the reverse complement.
AAATGCTTCCTTCAGCTCGTAATACTTCGCGTCATGTACCATGCCGACGATTTGGTACACCTTGTCCGGCTCGTTGGCCTCGCCGGGAATGTGGAAGCGCAGGCCCACGGGATCGCGGCCGCCCAGCAACTGGCGGGCGAACGTTTCGGTCACAATCGCCACGGGCGTCGACGACAGATTGTCGTGATCGTTGAAATCGCGGCCGGTGATCAGCGGCGTGCGCATCGTCGCGAAGTATCCCGGGCTGACACGATTCATGGGCACAGTGTCCTTTTGTTCCTTATGGCCTTCTATCCACACGTCGTTGTTCCATCCGCTGCCGGAAACCGGCGGGATCGCCACGCCGGCTGCCGCTTCCACGCCCGGTACGGCCCGCAGACGCTCCAGCATCTCGCGATGAAACTGCAAACGCGCCGCGCCTTTCGGCAAGTTCGAATTCTGTGGATCGTAAATCACGCTCCAAACGCCGTCCTGCTGAAATCCGGCGTCCACGGTGAGCAAATTCGTGAGACTCCGCACGAACAACAACGACCCGACCAGCAGCACCAGCGACAACGCCACCTGCGACACCACCAGCGCGCGCCGCAGGGTGAGGCGCTCGCGACCCTGCGTGCTGGCGCGTCCGCCGGCTTTCATCGCGTTGATCGGCGCGGTCCGCGTGGCTTTCAACGCCGGAGCGAGTCCGAAGAGCAAGCACGTCGTAAACGTCACGGCGGCGAGAAACGCAAACGTGCGCCAGTCCATGTGCAGATCGACGAAGACGGGCGCGGCCGCCGTGCTGACGAACGACACGAGGAAGCGGCTGGCATACGGCGCGAGCGCCGCTCCCGCCAGCGTCCCGCCCGCGGCGAGCAACAAGCTTTCGGTGAGCAGTTGGCGAATCAATCGCGCCCGCGACGCGCCCAACGCCAGACGCACCGCGAGTTCGCGTTCGCGCGCACTGGCGCGCGCCAGCATCAGGTTCGCGAGATTCGCACAGGCGATCTGCAACACCAGTCCCGCGGTGGCTTGCAGCAGCGTAAGCGGATTTTCGTATTGCCGGCGCAATTCGGAAAAGCCGGCTTCGGCGGGAAACGCGCCGAGCTGAAAATTCAAAAAGCTCTTGCGATTGTCGCCGTCCCACTTGGCGTAAATCGATTCCTGGAAGACCGCTGGGGAAATCGCGCGCAACTGGGCGGCGGTTTTTTCGATTGTCCAACCTGGTTTCATACGGCCCAAAATCGCCAGCCACCAGCAATTGCGCGTGTCCAACTGGTTGTATTCGGGCGTCATGATAGGACTGGCGCACAAAGGCAGCGCCACATCGTACGATCGTCCTACTTCCACGCCGTAAAACGCGGCGGGCGTCACGCCGATGATGTCGAAGGCGTGATTGTTCAGCGTGATTTTCCGGCCCACGACGCTGGGATCGCCGCCGTACTCGCGCTGCCAAAACGCGTGGCTGATCACGGCGGCACCCACGCATCCGCGCTGATCGTCGGCTTCGCTCAGCAAACGGCCGATCTCCGGATGCACATGCAGCGTTTCGAAGAAATCGCCGCTCACCCACATGCCGCCGCGTGTGATGCGCGATTCGCCGCCGGTGGCGAGATCGAAATTCGTCGATCCCCACGCGGCGAGACCGGAGAATCCTTGTTGCTTCGCGCGGATCTGCTGCCACATCGCGTAGGTCGACTGCGAAAAGTTGCCCGTGAAATTTCCGCTGCGCATGCCTTTATTGGCGATCTTGATGTTCCACAATTCCTCGGCGTGATCCACGGGCAGCGCGCGCAAACGCACCGCGTCGACAAGTTGAAACACCGCGGTGTTCGCGCCCACTCCCAACGCCAGCGAGAGAATGGCCACCGCCGTAAACGCCGGACTCAGCCGAAGCTGCCGGACGCCATAGCGAATGTCCTGCCAAATGCTGTGCCACAAATCGCTCGCCGGCGCACCGGCCGCCACGATCTCGGCGCGGCGCCGGCGAAGTCGCGCCAGTTCCGCGCGCAATTCGTCGGCACTCCATTCCGCCATCACGGCGTCGTAGGATTGCAGTTCCTCGTAGCGAGATTCCAGATGTTGCGCGAGTTCTTCCAGAATCGACGGCTCGACCTCGCCGATCCGTTGTGTGATTGCCTGTTTCCAGTTGTTCTGCATCGTTATTCCTCCCGAAGAGCGGCCATGGGATCCAGACGCGCCGCGCGCCGCGCGGGCAGCGCGCCGGCCACGGCCGCAATCAGAGTCAGCACACCCGCCGCGATCGCGAACGACCAGGGGTCTTGCGGCGTCAATCCGTAGAGCATTTTTTGCGTGAAGCCTGTGACGTAGAGGGCCAGCGCCGTGCCGAGAGTGAGACCGACGGCGAGTAATCGCGCGGCTTCGCCGAGAATCATGGCAGCGATGCGGCGATTGTCCGCGCCGAGCGCCATTCGCACGCCGATCTCCTGGGTGCGCTGCGACACCGAAAACGAAATCACGCCGTAGAGTCCCACCGCCGCCAACACCATGGCGAGCACGCCGAAACTTGACGACAGTACCGCCATCATGCGTTCGCGGCCGAGCGATTCGTCGAGTTGCGTTTCGAAAACGTCGAACTTGTATTCGGCGCTGGGCGCCGCGCTCCGCAGGCCTTCGCGTAGCGCGCCCAACAGCGGATTGATCGACATGCCGGAGCGAATAACGACTTGCACGTAGGTATCGGGACGACCCTCCTGTCCCGCCGCGAAATACGCCACCGGCAGGGACTTTTCGCGCAATCCGCCGTAAATGCTGTCTTGCACCAATCCGACAATCTCGAAGGGCTCTTCTTTTCCGTGAAAATCGTTGGCCAGAAATCGTTGACCGATGGGATTCGCGTCGCCGGTGAGCGCGCGTGCAAAACTACGATTGACAATCGCCACACGCGCCGACCCCGCGTTGTCGCGATCGGTAAAATCGCGTCCAGCGACAATCGGCACGCCGAGCGTCCGGAAAAATCCAGGACCGACACGATTCAAATACACCAACGCTTCCGGTGAATCGAGAGCCGGAGTGCGGCTGGATGGCGCGGCCGCAGTGCGATCCATGCGCACCCGCTCGTCCCACATCGCGCCGCCGGCCGGCATCAGAATCGCCGACGCGGCGGAGTCGACACCGGGAATCGCGCGGACGCGCTCCAGGATTTGCGCGCGCAGCGCCAGTCGCTGCGTTTCGGGCACCTTCAGCTTGTCGTACTCGACGGTCGCGATCAAAAGCCCGCTTCGCTGGAAGCCCACGTCGATGGTGGCGAGGTTGTACAGTGTGCGCACGAACAACAACGCACTCACCGCCAGCGTCAACGATACTGCCACCTGTGCGGCCGCCAGCGACTGACGCAATCCGAATCGCGTACGGCCTCCGAACTTGGTGTGGGACGTTAACGCGGTAGCCGGATCGTTGCGTGTGGCCCGGAGGGCGGGGGTAAGCCCGAAAAGTACGCAGGTGACGAGGGCAGCAGCGGCGAGAAATGCCAAGACGCGCCAGTCCATCGAGAGATCGAAGAACAGCGGATTCGCGGCGGTCGAGGGAAGCGTCGCGAGCACGCGGCTGCACACGCCGGCGACAATCGCGCCCGCCACCGCACCGCAGACCGCGATCAACAGACTTTCCAGCAGCAATTGGCGAATCAATCGAGCGCGCGACGCGCCCAGCGCCAAACGCACGGCGATCTCGCGTTCACGGGACGTGGCTCGTGCCAGCAGCAAGTTGGCGAGATTCGCACACGCAATCAGCAGCACCATGCCGGCGATCGCGAGCAGCAGCCACAATGGATCTTCGTAGCCGGTGCGAACGTCGGAAACCCCCGCGGCCGACGGCACGGCAATCAATTTATGCGCGCGCATTTTGCGCACCGCCTCGGCGCTCCACTTCGGATCGGCGGACGCTTCGAGCGCCCCTGGAGAAATCGCGGCGAGTTGGGCGTCGGCGCGCTCAACGGACCACCCTGGTTTCAGGCGGCCCATCACCACGAGCCACCAGTTGTCGCGAAGGCCGATGCGCGCTTCTTCACCGTTGAGAATCGGATCGGCGCACATCGGCACGGCGAGATCGTAGGCGCGTCCCACTTCCACGCCGTAGAAACTCGCCGGCGTTACGCCGATCACTTCAACGGGATGCCCATTCACGTGGATGGTGCGACCGACCGCGGACGTGTCGCCGCCAAATTCGCGCTGCCAGAAGCCGTAGCCGATCACCGCACCACTCGCGGCGCAGCCGGGGCGATCATCGGAGGCGGCGAACACGCGGCCGAGGAGCGGCCGCACGCCGAGCGCGTCGAAGAAATTTCCAGACACGATCAAGGCGTTGTTCGTGAGCCGCGCTTCATTGTTGCCGGAAGGACCGCTATCGGCGAGGTCCACTGTGTCCACCGACCACGCGAAGACTTGCGAAAAAGCCTGCTGATGATCGCGCACTTGCTCCCACAGCGGTTCGGTCATTTGCGAGTAGCGCGCTGTGTAATCGCAGCAGCGTCCGTCGGGCGGATCGAGGCGAATCGTTACGAGTTGCTCGGGGCGATCGACCGGCAGCGTGCGCAATCGCACGGCGTCGAGAAGCTGGAAGATCGCGGTGTTCGCGCCGATTCCCAGCGCGAGCGACGCAATCGCCACCGCCGCGAAACCGGGATTCAAGCGAAGCTGTCGAAGGCCGTACCGAAGATCCTGCCAAATCCCCGCGGTGGGACTTCCCGGCGTGGGCATTTCGGATTTTCGTTGGGCCACGCGCGCAACCGCACCAATCTCCTGCGCGTTCCACTCCGCGAGCACCGCGTCGTAGGAACCGATCTCCTCGAAGCGCGATTCGAGATGCTGCGCCAGTTCCTCGATCACCGATTCGTCGGCGCCGGGCAATCGCTCGCGGACCGCTTGTCTCCAGTTGGGCGCGTCAGGCATGCTGCACCCCCGCGATCCGGCTGATGGCGGCGGCGAACGTTTGCCACGTGGTGCGCTGCGCGCCCAACACCTTGCGGCCCGCGACGGTCAGCTTGTAGTAACGACGGCGGCGCTGCCCGGCCTTGTCGACCCAGCGTCCCTGAATCCATCCACGCGCTTCCAAGCGATAGAGCAGCGGATAGAGCGACGCCACGTTGAATTTCAGCGTGCCGCCGGAGCGATCCTCAATGAGCTTGCCGATCTCGTAGCCGTGACGGGCGCGCGTCTCCACGAGGGAGAGAATCAGCAGTTCGGCGCTGCCTTTCTTGAGTTCGCGGTCAAGCCTTGTTGTAGCCATATATGGTTATACGATACATCAAGGTCGGCGGTTAGCAAGAGTCTGGTCACAACTTTTGACACCGGGCCCCCGTTCAGGCTGTTTGAATGTATAAGTACGCAAACTCGAGGAGCCTCCAGGGTTTACAAAGAGCTGAACTCAGCGGGACGCTGATTCAGAAACAAACTCAAGGAGGCTCCT
>JAJPHL010000025.1 GCA_021325275.1 Terriglobia bacterium | reverse complement strand
GCGGAATGCGCGCCATCGGCCCCGGCAATCCATCGCGCGCGCACAAGACGTCCCGCCAAGCGCAGAGATTCGCCGTCAAATCCCGTGATTGGCGTGCCCCAGGAAAAATCCACGCCGGCCGCCGCGGCATGATCGCAAAGAAAGCTGTGAAGCGCGGCCCGCCGCACTCCCAAGCCGCAGCCCTGCGGAAAATCCGCGGCCACGGCGCCGCCGCGCCCGAAGAAATGGATGCCGCGAAACGGCGTACCCAACTCGGCCGGAATCTCCAGACCGATTTCTCGCGCCGCCGAGAGCGCATCCGGCATCAAGCCTTCGCCGCACGCTTTGTCGATCGGCGGACGCCGCGCGTCGCCCACGAGCACACGCAATCCCGCGCGGCGTGCGGCGATGGCGACGGCCAATCCGGCGGGACCGCCGCCGGCTACCAACAGGTCGGTGTCGTAGGGCATCGTCAGATTCTCGCCGCCCGTCCGGCGATCGACAGCGCCTCGGCCCAGAATTTTCCGGGATGATGCATTCGCTCGACGAGCTCGGCGATGGCGTCGACGAAATGATCGAGGTGTTCGCGCTCCACCACGAGCGGCGGCGCGGCTTTCAATACCATGAAGTTGTTGCCGCAAATCTGCGTCAAGATTCCGTGATCGCGGAACAGGTAAACGACCAACACTTGTCCAAACATCGCCGGATGAATCTTGCGAAACGCTTCGAACGGCGCGCGCAGCAACAGTTCGCGCGGAGCGGCGAACTCGATGCCGTTCAACAGGCCCTGACCGCGAATGTCGCGGACCATGCTGTGACCGCGCGTGACGGCGCGCAAGCGGTCGCGGAGATATTCGCCCGACTCCGCGGCGCGCGCGCCCAAGCGCTCGTCCTCGAGGACGTCGAGCGAAGCCAGCCCGGCGCGCATCGCCAATCCGTTTTCGCTGAACGTCGAGGTATGCGAAATCGATTTTTCCAGCGAGCCGTAAACGGAGTCGTAGATGGGATCGGTCATCAGCACCGCGCTGCAAGGAACCAATCCGCCCGAGAGCGCTTTAGCCATCACCACGATGTCGGGTTCGGCGGCAAAGTGCTGCCCGGCGAGAAACGGTCCGGTGCGGAACATTCCGGTCTGCACTTCGTCGATCACGAACATCGAACCGTATCGCCGGCAAAGCGCGCCGGCTTCGCGCAAATAGTTTTTGCCGGGGACGCGAATGCCGGCCTCGGCTTGAATTGGCTCGGTGATGAACGCGGCGTATTGGCCCGTGGCCAGCGCGGCGCGTAGCGCTTCCACATCGTCGAACGGCACGCGCGTGACGCCGGGCAGAAACGGTCCGAACGGATCTTTCCACATTCCCTCGGGCATCAAGGAAAGCGCGCCGAGCGTCAGACCGTGGAATCCGTTGTCGGCCACGAGAATTCCGCCACGGCCGGTGTGGGCCCGCGCGAACTTGATCGCCGACTCCACGCCCTCGCTGCCCGAGCAGGCGAAGAACACTTTGCGCAAGCGTCCTCCCGCGAGGCGACAAAGGCGAGCCGCAAGTTCCCCGGCGCGTTCCGCCACGTGACTCTGCAACATGGCGGGCCCGCGGCGGTCGAGCTCATCGTGCAACGCGGCGATAATCCGCGGATGATTGTGTCCGGCGTTGGCGACGCAATAGCCGGAAAGAAAGTCGAGGATGTGCTTCCCGTCCCGTGTCCACAGCTCGGCGCCTTGACAGCGCTCGTAGCTCACGTTCAACTGCAACAAATCGAGCAACCGGACCCATTGCGGATTTACGGAGTCGGAGTAGCTCGCGGTGGAGGGAGACGCGGAAATACTGACGGCGCGCATGACCATTGACAGCCTACCATCTATGGACGCCGTGGGCCCGGCTTGGGTTTCGCGCTGAGGCCGTGTGCTCGTGTCCAAATCAGAAGCATTCGCGGCAGCGAACGGGCCCGTCCGCCATCGCAGACAACTGCACCGGCGGAAAAAATCGTCAAACGCTTTTCGCGATTTTGTTTTTGCGATTCGTGCGCGCGGCGTTCCCAGGGGCCACATCGCTGGAACCCGCATGTTTAGGGCCTTCCAAGCATCTAAATCTTTTCTTGACAATCTTTCGCTCCTCGTTAGAATGACACCCTCCCCAGAGTGAGCGACTAACGTGATTGCAGAACAAACGATTCTCTTGACAGAAATGGAAGGTTGGGTTTTAGTGGCGCGCGGGAAAGTCCGCGACCTCTACGATGCCGGCCGGGTCGACGGCCCCGGCGGAAAAGTGGACGCGCTGCTTTTCGTGGCCACCGACCGCATTTCCGCGTTCGACTGCGTCATGCCCAACGGAATTCCGCGCAAAGGCGAGGTGCTCACGCAGACGTCGTTGTTCTGGTTCGAGAAACTGCGGCACCTTGTGGCGAACCATGTTATTACCGCGAACATCGCCGAGTATCCCGAGCCGTTCCGCGCCGCCGCCGACTTGCTGCGCGGCCGCTCGATGCTGGTGCGCAAGGCGCGCATGATCCCGGTGGAGTGTGTGGTGCGCGGCTATCTCTCCGGATCGGGCTGGAAGGACTATCGTGCTTCTGGAACGCTTTGTGGAATGGCGTTGCCCGCGGGACTGCGCGAATCCGACCGCTTGCCGGAACCGCTGTTTACGCCCGCGACGAAAGCGCCGAGCGGTCACGACATCAACATTCCGTTTTCTGAAGTAGAAAAAATCGCCGGCCGCGAGCTGGCGGCGAAGATGCGGAGCCTGAGTTTGTCGTTATACAAGAAGGCGTCGGAATGGGCGGAGAGCCGCGGAATCATTCTGGCCGACACCAAGTTCGAGCTGGGCTTGATCGGCGGCGAATCGAGAGCCGGAGATCGGCCGGATGGCGAAGGAGAGAGCGAGCAACTGATTCTTTGCGATGAAGCGTTGACGCCGGACTCCAGCCGGTATTGGCCGCGCGACAAGTACTCGCCGGGCGGTCCGCAGCCGTCATTCGATAAACAGTTTGTGCGCGACTATCTGGAGACGCTGGCGTGGAACAAGCAACCGCCCGCGCCGGCTTTGCCCGCTGACGTGGTGGAGCGTACGTCGCAAAAATATTTGGAAGCGTACCGGCTGCTCACCGGTCGCCAGTTGTAGATGTCGGATTGGTCGGGATTGGATTACGCGATCGCCGCGATTGTGACGATCTCGGTGCTGTTGAGTTTCTTGAAGGGGTTGGTTCGCGAGTTGATTTCGCTGACCGCCTCGATCGGCGGGGTGATCGCCGCGTTGTGGTTTTATCGCGACATCGCTCCGTGGTTTGAGCCGTACGTAAAGTCGCGAGAAGCGGCGTGGCTGGCCGCGTTCATCGCGATTGTTGCGGCTGCGTTAGTGGCCGGCGCCATCGTTAACGCGATCGTCGGCCGCGTGGTGAAGGCGGCGGGCCTGCGCGGGGCCGATCGTCTTTTGGGCGCGAGCTTCGGCCTGGTCAAAGGTCTGTTGCTGAGCCTGGCGCTGGTTCTGGCTTTGGTGGCGTTCGCACCGGGCCGGGAAATCGCCGAGCGCTCGCGCCTAGCGCCATACTTGGTGCAGGGCTCACGTGCTTTAGCCGCCGGTGCGCCGGCGGGGATGCAGCAAAGCTTTTGGCAGGGTTTGGAACGCGCACGAAAGGTTTGGCAGTCTCGTTCCGGAAGTTCAAAAACTCTATAGAGGATTCGGAGGGGTCGCGTGAGAGAACAGTTGGAAGCACTCATACAACAAATGGTGGAAAAGGGCATCCGTTACGACGCCATCGTCCAGGATTTCGAGAAGTGCTACATCAGCCGCGTTTTGGAGCGCGTGAAGGGCAATCAATCGCGTGCCGCGCGCACCTTGGGCATGCATCGCAATACACTCTCACGCAAGATTGCCGAATATAACCTCACGACCGACTTCCGCAATAAGCCGGCCGAGACGCTGGTGCGCGGTTTCAACGGCACGCGGCCCATCGGACGCGCCTACGAGCCGGTGCCGTCCACATCACGCGCGGCGGCGGCCGCGGGTCGCGACGGCGCGGGGCGCACGCAGGGTCGGCGGTAAGCGGTATACTGCGGTTATGCGCCGCCACAAGAAGTCGAGCAAGCCAGTGGTTCATCGGGACGAGTAATTCGCGTGGAGGCATGAAGCTCCACAAAAAAGAAGCCCGCGACGCCGGAACGTCGCGGGTCGATCTACTCCCGAAAACAAGAGCTTACTTCTTCGACGGTGGCAGGATCTTTCCGTCGGTGAGTGTCAGGGCGAACGGATTCGCCTTGAAATCTTTCACGACGCCCGTAAACTCAATCGACTTCCCCTTGGCGGCACGCACCGCAGTGGTCGGCGCGGCCAGCACCAGGATCACGTCGAACTCGCCTTCGGTCTCTTGCGTCTTCTTCAGCACTGCCACTTTAACCGTGCGCGGCGCGGTGAAGGAAACGATGGTGCCGTCCAAGCCCATTTCACCGACGGCTTTCAGCTTGCCGAAGACTTCCTTGGCCTTGTCGTCGTCCTTCGACAACACGTACTTGATTTGGCCGAAAGGCATCTTCGTCACGTCGTCGGGAATCGGCGCTTCGGGGGGAGGCGGCGGAGGCGGCGGAGCCATTTCCGCAGCGGTCTTGATGTGGAATCCCTCGGGAGGGTTCGGCGAGGCCTTCGCGGCGGCCTTCAACTGATCAAATCCCTCGTCGGAACCATGGCGATTCTTGTAAGCGCGCGCCAGATATGAATCGACCGTCGTCTTGGTTTGGCCTTGCAGCGCCTGCGCGCCCTCGATCATGTCGGCGCGTGCGTAGTACCACATGATTTGGTCGTAATCCTTCTGGGGTTGACGCGCCAGCGTGTCGGCGATTGCCGCCGGGAGGCTCGCGTCATTCGGCATCATCTCGGCGGCCTTCTTGAAATTCGCGATGCCTTCATTGACGTCCTTCTTCAGGAATCCAATCACGCCCAACACGCGATAGTGCGTGCCGGAAGTGACGTTCTTGTTGGCCTGGAAATCGGCGTCGCTGACGCCTTCGCCGCGCTTCATGTCGTTGATGCCCTCGATGCCGGCCTTGGCGTTGGCTGCGGCGTCGTCCAGCTTCTGCTGGAATTGCGGATCGGTTTCGGCGGGCGGAGCTTGCAGGAACGCGAAGCTCAAGATCAGGCGTGCGCGCTCGTGCTTCGGATTCACGGTCAAAAGCGCCTTGGCCGTCTCCACCAGCGCCGGTAAGCCCGCGCCGGTGGTCGACTGCGTTTGCATCTTGATTTCCAGGACCTGTTCCTTGGCCACGGAGTTGGGATACTTAGCCAAGTAGGCGTCCAGAGCGGCGATCTTTTTGGCGGGGTCCGCTTCGGTGACCGCGGCGTAATACACGTTGTACTCGGCGGCGTCTTTGGGAAGGTTTTGCGCCGCTTGCGCCACGGCCATCACCGCGCCTAGCAGCACTCCCAGTGCGATCAACTTTCTCGGCTTCAACGTTCTGAACATTGCGTTAGCTCCTCAGTAATAGGGACACACCAACAATCCCAACGGTTACGGCTTAATCGATTACTTCGAAGGCGGAACAATCTTGCCGCCGCCCAGCACCAGCGCGAACGGGCCGGACTTGAAGTCCCTTACCGTCCCCGTAAACTCGATCTTCTTGCCCTTCGGCACGCGCGCTGGCAGCACCGGCGCGGTGAGCGACAATACTACATCGAACGCGCCGGGCGTGTCTTGCGCTTGTTTCGACACCGCCAAGTGCAGGGTGCGCGGCGCGACAAACGCGACGATCACGCCTTCAAAGTCCATTTCCCCTACGGCCTTCAGCTTGCCGAGCACTTCCTTCGACTTCTCGTCGCCCTTGGTCAACACCGTTTCCATCTGAGGGAAAGACATTTTCGTGACGTCGTCGGGAATCGCCGGCTCGGGCGGAGGCGGCGGCGCGAGTTCGGCCTTGGTCTTGATATGGAATCCATCGGGAGGAAATGGCGCGGCCTTGGCTTGCGCTTTCAAGTCCGCCAGACCTTCCTCGGAACCGTGATATCGCGTATAAGCCGTAGTGAGATACGTGTCGACTTGCTGTTTGCCCGCTGCCGGCATCGCGCCCGGACCCTCTAGCGTGACGGCGCGCGCGAAGGCCCACAGCGCGGCGTCCCACTTAATCGGCTTTTCCTTGACCATGGTGTCGCCGATCCGATAAAACAGCGCGCCATCGTTGGGTGTGATGGCGGCGGCTTTCTTAAACGCTTCCAGCGACGCTCCATAGTCCTTGCGATACAGTCCTACGATCGCCTGCGCCTGATCGGCGGTGGCGAGCATCGTATTCTTGCTCGCTTGAAACGCATCGTCGCTGACGTTATCGGGCTTGGGCATGGAACTGGCGATATCGACCAAGTGTTTCGCGTTGGCTTCGGCGGCGGCCAGCTTGTCCTGAAGGGCGGGATCGTTCTCCGCGGGCGGCGTTTGAATGAACGCGTACGCAAGTACCACCACCGCCATATTGTTGTTTGGGTTTACCTGTAGGATGTCGCGCGCGGTGTCCTCAACTGGTTTTCCCGTGGCTTGCAACGCTCGCAGTTTCAACTGCAGCGCCTGCTCCTTCATCACGGTCTTGGGATACGCGGCCAGATATGCGTCGAGCAACTGGACTTGCTTGGCGGGATCTTTCTCGCCGAGCGCGGCGACGTACGCGTTGTATTCGGTAGCGTCGGTAATTTGCTGGGCGAAGAGGCATGCGACGGGCGCGGCGAACGCGAGTAGGAGGAGGAAAGCGGCGACGGGGGGCAACTTCCTGAACATTGTTCGAGCGGCTCCTGGCTTTAGATAATGGCGGTCCTGTAACTGGGCGGCATTATATAGCAAAACGCAAGGCTTCCGATATCCTCAACGACATCACAATGACAGCCCCGCGGGCGTTGATGCGGGCCATCTATAGACACCGGAAAAGCCCAGCCGGCTCCAGAAAAATTCGCGTGGAGCAGGTGCTGGTTGTTGATACAAAACGATCCTATAGCACAGGCGAAGTCCATCGCAAGTCTTGATTGGGGACCAAGCGATTTCGCTAGATTCACGAGGGCCCCGGTTAAGGTTGGCAAGTAACCACGGAGAACACAGAGAAACACGGAGGACACAGAGAACGTTCACCTCAGGTAAAACATCTCTGTGTCCTCAGTGGTTTCTCTGTGCGCTCTGTGGTGAAATTGCCGAGCTTAGCGGGGACCGCCGTGTATAGTTCGCCCGCCACCGCGCGACGCCGACTTCCCCGCCTGCGCCAGACGCGTGAGATACTTCCGCCGATCGGCTGGCATCCGCGGATCGCCGGCGATTTCGAGTAAGTCATTGCGTTTCACAACCGGCGCAAGGGCCAGCACGCGGCCCAGCGACGTCAGCGGCTGGCGCAGCAGCGCGAGCCTCACTCCGTAGGCATGCGACCACCGGTCGTGCGCGGCGATCCGCTCGACCGCGCCCGCCGTGATGCTCTCGAGCCCCAGCGCTTTCACCACTAGTTCCTCGGTCAGTGCAGGACTCCCCAACGCCGCTTCGACCACGCGCATCTCGCGATCCGTCAGCAGCGCGCCGGTGATGCGCCCTGTGCCGCGCCGCGCCAACGCGATTCGCTCGCCCAACGCCAGTCCCGGCAGACGATTGATCGCGGCATCCTCGGCGACGCGCCGCAGATCGCCGGGCGCACCCGGCGTCATGGCCACTTGCACCAGGTCCTGTAAATAAAGATGGCGCAGCAGTGCGAGACTGATCGTGCGGGGCGTGTTCGGATGCCCGACGAGCGCGACTTTTATGCGGTAGGAACTCTGCAACCGTTCTTGACGCGACATCGCGACAATCGACGGTGCGGGAAGATCGCGGCGGGAAAGTTGAAGGAGGGCGTCGTCTTCGGTCAGTGCGTCTTCCGGCATGGGGGCTACGGAAGGAGTTTCTCGAAGCGCGCCGGCAGGGACTTCACGATGTCCATGTATGAAACGTACACGGCGAACAGCACCAAAAATACAAAACCCACGGTGATGATTTTCTCTTTCACCGCCAAACTCAAGTCGCGGCGCAGCGCGCCTTCAATCAGCAACAGCAAAATCTGTCCGCCGTCGAGAATAGGAATCGGAAAGAGGTTGAAGATTCCGAGATTGATGCTGATGAACGCCATCAAGGTGATGAAATCGTACGGACCTTGCCGTGCCGCGTCACCGGCCTGTTGGCTAATGCCGATCGGCCCGGCCATGGAGCGCGGCGACATCCGCCGCTCCAGCAGTTTTCCCGCGAAATCGAAAATCATCATGGCGAACGTGCGGTTGCGCGACAGCGATTCCTTAAAGGCCTCCGGCAGCGGAAGGGATTTGGAAATCACCAAGTCTTGAAACGTCACGCCGATTCGCCACATCGGTCCCACGCCCGGCGTGTCGCGGCTGCGTGCCGTGACCGTGGTATCGAACCGCTTGCCGGCGCGTTCGATCACCAGATGCAGCGGCGCGCCCTTGCTCTTTTGCACAATGTCGATCATCTCGGGACGATACAAGATGACCTTGCCGTCCACCGAATAGATCCGATCGCCCGCTTGAACGCCGGCGTTGGCAGCGGATTCTCCCGGATCGACCGAGCCGACCATCGCGGGCAACAGCGGGCCCCATCCAGCTACGCCGACGCGCTCACGTCCCTCGACGTCGGGCGTGACGGTAGCGGTGTGCTCCTGACCGTCGCGCACAAATGTCGTGTCGACGGGATGCGCGGGATTCGAGAGAACATGAAATTCCAGGATTTCCCAATTGGGATTGGCGATGCCGTCGAATTTCGTGATGCGGTCGCCGGGTTGAATGCCGGCCTTGGCGGCCGGAGAGTTTTGCGCGACGTATCCGATTTCCGCGGCCTTATCGAGAAACGCGGGTTGCTTGAAAACCACCACGTAAAGCCCGGTGAGCAGGATCACGGCGAGAATGAAATTGAAGACCGGCCCCATCACCGCGATGAAGAATCGCTGCCAGCGCGGCTTCGACAAAAACTCACCGGGGTCGCCGGTGCCTTCGCCGATGTTGTCGCCGGCCATCTTCACGTATCCGCCGAGCGGCAACGCGCACAAGCGATAGTCGGTGTCGCCCACTTGGCGTCCCGCGAGGCGTTTTCCGAATCCGATGGAAAAGGCTTCCACGCGGACGTCGAAATACTTGGCGGCGAGGAAGTGGCCCAGCTCGTGAAAAATGATCATCACGCCGAGCACGACGACGACCGCCAAAGCATTTTGGATCAGGGCCATGTTTTGTATTTATGATGCGCTGACGAGCGCAGGCGTGGCAGCCCCCAGTTGCGAAGTGGCCAACAAGCTCGACGCCACACGACGCGCCTCACAATCCACTTCCAGTATATCGTCCAGGGACTTCGGTGCGGCAGGATGCATCGTGTCAAGAGTTGTTGCAATCGTGCGCGCGATGCCCAGGTAGGGAATCTTGCGATCGAGGAACGCGGCGACCGCCACTTCGTCGGCCGCGTTCAATACACACGGATACGCGCCGCCCATGCGCATCGCTTGATACGCGAGACCCAGGCACGGAAAGCGTTCCTGATCGGGTCGCTCGAATTCGAGCGACCGCAATTCGTCGAGATCGAGTCGCAAGTCGCAGCCGGTGACGCGCGCGGGATACGTTAGCGCGTACTGAATCGGTAAGCACATGTCGGTGACGGAAAGCTGCGCGATTAGCGAGCCGTCGACGTATTCGACGAGGCAATGCACCGTCGATTGCGGATGAATCAAAACGTCGACTTGATCGACGTGCAGATCGAACAACCAGCATGCTTCGATGACTTCAAAACCCTTATTGGTCATCGTCGCGGAGTCGATGGTAATGCGCGATCCCATTTTCCAGGTCGGATGATTGAGCGCCTGCTCGACCGTAACGTTTTCGAGATCGCGCGGCGGCGTTCGCCGAAACGGTCCGCCGGACGCGGTGAGAATCAGACGTCGCACTTCTTCGTGCCGGCCGGCGCGCATGCATTGATGCACGCCGTTATGTTCGCTATCCACCGGCAAGAGCGCCGCGCCTGATTCGCGCGCCGCCGCAGTGACGAGCGCTCCCGCCACGACGAGCACTTCTTTGTTCGCCAGTGCAATGTTCACGCCGCGCTTCACGGCGTCGTAAGTGGCGGGCAATCCCGCGACGCCGACGGCCGCCGAGACCAACATGTCGAGCGAAGAGTGCGCCGCCGCTTGGCGAATCCCGGCGGGTCCGTGAAGAATTTCGGGAAGCGGACCGCCGGCACGAGCAATGAGCTCGCGCAATCGTGGAATATCCGATTCATTCGCGACGGAAACCACTTCGGGACGGCATTTCGCCGCTTGTTCCGCGAGCAACTCGACATTTCCGCCCGCGGCGAGCGCCACCACTTGAAATTGTCCAGGAAGTTGATCGAGCACACGGAAACAACTACGCCCAATGGAGCCCGTGGACCCGAGAATAGCGATTTTTTTCAAGCGAAGTGGCCGCCTCGCGCGATTATCGGTGGAGGAAGTTGATAACCTTGATATCGTACCATAGCGCTGGAATCGCAAAGAGCAGCGCGTCGACGCGGTCCAGCAGTCCGCCGTGGCCGGGCAAGAGGGTTCCCGAGTCCTTCACGCCGACTCCGCGCTTCAACGCCGACTCGGCGAGGTCGCCCGCTTGTCCGGCGACGTTCACCGTAACGGCGATGAAAATACTCGCGGCGACAGAAAGCTCGGGGAACAGATACTTCATGTAAAAATATCCCGCCGCCGTGACAACAACGAGCGACGTGATGGTTCCTTCCCACGTTTTGCCGGGACTGATTCGCGGCGCGAGTTTGTGGCGTCCGCCTCGTCCCAGAAAACGCCCGCCGTAGTACGCCGCCGTGTCGCCGATCCAGATCATCAGCAGTACATAGAGCGTCAGCCACTGGCCGCGCGGCGATTGACGCAGTTCCACGAGCATCGCAAACGGCAGCGCGACGTACAAGACGCCGAATACGGTGGACGCAGCGCCCGCGGCGGTGACGGCGAGGTCGCGGGTCATCATCAAGATGACGAACGCGACGGCTACGAAGAGCGCTTCGAGCGCGATGGTGCGCTGGAACGCCGCGAGCATCACGACCAGCGCGGCCATCGCGTAGGCGGGCCGCCGCAGCGGCGCGAGGTCCGCCTTTTCGGCGATGTCGAGATATTCGCGCAGCGTGCCAACGGCGAGCGCCGCGGCCGCGATGCCCAAGAGCCACGGCGGCGCGAAGATCACGATCGCCAACACCACGGGCACCATGACAATGGCCGTTAGGATGCGCTGAAGATGATTTTGCTGCACGGGCTATTCGTGACCGTTGCCGTTGCCGCCCGCGCCATCCAGCCGCAGTGCGGCTCCCGATTCGCCGTTGGGACTCAAGCCGCCGTAACGGCGGTCGCGCTTTTGATACGCGACGATCGATTCGAGCAAGTGCGGACGTCCGAAATCCGGCCACAAGGTGTCGGTCACCCAGATTTCAGAGTAGGCGATTTGCCAGAGAAGAAAATTCGAGACGCGCAACTCGCCCGAGGTGCGAATCAACAGATCGGGGTCGGGGAGGCCGTTCGTATAGAGCGCGCGGTCGATATCTTCTTCGGTGATGCGATGCGTTCCGCCGCCGTTTTTCCGCGATTTTTCTAGGATCGAATTGAACGCATCGACCAGCTCGGCGCGCGCGCCGTAATTCAGTGCCACGGTCAGAACCATCCCGGTATTACCGGCGGTTTTTTCGATGGCGCCGCGAATATCTTCCTGCACTTCATCCGGTAATTGCTCGGGACGTCCGATCGTTTGGAAGCGCACGTTGTTGGCGTGAATCTCGGGGAGCTCGCGGCGCAGGTATTCGCGCAGCAATCGCCACAAAACGTCGCGCTCGGTCTTGGGACGTTTCCAATTTTCCACGGAAAACGCGTAGAGCGTGAGCGCGGGAATGCCCAGGCGCGTGCAGCTTTCCACGATTTCTTTGACCGATCGCACGCCGGCGGAGTGTCCCGCGGCGCGCGGCAAGCGGCGTCGATGGGCCCAGCGTCCATTGCCGTCCATGATGATGGCGATGTGGCGCGGCAACCGCGTGAAATCGATCTGCGCGAGCAGTTCGGCGTCATCGCTATCGGCTTGGACGGGCTTGCGGGCTTTGTCCGTCTTGAACGCGCTTAGGGTCAAAGTGCTCTCTCCTGCAAAGTCTCGCAGTGTAAACGATAGCACGGTTTCCCGGCGTTACAATCCCCGCGTTACATTCCGCGCATTACAATCCAAAGATGCAAATGCTGGCGCGATGGCTCGGGGAACTCAGCCGCGACGCGCGCATCCTTGACCTCGGATGCGGCAGCGGCAGCCTGCGCTCGCAACTCGAGGGACGCAATGTCTTCGGCGTCGACCTTGACGCGCGTGAGCTGGCGCGCACACCGGCGCTGCGTGGCGTCGTCGCGATGAGCAATCGCTTGCCGTTTCGCGATGGCGCGTTCGATCTTGTGATCAGCAATCACAGCATGGAGCATTTTGCCGACGCAGCGGGCGCGATCGCGGAAATCGGGCGCGTGCTCGCGCCCGGTGGTCGCTTGTTTGTCTCAGTGCCGGAGGGCGCGAGCTTCGCCGATTGGCTTTATCGCGCGATGTTCTGCGGCGGCGATCATTTTCAGCGATTCTCTTTTCTCAGTTTGAAGGACGCGATCGAATCGGGAACCAGCGTGCGCCTCGTCGCGTGGAAGGAACTTTCAACTTCGTTCACGTTTGTCGAAAAACTGAATTTCATTTCCGCGCCAATCGGACGACTACCAGGGCCGTTGCCGCGACGCATGCGATGGTTGGGAACTTTGCCCGTATGGTTCTTCGACGCATGGCGCGTCGCGCTGAATGTCGCGAGCCGCGCCACCGATCGTGCGCTCGGCACGAGTTTTTCGAGATACGGATGGGCGTTCGCGTTTGATTCGAGCGCGTCGACGGTGATTCAGGAACCCGGCTGCTTGAATGTCTGCATGTCGTGCGGATCCGGGATCGAAAACGCCGCCGCGTATCGTGTAGGTCGATTTCGCTATCGTTGTCCGGACTGCGCGCGGCTCAATCCGCTCTTTCGCTCCTCCCGGGCGGTATAATTAGGCACAATATGGATCTCTTCGAGTCGCTGGCGCACTCCCTCGCGCACGCCCCTATTGACGAAGAGGAAGTTAACGGCGAAACCGCTGCTGCCTTGGCGCGCGCCCGCGCATCCTTGCGGCGCGGCGAGGGCATTCCTCACGAAGAAGTTCTCCTTGAGTTCGGCTTGCACCCGTGAGTCCGCCCGTTCTCATGGGACCGTGCTTGTTGGCGAATCTCCTGGGCTGGCCGCCTTGGTATCTGGAATGGACGCAATGAAATAAACGCAGAGTCCTAGATTTAAAAATGCAAAGGCCTTCGGGCCAACGCCAGGGTCGTCGAACATCGAGAGAGCCGCACCGCCACACAAAAGGGCAAGAAAAATCGCGGTTCGCTTCGGTGATCGTTTGTTCTTAGTCGCGACCCAGCCCCTTCTTGCGCGCTCGCCGAACAGCAGAGCAAGAAGAGAGATTGCCCCCGCGATACCGACCGAAATGAGAGTGCCGGCCATCCCCATCCCTCGTTCAAGCCACATCGAGAGCCCCATCAACAACAAGCCGGCGGCGACAGCGGCGATTCGTTGTAACTTCATGATGGCAAGCGGAGGCCCGCGTTTCCACGAACCTCCGGCTCCGTTGCAATCGCGTGACTACTGCTGTTGCCAGTTGTCCCAGTTCAGATACTGAAGGATCTCGTCGTCGCTGGCCTCGGGACTCGGACGCGCCGGCGTGCGGCGACCCGCGCCCAAGTGATCCCAGTTCAGCATGGCGTTGAACAGCAGGAAATAGCTGCCCTGCGTTTGATTCCGCCACATGGGATTGTTCGCGAACAACAACACGTGACCCTTGCCCGCGGGCGCATCCACCACCGCCGGATGTCCGGCGAGTTCCGCGCCGCCGGTCAGCAATCCGCTGTATAGCAGATCCTTTTCGTTCGGCACGAAGCGCACGATCGTCCGCGGCATTTGATCGGGCGGAGGCATGTTCGCGCGCAGTTGAGCGCGGAACTCTTCCGGCACCGCCGCCAATGGATCGTCCGCCGCAGGCGCAGCCGCAGCTCCGCCGCGACCACCGCGTCCTCCGCGCCCACCCCCGCCTACCGCTGCTCCACCTGCGGGCGGAACGTACAACGGTCGGCCTTGCGGAATATCGGGATTGTCCGGCGTATCTTGACCGCGACCCGTCGGGCGTCCCGCGGGCACCCCTTGGATTCCGCCGCCACCGCCGCCACCCGCACCGCCACGACCGCCACCGAATCCGCCGAGACCGTTGTTCGCCTGCAAAATCGGCGACTGGCTGAAGTAGACCGCGAGGTTCTGCTCATATCCATACGCAATCGGGCTGCGCGCGTCCGCTATCTGCGCGTTCAACACGGCGCCGCGCGCGTTGAGTTGGCGCGGTTCCTGTACGCTGACGCCGTCGATCAATCCATAGGTCGGTGCGATCGCCGCTGCGCCGGGCGAAAGAACCAGCAAGCCGCCGTCGCGCACAAATTTGTTCATGTGCACTATACCTTCCAGCTCGATGCCGCCGCGAATGTCGTCGGACTGATCGGCTGCATCGCCCAAGTTCGGCGTGAGGTCGGTCTTCTTGTAGGGAATCGGCTCGTTGCCGGACAATCCGCGCACGATGCTTTGCGGAGTGCCGTTCAATTGTCCGATGATGATTACGTCGTATTTGTCTTTCAGATTCGCCACATCGCGCAGTTCATGGACCGACTTGTAGGTGTAGGGGATCTTGTTGAAATCGAGCCCCATGCGCCACCAGCCTTCCGACTGCGTGTTTTGCCAGGTGTGCACAACCAGCACGCGCGGCGCTGACGTCGGATGCGTGGCGACCTTCGGCACAGCGCCTGTCGCGACCGCCACCAATCCCAACTCCGTGGCCGCCGATTGCAGACGCGCGCGCGTGTCGGAAGGATTGCCTTCCGCCGGAATGATGAACGTTCCGGCGTTGTACTTTGCGCCGTCCTGTTCGAATGCGTCTTCGGCCGCGAGAATCTTCACGTCCTTCAAGCGATAGCGCAATGTCGCGAGCGATTGATCGGTGTTGTGATTCAACAGGAACGCCGCCGTGCCCGAGCCCGCGATCTTGCCTTCGGAATGCGCCATACCGGGTACGAGCGTCATCGATTCTTTGAGAATTGATGTGTCGGTCACGCGCGTGGTTTTCACGTTGCGCAATGCGCCGAGCGTCCAACCGGTATCGTCGTAGGGGCGCTCGTCGCCGGGATTGTAGTATTGCGTGTCGAGCAGCATGTCGGCCATGCGGCTGTACGGCTGATCCATGCGGATCACGTAGGAGCCGGCCGCGAATTTCTCGCCCTTGATCGTTACGTCTTTATCGAGCTTGTGCGCTTCCACGCCTTGCATGTGGAGAAGATTCACCAGATCCGCGGCGTTGTACGGACTGCGCGCGGCGTCGACGACGTACGCGGCCGGGCCTTCATTCGCCGGCTTGGCGACCGAGCGCTGGCTCTTGATCCAGAAATTGCGGACGAAGCGATCTTTGTTCTCGCCGACGTAGCGCATCGAGAAAAGAATCGCGCTCTGCTGCATGTTGATGTTGTTGCGAATCGACCAATTCACCGTGGGCAGCGGCGGATTCGGACGATACCACGTCCGCTGCGTTTGTCCCGCGGGAACCGTGCGCGGGCCGGAGTCGGCGCCGCCTGCGCCGAACGTTTCGTAGAAACGTCCGATGCCGTTGTGGCCATTGGCGATGTAGAACATGTAGTTCGGCGCCCAACCGTCGTAGTATCCGTGCGTCCACACGCCGGGCACGCCGCGCTTGGTCATTTCCTCGATCTCGTTATAGGCCAGCATCTGCCATTCGTCGACCACGATCGGATCGAGCCACGCGTTATACGGTCCCGTGCCGGTGGAGGTGTAGAGGAACGGCACCGACTCATGCAGATCGTGCAAGATCGTCGGGTGGAACTCGAAAAAGTTCTTCATCATGTTGCGCGTCAGGGCGAGCCCCATGCCCATGCCGTCGCGATTGTTGTCGTGCGCGACGTATTTGCCCCAATAGAGCAGCGGCGAGCGCGGCTTGGTGGGCTGCGCCTTGCCCGACATGTAGCTGTCCACTTCGCGATCGTGACCGTCCACTTCCACCAGCGGCGTGATCAACACAATCACGTTCTTGCGGATCGATTGAATATGAGGACTGTCCTCAACGGCAAGACGATACGCCAATTCCATCAGCATTTCCGGCGATCCCGTTTCCGGCGAGTGGATCGATCCGGACGCCCAGTACATCGGCTTCGCTTCGGCGATCAACTTGTCCGCTTCCGCCTGCGTGGTCTTGCGCGGATCGGCGAGTTTGGCATTGATTTCCTTGTAGTGGTCGAGATTCTTGATGTTCTCTTCGTCGGAAACCGCGACGCAGATCATCTCGCGGTTCTCTTCGCTCATGCCCATCGAGAAGATCTTCACGCGCGGCGTGGCTGCGGCGAGCGAACGCATGTATGCGTAGATGTCCTTCGAATAGGTGAGATAGTTCGGCGCGCCGACGATATGATGGAGCGTTTTGTCGGGCGTGGGCACGGTGGCCGACGCCGGCAAGTGGTCGACGAGTTCGGTGAGGAAATATTTTTCCGTCGTGTACTCGAGGATTTTCTTGGTGTACTCTTCGTCGTTGTGTTGAACGACCGGCGCGGGCGCGGCGTTCTTGTCGCCTTTCGCGGGCTTTTTCGCCATTTGGGCTGCGGCTTGCATCGTAAGTCCGCAAGTCAACGCGCAGACCACCGCGACCAGCAGCAGATTTCGCAACTTCATTGGGATACCTCCATGGAATGTTTGAGTCCCCGAAACCACTAGAAGCCGCCACGATAGCACAACCAGATCAGGCGAGCGTTAACATTGTTGAAGATGGCCGCTGACAATTCAGATTAGGACGCTTAGCGACTAAAGCGACTCCGCGCCCTTCGCAGCTACGTTCAACTCCCGCACGACTCCCGTGATTCCCAACGTCGCGTAGATTTGCTCCAGCGCTTGCTTCGTGGCTCCAGGATTTGCGCGATCGACAAACGCGATGATCGACGGTCCCGCGCCGCTCAGTGCGACGCCGTACAATCCCGGCAAGTCGAGGGCGAGCGCTTCGCCGAGTCCCGGCACGAGTTGCTGGCGATACGGCTGATGCCAGCGGTCTTCCAGTGCGGTCCGCAATGCGCCCGCGTTTCCCGATGCTGCGGCGGCAACGAGAAGCGTCGCGCGCTGCAAGTTGAACACGGCATCGGCGCGCGGATACGTCCCCGGCAGCGCGGCGCGCGCTTTCGACGTGGCCAGTTGCGTTTCCGGCGACGCTACAACCACGGCGATCTGCGCCGGCCACGCGAGCGAAATCGCTTGCTTGGGCGGCGCAACCACCGCGAGTCCGCCGAGCGCCGAGGCCGCCACGTTGTCGGGATGGCCTTCCACTTCCGCCGCCGTCATCAACACGTCGAGCGCGGTCATGCCCAGCGCGCCTACCGCGTTAGCGACGGCAACACCGGCCACGGCCGCCGCGCCGCTCGATCCCAAGCCGCGACCCAGAGGAATTTCGTTGCCGGCGATGAGTTGCACGTCGGGATGAATGCACCGCGCTTTTCGGAACGTGGCTAGAAAAGCCTGCCAAATTAGGTTGCTGTCGTCGTCCGCCAGTCCCGTGGAGTGCGCACCGCCCAGTTTCATGCGAGCGTCGCCAGGAACGCGCGGCACGGCCGCGACGTCCACGAACAACTCCAGCGCGAGCGCGAGCGCATCGAATCCCGGGCCGAGATTGGCGCTCGATCCGGGCACACGCACGCGGGCGATAGGATTCATGAAGGAAAAATCATCTCACGGATTGAGTTTCAAGATGAGACTGTCGGGATAGATCGCGTGCAAGTGACCACTGGCGGAAAACTCGAGGATGGGAGCAAGCCGCTGTTCGATTCTCCGCGCGCCGGCCTGCGCCGAGACACGTAGCGCCACCACGCGATCGGGACGCAGCCGGTTGTCGTGCACGCGGAACAGGACGCGGCCGTCGGGAGTAGTCGCCAGCGGCGGCGCGGTTTCCTTTTCTTCGTCGCCGAAAGCGCTGAGCACCCAAACCGTTACGTTTTCCGTGCGACCGTTGGTCAGCTCGGCCTGAATCGTCACTTGCGCGGCGGCGCCTTGGCCGTCGGGCGAAGTCACGCGCCAATCGGCGAGCAAATCGAACTCTTGCGCCGAGGCGTGCTTCGAGCCTTCGCCGTCTTCGGCGTTCAGAGTCACATCGCTTCCACCGATCCAAACCATTTCGCTGAGTTTTGTGCCACTGGCTTGGACCCAAATGACCTCGTACCGTCCCGGATCGAGCGAAAGGGAGTATGCGCCCTTGTCTCCAGCCGCCGCCGATTTGCGATCGGGCGATCCAGGAGCTCGAAATTCGAATCGCGAACCGCTGGGAAGTGTTCCGTGAACGGTGGTGGCGGTGGCTTGCGCGGCGGCACAAACGGGCCCCGGCAATGCCGGCAAATACGTACCAAAAGACACACCCCAAAAGAAGATCAAATTGAGTCGCACCAATAAGGTACAGTGCATTGACATCGCTTGACCTCGGTTTCTCGTTGCGGCTATAATACCATCTCGAAGGGAATCCATCCCAAATGAGAACCGCTATGCTTTCACGCCTTGGCTTGGCCTTTTGCCTTTTTGCTGTCTCCATGGCCCCGGTCCACCTAGCGAGCCAGACATCGGTTCCCCCCGGACCACCAACCGCATCGACACCCAGCGCGTCCACCGCGGACGCTCCGCACAGCGATCTGGTCGCGCCCTTGATGGCCGGCGAGATTTACAGACTCGGCGTGGGCGATACGATCACGGTGACGTTCTTCAACGAGTCGGACCTGAACCGTGAATGCTACATTCGCGGCGATGGATCCATTTTCCTGGCGATGCTTCGCGAGCCGATTAAAGCGGCGGGAAAAACGCCCGAGGATCTTCAGCACGAGATCGAAGACGCCTATCGCAATCAGAAACTCTACAAGAATCCGATGGTGACGGTGTCAGTGAAAGAATTTCGCAGTTCGCCCGTCACGATCACCGGATACGTGGTGAAGCCTGTGACGATCCAAGTCCAAGGACGCACCACGCTGACCACCGCGTTGGCGATGGCCGGCGGCCTGTCCCAGCAAGCCGGCACCAAGATCCATGTCAGCCATCCCGAGCGCACCGACGCGGCGGGAATCACGGTCCCCGCGCCCAGCGAAACCATTTCCTATCACGACTTGCTGGAGCATCCCGACAACAAAGAGATCAACGTCACGCTGCACGGCGGCGACGTGGTCACGGTGCAGCGCACCGACTACGTGTATGTCGGCGGCGCGGTGAACAAGCCGGGCATGCTGGCGCTGAACGAAGTGGACTCCTGGACGGTGCTGAAGGCGTTGGCCGCGTGCGGCAACTTGAGCCGCGTCGCGAAGAAAGACGCTACCGTCATCGTGCGCAAGAAAGAAGACGGCACGACCGATCAAATCCCGTTGGACCTCGCGAAGATTCTGCACCGCGAGGCGCCCGATGTTGTGCTCCGAGCCAACGATATCATCCTGGTTCCGGAGAGCGCAGGGCTGAAGGCGCTCTATGCCGCCGCGCAAACCCTCAACGGTATGAGTTCGGGCGTCGTGACCGGCTTGACGCTTCACTAAAACTAGTTTTCGCGCCACCCGCCAGTGGCGTATGGCAATTGTTCGCTCAGAAAGACGTTCAAGCCCCCGGAACGGTTCGAGCCAGACGTTTTTATAGAAGAAGAGGATTAACCCAGTGAAGTATTTAAACGTTCCAGGCAGCAATCTTCCCGCCGAGGCCCCGCGCGCCGGCTATCCGACGACGGTCGCCAACTCCGCGCTGTCGCACGCCGATCCCACGGAGTTGAACCTGGCGAAATATTTCTCGATCCTGCGCAAGAACATTTGGGTGATTGCGGGGATCGTGATGTGCAGCACGCTGGTGTCGGTGATGGTTTCGATCAAGTCGCCGAAAATCTACGAAGCGATCACCAAGATCAATGTAGAACGCGCCACCCCGCAAATCATGACGTTCAAGGATCTGGTGAACGATTCGTTCGACTACGAAATGTTCATCGAAACGCAGTTACGGATCCTGCAGAGCAATACCGTGGCGCTGCAAACGATCGACGGCATGCATTTGGCGTCCAACGAGGGCTTCGTGGGCAAGCAAGCCGGACCGGCGCCCGATCCGCTGCGTCCGCGCAGCGAGGCCGAGACGAACGGTTTGATCGGGCGTTTCCTGGGCGACCTGCGTGTCACGCGCATCCGCGGCAGCCAGATCGTGGAAATCCACTTCATGTGTTTCGATCCGGTGCTGGCCGCCAAGATCGCCGATCAGCTCGCGGAAAACTACATCAATCACAATCTCGAAACGAAAGTTCAAGGCACCATCAAGGCCAGCGAATGGCTGCAGCGCAATCTCGACGAGTTGCGCGTGAAACTGGACAAGAGCGAAGAGGCGCTGGTGGCCTACGAGCGCGCCAACTCGATCTTGATGCTCAGCAACGGCAACGACGATCACAGCACCACGAAAGATCGCTTGGACGACGCCAACAAACAGCTGATGGTGGCGGAATCCGACCGCCGCGCCGCGGAATCCAAGTGGAAAGTGCTGCAACAATCGGGTCCCACGGGTTTGATTCAGGATTCCTCGCCGCTCTCCACGCTGCAAGCGAAACTCAGCGAAGCCAGCCAGGTGTTTGAAGAAGCGCAGCGCGAGTACGACGTGAATCACCCGAAGTACATCAAGGCCAAAGCGCAGCGCGAGGCGGCGCAAACCGACCTGGACCGCGAAGTGCAACGCCAAGTCTCCCAAGTGCAAGCCCAGTTTCAGCTGACGGAGGAGAAAGAGCAGAGCATCCGCAAGATGTTCGCCGACGTCAAGGGCGAGGCGCAGGCGGAGAGCAACAAGCTGATCGAGTACAACATCCTGAAGCGCGACGTGGACAGCTATCGCGATCTGTACAACAACATGGAGACGCGCTTGAAGGAAGCGCGCATCGGCTCGGGCTTAAGCTCCAGCAATATTTCCATCGTCGATCGTGCGCAGGTTCCCGGCGTTCCGTCGCTTCCTCGCACCGGACAGAACATTTCGCTGGGCATCGTGGTGGGATTGATGATGGGCTTGGCGGCATCGTTCCTGCGCGACTTCCTGGACAACACCGTGAAGACGCCCGACGATGTGGAGCAAATGGCCGGCCTGCCGAACTTGGGCGTGATCCCCGGCATCAGCCCGGGCTTGGTGCGCGCCGCCTATTACTCCGGCTATGGCTTGGGCAAGAGCAAGCACAAGGAATTGGCGCCCGGCGAAACCGAGACTTTGGCCGGCGACAAGGACACCAAAGCGATTGTCGGCCTGTGCCGTCCTGAAACCGTAACGCTCAGCCATCCGCATTCCTCGATTGCGGAGAGTTTCCGTGCATTGCGCACGGCGCTGCTGTTGGCCAACTCCGGCATGCCCCCGCGCACGATTCTCGTGACCAGCGGATTGCCGTCGGAAGGCAAGACCACTATCGCCATTAACGTGGCGATCACGCTGGCGCAACGCGGCGGGCGCGTGCTGCTGGTGGACGCCGATTTGCGCCGTCCTTCGGTGCATCGCCACCTGATGGGATCGCGCAAGTCGCGCGACGAAATGCCGGGATTGAGCCACTATCTCACCGGCAACTCGCCCCTCTCCGATTGCATTCAGCCTTCGGGACTGATTCCAAACTTGGAGGTGATGATGGCCGGATCGATTCCGCCGAATCCCGCCGAGTTGTGCTCGTCCGAGCCGATGCGCAAGCTGCTCCACGATCTGCGCGAGGAATACTCGCATGTGATTATCGATTCGCCGCCGCTGCTTTCGGTGACCGATTCGACGATCCTCTCGGTGCAAACCGACGGCGTGCTGCTAGTAAGCCGCAGCGGATTCTCGACGCGCGATTCATTGCGCCGCGCCAAGAAACTGCTGGAACACGTCAATTCCCGGCTGCTGGGCGTGGTCTTGAACGATTTGAACCTCGCGGTCGACGGCTACTACTACTATTATTATTACGGTTACTACGGCTACGGCCGTCCGGATCGGGAGACAGCCAACGTCCCTGGAAACTGATTCCAGCACGACTTCGATGGGCCGGCCGGGTGGAAAATCCCAGCCGGTCCTTCAGCATCATCGCGCAGCGGAGACGTATTATCGCGTTCCGTTGCGCGGCCCTGTGGCCTATCTGGCTCTCAGCGGCGCCCTGATCGGCCTCCTCTGGTTTCTCGCCCCGAAAGTCTGGAGACACAGCAAAGCGGCACGGCTGGCCAGCGATCCCACCATCGAAAACTTGCAACGCGCCATCTCGCTCGAGCCCGATCGCGCCGAGTATCGCGACATGCTCGGGCGGCAGTACATGTTCTCGCTCGATTCCTATGATCCGCAGCGCGCCGTCGACACCTTGCGCGTGGCCGTACAGTTGAATCCCGGGGTGGCGGAATATTGGATGGATCTCGCCACGGCTTACGATTCCCTTGGACGCAAGAAAGATTCGGTGGAATGCGTCAACATCGCGCGCAGCCACGATCCGCGCAATCCGCAAGTCGCCTGGACCACCGGAAACATTCGCGCCGAGGCCGGCGACATTCCTTCGGCGCTGGACGCCTGGAAGCAAGCGATCGAGGAAGATCCCAGCCGCGAATTGGCGGCGATCGATTTGGGATGGAAGCTGATTCCCGACACCCGTCTTCTGCTCGACCATTTGATTCCGCCCGACAACGATTCGGACTTCGGCTTCCTGAGTTTTCTGGCCGGGAATCAGCGGGGCGAGCCGGAATTGGTATGGAATCGAATCATGGCGCGGCGACAGCCGTTTGCTCCGAAGTTGGCCTCACCGTATTTCGATTTTCTGCTCTTCAAATCGCCGGCCGACCAACTGAAACGCTCGCGAGCGGCTAAGCGCGATTGGGCGCAGATGATGCAGTTGCTCGCGACGGTTCCGTCACCGGAGGGCGCCACGGACGAAAACCCCGGCGCGCGCCCGCCCGCGGCGGAGTCCGCTGGAAATCTGATCAACAACGGCGGCTTCGAATCGGCGATTCTCGACTTCGGTCTCGACTGGACGTGGGCGCAAACCCCGGGCGTGATGCTGACTTTCGATCCTAGCATCGTCCAGGAAGGCCGGCTGTCCGCGCGCTTCAATTTCGACGGCACCGCAAAAATCATCAACGTGGGGTTGGAGCAAGCCGTGCCGGTCGAGCCCGGACATCGCTATCGAGTCACGAGTTATCTGCGGGCCGAAGGAATCCAAGGCGGTGTGGGCGTCCGCATGGAAGTGGGGGACACGCATCTCGATCTGCGAATGCCGCCGCTCGCCCACGGACATGAAGTGAGCCAGACGTCGGATTGGGTCGCGGACACATTCGAATTCACCGCGCCGGCAAAAACGGCGCTGGTGCTCGTCGGGCCGGCGCGCGATCTGCGCAGCACGACGGTGTCCACAACGCTCGCCGGAACCTTCTGGCTGGACAACGTGACCATGCGCGACGTGACGGGATCGGCGGAGGAAAATCCATGACCTCCGCCGCGCCCGCGCGCGCTTGGGTCGACGCTCCCGATCGCGGAGTGATTCTCCGCCGCATTTGCTTTGGTGGCATTCTGCTTCTCCAGATGTTTGCTGTGCTGGCGTATGGCGCGGTGGAATACTGGAGCATCGCGATCGTGCGCATGGGATCGCTGCTGTTGTTTGCGCTGTGGGCCGGATCGGTCTTGCTGAGCGGAAGTCTGCGCTTGCGGCGCAATCCGTTGTTCCCTCCGATGATCGCCTTCATCGGTTGGGTGGGACTGCAATATCTCACCAAGCGGACCGTCTATCTGCCGGCCACGCGCGAAGCCCTGCTGACGCTGATCACCGACTTCTTGCTGTTCTTTGTCCTGGTGAACACCGTGGATCGTCCGGAGAGCAAGCGTATCTTTTCGGTGGTGCTGGTGGTTTTTGGCGCGGCGGTGGCGATTCTCGCCTTGGCGCAGGATTTCACCGAAACGCACAAGTTTTACTGGCTCCGCGAAACCGCTGCGCCGTTTTTTGGCCCCTACGCCAACAAGAATCACTTCGCGGGATTCACGATCATGGTGGTGCTGATGCCGTTGGCGCTGATCCTGGGACGAACCGTGCGCCGCGATAAGGCGTTTGTGATGCTCTCGCTGACGGCGGCGATGTTCGTGGCCGTGCTTCTTTCACGGTCGCGCGGCGGCTTGGGTGCGTTTGTGGCGGAGATCGTATTTCTCGGCTTCCTCTTTGCGTTTCGGGGACAAATGCGCAACGCGGCGATCGTCGCGGTCGCCGCCGTGCTGCTGGCGGCGTTTGGCGCGGGCGTGGGAATGACCGTCTTGCGTTCGAGTTTCTCCACCTCGGCGCGGCGCTTGGGAATCCGCAGCCGGACACTGGTGTGGCGCGAGAGTTTACCGGCGATTCGCGACAACATTTGGACCGGCACGGGCCTCGGTACGTTTTGGATTGTCTATCCACGCTTTCGCATCGAGCCGTCGGACCTGCGCTGGAACGAAACGCACAATGACTACTTACAAGTGCTGTTCGAAACCGGACTCCCCGGATTCTTGATGATGGTGTGGTTCCTGTGGAAGCTCAGCGCATGGCTGATTCCGCGCTTGTGGAACGACAGCGACCCGGAGTTCGGCGTAATCCTTGGCGTATCGCTGGGAATTTTTGGAATGCTGTGTCACAGCATGGTGGATTTCAATTTGCAACTGCCGGCCAACGGAATGCTCTTCCTGGTCCTCTGCGGATTGGCAACGGCCTAGCATGGTTCCCCAGCCTGTTTCCGAAAAACCGTTGCGAGTGGCGGTCCTCGTAACCGAAGCTTTCGGTAGCACCGGAGGCGTTCAATTGGTGAATCGGAGCATCGCCGAGGTCATGGCGCGGCATCCCGGTTTCACCGCCGAGTTTTTTTCTGTCCATGATCGGGAGGGAAGCGTGTGCGGCTCCGGCGAGACGCCGTTTCACGGCTTCCAAGGCCGTTTGGCGCGCTTCGTCTTGGGGGCTTCTCGTGCCTTCTTGGGCCGGCAATACGATCTTCTCTTGGTCACGCACCGGAATTTGTTTCCGCTGGCCTTGTTTTGGAAGGCCGTCACCGGACGCCCTTACGCTCTGTTTGGGCACGGCATCGAGATTTGGCCTCGGCAAACGCCCCTCTATAGGTTGGCGCTTCACGCAGCCGACGTGGTGCTTACGAACAGCCGATTCACGCGCGATCGCCTCTGCGCTTCGAACGGGATACGCCCGGAACGGACCGAGGTGGTTGGTCTCTGCGTCGGCGATCCACCGGACGCTGACCCCAGCCCCGTTTCAGACGCTCCTTTACTTCTAACCGTGGGACGCGCCGCCGCCGGAGAGGCATACAAAGGTCAGGACACCGTGATCCGCGCTCTGCCGCAGATTCTGCGGTCGTTTTCCACTGTGCGCTACGTGGTTGCGGGTGGCGGCGACGACTTACAGCGTCTCCGTTCACTGGCGGCCGAAACCGGTGTGGACTCCAGTGTTGATTTCTTGGGGCTGATTTCCGAAGAAGATAAGGATCGCCTGTATCGCCGCGCGACCATCTTCGTCATGCCCAGTCGCGCGGAAGGATTCGGGTTGGTCTTTTTGGAGGCCATGGGATATCGGTTACCGTGTGTTGCCGGCAACCGCGATGCCAGTGGTGAGATTGTTCGGGATGGCATCAACGGTTTTACCGTAGACCCCGGCGATCCGGACGCCATCGCGGCGGTCATCGTGCGTTTGCTCGGCGATCCATCGCTGCGTGCCGCAATGGGCCGCGCCGGCCGAAGTATCAGGGATGCGGAATTTAGCTTTGACGCGTTTTCTCAGCGGCTCGGCGCCGCCCTTTACCGAGCCGTAGCGCGTGCTTGAAGGGTCGCAAAGCTATACACGGCCGCGAGAGGTTTTCAGTCAGCGGCGCGGGACAGGAATGATAGACTTATGGTCTCGAGTCGATTGAATCCATGAGCCTTTCCATTCCATCCGCGCCCATTTCGGCGGCTCGGTTCCCGCCCCTATCGGCGGTTGAGAGCTCAGAGCACCCGCGGGCCGCCTCCCGGACGGTTCGTTTCTTCACACTGGCGTCTCCCGTGATTGCGGTGATCGCGTTGAATGTCTTCGGGCGCCCCGACCTAGATCCAACGCTCCGCCTTGTGGCGTCTATCGGCAGTTTCGTGGCCTTCATTCCCCTGATCATTCATGTCGTGCGCCGCAAGACTGAATTGCCGTTTATGCCGTTTTATGCGCTTCTGTTTTCGGCCTACTTCATTATCCCGGTGTTCTTGGACGACAAGTTCAGCTTGCCTTTTTCCAGTTCGTCGATCGCCGATCCAGTGGTCACCGATTCGGAAGTGCTAATCCTGCTGGGTTTCGCTATGCTGTTGATTGGATTCTATGTTTTGCCGGGCGCTCGTTTTCTGGAAAAGATCCCGCGGATGCGCGACGGTGTAGACGATGAAACGGGCGTCCGTACAGGATGGATTCTTGTCGCAACAGGCATTATCGTCGTCCAATTCCGAGCTTACATTCCGGTCCGCTTCCAGAGCCTCGGACAGATCTGCCAGCAACTGGGCAGTCTCGGACTCGCCTTACTCTTTTACTATTATCTGCAAGGACGGCTCCGCGGTCCTTCGGTCGGTGTGTTGTTCGTTCTCATTCCCGGCATGGCGGTCCTCGACATCTCAGGCGGCGGCATCGGCCCCGTCGTGCAGCACTTCCTGCCCGTGGTAGGAACCTATTGGCTGGTGCGCCGGAAGTTTTTGTGGAAAACCGCCATTGTCGTGGCGTTGTTCGTAATTCCGGTATCGGGTGTGAAAACCCAATTCCGCGCGATTGCCTGGGATCCCGAATCCAATCTTGGTGTGATTGATCGTTGCTTTCTCTACGGCGACCTGATCCGGCGCGGCTATGAGACGGACGAGAACTTCTATTACGACTCTTTCCAGGCCACCATGGAGCGGATGAATCAGATCACCACGCTGGCCGCGGTGCAGTCTTTGACTCCGAACGTGATTCCCTTCTGGAACGGAGCGACGTACGCGGACTTGTATTGGTCGCTGATTCCGCGCGTGATCTACGCGGACAAGCCGGGTAAAGTTCTAGGGCAGGATTTTGGGCACCGCTACGGACTGTTGGATAAGTTTGATCGAACGACATCCTACAATTTCCCGCAGCTCGTGGAGTTTTACGCAAATTTTGGCGCGTGGGGCGTCGGGATCGGGATGCTGCTTCTGGGATTCGTGCAACGGTTGCTTTATCATGCGCTCACGGCGCCCGACGCGCATCCCAGCGTGCCTTTGTTCGCCACCATCGTCCTGGCTCGCTGCTGCAATATCGACTCCGACCTATCGTTGGTATACGGCGGGCTGATTCTGAACATCACCGCGATGGCCCTCATTCTCGCAGTTCTCCGCGCGCGCACCGCCCGGCTCCCGTTGGAACTCCTGCGGTTCCGCTGGTAATCATCGCCTATCCTCCGGCGAACGGCCCGGCCGGTGTGGCTTCCGATTTGACGTGTTCTCCGCGCGCCCGCGCGCGATTCAACTCGGCACGGCGACGTCCTTCGCTGGTCCGGTACAATTCCAGATCGCGGTACATATCGCAACCCGAACAGGTGGGATTCAAGCCGCCCTTGGAAAAGCTCTCGCGCAGACCTCTCATCTGCCCGCCCGTCCAAATTTCCCCCAGCGGCGATTGCAGGATGTTGCCGATCCCCAAGTCCTTCACCGCATCCATGGCCGCGACACAACTGCATCCCATGAGATTGCCGTCCGGCAGCACGATCGGGCCGTTAAACGTGCTGACGCACGCTTCCGGCCGCGACCGCACGACGCGCAGTTTCATCGCCGGCGGCAGAATGTCGCGCGTGATACGCCCATTGGCCGACGTAAACGACCAGGTGAAATCGAGTTGCGGCTTGTGCGCGAGAATCGGCTGAAAATCCTTGTCGGCCATCACATCGCTCAATGGACGGTCCGGCCGCAGCGCGATGGTGATCGCCACCGGCGATCCCAGCGCGGCGTTGCGTTCCACCAACTCCACCACGTTTCGGCGCATTCGCTCGTAAGACGCATTCCGGTACACGCGCTTATACATTTCGGCGTCGAAACCGGCGGTGCTGACGTTCACCGAGTCAAGGCCCGCCTTCAGCACGTTGTCGACGCCGAATTTGTCGAGCAGAATGCAGTTGGTGGTCAGCCAAATGCGATCCACTTCTGGTTGCGAGCGGAGAAACCGCACGCGATCCAGGAATTTCGGATCGATCAGGGCGTCGCCGACAATCGGAGTCAATCCAACGGAGCCGCCTCCCATTGCCACGTAATCGCTAACGGCCTTGTGGAAGACTTCGTCGGACATGAACTGCGTTTCGCGTTGTTGAAACTGGTACGGGCAGAAGACGCAGTCGGCGTTGCAGAGATTCGTCAGTTCGAGATGCAATTCGAAGGGACGCGCGGCCATCGCGTCAAGGGTTTCCTGAAGCGGATAGAACCGTCCCGCCAGGGCGTCCGCCTTGCGGCGAATTACGCGCAACGCCTTATCCACAAAAACGGAATTAAAGGATGGCAAAGAGCCCTCGACGTTCATGATATCGCGGACGCGCGAAGGGCCGCAAGACGCGCTTAGCGAAGCAGCATGTTCCGCACCCGCGCCGTCTGCGCTTCGGTCGCCAACGAAACGGCGTAACAACACCCCAGAACTCCCAATCCGATGGCCGCTACGCCAGCCAAGCGATCGAGTGTCGGTTGCCAGCGCGATTCGCTAATCAAAGCGGCGTGCAAGAACACAAGGATCGGCAAATGGATCAAGTAAAGGGTGTAGGAAAAGCCGGCGAACCAATGCGCAACCCGCGCGTACGGGCTTTCCGGGCTCTGCACCAGCCACGATCCTGAAGCTCGCAACAATGCGCTCACGAAAACGGCCGCCGCCACGGCCACGACGTAGTCGCTCGCGTCCGCCGGCATCCTTCCCGCGCGGACCAACGCGAGAACACCTGCCAAGATTGCTCCCGATACGGCGATTCTCAGCCCGCTCCAACGAAGCGGCCCCGGCCGGCGCGCGTGAAGCATCGCCACCAGCACCCCCAACAGCCAAATCGAGAAATACATTGTTAGGCTCAGTCCGATAAACCACGCCACCAAGATCGCGAGCGCTGCCCACATCACCCGGCGCAGCGTGGTTTCCGAAGATACCAACGCCAGAACCAGCACGGGAAACAAAACGTAGTACCAGAATTCGTAGCTCAAGCTCCACAGAGGCGCGTCGGAACCGTAGGGAGGACACTCAATGCTTTCGAGGAATACCGCGTTGCCGAGGAGGATGGGAATGCCGGTCCGCTCTGCCACGGTCCATCCGCCGTAGTTCGGCAGTGGCCGGTGATAGCCGAGTTCCGCGCCGGGTAGGCGTTGCCCTCCGCGATCGAGAGCCATCGTCAACAGCAATGCCGGGATCAGCACAATGTACAAACGCGTCAGGCGATTCACGGCATAGCGCTTCCACGACCACCGGCCGCTGGTGATTGCTTCCCACGCGGCCGGACCGATGAACAATCCGCTCAGGACGAAAAAAACCATTACCGACTCATGACCGAAGCCGGTGAGAAAATAGAGCGCCTTCTCGAAAAGGCCGCGCGTCCCGCGAATGTCGCTGTAATCCACCAGGAACAGCGCCCGAAGATGGCCGGCCATCACCGCCAGCGCCGAGATTCCACGCACGATGTCCAGGTGCGCGGAAGCCGCGGGGGTCAGCCGGAATGGTTTCATTGGATCATCCTACTAAGGCGCGCGACGCTGCGGGCGGAATTCCAATTCGTCGAACAGCACGGAAGGCGCCGAGACCGTGATCGGCAGACCTTCGCTCACTCCCACGGCGAGCACGCCGAACGTCAACGACGATGGCGGCGTGTAGAAACCCGAGAACGTCGCGCGCGTTTGTCCGGCGGCGAGAATTGTTTTCAGCACGGACAACCGCAGATCGGTGAGCAGCAGTCCACGCACTTGTTCCTCGCGGCCATCGGACGCGTATACTTTCCACAAACTGAGCGGTTCGAGCGCCGACTCGCGCCCGGATCCCGAGAACGCCGCTTCCATCGAAGGATCATTCAAATCTTCCGGCGAAAAATCTTCCACCGACCCGGCGGTTTGGAATCGTCGCAGGATGAAACCGTACTCCAGGCCGCGCTCGCGACACAACGCACGCAACTTTTGTTTCAAATCGCTGTCGCCGAGCGTGCCGCCGGCTTCCACGCGAAGATTTGTCGGCGCGGGTAGCGCCGCGCCGCCCGGATTCGCGCGCGCGTGGCCGTTCGATTCGGTGGCGCCTTTCACCGGCACTCGTCCGCTCAGCGGGTGCTTCAAGATTCCCTTTTCAATCACGTGCACCGGTTGCGGAGCAACGCCTTCATCGTCGGGGAAATCACGGTCCGCGGGCGCATCGCTGACATCAAACGACGGCGGAAGTACGCGACCGTTCAAACTCGGCAACTCGCGGTTCGCGTCAGTGACCACAGGATTGTCGGTGAGCACGCTCTTGCGCGCGACGATCGCCGGTGGCAAGAGTGTCCCGAACATTTCCGCCGCTGCGTCCGCTTCCATCAGGACGGGACCGACGTACTCTTCGCCTTGCGGCGCATTCGCCGCCGAAATCAACTCGTTGTAGGAAGCAACGTAGCGATCGCCAAACGCTTTTTCGTCAGCATCCTGGCACGCCGCATACTCTCTCGCGCGATCGATTTGCGCGAATCCTCCGCGCAGGCGCTGGCCGTCTGGCGTAGTGGCCGTGGCCCACGCACGCAACGTACGAAGCCCGCGCGGATCGCGAAACTCGGTACCTTCACTGTTCAGGTAATACTGATTCGCGGCATCCACGCTGATG
Source organism: Terriglobia bacterium (assembly GCA_021325275.1). Classification (GTDB taxonomy): domain Bacteria; phylum Acidobacteriota; class Terriglobia; order JAJPHL01; family JAJPHL01; genus JAJPHL01. The sequence goes on along the minus strand of JAJPHL010000025.1, from coordinate 23,862 downwards.
CGTACCGACGACGCCACGACGCCCGGTTTGCCGCGGAGCCGCGCGGAGACGGCTCGCGTCATTTGCGCGCACGTGCCTGCCAAGTCGTCCGCCAGGCGGCTTCGTGGGAGCACGTGCGGTGCGAGACCCGCCGGCGCTTTCCCAAACTCCGGCAACGGATCCTCACGCGTCGCCGTTTGCAAATACGCCCGCTTGGCCGCGAGCGACGAAAGCGCGCGCTTGTACGCTTGATCCGTGGCAATCCACAAATCTTGGCGGAGCGCCGCGTAGGAATTGTCGAGCGAAATCGTGAACTGCTCGTTGGCGCCCGTTCCCGCACCCGGCTCCGCGGACGATGCAAAATTCGTGTTGTCGAGTTGCGGATCGCCGACGCGAACGCCCACCGTGAGTGGCCGGTAGGATTGCACGGCCAACTCCGTCTGCGCGCCCATCGACGCCGCCGCTTCTACGCGCTGCACGTCGGCCAAGCGATATTCCATGAAGTAGGGCCGTTCGAGATCGCCTAAGCGCAATTCGCTCGTGCCGCGCTTCATCTCGTCTTTCATCGCGTCGAGAACCGCGTCGGGCGGTGTGTGCGCGTCCACGTCGGCCGGCGGCGCCAACAGCGGCGGACGATCGTACGACCGCGCCTTCTTCTGCACTTCCATTTCCGAAATCAACAGCGACGGCGCCACCGCCGAAACCGGAATGTAGCCCGACTCCGCGCCGCAGTATCCGTTGAAAACTTGCGGATCGTCGCCGGCCGCTTCGATTTTTCCGAGCGTCACAAGCGGCGTGCCGACAAGTTCCGCGCCGCGCACCAATTCGTCGGGACGTCCGTCGGGATAGACGCGCCATACCATCAATGGAAATACCTGGAATACCTGCGCGACGAAGCGATGCGTCAGTGTGTAGCCGCCTTCCACGTCGCCGAAAAGAAGTCCGTACGGTTTCTTGCGTTTCTTCACTTCGTCGATCAGCATTTTACGCAGGCGCTCGCGTGGAACGCTCTTATCGCTCGTGACAATCAAATTGCCTTGACGCCCCACGGGAATTTGTCCCGGCTCGGCGCGGCCGTGGCCGTTCGACGCGCTGAAACCGCGCACGGGCGTGCGCGACATCAGGAATCCGTGCAACACTCCTTTGCCGGCGATGTCCACGCGATCGGCGCGAATGCCTTCATCGTCGAAACCGTACGCGCCCATCAACTCCATTCCGCCGAATGTCGATTGAGTCGGATCGTCAACGACGTTGATGAACGGCGGGAGAATCTGTTCGCCGACTTTATGAGTAAAAGTTTGCCCGGAATCGGACTCGCGCTGTCGCGTGCCTTCCACGCGATGGCCGAGCGCTTCGTGGAAGAAAACCGCGGCCGCCCGCCCCGACAAAATCGCGGGACCCGAGTACGGCTCGAGGACCGGCGCGTTCTCGAGCGCCTTCACGTCCGCCGACATCAGCGCGATCTTCGCCACGACTTGCGCGGTGGCCGGGAGTTGGGAGGCGCTGCGCGCTTCAAAGCTTTCGAAGCGGTTCAATTCCATGCCGTCGGGCGCTTTGCCTTCGGCCAGCAAGCCGATGCGAAACAACACTGACGGCTCCATGTTGCAAAGGCCGTCGGTGGAAACCACGTAGCGTGTCGCCGAGCGCACCGAAAGAGTGATGTGTGAATTCACGATGTGACGCTCGCGGCGGAACATCTCCGACCACTCGCGCAAGGAAGCCTTCCATTTTTCCATCTGCGCGTCGGGATTGTCGCCAAGCGACGCGGGCGTTGCCGCCAAGCACGCCGTGACATCTTCAGGCAGCGGCTTGGCGAAATCGGGCGAGTTGTCCTCACCGGCGAGGCGCACGTCTTTGGCCGCATCCACGCGCAGGTAGCGTCGCGCCGCGTCCTTGTAGACGCGCTCGGTGGCGCGCCACAGCGCGGCGTCGAGAACTTCGCCGCCGTCTTGCGGACCTCGCAAGGGAAACGTGAACGACGCGCTGTTCTGCTCGCCCGGCACGCGATGCGTGTTGTCAAGTTGGTAGCTTCCGGCGCGCACCGAAACGTCGAGCCAGCGCGAGCGATTGCGGCTAGCATTTTCGATCGCACCGTTCGACGCCGACACTTGTACGTACTCGACGTCGGTGACGGAATATCCGATGAAGTAGGGCGCGGGCGATTTCGCGGCCAGCTTCTGGCGCGACGATTCCAGCGTGTTATGGATCGCCGTAAGCGTGGGATCAGGCGAGCCTGCGGCGAGCAGGGCCAAAAGGACAGCGATCATTCCGCGGCCCTCGCCGATTCGTCGAGTAATTCCATCACGTGCAGCACTCGCGGCGGATGCTTCTCCGAAAACAAGCGCGCGCCGGCGCGAAGTTGCAACAAACAGCCGGGATTCGCGGTGAGCACGACATCCGCGCGCGTGTCCGCGACATCCGACATTTTGTTGCGCAACAAATCCATGGCCAGATCGCTGTGCATGACGTTGTAGACACCGGCCGAACCGCAACAGATCTCGGTGTGCGCCAATTCGCGATACTGCAATGCGGGGATTTTGCGGATCAACTCCCGCGGAGCCGAGCGCACACGCTGTCCGTGCGCGAGATGGCATGGATCTTGATACGTCGCGACTCCAGCCACGGGACCAAGACGCTGCGTGAGTCCCACGCGCGCGAGGAATTCGCTTGCATCTTCCATTTTCTTGGCAAACTCCGCGGCCCGTGGATCGTGAGGAAGCAGTTCGCCGTATTCCTTCAGCGTTGACCCGCAACCCGCGGCGTTGGTAATGAAGGCGTCAAAGCCCCCCGCGAGAAACGCATTGATATTCTTCCGCGCCAGATCGCGCGCCACATTTCGCACACCGGCGTGGACGTGCAGTGCACCGCAACATCCTTGCCCTGTGGGCACGGCGACTTCGCATCCATTCGCCTGCAGCACACGGACGGTCGCCTCATTCATACGCGCGTGCGTCACATTAGCGAGACAACCGGCAAAAAACGCGACGCGATAACGGCACTCGCCCGTTGCCGGAAAGACTTTACCGATTTGTGAGAAGAAAAACGGCGTTTCCGCGTCGGGCGCGACGGCTTCCACGTCGGCGAGTCCCAATTCCTTCAAGAAACCGGACGCCCGCAGCAAATCGCGCAACCCGCTGCGTCGATAAAACACCATCGCGTAGCCGAACAGTTTCATCAGCGCGGGACTCGTGAGCAAATGCTCGTAAAAAAGCTTGCGGCCGATCCGTTCCAGCAGCGGGCGTTTGTAGTGCAGATGAATTTGCGCGCGCGCCGCCTCGATCAACCGGCCATAGTGCACGCCGCTTGGGCACGCCGTTTCGCACGAGCGGCAATCGAGGCATAGGTCCATGTGCTCCACGAAGCTGTCGCCGAGCTCCAGGCGTCCTTCGTCCACTTGGATCATTTGATAGATACGTCCGCGCGGCGAATCGCTTTCCAAGTGCAGCTCGCGATAGGTGGGGCAATAGTTCAAGCACAATCCGCAATGGATGCACTTGGAATAGTCTTCGTAGACTGGCTTGTCGCCGGCGCCGAATCCGCTCACAGGCCTCCCGCGAGAATGCCGTTGGGATCGAATGCTTGTTTCAATCGCGCGGCCAGCGCGCCATAGTGCGCAGGTGCTTCGGGCGCCGCGGGAAATTCCAGCGCCACCGATTCCGCCTTGCCCTCGAGTGCGCTTTTCGCTTGGTCGAAGGATACGCCATAGAAATACGTCACGCCCGTTCCCGCGCGTGAGACCGCCGCGTCGGCCGGCAGCGCATCAATACACGAACCGATACGGGTAATTGTTGAGGCCACACGCACCCGCACGGCGCCGCGATCTTCCATGATGGCCGGAAAATCGCAGACCGAATCCCACAGGCGTTGTTCGTCCGCTCCCCTGAGAGTAACTTCACTGCGCAACTCGCGGCGATAACGTTCAATCACGCGTTCGACTCCACCGTAAGCGACGAGCAGCGTCCACGTCTTCGCGTCCGCGACGCCGGCGCTGATGAAGTCCATCGCCAGCGGCCTCAGCGGCGATTGTTGGATTGCCGTGCGCGCTTCGAGCGCCGCGGCCGCCGAGGAGAACGTGAGCACCGACGTTTCGGTGAACGCCGGCCGCGAATGCACGCGGAAATTGATTTGCACGGGAATCGCCAGCGTGTCGCGCGAGCCTATGAGGAGTTTCGCCAAATCGTATCCGGCGACGTTCTTCACCACTTCGCCGCCGCTTTTCACAAGCGCGCCTTCGGCCGTCGCGAAACGCACACCTACGACCATGTCCCGGAGCGTGCCGTAGAACAATCGGAAAGGACCGCTCGGATTTGCAGCCAGCGCCTGGCCCGCCGTCAGGCGATCGGGACGCGGCGCGCCGATCGGCAACCACTGTTGATGCTCGCCAAGAAGCCGATTGATCGCGCCGAGCGTGATGCCTGCTTCCACCGAGATGGTCAGATCGTCGGGCGTGTACTTGAGCACGCGATTCATGCGCTCGAGTGAAAAATGGACACGCTGGCCGTCGCGATTCGCCGCGCCGAGCGCGGAGGCGAGTTCTTCTGGTGTTGCAGGCGCGACGGTGGTCACGACTTCAGTATATGACAGCGCTGTCGGAACCATGCGCTGGCGCAGACAGTTCTGGTCTGGCTACGCGTAAATCCCGCGGATCGTCATGGCCTTGGCCACGCGATCGATCGCCAGCATGTACGCCGCGATGCGCATGCTTACGTTGTGCTTTTGCGCGGCTTCGTGCACGTCGTGGAAACTGGAGCGCATGATGCGTTCCAGGCGCGTGTTCACTTCGTCGAGCGTCCAGAAATATCCCTGGCGGTCTTGCACCCACTCGAAGTAGCTGACCGTAACGCCGCCGGCGTTGGAAAGAATGTCCGGCACGACGAGAATATCTTTTTGCCGCAAGATGTCGTCGGCTTGCGCGGTGGTGGGACCATTCGCGCCTTCCACGATCACTTTCGCGCGGATCGAGTTCGCGTTCTTGCTGGTGATTTGGTTTTCGGTGGCCGCCGGCAGCAGCAAGTCGCAATCGCAAGTGAGAACGTCGGCGCGATCGATCTTCTCGGCTTCCGGAAATCCCACCACTTCGTTGTTGGCGCGCACGTAGGCGAACAACTTGTCGATGTCCAGACCGTTCGAGTTGTACACCGCGCCGTACATGTCGGCCACCGCGACAATCTTGTAGCCTTGATCGCGCATCTGGAACGCCGCCATCGAGCCGACGTTACCGAATCCTTGGATGGCCACGCGCGTGCCTTGCGGTTTCATGCCGCGCACCGCCACCGCTTCATTCGCGACAATCATGCAGCCGCGGCCGGTGGCCTCGCGGCGTCCCAGCGATCCGCCAAGACTCGTGGGCTTGCCGGTAACGACGGCGGTGGACGTCAGGTTCACGTGCATCGAGTACGTGTCCATGATCCACGCCATCACTTGCTCGTTGGTGTTCACGTCGGGTGCGGGGACGTCGCGCTCCGGTCCGATGAATTCGAGAATTTGCGCCGTGTAGCGGCGGGTGATGCGCTCCAGCTCGCCGGCGCTCAAGATGCGCGGATCGCAGATCACTCCGCCTTTCGCGCCGCCGAACGGAATATTCACGACCGCGCACTTCCACGTCATCCACGAGGCCAGCGCGCGCACTTCGTCGATGGACACGTCGGGCGCGTAGCGGATGCCGCCCTTGCCCGGACCGCGCGCCAGCGAGTGATGCACGCGATAGCCGGTGAAAACTTCCAAGCGGCCGTCGTCCATGTTGACGGGAATGTGGACCGTGATTTCGCGCGTGGACGTCCGCAGCACTTTCCACATGCCTTCGGAAAGTTGTAGGCGGCGCGCGGCTTCGTCGAAGCGCGCTTGCAGCGCTTCTAGCGGATTGGTTTCGTGCTCAGCGGCATTCGGCTGCGTGATGGGAGCCATAAAGGAAAATTATAGCAGAGCGGGCTTTTGCGACCTGACGTATAGTAACGCACACGTGAACACGCCGACCCCAAAGAGTCACGTTCTCACTGAAGCGATCGCCGGATTCACCACGTTTCTCACCATGTCCTACATCGTGGTGGTGAATCCTGCGATTCTCTCGACGCCGGGAACGGGAATGAATTTCCAAGGCGTGCTCACCGCGACCGTCGTGGTGTGCTTCACGATGACGCTGCTGATGGGTGTGTACGCCAAGTTGCCGTTCGCCGTCGCGCCCGGCATGGGGATCAACGCGTTTTTCACGTTCAGCATCATCTTGGGACGCAAAGTTCCGTGGCCCACCGCGCTGGGAATGATCTTTTGGGCCGGCGTGCTGTTTCTGATGATTTCCGTCACGCCGATTCGCGAAAGCATCGCGCGCGGTTTGCCGCCGTCGTTGCGGATTGCCGCTGCGGCGGGCATCGGCGTATTTCTCACGTTCATTGGATTGCGCAACGCCGGGATTGTGGTGGCCGATCCCGCGACGCTCGTGAAACTGGGACCACTCGGCGCGCCCGCGTGGCTCGCGATGGCCGGCGCGGCGGTCACGGTGTGGTTGCTGCAACGCAAGAGTCCGCTGGCGTTCCTCGGTGGAATCGCGATTGTGACGGCGGTCGCCGCGGCGATGGGCTTGGCCAAACTGCCGGAGCATTTGTTAAGCGCACCCGATTTCTCAAGCGTGTTTTTGAAGCTCGACCTTCGCGGCGCATTGCAATTGTCGTTGTTGCCGGCGACGGTTTCGATTCTCTTCACCGATTTGTTCGACTCCATCTCCACGTTCGTCGGCGTCTCGCACGCCGCGGATCTCGTCGACGCAGAGGGGAACCCGCTGAACCTGCGTCAAGGCTTGATCGTCGACGCGCTGGCGACGCTCGGCGCGGGCTTGGCCGGCACGTCGTCGGGAACGGCGTACATCGAGAGCGCCGCGGGCATCGAGATGGGCGGACGCACGGGACTGACGTCGGTTTTCACGGCGCTCTGTTTTCTGCCTTGCTTGTTCGTCGCGCCGCTCGCCGCGAGCGTGCCGGCGTTCGCCACCGCGCCGGTGCTGATTCTCGTGGGCGCGCTGATGTTCCGCAGCATCGCGCGATTGCCGCTGGAACGCCTGGAAGACGCGATCCCCGCGTTTCTCACGATTGTCCTGATTCCGCTGACGTTTTCCATCACGCAAGGAATCTTGTGGGGATTTCTATCGCACGCCGTGTTGTACGCGATCGCGGGACGGAGTCGCGAGGTGAAACCGGTGATGTGGGTGCTCGCAGTAGTCGCGGCGGGCTTGCTATGGCTGGAGCACGGGGCTTGAGGGAAACAAAACTTGCCTTACCAAATTCTCTACGCGCCAGAAGCCGTCGACCATCTCAGGGCCTTCACTGCTCGCGACCGGAAATTGATCGCCGACACCGTGGTTCAGCAGTTGGCGTACGAGCCGACGGTTCCGACCCGGAATCGCAAGCCAATGCGCGAAAATCCGATCGCACCCTGGGAACTCCGAATCGATTGTTTCCGAGTATACTTTGATGTAGAGGAAGGAGAAACTCCGGCAGTTCACGTTCGCGCGGTCGGTGTGAAGGATCGCGACAAAGTTCGAATCGGCGGAGAGATCTTCGACTTATGAAAACCATCGACATCGCCGACGCCACACAAACGCTGGCATCGGCCGCGCGCGAAGCAGGCGACGAGCCGCTTGTCGTGACGGAAAGCGGCAAACCCGTCGCGGTCGTGGTTTCGATCGAAGGACCCGATGCGGAATCGCTTTCTTTGAGCGCGAATCCGAGGTTCTTGTCGATTATCGCGCGCTCGCGTGCGCAACAGGCGGCTGGTTTGGAATTGTCAGACGAAGAAATGCGGCGGCAATTGGGAATTGCCTGAGTCTCGCCTACGAAGGTTCTTCGCCGCCCGGCAGCTCCAAAACCTTCACGACCATCAAGACCTTGTCGTCGATGTGCGGCCCGCCGCGCGAGTACTCGCCGACTTCGCGGACCACTTCCTGGCACATTTCCGCCGCCGACAAGTGCTGATACTTGCGCGCCGTCGACGCCAAACGCTCCGCGCCGAATTCGTCGCCGTTCACATCGGCCGCTTCGCCGATTCCGTCGGTGCAGCACAACAGCATGTCGCCCGGATGAAGTTTCACCGAGCCGCGCTCGTATTCCACCGAGGGAAACAGTCCGATCGGCATGCCGCCCGCTTCGAGGCTCTGCGTTTCACCGTTCTTGCGTAACACCAGCGGCGGGACATGTCCGGCGTTGATGTAATGCAGTCCCCCTCGCGCCGTGTCGACCAATCCCAGGAAGCAGCTCAAGAACTTTCCGGACCGCGTGTCGGCCAGGATCATTTCATTCAGCGACAGCGTGATCACTTCGAGCGAATGCAGATGCATCACCAGCGCGCGCAGCGTCGCTTGCAGGTTCGACATCACCATCGCCGAACTGACGCCTTTGCCTTCCACGTCGGCGATCACCAGCAGCAGCGTGTTCGGCCCCAGCGAGAGGAAATCGTAGTAATCGCCGCCGACCTCGAAACACGGTTCGTTGGACACGGCGATTTCGTATCCCGGCACCACGGGCGGCGCTTCCGGCAGCAAGTTGCGTTGGATTCCGCGCGCGAGTTGCAGTTCGCGTTCCAGGCGCTTCTTTTCCACCATCTCGCGGTGCAGGCGCGCGTTTTCGAGAGCCAGCGCCATGTGCAACGACATCTTGTTCAGGAATTCCTCGTCCTCGCGCGTGAAGGGTCCCGAGAATTTGTTGAACAATTGCAGAATGCCCGCGACGCCGCCGTTGCGATTGCGGATCGGCAGGCACAAAATGCTGCGCGTGCGATAGCCGGTCTTGTCGTCGAAGCTGCGATCGAAACGATCGAACGTGTAGGCGTCGTCGACGATCAAGGTTTTCTCGGTTTCGGCGACGAATCCCGCCACGCCTTGTCCGAAATTCAAGCGGATTTCGGTCTGCTCGAGTCCTTGCGCGAGAATCGTCCAAATCTGGCGATGTTCGTGATCGACAATGTAGACCGTGCCGCGGTCCGCGCCGATTTCGCGGCGCGCCAGCTTCATGATCAGGTCGAGCAACTCCGCCAAGTCGAGCGTGGAGTTCAGCACTTGGCTCGCTTCCACGATGAATTGCAGTTGCGAAATGATCTTGCGATTCTCTTGCAGCACGCGGGCGGTATCGAGCGTGGACGCCGCGATGCCCGCGAAGAGGCGCGCCCATTCGAGTGCCGCCTGTGGGAAGGTATCCGTGCGATACACGGTCAACACGCCGAGGGGCGTCTCGCGCCCGGCAATCGGATACAGCAGCAAATGCCGGCCGTCGGAGTTTTCAATAAACGGCTCATGCGCCAGCATCCAACGCGAGCCGGCCATGGCGTCGGGCGGCGGAGCGTCGCCCGAACTTGCGGACGCGGCGACGCGTTCCACCTTCGGGATGATCAAACGCACCGTGCCGGTGGCCGATTCCGGCGCAGCGTTGTTGCTTTTCGCGGCTACGGGGAACAACCAGATTTCCGCCAGTTCCGCACCGAAGTGTTCCACCAAAGCTTTCGTCAGGCGGGCGGCGATTTCCGCGCCGTCCGCGCACGACGTGAGCGTCTCCATCATCTGGGCGATCGAGTCGATGGGCCGTTCCGCGGCTGTGCGAACGGGGACGCTGGTCTTGGTGGTCACTGAAGGCATCGCGAGTTGCTCGCCGTCCCAAAAGCTCCGGCTGTGCGGTACTATAACACATGGAGACAATAGCGGGATGAACTACCGGGAATTCAAGGCGCAATCCTCTCTCACCGGCCAGGACTACCAGTGCCGATTCGTCTACCTGCAAACGGCGATTTCCTTGCGCCACAGCGACACGGTGGACGTGAAATTTCGTGTCAACGGAACGGGCGTGGTGGTGGCGCTGCCGCACACGGCGTGGGGCGAGTATCAGAAAAACGCCAAGCGCGACCTCACCGATGAACGCGCCGCACGTGTGGCGGCGGGAATCCTGAAAGAAGCCCTGGAACGCGGCGAGGCGATTGAGTTACTCGACTTGAATCCGGCGCCGGAGGATGTGGTGCGCCGCGCCGTTGCGCTCTCGTAAGAACGAGCGCCTGCGGTCCTTCTTAACGCTTGCCGTTTTCGTCCTGATCCAATTCCTCGAGCGGTTTCCGCTCGCGGCTCAGCTTTTTGATCATCAACCAGGCGTATTGGCATCCCGACGCCATCACCAGCGCCGGTGTCAGCCACATCAGGCCCACACGGAAATAATGCCACAGCCATCCGCGATAAACGACGTCGAGCAGCACGGCGTAAATCGCGGCCAGTTGCACGACGGTGTTCAGTTTTCCGACGGCGCTGGGCGGAAATTGCCGCAGGTTCGTCGTCAGCACCAATACCACCGCCGTGACGATGATTCCGGCGTCGCGCGCCAGCACCAATCCTGAAACCCACCAGGAAATCTGCGCGGACATCGCCAGCGTCAGGAAGCAGGAACTGAGCAGCAGCTTATCGGCGATGGGATCGAGAACCATCCCGAAGCGCGAGCGTTGTTTCCAGCGGCGCGCAAGATAGCCGTCGAGAAAATCGCTGATGCCGCACACGCCCATCATCCACAGCGCCCAATCGAAACGCTCTTCCAGGATGCACCAAAGGATCGCGGGCAACAGAACCACGCGCAGCATCGTAAAAGCGTTGGGAATCGTCAGAATTCGGCGGGAACGCGGCACAAATTTCATTGTATCGTGCGGCGTCTTGCCAAGGAGCAATCGTTAGATACGCGGCTTCGATCCAAAGAAGCTTCGATATGATGAGCGTCGATGGCTGGCGGCAATGCATTTCTCGCTCACGGCGGCGGTCCTACGGCGGTGCTGAACGCCAGTTTATTGGGAGTGGCTGAAGCCGCGCGGCGTGGCGGCGTGCGCAAGCTGTGGGCGGCGCGCGGCGGATTGGGCGGGCGCGAACGGATCGATCTGCTCGACGGGAGCGCCTCGCGGCTGACGAAGCTTGCCAGACAAGCGGGATCGCTGATCGGTTGCTATCGCGGCGAGGTGACCGGTGCGCACTTGCGCGAGTTGATCGCCTATTTCCGCGCGCACGACATCCGCTATTGCTTTTACACCGGCGGCAACGGATCGATGGGCACGGCGCTGGCGATCTCGCAGGCCGCGCGCGCCGAACGCTACGAGCTCGCGACGGTGGGCATTCCCAAGACCATCGACAACGACATCGCCTTGACCGATCACACGCCGGGATTCGGGACGGCGGCGCGTTTTCTCGGGCTGGCGGTGCGGGACATGGGACTCGATCAACGCTCGTTGCCGACGCCCGTTTCCATTTGCGAAGTGATGGGCCGCGACACGGGATGGCAAGCCGCCGCAACGATCCTGGCACGCCGCCGCCAAGGCGACGCGCCGCACTTCATCTATACGCCCGAGCGTCCCTTCGACCGCGAAGAGTTCCTGACGCGCGTGGATCGCTTGTTGACGCGCCAAGGTTGGGTGATGGGCGTGGTCGCCGAAGCGGTGCGCGATCACCAGGGGCGCGTGATTGTCGCCTCGGGCGGCGCGAATTGCGACGCCTGGGGCCGTCCGCTCGCCAGCAACGTGGCGATTCACTTAGCGGAACTGGTGCGCACACGGTTGAAGGTTCGCGCCCGCAGCGAAAAACCGGGACTGTTGTGCCGCGCGTTTACGCCGACCGTGTCTCCCGTCGATTGGCAAGAGTCACGCATGGCCGGCGCATTCGCCGTGCGACTGGCGCTCGCCGGCGAGGATGCCGTGATGGCCGGCTTTCGCCGTGCGCAATCGAAACGCTACCGCTGTGAGTGTGTCGCCGTGCCGCTGGCGAGAGTGGCGGGGAAACATCGCACCATGCCGCGGCGATATTTGCCGGGCGTAGGCGCGGTGGATGAAAGCTATCGTGAGTACGTCGCGCCGCTGATCGGTCCGGCGATCGAGTTACCGGACGAACTGTAGCATCAGCCTTCGGTGTACCACGGCACGTTGATCACGATGATGTTGCGGTTTCCACCGACCAGCAGCCACGTTTTCAAAATCGCGGCGCGCTGATTGTGCATCAAGTTGTGATACCAACGGCGCTTCACCAACTCCGGAATCACCACGGCGATTTGGCGAGTGGGGTTTTCTTTCGCCAACTGCAAAATGTAGTCGTAAAGCGGACGCATCACGCGCCGGTACGGCGACGTGATCACGTCAAGCTTGGGCGGCGGCAGTCCCGCGTCGCGCGCGGGTTGTTCGGCGAGCCGCGCCCAGTTATCACGAAACGCCGAGCAGGAATTTTCCTCGGCTTCCACCGACACCGCGCGGATCTCGTGTGAAATGCCGTAGACGAAGCGCAGCGCCTCGCGGGTCACGCGATTCCAGACATACGCGGGCAGCACGACAATCGGCGGCTCGATCTTGGTGAGATCGACGGGCTCGGTCGAGGCAATTTCCTCGGCGACGCGCTCGTAATGGTGTTTCACCGCGAGCATCACCGCCAGAATCGTGGGAATCAGCAGCAGCGTGATCCACGCGCCTTCCACGAATTTCGCGACGAGCACAACGGCCACCGTAATTCCCGTCGCGATAGCGCCCGTGCCGTTGATCAAGATGTGCGACCACTCTCCGCCATGGCGCCGCCAATGCACCACCATGCCCGCTTGCGACAACGTGAACGCCAGAAACGCGCCAACCGCGTACAGCGGAATCAAGCGATCGGTGACGCCGCCAAAAATCGTCAGCAGCAGCGCGGAGAGTGCCGCGAGCACCCAAATTCCCTGCGTGAAAACAAGGCGGCGTCCCACCGTTGAGAATCCGTGCGGCAAGTAACCGTCGATCGCGATGATGCGGCACAGGCGCGGGAAGTCGGCGAATGCGGTGTTGGCCGAGAGGCACAGCACGAGCAGAATCGATCCGATACTCACATAGTAAAACCAGCCGTGCCCGGCGACGGCGGCCAGCAGCATCGACAAGACGCTTTGATAACCTTCTTTCCCCGGATCCGTCGCGCCGATTCCGTACGCCTTACACAGATACGCGATGCCGGCGAGCAGTACGATCAACAGGGCGATGATGATGGTCAGCGTACGCTGCGCGTTTTTGTTGGTCGGCTCGCGAAAGGCGCTCACGCCGTTCGAGACCGCCTCCACGCCGGTCATCGCCGTGCAACCGCTCGCGAAAACTTGCAACAGCATCCACGCGCTCACGGCGGCGGCCGCCGCGGGCATCGCCGGCGCCGCCACGACGGCGGTGGGATGACCGCCCGACGAGAGCGTCTTCATGAGTCCGATGGCGATCATGATCAAGAGCGATCCCAGGAACAAATACGTCGGGATCATGAACACCACGCCCGCCTCGCGTACGCCGCGCAAGTTCACGATCACGATCAGCACGAGAATCCCCAAGCAAATCGCCAGCGTGTGCGATTGCAATTTCGGCGCGGCCGATACCAGCGCGCCGACGCCCGCGGAAATTCCCACTGCCACCGTCAGCACGTAGTCGATCATCAGCGCGGAGGCCGCCAGCAATCCCGCGGAAGGTCCCAAGTTCTCGCGCGCCACCGTGTACGATCCACCGCCGCCGGGATACGCTTCGATAGTTTGCCGATAGGAAAAATAAACGATGGTCAGCAGGATCACGATGCTGATAGTGATCGGCAGAATATACGCGACGCCCGCCGCGCCCAGCGGAATCAAGAGCGTCAACGCGGCTTCGGGTCCGTAGGCCGCCGAGCTCAGGGCATCTAAACCGAAAATCGGAATGCCGGCCATGGGACCGATGCGTTCCGCGCGTGCTTCCTTTGAGGCGAGCGGGCGTCCCAGCAGAACATCAAGAAGTTCCATGGTTGGTATTGTCTCAGTCTGGGTGAAATGTGAGTGTTAAAATCAGCGCGGGAACCGGTACTCATGCGCCCGCGCGCCTATTTGTTGAGCGATGGTATGATAACTGCAATGATTCAATTGCACATGACCGCAGCCGAGGTCGCCGGGAATTTTCCCGACGTGCTGGCCAAGGTCCGCGAAGGCGCTGAAGTGCTGGTCGAGCACGATCATCAACCGGTCGCGGTCATTCGATCCAGCAAGCCGATGGGGCGTCCGATTTCCGAGTGTATCGCATCTGCGCGCGCCAGTGGCTCGAACGTGACACTGGACGGTGAATTCGCCGCGGATGTCGAGGACGGCATTAGGAGCCGCCAAGGCGAATGGAACCCTCCATCCTGGGACTGACCATCGATTCCAGCATTATCATCGCTGCTGAACGAAAAGGGCAGACTGTCGAGCAACTTTTCACCGACATAAGACGCATGTTTGGTGAAATCGATGTGGCTATATGTGCTGTTACCGTGGCGGAACTCGTCCACGGAGTCTATAGGGCCAACGGGCCTGAGATTCGCGAGCGGCGCAAGGCATTCATCGAAGAACTGCTGCGTCATTTTCCTGTTCACGCTGTAACGCGCGAGACGTGTGAAATTGTCGGGCGAATCAGCGCAGAGCTTGCTATGAAAGGGATCAAGATTGCGTTCGACGACTTGGCAATCGGTGCTTCCGCTCTTGAACGCGGGTATGCTGTTGCCACGCTAAACATGCGTCATTTCGAAAAGATTCCGGGACTCGTGGTTCGCCGTTCTTGACAATCCAAATCATTTCGGAGCTCTTGGAAGACTCAGTAAATTTGCGAGCAGCAGATACGAGCCGTCCACGCCGGCCGGCAATTCCCGCCACAGCGCGAGTCCCAGGTAGATCCAGCGGCCGTTGCCGGTGCGCGCTTCCACGAAGCTCCCGAGCTTTTCGCCGGGATTGTCCGGGAACGAGTCGGTCATCGTGACCAGATCGACGTAGCGCTTGTCTTTTTCGCCGAGGAAATAGAGTCCGCGCTCTTGCACCCAGTTCGCCCAGGCGTCCGGACCGATCTTGTTCGGAAAATTGAAGACCGGGTGATTAGGAACGAGAACTTTCACCGGCACATTCTCATCGGAGACGCGGCCCGGTCCCACGCGCGCCGGAAACGGTCCATACTGCCCGCGGTTGAATTCATTTTTGTTGTATTGCACGATCACGGTGCCGCCGTGCTCGGCGTAATCGAGAAGGCGTTGGTTGTACTTCTCCAAATCGTCGCGGCGTTCGTAGGCGCGCACGCCGGTCATGATCACGTCGTACTTGGAAAGATCGCCGGACGCGAGTTCGTCTCTCTCGATGAAGTTGAGCTTCACGCCCAACTGTTCGATCGCTGGAGGAACGAGATCTCCGGACCCGTTGATGTACCCGGCTTTCAAACCCGGCGCGACTTTTACGTCGATCACTTTCAATTCCGCTTCCGCCGGAAGCATCAGTTGACGGCGCTCCACGTGCGGGTATTCGATGGTTTCATAGCCGGTGGAGAATTTTTGACCCGCCGCGGACGGCGACGTGACCACGGCGCGCAGCTTGTACGAACCTGCTTTGCTCTGCGGCGGCGCGGTGACTTCGAAGCGTGCGGAAAGCGATTGGTCTTCGCTCTTGAATTCGAGCGGCACGTTTGTGGGCGATACCTTCCATCCAGCGGGCGCTTCCAACGACACGTCCGCGCGCGACGCGCCCTTCGTGCTATTGACGACCGTCACGTGGACCTCGCGCGGTCCCGCGTGCTCGGGGAAAACCGCGAGCGGCGGCTCGACACGCACCGAGAACGCCGGCTCCACGTTCAACTCCATCCGTTTTTCGCCGGAATCTTTGCTGTACTGGAACTGGATCGGCACCGTCTTCGATACTTCGGTCGCGGCGGTTTTCACGTGGAACGTCACATGAAATGGCGATGCCGCGAAGGGAATCCCGAATGGCACACCCGGCGCGAACTTGTTGATGGCGGGATTCGCGGGATGTTTCCAGTAATCGTCGTCGAAGTACGGCGAGGTGATGGCGGCGCTCGCGGGCACGCGGCCGTTGGCGGCACAAGCGAATGTGCCGTCTTTCTTCGCAGGACCCGCGGCGCATGTTGCGTTCTCGATCCCCGCGACCTCCGCGTGCACCGTAACATCCGTCGCGCCGTGATTCTGCGCCGTGACCGATACGTGCAACGGCTGCCCGCGCACAACTAACCCGTCGCCGGCGATCGCTTCAAACGTGATTCCGTGCGCGGCGATCACCGCGTCTTCGTAATCGCGTTCCTTTTGATTCAAGCGAAAATCGATTTCGTAGCGCGCGTCGGCTGACAACGTCGTATTCTTCAGGCCTTCGCGCAACGCACGGATCGCATTCAATCCTTCTTCGATGGGAGCAGCGGTATCGGCATCGCGACCGGCATCGAATGCCGCTTGCGCACGCTTGGCGGCGTCAGCGACTTTCGCGAGTCCCGCGGTCAAACCCGCCGGCGGATTCGGGCCGGCGTAACGCGCGATGCCCGTGATGCTCGTGTCGATGTCGTCGAACATTCCCGATTCGTTCTTGTTCAACTGGCCGGGAAGCGAGCTCTCCGCCAGGCGATAGCTGCGACCGCCGCCACCACCGCCGCCGCGTCCGCCACCCGTGAAATTGCCCATGCCTTGACACTTGTGCATCGACCGCGCTTCGTTGCCGATGTCGTTGTAGCTTCGTCCCAGCAGAGAATCGGTGGCGCCCGTGTTCACCTGCGTCATGTTGCCGGACGGCGCATTGCCGCGTCCTCCGCCGAATCCGCCGGCGATGTAGAGCTTGCGCGGCTGCCACGCGTGCAGTCCTTCTTTGATCTGCTCGGGATATTTTGTGGGATCGCCGGCTTCCAGGTACGCTTCATGCGACAACACGCTTGTCGCTTCGTGCGCGCGGTCGCCGCCGCCGCCCTGAATGCCCATGGTCAGCATGACGTCGGGACGCAGCGTGCGGATCAAGCGCACAAAATCGCCGATGATTTCCTGGCGTCCCCACTTGCCGATCACTTCATTGGGATCGAAGGAATATCCGTAGTCGATGGCGCGGGTGAAATATTGCTCGCCGCCGTCGATGCGATGCGCGCTCTGCAGCTCGGACGTTCGCAGCACGCCCATTTCGCGGAAAAGCTCCGGGCCGATTTCGTTTTGTCCGCCTTCGCCGCGCGTGGTTTGCAGGCAAATCGCGCGCATTCCCATGCCGAGTCCAAACAGTGCGTAGAGCGCGTTGTGTTCGTCGTCAGGATGCGCGGCGACCTGCATGAACGTCGCCGAAACGCCGAGTTTGCGCAGTGCCAGCCCCAGCGCGACGTGCGGATTGTCGGCCGCGGTGGGTCGAGGTTGCGCGTGAACCGCGGCGCTATTGTATCGAAGGGCGACGCAAACGAATGCGGCCGCGGCCGCAAGAAGGGCGATCCCAAGCGAGCGTTTCATCAGAAGTAAAGTGTACCGCAGGCGGTGGATCAACGCACTGCAGGAAGTCGCGGGCGAGTCCTAAATTACGCGTAAGCCGTGTTGCCGTTGTCAGAACCATTCGCGGTAGCGAATGGGTGCGCCGGCCGGTCCGCAGACGGTCCTGACGATGCAAAACCGGGACTACTAAGTCGCATTAGGGCGAAAATATCGGAAAGAAGATGAAAACTGTTGCACATGGTGGATACAGTCGTATTGAATCTAAAGACCTTATGTCTTGGTTCTGTACCTGCTCGGATTTGCCGTATGCGACACTACATTGGGAAACCTCTGGGCTTGGCAACTCTACTATTGGGACTCTCGTTTAGCGCTTATGCCGGTCCGATTGCTTGGGTTTCGGTCTCGATGAACGCCTTCACCACTAACCCAACGCAGATCGGTGTTCCCTCGCAAGAATCGGACGTTTTCAACGAGGTCGCCGTATCGAACATGAATGTCTTTTCCAACGTAGTGGGCGTCGCTACGGGTACGGGGTTCAACACTGGTTTCGTCCAGTTTTGGCCCGACTGTTACGGTTTCAACGGTAGTCCGGGCTGGTCCACAGGCTACGACACGATAGCAGCCGGGACGGGTTGTTACGGTTCGATGCAAATCGGCAACGGACTTGGAAACACCGTGTTCGCTTACAACGCCTTCGATAACAATTGCTGTGGCGACTTGGGGATAGGAAACGATCCCAATGGAAACAATACGGATTGGACCTTCTCCGGCGACCTCTTCTCGATGAACGTCAAGGAGATTGAAGCGTTCGTAAACGATCAGTCTCTGAGCAACGATGGTTCATCAAGCATCAGCCTTGATGGTCCCGGGCTTCAGGAGAGCGGTTATACGCTGGTTTATGCTTTCCAGCCGACGGCAGGCTCGGTTCCCTCGTATCAGATCGACAACTCCTCGCTGATCGACAGCAACTTTACGCGCGTTGCCTACTACGTGGAGTACGACGCCACCAATACGAACCAGCAACTCGAACTGACGCCGGAACCTGCCACACTCGGATTGGTAGCGAGCGCGCTGGTCGGATTGATTGCGCGCCGCAGACGCGCGTAAGGTCAGTCGAGAATCCAACGCATCCCGCCGAGATACCAGTCGCGCAGAGGTCCGGGAAGCTTTGAGCCGAGGTCGCGTAGGCGCGGCCCGTCTTCTTCGGCGAAACTGCGCAGGGCGCGCAGCAACGCCAAGTACGTTACGATACCCACCGGCACCGCGATCAAGACGGCGGGAAGGATCGAAAACGGCAGCGTGCATAGATACGCGATCCCGCCCATGATGGCCGCCGCGCCGCCCATGCGCGCCATTTCGCTCCAAGGGATCGGCAGACCTTCCTCGTGCTGCGCGTAGAACCAGATTCCCGCCACTGCCGCGAACTGCCCGATTCCATTGCCCCACGCCGCACCGAGCGCGCCATAGCGGCGGATGAAGAAATAGTCGGCGCCGAGTGTCACGATGCTGCCCACGATCATCCAGCGCACCATGAACGCCTGCTTCTCCACCGCGCGCAGCACCCATTGCGCGGGACCCACCAACGCCTTCGGGATCACCAGCAGCGCCATCAGCGCGAACACCGGGATCGCCGGAATATATCGGGGACCATAAAGGATGCGGATCAACGGACCGCTAACCGCCGCGAGTCCCGCGGCCATGGGGAAGACCATCATGGCCATGTAGCGCATCGAGGCGGCCGCGGCGCGATTCAATGCGCTGGGATTGCGTCCGCGCTCCACCATCAGCGACGCGCTGGCGGCATGGGCAAACGAATTCGGCAGCGCCATCAGAACACCGGAGATCGAAAATCCGGTGTAGTAGAAGCCGAGTTGCACGTTATCGGAGAATTTCTTGAGGAAGAAAACTTCGCTTCGTTCCCACACGATCAAGTCGAGAACCAGGAGCGCGCTGGAGTGCCACAAGAACGTCCACATGCGCGATTTCAGTTCGGCCGGCAAGGCCACGTGCGGCGTGCCTTCGGGAAAACGTCCGCGCGACAGCCACAGTCGGAGCGCCAGATCCACCAGTTTGCAGAACAAGAAGCCGGCCGCGAGTCCCGTGAGTTCGTAGCGCTTCACGATTACGTGCGGTCCCCACGTCCATCCGAGTGCCAGCACGATTCCCAGCGGTTGGCACAGCGTGGATATGAGTGCCGGAATGACGTTGGCCGAGAAATCCTCCGCGGCCATGTTGGTCAGCGTCGGAGGAATCGACAAAAGCCCGGGGAGCACGGTCGCCAGCACCAAGGACGTGAATAAACGCTGGCCTTCCGGAATGCGCCAGTAGACGTAGAACGCGGCGATGACGCCGATGAGGATCAAGAACGTAAACTGGATTTGATATCCGGTTCGAACGAGCGCTTTGGCTACGGGCCAATCGCCCTTGCCGAAAGCTTCCGCGAGATACTTGCTGAGGATCGCGCCGACGCCGTGCATGGCGAACGCGCCCATCACCATCGCCAGCCAAATGGCGAACGCGTAGCGTCCCATTTTCGCCGGGCCGAGCGACCGCGCGACAATTCCGGCGGTAGCGAACGCCATGACCAGCGAAGCCGCCGTGTCAAGGGCGTTCAGCGCGGAATTTCGCAGAACAATCTTACTCTTCACTCGAAGTATTATACACGCGCGACTGCGGCGCTCTGAGACGGCCCCCGCGTGTTTCGGTGTTACGTGTTGGGACGGCGCAACAGCATTCGCGCCATAGACCACCAACGTTTCGGCGTCCAGAACGGCGACGGCCATTCCGCCAACGATCGCCAGAGATACTTGCGGTACGGCGGTGGGGCCGGCCTTCCTTTTAACTCCAGATAAATGTCGTAGTTGAGATAGGAAACGATTCGCCGCCGCCACAGCCAGCGATCGATGCCGGTGAGGCCCAGCAGCAGCGAGCGATCCACCATGCCGAGCGCGAGGTGGTGGAAGCGTTCCGGGTTCGAACCGTTGCTCCCTTCGTACATCCACTGATTGGTGAGCGGTTCGGGAATGCGGTGCAGCGGATAGCGGATCGCCACGCGCATCCAATAGTCCCAATCCTCGGGGCCCGTGGATTGGTCTCGCCAGTCGCCGATTTCGATCGTAGCGGAGCGCCGAATCAGGGCGCACGATCCGCCGGAAATCCGGTTGCCGAGACGCATGTCCGGCCAAAGATGGTCGGGATCAAGCACCGGGCGGACGAATCGCCGGTTGGGGTAAATCATCACGCTGGGGTGATAGATGAACCGGGCGTCAGGATGTTCGGCGAGCAGTTCTTGCACACGCTGGTGTTTGGTGGGAAGCCATTCGTCGTCGGCATCGAGAATTCCGATCCAGTCGCCGGTGGCCGCGTGCATGGCGGTATTGCGCGCGCCGGAGAGTCCTTTGTTCTCTTGGTAGATGTAACGCACGCGGTCGCCATGATTCGCGATATAGGCCGCGACGACTTCGCGCGTATTGTCGGTGGAGCCGTCATCCACCACGATGATTTCGTAAACGGGAACCGTTTGGTCGAGAATGCTCTGAATCGAGCGCGGAAGAAAATGCGCGGCATTGTAGGCCGGAATAATCACCGAGACCGTTTGCTGAGAGCGCGTGACCAGTTCGTCCGACACTTCCAACGTGCGCGGCGGCGCGGCGGCGGTGGGAAAAGGGGTGCCCTGACGTGGCATTTGAGCCACAATTGTGCACGATTTATCTAATAGATGTTCATATATTGTGCCAAATTAATTGTTCCAAATTGGGAACGAAAGGATGCCTCACGGCAAGTTCTCGCTTTCCAAGACAGCTTCTAGCGCGGAACTGCCTTAACGACGATCCGGGATGAACGGCATTGGAGGTGCTTACGGTTACGGCGGGAGCCGGAGGCTACCGTCCCGCAGTCTTGGCCAGTTCGGCGACATACTTCGCAACCATTTCTTCACGTGTGAATTGCTGCAATGCCAGTTGTCGTCCGCGCGCGCCGAGTTCACGAGCCCATCCGCGATTCGCGCTCATGCGGACCATGCCGTCGCGCAGGGCCGCCGGCGATTTAGGCGGCACCAGGAGTCCGGTCTCTTCGTGAATCACCGCTTCGGCCATGCCTCCGACGCGGGTGGAGATCACTGGTTTGCCGAGCATCATCGCCTCCAGCGCGGCAAGGCTGAGATTCTCCGATTCAATCGAAGAGAGCAGCAGGCAATCGCTGAGCCGGATCACGTCGAGCACGTCCTTTCGGAAGCCCAGCATCTTGATCACGTTCGAGATCGGCGGGGAGCTGCATTGTTCGGCCAACGCCTGCTGCTCGAATCCGTCACCGCAGAACAGAACCTTGCACTTGGCAAAGTCATTGGGAGATAGCTTTACGGCGTCGATGAGATACCGGTGTCCCTTGATGGGATGCAATCGCGCCGCGACACAGAACACGAAATCGTCTTCCGCAATACCGAGATCCACGCGCGCCGCGGCCGGAGCCTCCGGCGGAATCGCCACGCCGTTGTGAATCACGGTGCTGCGCGATTCCGGGTAGTAAGTGAGGCGATTCCACTCCTGCCTGGCCGCGGCGCTGGCGTGAATGGCGCGCGAGAAAGAATGCATGGTCGCAATCTTCATGAGCCGGTCGATCCAGCGCGCCAAAAGGCCGCCGGGGAACGGTGAGACGGAAAGGTTGTACAGGCCCAGCGTACGTGCGCGGTTCCATCGTCCGGCCGCGAACGCAGAGGCCTCAAATCCGTCGCAATTAATTAGGAGAAGATCCGGGTTCGCGAATTCCAACTCGCGGCGGAAATGGCGCGCTTCCTGAAAGAGTCCCGCGAGCTTTCGGAAGGAAAGCGGTATCGCCTGTTTCCACGATCGGACGCCGCGCCGAGGCTGCGCCGGGATCGTGTTTTGCGTGGGCGTACTCCCTTTCGGCGGGGCCGCGCTTGCTTCTTCGATCGGCCAGTCGCGAAACGCGACCTCGACACCGCGCTCCGCTAGAATCGCCCGTAACGGCACGCCGCTCGGACTCCAGCAAATGACTTCCGCGCCCGCCTTCCACGCGCCTTCGATCACGTCGGCGAAAATGATTTCCGACCCGCCAAAACCGTTGACTGAGGTGAAGAAGGCGCAGCGCAATGACGCCAGGCAGCCAGGAGTATTCATCGTTGTTAGGAGAAGGAATCTATTTGATCGCTTTCAAACTGGATCGCTGGTCCTGGGCGAAGTGTAGCACGCATGTGGTATGCATCAGCCGCCACCTGACTACAAGTGGACAGACGTCTTGAGAAACATCTTGCGATACCAGCGGTCGGCGGTTTCTACAATCGATTCGAGCGAGGTGTAGCGCGGACGCCAGCCCAGTTTTTGCTGAATGCTGCCGGCGGCGGCCACCAACTCCGGCGGATCGCCTACACGCCGCGGGACAATCCTGTGCGGCACGCGGCGTTTGCTGACGCGCTCCACCGTCTCGATCACTTGCTTTACGGATTGTCCCCGGCCGGTGCCGACGTTGCAGAATGTGCTGGCATCGTTTCGCGCCAGCCAATCGAGCGCCAGCACGTGCGCCGACGCCAGGTCCTCCACGTGGATGTAGTCGCGGACGCAAGTGCCATCGGGCGTGGGATAGTCGTCGCCGAAAACCTGAAGTTCGGGAATGTGTCCGTAGGCGGCGGCGAGGCACAGCGGAATCAAATGCGTTTCCGGATCGTGGCGTTCGCCGATCACGGCGTCGGCGCTGGCGCCCGACGCGTTGAAGTAACGCAGCGCGACAAATCGCATTTGATTCGCTTTATCGAGATCCACGAGCATCTCTTCGACCATGCGTTTGCTGTGCCCGTACGGATTGATCGGTGCGAAGGGATGATCTTCGGGCATCGGCACTTTCACGGGATTTCCGTACACCGCGCAGGTCGACGAAAAAACCAGCCTGCCGATTTCCGCCCGGTGCATTTCGTCGAGCAACACCGAAGTGTGCCCCGCGTTGTTGCGATAATAGGCGGCCGGCTCCTTCACCGACACGCCGACATAACAGAGCGCCGCGAAGTGCATCACCGCGTCAAAGCGATGCGCCGCAAAAAGCTTGCGCAACGTCCGAGGATCGCCCAAATCGCCTTTCACCAGTGGAACGCTGCGGCGCTCGGCGCGTTCGATGGCCGTCAGGGAGTCGCGATAGCCTTCGGAAAGATTGTCGAGCACCACCACGCGGCGTCCGGCTTGCAGGAGCGCCCGGACCACATGCGCGCCGATGTATCCCGCGCCGCCAATCACCAGGACGGCGTTCTGGCGGCTGGTTTTCTTTGTTGTTCTACGCTCTGCCATGCGAATTCCATCGTAGCATGCGTGTTGTTTTTGGAGTGCGGAGGCGTGCCTCGCGTGGCACGGAGGATGGCGCAAACGCTAGTGGGCTGTCTGCCAGTGGTCGATAGGGCATTCGATTGCGCGTGGAGATATGCGCCTTGTATCAGCTTCCGCCGTGCCGACCGCGTTTCATTGATACTGGGCTTTAGCCCCTGTGTCTGGCGTGCGCAGCGGCTAAAACCGATTCCTCCTCCTGATTACGAAGCCGGGTAGTGCGGAAAGGGCGCATCGGATATGATCGGCGTTGTATCAGGGCACGGCTTCAGCCGTGCCGAACGTACGAGGAAAGGAATTGGGCTTTAGCCCCCGTGAATGGCGAAACCGGCCCGCCATGCCGACCCAAAGAACGTC
>JAJPHL010000015.1 GCA_021325275.1 Terriglobia bacterium | reverse complement strand
GCGAGGTAAATGGCGTTGCCTTCCACTTCAATAGTTCCTTCCGTAATGCCCGCCGCCTCGGGTGGACGCCGGCTCTCCGCTTCGTTTTGCGAACACGTCAAACCGCGCGGCGTACGCTGCGGACGCGACGTGTCGAGCGCCGTGACGCGGCGCAGCGTTTCGATCAAATCCAAGGTGTTGAGCACGCCATCGCCGCCCCGCTGCGTCGCGGTGTCGACGGGCGACGCATCCATGTCGTCGAAACGATCGCTGCACGTCGCGGGAGTGGAAATGTTGGTGACCGCGCGCAGCACATCGATCAAATCAAGGGTGTTAAGCGCGCCGTCGCCAAACGATCCGACGGTGTCGGCGGCGTGCGGAAAACTGTCGCCCACTAGATAACCGAGGACTAGCGTGACCGTGGCGTCCGCGCCGGCGGCGAGCGGAACCGCCGCACTGCCTTGCGCCGCGTCGGCTTCCGTTACATGCACGGTATAGGTTTGTCCAACCGCCGCGTTGGCCGGAATCGCCACCTGCACAACGCCGACCGAGACTTGACCCGTCAAAGAGCTCGTGAATGATCCGTAGAATACTCCCTCGTTTGTGTTCGTTGCCGTCACCGTCGGCGGCGAACCGCTCGGAACGGGCAGCGCGGCATCGGATTGAAACGCCATGTTCGCCGCAATGGGAGGTGCGTTGCTCGTCGGCGTGACGAGTACGCCAAAGCTTAGCGCTCCAACGGTGGCGCCGTTGTTCAGATTCAGTACCAAGGGAATCGAGACCGGTGCACCAGGGGATCCGTTGACCGACTGCGCGGCCAGCGATCCTTGAGATGAACTTCCCACCGTAAAAGTGATCGGCGACGATGTCCCACCGCTCGGCGTAGGGTTGTTTACCGTGACGGCTATCGGCCCAGACGTCGCGACGTCCGATGCATTGATGATCGCCGAGAGTTGTTGCGCGCTACCGAACGTTGTGGGTCGCGCGCTGCCGCCCCATTGCACGACGGAGGCTGGCACGAAATTGCTGCCGTAGACGTTCAGGGTAAATCCGGCCGCACCGGCGGCGACAGTCGAGGGAGAAAGCAAGCTGATCGAAGGCGACGGGTTGGCGCCGGTGACGGTGAAAGTCAAGGTATTCGACGTTCCGCCGCCGGGCGTGGGATTCGTCACGGTAATAGCCAGGGTGCCCGGTGTCGCGAGGTCGGCAGTTGTCAACAAAACACCGAGCGATCCGGATCCTCCCGATGCGGTCGTCCGGTTGACGCGGTTGATCGCGACCTGAGATGTCGTTACAAACCCCGAGCCCGAGAGGTCCAACACAAAGCTGGCCGAGCCCGCTGGCGCGTTCACGGTCGAAAGGGCTGTCAACACAGGTGCCGGATTATTGATGGTGAAAGTAAGCGAATTCGACGCGCCGAGTGAGGGGCTCGGATTGGCGACGTCCACCGATACAGTTGCACCCGCAGCCGGCATAGCTATGGACGCGGCCAGATTCGATCCATCAAGGAACGTCGCAGGGTAGTACGTGCCGTTAAATACGATCGAAGCACCGTTGACAAAGTTGTTGCCGGAAACGCTCAAGAGCACCGTCTGCCGTGTGGTACCTGATGAGGGGCTGAGGCCGGTAAGCGCGGGAGCCGGGCTGCTTACGGCGAAATTGATTGTGTTCGAAGACAGCGACGGCGACGGGTTAGCTGCGGAAATCGGGTAATTCCCCGCGGTCGCAAGGTCGCTAGTCGAGATCGTTGCCGTCAGGGCGCTGGAACTGACGAACGTGGTGTTCCGATTACTGCCATTCCATTGGACCGTCGCACCATTCATGAAACCGTTGCCGGTAACGGTGAGCGTGAAGCCCGATGAACCCAGCAGCGCGGAAGTAGACGAGAGGCCGGTGATATTGGCGGCAGGGTTGTTCACGAGGAAGTTAATCGCGTTCGAGGTTGCGCCGCCAGCGTCAGGGTTGAGTACAGTGATCGGGAAAACGCCCGCGCTCGTGAGGTAGCTGCCGGGGACAACAGCACTGAGGGAACTGGCGGAATGGTAGGTCGTTGACAAGGCGACGCCGTTCCATAGAACCTCCGAATCGGGAGAAAAGCCTGAGCCGCCCACGGTCATCGTCTGGCTGCTCGCGCCGATCGTCACTGTCCCATTGCAAAGCGCGAACGAGCCGACGCTGCAGGAAGACAGAACCGGAACTGGCGCAACCACGGTCAGTTGGACGGGAATTGCGCTGTCAGTGTTGGTGCCGCCGACAAAATATGCCCCGCCGGAAAGGGTAATCGTGCCGGAATATGTCCCCACCGGAAGGGTGCCGATGATCGCCGAAACGCTGATGCTGCCCGTAGTACCGGGATTGTTGGAACCCGAATTGGGCGACACGACGAGCCAGTTCCCGCCGCCGTCCGTTGACACCGAAACGTTCCAGTTCACTTGCAATGTGCCACCGCTCGCAATCGAGAGGAGCAGCGTCTGTGCCGCCGGATTGTTTCCACCGAAATTCGCGCTGAACGTAACCTGGGAAGGCGCAACGTTAAAGCTCACGGCTTGCGCGTACGAGCGCGGGTCGCCGGCAAAGGCCACGTTGATGACGGAGCTATAAGCGCCCGCCGCTAGTGATCCGACGGCGACTGAAACCACGATCGTGCCGTTGCCCGTGCCGCCGGAAGGCTCTACGCTGATCCACGGCGCTCCGTCGGTCGCAACGGTCCAGGTGCCCGTGGTGGAGAAGGGAGAGACCGTTAAGGCCTGCATGGGCGGACTGCCCCCGCCCACTACAGAAAGAAAACTCAAGGCCCCGGGCGTTACGGTGTTGTCCGCGAATGCCGGAAAGCAGAAAAGGCAGATCGTCGCACACACGCGTAGAGTGGCGGGCAAATGAAATCGTTTCATAGGAGGAGTCCGGAGCTTCCGCGCCCCGTCCGCCATTTCGATGGATCGTTGCCGATGAAGTAATTGCTTTTGCCGGGAAGTTCCTCCGTGCCCTCGACTGTCGCGGCGGGGTTGGAACCCAAGAGTTGGACGCGAATCACTTTCGGCGCTCCGTCCCGCTTCAGCAAGGAGAATACGGCTTCGGTCGGCGTCAGAAAAAGCGTGTAGCCTTTGCCGCGCGCCATGAATTTCACGCTAGAGTCCGTTTGTCCCCAGTTTTGCTCGAAACGCAGCGGCAGTTTGCCGTAGGATTCCTGAATTTTGAAATTTCCGGAAGGGTTCCGCGATCGTCTTGGCTGATAGCCGGGACGAGTGAGCAACATGGAAAGGGCAACTAGGACAGCCAGCCCTAACGTCGCGCGGAGCCACTCGCTCGCTGGGAACCGCCGCCAAATTCCCCGGGAGGTTTTCACGGAAACTCCTACAGACCTGAACCTGAAGAGAACAGCATTAGGCTAACACGTGCGCTCGCCCCGTTCGCGCCGACAACACAGCCCCGCCTTTTATCGCACCCGCACGGCGCCGGCGGTTATGCGAATCTCTTGGCCGTTCCGATCGTTGGCGGATACGCCCAGCAACGCACCGCGATCGACGCCGTCCACTGAGCCGAGCAAGAGACGTTGGCCGCTGGCCAACGTGATGCCGTTCAGGTAGGCCATCGCGATTTTTCCGGGTTGTCCTGCATCCACGATGCTCGCGGGAATCTCGCCGGGCGTGAAATTGGCTTGCTGCCCTTCCGGCAATCGGAACGACACCGCCAGCCCCTTCAGATTTAGATCGCGACGCGCCGCGAGGTAAATGGCGTTGCCTTCCACTTCAATCGTTCCTTCCGTAATGCCCGCCGCCTCGGGTGGACGCCGGCTCTCCGCTTCGTTTTGCGAGCACGTCAAACCGCGCGGCGTACGTTGGGGGCGCGACGGGTCGAGCACAGTGGCGCGGCGCAGCGTCTCGATCAAATCCAAGGTATTGAGCACGCCATCGCCGCCGCGCTGCGTCGTTGTGTCGGCCGGGGATGCATCTATGTCGTCGAAGCGATCGCTGCACGTCGCGGGAGTGGAAATGTTGGTGACCGCCCGCAGCACATCGATCAAATCAAGCGTGTTGAGCGCGCCGTCGCCAAACGATCCGACGGTGTCGGCGGTGTGCGGAAAACTGTCGCCCACCAGATAACCGAGGACTAGCGTGACCGTCGCGTCTGCGCCGGCCGAGAGCGGAACAGCGGTGCCGCCTTGCGCGGCGTCGGCTTCCGTTACATGCACGGTATAGGTTTGTCCAACGGCCGCGGTCGCTGGGATCGCGACCTGAACGACACCGATGGTGACTTGCCCGGTGAGCGATGCGGTGAACGATCCGTAAAACACTCCCACGTTGCTGTTCGTGGCGGAGATTGTGGGCGACCCGCTCGCAACGGGAAGCGCGGCGTCTGATTGAAATGCCATACCTGCCGCGATGGCGGGAGCCGTGTTCACCGGAGTCAACTGCACGCCGAAGCTCAGTGCGCCGACCGTTGCGCCATTGTTCAAGTTCAGCACCACAGGAATGCTAACTGGCGCGCCGGGCGATCCGTTGACCGCTTGCGCCGTCAGCGTTCCTTGAGAGGAACTGCCCACGGTGAAAGTGATCGGCGACGACGTTCCGCCGCCCGGCATGGGACTAAACACCGTGACTGCGACAGGCCCGGCGGCGGCAATGTCGGCGGCGTTGATGATCGCGGCGAGTTGTTGCGAGCTGAGGAAAGTGGTGGATCGCGCGGTGCCGCCCCATTGCACAATGGAGTTGGGCGCAAAGTTACTGCCGTAAACGTTCAGCGTGAAGGCCGCCGAACCGGCCGCGATCGTCGACGGTGAAAGGATATTGATCGTGGGAGCCGGGTTCGTTCCCGTGACCGTGAACGTCAGCGAGTTGGAGAAGCCCTGAGACGGCGATGGATTTATGACCGTCACCACCCACGTGCCCGGCGACGCCAATTCCTGCGTTGTCGGCAAAAATCCGAGTGACGTGGAGCTGCCGTAGATCGTCGTCTGGTTGTTACCGTTAACCCGAACGGTGGCGCCATTCACAAAGTTACTTCCGCTGATGGAAACGAGGAACGGCGTGCTTCCGGCCGCCGCCGAGATCGCCGAAAGACTGCTCAGCGTAGGCTGTGGGTTGTTTACAAAAAAGCCGAGGACGGAGGAACCGCCCAGATTCGGTAAAGGATTCACTACTCCGACTTCAAATATGCCGGGTGTGACCAGAGCCGATGACGGAACCGCCGCGACCAACGACGTGGAGCTGACAAAGGTTGTCGCAAGGGAAGAATTTACGCCAAAAAGCAAGACCTGCGCGCCGTTGACAAAGTTGCTGCCCGTCACCGTCAACAGGAATCCGCTTGAGCCAGCCAGCACGAAGTTCGTGCTCAGGCTCGTGATGGTCGGCTGGGGATTGTTCACCGTGAAATTGATCGCGTTCGACGGTCCCGGAACCGGGGAGGGGTTGAGCACGGTAACTGCAAATGTGCCGGCGGTAGCGAAATCGGCGGCGGTAAGCGTGGCGGTCAACGTAGTGGAATTGACGAAATTAGTGGTGCGCGCGCTTCCTTGCCACATCACAACGGCTCCGTTGACGAAATTCGATCCCGATACTGTCAAAGTTCCGCCCGGTGAGCCGACCGTTGTATTGGTGGCTGACAATCCCGAGATGGAGCCGGTCTGATTCCCGATGGTCAAGGTCAGTGGTTGCGACGTTCCGCCACCGGGCGACGCGTTGTTGACCGTAATCGAAGCCGTGCCCTGGAACGTGATAAAACTCGCGGGAATCGTCGCCTGGATTTGTCCGGAATTGATCAGGACGGTGGTGAAGCCGCTGGACGAACCGTTCCATTGGATGCTGGAGTAGGATCCAAATCCCGAACCGTTGGCGACGAGCGCGAACGCTCCCGAGGAACCGCCGACAATCGTCGGAGAAATGGAACTGAGCGTGGGAACCGGCGCGCAATCGCCGACTGTCGCGACGGTCGCGCTTCCATCGTTGTTGGTGGCAAAGGAGACAATGCCGTTGCTGGGCGCCAGGCTTACCGTGGCCGTCACATTCGCGGTGCCGCCAAGGGCAGCGTGCGCTCCCACCGAAGAACTCAAACCGTTGTTACCGGAGTTCGGCACACCGATTCCGAACTGCACCGTGAATTTCTCAATCGCGGCGGTAGAGTCGTTGGTAACGCTGAAGGCATAAGTCAACGAGGAGCCGCTGGAAACTTGATAGGCTGGCGTGCTGCCGCTGAGCGATACCGTGTAGGTGTTCGGATAGTTTCCGCCCGATCCTGCCTGGGAACCGAAGGCGCCACTTCCGCCGGTGATCGGCGAACCGTTGTTCGTCGCCGTGTATCCATTCGCCTGCACGGCCATTCCGGCGGGAACATTGCTGATCACGATGTTCACCAAGCTGCCATTGGAAATGGTTCCGAAAGCACTGAATGCCATTTCGTCAGCGGTCGACGTAATGGCGGCAGGATACTTCTCAACCACGGTTACCGCGAAGCCATTGCCCGCGCCATTCAGGACCTGCTGACCCGCGGGAACGGCGCACGTTCCGATCGTAGAGGCCGTGGTGGGAAACGTCCCTTGCACCGAAGGATTCACAATGCTGGCGACGATCACTTGGCTCTGGGTGAAGGTGATCGGGTTGGTGAAAGGGGCTGAGCTGGTGCCGGAAAGAGTAGCTGTCGCCGTCGTAGCGGATGAGCCCAGGGCATTGATGTTCAGGCGCACTTGGGAAACTTCGATGTAGTCTCCGGCATTGAACTGCACCCCGGAATTGAACTGCACGTTGAACTGAGCGCCGACGGCAGAGGTCGATAAGAACGTAGTGCCCGAACCACAGGTCCCTTGTGACAATCCGGCCGTTGCGCTGATCTGACAACTCATTCCTCCCGTGTTCGCGCCTGTGAAGGAACTGGAGTTCGTGATCGCTCCCGAATAGACGAACGAGATGGAGGATCCCGCCGTGATGCTGCCCGATCCCGTCGCTTGCAGCACGACCGCACCGACAATTTCGGTGAGACCTTCGCCGCGAACCTGCACCGGCAGACTGCTGGCTTGAAACGCCACACCATTTGCGCTAGCGCGCGACGTCAAGACGATCGCGATGGCGAGACAGAAGTAGCGAGCCACTACCTTCCAACGATTGTCCACATCAACTCCCATTCCACGCTTGGCTGCGCAAGCATAGGCGAAAAAACCGGCGACTGTTTCACGCTATTGCTGTGGCACGTCCGGAGCCGCCTTTACGCAGATCGTCACCGTGTTGCTCGCGACTCCCGCCGCGGTCAACTGCACCGGCACCGAGTTGCCCGCCGGCGTGCCCGCCGGAACCTGTGC
>JAJPHL010000067.1 GCA_021325275.1 Terriglobia bacterium | reverse complement strand
TTGACGTGTTCGCAAAACGAAGCGGAGAGCCGGCGTCCACCCGAGGCGGCGGGCATTACGGAAGGAACTATTGAAGTGGAAGGCAACGCCATTTACCTCGCGGCGCGGCACGACTTGAATTTGAAGGGCCTGGCAGTGTCGTTCCGGTTGCAGGAAGGACAGCAAGCCAATTTCACACCCGGCGAGATTTCCGCGAGCATCGTGGATGTGGGACAACCCGGAAAAATCGCGATGGCCTACCTGAACGGCATCACGTTAGCCGGCGGCAAGCGTCTCTTGCTCGGCTCAGTGGACGGCGTCGATCGCGGCGCGCTGCTAGGCGTGTCCGCCAACGATCGGAGCGGGGAAGAAGTTCGCATAACCGGCGGCGCCGTGCGGGTGCGATAGGATGGAGCGTTCTTAATCGCCGGTCCATTAGGGCTTAGCAAGGACAACATCGCGCCATCGCTCCCGGTATTCGCGGAGACTCCTTTAACGGCGGCGGGGTCGCAAGCAATACCGTGACGATCTCCGTGAGAACCTTGGAAGTAGAGCGACAATAGAAGCCGGAGCTGATCTGAGCCATCACTGGAAGTTCGCGTACTTGTGTCTTGCCGTTGCGGGCGCCTTGACTTCGCGCGCGAACGCAAGCGGGGTGCTATTTCAAGCCGCCAGTTTGCCTTTGCAGGTTCGCGGCGAGGGACTTACCGAGACGATCGGCTCGGTTGTGGTGCAAGCGACAGGAACCGGTAGCATTCCGGCTGGCTCCTCTATCACGTTCGGGTACCCGGGCCCGATCGTGAACGCGAGCGCCTTCGCGGGCGCGAGCACCGCCGGACTCAGTTGCTCGATCAGCGCATTCGGCGGACTCTCCTTCGGTTGCGGTACCGGCACCACCAACTTCGCAACCCTCGCCTCCGGCACCCAGTTCGTGGTCCAGTTCAACTCTGCCGTGACGTTCACTCAGGGCGATTACCTCGACGTCTCTCAACTGCGCCTGAACATCAATGCACTGGGCACCGGCATCACGACGGTGCAGGCTACTGTTTCGGCTACGAGCTCCAATGCGCTCAATAATCCGATCACCTTCACCCAGAGCCAAGTGCCGGTCGCCAGCATCGTGAGTCCTTCGGTGCAAGGGACGTCTTCCACCATACCCTTGTCGATTGGAACGTGCTCCATTCCCGCCGGTCAACAGGTCTTCAACGGCGCCGGAAATGGCTTCTCGGTAACCGTGGCCGAGAAATACCCCGCCGCGATTACATCACTGAGTGACGAAACAGCATTCAGTCCTTTCGGAACGGTTTCCAGCGGCACTTTGGTGAACGTCGTGATCAGCAATGTTCCCGCGGGATTCGCGGTGCAGGCCAACGGATACACGGCGACGTACAACGGAACGGCCATCACCGGCGGAACCGGCGTATTGGGCTCGCCGGCGGGATCGGGGAGCGGCTATCCGAACAATTACACTGTATCGTTGAGCGCCGGCACGCCCGCCTTTCAAGTTTCCACGGGCACCGCCTTGACTTACACCTTCACCGTGACCGGTGACTCGACCAGTACGAATGAGCAATTCACTGTGCAGTTCGGAATTGGCCTGCCGAACTCCAACAACAACGGCTTGAGTTCGACGGTTGGAACACACTCCGCCCTCGGCGCCACCGTTGGTGTGAATGCCAGCGTGATCCTGACACCGAGTAGTGGCGTTGTTTCCTTTGCCGCCAATAATGAGGGAAGCACGGTTGTGGCAGGAGTCGGCGACTGTCCACCCGTTCCCGTGCTCACTTCCATTTCGCCGTCCATTGTTGGCGCTTCCTCGGGAGCATTCACGCTCATCGTCAACGGGTTGGGCTTCGAAGCCGATTCCAGCGTCCAATGGAACGGTTCGTCCGCCAGCGTCACCACCACTCTCGTGAGTTCCACACAACTGAGCGCGACGATTCCCGCAAGTTTTATCACCAGCCAGGGCACTGCTTCGATCACGGTCAACAACGCGTCGCTGCCGCCCGGCACCGGAACCACGCAACCACTCACCTTGACAATTGGAAATCCAGTCGCAGGCATCTCCGGATTGTCCCCCGCCAGCACAACGGTCGGCTCGCCGGGCGCGACCCTGACGGTGACCGGCTCGAACTTCGTAAATGGAGCCGTCGTCCAATGGCAAGGAAGTCCGCGCAGCACCACTTTTGTCAATTCCACTACGTTGACCGCCACGCTGAACACTGCTGATTTCACTTTCAACGGCTTCTACCAAATCACGGTGCTCAACCCCTCGCCGGTTCCGGGGCCGTCGAGTGCGTTCTATTTCCGCGTGTACAATTCACAGGCGACAATCACCAGCCTGGAACCGGCCTCGGTGCTGGCTGGTTCGGGTGGGTTCACGTTGACCGTGACGGGCACCAACTTTGTCGCCGGCGCCAACCTTTTTTTCGGTGGGTACATTCTGTTTCCGACGCTTGTCAACTCGACCACGTTGACGGCGTCGGTCCCGGCATATTCGATCGGGACGGCCAACGCGGTTTCCGTCGTTGTATCGAATCCGACACCGAGTTTGGGCGATTCCTCCCCTGTCACTTTTTTTGTAGATAATCCACAACCGACGCTGACAACTCTTTCGGCGACCTCGGCGCTCGCCGGAGCCTCGCCTTTTTCGATCACCGTCACAGGAACGAACTTTGTGAACGGCGCCGTCGTGCTGGCCAACGGTAATGTCCAGTCGACTCTCTACAACAACTCCACCTCACTCACATGGTCGCTGTCGGCGGATGAACTGGCAGCTCCGGGCACATGGTCAGTGACGGTCGCAAATCCATCGCCGTCGGTGGGTGCATCCAACTCACTGACGTTCACCGTCAACCCGACGAATCCGGTTCCCGTGATCGGTGTTGTTTCGCCATCGGCGGTCGCGTCTGGTTCAGCGTCCTTCGCGTTGCGCGTTTACGGCAGCAACTTCGTGTCAACGTCGGTCGTGAAATGGGGCGGCAGCGTCCGGACCACGACGTTCGTCAGCGCACAAGAACTTTTGGCGGTCATCAACGCCTCGGACGTTGCCACGGCGGGCCCCGCGTCCATCACAGTGTTTACTCCGACGCCGGGCGGTGGCACTTCCTCGCCGATCACGTTCACCGTGGGAAGTTCGTCGCAAGGAACCCTGACGCTGCAATCGGTCAACGGATCGCCGGGGGCCCCGGTGGCCCTTCCGGTGGTACTGAACTTGAACAACGCGGTAACCGTCGGCGCATTGAGTTTCGCTATGCACGTGGCTCCGGTAAGCACAGCCCCCGCGGTCGTCTCGGGCGTGACGTTTCAATCGGACGCAGCGCTTCCCATTGCGAGTGGGCCGGCGGCGATCACCGACCAGTTCGGCGACCCGGGAGTATTTTACGGATCGTTCACGAGCTCGTTGACGGGTCAAGTCTCGGTCGGCGTTGTGCAGGTGGCGATTCCGGCATCTGCATCGGTTGGACAAACCTATAGGGTGCATATTACGGAAGCCGACGCCGCGCAAGGCGGCACGGCGGTTCCGCTCTCGGCCGGCGCGGACGCCACGGTCACGCTGGTGCTCGGCTACTTGGTAGGCGACAGTTATCCGCACACCGCCGATACGGTCGGATCGTTCGGCGACGGATTGCTCCAGACGCTTGATTGATCGATGTGCTGCGCGCGGTCACCAACATTTCCACCCCCGCGACGTGCAGCGATCGTTTCGACGGCATGGATGCGTCGCCCGTCGACACCGCGACGGTGCGCGGCGGCGATGGTCATCTCAACACCTTGGATTTGATCGAAACGCTGCGCCGCGTCACGATGCTCGACGCGTCGCGTCCGCAGCGTACGCCACGCGGTTTGACGTGTTCGCAAAACGAAGCGGAGAGCCGGCGTCCACCCGAGGCGGCGGGCATTACGGAAGGAACTATTGAAGTGGAAGGCAACGCCATTTACCTCGC
>JAJPHL010000036.1 GCA_021325275.1 Terriglobia bacterium | reverse complement strand
GTTGTTGTTGTGAATCGACGTCGGCAAACGCGATTCTCCAACAACTCCACCAGGAGGACAACCCTCAGAAAACGTCTCGCCAGATTCTTATTTTGGACAACAGTGGCACAATGTTAGCCCCTGGCGAGGCGTTCTTTGCCGAGCCTGGGGACACTGTTGTTTGAGTACGAGCCTGCAGCGCAGGCGGCACAGGCGGATCGGATGGCACTGTTGTCTGTGTCGCCAGCTTTGCAGGCTCTGCGCGCCTAACGGATTACCCCAGGCTCGGCAAAAGACGCCTCGCCAGGGGCTAACATTGTGCAACATTGTGCCGCCTGCTGGCGCAGGCTCGGAGTGGCGTTGTCACGCAGACTCTAAAGCTCCGCGACACCGGGCCGATGCATCAAGAAGGCCAGGAATGACGACCGCCTTCCAAACCGGGAACAAGCGTGCGCGGGGAAGCCGCAAATTGGGACGCCTGATCCGTGTCTCACTTTTGATCATTGCACCGCTCGTCGCGTGGTGGCTCGACCACCGTTCGCTCGATCCCACGCGCGCTACACCTCCCTTTCGCGTTGGCTATCAGTATTCGCCGCCGCATCAATATGTATCGAAAGACGGCAAGCCGGCCGGCCCGGCGGTGGAGATCATCGCCGCCGCCGCGCGGCGCCGGGGCATTCCCATCGAATGGGTGTACACGCCGGAAGGGCCCGAACCTTCGCTCGGCAGCGGAAAAGTGGACCTTTGGACGGTGGTCGGCGATCTTCCGGAGCGGAGAAAGATCATGTACATCTCCGATCCGTGGTTGGCCAACACCGTCTACATGATCTCACTGCAATCGTCCGGGATCGCCCATCCGCAGGATGTGGCGGGACGGTTGTTGGTGCACGGAGGATCGGCTCTCGATCAACGCATGGCGGTCCGCGATTTCCCGGCGTCCCGGATTCTGAAGGCCGGGTCGTCGGTGGAAGGGTTGCAGTGGCTTTGTGAAGGCCGCGCCGATGCCGCGATGGCGTCGGCGAACAATATCCGGCTGGCGCTCAGCGCCCTGCCGGTCTGCCACAATCAAAAGTTGCATTTCTTTCCCCTGGCGGACGGGCGCATCAATTCCGGCGTCGGCGCCACGCTGAAACGGCGCGGCGCGAAGGAAGCCGCCGACGCGCTGCGCGACGAAATCAACGATCTGGCGATGGACGGCCTTTTTTCCTCGGCCTACTACCAGTGGTCCGGCGACTTGAACAACGACTCCATGATTATCGCGTCCATGAACGAAACGCGCCGCTGGAATCGCTTCATGGCCGCGGGACTGGCTGGGTTGACGCTGGCGTTCGCGCTGCTGCTGCTACTGGCGCATCACTTGCGCGCCGCGCGGCGTTCCGCGGACGAGGCCAACGCGGCAAAAAGCCGCTTCCTCGCGAACATGAGTCACGAAATCCGCACGCCGATGAACGGCGTGATCGGCATGACCGAACTGGCCATGGACACCGAATCGCGCGAGGAACAGCGCGAGTATCTCGAGATGGCGCGCCTTTCCGGCAACGCGCTGTTGGCGATTATCAACGACATTTTGGACGTGTCGAATATGGAAGCCGGCAAGTTGACCCTCGATCCTATTCCGTTTGCGCTGCGCGAAACGGTCGTGCACAGCTTGCGCGCGGTCGCGGTGAGCGCGTATCAAAAGGGACTCGAGGTGAATTGCGAGATCGCGCCGGAGATCCCCGCGGCATTGGTCGGTGATCCCGACCGCTTGCGGCAAATTATCGTGAACCTCACCGGCAACGCGCTGAAATTCACCGAGCGCGGCGAGGTGAATCTAGAAGTGCGGGCCCTGTCTTGCGATCCCGCGTGGACACTGCAATTCACCGTGCGCGACACCGGCATCGGAATCGCCAAAGACCGCCAAGCCGCGGTGTTCGGCGCGTTCTCGCAAGCCGATAACTCCACCACGCGCCGCTACGGCGGCACGGGACTCGGCCTGACCAT
The DNA here is from genome assembly GCA_021325275.1 of Terriglobia bacterium. GTDB lineage: Bacteria > Acidobacteriota > Terriglobia > JAJPHL01 > JAJPHL01 > JAJPHL01. The sequence goes on along the minus strand of JAJPHL010000036.1, from coordinate 195,571 downwards.
CAGCCGGGGACTCGTCAAGATCATGGGTGGAAAAATGTGGCTGGAAAGCGAGCCGGGCCGCGGCACGGCCGCGCATTTTACCGCGCCATTCCCGGCCGCCAGAGTGGACCACGCCAGGGCGCTTGATCCTGCGAGCGACACGCCTATGGCGCAGACGCCCGCGTTCACCACGGACGCGCGCGTGCTGCTGGTGGACGACAACGCGACGGCGCGGCGCATCCTCGCGGCGTTTTGCGAGCATCACGGCATGGCCGTGACCAGCGCGTCGAGCGGCGCGGAAGCCGTGGAACTTGCGGCGCGCCAGGAATTTGATTTGTTGCTGCTTGATTTGCAGATGCCCGAAACCGATGGCTTAGACACGCTCAAGCAAATTCGTGAACGCGTTCCAGGATTCGCGGCCAAAGTGATCGCCTTCGGCGTGCTGGGACACACCTGCAGCGGCGCGCGGCGTGAGGCCGAGGGAATCGCCGCGTGTCTCACCAAGCCGTTCTTGCACGACGATCTGCTGAAGACGATCCGCGAGATTTCCGCACCCTCTGCGATTCACCAACGCTTCACGGAGCCATTCGCGGCGGCGGAAAAAGCCGCCGTCGAGCTGGCCATCCTCGTGGCCGAAGATAATTCCGTCAACCAAGCGTTAGTGCGCCGCGTGCTGATGCGGCGCGGACATCGCGTGACCATCGCCGGGGACGGCCGCGCGGCGGTTCGTGAATTCCAGAACAGCGCGTTCGACGTAATCCTGATGGACGTGCAAATGCCCGAGATGGACGGCCTCACGGCGGCCCGAGAAATCCGCGCGCTCGAATCGCGCCAGGAAATGTCGCGCACTCCCATCATCGCGCTTACCGCCAACGCCATGTCCGGCGATCGCGCCACCTGCCTCGAGGCCGGCATGGACGGCTACGTGAGCAAACCAATTCGCACCGCCGACTTGTTCGCGGTCATCGGTGATGTGACCGGCGACGTGTGTCCCACGCGCCGTGAACGGAGACCTTCATGCGTTTAGACTGGCGCCGTTTGCTGCGCCGCGCGGCTCTGGTTGCCGGGTTGGCCGGCGTCGCGGCATCCGCGCTGACTCTGGTGTTCTTCCCGCACCGCGGCAAGCCCGCGCACGCCGCGCGCGAATTCCGCATCGGATTTCAGCCGCTGCCGCCGCACGAATACGTTCAAGATGGAAAACCCGCCGGTCCCGCGGTGGAAGTGGTGATGGAAGCGGCGCGCCGCCGCGGCATTGCGCTTCAGTGGGTGTTGGCGCCGGAAGGTCCCGAGCGCGCGTTGCAAACCGGATCGCTCGATTTGTGGCCGCTCGTTGGAATTCTTCCGGAGCGCCGCACGATGATGTATCTCACCGACTCCTGGATGTCGGCGAGCGTGTGGATGATCGCGCCGCGCGACAGCGGTATCTTGAAACCCGAAGACACCGCGGGCCGCCGCGTGATTTACACCGTCAGCAATTTGCAATCGCGCTTAGCGAAGACGAACTTTCCGAACGCCACCCTCGCGACCGCGCCGTCGATCGAAGCGAGTCTCTCCGCCATCTGCGAAGGACGCGCCGACGCCGCGCTGGCGCTCGGTCCCGAAGCGTGGTGGCGTTTGGTGCGCGACTCCTGCGCGGATCGCGACTTGGTTTTCGTGCCGCTCGATCAAGGGCGTCTCGGCGTGGGTCTGGGCGCGTCGCTCAAGCGGGCCGACGCCATCGCCGCCGCCGACCAGTTGGAAGAAGAGATCGGCCGCATGACCTCGGAAGGCGTCGTTTCCAGCATCTACTTCCATTGGATGAAAGCGCCGAACAGCGAGGCGATCCTGGCGCAGTACGTGAATAAAGTGGAGTCGCAGAATTACTTCATCAAGTGGGCGCTCGCGATCCTATGCGCGCTGCTGACGCTCTTCTTCTGGCAAGGTTTTCGCTTGCGATCCGCGCGCCGCGAAGCCGTGGCGGCGAATCTCTCGAAGAGCCGCTTCCTCGCCAACGTGAGTCACGAAATCCGTACGCCGATGAACGGCGTGATCGGCATGACCGAGTTGGCCATGGAGACGGATTCCCGAGAAGAACAGCGCGAGTATCTGGAAATGGCGCGGCTCTCCAGCTCCGCGCTGCTCGGAATCATCAACGACATTCTGGACGTGTCGAAGATGGAAGCCGGCAAATTGACGCTCGATCCCATCCCGTTTGCGCTGCGCGAAACCGTTTTGTTGAGCTTGCGCGCCGTGGCGATGCAAGCGCATCGCAAGGGCCTGGAGCTGTACTGCGACATCGCGAGCGATGTGCCTGATCTGCTGACCGGCGATCCCGACCGCTTGCGCCAAATCATCGTGAATCTCGCCGGCAACGCGCTGAAATTCACCGAGCACGGCGAAGTCGGCGTGGAAGTGCGCGCCACCAGCGCTGCGGCCGGCGGCACGGGACCCACCTCGGAAATCGCTTTGCAATTCACCGTGCGCGACACCGGCATCGGAATTCCGAAGGAACGCCAAGGCGCGGTCTTCGCTGCGTTCTCGCAAGCCGACACGTCCATCACGCGGCGTTACGGCGGCACCGGCTTGGGTCTGACGATTTGCAAGGAACTCGCCAAGATGATGCGCGGTCGCATGTGGCTGGAAAGCGAACCGGGGCGGGGAACGGCGGCGCATTTCACGGCCCAGTTTGTGGTGGGCGCGCAAGCGGCGGCGACTCCGTCACCGAAGCAAGACGCGCGCGTCCTGATCGTCGACGATAACGCGACCGTGCGGCGCTTGCTTCAAGCGGCGTGCGAGCGCCAAGGCTGGCGCCCGACATGCGCAGCGTCGGGCGCCGAGGCGGTCGCCCATTCCAGCAAGACTCGCGAAGCGTTCGACCTGGTGCTTCTCGATTTGCAGATGCCGGACCTCGAAGGCTTCGAGACACTGGCGCAAATCCGCAAGGCGAATCCGGCGTTTCGGGCGCAAGTGATCGCGCTTGGATCGATCGGTTACGCCTGCGACAAGTCGCGCCGCAAAGAACTCGGCATCGCCGCGACGGTGACCAAGCCATTCCTGCACGACGAAGTGTTGCGCGTCGCCGGTGAAGTGCTCTCGCGCCAGCCGGCCGATGAGAAAACCGAAAGCGTGGACGGCCCAACGGAACCGTCGCTGCCGCCGCTGAATATTCTCGTGGCCGAAGACAACGCGGTGAATCAAACGCTGGTCCGCCGGCTGCTGATGCGCCGCGGCCATCAAGTGACCATCGCCGCGAACGGCAAACTCGCACTCGATGCTTTCCGGCGCGCGCGTTACGACGTCATTTTGATGGACGTGCAGATGCCCGAGATGGACGGCCTCACGGCGTCGCTGGAAATCCGCGCGCAAGAAACCCGCGAGCGCCGCGAGCGCACGCCGATCATCGCCCTCACTGCGAACGCCATGACCGGCGATCGCGCCACATGCATGGCCGCCGGCATGGACGGCTACGTCTCGAAGCCGATCCGCACCGCGGAGTTGTTCGGCGTCATCGGGGATGTTTGTTCAGTCAAGGAGATCGAACACCCGTGAGTGATGGCGCCGCCGCGGTTCTCTCGACTCTTCAATAAAACCGAAATTCTGCCTTATTTGCGGTTCCAAAGACCAACCGCTACGACGACCAAGAGACTGGCCATGGCTGCGGACACAATGAACGTCACAGGCAGAAAGATATGCCTCGGCGCAGCGCCGTGCGAGCCCCCGAACAGGCCCCCGAGGTCCATAGTAGAGATAAATTCCAAAACGGCGCCAGCCATTAACACAAAACCTGCTCCTATGAAGAGCAGGATGGCCAGGATACGCAGGCCTATGTTTGGACGAGCATACTTTTCGTCGTACGGCTGCTGAACGCTCTTGGATTGAAAGTCGTATCCACAGTCGCACCGTTGCGCGACGTCTGGGTTAATCAGCTTGCAGCGCGGACATTTCATCGATGCCCCCCTACGGAATTGTACGCGGTCATCGGGATGTTTGCTCTGCGGTCACCCCAAGCGCGGCCAGTTCCCTGCGAACCTAACTATACACTCCATAACTGAAATTTATACAGACGCCCGTTGACATAAGCAAACGCCCAAGCATACGATAGTGGGCTAAGGCGTCCCCTTATGCCCAATGGTTCGTCCATCTTGCTGGAGTGTCTTCGCCGCGAGGGCGTCGAAGTGTTCTTCGGTTATCCCGGCGGCGTGGTGTTGCCCATCTACGACGAAATGGTGCGCCAGAAAACTCCGCGCCACATTCTCGTTCGCCACGAGGAGAACGCTTGCTTCGCGGCCGACGGATTTGCGCGCGCCTCGGGACGCGTCGGCGTTTGCATGGCCACGTCCGGCCCCGGCGCTACGAATCTCGTCACGGGACTGGTGAACGCCATGATGGATTCGATTCCCGTGGTCGCGATCACCGGGCAGGTTTCCACGAAACTTATCGGCAACGACGCGTTTCAGGAAGCGGACACCGTGGGCATCACGCGCCCTTGTACGAAACACAATTATTTGGTGAAGTCGCTGGCCGATTTGCCGCACGCCATCAAGGAAGCTTTCCACATTGCGTCTTCCGGACGCCCAGGTCCCGTGCTGGTGGATCTTCCCAAGGACGTTTTGCAAGCCGTGTGGCCCGGCATCGAATCCGACGCCGCGCTGAAGTACCCGGATTTCGTCGATCTGCCCGGCTACAAGCCGAGCTTCGAGGGACATTCCGGACAAATCAAGAAAGCCGCGGCGATGATTTGGCACGCCCAGCGCCCGGTGATCTACGCGGGCGGCGGGGTGATCGCTTCCGGCGCGGGCGCGCTGCTGGAGCAACTTTCCGAATTGGTCGAAGCGCCCGTCAATCTCACCGTAATGGGATTGGGCGCGATTCCCAGCGATCATCCGAATTGCCAAGGCATGCTCGGCATGCATGGATCGTACGCCGCGAATCAAGCGATGGTTGAAGCGGATTTGTTGATTGCCGTGGGCGTGCGCTTCGACGATCGCGTAACCGGCAAACTCGAAGCCTTCTGCAAGCACGCCAAGATCATCCACATCGACATCGATCCCGCGGAAATCGGCAAGAACGTGAAGGTTGACGTGCCGATCGTCGGCGATTGCGGACAGGTGCTCGAAAAACTGAACACCCGCCTGGCCGATTCGCGCGAACAATCCGACGGCGGCCTGCATCATCGTGAATCGCGTCGCGCCTGGTTGGCGCGGACCGAAGAATGGCGCCGCAAGCATCCTTACGAATACACCGATCGGACCGATGAGATCATGCCGCAGGCGCTCCTCGAGGAAATCCAGCGCGCAACAAACGGCGACGCGATCGTTGCCACCGACGTCGGCCAGCATCAAATGTGGGCCGCGCAGTGGTTGCGCTTCAATCGTCCGCGCACTTGGATCACCAGCGGCGGATTGGGCGCCATGGGTTACGGCTTGCCATCGGCGATCGGCGCGCAGTTCGCGTGTCCGCGCGACACGGTGATCGCGCTGGTGGGCGACGGCGGATTCCAGATGAGCATTCCGGAGCTCGGCACGCTGGCCTCCGAACAATTGCCGGTGAAAACGATCATCATGAACAACGGCTACCTGGGGATGGTCCGCCAGTGGCAGGATCTTTTCTATCAGGGCCGCTATTCGTCGGTGGAATTCGGCGTTTTCCCCGATTGCGAAAAGTTGGGCGCGGCGTACGGCATCAAGGGCATGGTGGTTCGCGACCGCGCCGTATTGCGCGACGCGTTGCAGGAGACGCTGGCGCACCCCGGTCCGGTGTTGCTCGACGTGCGCGTTTCGCGGGAAGAAAACGTCTACCCGATGATTCCGGCGGGCGGCGCGCTCTCCGACATCATTCTCACCGATGAAGATGCGCGCAAGGCCGCGACGGCGCGTCCAGTGCCCGCGCAAGTGGGATCGGGAGCAGGTGAAATGAGTTAGAAGCAGTTCCGAGGTTTTACTCGGAACTCGGGCCTCGGGCCTCGGAACTGTTTTTTGCTTTATGCCTCAGACGCTTTCACTTTACGTCGAGAACAAATCGGGCGTCCTGGCCCGCGTGGCCGGGGTGTTGAGTGGACGCGCGTTCAACATCGATTCGCTCACGGTCGCGAAATCGTTCGATCCCGGCTTCTCGCTCATGACCGTGGTTGTCGACGTACCCGCTTCGCTCACCGAGCAAGTGATCAAGCAACTGAGCAAGCTGATCAACGTGGTCACGGTGACGTGCGTTTCCGATTCGCCCGCGGTGGTGCGCGAAATGGTGCTCGTGAAAATCTACTTGCCCGACGAAATGCGCTCGCGATTGTTGCAGGAAGCCGAGATTTTCCGGGCCCGCGTGGTCGATTCCGCTCCGGGATCGTTCACGCTGGAAGCCACCGGCGACAGCGACAAGCTGGAAGCATTTCTCGGCGTGATCGCGGCGTACGGACGCTTGGAGATGGCGCGCACCGGCACGGTCGCCATGCCGCGGGGCGCTTCGCGCGCGGTCGCCGTTCGGAATCCGTCGCCGAAAGTCGCGGCGGGCGGTCCCATTTTGCTCTGAGTTCTGGAGAAAAACCATATGGCCAAAATTTTCTACGAAGGCGATGCCAACCGTTCTCTTCTGAAAAACAAAACCGTGGCGATTATCGGCTACGGCAGCCAAGGTCACGCCCATGCGTTGAACCTGCGCGACAGCGGCGCGAACGTCGTGGTGGGATTGCACGCCGGCTCGAAGTCCGCGGCGAAGGCCAAGGAAGAAGGACTCACGGTGCTGAGCGTCGCCGATGCTTCCGCGCGCGCCGACGTGATCATGATCCTGGTGCCGGACGAAAAACATCCCGTGGTTTACGCCGACATCGAGCCGAACTTGAAACCCGGCAAACTGCTGATGTTCGCGCACGGCTTCAACATTCAGTACCAGCAAGTGAAGCCGCCGGCGTTCGTCGACGTCGCGATGGTCGCGCCGAAGGCGCCCGGACACCGCGTGCGCGAGCTGTATCAGGAAGGCGTCGGGGTGCCGTCGCTGCTGGCCGTGCATCAAGATCCTTCGGGCACCGCGTATCAAACCGCGCTCGCTTATGCCGACGCGCTGGGATCGACGAAGGCCGGCGTGCTGGAAACCACTTTCAAGGAAGAAACCGAAAGCGATTTGTTCGGCGAACAAACCGTTCTTTGCGGCGGCGTCTCGGCGCTGCTGAAAACCGGTTTTGAAACGCTCGTGGAAGCGGGCTATCAGCCGGAGATCGCGTACTTCGAGTGCTTGCACGAACTCAAGTTGATTGTCGACCTGATCCAGCAAGGCGGACTCGCGTACATGCGCTACTCCGTCTCCGACACGGCGGAGTTTGGCGACTACACGCGTGGTCCGCGCGTGGTGAACGAAGCGGTGCGCGCGGAAATGCGCAAGATTCTCGGTGAGATCCAGAGCGGCCAATTCGCCAAAGAATGGATCGAGGAGAATCGCCAGGGCCGGCCGAATTTCACGGCGATGCGCCGCGATGAGGCGAATCACAAGATCGAAGTGGTCGGCAAGAAACTGCGCGAGATGATGCCGTTCCTCGCCAAGAAGCCAAAAGCGGCGGCCGCCGCGGAAAAACCAGAGCCGGTGGGAGCCGGCACGCGATGACAGACGGCGATCGACACACGCAAGATCTCCAAAAAATGACGCGCGAGTTGCGCGCCATGGGCTACGACCTGGATAACGCCGACGGCACGCTGGAATTGCTGTCGCATCAAGCTTCGGGCACGCCGACGGAGTTTTTCCGCTTGGAAGAACTGAAAATTTCCGTGGAAAAGGGCTTTAGCGGCCCCGCCGTTTCGCACGCCGAACTCAGCTTGCACGTCGCGGGACGTTCGTACAGTTCGACCGCCAACGATCCCGGCCCCGTTCATGCCATCGACGATTGCTTGCGCAAAACGCTTTCCGCGTTTTTTCCGATGGTGAAAGTCGTGCAAATTCGCGATTACAAAGTTCACGTGCTGGGGTCGGATCGCGGCGCCGCGGCGCGCGCGCAAGTGGACGTGCAATGCACCGACGGCGTCAGCGTGTGGACCACCGTGGGTGTGTCGGAAAACATCTTGGAAGCAAGCTGGCAAGCGCTGGCCGATTCGTATCGCTTGTGGCTGGTGCGCGAGTCGGTGCGACATCCGCACGTGGGTCAGCACGCCACCGAGGATTACTGCTGGGGCGTTTGATTTTTTCCCGATGAACAACATTCGCGTCATGAAATTCGGCGGGACATCTGTCGGCAGCGCCCAGCGCATTGCCGCGGCCGCCGCGATTGTGAAGGATTTCGGCACGTCGCAGCCGACCGTGGTAGTGGTTTCGGCGATGTCCGGCGTGACCGATCTTTTGGTGCGGAGCGCGCAGGCGGCGGCTCGAGGCGAGATCGCGGATTTGGATGCCAACCTGGCGGCGCTCCACCAGCGCCATCGCCAAGCCGCAGAAGAATTGTTGCCGTCCGCGGCGCGCGAAAAGTACGACCAAGCCGCCGGCCGTATTCTGGCGGAACTCGAAACGACGTGCCGCGGCGTTAGTCAGTTGGGATATTGTCCGGCGCGCGCCAACGACGTGATCATCGGCTGCGGCGAGCGTCTGAGCACGCCGTTGCTGAGCGCGGCGATCGAGCAGTTGGGAGTGGCGGCGCAGGATGTGGAAGCAACATCGTTCCTCGTGACCGACGCCAACTTCGGCGAAGCCGCGCCGTTGATGGAACCCTCGGCCCCACGCGGGAAAGCGGTGTTGCTGCCGATTCTGGAAAAGAAAATCGTTCCCGTTGTCACGGGATTCATCGGCGCGACGGCCGCCGGTGCGCCGACCACGCTGGGGCGCGGCGGCTCGGACTATTCGGCGTCGTTAGTCGCCGCCTGCCTCGACGCGGCGGAAGTTTGGATTTGGACCGACGTCGAAGGAATTTTCTCCGCAGATCCGAACTTGGTCCCGGAAGCGCGCGCGTTGCGTTCGGTGACCTATCAAGAAGCGGCGGAACTTTCTTTCTACGGCGCCAAAGTTCTGCATCCCAAGACGCTCGCGCCGCTCGCCGATCGCGGAATTCCTGTCTACATCAAGAACAGCTTCGAGCCCGCCAAGACCGGGACGCTGATCACCAAGAACGGCCACAGTTCCGGCGGACGCGCCGTGACGGCGCTGAAGAACGTGGTGATGATCACCATCGAAAGCCGCGGCGAGTTGAGTGCCGTGCAGTTGATCGGCCGCGCCTGCACCGTGCTCGGCTTGGAAGACATCGACGTGCTGATGCTCTCGCAGGCCTCGCGCGAGGAAAGCTTCTGCTTCGCCGTGAACAAACGCGATAAGGAATTGGTGTTGCGCCGCCTGAGCGAAACGTTCCATCTGGAATTGACGCACGGCTACATTTCGCAATTCGACGTGCAGGAAGGCGTGGGCGTGCTGGCGCTCGTCGGCAGCGGCATGCGCGGAGCCGTCGGCATGGCGGGAAAACTTTTTGCCGCGCTCGCCGATCAGAACGTGAACATTCTGGCGATCGCGCAAGGATCGTCAGAGACCAATATTTCGGTGATCGTCCAGGAGTCGGCGCTGGCTTCGGGCGTCCGCGCGGTGCATCAGGCGTTGGTGGACAGCAACGAACTGCAGCCCGCGTAGGGAGCGGATTTGACCACGGAAAACTCCACCTCGGAAGTCGCTGAGCAACAGGCATCAGCCGCAGAGCGCTTTTGGGCCGGGCTCGCGCAAAAGGGTTTCGCGAAATGGCGCCCGACCTCAGACGTTTGCTCGCAGGAAACGCGCTTACTGATAGGCATCGCGGCTTACAACGGGCCTGATGTCGAATTGGCTCAGCAAGTCGTTGGTGAGGCGCTCCAACACTCCCGATCGCTTGCGGTCGACTTCTTCGATGTGCAGGATGTTACGAGCATGCAGGATTTCGAAAAGTATATTCCTGGCATCACGCCCGTTTACCAGACGCCAGCCGTCGGAGTGTGGGTTCGAGGCCAACTCGCCAAATGTGCATCCGGATTTGCCGGCCGCAAACTCGCCTTAGAGACACTGGACGAGATCGCATCGCGTCATCCAAGCGAAGCTGCCTGAAACAAGTAGCTGTCACGTATCCCCGCTCAGCTCGCGCGTTGATGTTATAGTCTCTCCCGTGAAAAAGCTTCTGGTGCTGGTCCTTTTTCTCGCGGCATGTTCTCCGGCCGCGCAAATGTCCTTCGTCGTTTCTCCCCAACCGGCCTCGCATTCGGTCCACGTGCAATTCCACTGCGACGGACTACGTGGCGAGACTGAAGATTTCAAAATGCCCGTTTGGATGCCCGGATTCTACGGCATTCAGGACTACGCCCGTTACGTTTCGAATTTTCACGCCGCCGGCGGCGCCGGCCACCCGCTTGCCTGGGAGAAAACAACGAAAAATACCTGGCGCGTCGTAAGCGCGGGCGCCGCGACCGTCACGCTCGACTACGATGTCGCCAGCACGCGGAATTTTCCGGCGGCCACGCTGGTGAACGAGACGCGAGCGTATCTGGCGCCGCCGGGAATCTACATGCATCTCTCAGGCTCGCTCACGCACAGCGCGACCGTCACGTTCGTTCCGCCTTCAGGATGGTCGAGCATCGCCACGGGGCTTGAACGCGTGTCGGGTCTCGAGAATACCTACTTCGCGTCGGACTTCGACGTACTCTACGACGCGCCGATCTTGCTGGGCAATCAGGAAACGTTGCGCTTCACGGTGAAGGGCGTTCCGCACGACGTGGTGATCGAAAACGTTCCGGCGTCGGTGGATCGAAACAAGATGCTCGCCGACTTGCAGAAGCTCGTGGAGGCGGGCACGGGACTCATCGGCGACATTCCTTATTCGCACTACACATTCCTGATGATCGGGCAGGGCAACGGCGGCATCGAGCATTTGAATTCCGCTTCGGTCTTCTTCAACGGCAACAGTCTCCAAACGCCGGCGGGCTATCAAGGCTGGCTGAGCTACGTGGCGCACGAATATTTTCACAACTTCAACGTAAAGCGCATTCGCCCGCTGGCGCTCGGACCGTTCGACTACGATCGCGAGAATTTGACCAACATGTTGTGGGTTTCGGAAGGTCTGAACGTCTACTATCAGGACATCTTGATGGTGCGCGCGGGACTCACCACGCCCGAGCAATATCTCGCCAAGATGACGCGCACGATCGCCGGCGTCGAAAACGCCACGGGACATCGCTATCAATCGGCGACCGAATCGAGTTGGTACACGTGGGCCGTTTACGGCGGGGGCGGCTTAGGAGCGCCCGACCGCAAGATCACGATTTCGTATTACGACAAAGGTCCCGCGCTCGGCATGCTGCTGGACCTCAAGATTCGCGCGGCAAGCGGCAACAAGCGATCGCTCGACGACGTGATGCGCGCGCTGTATCGCAAGTTCTATCAGCAGAAGAAGCGCGGCTATACCGACGCCGAGTTTCGCGAGGAATGCGAAGGCGCCGCGGGTGAATCACTCGCTGAAATTTTCGAATATGCCGCGACGACCAAGGAAATCGACTACGCAAAGTATGTCTCCCTGGCGGGATTGTCGATCGATCTCGCGGCCAAGCCCGGCGACGCCGCGTTCCTCGGCGTGAACGTGCGCGCGCTCGATGGAAAGCTCGGCATCACCAGCGTCCTCGCGGGATCGCCCGCCGCGGCCGCCGGGATCACCGAACAAGACGAAATCCTCGAAGTCGCGGGCGCTCCGGCCTCCGCGAAATCGCTGAGCGACGCGATCGCGTCACGCAAACCGGGTGACAAATTGTCGCTACGGCTCGCCAGTCGCACGGTGGAGGTGGACCTCGCCGCGACTCCCCTGCGCACTTTCGCGCTCCAGCAGGTCGCCAACCCGTCACGGTCGCAGTCGGCGATTTTCAAGATGTGGATGGGGCAAGGTGTGGATGGGGCATTAGGATTACATCACAACCGGATTGGCGTCGCCGCGCCGGCTGATGTAAAATCACGATAACGGTCAAGCTTGCAACTGTTATGCGCGATACAACAATTTCCCGAGCCCGCTCTTGCGGGGCACAGAAACCCCTCTGCGCACCGTCTACGATCCATTGGGCGCGAGGGCGCCGGAGTCGGCGCGTACACGACTCCCGGCTGACGGAAAGGAAACATCCATGACCCATCGTTTGATCGCCGCGGCTGTTCTTCTCGCCGCGGCGGCGAGTCTTTGCGCTCAAGTGCCGTCGGCGACCATCGCCGGCGCCGTGCTCGATCCAGCGGACTCCCGGTACCGAAGGCGCACGTCGTCGCTTCATCGCTCAATACGGCGTTGGAGATTTCGCGCGAAGCGTCAGGCGCCGGCGCGTTCCGTATCGCCGGATTGCCGCCCGGCGAGTATCGTCTGGAGGTCAAGGCCGATTCATTTGCAGCGTATCGCATCGAACGTGTCTCGCTCGAAGTGCGCCAGGAATTGAATCTCGACATTCATCTGAAACTCGCGTCGCAGAGTACGGCGGTGGAAGTGGCGGAAATTGTCGAACCGGTGGAGGCCGCATCGAGCCCCATGGGATTCAACGTCGATCAGCCGCAACTCGACCGCCTGCCGTTGCCGCAGCGCGACGTGGCGGGCCTCGCGACGCTATCGCCCGGCGCGATCCCACGGCAACTCGGCGGATTTAATGGCGACAGCGTGACCGGCGTTGAGCCGTCGCGCGGGAACGTGGCCGAAAATCCTCCCGTCAACGGCATGCGCTCGACGATGAACACGTATTTGCTCGATGGCGTGCTGAACACCGATTCCAACGTTCACGCGATCGTGGTGAATCCGCCCATCGATGCGATCCAGGAATTTCGCCTGCAAACGTCGGCCTCTTCCGCCGATTTCGGATACAACGGCGGTGGCGTGGTCAACGTGGTCACGCGCACGGGCGCGGAGCGTTTGCATGGAGGCGTGTTCGATTATTTTCGCAACGAAGCGCTCGACGCGCGCAACTTCTTCGCCTCGGGCACGGCGCCGAAGCCGGTCTTTCGGCAGAATCAGTTCGGCGGCGAGTTGGGCGGCCGCATTCCCTCTTCGAAGCGGCTGTTTTTCTTCGCCGCTTACGAAGGATTGCAGTTGAATCAAGGCCAGTCGAAGGCCAGCAACGTTCCCAACACGCTGTTGCGCGGGGGAAACTTTACCGGAACCGACACGGTGAAAGATCCGCTGACGGGATTGCCGTTCGCGAACGACACGATTCCCGCCGCGCGCCTCGATTCGATTGCGCAAACCGTGATCACGCAATTCGAGCCGCAAGCAAATCAACCCGGCCGGCCGAATTACTTGAGCACCACGCCGATTCTCAACGGCAACGACAGCGTCAGCGGGCGCGTCGATTGGGACACCGCGTCGCGCGGCACTTTGTTCGCGCGCTATTCCATCAACGACGAGCGTTCCGACGCCGGCAACGGCCGCTTGCTCGAGCCGACGCACTTGCGCGTGCGCGCGCAGCAAGTCGCGGTGGGTCACACGTTCTCGTCGAGCGATTGGGTCAACGAATTTCGCCTGGGATTCAACCGCCTGAAGATCCAAGACATTTCTTTCAACGCATTCACCAACAACTACGTGGGGAAGTTGGGCATCAACGGCATCGATCAGGATCCGGTGAACTACGGATTGCCGGCATTCATTCTGCAAAGCAATTTGCTGATCACATCCGACGATCCCACGCTGCCGCTGACGCAGGCGGGCGACACGTATCAGGGCGTTGATCGCTGGTCGACGCGCCGTGGACGGCACACGCTGCAAGCGGGCGCCGAGATTCGCCATTATTCGCTGGCCTACCAAGATCGCATGAACAGCCGCGGATATCTCACCTTCACCGGCGGATTCTCGAACGACGCGTTCGGCGATTTCCTGTTGGGAATTCCCGGCGTCACGCAGCGGACCGTTGGCCAGCCGCAGGCGTATTTGCGTCAAGTGGGCGCGGCGGCGTACGTGCAAGACGAATTTCGCGCGACGGAGCGATTGGTGCTGACCGCCGGCGTACGCTACGACTACAACTCGCCGTTCAGCGAAAAGTACAATCACATGTTCAACCTCGATTACTCGACGCTGCCGGCGCAACCGAAACTGGTGCAGGAAGGCGCCAACGTGGCGACGATGCCGGCGGATCTTGTCGCGCCGAATCGCGCCGACTTCGCGCCCCGTGCGGGACTGGCGTGGCGTCCGCTGAAGTCGCACGATTTGGTTTTTCGCGCGGCCTACGGTTTGTACTACAGTCCGGAAATCGCGCAGCAATCCTACGATTTGGTTCTGAACGGCGTGCGCACCGAGCAGGACACCGCGCCACCCGCGGGTGTGGGCGTCACTCCGCTGCTCACACTGAAGAATCCGTTTATCACCAGCGCGTCGACAGGATTTCCCGGCTACTTCGGCATCGATCCCCATGAGAAGAGTCCCTACGCGCAGCAGTGGAACGGCGCGTGGCAATACGGCACGCACGGATTTCTCTTCGAAGCGGGATACGTGGGAACCAAGGGCACGCATCTGGGACGTTTTCGCAAATTCAACACGCCGCAACACGTGGAGATCGGCCAGGATTTAGCGCCGCGTCCCGGCGACATTCAGTCGCTGCGAACTTTTCCGTCGCTCGGGCCGCTGATTCAATACCAAGACATCGCCAACTCGATTTATCACTCGCTGCAACTGCGCGCCGAGCGCCGCTGGTCGAGTGGATTCTCGATGCAAGCGTCGTTCGTGTGGTCGAAGTCGCTGGACGACGCGGACGGCATCGTTCAAGGATTGTTCGACAGTGTGGGCGCGCAGAATGAAGGCAATTTACGCTTGGAGCGCGGACCATCGTTCTTCAACGTGCCGCGGCGCTTCGTGATGAACTTCGCGTACGATCTGCCGCTGGGCCGCGGACGCCGTTGGATGAAAGCGACGGCCGTGACGCCGCTCGTTTCCGGATGGACGGTCAGCGGCACGGGCCTCATGCAGGACGGAACGCCGGAAAATTCTTTCTACTTTACGTTCGATCCCGCGAACACCGACACGCCGAATCGTCCAAACATCGTACCGGGCCAAGCGATCTCGCTGCCGCCGGGACAGCGCTCGTTGGCGCAGTGGTTCAACACGGCGGCGTTCTCCGATCCCGCGCCGTTTACCTACGGAAACGCGGGACGCGATCTGTTGCCCACGCCGTCGAATAAAGTGTATTCGTTCGCGGTGACGCGCGGCTTTGCGCTGAACGAGAAAGTGTCGCTGAATTTCCGCGCCGAGTTCTTCAATTTGTTCAATCATCCCGATCTCGGCATTCCCGGCAACAACAAGGATTTTGGTCCGGCGTTCGGCGCGATTGAAACCGTGGGTCCGCCGCGCCAAGTGCAACTTTCCTTGCGCCTCGGCTTCTGAGCGGACATAGTTGTAGCAGCCGCAATGGTTGATCTGGAACATTTGGCGCGCTGCCTTTCCTACGATCGCGCGCAAGCGCGGGCTGCGCTAATCGAATTCGCCGCCCTGCCGGAGAGCGCGCAGCGCGACTGGCTGGGATGGACCGATCGCGCCGGATTGTCGCTGCATTTCTGGCGCGCCGCGCAAGAATCCGGTATCAGCCTGCTTCTTGACGACGAGTACCGCGAACGGCGGCGGAAGAACGCGATTCGCCTAACGAAGTTCCGCGCTATCGCGGGACGGCTTGCGGGTTTGCTCGAGGCTGCAGGTCTGCGCCTCGCCGTGCTCAAAGGGTTTCTCCTGGCGCCCGATTACGTGCCCGTCGCCGAAGACCGCTTGCAGAACGATATCGATTTCCTGTTGTCGCCTGCCGACGCGCAGAAAGCGTTCACGCTTCTTCTGGCGAATGGCTATCGCGCCCTGGAGGGCGAGCCGGAAGGACCGGCCGTGCATCTGCCGATGTTGCTTCCGCTGGACTTCACGCATCGGGACGGCGATTTTTTCAATCCGCGGACACCGCCGGTTGTCGAGTTGCACGATCGACAATGGCCGTCGGAGTTCGAGCGCATCGCGGTGGAGTTTTCGCCCGATCCCTTGACGCGTGTGACGCTGTGCGAAGGCCTGCCGGCGCTCGACGCGCGCGATCAGCTTTCGGCATGCGTGTTGCATGCGATGCGTCACATTTTTCGCGGCAGCTTGCGCCCGTCGAATCTTTACGAGATCGCGGGATTCCTCGATCGTCATGTGGAGGATTCATCTTTTTGGCGCGGATGGCTCGCCGACAACACGCAGCCGCCGCAAAAACCGCTTCGCGAATTGTGCGTCACCGGACTGGCGATCGCCGCGCGCGTGTTCCATGCGCCGTGGCCGGCAACGCTTGATGCGGCACGCGCCTCGCTGCCGCCTCGCGCACTCGAATGGATCGATCGGCACTCGCTGACGACCATGGATTCCGGGCGCCGCGGCAAGGAGCAACTGTTGTTGCAGCTCGCTTTCGTGCCGAAGTGGCGCGATCGTGTTGTCGTTCTGCAGCGGAGGCTCGCGCCGCTGCATGTTCCGCGCGAAAATCTGCCCCGCCGCGCCGCATTCCACTTGGTCTCGTTCGTGAAATTCCTGCGTATGACGGTAAAGCCGTGAAGATCAACCCCCCACCCGCGCGATCGCGATTTGCTTTTCTATCTCGGCGCGCACACCTTGACGAAAACGATCCGCCCGCCAGCGCTGTTCATAACTCCGCCGGCCCGCTTCCGCCATTCGCCGCCGCAGGGACGGATCGAGCAGCACACGAATAATCACCGCCGCCAGTTTGCTCGGATCGCCGGCGGGAAACAGCAGGCCGTCGCGCCCCACGACTTCCGGCAATCCGCCGGCGTCGGACGCCACTACCGGAAGTCCCGCGGAAAATGCTTCCAGCACCACGCGACTCGCGGCTTCGCGGCGCGACGGCACCACGACTAAATCGAGTCCCGCGAATGCCGCGTTCGGTGAGGCGGCTTCGCCGGGAAAATCGATTCGCGCGTGGCATTCCACGGTGAGTTCAACGGCGCGCGCGGCGGCTTGCTTGGCGAACGCGTCGTCGTCCGCGGGGCCGATGAAACGGAAGCGCGTATCGGGAAACGCACAGGTAATCTCGGGAATCGCGTCGAGCAAATCGAGCACGCCTTTGTCGGGATGAATGTGACCGATCATGCCGATGACCGGCGAGGCATTCGGCGCCGTGGCCGGTAATCGCACGTCCTCCACGCCGTTGTAGACAACGCACGCGTTGCGGCGCACCGCGCCCTTTTCCGGGAAAACGTCGAGGCACGCTTCACTGCACGCGATCACGCGAGGGTGCGCCCATCGGCAAGCGGCTTCCAGCACCTTGCGATCGCGCCACGACTCGATTTCCAGTTGCAAATGCCAGATCGAAGGCACGCCGGCTCGTCGCGCCGCGGCGGCCGCCGCGGGAAACACGCGCGGACCAAGCGCGTAGAGGAGCGATTTACCCTGTGCCAGCTTCGTCAGGGCCGCCGCGGCGGCCGGCTGGCGCAGCGCGAAGCGCGCGACGTCAGCCAGCGACTTCCGTCCGCGCGAGTATTCTCCAATTTCTACTGGGGTCCAAGAATGGCCGCGGCGTTGCAGGGCCGCGGTGAGCGGTCCTTCGCCGGGAAGCGCGAATTCCAGTGTGAAATCGTCGAGTGCCGGCAACAGATCGAGCAGCGTCCGCTGCGATCCGCCGAGTCCCGAAAACTGATCGACGAAAAGGATGGAGGGCTTGTCCACCCTCCCACTATTTCACGTTCATTGTCACCACATTGCTGGTGATTCCGTTGATCGTGAGCGATACGTTCTGGAAGCCGGACGGAGCATTGGCGGGAACTTGGAACGCCACTTGGTAGAGTCCCACAAATCCAGGCGCCAATCCCGAGAATACCGGCGTAATCGTTTGGCCCGCCAAGGTCACCGTGGGAGTTGCCACGGTGTTCGACGTGGGACTCGATGGTCCGGCCGCGCCCGAAGCCGCGGGCGGACTCACAGCGCCCAATCCGGTGCAGAAGATGTCCACGAATTCACCCTGCACGGCAGGATTGGAAACGTTGATCGTGGGGGCGCCGGAGTTGTGGATGATCGCGCCGACGTTATGGCCTTGACCGTCCGCATTGAAAAAGATTCCCGGCGACACCGCGACCACGCTCACCGAGATCGGGGAGCTGGCTTGTCCGTTGAGCGTCACTTGCGCGGTGATCGAAGAATTCAAGGGAACGTTGAACGGAACCTGCGCGTTGATTTGCCCGGCCGATGTGAAAAACAGCGGCGCGGCAAACGCCGAGGACCCCGCAAAGAACGTCAGCGAACTGCCGTTCAGCGTGGTGGTCAGCGGCACGGTCAAGGCGCCTTGCGTCTGTGAAGCGAGGTTGGTGCCAAACGCGCTCACGATCGTTCCGGGTGCGATGGCGCCGTTCACGGCACTAGCTTGCGCGAAACTCGCGCCGTTCACAATCGAGCCGGCGCCCAGCGTCGGCGATTGCGCCACTGTTTGACAGACGGGAACACTGAGAACTAAAAGGAGAACCGCAGCCCACCAAGTTCGTTTCATAATCAAATTCTGTCGCATTCTCGCCGTTCGTGTCAAGCAGGGGTCAGGGATGCGCCGGGCGCGCCGATGTCTGGATTCTTACACATTGGGCTTCCACGTCGGGAAAGGCCCGGGCGCCGCGTTCGAGCGCTGCGGTAGCCTGCTCGGCCGCTTCCTTTGGTTTCGACGCCTGCGCGAGTAGCAGCGCCAGTTGCCAGTGCGGACGGAACCACGCCGGCGAAGCGCGCACTGCGGCCTCCAGTTCCGCCTGCGCCTGGATGAGATCGCCCCCGAGTCCGGCAATCGAGGCGAGTTGCAGGTGCACGGCCGCTTGCTGCTCCACGTGCGCCAGAGCGTCGCCCGCCGCTGCGCCGGCTTGCAGCAATAGGAATGACCGCGCTGCCGGCGGAACGGCGGCGAGCATCGCGACCTGTCCCAGTAATCGCGATTGCCGGAACGCATACACGCCGCCCCACGGAAACGCTTGCGACGAGGCGCGTCCTTCCTCCACCACCGCGTCAAGATCGCCGCGAGCGATCGCGCGCTCCGCGAGAACTGCGTGACGGTCGGCGGAGATGAGTCGCGCGCCGAAGACGCCGGCGAAAATGGCCGCCGCGACAGCGATGCCGCCAACGGCCCATCGCGGACCTCGCGTGAATCGCGCCGGCGGCGCCGGCGGAATCGCCAAGCCCACAAGCGACATCAGCAGCAATCGCGTCGTAATGGTGTCGGCGACAAACTGGGCGGCCACCAGTCCCGCGACGAGCGCGGCGAACGTCGCGGGATCGGCGGAACGCAGCGCGCCGGTCATCAGCACCGCGAACGCCGCGAGCGCCGGCAGTCCCGCCGATGTCGCGTAATCGAGGAGCGTATTGTGCGGCGATTCCACGTAGCGATCCGGAAAGCGCTGCGCCAGGTCGAGGGATTCCACCGGCGCGAACTCGCGCCCGAATGTCTCGAGGCCCGTACCGAAAAGCGGATGCGCGCCGATCAACTTGGCGGAATCGCGCCATAGCAGCAATCGCCCGCCACCCTCTTGATCCTCCACGAACCACTTCACGCGACTTCTTACCGGCTGTCCCCAAGGACTCGCGACAAAAGCGCCCGCCGCCACCACGATCGCCAGTGCCGCCGCCAGCACGGCGCGGCGTTTGTGTGCGTCGCGCGCCACACGCGCGCCCAACGCGACGGCTCCCGCCGCCACGCCAACCAACACGCCGCGCGATCCTGAGAGGATCACGGCCAGCGTCATCGCCGCGGCCGACGCACCCCAAACGCATTGCCACGCGCGCGACTGCTCGTCCAGCGCCAGACCCGCTGCTACGAAAACGGCCGCGGCTTCGTAGAGTGCGAAATAACTTACGTATCCGAATGTCGACGGCGGCCGTACGATCTGCCACTCGCCTTCGCCGATATGGTAGAGCGCCGCGTTGATCCACGGATCGTGGCCGCTGTACTGCGCAAACGCGTAGATGGCCGCGATTGTGCCGGCCGCGGCGATCGCGCCGTGCAGCATGCGTCGCGCGCCGGCCGCGGGAATCGCGGCTGCGATCGCGAGACACGCCAGCCACGCGGGAAGGCCGAGCCGCCGCCACTCCGATCCGGCGATCGAAAGCACGTGGTCGCTGGAGAAAATCGTCGACAACGCGCCGCAGACCGCCAGCGCCGCGAGGCTTGCGAAGAACCACCGCGGACCTTGCGGGCGCGCACCCGCGACGGTGAACGCGATCCACACGGCGCACGCACCCGCGAGCAGCGCGAGCAATTTCGGCGTGACGTCGGAGGCGACCAGTGCCGGCGTCAGCGCGAGCGGCACGATAAATAAGGTCGCCGCGGCCAGAGCTGCCGTGACAGTCCCTCCGCCGATGGTCCTATTTTTCACCTTGGTTGCAATTGTTCCATGGCGGGGTATAATTCACTCAGTATCGGTCAAGTGAAGGTGGGCGTGAAAGAAGTGAACCAGCATACACGCAGTTTCCAGGACCACTCCGTCCGCGACGGCGCGAAGCGCTTTCTTGACATCGCGCTTTCGGGCGCCGGAGTTCTTGTCGCCGCGCCGCTCGGCGCGCTTATCGCCGCCGCGATCCGCGTAACTTCCACCGGCCCCGTGATTTTCTCACAGATGCGCTTGGGAAAAAACGGCCGGCGCTTCACCATCTACAAATTCCGCACGCTTCCGCCGCAACCGGCGTCGCGATCGGACGCCCAATGGACCGAAGTGATGCCCGCCGAAGCGGGCGCGCTGGGCCGCTGGCTGCGCCGCACCGGCCTCGACGAGCTGCCGCAACTTTGGAACGTCTTGCGCGGCGACATGAGTCTGGTGGGTCCGCGGCCGGAGCGGCCGACGTTTGCGGAGCGCTTCCGCCGCGAGTATCCGCGCTACAAACAACGCTTGCAAGTGAAGCCGGGGATCACCGGCTGGGCGCAAGTCCATGGACTGCGTGGGCGTTGCGACATCGGCGAGCGTTTGCGCTTCGATCTGCATTACTTGAAGCATCAGTCGCTGTGGCTCGACCTGCAGATCCTGCTGCTCACGCCTCTCGGCTTGTTGCGCTCCCCGCGAGACGCCGCGCCGCAATCCGAGCCTCGTCAGTTCCCCAGCGCCGCTCACGACATGATCGGCGCGGATTAAGGAAATCACTTGGGTCTTCCGAGCGAGAATCATACACCCCCGCGCCGACTAAGCTAAAATGTCGCTATGCCGGATTCGCTCCAGCCCTTGGAGTCCTTGAGCGCGCTGCCGCGCCGCTGGAAGCGGATTCTTGCGGTCGGCGTGGGCGCCGGAGTGATCGCGCTCGCCATCAGTTTGCTCCTTCCCAAGAAGTACGAAGCGACTACGCTGGTGTTGATCCAGCCGCCTTTGGGAGCGAACGCCGCAGCGGCACTCAGCCCCGCCTATCTCGACTCCCTGCGCAGTTTCGAGCCGTTCGTGGAGAGCGACGGCGTGCTCACCACGCTCCTGCACGACACCCATCTCGACACGCAATTCTCTCCGGAGCAATTCCGGCGGTCGGCGCTTCGGGCGTCTGTGTTGAAGGGCACGCGCGTGTTGCAAGTTTCGGTGATCCTCGCCGATCCCGCGAAGGCGCACGAAACGGCGTTGCGCTTGGGACAAATCTTGCGCGACGAAAATGCGCGCATGAACCGCGAGGAGGGCGACCGCATCCGCGCCTTGGCGGTGAAGGACGCCGAGGAGGCGCACAAGACGTTGCTCGCGGTGCAATCGGTCGCTGAACAATTTCGCCGCACCAGCCGCGAGGACGAGGTCCGGCGCGAGGCGGAAGCGCAAATCGAGCGCAAGGGACGCTTGGAGCAGGATCTCAACGACTCTGAGATGAGCCTGGCGGAGCAGGAAGGGCGCGCGACTTCCTCGGGAGCGTCGGCGGAAGCGGCGCGAAACATGACCACCGCGCTGCGCGCGCACGTGCAGGTCGTGAAAACGGCGCTGGCGTCCATGCAAGCGGCGCTGGCCAAGAGCCAAGCCGATTACGCGGCAATCGACACGCGGCGAACCGTGTTGGACAGCGAACTGCAAGCCGCCGACGATCGTTATTCGTCGTTGGCCCGGCGCGTCACCGACATTTCTTCCGGCGCCGTGCGCCGCGAGGAAATGGAAATCGCCGATCCTGGCGCCGTGCCGTCGCAGCCGGCGAGTCCGCATCCGCTGCAAAACACGATTCTCGCCGTGCTGCTGGGATTGCTGGCGGCGTCGCTGTACGAATTGTGGAACGCCAACGCGGCACGCGCCACTGCGATCCGCGAACCCTCCGAAGAACGCCGGCCCACGGCGGCGCGGTGGTAAGCCTGGCGTTATGGACCCAAGCATGCGCGTGGCGCTGATCCACGACTGGCTCACCGGCATGCGCGGCGGCGAAAAAGTTTTGGCTGCGCTCGGCGCGATTTTTCCCGGCGCCACCATCTTCACTCTCTTCTACACTCCTGAGCGAGTCAGCGAGGAAATTCGCGCCCACGAAATTATCGCGTCGCCGCTGAATCGATTGCCCGGCGTGCTCCGCTACTACCGCAATCTGCTGCCCCTGATGCCGCGGGCCGTCGAGTCGTTCGATTTGCGCGGCTACGATCTCGTGATCTCGAGCAGTCACGCGGTAGCCAAGGGCGTGCGCGTGCCAAAAGGTGTTCCGCACGTCTGTTACTGTCACACGCCGATGCGTTACCTGTGGGCCGCGCAAAGCGACTACTTCAAGTTTGGCTTGGGCGCGGCGATCAAGCGGCCCGCGCTCAAGCTCTTGGAGCCCTGGCTGCGCCGCTGGGATCTCGCGGCGTCGAGAGGCGTTTCGCGATTTTTGGCGAACTCGGAAAATGTGCGCCGGCGCATCGCCGATGTTTACGGTCGCGACGCGCAGGTGGTGTATCCGCCTGTGGATACCGGCTTCTTCACGCCTGACGTTGCGCCGGCGGGCGACTACTACTTGGTCGTTTCGGCGCTTGAGCCTTATAAGCGGGTCGACTTGGCGATTCGCGCCGCGGAAACGCTTGATCGCCGCTTGATCGTCGCGGGACGCGGCACGCAAACGGTGGCGCTCCGGAAGATCGCGGGGCGCCGCGTCGAATTCACGGGATGGATCGACGATGCGCGTTTGCGCGAACTCTATCGCGGTTGCCGCGCGCTGCTTTTTCCGGGACTCGAGGATTTCGGCATATGTCCGGTGGAAGCGCAGGCGTGCGGCCGTCCGGTAATCGCGTATGGGCAAGGCGGTGCGCTCGAAAGCGTGATCCCGGACGAGACGGGCGTGTTTTTCGGCGAGCAAACGGTGGAGTCGCTGTGCGCGGCGATGCAAAAGTTTGAGGGAATGTTCTTTGATCCATCCATCGCGCGGCGAAATAGTCTGCGTTTCACGCGCGCCAACTTTGAAGCAGCGATTCGCGCGTCGATCCCGGCGCTACGCGAGGTTGTGGCATGACGGCCGCATCCGCGCGCGATCGCAACAGTTGGGTCCTCGCGGCGCTGGCCGCGGCAGCGGCCGCCGCGGCTCTAGTCCGCGACGTGCCGGCCGCGGCGGTGATCTGGGTCGCTGCCGCGGCGGCGGTGGCGGCATTTTATTTTCTCGCGCGTCCCGCCGCGTGGACGTGGTGGTTCGTGTTCGCTGGATTGCTGCTGCCGCCGCTGCCGCTGACCATCGCGGGCGTTGAATTGCCGTTTCATCCCGCGATGGCCGTCTTCGCCGCGGGACTCCTTGTCATCTGGGTGCGCCTGGGCGAATGGCGCATCGAGCGCGGGCCCGTTGCCACGGCTTCGGCATTGCTGCTCGGCGCGTCGCTGGTCTCACTGCCGTGGACTTTGTATTACTCGAATGCAGGGGTGGCCGGCCAATCGTTCATACGTTGGGTCTTGCTGGCGTCGGGATTTGTGTTGATGTTTTGGCTGGCTGGCGGCCCGCTCGATGCCGATTGGGATCACGCCCCGCTGTTGCGAATGATTCTCGCCGCGGCGCTGGTTACGGCGGTCTTCGCGGTGATCGATTTTCAGTATCAGTTGCCACGCAGCGTGCGATTTTCCGAGCAATATATCTACGGCGGCCAGACGGCTCCCGTCCGTCGCGCCCAAGGTGTCTTCTATGACGCCAGCGCGCTCGGGAATTTTTGCGCGATGATGCTAACGTTCATCCTCGCGCTCGGCCGCGACGCGCGACGCGCGCTTCGCTTGCCGGCGTGGCTTCTGTGGACTCCCGTGCCGGCGCTGGCGCTGGCGCTGGTTCTGTCGTTTTCCCGTGGATCGCTGGCCAGCCTGATCGTCGCGCTGGGGGCGCTCGCCTGGATGCGCCGCGGCACGCTGCGCCTTCGCTCGATGGCCATGCTGGTAGCGCTGATCGCCGCGATCGCCGTAACGGGCCTGCTCGTGGCGCCCGATTTACTACTGCCTTACGGCTCGCGATTGCAGTACAGCGTCACGGCGTTTTTCGCGAATCCCAACGAAGTGCTGTCGCAGCGGCTCGATACATGGACGAATCTCGGCGCGTTCATCCTCGATCATCCCGCGCAAATTATTTTGGGCATCGGTTACAAGTCGTTGCCGTACACGAATTACTTTGCGCGTCCCATGGTCGCCGACAACATGTATCTGGCGATGCTGATGGAGACGGGTGTGCCGGGATTGTTCGCGTTGCTCGCCTTCTGCTCGGCGGTACTCGCGTGGTCGCGGCGGCTCGCGCATGCGGAGCGCGACGATCTCGCGGGACTCGGCCGATTCCTTTTTTGTTTCTGGCTCGGCGAAATGGTGCAAATGCTCTCCGGCGACATCCTCACGTTTTGGCGCGTCACCGCGGTGTATCTGGCGATTCTCGGCGTGGCATTTCGGGAAAGCCGCCGTGCCGCGCGCCGGCAAATCCCTGGTATAGGATAGGTGTACGACAGGCGTGTGGGGTTGCCGCTCGTCTCGCTTATGACTTTGCCTGCCAGTGCACAAATGAAGGACCCTTTGCGGTTGACCCGCGAAGTAATCCCGGCATCTCAATCCATTCAACTGACCGTCGATCCGCGCCGTCAAGAATTTAGCGGGCAAACGGTGATCGACCTGGAAGTCCGCGAAAGCGTCAGTCAATTCCGCTTTCACGCGCGCGACATGAAACTCGATCGCGTGACGCTGCACCATGGAACGGAACGCATCGAAGTTGCGCACGAATCGGGCGTTTCGAAGGGACTCGTCACGGCGCGCGCGTCTCGCCCGCTGGTCCCTGGATCGTACATTCTCGAAATCGAGTTTTCCGCGCCGTTCAACACGCAGGCCACCAGTTTGTATCGCATGGAAACGGGCGGCGCGGCGTACGCCTTCACGCAATTCGAATCCGACGATGCGCGCGGCGCCTTCCCCTGCTGGGACGAGCCGGAATTCAAGTATCCGTTTCAAATCACGCTCACGGTCCCGTGCGGCGATCTCGCGGTGACCAACACGCCCATCGAATGGGTTAAGCCTGTAGGTGTTTCGACAATCATCAGGTTCAAGAAAACTCCGCCGATGCCGACGTACTTGCTGGCCATCGCCGTGGGACCGCTCGAAACGGTGCCTGTTCCGGATCTGCGAATTCCCGGACGCATCATCGCGCCAAAGGGGCAAGCGGCGCTGACGGCGGAAGCGATGAAAGTTACCGCGCCGATTCTCGCGGCCCTCGAAGAATATTTTCAACGGCCGTATCCGTACGAAAAACTCGATCAGATCGCCGTGCCGGAATTTTGGCCCGGCGCGATGGAGAATGCGGGACTGGTCACCTACGCCGACAGCATTCTTCTTGTCGATTCGCGCGCTGCGAGCGTGGTGCAAAAACGGAATCTCTGCGCGGTGATGGCGCACGAGTTGTCGCACATGTGGTTCGGCGATCTGGTCACGATGGAATGGTGGGACGATTTGTGGCTCAACGAATCATTCGCTTCCTGGATGGGCGACAAGATCACGCATCAGCTTTATCCCGAACTGAGCATCGATACCGAAGAGATCGCCGGCGCCGATCGCGCCATGCTCACCGACGCCAAGCCGTCGACGCGCGCGATCCGCCAGCCGGTGTCGGCCAACGAAAACTTCCTGCAAGCCGCCGACGAACTCGCGTATCAGAAAGGCCAGCGCGTGCTCGGCATGTTCGAGCGTTGGATGGGACCGGAGAAATTCCGCCAGGGCGTCATCGATTATTTGAAGGCGCACGAGTGGAAGAACGCCGCCGCCGCGGATTTGTGGAAAGCGCTCGGCGCCGCCGCGGGAAAAGATATCAACACGCCGATGGCCACGTTTCTCGATCAAGGCGGCGTGCCGCTGGTCAGCGTGGAGCCTGCCAAAGACGGAATCACGCTGCGGCAGCATCGTTTCGTGAACTATGGCGTCAAAGGGAACGGCGAGATGTGGCAGATTCCCGTAGTGCTGAAGACTTCGTCGGGAGAAACGTACGCCGTTTTGCTCACGGGACGCGAGCAGCACGTGGCGCTCGGCAAGGAAATCGCGTGGGTGCATCCGAATGCCGGCGAAGAAGGCTACTACCGCTGGAAAGTTCCCGGATCGATGCTCGACGCCATGACCGAGGCGCCGGCGCGGGCCCACCTGAGCGTTCGCGAACGCGTCGGCTTGATCGCCAACGTCACCGCGCTCCTCGATGCCGGCGAAATTCACGGCGACGAATACTTGCGCGTGCTCGGGCGCTTCGCGGACGACACCGCACCGCAGGTGATCAACTCGCTGTTGAACGGTTTGAGCAAAGTGGAAATCGCGTTCGTCACCGAACCGCTGGAAGGCGCGTATGCGGCGTATTTGCGCAAGACGCTGCGGCCGGCGTTCGATCGCTGGGGTCTGGAGAAAAAATCCGGCGAGCCCGATGCCGTGAGTTTCCTGCGCCCGCGCCTGCTCTATCGGCTGGCCAACGAGGGGCGCGATGCCGCGCTGATGAAAGAAGCGCAACGCCTGGCGCACGCGTACGCGCACGACGCCGCGTCGATCGATCCCGCGCTCGCCACCAACGCCCTGCGGCTCTCCGCCATGCGCGGCGACGGCGCGTTGTTCAGCGAATACCAGCGCCGCTTTGAAACCACGCAAATTCCCGCGGACCGCCAGCGCTACCTCCTTTCGCTCGGCGAGTTCCGCGATCCGGCGTTGGTGGGGCGCGCGCTGGAGTACGCGCTCGATTCCAAGACGCGTCCGCAAGAAGTGTTGACCATTCCCAATGTGATCAGCGAAGGCGATCTGGTGAACGAAGATCGCGCATTTGAGTGGATGACTGCGAACTACGCGGCCATCGTGAAGCGCATTCCGCCGGATGTGGCGGCGTTTCTGCCTCAATTCGCCGACGGCTGCTCGGAAGCGCGCCTTGAACGCGCCACGAAGTTCTTCGCCGATCCGGCGCATCAAGTGGAAGGCACGCAGAAGGAACTCGCGAAAGTCGCCGACTCGGTGGCGAATTGCGTGAGTCTGCGCAAACGCGAAGGCCCATCGGTGGCGGAATTCTTGAGGAAACACTGATGAAATACATTTTGGCTGTGTGTCTAGCGGCATCGGCGGCCATGGCGGCTGATCTACGCGTCATCCCCTATCCCCGGAACGTCGAACTGCACGACGGCCGGATGGCACTTCGCTCCGGCGTCACGATTTCCGTGGCCTCGAACGATCCCGAAGATCGCTTCGCGGCCAGCTTGCTCGCCGAGGAAATTACGTCCGCGACCAAGAGCAAAGTGAAGATCGGCGGCGGATCGGGCGGCCAAATCGTACTGACTCGCAAGGACGCGTCGGCGGAATTGGGCGACGAAGGATATCGCATCGAGAGCAGTGCGAAGCAAGTGCGCATCACCGCGCGTACCGCCGCCGGCATTTTCTACGGCGTACAAACGTTGCGGCAAATGGTGGAACCCACGGGAATTCCTGCCGCCACGATCACCGATTGGCCGGCGATGCGTTGGCGCGGATTGCACGACGATTTGTCTCGCGGCCCCGTGCCGACCACCGATTACATCAAGCGCCAGATTCGCACCGCCGCCGAATACAAGATCAATCTGTACTCGTTCTACATCGAGCACACCTACGCGTACAAAAGCGAGCCGCTGATCGGTCCGCCCGGCGGGTCGCTCACCGAGGACGAAGTGAAGGAGCTGGTGAAGTACGCGCGGCAATTCCACGTGGACATCGTTCCCGAGCAGCAAACGTTCGGCCATCTGCATCACGTGCTGAAGCTGGAAAAATACGCG
Source organism: Terriglobia bacterium (assembly GCA_021325275.1). Classification (GTDB taxonomy): domain Bacteria; phylum Acidobacteriota; class Terriglobia; order JAJPHL01; family JAJPHL01; genus JAJPHL01. The sequence goes on along the minus strand of JAJPHL010000036.1, from coordinate 167,546 downwards.
CCGATGGCCGAGACGCCGTATGGTCATGTACTCTCGCCGGCGAATCCCAAGACGTACGATTTCATCAAGGAGTTGTACGCGGAAATCGTTCCGCTCTATCCGGGGCCGTTCCTTCACGTGGGCGGCGACGAAACGGCGGAGTTGGGACAGGGCCAAACGAAAGAACTGGCCGACAGAGAAGGCGTGGGGCGCGTCTACTTCGATCACATGAAAAAAGTGTCGGAGATTCTTGCGCCGTACAAGAAACGCCTGATGTTCTGGGGCGACATCGCGCTGAATCATCCGGAATTCCTGAAGGATTTGCCGAAAGACATCATCGTGATGAGCTGGGGCTACAACGCCGCGCCCAGTTTCACGCGGCAGATCAAACCGTTCCGCGACGCCGGACTCGATTTGATGGTGTGCCCCGGCGTGAACAATTGGAATCGCATTTTTCCGAATCTCGATCAAGCGATTCCCAACATTCGCGTCTTCACGCGCGAGGGTCAGGCGGCCGGCGCGATCGGTCAATTCAATACCACGTGGGACGATTGGGGCGACGCGCTCTTCAGCATGACTTGGTATCCGGTGATCTACGGCGCGGCGGCCGCGTGGCAGCAAGGCGACAGCGATTCCGAGCGATTTCGCGCGGCCTTCGATTGGTCGTTCTTCCGCAATCCCGGAGACGAGTTCTCGCGCGCGATTTGGAAAATCAATTCGGTGCACGGCCTGCTGATTTCCGCGCGCCTGGGCGACGCCAATTACAACAACGTCGCGTGGTTGAACCCCTTCGACGCCGGGGAACGCAAGAATCTTGAACAGATGCTGCCGGTCGCTTCGCAGATTCGCTTGAATTCGGAAGAGGCCATCGAGCTGATCGAGAAGAACCGCAGTAAAGCCCGCCGCAACGCCGACCTTCTCGATGCTCACGTCTTCGCAGCGCGTCGCTTGGATTACGTTGGGATGAAATCCCTTTACGCCAAAGTAATGGCCGATGCCTGGCAGGACGCCTACGCGAATCAGGACACGCCAGCGCGTGTGAATCGCGCCACAAGCAAGCTGAACAGCGTCAACGGACTCTTGCAAGACGGCCGCGATGCGACAACCGCGCTGGCTGCGGAATATCGACGCTTGTGGCTGGCGGAGAATCGCCCGTACTGGCTCGGCAACGTGATGATCCTCTACGATCGCGAGGCGCGGATGTGGCTCGAGGAAATCGACACGATCCGGCGCGCCGCCGCGGCATATCGTACCAATCGCATCTTGCCGCCGGCCGAGGCGGTCGGGTTGAAGACGGCGCCCTAACGCACGAAATCTTTCATCATTTCGGTGAGATCTTTCGACGGCGTGACGGGCACAACTTCAAACTCCACTAAGTCGGACCAATGCAGGATCCACCGCTGAAGGAGTTTCGGGTCGTTCGTTTCCATCAGTTGCCAGCAGCGATCGAAATTCGCTTCGATCCAACTGCCCACGTAGGAAAGTCCTTCGGGCATTTGGCGGCCGCTTTCGGCAAAACGTTTGTAGATTGGTTTGGGATCGCGATGGCGGAAGCGTTCGATGACCATGAAGAGCATGGATCGAACTTAACATGGCGCGGCCCTGTTGACGCGCTAACGTGCGGGACGCCGCGGCCAATCGCGCCATCCGCCTTGCCGCGCGGTTCCTGCGCGGCGTTGGCCCGACACGTCACTCAACATTCGCGCCATGCGATTGCGCCACGCCGGCGTATCGATGGGCTCGATTTGCGCGATGTCCTCGGCGGAGGGCTCCAGCGCTGCGTTTGGCCCAACATCTTGCCCCACATCTTGTAATGCCTCGCGCAAAAGCGCGGCGCAGGGATCGCACTCCGAAGCATGCGCGATCCAAACGACGGCGTCGCTATTGGGCACGAGTCCCGCAGCGACGCCCACCCATACGTTCTCGGGCGGGCAACCACGCGTCTTCGTCTCTGACTTCGTATTGACCGGCATCGCAACTCCGTTTCTGCAGAGCTGGGGCCTCTGCCAAGGGCCCGCAAATGCGGTCTCCTATATTCTGACGAAATTCGGGTGTGCTTGCCTTTTTCTAAGGCCGGAATGTTCGCGTTCAGTAACGCAGACCGTACCTTAGAGTTCACCCCATGCGAGGGCGAGGTGGCCCAAACTCTCCACGATCAGATCGGGCGCGAACTCCCACGGCTCAATCACGCGCTTCGGATCGCGGCGGATCCACACGCCGCGCAGTCCGCTCGATTTCGCGCCGATCACGTCGAAAAGATTGCTGGAGACGAGCCAGATGAGGTCTTTTTCTACACCGAATTGCCGCGCCATCCGCGCGGCGAGATGCTCGTAGACCACGGGATCGGGTTTGTAAGTTTTCACTTCATCCACGCTGACGATTTCCTCGAAGCATCCGAGGATGCCCGTTTGCTCAAAGAGCAGTCGCAAGGTCCGCGGCGTGCCATTCGAGAAGGCCACTAGGCGATGGCCCTTTTCGGCGAGCGCGCGCAGTCCCGGCGCGACATCGGGAAACGCCGGTAACGTGAGATATTGGTCGAGCAAGGTGCGCGACTCCTGGCTCGAAAGGTCGCGTCCCAACTCGCCGGCCGTCGCGGTGAGCGCGTGCGCGGTGCAAACGTCGAAGTTTACGTAGCGGCGCATCAGCGCGCGGCGAATCGCAAATTCCAATTGTTTCGCGCGCCACAACGCGGCGGCGCGGCCCGCGGATTCTCCAAAGCACGGCCGGAGGTGAGCCTCCATGCCGGAGGGATCCACCAGCGTGCCCAAGACGTCGAAGGCCAAGAGTTGTGGTTTGCTCATTCCGCGTTTCTCTGCGTAGCGAGAAGGGCTTGAAATTCGGGCTCGTCGCGCACGCAGGCAAAGTCGGGATCGCGCGCCAACCATTCCACCTGGTTATAGCCCGCGGCGACCGCCGCCCGGATCGTGACCAGACACTCGGCTTTCATTTGCAGGAGTCCGTAGGTACACGCGGCGTTGTAAAGCACGTTGGAATCCTGCGGGCGAAGCGCGACGGCGATCTGCAATTGGCGCATGGCGCTTTCTCGATCTCCGACGTAAGCCTGATCGGAAGACAACAGAATCCGCGCCCGGACATCCTCCGGAACACGCTCCAAGTGTTGCTGCAGGACGAGGATCGTCTGTTTGCGAAACTGCATCGCCTTCTCTGCTTTGCCTAAGCGATGCAGCGAATTTACGATGGGGCTGAAAATGTTATAGTCGTCGCCGTTCGCCGCCAGTGCGCGATCGGCCCAGCCCGCGACTTCTTCCAGGCGATCCTGCGAAAAGTAGCTGCGCAACAAGACGCTGTAAACGCCCGGACAATCCTGCTTGCGGGCGATCGCCTCCAGCGCGTCGGTCAGAGCCTGCGGAAACTGGCGTTGAGCATAGGCCATTCGCGCCCGCGCCACCAGCGCCTCCGGGAGTCCAGGCTCTAGTTGCAAGGCACGCTGGCACGAATCCACGCCCAGTTCGATCCAGTGGGCGCTGCGCTCGTGCCACTCGTACATGGTCGCGCAGATATTGGCGATGCCGGCATGCGCCAGCGCGAAATCGGGATCCAGCGTGATGGCAAACTCGAACATCATCCGCGCGAACTCGAGATCGGTGCGAGTTTGCCGGAACAGGTGACTGCGTCCGCGCAAGTAGGAATCGTAGGCTTGCGTGTTTTCGGTAGGCTTGCTGGCGATCGCCTGCTCTTCCTGCGGAGTGAGCTGGATGCGCAGCGCCTGGCTGACGGTGCGCGCAATCTCGTCCTGCAATTCGAAGACATCGGCCATTTCGCGATCGTAGCGCTCCGCCCACAACGTAGTCCCACCGGCGCCTTCGACCAGTTGCGCGTTAAAGCGGAAGCGATTGCCCGCACGCCGCAAACTTCCGCTCAAAATGTGCGTCGCGCCTAACTGACGGCCAATTTCCGGCGCGGTCGCCGGTTTGTCGCGATACGTCATCACCGCGGAGCGCGGAAAGACGCGCAAGCCCTGAATTTTGGATAGCTCCGTAATGATGTCCTCGGTGATGCCGTCGCGAAAGTACTCGTCTTCTTTCACTCCGCTGAGATTCTCGAAATACAAAACCGCCACCGACGCTCCTGGCGCACGGGCTGCCGCCGATCCTGAGGAATTTCCCGCGTCGCGCTTCACGCGTTCCAAGTCGGCGCGAAGATCGGCGGCGCTTTGGTAGCGCAGGCGGCGATCGCGTTCTAGCGCTTTTTGCAAGATTCGCGTAAACTCCGGCGGGTAATCCTTCGACGTGAAGACCGGTGTGCGGTTGAGGATCGCCTCGTGGATCACCGCGGCGGTCGCGCCGGAAAATGCTTCTTGCCCGCTGGCCATTTCATAGAGCACCGCGCCAAAACTGAAAAGATCGCTGCGGGCGTCGAGTTCTTCGCCACGCGCTTGCTCCGGCGACATGTAGGCGGCGGTGCCGAGCGCCATGCCCGGACTCGTCAGGCCATCGGCGGTTTCGGAAGCGTCGCTGGGAGTTGGACCGAGTTTGGCCAGTCCGAAGTCGAGGATTTTCGCTTGATCGCGCGGTGTGACGAAAATGTTGGCCGGCTTGATATCGCGATGCACGATTCCTTTGGAGTGTGCCGCGTCCAACGCGTCGGCGATCTGGATCGCCAGAGCCAGCACGGTCTCCCGCGGCAACGCCTGTCCGCCGATGCGTTGCTTCAACGTCTGTCCGTCGAGCAACTCCATCGCGATGAACAGGCGAACGTCGTGCTCGTCGATCTCGTAGATCGTGCAGATATGCGGATGATTCAGCGACGACGCCGCGCGTGCCTCGCGCCGAAATCGCTCAACGGCCGATGGATCGCGCGACAGCGCTTCGGTCAGAAACTTCAGCGCCACCTCGCGGCCGAGTTTCGTATCCGTAGCCCGATAGACCACACCCATCCCGCCACCGCCAAGTCTTTCATTGATGCAGTAATGAGAAATGATTTCCTGAGCCATGGACACCCGCCCGCGCCGTCTCGCTATCTTATATCATGAGGGTTCATGTCCGACAGAAGCTGGCGCGTACAGGCGCGCAACACCGCCGCCGATTCGGAAAACAAGATCCACGACGATCGCGTGGCGGCCGCCTATGGATTTCGCGGTGGCCTGGTCCCGGGAGTCACAGTGTACGGCTACATGGTCCCGGCGATGATTCACGCGCTTGGCAGGGCGTGGCTCGAGCGTGGCACGGTCCAGGTGCGATTTCACGCGCCGATTTACGAAGACGAATGGGTCGTGACGCGATATGTCCACGAAGGCGATCGTGTCAAGGTCACGGCGGAGCGCGACGACGGCACGGTATGCGCCGCGGCGACGGCGGCGCTCGAGGGCGCGGGCGAATTTACTGAATACCGCGATTGTCCCGCGCCTTCGCACGATGATCGCCCCAAGGCATCGGCGGAATCGCTCGCACCGGGCACGCCGCTCGGAAGTATGACTTCGGTCCTTCAGATCACCGGCGCGGAGGCGGCACCCGAAGCCCTCTTGTGGATGGCCAACCAGATTCTCGTGCAGAATTTCCGGCTGAATCCCTGGATCCACACCGAAAGCCACGTGCGACACTTCAACACCGCCGACCCCGGCGAGACGGTCACGGTGCGCGGCGTGATGACCGACGCCTTCGAGCGCAAAGGACGGACGTTCGCCGTCGCGGCGCTGGCGATGTCGGGCCGCGAAGGGCGTCCCCTGGCGCAAGTGCGGCATACGTTTATCTACGGACTGAAGCCAAATGCCCAACTACAACATTGAGCCGGCGATTTTCGAAATGTTCCCAGGATTTCGCGGCGGTGTGGTGATCGCCACGGGAATCGCGAACCACGAAGGCGATCTGGAAACGGCGCGATTGCTCACGGACGCTGTGGCGCGAGTCGGAGCGATTCCTACTTCACAGGAGGAGGAGCGCATCGCGGCGTGGGATGCGGCGTACGTGAAGTTCGGCGCGGATCCTGCCAAGTTCACTCCGAGCATTCGCTTTCTGCACAGCCAAATCCGCAAAAGAAAGTCGCCGCGTTCGATCAACCGTGCCGTCGACATCATGAACACCATCAGTCTTAGCTGGACGCTGCCGTGCGGCGGCGACGATCTGGATTCTGTCGCAGGCGATTTGTGTTTGGGTCTCTCGCGCGGCGACGAAACTTTCGCGCCGCTGTTCAAACCGGCGGCAGTGGAAAACCCCGCGCCCGGCGAAATCATCTACTACACACCGGGAACGCGCCGCGTGATGTGCCGCCGCTGGACGTGGCGCAACGCGGATTTCAGCAAACTCACGGCGGCCACGCGGAATCTCGCCATCAACGTGGACCTGATGTCGCCGCCGTTCGCGCCCGAAGACTTAGCGGCGCCGATGGCGCGGCTTGCCGAGTTGGTGCGTCAGCATTGCGGTGGCGAGACCACGGCGTGCGTTCTGAGTCGTGAGCAGCCGGCGTTTGAGTGGTGATTTGGACGCACTCCACAAGAGTCTGTGTGACAGCCCAGCCCCGAAAGAGTCTATGTGAAAACTCGCCCCGAAGGAGTCTGTGTGACAACTCAGCCCTGAAGGGGCGAGCTATGACAGCCCAGGTCGGAGCCGGAGCGTCTTTTGCTCCGGCGTGGGCCTGGGTCGTGTTTGCGTGATAAAGCGAGTCCTGAAAGGACGGCCTAAGAAATTCTTGCTCGCATTCCTATTATTTGAATCGCGCCTTCAGCGCTTCGTTTTTTGGCCCTCTGACCCAGGCCTGCGCCGGAGCAAAAACGGCTCCGGCTTCAGCCTGGGCTGTCATAGCGCGCCCCTTCGGGGCTGAATTTTCACACAGGCTCCTTTGGGTCGAGTTTTCACACAGACTCCTTCGGGGCTGGGTTGTCACACAGACTCCTTCGGGGCTGGGTTGTCACACAGACTCCTTCGGGGCTGAATTTTCAAAGAGGCTCCTGCGGCGCTGAGTTGTCACACAGACTCCACAGGGACGGTAGTTAACAGCGGCGGGCAATCACTACGGTAATGTCGTCGTTTTGCGGCGCGCCCGCGGCAAAAACCTTCACGGCTTGCAGCAGGCTGTCGCGCAATTGTTCGCAGGAGTTGCCGGAGCATGGTCCCAGGAAATTTTTCAAGCGATCCTCGCCGAACATTTCGTCGCCGCCATTAGCGGCCTCCGTGACTCCGTCGGTGTAGAGCACCAGCGTGTCGCCGCAGGCGAAGTCGAGCGTGGTGTCGGTGTACTGCGCTTGCGGGAACATTCCGATCGGCAGGTTCTCCGAGCCAAGCGGATGAATGCGGCCCGGACCCACCAGCATCGGGGGATTGTGTCCGGCATTCACGTAGATGATTTGTCCCGCCGGATCGAGAATACCGTAAAACAGCGTTGCGTATTTGTCGGGCGTCGACCGCTCGCACACGTAGGAATTCACCACGCGCGCCACTTCCGCGGGACGCCGTCCGGCCATCGCGGTGGCCCAAAAAACGCCTTGCAGCATAGAGGCCAGCAACGCCGCCGACATGCCCTTACCCGAAACGTCGGCGATCACGACACCGCAGCGGCCATCGCCGAGTTCGAAAACATCCCAGTAATCGCCGCCGACCTCGTGACACGCCACGTTGGTGCCCGTCACTTGGTAGGCCAAGCCCTCCGGGAAGCGCCGCGGCAAAAGCTTCTGCTGAATGGTGCGCGCGATCTTCAGTTCCTGCTCGAATTTTTCTCTCTCGCGCGACAACGCCATAAGCTTGGCGTTTTCCACAACCGTGGATGCTTCCAAGCACAGGCTCTGCAAGATTTCGCGGCTGGTGTCCGAGAACGTCGACGTGGGACGCTTGCTATCCATGTACAGCACGCCGATCACGTCGGCGGCCGAGCCGTACGATGTGGTTTCCGACGCCGCCGTCACCTGCATGCGCATCAGCGGCAGGCAAATCACCGTTCGGATTTCGAGATCGGCGATGGAATGCTGCGCGGCCAACGGATCGTCGGCTTCACCGCCCACGTCGGTTTGGATCACGTGACGGCGGGTTTCGATGGCGCGATCGACCACCGTCTTGGACACCTTTAAATTTTTGCCGCCCAGCGTTCCGCGCGCGCGATCGCGGGCCACGCGAAATTCCAGCTTGCCGCTTTCGTCTTTCAGCAGAAGCAATCCGCGATCCACTTGCGCGATCTGCAGACACGAATCCACCACTTGCGTCAGAATGTCGTCAAGCGCGAGTCCCGCGTGCAGCACGCGGCTGACTTCCAACATGGCGTTGAGTTGCTGCAACTCGGCGACCGAGCTTCCTTCGCCCGAAGACGCCCGGAAGCGGTCGAGCAGCTTGCTCATGTCCGGCTGATCGCTCGAGTACGTCAGCACGAACGATTCCGCTACGCCGAAGTCGATGCGATCGTTCGGCTGCAGCCGGTGGCGCGTGACCTTTTCGCCATTTACGAACGTGCCGTGGCGGCTCTCCAAATCCTCGAGGAAATATTGATTTTCTTCCTCCACGATTTGCGCCTGATGACGCGAAATGCGATTGTCGCGCAGCAGCAGTTCGTTGTCGCCGAGGCGGCCGATGGTGTAGGGAAACTTCTGGACTTCCACTTCGCGGCTCTTGCCGGAAGGGTCGGTGACGATCAATTTAATGTTTACACTCATCTCTTGTCTCAGCGGCTGGGGACGAAAATCTGGAGTCTATCACATCACTTGAAGACGGCGAGAACGGCCTGGCCCGGATCGACCACGATCTTTTGACCACCCGGCGGAAGCGGTAGCGAGAAATGCGGATCGTCGGCGCCACCCGGCACGGCGGCCAGCGCGATACCGGCGAACACGCTTTCACCGCGCGCCGTTTGCACGTAGATCGGCACTGGGACGATCCACGATTCCTCGACGCCCGTTAGCGTGGCGGTTCCCGAAATTTTCCCGGCCGCCGATGCCGCCGCTGGGGGAACGCGCCGCGCTGGGGTCTTGCCACCCGCCGGCGCGGCAGAGCGCGCGTCGATCTTCGCCTCGACCTTGAGGTCGGGAATCCCCGAGCCGTAGATCCACTGCTCGAAAAACCATTGCAGCGATCGTCCCTTGTTGCCCGGCTCCGCGTTCAACGCGGGCGACACGTAGCGCTCCGCCAGTTCACGGAATCCCGCCGTGGTAAGCGGCTTGGCCGCGTATTCCTCGCGCAGGGCGTGGAGGAACTGAAAGAACGGGGCGTCCGAGCCGGTCTTGGGATCGCGCATCAACTGGCGCATCATGTGGATCACCCACGGTCCCTTGTCGTAGAAAACGCGATCGACGCCCAGCGGCGTGCGCGAATTGTCGAGGCGAAATCCCATCGCCAGCGGTCCCGCCGACTCGACGGTTTCGTCGTTGCGCTTTTCCAGCAACTCGCGACGATAGACCTCGAGCATGTCGCGCACGTCGCGCGCGCCCGACTTGTCTTTTTGCTCCAGCCACAGCAGCGCCGAGTAGCTGGCCAGCGCTTCGCTGATCCATTCGTCGCGATAAGTGGCGGGAATCACCGCGTGTCCCCACCATTGGTGCGCGATTTCATGCACCGGCAACAGCCAGCGGAAAAAAACACCGATGCGTTCCTTCGCCGGCATCGCGGGATCGTCGGCGGGGAGATAAGAGAGCGTCGACAAGTAGATCAGGCCGGGCCAGCCTTGGCCGAATTTTCCCGGGATCGGCGAAACGCGCAGCGACTCCAACGGCAGCGAGCCGAACGTCCGCGAGAAATAGTCCATCACCGGCGCGAGGTTGCGCGCCATGTTCGCGGCTTCGTCGTCGGAATCGGGCGTGCCTCGCGAGGCGTCGGGTGGAACGATCGGATCGCGGCGCCGGATCGGATTCGTCGGCGGACCGAGCGGCGGCCGCGGCGCGGCGGCGCGGTTGCCTTCCAGCGCCGGTTCGAGACCGCGGTTCGCATAGACCATCACCGTGACGCCACTCGCACTTTTCACCGAACTCTCGCTGTAGTTGCCGATGTTGAAGCCGGCGACGCGGATCGGCGTGGGCGATTTCCAGTGCGACACGCGCGAATCGCCGTCTTCGGTTTCGGAAACGCGCTGGCCCGTCGCCACCAAAGTCAATTTGCGCGGCACGCGGAACGTGAGATCGTACATCGCGGAGCGAAAACCGCGCTGGGGATACCAAATGCCGCGCGCGCCCACATAGAGCACGCCGTTCCCGGCGTCGCCGATCACGCTGCCGGCGTATTTGAAGGTCAGCGAATAATGTCGTCCGCGTTCAATAGGCTTGGGCAGCAGCACGGTGATCTGATCGTTGCCGTGCAGCGCGTCTTCGGGGCTCAATCCCTCGTCTTGATACGCGAGCAGCTTCACGCCGTCCATTTCCACTTGCGACACGCGCAGGAATCGCGAAATGTGGAAGGCCAGCATGCGTTCGCCGGGCTGCGCGCCGTCGTAGTCCACGGTGGCGGTGACTTCCATCTGGCGCTCGGCGTTGATCGTGGAATCGACCTTGTAGCTACGCACGTCGATCTGCTCCGGCAACGCCGCGCCGTCGAGCGGCGAGGCGTTGGGATCTTTCGCGTGCCGGCGCTGGCGCGCCGACGCCGACGGGAACGACAGCCATATGTCGTCGTAGCGGCGTCCTTCGTTCCAATTGATTTGCGCAACCGTGACCTGCTCGGCGCCCAGCGGATCGACGGCGATGTCGAACGCGCCCAGTTTCACGCCGAACAAATGCGCCAGGAAAAATCCGCGATCGTTATCGCCTTTCGGCCCGGGCGTAACGAGCAGGTCGTCAAGCAGGCGCAGATCGTAAACCAGCGAAAGATTCTGCACCACCGCCGACCACTGGTCGAGAAATTCCTGCTTGTCGAGCGGCACTTTGGCGGTGTGCTGCTTGATTCCTTCGGTGAGTTGCGCGCCGGAGTCGTCGCCGAAGCGGAAGAAAGCCGCGTTGAATTTTTCGTTTAACACCGGCGCGCCGGCGAAGCGCGCCAAGTGGCGTTTCTCGGAAGGATCGGGCGGCATGACCAGCGTTTCACCTTCGCCCACGAAGACTGCACCCGTCACGCGGCCTTCCACCGGCTCGAGCAGCGCGAGAATTCCGTCGGTGAAATAAAAGCGGACGTCTTCGCGGACCAGCGGCAGATCGCGAACGTGGTACACCGCGTTGGGGTCGACGTGATTGTGGCGGATCTTGTTCAGCAGTTCCTGCTCGGCGGGGAAGGCGTCGGCAGGTTTTTCTTGCGCGGGAGACGAGGCAGAGCACAGTTGCCCAATCAGGAACAGGGCCGGAAGAAGCTTCACTGGCCCATGTTAGCATAGAGGAAATGCGAGCTCTCCTCGCGTCCGCCGCGATTTTGCTGGGTTTTACATGGGTGAATGCGGACACCATCTACCTGAAAAACGGACGCCGCATCGTGGCGGACAGCGTGGTGGAAGAAGAAACGCGCTACATCTACGAGACATCGCAAGGGAAAGTCACGCTCCCCAAGTCGCTTGTGGACCACATTGAACGCGACGACGCGCGAACGTCGCCGAGCGCGCCGCCGCAAAGTTCCAGCGATTCGCGCAAGCATGACGCGCCCGTGCCCTCCATGAACGTGGGCATGCGCCCGCCGCGCGTGATCTCCGGCGGTCAAGTGGATCGCAAGTATCTCGACGAAATCGTCCGCCAGGCGAATCCCAACGCGGTGCAGCGCGAGTTCATGGTGGCGGCGTATCTTACCGCCGAAGATTTCGAGATTACCCATGGTCGTCTCGACGCGGCGCTGGAAATCGCGCGAACCGGCGCGACAGCTCCGCCGGTTTTTACGGTGCCGGGCGACGCGCGGCTGCTGGTCGGGTTGTCGATCGTCTATCTACAGCGTCAGGACTATCGCCAGGCGCGCGACACGCTCTTGCGCGCGCGAACCGTCGCGCCGAACTCGGCGGAAGTGTGGAAGTATTTGGGATTTGTCGAATACTCGACGGACCGCGTGCCGGACGCCGTCGAAAGCTGGAAGAAATCGCTCAGTATCGCGCGCGATCCCGAGGTGCAGAAACTCTTGGAGCGTGCGCAACGCGAGTCGGCCGCCGAGGACCGCTTCGTAGAAGCGAACAGCAATCATTTCACGCTGCGCTTCGAGGGCGGCCAAGTGTCGCACGCGTTTTCCACCGCCATTCTCGACACCCTGGAGCGTGATTTTCAGGAGCTGGAGCGCGACCTCGACACCTCGCCGCACGAGCCGATCACGGTGATCCTGTATCCCGCGCAGGCGTTTTACGACGTGACGCAAGCGGCGTCGTGGACCGGCGCGCTGTTCGACGGCAAGATTCGCGTGCCGATCGAAGGCCTGAACAACGTGACGCCGGAATTGAGCGCCGTGTTGAAACACGAAATGACGCACAGTTTCGTGCGCGTGCGCTCGCAGGGCAAATGCCCGTCGTGGCTGAACGAAGGACTAGCGCAGATCGAAGAGGGGCGAACTTCTCGACGTGAGACCAAGGCATTGTTACAAGGCTTGCAGGAGCATCGCGTGCCGCTGGCGGCGCTGGGCGGCAACTTCGGCGGACTGGATGGACCGTCGGCGCGCGCGGCGTACGTAGTGTCGCTCGCGGCGACGGAAATGATCCGCGACGAAGACGGCATGGCCGACATCGGCCGGATTCTCGATCGCCTCGCCGCCGGCGCGACGGTCGACGGAGCGATGCGCGACGTACTGCATTACTCCATCGGCGAAGCGGATAATCGATTGATCGAGTATCTCCAGCGAAGATGAATTCTCAACACTCCGCAACTATTGATTGTATGAAAATGACCAAGCGCCAAGTTAAAGACCTTCAGGCAGTCGATTCGTTAACGAACGAAGCCATTGATCTGACGGACATCCCGGCTGCGGCAAATTGGAAAGACGCGGCGATCGGGAAGTTCTATCGGCCGGGAAAACATACCGTAACGATCCATCGGAAGACGAGCCGCAAGCCGACCGCAAAGGCGTCGCCTGGTCAGAATCGGCTGCCGCCCCGGCGTCCATCGCGCGCTGCAACCGAGGAGCGAGTCCGCGCGTGATAAAATTCGACGCATGCTGATCGTGATGCGCGCCACCGCGCGCGAAGAAGACATCGCCGCCGTTTGCGCGCGCATCGAGTCGTTGGGCTATCGCCCGCACGTGATGCCCGGCGCGACGCGCACGGCCATCGGAATTACCGGCAATCCCGGGGCGATCGATCCGGTGGAGTTCGAGGATCTCCCGGGCGTCGCCGAGGCGATCCGTGTTTCCAAGCCATATAAATTAGTCAGCCGCGAAGTAAAGTCCGACGACACGCGCGTGCGCATCGGACGCGCCGAAATTGGCGGGCCCGAGCTCGTCGTAATCGCGGGACCGTGTGCGGTGGAATCGCGCGAGCAAGCGTTTGAAGCGGCGCGCGCCGTGAAACGCGCCGGCGCGCATTTGTTCCGCGGTGGCGCGTACAAGCCGCGGACGTCCCCGTACGCGTTTCAAGGCATGGGCGTGGAGGGTCTGAAGATTCTCGCGGAAATTCGCGAGGAAACCGGCATGGGCATCGTGACGGAAGCGGTCGACGAAGCGTCGCTCGATGCGGTGGAGCGCTATGCCGATTGCATCCAGATCGGCGCGCGTAACATGCAGAATTTTTCGCTCTTGAAACGCGCCGGACGGGCGCGCATTCCGGTGCTCTTAAAGCGCGGCATGTCGGCGACGCTGGAAGAATTCTTGATGGCCGCCGAATATATCTTGTCGGAATGGAATTATCAGGTCGTGATGTGCGAACGTGGCGTGCGCACCTTTGCCGATCACACCCGCAACACGCTCGACCTTTCCGTTGTTCCGTTTGTGAAAGCGCTCAGCCACCTGCCGATCATCGTCGACCCGAGCCACGGTACGGGGAAGCGCGACAAAGTGATCCCGCTGGCGCGCGCCGCGGTCGCCGTGGGCGCCGACGGCTTGATCGTGGAAGTGCATCCGCATCCCGATCGCGCCATGTCCGACGGGCCGCAGTCACTCACGCCCGCGGGATTCGAGCAGATGATGGCGGAAATTTCGCAAATCGCCGAACTGGTGCGGTCGCGATCCATTGCGGTGTAATGTTTCACTTTGAATCGCGATCACATTGCGGAAATCGAACCCTTGCGCGTAGGTATGCTTTGTATCAGGGCACGGCTTCAGCCGTGCCGCCAGCAGGTCTTGTTTCTGGGGCTTTAGCCCCTGCGGCTCTCCACTTGGCAAGACTGTGGATCAGCCGTTGTTTGCCGGGGGCTAAAGCCGATTATTTCCAAAAGTCTGGGTCGGCACGGCTGAAGCCGTGCCCTGATACAAAAGAGATACAAAGCGGCTGAGTAGTCGATTGGCTCACAGTTCCACAGGGATCAAATTCAAATCGAGCTACGACCCACGGCCGCCATTCATTGACAGCTTCAATCTCGACACGATATATTTAAGATAGTCACTGCGCCGGTGGCTGAGAGGACGGCTGTATGAAAGCCACCGGTTTTTGGTTATTTCTTCCGCTGCTTTTCGGATTCTCCCCGTCACTTCCCGCGGCCACGGGACCTTCGCTCGTGTATTCCACGTTTTTGGGCGGATCAACTTACGACGGCATCACCGCGGTTGCGTCTGATGCGGCCGGCAATACTTACGTCGCAGGATTTACAGGATCGGCGGATTTCCCTGTCACGAATCAACTCAATCCCGGCGCGTGCGTGCCGCGGGATTTGCTAACTTGTGTCTTCGTCACGAAATTCAATCCCGCCGGCCAAATCGTTTATGCGGTGATCTTCGGCGGATCTTTCTTGCAAAGTCCCAGCGGCATCGCCATCGACTCCGCGGGAAATGCTTACGTGACGGGAACCACGCGCTCGTTCGACTTTCCCACCGTCAATGCTTTTCAATCCACGGACCGTCAGCCGGTATTTCCCGGAGCCTTGGGAACAAACTCTCCGACGGGATTTGTCGCGAAGTTGAATGCGGCGGGCACGGCGCTGGTTTACTCGACGTACTTGGGCGGCTCGGTCAGCGATCTTCCTTATGCCATTGCCGTCGATGCCGCGGGAGAAGCGTACATCGCCGGAGAAGCAGACTCGCAGGACTTCCCTGTCGCGAACGCCGCGCAGTCCACGGGACCCGGAGCGTTTGTCACCAAGTTCAACGCTGCGGGAACGGCTCTGGTGTTCTCGACATTCCTGGGATCGAGCGCAACGGCTCGCGCCATCGCGGTGGACGCGGCCGGCAACGCCTACGTGGGCGGCCAAGTAACGGGAAGCTTTCCGACGTTGAATCCCATACAGGCAACCTATGGACACACCGGCGTGAACAATGGCGCGCCTACCGGTTTCGTGACCAAGTACAGCGCCGCCGGAGCCGTGGTTTATTCTACGTATCTCGGCGGCAGCGTCCAGGACATTGTTTTCGGAATCGCCGTGAGCGCCGCGGGAAATGCCTATGTGTGCGGCACCGCGCAATCGCCCGATTTCCCCACCGTGCAAGCGATCCAGCCCAAATTCGCGGGGACGACGCCGGGTGCGACGAACGCGTTTGTCTCGGAGATCAACGCGGCGGGATCGGCCTTGGTTTTCTCCACGTATTGGGGCGGCAGCGCGAGTGACACATGTCAGTCGCTGGCGGTCGATTCTCTGGGCGACGTTTATTTCGCCGGTCAAGCGGCATCGTCCAATTTTCCGCTGAACAATTCGCTGCAAGCGAGCCTGTATCCCTCCGGGTTAGTGATTTTCGGGCAGCCGACTCAGTTCAATCCCTCGCCATTCCTTACCAAGTTCGCGCCGGGCGGCGGTCAAGCTCTCTATTCGACACTGTTCGGCAGCGGCAACGCCGCAGCGGTCGCACTGGACGGCGCGGGAAATGCGTTCTTGGCCGTGGGCGTTGCAAGCTACAATTTTCCGGTGTTGAATGCCGCCTTTCCGGCGCCGGCCGGCGCGGGAGATGGCGTCTTGGCGAAGATCAGCGACGCCGCGGCTTCGAGCTGCTCATTTTTCGTGACCCCGAGCCTTTCCGTCTCTTCCATAGCGAACAGTTTCAAGGCCACCGTGACGGCCAACATGGGGACCTGTTCCTGGCAAGCATCGAGCAACGCGTCCTGGATTACGTCAACGCCCGCGAGCGGCGCGGGAATCGCTCAAGTGATGGTCGGCGTCGCTGCCAATTCCGGACTCGCCACCAGATCCGGCGCCGTTCAATTTGCCGGAGCGTCGTTGACCGTCAACCAGACCGCGCCGAATCACGTGGACGCCGGTAGCGCATCGGGAGCGGCTGGTCAGATTGCGCGTGTGCCCATTACTCTGAACATCGACGAACAGAGTCCGTTTTTCGGCGTGAATTTTAACGTCTCGGTCACCCCAGTCGGAAGCGCGCCGCCGATTACTTCCGCATTCTCTTTCCAACCAGTCGCTGCCTTCGCTGCGCCGAGCATGCATCCGGGCCCCTCCGGAACCACCGCCGTGGTGTGGAGTTCGTTTTGGCCGCAGTTGACGCAGACCGTGCAACTGGGCGAGTTGATCGTGCCGATCCCGGCGAGCGCTGTCGCGGGACAAACGTATCAAGTGAGCATTGCCTCGGGCTTTCTGCCGCCGGCGGTTTACGCAAACGGATATCTCTTTTATATGCTGCAACCAGGAGTGGTCGGAACGATCACGGTCGGCAATCCGTCGCCGGTTGTCTCGTGGCTGTATCCATCGAGCGCAGCGCCGGGGAGCGCGGGCGGCACAGTGACCGTTAACGGTCAGGGTTTTGACGCGGCATCCACAGTGTTGTGGAACGGCAGCGTGCGCCCGACCGCTTTTGTCAGCGAGACGCAGCTTCAAGTTTCGATCTCAGCCGCCGATTCGCAATCAGCGGGCATAGCGCAAGTCTCCGTCGTCAATCCCACGCCGGGCGGAGGAACGTCTTCGGCGCTGGCTTTTCTGATTACGTCCGCGGCGCCGGCGGGAATCGGTGCGAATGGAGTCGTAGATGGCGCCGACTACAAAATCCATTTGGCGGGCGGCGGCTTGGCGTCGCTGTTTGGAACGAATCTGACGGCCTCGACTGTTTTCGCGTCGAGTCTTCCGTTGCCTTTCACGTTGGGCGGAACGCAAGTTCTGGTGGACGGGATTCCCGCGGCGTTGCTGTACGTTTCGCCCGGCCAGATCAATTTTCAGATGCCGTGGCGGACGCTCGGCGAGCAACAAGCCTCGATCGTTGTGACGGTGAACGGCGTCTCGAGCGTAGCCATGACGGTTCCACTGACGACGTACGCGCCGGCGATTTTCACGTTGAATTCACAAGGCACGGGCCAGGGCGCAATCCAGGACTCGAGCACGGGCACATTCGTCGCGCCCGTCAACAGCATCCCCGGCGTGACGAGCCAACCCACCGCTGTGGGCAAGAGCATCTCGATCTACTGCACGGGTCTCGGCGCGGTGGGAGAGAACGTGAGCGACGGAAATGCCGCCGCTGCGCTGCCGACCTTCTCGCCGATGTCGCCGCTGATGACGTCGGAAAATATCAAGACCACGACGGCGGTGCAAGCGACCGTCGGCGGAATTTCCGCGACAGTCACCTACTCGGGACTTGCGCCCGGCTTCGCGGGACTGTATCAAGTGAACGTCACGATTCCCGCGGGAGTCCAAAGCGGAAGTGCGGTGCCGGTGGTGCTCACGATGAACGGCGTGGCGTCGAACACGGCGACCATCGCTATCCAATAGGGTCTCGCGAGCGCATGGTAGAATCGGCGAGTTGAAGCTGATCCTTTTCAGACGACTGCCGGTCAGTCGCTTGGCGCTCCTCGTCGTTCTCATCGCGACCGGTTGTTCCCGGCAGGCCGTCGCGCCTTCCCAGGCTCTGGCGTTTGTCGCTAACTCCCAGGAAAGCGCGGTTTCCGTCATCGATTTGTCGCGCATGAGGGTGACTTCCACCGTGCGCGTTGGCGCAGGTCCGGTAGCGCTGGCGGCCGCAGGAACGGATCGTGTTTGGGTCCTCGAAAAAGACGCCGCGCAGTTGCAGGCGATCGACGTGAAGACCCTGGCCGTCACCGCGACCGTGCGCACGCCGCGCGAGCCGTTCACGTGGGCGTTTCCCGCAGGCGAATCAAGCAAAGCCGATGGCGAGCGTGTCTGGGTGGCGAGTCGCGCTGGGAAAAGCGTGACGCTGCTCGAACTAAAGACGGGCCGCGCCATCGCCACGGTTCTTCCCGACGCCGCTCCCGCCGCGTTCGCGCTTTCCGCCGACGGCAAGCTTGGCGCGATCAGCGTGCCGGATCGCCAGGAAGTCGAGCTTTTCGACGCCCGGAAGTACGGCATCATCGGACGTGTCGCGCTTCCTGAAGCGCCCACCGCGCTGGCGTTCCGCGCCGACAACAAACGATTGTTTGCCGC
Organism: Terriglobia bacterium; assembly: GCA_021325275.1. Classification (GTDB taxonomy): domain Bacteria; phylum Acidobacteriota; class Terriglobia; order JAJPHL01; family JAJPHL01; genus JAJPHL01. The sequence goes on along the minus strand of JAJPHL010000036.1, from coordinate 149,296 downwards.
GATGCCGGGGATCGGTCAGATTGCGGCGATCGATCCGGAACATTCGCAGCTCGTCGTGCGCATCCAAGTTGGACGCGGGACGGCGATGCTGGCGCCCAAACCGGACGGCGGCGAAATCTATAGTCTCGATTCCGCTTCCAACGCCGTTTCCATTCTGACGGCGTATAATGACGAAGTCGCGCTGACCATGCCTTCGGGAGTGCAGCCTACATTTGGGCTGGTCGATCCCACCGGAAGCACGCTCTACGTGGCGAATAGCGGGTCGGACAACGTGTCCATCATGGATATCGACAATCGCAAGACACTGGCGGCGGTGCCCGCCGGCAGCGGGCCGGTGCGTCTGGGCCTTTCGCTCGACGGCAATTATTTGCTGGCGGCCAACACGCGCTCGAACGACGTCTCGGTGATTCGTCTGCGCGGCGCCTCGAGCTCCTCGATCTTCCTATTGACGATGATTCCAGTTGGTCGTGGTCCCGCGGACATTGCGATTGTCCCCGCGCCCGTGAAAAAATGAGATTTCCCTGGAGGTTCCCCATGCGCTATCTGCGTTCATCTGCGTTCATCTGCGGTATGGTTTTGCTGTTCTCTTCCATCGCTTCAGCCGACGAGATCAAAGTGATCCGTCACCCCAGTTATCACGCCGGGAAAATCGCCTTCAGCTATGCCGGCGACATCTGGGTGGTGAATGAAGACGGCTCCAACCCGCGGCGCATCACCGACAATCGCGCGCGCGAAGTGTATCCACGCTTTTCGCCCGACGGCAAATGGATCGCCTTCTCCTCCAATCGCAACGGGAACTACGACGTTTTCATCGTGCCGTCGACGGGCGGCAAAGTGAAGCAGCTCACCTTTCACAGCGGCAGCGATGAAGTGGTGGGATGGTCGGCCGACGGCAAGAAAGTGATTTTCCGCGCCGCGCGCAACGGGGTGTTTCCGGGCGTCGCGACGTTGTTTGAAGTTTCCGTCGACGGCGGCCTGGAACAGCCGATGAATCTCGACTGGGGATATTTCGGCGCCTACTCGCCGGACGGAAAACTATTCGCCTTCAATCGCCATCCTTCGGTTTGGTGGCGGCAGCATTATCGCGGCAGCTACTCGGCGGATTTGTGGGTGGAAGACGTCGCCGCGAAGACGTTCAAGAAACTGCTGCCCGAAGAACAGCAAGGCGCGAATAGTTTTTGGCCGATGTTCGGAACCGGCAACGAGATTTTCTTCGTGACCGATCGCACCAACGCCGAGAAGGGGCTTAAGTTCGGCGGACCCGAGGTGATGAAGAGCGTCAACAACATTTGGAAAATCCCCGCGGGCGGAGGAAAACCCGTGCAAGTGACGCATCACACCGACGGGCGGGTCTTCTGGCCGTCGGCGTCGTCCGACGGCAAAGTGATCGTGTATGAAGAAGATTTCGGATTGTGGAAGCTGGACACCGCCACCGGGCAAACGCACCAGATCAAGGTGAATCTCGACACCGACGACAAGGAAAACAACGACGAAACGATCACCGTGAACAACGAAGCGGATCACTTTTCGCTCTCGCCCTCGGGACGCCGCGCCGTGATCTCGACGCGCGGGTCTCTTTTTACCATCGCCACTGAACGTGGAGATGTTACTCCATTGGCCGCCGCGCCGTGGCGGCAGACCGTGCCGCAATGGTCGCCGGACGGCAAGTGGATCGCGTTCATCTCCGACCGCTCGGGTCAGGAGGAAATTTGGATTTGCGATCAGTCGAGTGAGAAACTGAAGAAACTCACAACCGCGGCCACGGAAAAAGGCGAGCCGGTATGGTCGCCCGACTCGGCGTATCTGCTTTTCAGCGATTCGGAACGCAACTTGAATCGCGTGTCGATCGCCGACGGCAAAGTGAACGTGGTCGCCACGGCGAAAGCGAATCTTCCCCAGGGCTACAGCTTTTCGCCCGACGGAAAATGGGTGAGCTTTACGCGTCCGGGCGTCGATCAACGCGCCCATGTGTACGTGGCGTCGGCGGCAGGCGGAGAGGAACATCGCATCGACTCCGACGACGTGTACAGCTCGACCGGCGCGGCGTGGACGCGCGACGGCAAGGCGTTGTTGTACGTGGCCGGCGGGACGCCCGGCGGCGGGATCGCCAGCGTGGGCGGCGCCGCGGGCGCTACGTCCGACTTGATGATCGTGTCGACCACGCATCTCGACAAGAATCCCGCGGATCGCGACGTGGATGAAGAAGAACCGTTGCCGGCTGCGGCCGCTGGCGGAGCCGGACGCGGCGGCGCGGGCGCGGCGGCCGATCGCATGCCCGAGGTGAAGTTTGACTGGGACGGCATCGAGCGCCGCGGACGCCGGTTGCAGGAAATGACCGGCGGCATCGGCAACATCGTGTCGTCGCCCGACGGCCGCTCGGCCGCATTCACGAATGGAGGTGGCGGCGGTGGCGGGCGCGGCGGCGCCGGAGCAGGCGGTGGTGCGGCACTCTACACGGTCTCGGTCGACACCGGCACGTTGACGCGCATTCCCACGCCCACCCCACAAGCGCCCGCGGCGGGCGAAGCGCCGGCGGCGGGCGGCGGATTCGGCGGCGGCATCTCCAACATTGCGTGGTCGCGCGACGGACGGACGTTGTATTTCCGCTCCGGGCGCGGGATTTATTCATCGCCGGTGGGCGGAGGCAACGCCGCGGCAGCGCCGGCGGCGGCCGCTCCCGCAGGCGGCCGCGGAGGCCGCGGTGGAGCAGGGGCCGCTCCCACGACCACAGCGGCGGCGGCCACGGGCGAGGCGCGCCGCATCAACTTTACGGTGAAGATCGAACTCGACAAGCGCGCCGAGCGCACCGAAATCTTCGAGGAGAGCTGGCGCGTCATGAAGCATCGCTTCTATGACGCCAACATGCACGGCGCCGATTGGAATAAGGCCAAGGGAATCTACGAGCCGCTGCTGCACGACGTCTACGACAAAGAAGAGATGTCCAACGTGATTCTCCAGATGATCGGTGAGATGAACGCCTCGCACACCGGATTTACGCCGAACCTGGGAACGCAGCGCGAGTTGCAGACCCGCTATCCGGGCTTCGATCTGGCGGCGGATCCCGCGGGCTACTACAAAGTCAGCTACATCTATCGCGACGGCCCGGCGGATCACGAGTACGTGAAGATCCGCAAGGGCGACTACATCATCGCCATCGACGACGAAGAAGTGAAATCGGGTGAGAACTACTGGAAGAACCTGACCATCGCGCCGGGACGCAAGTTCAAATTCCTGGTGAACGACAAGCCGTCGCGCGAGGGAGCGTGGGATGTTCGAGTCGAGCCGATCAATCAAGGCGCGTTCACCACTTTGCAATACGAGAAGTGGGTGCGCGACCGCCGCGAAATGGTCGAGAAGGCGTCGAACGGCGAAATCGGTTACGTGCACATCCGCGCGATGGATGAGCCGTCCTTGCGGCGCTTTGAGCGCGAGTTGGCGGAGAATCACGCCAAGAAAGCGCTGATCATCGACCAGCGCTTCAACGGCGGCGGCGGAATCGATCAGGAGCTGCTGCAAATCCTGAGCCAGCGTACGCGCTATCAGTACACCCGCAATCGCAACAGCGAAGTGGATGTGGATCGTCCGTTGCGCGCGTTCTTCGGACCGATGGTGGTGATGGAGAACGAGCGCTCCGCCTCGGACGCCGAGATGTTCCCCAAAGGTTTCAAAGACCTGAAGCTCGGCCTGGTGGTCGGCGTTCACACCTACGGCGCGGTGATCGGCACCGGCTCGTACACGCTGGTGGACGGCTCCACGATCCGCACGCCGGGATCGGGCGTGTGGGCGATGGGCGGCCAGAACATGGAGAACTACGGTGTGCCGCCCGACGTCTACGTCGATAACACGCCGAGCGATTTCCTGGCGGGCCGCGACCGGCAGGTGGAGAAGGCGGTCGAGGTGCTGAAGGGACAGCTCGCGCTGGGGCACAAGGAATAGGAATTAGCCACCGAGACACCGAGAACACCGAGAAGAACTAGAACAAGGTTGCTGGTGCTGGTTGCTGGTTGAGTCCTCGTTTTTCTTTGTGTTCTTTGTGTCTTTGTGGTGACAAATATCTGTTTTTTTCGGTGTTCTCGGCGTCTCGGTGGCTAATCTTTATGCCGCTAGATCCACGCGAATCTCCTTCACCAGCGAATCGACCTCCGCGTAAGGCCGAACCTTGATCCCCGACGTCTCCAGCAGTCCCCGGATCGGGGTGTCGTTTTGCCGCAAAGCCCGATCGTCGTACAACGCCGTGAGTTGATCGCCGGAACTCGTACGGCGTATGCGCTCGAAGACCAGCGCGAGGCGCGCGGCCTGGGGCATGGCGCGGTCGAGCGTGACGGCGTGAAGATACTTGCGGCGTCCGTTGGACGCCGGCACATAGGCGTAATCGATCTTGAAGCTGTCTCCTGGGACTGTAAAACGATCGACTGGAAAGGGTTGCAGTCGGTCGAGCAATCCCGCGATCAACAGCCGGTCATGCAGGCGCTGGCGCAACTCGCCCCGCGGATGCGCGGTGCGCTCCTCGCGCGGACGAGGCGGCGCGGCCACGTAGCGGCGATACATCGCGTCCATTTCGACGCGCCAATCCGGCGTGATCACGGCCTTGGGATCGGTCACGGTGAGCGAATCGCCCAGCGTGTCGCGCCACGCTTCGAGCGTTTCCCACGGCATGTCGCCCTTCGACCACGCTTCCCGCGTTTGCACCAGCAAGTCGACGTCGGCATCGGGATGAAGACAGCGCAGCCGCCGCATCTCCGCCTCGCCCGCCGCGCGCGACCCCAGAAAATCGCCTGCTTCACTTAAGACCGCGACGCCGAGGTTCACGAACTCGCCTTTGACGAGATCGGGCGTGTAGCGCAACAACGAAAATCGGCAATTCATGTTCACCTTTCTTTAGCCACCGAGAGACCGAGAACACCGAGAAAAACAGGTTTGTTCTTCTCGGTGTTCTCGGTGTCTCGGTGGCTCATTCACTTCCACCCGGGAAACGGATTCACCGACGAGTTCCTCACCGCCGTCAACAGTTCCCGCAATCTTCCGCGACGCTGTAGCAATCGTGTGTACAAATCTTCCAAACCTTCTTCCCACCCTGGACCGCACCACTCCGGCGGCACGTCCGTGAAAACGCGCTCCATCGTCCCAGGATCCATCAACTCGATGCGCGTCAGCCATTTTTCTAGCGACGCCCAACCGGTGATTCCGCGATACACCTGCCGGCGCAGATACAATCCGCGGAGCGGCGCATCGGGGAAATTCCATTCGCCGTCGTTGAAGCAGAATCCTTGATCGATCATCAAGACGCGATAGCGATCCTCGCCCGCCTCGCGATAGAAAACCGTTTGCCTCCCATCGGTGTTGCAAACCCACTGGTCGAAAACCAGCGCGCCCCAAAATGCTTCCAGGTTCACCACGCGGGCCAGCGTTTCGTCCGGCACCCAATCGAAAACCGCCGTGTAGCGCGGATCGCCCGGGAACTTCGAGCCGACTTGCCGCCCCCAGGCACACGGCTGCGAGCCGCCGGGGAGCTCCACGCACAACTCCGGCGTGCCCGCGATCAATTCTTCCGGCACCTCCACCTGTTCCACATGGGGAACGGGAAGGCCGACCAGATCGGCCAACCGTGCTGCGAGCAATTCATTCGCCAAGATGCGCACGTGTTGCGGATTGTTTCGAAACTTGACAACGAAGTAACCGTCGTCGCGCGCCTCGCCCGTCGCCGCGCGATGCCAGCAGCGCAACAAGTGCGCTTGCGCGCCTCCCCGCATCCGAACGATGTGCTCGAGGGCCTTGGCCATCTACTTTTCCGTGTCTTGCGGTGTGTTTCCGTCTCTTCCGTGTTCCAAGAAGCCCGCCAGGATATCCGCGATCCTCCCCGCCGCGCGCCCATCCCCAAAGGGATTCTTCGCGGCGGACATCTTCGCGTAGACGCTCGGGTCGTCGAGCAATTCGTTCGCCGCCGCCACAATACTCTCCGGGTCGCTTCCCACAATTCTCGCCGCGCCCGCCTCCACGGCCTCGGGGCGCTCGGTGACGTCGCGCATGATCAGCACGGGCTTGCAGAGCGTCGGCGCTTCTTCCTGCACGCCTCCCGAATCGGTCAAGATAATCGACGACGCTTCCATCAGTCCCACAAAGGGAAGATAGCCGAGCGGCTCGATCAAGCGAATGTTCTGATGTCCTCCCAAAATGGCATGAACCGGTTGATGGACCTGCGGATTCAAATGCACCGGATAGACGATTTCCACGTCCCCGCGACGCGCGATGCGGTCAAGCGCCTTACAGATGCGCTGAAAGCCTTCGCCGAGGCTTTCGCGGCGATGTCCGGTGACCAGCACCAGCTTTCGCCCATTTGTTTGCGGCCACACGGGCGCGCGGCGGCGCGCATCCAGGAGCGCGTCGACGACCGTGTTGCCCGTCGTGTAAACCGAGGCCGCCGGCGCGCCTTCATTCCGAAGCGCCAGGGCCGCGCGTTCGGTCGGCGCAAAGTGCAAGGAGGCGATTCGCGAGACCATGCGGCGATTCGCTTCCTCGGGAAATGGCCGCGCCAAGTCGCCCGAGCGCAATCCGGCTTCGACGTGGGCCAAGGGAATTCCGGCGTAGAGGGCGCTCATCGCGCCGGTGAGCGTAGTTGTGGTATCGCCTTGCACGACGACGCAGTGCGGGCGCCAGGCGCCAACGCCGCAATCGCCGCGCAGTAAATCGCCCAGCGCGTCGAGACACCTGGAAGAAAGGGAAAAAAGATCCTGGCCGTCGCGCATCACGTCGAGATCGTAGTCGGGGACGATCGAAAACGCTTCGAGCGCTTGCGCCAACATGCTGCGATGTTGTCCCGTCACGCACAGGCGCGCGTCAAAATCCGCGCGGGCGCGCAACTCGCGATACACCGGAGCCAGCTTCACGGCTTCCGGACGCGTGCCGGCGATCAGCAGGATGCGGCGGCGCGGCGTCAGAGGGTACTGCATGGCCTACGGTTTCGTCGCTTCACAGAGATAGCCTAGCGTGAAATCGCGGCGGCGGTCGAGAGGATCGAGCGCGTAGAGAACAAGCGGAATCAGCAGTCCGAAAAACGGCGCGAGCAGCAGGAAAACGATCCAGCCCGCGCCGCCCTGAAAAAAGCTCAAGAAATTTACACTGCGCCGCGCCATCAACCAGAAAAATCCTCCCATCGCTTCCAGACGCCGCGTTTTGAGGCCCGCCGAGGTGAGCAAATGCTCGAGACCATAGCGCGTGTACCGGAAATAATCGTGCGGCGCTTGGTGGACTTCCCATTCGAGCGGCGCCACGATCAGCAATCGCCCGCCGGGCTTGAGCACGCGCGCCAGTTCCACGATCACCGCCTGCGGGCGGCGCACATGCTCGAGCGTCACCACGTTGAGCGCGGCGTCAAACGTGGCGTCCCCGAGCGGCAGCGACTCCAGATCGCCGAGCAAATCGAGTCCCGCGTAGTTCCACGCGGCGTCGCCGACCGCCAGATCGATCGCCGTGTAGCGCTGCGCCGTGAACAGCGGCGCGTAGCGCGATTCCCCCGCGCCGGCGTCGAGCACGCGCGCGCCCGCCGGCAATCCGCCAGCCCACTCGGCCACCGAGTCATTCATTTTGGCCGTGAAGGGATCGAGGGCTCGAACCAGAAACCGCGGCAACAGTTTTTCAATCGTCGATTTGAGACGGGGATTTAACATTCGGCCACAAAGAGTTTGACACAGAGAGTTTGACACAGAAAGTTTGACACAGAGATCACTGAGAACACAGAGGACACAGAGAAAAACAAGAAAGGATCTTAACAGGATGAACAGGATGCGGAGCGAAGCCTCCCATCGGGATCGCCTATCTGTATATCCTGTACATTCTGTTTAAATTCAGTCTTGTGTTCTCTGTGATCTCAGTGATCTCAGTGATCTCAGTGATCTCAGTAATCTCTGTGTTCTCGGTGATCTCAGTGTCAGAAATACCGGGGCGTCATTGTCCCAGTGGTGGCATGCCGCCGCCGGTCCATTTCGCCACGGCTTCCTGCGGCAGTTTCTCGGCGTCCACCATCAGGGTCGCGCCGCGCCGCAACATCGACTCGAAGAGCGCGAACGGCCAGCACGCCATCGTCAAGCCGAAATACATGGAATCGCCGATCAGGCGCAGCAACTTGTTGCGGTTCGGTTGACGCACGCGCCGCGACATGGGATCGAGCCACGGCGCAACGCTGGTCGCCAGGCACGGGGCATTGTCGCGCCAGGAAAAATACTTGCGGCGCACGATGGCGAATCCGTTGCGGGCCAGGAGATTCTCGATGTCTTGGCGGCGATAGTCGTACAAATGGCGCGGAACGTCCAGGCCCATCCATTTCCGGCCCAGGATCGTGTACTGCATGCAATCGGCGTTGGGCACTTGGATCAACAGGCGTCCGTTGGGCTTCAGCAATTTGCGCGCGCCGGCGATGGCGGCGTCGGGATCGGGAATGTGCTCGAGCACGTGGAACATCATCACCACGTCGAAGATTTGGTCCTGGAATGGCGCTTGACGATAGCTGCCGTGCACGCCGGGAACGTCCAGTTCTTTCGCCGAGCGCAGCGCGGAGTGCGAAACGTCCATTCCGATGGCGGAGTGTCCCTGTTTGCGAAGCGACGCCAAGAGGTCGCCGGCGCCGCAACCAACATCGAGAATCGCCACCGAGGGCGCGTCCACCGACTTCAGCGCTTTTTTGACGAAACGGGCGTGATCGCGCAGCACGAAGCGGCGATAGAATCCGGCCGGGCCGTGACGGGTGGCGCCATAGGCCCAGTAGCGGTCCGGATAATACTTGGGCATGTCCGCGTCCTTGGGACGCGGGTCCAGGCGCATGAGGCCGCAGCCGCGGCACTCGATCACCGTGAACATCTCTTCGGTGGTGTGATAGAGACGGTCCGGCAATTGGTGCTTGGGGTTCACCAAGTAGACTCCGCACATCGGGCAGGCGTGCTGGCCTCTCACTCGTCTCCTTTCGCTGCGTTCTTGCGAAGATGCTGGCTGTGAAACACCAATTCTGCAAGTGGAATACGGAATTTGGCAAGGAGATTCATGAATTCGCGATCCGAAATCTTCCGCCGGACCTGGCGGCGTTTCCGCCACATCCGGGGAAGCCCCGCTACGGCTTCACCGCAAGCCCGCAACGCGCACCAGATCAGCCGGGCCGGCGGTACTTGCCCGGCCTCGCCTCTCCCGGTGATCGCCGCCCAGGCGTTACCACCCCAGCGGAGGGTAGAATACCACGGGTTCAGACAGAGCAACGGCCAAGGGAAAAGCTTCATTGCCAACCACATGCGGTTGCGCTCCACCAGCACCAAACGGTCTGTCGAAAAACGCCCCATGGTGGTCGCATGATGATGATAGACCACTGCGCCGGGGATATACAAACAACCCCAGCCGGCGAGTCGCGCGCGTAATCCCAGTTCGGCATCGTCGGCGTAGGCGAAAAAATCTTCGTCGAAGAGCCCGGCGGTTTCAAAAACGCGCCGGTCGTAGAGCGCCGCGCAGCCATCGGGCAACAGCGCTGGTTCCGGGGTGTCAAACTGGCCGCGATCGCGTTCCCCCGAGCCACGCCCGCGATTTTGTCCGTCGGGATAGATCAAATGCCCAACTTTGTCGATGATGTCACGGCGATCGTAGTACAGGATTTTTGTGGCCGCCATGCCGATGCCGGGTTGCGAGCGCACGCCGTCCACCAGCGCGGCAAGCCAGCGCGGATCGGCTTCGGTGTCGTTGTTCAGAAGCGCGATGTAATCGCCGCGCGACGCTTGAATGCCTTGATTCACCGCGCCGCAGAAGCCGCGATTCTCTGGGTTGCGGATGATCGCCACACGGGGAAACTCGCGCTCGACCATTTCGGCCGATCCGTCCGTCGACGCGTTATCGATCACGATCACTTCATGATCGGCCAGCGTTTGGGCGTCGAGCGAGCGCAGGCAGTTTCGCAGATAATCCCGGCGATTCCAGTGCGGGATCACGACGGAAACGGTGGGCATGTTGAATCACATGTTGAATCAAAAAGTGCCGCTGGCTAATTGCTGAGTCGTTTGAATAATTCTTCGTACTCGTCGGTGACCCGTTCCCAGTCGAAGAATTCCCGGGCCCGCGCTTGCGCCAGTTGTCCGCGGCGCCGCCGCTCCTCGGGATCGTTGATGAGCCGGTCCATTTGCGCGGCGAGCGCCTCTTCGGAATGACTGAAAGGCAACCCGGCATCTCCCGCGGCTTCGCGATTCTCCGCGTTATCGAGATACAACACCGCGCGTCCGGCGGCCATCGCTTCGATCAACGCGGGATGCGTGCCGCCGACTTCGGTGGCGTGCACATAGAACTGCGCGTGCGCCAGCAGCTCGCGATATCCGGGACCATAGACCGCACCGGTGAAGACCACGCGCGAATCGGCGGCGGCGTGCACGCGCGAAATGTACTCCTCGGCGTAGGGCGCGTCGCCGACCACGGCGAGTTGCACGTCGCCCGGCACGCGCGCGAATGCTTTTACCACCAGCTCGGCATTGTTCTCCGGTTCCAGGCGGCTGACGTAGAGGGCATATTTTCCCGGACGCAATCCCAGGCGTTCGACCACCGAGCGTCCCGCGCCGTCGGGCTCCAGCGCGCCGTAGGGAATGAAGTTGGAATTTTTCTTGTAGCGCTGCAAGTAATATTTTTGGATGGTGCGCGCATCGGTGACGATGGCCGTCGGCAAGAATGTCGAGAGCCACTCCGACATCCAGTAATAGGCCTTGCCCGCGGCGTTCCATTTGCGGCGCTTGCGCTCCAGGCCGTCGACGTTGACGACCACTTTCTTGCCCACGACGCGCGGAATCCACGAAAAAATGCTGTTCGCCGCGTTGCAGATCAGCACGATCTCTTCGTCGCCGGGCAGCACGTGAAAAACGGAGAGAAACGTGTGTGCCACAGTGTCGAAATATTTGTGGCGGATGGTCGGTAGAAAAACCAGTTTCACGCCGCGATGCATCCCGTCGGGCGGGCGATGCGCCACGCCGTGCGGGCGGCAATACACGCGCACCTGATGGCCGCGTTTGACGAGGCGCGCGGACAATTCTTCGGCGAATGTTTCGAATCCTCCATAGCCGGAGGGAATGCCGCGCGTGCCGAGAATCGCAATCTTCATGGGCGCCTGCTCGCTCCCGCGGCCAGCGCCTTGGGCGCGGCGGCATGTTCCTGTTCCATCGCGGGGGAGCGATCGAGCGAAAGGGGCAAAGGTTCGGCCAGCGCCACGGGCTCGGTGCTGAACCAGCGCGCCAGCAGGTCATCGGAGCGGAGGCGGCGGCTCTGGATCCAGGGCGCTTGGTCCACGTCTTGTTCCAGTTTTTTAGAACGTACCAAAGGCCGGGCAGGGAAGTCCGCTCCCGCAGCAAGCAATACGCGATCGCCGAGAGGTCGCGCGCCGTGATCGAAACCAGATGCCGAAGGTAAAGCCCCGCGCCGATGTTTTTGATCCGCATCAGGAACCGATTCTTCACCGAATGCATGTTCACGGCCGGCGCCATCTGGCGGCGATTCTCCGGCGTACACGTGCGCACGTGCGATCCCACGGCGGTGGGGACATACAAACAATTCCAGCCCATCAACTGCGCGCGCCAGGCGAGATCGGCGTCTTCGCGATACGCGAAAAAGTCGTGATCGAAAAATTCCGGTGCGCCGTGGGACGCGGGAATCGAGATCGCATCGATCATGGCCCGCGAATACAACGCTGCCGCGCCCGTCGATCCGAAAACGTACTCCGGTTGCATGTGCTGGCCGCGGTCTTCCTGGCGTCCATCGCGATCGAAGTGCCGCAATTGCGGCGTGAAGTACATGCCCGTGGAGTCGAGGCGTCCGGGGACGGTGGACACCAGGCGTCCACACGCCATGCCGATCGCCGAATCGTTCCGGGTGTCGAGGCCGGCAATGAGTGCGGAGATAAATTTCGGCGCCAGCACAACGTCGGGATTCAGCACCAGCACCCACTCGCCGCGACTCTCCGCGATGGCCTGGTTCTGGCCGCCGCAAAATCCGCTATTCACGCTGTTGCGAATCAAGCGCAGCGGCAAGCGTCGCGCGAATCCCGCAACGAGGGCGCAAGAGTGATCGGCGGATGCGTTGTCGACGACCACGATTTCCAGCGAAGGATAGTCCTGCAAGCAGAGCGCTTCCAGGCACGCGGCCATGTGTTTGCCGCTGTTGTAGGTTACGATCGTGACGCTGACCAGAGGCTGCATTTCGGTCCAATTCTGTTACGTTCAGCACTGCTCGGGCAGCAAAGTTGCGTGTCAGGACGCTTGACCCTTCCACGCTAACTTCAATACTGCCCGGAAAGCCCCTGTCTGGCCTTTTCGGCCGGAGGTTAAGGCTCCCGCAATCCGCGCACAAGCACCAATACCAATAAACACACGCATTCCTAGCGCGGCGGCGGAACCTATATTCTTCTCCACATAATAGACCAGATTTCCATACCAGTAAAGCTGCCTTTCTTTAAGGCCCATCTTTTCAAGAGAATGCCCGCCACAGTGACGCCACCGGCAGCGCGGTTCAAGCCAGATCGCAAAACCGGCCTGCTGCAAACGGAGGCAAAAGTCCACGTCTTCAAACCACAAAGGAGTAAAACGCTCGTCGAAGCCGTGGAGTTGATCCCAAACCCGGCGCTTGACCAACAAACACGCGCCCGCCGGTTGCTCCACCTTCTGGCGTTGGCGCAAATCGATGTCGAGCGCGCGATATCGCCGGTTCACCGGATTCCCCGGCCACAGGCGATTCACGCCCAGCACTTCGCACGCGAGCGAGGCGAACGTCGGCAATCGGCGCACCGAGAATCCAGCTTGCGTTCGGCTGGTCGACGCGTCGACCAACACTCCCGCCGCCGCGCCTGCTTGTGGATCTTGCGCTAGGGTTTCTGCGAGCGCGTCCAATCCTTCAAGCAAAACGGTATCGGGATTGAGGATCAGCACCAAATCACCCGACGTCGCCGCGACGCCTTGATTGCATGCCGCCGCGAATCCGCGATTCTCGCGATTGGCGATCACGCGCACGCCGGCATTTTTCGCGATGCCGGCGGAATCGTCGGACGAAGCATTGTCGACTACCACAATTTCGGCGTTGTCGAGCGATCGCAAACAATCCGCGAGCACGCCGGCCGAGTTATACGTGACAATGACGATGGAGATCAATGTGGAGTGCGGCGACGTGTCGCCGCTTTGGATGTCCTGCCTCGGACGCTTGCCTCGGACGCGTTCGCGTTTGCGCGATTCTCGGTGCCGTGCGCGTCAAGCCTCGCACGGTGAAGGCGGCGGCAAACCGCCGCACTCCAAACTACGCGCGTTGCCGTTGTGCTTCGTACAGCACGATGCCGGCGGCCACCGATACGTTCAGCGAACCGAGACGGCCCGCCATCGGGATGTGCGCGATCCAATCGCATTTCTCGCCGACCAGGCGGTGCAATCCGGCGCCTTCGCCGCCCAGCACGATGATACACCCGCCGCGATAATCGATTTCGCGGAAACTCTTGAGCTTTTCGGCGGCTTCACCGCCGGCGTCGCTTTCCGACGCGAGTCCCGTGACCCAGTAATGTTTTTCCTTCAACTGATCGAGCGTGCGCGCGACATTGGTCACGCGGCACACCGGCAGATGCTCGAGTGCTCCCGCGGCGGCCTTCGCGGCGACCGGCGTGACTCCCGCCGCGCGACGCTCGGGAATGATCACGGCGTCGGCGCCGGCGGCGTACGCCGTGCGTACGATCGCGCCCAGGTTGTGCGGGTCTTCTACGCCGTCGAGAACCACCAACAATCCGGGTGCGTCGAGCGCGGCGAGCACGTCGTCCAAATCGGCGTACGCAAATCCGCCCGTGATCGCGACGACGCCTTGATGCACCGCGCCTGCCGCGAGGCGATCGAGCGCTTGGCGCGGCACGCGATGCACGGGCACGCCGGCGGCGCGGCACAGGTCGAGGATTTCCGCGGTGCGGCTATTTGGTGGGCCGGTTTGGATTTGCACCTGCTCGATCTTGCGTCCGGCGCGGAGGGCCTCGCGCACCGGATGCAAGCCGGCGAGTACGGTTGTCGATGCGTTCATGGAATTGGGATTAACCGGCGCGTGCGGCGAGCGCGTCGCCACCGCGGCCGGCCAGGGCGTCGCCGTAATGCTGCTTCATGCAATCGGGACAAATGCCGTGCGTGAATTCCGCCTCGGAGTGTTCGCGGACGTAAACTTCCACCGCTTGCCAATATCCTTCGTCATTGCGGACCGACTTGCAATGCGCGCAGATCGGCAAATAGCCTTGCAGCGTCTTCACGTGGGTCAACGCGTCCTCGAGACCCCAACGCAGCGCCAGTTCGTGACGCCAGTTCAGAAATTGATGCCGCGACAAACGATGCAACTGCCACGCGACGGCGCCGCCCATGACGTTCGCGCCAATATAGTTCACCACAATCGAAATCCGCGCCACCGCGTTCAAGACGTCGCGATGGATCCACACCAGCCCGATGTCGCCGATCATACCGAACATGCACAATCCCACTTGCCATTTGAGATTCAGCGGCAGGACGAAATACGTGATCAGCAGGGGTGTGAGCACGCTGATCAAAAACCCGATCACGTACTGCGGCGGACGCGTGTATCCCACGGCGAGAATTCCCACCGATGCGGCCATGCTCCACGGCAGCAAGATGCGATTGATTCGCGTGGCATAGCTTTCCTTCATGCAAAGCCGTAGCGCCACAATCGCGTAGGCGATGAAAATCGTGCGCATGCTCAACAGGATCGAAAACTTGAGCGTGAATCCGCCGTAGGCGCGATAGTCGATGGGAATGAACGGAAGAATCGAGGCGATGGCCAATCCCAGGGCTAAGCGAAGTTGGCGAACCTCCTGGGGACGATGGTAGCGGTGGAACAGTTGCTCCGTATCCTTCGATACGAATTCGCTCCAAGCGGAAATCCGCTCGTCCAGTGGGGGGTACTGCATTGGAAAACGATACCACAGGCGGCCGGGTTCTCACGGTCTCAAGACGCGCTGGACCGTGCCGAATTTGAGCCGCCGGAAGAGTTAGGAAGCATACTCCAAGAGGGAAAACACGTCCACGCCCTCCAGACGCTTTCGGCCGCTCAGGAACAGCAACTCCACGGCGAACGCCGCGCCGACCACGTGTCCGCCCAAGCCTTTCACCAACTCCACGCACGCCGCAGCGGTGCCGCCGGTAGCCAGCAAATCGTCGACGATCAGAACCCGCTGTCCCGGTTGAATCGCGTCCTTGTGAATCTCCAGAGTGTCCGAGCCGTATTCGAGCGCGTAACTGATGCGCGTGGTTTCCGCGGGAAGTTTGCCCGGCTTGCGCACCGGAACGAAACCGGCTCCCAAGCGATAGGCGATCGCCGGCGCAAAAATAAATCCGCGCGCTTCCACGCCGAGCACCACGTCGACCGGAACCGATGCGTAGTTGGCCGCCAGGCCGTCGATGAGTCCGCGCAATCCGTCGCGATCTTTCAACAGCGTGGTGATGTCGTAAAACAAAATGCCTTTCTTCGGCCAATCGGGCACTTCGCGGATCAATTTCTTCAGGTGGTCCATTCTTTTTTCCTGACGCCTTTCCTCAGTAGGTAATTTCAAAAGATCGAAACGATTCAGCGGGCGCGTCGCTCTCCACGACTTCCCCAACCGCCGCGCCCACGGGACCTTCGCGCAAGTGATCGCGCAAGGCGTCGATTTGCTTCCGCTCGCCCACGGCCAGCACTTCCACGCTGCCATCCGCGAGATTCTTCACGTAACCGGTGAGTCCCAGCGAAGATGCCCGGCGCTGCACGAACCAGCGGAATCCCACGCCTTGCACGCGGCCATGGACGATAAAGCGGCGAGCCGACTGGAGTCTGCCCAAGAAAGCATTCTACCAGCCGGCTCGAAAAGGCGAGAAAAAACGAATCGCTACTTCGAAGCACCGGGACGCGACGCACCCCGCGCGAACGACGCTCCCACACTGGCGGGCGCGGTCATCGTGATCGTCGTGGGATTCGCGGTGCCGGTCGTCGCGCCGCTCCATCCCGTGAACGAGTAGCCGCTGTCGGGAATCGCGGTCAGCGTGACCACGGTGCCGGCGGCGAAGTAGCAGCCGGAGCCGCTGCACGTAGGTGAGACGCTGATGCTGCCGTGCGGACTATGCTGTGTGGTCAGTTGATACTGCGTCGTAAACGACGCGGTGAACGTCGCGGCCGACGACGGCGTGTTGATGCTGTGCGAAAGCGCGCCGCCGTCACTCCACGAAGTGAACACATACTGCGTGCTTTGTCCGGCGTTTTGCGTGGCCGTCGTCGCGATGGTGTGCGCGGTTCCCGGCGACCAGTTGAACGTGTGCGGCGTGGTGACGTTCGAGCCGTCGACGGTGATGGTGAGTCCGCTCGGCGAGCTCGCTATGGTAATCGCCACCAGGTTGCCGTTCGACACGAACGTCGCCGTGACGTTTTGCGGCGCGGTCATCGGCACCGATGTGGGATTGCCCGTCAATCCGCCCGACCATGAACTGAACGAGAATCCGCTGGAGGGCGAAGCTTGTAGACTCACGTTCGACCCGCTGTTGTACCAGCAGCCGCTCGGGCAATTCGGCGACACCGTGCCGCTGCCCGCCGGAGTTACGGCGGTGGTCAACTGATATTGCGTGTTGAAGTTCGCCGTGTATGTAGTCGACGAGGTCGGATGCACGCTTTGCGATTGCCCGCCGCCTTGACTCCACGATGCCCACGCATATCGCGTGCCCGCACCGGCGTTTTGCGGCGAAGAAACGTTCAGTGAATGCGACGATCCGGCCGTCCAACTAAACGTTTGCGGCGCGGTGTACGTTGTGCCGTCGACGATTACTTGCAGGCCGCTGGGCGAACTGCCCACCGTCACCGAAATCGTCGCGCCCACAAACGTGGCCGTCACGGTTTGCGGCGCGGTCATCGTCACCGACGTGGGATTTCCGGTCAGCCCGCCGGACCACGAACTGAACGTGAATCCGCTATTCGCTCGCGCCGTGAGACTCACAATGGCGCCGCTCGATTCCCAGCATCCGCTGGAGCACGAAGGCGTGATCGTGCCGCTGCCCGAAGGTGTCACCGCGGTGGTCAACTGATATTGCGTGTTGAAATTCGCGGTGTAGCTAGTGGAGGAGGTCGGCGAAACGCTCTGCGATTGCGTACCGCCTTGGCTCCAAGACGCCCAAACGTATTGTGTGCCCGCTCCGCCCGATTGCGGCGAGGCGACGTTCAACGTGTGCGGCGATCCCGCGGCCCAACTGAACGTTTGCGGCGCGGTGTAGGTAGTTCCGTCGACCACAATCTGCAAACCTTGCGGCGACGTGTTCACGGTCACGGCCATTCCCGCGATGGTGATCGGAAACGGCGACGAAGCGATTCCGTTGGCGACGACTTGCAAGCCGGCGGCGCCCGCTTCGATCGACGCGGGCACGTCGAACGAAGTGGACACGGTGGCCGATCCCGTGGCGACGCCCATCGTCGAGTGATCGTGTGTGCGGCAATAGAAAACGTGGCCGGTGGCGGTCATGGTGATGCGCACCAGCGGATAGTTGGTGGCCGCTTGTGTGTCGTCGCCGTATCCCACCGCCTGCGACAATCCGTTGAACTGCGTTCCGCTGATGGAATACGTGCTGCCCGGGCTCACCGCGCTGGGCGCCGAAGTGATGGTGGGCGCCCACGCTGCGTTCGGCGATCCCGCGGGCGTGTAAATCTCGATATCAGACGATTCGCCGGTGTACAGCACTTGTCCCGAGGGAAGTACCAACATGCGGCTGATGAATGTCGGCACGGCCGGGGCGTTGGGCGGTCCCGGCACGGGATTCAGATTCGTTCCGTCAAACTCAAAGTACGACGTACCGCCGACATAGGTGTACGAGCTATCGACAAAAGCGCTCGCGCCTACCAGAACATTGCCGCTTGGCAGCAATGCCGCGGGACCATCGGCTACGGCCAGTTGTCCATTGCTCGTGGTGGGAAACGCGGGACCCGCGCTCCATGTACCGGTCGCGGTGTTGAAGATGGCGTTTTGTCCATTCGCGCCAAACTGGATCACCGTGCCGTCGGGACGCAGCACGATCGGTCCGATTTCCTGGGAGGAAGGCGCCGTCACGCTGATCGGGAGACTTGCGGCGTTCGTCCATGCGCCCGTCGAAGGATCGAAGGTCTGCGATCCCGGCGCGGCGATGATGTTGGCCACCAGCAGCGTGCCATTCGGCAGCAGCGCCCAGCCTTCTTCGTCGTTGCGATCCGCCTTGCCCGCCGACGACGGAAACGACCACGTCAAGGTCGCGGGATCGAGCGTGGCCACCGAGCCGTTGAAAATATCCGCCAGCATGAACTGGCCGTTGGGAAGCACGGCGCTATTCGCGTCGCCGATTTGGCTCCAACCGGGTCCGGCCAACGACGACCACGTGTTCGTCGTGGGATTGTAGATCGCGCCGAGATTCGTCAACACGGCATTGTTGCAATTGTCGGCTACGTTGTACTCGCCGCCGATCGCCACGATGCGGCCATCGGCCAGCACTCCGGTGGCGAAATAGAGAGGTCCATAGCCCGCCGGCATCGGCGCCACCGTCGACCACGTGCCGTTGACGTAGTTACCCGTGTTGTCGGGCGTCAAGCGGTGCCAGTTTGGCGAGCACTCTTCGTGCACCAGCACCGTGCCGTCGGTCATCAGCAGCGCGGTGTCGGCGAGAAAGTTGGGGGTGTTGACCAGAGGCGTCCACGAGGAACTGGTCGCCGCGCCCTTGACGATTTCCGCCGAGGGCGGAGCCGGAGCGGGAACAAAGTTGTGTTGACGATGTCGCGATTTCGGGGATTGCGCGAAGAGAGAAATCGCAAAGAAGGAAACTACACACAACGACGCCGCTACGCGTCTCCTCATAGTAAAGAACCTCCGTACAAATTTATCTAACGTGCCGCAGAATACACCCCTTACCTAAGTGCTGTCACTGGATCACTAGGGGCAGTACCGCCTCTGTGTACAAACTAGGCACCGGGTCAGTATAACGCGACGGCAGGTCAGTTTGCGATCCGAATCTCAAACGCGTTGCCTCGGCATCCGTTGACTTCCACGCTGAGGTCTGCGGGCGAGGGCCCATCGCTAGGAACGGTGAAATCAATCTGGCCGAAACTACGGTAAAGGATCGGAGCTTCGCGATCGCCGACCAGCACGCGAACGGCATCGCCGGTTGCACCGAGATTTGTGCCGTAGATCGAAGCCTTCTGCCCGCGTCGCAGAGTGACAGGGGCACCGCCAGGATTGAACACGCCTGAATTGAACACCCCTGAATTGAACACCCCAGGATTAATCATGGGCGGATGAATACGCCGGTACGCGTCTTCCGCGATTGTGTTTCGAGGCGGCGACGAACTGGCGAGGATCGCGAAGGCCAGCGCCGTCGGTATCACAACAGCGATCGCGATGCGCCATAACGGCAGGCGCGCGAGCAGGGCCGCGAGAGTGGCGAGCGGGACGATGCATCCGAGCCAAACGTCCCACGAATTGTGAAAATCGACGGTGGCGTTTGTGGTTCCGGCGGGAAGCTCGATCAAAAGGAATCCAATCGGATCGTCGCGTTTGCTGCCGGCGTTCGAGCGCCAGCCGGCGTCGTTGTTGATCTTTAGCAGCACCGCTTCGCGCGGGGCCAGCGGCGAGGACATGGCGATTTCCGCGCGTCCCGTTGAATCCCAGTGTACGCGAGCCGCGCGTTTTCCTGCGGCCCACCGTACGTACGCTTCAAGAAACGCTGCGTCGTCGCTTGATCGCATCTTCGGAAGCGTGGTTTCGGCGTCTAAATCCACCACCACCGCTTCGTCGAAAGCGCCCGGCAGCCGGTAAATGGTGTCGCCGCGCCCATCGGTCCACGCGACCGGAAACGCGGCGAATTTTTCGGGCTGCGTGAACCAATGGAAATGCTCTTGCGATGCCGGACCGTGCACCACTGCCATTCGCGCGTTGAGCGCACGCATCCAGAGCTCGGTGAGCCGGGACGCATCCGGGCCCTTGGTGCATCCCGCTTCCATCTCGCGGTGTGCGGCGAGCGTCAACAGATTCGAAATGCCTTGGTGCCCGCCGCGAGTCTGCGCCACGTTGGTCCAGAGGTTGAGCGCGCCGTTCAATTCCCCAGCGGCCACCACCCGTTCTTGCGGCGCGTTTTGCGCCAACCAGTCCGATATCTGAAAAGCCGGCAACTCCTGCGGGCGAGTGCTTTCCGGCTGCAGTTCCCAGGCGTGGCGAAGAAAACCGCCGGAGATGACAAGTCCCGCGACGCCGACCGCGAGCGCCGCCCACCGTACACGGGGCGCGGCGGCGAGGCTCGCGCAAAGTCCAAAAAGCAGCGCGGCATTGAATTCCAAAATACCGCGATGCGGCTCCAGGAAAAGCGCGTCGCCGCCAATCGCGAGAGCCAGGATTGGGGCTCCCGAAACGGCCACCCACGCTAGGCAAAATGCCGCGACGGGAGAAATCCTGCGCCAAAAGGCCAATGCGAGCAACAGCAGCGTCACACCGATCACGAGCCAGGTGGCGGTACTCCACGGTTTCTGGTGGATTTCATACTCGGAAAACGTTTCACCGAACAGTTGTACATTTCGGACGAATCCCGCCGTGATCCAAAAAGCCGAGAGTCCATAGGCGCAGCCGAGCACCGCGAAAACGAGTTTCGCGGACCTCCCGTATCCCTGCTCGCGTCCCTTGGCGATCACTACGGCGACGAGCGCAGGCGCGAGTCCGCGAAGGCCGGCCCAGTTGAGCAAGAAGACCAGCGCCAGACAAATCACCGCCGTGATATTTCGTCCTCGCCAAATCGCTGCCAGGCCGAACAGCGATGCGGCCAGTGCCGCCGTATGAGGAGACTCCGCGTGCGCCACCAGCGCGACAAACGGCCACGGTGCGTGATGGTATCCCTGCGCAGCGTCAGCCCAGTCCGTCAAGAGGTAGACGGGCGAGGGGAAAAAACTGTAGGCCGCCGCAGCTACGAGCGCCACGGAACGCGATTGAAACAGCGCCCATCCCAGCACATAGCAGGCAACCGGAACCAGGGCGTAGCTGATCGCGCTGACCAGATGAAAAGCGCGTCCGACCGGCAGCGGCGCCCCCGCGACGAAAACGTGGAACAGTGGAGGATAAATGTAGCGGAACGGCGCGCCGCAATACCACAGCGGATTCCACGTCCACGGAAGGGTTCGGAACAAACGTGCCATCGCGCAGTACGCGTAGTCGTTGTTCCAGGGCGTTGCGCTCAGGTTGCGGGTTGCGTACGGGAATACGACAAGCAGATTGGCGGTGAAGACCGCCAAGACGATCGCCACGTCGGTAAAGCGGTTACGATACAACAGCTACAGTCTATCAGTGCTTACAGAAACAACGGTTGATGGTCCGGCGACTTGATCGACATCTTGTCGTGAATCACATCCAGGAGTGAGGTCCCGTATCTCGACAAGAAAGAAATCCCGCCGATCACGCGCTCCTGCAAAGCGTGGTTGGGATATAGGTGATTCAGCAAATGGGTGGCGTCGCGTTCCACTTGCGCGTTGCGGCGCAGCACGGAACGATTTGCTTTGTCGCTTAGGCGCGTGAGTTGGTGCGTCATCTTGCGGCCGGCGCGCGCCGCGGCGTCGTCGAGGGTCTGATCGAGTGCCTTCAAGTCGTGGCGCAGCGCCGCCAGCATCGCGTCAAGCTGCGTTCGCGAATCCGCCAGCGTGACGGAAAGTTCCGGCGGAAGGAATTGGCGCGCCATCGCCGGACGGATCGCTTCGTCCTCGTGAAAAATGCGCGGCAACGTCAGGTTGTAGCGCTTCAGCGCTTTCGCGGAATGCGCATCGACCAGGGTGAGACTCGCGCGCGGCGCAATCACCGGCATGCGGCCGAGCACGCGATCGTAAATCACGCCCGCTTGCGCGAAGTACGCCAGCTCGCCGGGACCGCCGATGTATCCCAGCGTGGGCAGAAGCGAATCCTGCACCACCGGCCGCAGCAGCGCGTTCGGTGAAAAATCTTCCGGCCGATGCTCGACGTTTTTCAGCAACTCCCGCGCATCCACCGCCGCGCCCGACAGCGTGAACCCGCTGCGGTTGCGCCGCAACGGCACGCGCTGCCCGCCGCGACGCACGAACAAGAGCGACGTTTCGTCGGACACAAACACCTGATTGTGATACCCGCGCGCTTGCAGGTCGCGATTTCGCGCCTCGAGAGCCTGATGAAACTCAGCGGCCGATTCGATCGCTTGATGAAACACCGGCGCGGCCAGCCGGCGCAGGCGTGCGTCGCGCGGATCCATCACGATCACGCCGAAACGTCCCAGGAGCCGGGTGATGAATCGCCCGAACGAGGACGCCAGCGTTTCGCCCGCGCGATACGTTTCGCGCAACAGCGCGGCGATCTCGCCGTGACCGTCGCCATCGGGCAGCATGGCGGCCGTTTGCTCCACCAGTGCGCCAATCTCTTCGCCGAAAACAATCTCGCCGACGGGCGCATGTTCGGTCGGCGACTTCGCGCTCGACCGCACCACTTCCACGCGGCCATCGCGTGTCAACAACCTCACGTGATTGATTTCCTCGAGATCGTGATCCTCCGCCGCCAGCCAGAAAATCGGCACGGCCTCTGTCCCCGACGCCGTCAGCGACTCCGCGATCTTGATCGCTTTGAGCGCCTTATAAAACGTGAACGCCGGTCCGCCGAATAATCCTACTTGTTGCCCCGTGACGATCGCACCCGCGCCGCGGCGCAGCCGCTCGATCGAGGCGAACACCGCGCGCGGCGCAGCGAACTCGCGCGACTGCTCCTCGAGCACCGTAGCGACCTCGGCGCGCGTCGCCGCGGAGTATTTCAGCGATCGCGCAACGTCCGCATACGACGCCAGGTCCAGCGGCGCGTGCGGATACCACTGGCGCACGCGATCGTAATGGTAAAGGAGGTCGGTGAAAAGCGGAGCGGCGTGCGGAATTTCCGTTTGGCTAATACACGGACATGCGGGCTGTGCGGGAGTTTCGCTCAAGGGAATTCCGAAACCGATCATAACATGTGGTCTTCGAATAGATGGCGGATGGCCGCGCGGAGTTGCAATGAGGGAGCAAGAATTAACAAATGCGTCTCTTGGAGTGGGCTTGCCACCGCCCCGCCAAGCATGGATGCGCGAGGCTTGCTCGCGCAGGACCTACTTTGCTGGATTCTCGATCGGCTCTTCCGGCCCCAACTGTGGATAATCCTGTCCCCAAAAGTGTGGATGGTCCTCGAGCATTTCCAAACCTAACTTGTACACGCCGGGACGCTCTTCGCCGCCCGACCACACCACGCGGCACAAGGTGCTTTCCTTGGTCTTTTGGTTTTGCATTTCCACGGTGGTTCCCGCGCGATAGGCCATCGACGTCAGCACCATCGCGCCGTGGCGGCTGATCACCGCCGAATACGCTACTACCGGTGCGCCGTCGGAGATCAACACGAGTGGGAAGCGGCAAACAATCCGTGGCGAGCGTCGAAGTTCGCTGAGAAGTTCCCGTCCCACGCTTGGAATGTAGCACAGATGGCGGTATGATCGAGCACTTATGAACCTGATTCGGTCCACTGTGGTTCTCGCCGCGGCGGTGCTCGCCGCTGTGCCGGCGGGCGCGCAAGATGCTTCGGCCGTCTTGCAAAATGCGCAAGTCAAGGCGGCGTTTCAACATCTCGACGCCAATTTCGATCACTTCGTGAACGAACTGGTGGCCTTGACCGAAATCCCCGCGCCGTCGTTCAAGGAAACCGCGCGGGCCCGCGCGATGGAAGTGAAATTTCGCGAGGCCGGACTGAAGAACGTCCACATCGACGCCGAAGGCAACGTTCTCGGCGAGCGCCCCGGCGCCGGCCCCAACGCCGGCAACGCCCCGATGCTGGCGCTGGCCGCGCACCTCGACACCGTTTTTCCCGAAGGCACCGACGTCCATGTGCGCAAAGAAGGAACCAAGTACTCCGCGCCCGGCATCGGCGACGATACGCACGGTCTCGCGTCGATGCTGGGCATCATTCGCGCGCTGGACGCGGCGCATGTTTCCACGCGCGGCGAGATTCTGTTTGTCGCCGACGTCGGCGAAGAAGGCTTGGGCAACTCGCGCGGCATTCACTTTCTCCTCGAAAAAGGCGAGTATCGCGAGAAAATCAAAAACTTCATTTCCATCGATGGCGGCGACGACAACTCCATCACCAACGGCGGCGTCGCCAGCAAGCGCTATCGCGTCACCTTCAAGGGTCCCGGCGGACATAGCTACGGCGCGTTTGGATTGGTGAATCCCGCGTTCGCGATGGGCGATGCCATGGCGCGCTTTTCGCACTCCGACGTCCCGCGCTCGCCGAAAACCACGTTCAATGTCGGAGTGGTCGGCGGCGGCACATCGGTGAATTCGATTCCCGGATCCGTTTGGATGGAAGTGGACATGCGGTCGGAGTCGCCGGAGGAGCTGGCCAAGATTGAAAAGAAATTTCTCTTGGACATCGCCGATGCCGTGGCGGCCGAAAACAAAGCGCGCTCTACGCGCAACGGCTCGATCACGCTGGACGCGCAACTGGTCGGCGATCGCCGCGGCGGACAGACCGCGGAATCGACCGCCCTGGTGCGCGCGGCCATGGAAGTGACGCGCGCGCTCGGCGGCAAACCCGAGTTGCGCTACAGTTCCACCGATTCCAACGTGCCGATCGGCTTGGGCATTCCCGCGATCACCATCGGCGCGGGCCGCGCGGGACAACGCGCGCATTCGCCCGACGAGTTCGCGGTGATGGAAAAGTCCGCCAACGTGCCGGGCCAGCAGCGGGCGTTAGCGATCGTGGTGGCAGCGGTAGGAATCAATTAGCACGAGCCGTTACGACTGCGCGGCCTTAACCGAATCTTCGTTGACGAAGCGCGCGAGTTTTTGTTTGAGATCGTCGGGAATGGTTTCGAAGCGAATTCCCGCCGCGCTAGGTGTGACGTAGGCGCAGAATCCCCGCACCTTGCAGGGGTCTTGTCCCGGCAACGTAAATTGCAGTTGAATGTGTTTTTCGAGCAGCAATCGGGGATGATCCACGGGCCCGATCAACATGCCGAATTCACTCAACTGCTTCGCTTGGGTCGTTCCGCGAGCCCCGTCAGCCGAATACGCTACTTCGAAGTTGACTTCGCGGCGAAGGACTTTTCTGCGTTCCACTTTTGGGAGCCTAACAAAGTCCGCCGCCGAAATCAAGCGGCGTGGCCTCTAGAGCACAGGCTCCGGGCGATTGTAGTAAGCTGTACGCGGTTCCCTGCACAACGATCGGAACCACGGGCGCGGAATCCAATGCCTGTCTCGGAAAACAATTCACGTCTGGTATACGCGGCCTTAAAAAACTGCGGCGTACGCCTGGTTTCCGCGCTGCCGGAGACGTGGCTCGTCCACTTGATCCGCATGGCGGACGACGATCCCGAGATGATCCTGGTGCGTCTGGCGAAGGAAGAAGAAGGCGTGGGCATTTCCGCCGGAGCGCATTTCGCCGGCGTGAAGTCCGCGATGCTGATGCAGAATCACGGATTCCTCGCGTCGATCAACGGCATCGTGTCGATGGCCCATCTTTACAAAATTCCGCTGCTCATGTTGATCAGCTATCGCGGCACGCACGGCGAGCGCGATCCGAGGCAGACGCAAGGCGGCAACGTCACCGAGCGCACGCTGCAGGCGCTGGGAATTCCCTACGAATTCCTCGACGACACTGCGGCCGTGGAAAAGAAAATCCGCCAGGCGCAAACCCTCGCGGAAAGCAGCTTGCAGCCCGTCGCGCTGTTGTTGATGCGCGACTTGATGTGGGAGGAGCCGAGTGCTTAGCCGGAGCGTTTCGCAGCGGAGTCGTTCATAATGTTACGAATCGATTGCCTTCGCGCCATTTACAACGATTTGCCAGACGCGCTGGTCGTCACGATCATGGGCGCGACCGCGGCCGAACTGCAATCGCTGGGGCATCGCGAAAACTTTTTCTATTTGCAGCACGCCATGGGACTCGCGTCGTCCCTGGGATTGGGTCTCGCGTTGTGCAAGCCCGATCGCCAGGTGATCGTTTTCGACGGCGACGGTTCGATTCTGATGAATCTCGGCGGACTCACCACGCTGGCCCGATATGCGCCCAAGAACTTGGTACACGTCGTCTTCGACAATGAAAGTTTGCTCTCAGTCGGCGGATTTCCCACCGCCACGTCCACAGGATCGGATATCGCAGGCATCGCGCGCGCCGCGGGCATTCCGCGCAGCGTGTCCGTGAACACCGTGGACGAATTTGCGCAAGCCTTTCGCGACGCGCTCGCAGTCCGCGAGTTGACGACCATCGTCGCCAAGGTCGAAGCGAAGGGTCCCGCAGTGTACGTCACGGACTTGGCTCTACTGGAGAATCGCTTCCAGTTTTCGCGCTTTGCAAGACGATGAGTCGAAACGGGTTAAGTACTCGGTAGGTTCGTTTTGTAATTTCACTTTTCGCGTCGCCGCGCTTACTCAACGCCGTTCGAAAAAACAAGCGACGCATCCATCCAGTGTGACACACTGCCGTATGCATCGAGGCATCGCGACGCCGTAAACACCTGATTCAGCGCAGGAAAAAAACCGCAGTGCACTCAGAGAAGCGCGGCGGTTTCGCGCAATCTCGCGATCGTCTGCTCGCGGCCCAAGGCGTAAATCGATTCGAACAGCGGCGGCGTGATCGTTTTCCCCGTCACGGCGATGCGAACCACCGTAAACACGGGACCACTTTTTCCCCCGGCCGACTCCGCCACCTCGCGCAATGCCGCCTCGATCGCCGGCGTATCGAATGTTGCCAGCGACGCAAGCTTCTCCGCGGCCGCCACGCAAATCTCGCGCGCCTTCGCGGCGTCCATGCCTTTCTTGAGCATCGCCGGCATGTCCCGATCGATGGATTGCTTGAAAAGAAAATCGACCAGCGGTACGGCGTCGGGCAATAGTTGCAAACGTTCGCGAACCTGCGGCAGGATGCGGCGCAGTTTTTCGGAATCCACCGCCAGTCCCGCTTTCGCCAGCACCGGCTCCAGGCGCGCTTGCAAATCTTCCGGCGGGAGATTTCGAATGTATACGCCGTTCATCCAATTCAACTTTTCATAGGAGAAAACGCCGCCCGCGTTGTTCACGCGCTCGAGCGTGAAGCGGCGCGTCAGTTCCTCCATCGAAAAAATCTCCTGCTCCTCGCCTTCGCCCGCCGACCATCCGATGAGCGCGATGAAATTCAAAATCGCTTCCGGCAAGTAGCCCGCTTCACGAAAGGAACTCAAAAACGTTGCGCCGTGACGCTTCGATAATTTCTTGCCGTCCGCGCCCAACACCGGCGGCAAGTGCGCGAACACGGGCGCCGGCCACTCCATCGCCTCGAAGATCAGCAGGTGCAGCGGCGCGGTGGAGAGCCATTCGTCGGCGCGCAGGATATGCGAGATGCGCATGTCGCGGTCGTCGACCACGGTGGCCAAGTGATACGTAGGGAATCCGTCGGACTTCAGCAGCACCGTGTCACGCAGCGCGATTTTTTCCCAATGCACGTCGCCCTTCACCGCGTCGTGCAAGGTGATCGCGCGATCTTCGGGGATTTTGAAGCGGACAACATGAGGGACGCTCGCTGAAACGCCGCGATTGCGGCAGTATCCCGAGTACCCCAGGGGTTCCTTGCGCGCCGCTTGCTCCTCGCGTTCTTGCGCCAGGCGCTCCGCGGTGCAATCGCAGCGATAGGCGAAGCCGCGCGCGATCAACTCTTCGGAAATTTCCTTGTATCGCGCGAGCCTTTCGCTCTGGGGAAACGGGCCTTCGTCGAAAATCAATCCGACCCAACGCAGATCGGAGATCAGCGCGTCGACCGCGCCGGGCACGAGGCGTTCGCGGTCGGTATCGTCGATGCGTAAGATCGCTTTGCCGCCGTAATGATGCGCCAGCAGCACTTCGAAAAGCGCGGTGCGCACGCCGCCGATATGAAGCAATCCTGTGGGACTGGGAGCAAACCGCGTACGGACTTCGGTCATCCGTTTCATTATCGCAGGTAGAGGCGCGCCGCACTTCTGCTAAAATCATTTATGGATAAAATCGTTGTCCTCGATTGTGGCGGCCAATACACGCATTTGATCGCACGCAAGGTGCGCGAGTGCGGCGTGTACAGCGAAATCCTTCCCGTCGATTGCCCTCCCGAAGCGTTGCGCGGAGCCAAAGGCTTCATTATTTCAGGCGGTCCCTCCAGTGTTTACGACGCCGGCAGCCCGCAAATTCAATCCGGTTGCTTCACTCTGGGAATTCCCGCGCTCGGCATTTGCTACGGTCATCAGTTGATGGCGCACGCGCTCCACGGCGACGTGCAGCCCGGCGACCATCGCGAGTTCGGTCCTGCGGAAATTGAAGTACTCGACTCCTCCCGGTTGACGAAAGGACTCTCGGCGCATGAACCTGTGTGGATGTCGCACGGCGATTTAGTGCGCGAGCCGCCGGCGGGATTTCGCGTGCTCGCGTCGACGCCGGGCTGTCGCGTCGCCGCGATGGGTGACGACGCGCGCCGCTTCTACAGCGTGCAATTTCACGTGGAAGTAACGCACACGCCGCACGGCAAGGCGATCCTGCAGAACTTTGTGCATGAAATTTGCGGATGCTCGAGCGATTGGTCGGCGGGCGAGCGCGTCGCGGCTCTCGAAGAACACGTGCGGAAGGCCGCGGGAAACCGCCGCGTGTTTTTCTTCGTCAGCGGCGGCGTCGATTCGACCGTTGCGTTTACGCTGGTCACGCGGGCGCTTGGACGCGAGCGCGTCCATGGCGCGTATATCGACACGGGATTTATGCGCCAAGGCGAAACGCGCGAGATCGCGGCGGCCTTCGGCGCACTGGGCGTCGATCTCGAAGTGATCGACGCGTCAGAGCAATTTTTCCGCGCGCTGGATGGCGTCGCCGAGCCGGAAGCGAAACGCAAGATCATCGGTGAGATGTTTATCACCGTGCAGGATCAGGCCATCGCGCGCCTCGGTTGGGACGACAATTGGGTTCTCGGCCAAGGAACCATTTATCCCGACACCATCGAATCCGGCGGCACCAAACAATCGGCCAAGATCAAGACGCATCACAATCGCGTGGGCAAAGTGGAAGAGATGATCGCCGCCGGGCGCGTCCTCGAGCCGATTGCGGAGTTGTACAAGGATGAAGTGCGCGAAGTGGGCCGCAAGCTCGAATTGCCCACGGAGTTGATCGCGCGTCATCCGTTTCCCGGACCCGGTTTGGCGATCCGTTGCTTGTGTTCCACCGAAGACGGCGCGAGCACGCCCGCGCCGCCAGTCAACGGTTACGACGCCGCGCGACTGCCAATCAAATCCGTCGGTGTGCAAGGCGATTTCCGAAGTTACAAGCAACCCACGCTTCTCTCGGGCGGCCGCCGCGATCACGCAGCGCTTTCGGAAGTTTCGGGACTCGTCACCAACACGCAACGCGAGTCGAATCGCGTGACCTATTTGTTGGCTGGTCCCGCGCCCACGCGCGCGCATCGCGCATTCCTCACACGCGAGCGCATTGCATTGCTGCAAGAAGCCGACGCGAGAGTCCGCCAATGGTTGCGCGACGAAAAACTCTCCACCGCGGTGTGGCAATTTCCCGTCGTGTTGCTGCCCATCGGCAACGGCGGCGAAACGATTGTTCTTCGCCCCGTGGAATCCGAAGACGGTATGACCGCGCATGTCGCGCCGCTGCCGTTCGACGCGCTCGATCGCCTCACCGCGCGGCTCCTCGATCTATCGGCCGTCGACGCCGTGCTCCTCGATATCTCGCACAAACCGCCCGCAACCATCGAGTGGGAGTAACGCCTCCGCACCAGCGCGGCAACGTCTCGAGTTGAGGCAACTTGAATTTGCGCACAGAGAAAAAACCGGCACTTAGTTTGTGAGCAGACGTTGGCGCCCGCGAAGCGGACGCCATGAAAATAGCCCAGCCATTCATGGCTGGGAACATGTGCGGGACGAGGCAAGTCCGTGAAACGGACGGCTGAGGTTTCTTGGGCCGGCCAGACGAAAAACAACGAACCTCAGTCGTCCGTTTCACGGACTTCCTGCATTTGTTTCGGTACCCAGCCATGAATGGCTGGGCTATTTTCATGCCGTCCGTTTCACGGACGACCGAAACGCCTATGCTCCACCCGTGGAGCCGGGAAGGTATTTTTCCTCGTCGATCAAATCCGAATGAGTCACTACCGCAGTCTTCTTTGTGTTCTTTGTGTCTTTGTGGTTATAAAATACGCCTCATGCGAAAACTCACTCTGCTCGTTTCCACCTGTTTGGGCTGCGCCGTTCTCCTTTCTGCCGCCGGCAAAGAAGAACAGCGCGTGATCGACGCCGCTGTCGTGCTGCGTGAAATCATGTCGGCTCCCGATAAAGGCATTCCCACCGATGTGCTTCGCCACGCCGCGTGCGTGGCCGTGATTCCCTCGCTGAAGAAGGGCGGCTTCGGATTCTCGGGCGAGCACGGCGCGGGACTGGTGTCTTGTCGAAAAACAAATGGTTTGTGGGGACCTCCTTCCATGCTCACCGTGAACGGCGGCGGCTTTGGATTTCAGATCGGCGTCACGGCTATCGATCTGGTGATGGTGATTCGCAATCGCCGCGGCATCGACTTTCTGGTGAAGGACAAGTTTGAAGTGGGCGGCGACCTTTCCGTAGCCGCGGGACCGGTGGGCCGCGACGCGCAAGGCGGCACCGACGCCGTGGGCAACGCGGAAATCTACATGTACTCGCGGGCCCGCGGATTATTCGGTGGAATCGCCGTGAAGGGCGCGGTGGTGAAACCGGACGGCGACGGCAACGTGGCGATGTACGGCAAGCACATGGACGCCGCGGAACTGCTGAAAGTGGGTTCCGTCGCGCCGCCCGCGGGATTCAAGCCGTTTCTCCACGAGTTGGAAAAGTATTCGGCGCGATAAATCTCATGGTCAGACTGACGGCCGGCGTGAAGGCCGCGGGTTGAGCGTCGAAGCTGAGTCCAAAGTTCTTGGACACGGTGTTGCGCAAAATTCCGCGCGGCGATAATCCGAACGTGCTGGTCGGCTTCGACAAAGCCGACGACGCGGGCGTGTATCGCCTCTCCGACGAACTGGCCATCGTTCAGACCGTCGATTTTTTTCCGCCCATCGTCGACGATCCATACACGTTTGGACAAATCGCCGCCGCCAACTCGCTGAGCGACATTTATGCGATGGGCGGCAAGCCGGTCTCCGCGCTCAGCGTGGCGGCGTTTCCGGAAACCATGGACGGCGGCGCGGAAATCTTCGAGCAAATCATGCTGGGTGGTCTCGATAAAATGAATGAAGCGGGATGCGCCGTGCTGGGCGGCCACTCGGTGGCCGATTCGGAAATCAAATTCGGCTACGCGGTTACCGGAACCATCTCGCCGAAGAGAATCCACACCAATTCCGGCGCGCGCCCCGGCGACTCGTTGATCCTGACGAAACGCCTAGGCACGGGCGTGATCACCACCGCCGCGAAGCGCGGCATCGCCGCCGAAGCGCATATCGCCGGCGCCATCGATTCGATGCGCGCGTTGAACAAGCACGCCTCGGAAATCGCCTGTCGCTTCCGCACCCACGCGGTCACCGACATCACGGGCTTCGGAATGCTGGGTCATGCGCGGGAAATGGCCATCGGCAGCGGCGTGACACTGGAAATCGATAGCTTTGCGGTGGAGTTTCTCGCGGGCGCCAAGGAAGCCGTGCAGGCCGGCGCGGTCCCCGGAGGATTGCAGCGCAATCGCGAGTTCGTTTCGGGATGCGTCGAGGTGCGCGCGCACCTCACGCCGGAACAAGAAACGCTTTTCTACGATCCGCAGACTTCCGGCGGATTGCTCATTGCCGTCGATGGCGCGGACTCGCGGCCCATGATGGTGATTCTCCGCGATATCGGGTCGCCGGTGGCGTTGATCGGCCGCGTAGAAAAAGGCGACAAGCCGATCGTTATCGTGTGACCGCCTCGTACATCGCCAGTCCACTCAACATTTTTGGATAGAAGTCCGTGGATTTTTGCGGCATCACGCCGCCTGCAAACGAAATCTCCTTCATTTGCTCGACGGAAACGGGATGCAGGAAGAAACACGCCTGCGCGCCATGCTGCACGCCGTCCACTCCTTTCTCGAATTCGCGAATGTACTCGAGATTCTTTTCCTGCTTCGTGGCTTCCTCGGTGATTCCCAAACAAATCCGCAGCAGGATTTGGTGCAGCAGCACGACGTCCAGTTTGCGCTGCGCCGGCGAAAGTTCCGGCAGCGCCGCAGCCAAGTCCGCCGATGGTTTCAGCCGCAGCAATGTGAATCCCGCGTGACCCGCAAACGCCACGCCGATTACGTTGGGCGCGAGCGCCGCGCGTCCCGCGTCCACCGACGTCTCGCTGACGTCGAAGAATCGCGCGGCCGCGGTGAGCAACGCCTGGCGTGAGAATCCCGCGACGCGCGACAGCAAACGATGCGTCGCCAGAATCGTCAGACCCGGCTCCGACATGCTCACCAGCGCCACGAGCACCCGTCGTGCCGCGGGTTGTTCTTCGCGGTACGCGAGCATTGTTTCATAGCGATGATGGCCGTCGGCCATCAGGAGGCGCTTGGGCGCAAACGCCGCGCGCAGCGCAGCCGTCAACGCGGGATCGGAGGCGCGCCACACGGCATGCGTGTCGCCGAAATCGTCTTGCAGCTTTTCGATGGGATCGCCGGTCGTTGCGCGATCCAGCAATCGGGCCACGGCGCCGTCCTCATCCTCGTACACCAGAAAAAGCAATTCGCAATGCAATCGCGTGGCGCGCATCAACTCCAAGCGATCTTGCTTGGGTCCTTTCAGGGTCAGTTCGTGGCGAAAGACCACGCCGTCTTCGTACGGCGTCAATTCCAGCGCACCGACAATCGCGCGCCGCGTAAGCACCGTGCTCGTCCCGGGAATCGTGTACGTTTGGAAATACGGATAAAACGCCGGCGCGGGATCGCGCACCAAAACGCCGTCGCGCTTCCACGCTTCCAAGTTCGCCGCGGCTTCCGCGTAGCTCGCATTCTTCACGACTCGCGACAAATTGTAGGGACTCAATTGGTGATAGCGCTCCAGCATCGCGGGAGAAATCTTGTCGTAGGGCTGCGTGATCACGCGTTCGAGCGGGCCGGTGCGTGCGGCGTCATAGCGAAGCGCGGCAAAAGGTTGGATGTCGGCCATTGGTGTAAACTTTATTCTACTCGATGAATTCGCTCGCTCCCGGCATCCGCCTCCTGATCTTCGATTTGGACGGCACGTTGATCGACTCCGAACAGGATCTCGCCGTCGCGGTGAACGCCACGCGCGCCGACGCCGGATTGCCGCCGATCACCAAAGCGGAAGTGGCCTCGATGGTTGGTCGCGGCGCCACGGAGTTGGTGCGCATGGCCGTGCCGAATCAATCCACCGACCCGGCGCGGTTCCGCCACTCGCTGGAATTCTTTGTTCACTACTACCGCAAGCATTCGCTCGAAAACACCAAGCTTTATCCGGGCACCTTCGATGCCATCCGCGCGCTGTATGCGCGCGGATTCATCCTCGGCGTGCTGACCAACAAGCCCGTGCGCATCAGCCGCGACATTCTCGCGGCTCTCGAAGTCGTCGAAATGTTCCGATTCATCTACGGCGCGCGCGGACCATTGCCGGGTCCGCCGCATCTCGAGGGCACGATGAGTTTCGAGGAGAAAAAACCGAATCCCATCGGAATCGTCACGATGCTGAAAAAGACCGAACTTCAGCCGAAGCAAGCGCTGATGGTCGGCGATTCATCCGTTGACGTGATCACGGGACGCAACGCCGGCGTGTGGACGTGCGGCGTGACGTACGGCTTTCAAGCGGAATCGTTCAACGCGCACCCTCCCGATCTTTTGATCGACCGTCTCTCCGCATTGTCCGCACATTTGAAGTAAAACGTGCTAACTTCCTCCCATGGATGCCGCACCGAACGCCCGCAGTACTCCACGCCACAGAGTACGTTTTCCAGTGACGTGCGAAGCGGCGGGAAATACGTTCGAGATGCAGGCCGCGAATATTTCGCGCGGCGGCATCATGCTACTCTCCGCGCAAGTTCTTCCGGTGGGAACGATGGCTCGCCTGGTGTTCGATCTCGAAAGCCGCGGACAAATCGAAGTGCGCGGTATGATTCGCCACTCCGTGGTGGAAAAAGGCTGCGGCGTGGAGTTCGTGGAGATTCAAGCGGCCGACCAGCAGCGCCTCGCCGAGTACCTCGCGACAAATCCTGAATCCGCCAACGCCGCCGGGACATCTTAGGACGTATGAACGACCAAGCCCTTCGCGATCACGTTGTAACCCTGCTCACTGCCAAGAACGCGCACGTGGATTTCGAAGGCGCGATCAAAAACATTCCTGTGAAACTGCGCGGCAAGCGTCCGCAGTCATCGGGAAATCGTGCCGCGCATTCGCTGTGGGAAGTACTTGAACATTTGCGCATCGCCACGTGGGACATTCTGGAGTTCACGCGCGACGCCAGACATGTCTCGCCCGATTGGCCCTCTGGATATTGGCCGAAGACCCCCGCGCCACCCTCGGGCGCGGCGTGGAACAAGAGTGCCGCGGCGTTTCGCGCCGATTTAAAAGCAATGTGCGAACTGGTCGCGAATCCGGAAACCGATTTGTTCGAGAAAATCGCGCACGGCTCGGGACAAACGGTGCTGCGAGAGGCGCTGGTGCTGGCGGATCACAACGCATATCACTACGGCGAGTTGGTCGTGGTGCGGCGCTTGCTGGGGGCCTGGAAGGATTGATCCGCCGGATCAATACGGCGGAAAGCCCAGGCTCTTGTCTTTCTTCTCCACCCAGATTCGCGCTTCCTTGCCCTGATTGATCGAGACGGTGATGATCACGCCGCTGCCGCGCTCGTGCGACTTGGTGATTTTGAAATCCGTCACCTTGCCGAAAGGACTCTTGTCGCCCCAGTCTTGCATGAAGTCCGCCATTTTGTACGACGGCGCGGGATGCCACAGCGTATACGCCTCTTGATACTGTCCGCTTTCCAGCGCGGTCAGGAACTTTGTCGCGGCGTGTTCCTCGGGCCAGTTCTTGAACTCGTAGTAACACAGCGGCGCGAGCACGATGAAGACGGCAATCGCAATCCAAATCTGTTTTTTCCGCCGCTCCCATTTTTGATCGAGTGGTTTGATGTTATCGAACATATTGGGTTCGCCTCTTTTCTTCGTGACGCTCGAGCGCCAGGGCGATCAAACGGTCGAGCAGTTCGGAATATGGAATCCCCGTCGCTTCCCAGAGCTTGGGATACATGCTGATCGACGTGAATCCCGGAATTGTGTTGATCTCATTCAACCAGATTTTGCCGGAACTGCGTTCCAGGAAGCAATCCACGCGCGCCATGCCCGCGCCATCGATCGCCAGAAACGCCCGGCACGCCAAGTCGCGCACCTTCGCCGACTCTTCCGGCGCGAGCGGCGCGGGAATCAGCAAGCGGGCATCGTCGCGAATGTATTTCGCTTCGTAATCGTAAAAATCGCCGGCCGGCACAACTTCGCCGGGGACCGAAGCGATCGGATTGTCGTTGCCGAGCACCGCACACTCCAGTTCGCGCGCGTCCACAGAACGCTCTACTATGATTCGACGGTCAAACGAGGCCGCGAGTTCCAGCGCGGCGTCGAGTTCTTCAGCGTCGCGTGCTTTGCTGACGCCCACCGACGATCCGAGATTCGCCGGCTTGACGAAGACGGGATAGCCAAACGCCCGCTCGGATTTCTCGCGCACCGCCGCCGAGTTCGCCTGCAGTTCGCTGCGCAGGACCAAAATCCACTCGACCACGGGGAGTCCGTTGTCGCGAAACAAGCGCTTCATTACATCTTTGTCCATGCCCGCCGCCGAGCCTAAGACGCCCGAGCCAACGTAAGGAAGTCCCGCCATCTCGAGCAAGCCTTGCACGGTTCCGTCTTCCCCATAGGTTCCATGGAGCACGGGAAAAACCACGTCCACCGGTTGCGCCGCCGTGGGATCGCAGGAAAGCTCGAGCGCCGTTTCTTGAGAAACCGCTTCACCGGCTTGAGGCAGAAGCTTGCGGGATTCGCCGGAGCTGAGCCAATGTCCTTCTTTGGTGATACCGATGGGAATCACGTCGTACTTCGATTTGTCGAGCGCCGCCGCAACCGACGCCGCGGAGCGCAACGACACTTCGTGCTCGCCCGATTTGCCGCCGAACAGAATGCCCACGCGAAGTTTTTTCATAAAATCTTCTTTCCAAGCGCGGACAGCGCCAATTCCACGCCGAGATTCGCGGTCTTGTTGGCGGTGTCGATCACCGGATTCACTTCCACAAGCTCCAGCGAAATCATTTTGCCCGTGTCGGCGATCGTTTCCATCGCCAGATGCGCCTCGCGATAGCTGAGTCCGCCGGGAACGGGCGTGCCGACGCCGGGCGCGGACGCCGGATCGACGGCATCCATGTCGAAGCTCACGCAAAATCCCGCCGTGCCGTGCGACGCCGCGCGAATCGCTTGACCCATCACGGCGCGCATGCCGCGTTCATCGATATCGCGCATCGTGAACACGTGAACGCCCTGTTCGCGTAAGATGCGCTTCTCGCCCTCGTCGAGATCGCGCGCGCCGATCAATGCGACGTTATCGGCGGCGACCTTCGGTGCGTATCCGAAAATTCCGGAAAGCTCCACCGGCCCCAGCCCCAAGCAACACGCGAGCGGCATGCCGTGAATATTGCCGCTCGGCGTCGTCTCCGGCGTGTTGGCGTCGGCGTGCGCGTCGATCCACAGCAATCCGATTTTCTT
The DNA here is from genome assembly GCA_021325275.1 of Terriglobia bacterium. GTDB lineage: Bacteria > Acidobacteriota > Terriglobia > JAJPHL01 > JAJPHL01 > JAJPHL01. The sequence goes on along the minus strand of JAJPHL010000036.1, from coordinate 112,561 downwards.
TTTCTTCTTGCGATAGAAATTGGAGACGCCCGCCACCGTTCCCACGGCGATGGAGTGATCGCCGCCCAGCACCAGCGGCAGAAATCCGCCGCGCAGGATTCCGTCGATCCACACGGCGTGCTTGCGGCATGTCTCCGCGACTTGGGGCAGATATTTCGCCTTGGGATCGCCGGGCGCTTTCGTTTCCGCGATGGCCACCGGGACATTGCCGGCGTCCTCCACGCTATAACCAAGCTCGCGGATGCGAGCGTTAAGTCCCGCGACGCGCATGGCCGACGGTCCCATGTCGACGCCGCGGCGTCCTTGGCCGAGGTCGAGCGGCACGCCGATGATTTTGATTTTCCGTTCGGGCATCGCAATCACCGGTTACGGGTAGATGCGATACAGCATGCGCGGAAACGCGATCGCTTCGCGCAAATGCTCGAGACCGCAAATCCACGAAACCACGCGCTCGATCCCCATGCCGAATCCCGCGTGCGGTACGCTGCCATATTTCCGCAAGTCGAGATACCAGGCGAAAGCTTCGGGCGGAAGCCCGTGTTCCTTGATGCGCGACATCAGCAAATCGTAGTCGTGAATGCGCTGTCCGCCGCCGATGATTTCACCGTAGCCTTCAGGTGCGAGCACATCGACGCCTAACGCCAGTTCGGGGCGGTCCGCATCGGGTTGCATGTAAAAAGCCTTGATCGCCGCCGGATAACGATGCACCATCACGGGACGATCGAATTCTTCGCCGAGCAGCGTTTCGTCGGCGTTGCCGAAATCGCCGCCCCACTCGATGGCGCTGCCTTTGCGCTTGAGGATGGCCACGGCGTCGTCGTAGGAAATCCGCGGAAACGGCGTCAGCACGGTCTGCAACTTCGAGAGATCGCGGCCCAACGTCGCAAGATCCGCGGCGCGGCGCTCCAGCACGCGCCCCACGATGAAGCTAACGAAGCGTTCGCACAAATCCATCACGTCGTCGATGCCGGCGTAGGACATTTCCGGCTCCACCATCCAAAATTCCGTCAGATGGCGGCGTGTTTTCGATTTTTCCGCGCGAAACGTGGGACCGAAGCAGTACGTTTTTCCGAGCGCCGCCGAGGTCGCTTCATTGTAAAGCTGTCCCGATTGCGTCAGGTACGCCTTGCCTTCGTCGAAGTAGTCGCATTCAAACAACGTCGTGGTGCCTTCGCACGCGGCCGGCGTGAAGATCGGCGTGTCGACGAGAATAAAGCCTTCGCCATCGAGACAATCGCGCACCGCGCGGATCACTTCATGGCGGATGCGCAGAATCGCGTTTTGCCGCGGCGTGCGAATCCAAAGATGCCGGCGCTCCAGCAAGAAATCGGGACCGTGCTCTTTGTGCGTAATCGGATACGGATCTTCTGGCGGAATTCTCTGGAGGACTTCCACGCCGGTCACCTGCATTTCGTATCCGCCGGGCGCGCGCGCATCGGCGCGGACTTTTCCGGTGACGCGCATCGACGTTTCCTGCGTCAAATGCTTCACCGTCTCGAAAACTTCCGGCGTTTCCTTCTTCACCACCACGCCTTGGATCACGCCCGTGCCGTCGCGAAATTGCGGAAACAAAAGTTTGCCCGCTTCGCGCAGGTTGTAGAGCCAGCCTTGAATCGTGACTTCCTGGCCGTCGAATTTGCCGATACCGCCGATCGTCGCTGTTGTCATGTTTAGGTGTGAACTTTGGCTTCCCACTTCTCGAAGAGATCCCAGGCGTGCGTCACGGGATCTTCTTTGCCGCTGGGATCGTGAATCTCCATCATCCAGGTAAATTCATTCGTGGAGTTTTCCGTGGCGTGCATCGCGCTGTGCAGCGCGTCCCAATCGATGGAGCCTTCGCCCGGAAAAAGGTGATCGTCTTTCACGCCGTCGTTGTCGTGCAGATGCGTGGAGTGGATGTGCGGCGCCATCAGGTCCCACGCGGCGACCGGATCGCCGCCCATGCGCGCGTGACCGGAGTCGAAGCAAAAACCCAAGTCCGGAAAACGCAGTTCGCGCGCGATCCAGTTGAGGTTTTCCGGCGTGGAAAGTTCGTTCGGCGTGTTTTCCAGCAGCAGCGACACGCCGCGATTGCGTCCGAACAACCGCAAATGCTCGATGCTCCACAACGCCGCGTCGAGCTTCTTGGCGCTGCTCATTTCGTCCGACGCGCCGATGTGCAGGATCGCGTAAGCGCACGGGATGCTCTCGACGAGTTCCAGCGCGCGTTTGATTTCATCCACCGCCTCGATCCGCCGCAGTTTGTCGGGTTCGGTGATGGAGAGGCGCGCTTGCGGGCCGCTCTTGCCCCATGACTCGTCGCGATAGATCGGCAGATGGATGGAGTGCAGCTTCATCTCGTTGCCGGCAAACCACGCCGCGAGATCGAGCACTTGGTTTTTGTTCTGATAGTCCAGGTGCTGGCGCGCGCAGAACATTTCCACGTTCCGAAATCCGGCGTGAGAAATGCGATCGAGGATCGCACTGCCCAGGCGCTGGCGGATGAACATGTGCGTGGAAAGAGCGCGCCTCATCCTTTCTAGTATCCCACGGCTTTACCCATGTGCCGCGAATCGGCGGCACCGAGCAAATCGCCCGACCGTGGATCGATGGCGATGGCATTGCAATCGCCGATGGACGCACCCACGCTCAAGTTGTGTCCGCGCGCTTTCAGCAATTCGATGGTGTCGGGCGAAAAACCGTTTTCCATTTGCAGGCGATCGGGCATCCACTGATGATGAATGCGCGGCGCGTCGACGGCCGCTTGTACGTTCATCCCGAAGTCGAGAAAGTTAACCACGGTGTTAAAGACCGTGTTGATGATCGTGGGACCGCCGGGGCTGCCGAGCACGAGCACTAGCTGACCGTCTTTGGTGACGACGGTCGGCGTCATCGAGGAGAGCGGCGTTTTGCCGGGTGCGATCGTGTTGGCTTCGCTCTGCAAGACTCCGTACATGTTCGGCTTGCCGGGCACGGCGGTGAAATCGTCCATTTCGTTGTTCAGCAGGAATCCCAAATCTCCCGCCGTGACGCCGCTACCATAGCCGCCGTTCAGCGTGTAGGTAACCGAAACCGCCGTGCCGTCTTTGTCGACCACCGAGTAATGCGTTGTCTCCATCGATTCATACGGCGCAGGATTGCCGGCGCGCACGTCTTGCGATTTGCCGGCGTGATCCACGTCGATGGACGCGCGTAAACCGGCGGCGTACTTCTTGTCGACCAGTCCCTTCACCGGGAGCTTGGTGAAATCGGGATCGCCCATGAACTCGGCGCGATCGGCGAAGGCGCGGCGCATTGCTTCGGCGGCCCAGTGGACCGACTTCGCCGATCCGAAGCCGTTCTCTTTCATCGGCACGCCTTCCAAAATGTTCAACATTTCGATCATCGCCACGCCGCCGGAACTGGGCGGCGGGGCGGTAACGATCTCGTATCCCCGATACGTCCCCCGCAGCGCTTCGCGTTCCTTCACTTTGTAATTCTTGAGGTCGTCGAGGAAAATGGCGCCGTTGTTCGCTTTCATGAACGCGTCAAGGCGACGGGCGATCTCTCCTTCGTAGAAATCGCGCGGACCTTTCTTGCGCAGAATCTCGAGCGTCGAGGCGAGGTCTTTTTGCACAAACGTGTCGCCCCACTGATAGCCGCCTTCCTTCAGGAAGATCCGTTTGGAATCGGGATAGCGCTCGAGCAATCGGCGGGTGTTTTGGCTGGAGAGCGAACGCGCCGTTTCGTAGTCGAGCACAAAGCCTTCGGAGGCGAGTTTTTCCGCCGGCGCGACGAGATCGGCCCATTGCATCGACCCGTATTTCGATCGCGCGTAGTCGAATCCGGCGACCGAGCCGGGAATGCCGGAGGCGCGCGGCCCCACCATCAACATACTTTCGCGCGTGCCGTCGGAACTCTCCACTTTCATCCAGGAATCGCCGGTTTGATTGCCGTTGGCGTCGAGATACATGGTTCGGCTGGCCGCGGCCGGCGCGCGTTCACGAAAATCAATAAAGGTGGCGCGGCCATCTTTGAAGCGGATCAACATGAATCCGCCGCCGCCCAAATTCCCCGCGGTGGGATGCGTCACCGCCAACGCCAAGCCCACGGCGACCGCCGCGTCGACCGCGTTGCCACCGCGTCGCAGCGTCTCCATGCCAACGCGCGAGGCGTTTTCCTCCGTCGACACCACCATGCCGTGACGCGCGCGGACGGGTTGCGGACTCGCCGCGGAAACCGGCGGCGCGGTGCGGAGGGCGGAACAAATCAGGAGTCCACAGGCTAGAGATGCGAGCAGGGAAATACGCTTGATCTTCATTTCCCCTTGAATGTAGCACACCGTGAGGAGCCTCGGCGTGCGCTAGTGGGCTGTCGGTAAGTCGTCGATAGTGCTGTCGATCGCGTAAAGGAGCGCGGTTTTGTATCAGGGCACGGCTTTAGCCGTGCCGCATGCTCGCGGCAGAGGAATCGGCTTTAGCCGCTGCGCACCTGACACAGGGGCTAAAGCCCACTATCAATGAAACGCGGTCGGCACGGCTGAAGCCGTGCCCTGATACAAGGCGCATGTCCCCGCGCGCAATCCAATGCCCTAGCGACTACTCGCAGACAGCCCACTAGTCTCCGGTGGTCTCGGCCGGAATCGGCTGCGGCTGCCACGCAGCCCAGCTTTCGGCGAAATGCCGCGCCTCGCGCGACGACGCAATTTCTTCGGGACGCATCCGGCCGCTCGGCGCTTCCGGATCGTGCACACGTGCCAGTCCCGTGATCGCGGCGAGCGAACGCGCGAAGCGCCCACTCAACCCGATCTTGTTGGCCACGCGATGCAATCCACTGTGATACTGCGGCGACCACGCGATGCCGCCGCAATAGTGCATCATCGCGATTTGCGGCGTGTGCGGATCCCACCACGTAGCGTACGCGTTGGGATCGAGGCAGGCGGCGCCCTCCACGGCCATCTCGCAGCCGTAGAGCGTTTGTTCGGTGTGCACGAAGTTCGCGCGCGGATCGTGGAGAAGATCGGTGGCGCGCAAATGTTCTTCCAGGCGTTCCAGCGAAAAAGCGCCGCGGTCAACGCGCAACAGTCCCGCGCAGACGCGCTCGATGACATCGCGTCCCAACAGATAACGCAGGACGCGAGGCGGAAACGAGTAGCCGTAGTCATTGTGATCGAGGCTGAAGAGATGTCCCTGTCCATCGATCAATTGAGTAGGACGGCGGAACGTAAGAATATCGGAGTCCAGGATCACGTAGGAGTCGGTGGCGCCGAACAAAAACGGATCGATCAGCTTCAATGCGAAAATCAGGCGCTTGCGCAATTCCGCCAGCAAGGGCAGGCCGCGCTGTTGCAATTCCGAGATCACAGCGCGGTCAGCCGCCGCGCGATCGATGATCGTGACGCCTGGGAAGAGTCTTGCGAGGCCGGCGCGGCAACTTTCGTCCAGCGATCCATCATCGTGGACCACCACACGCATCGGCCGTGCCGAGCAACGCAGGAATGAATAGAGCGCCCACGCCGTTTCCAGCAACCGCTGCTTCGGCATCAGGACGTGTACTTCCATCGCGCCGTGACCGGCGGCGATGGGCGGCGCGTCGAGGATTCGCGGCATGACAAGCCAGCGCACGTAGGCGATGCCCGCCGACATTCGCAATCCTTTGCTGCGAATCCGGTGGACTTGAAGAAGAAATCTTCCCACGCCCAACTTTCGAGCCGCATTTCGTAGCGCCTGTATGAGGACCATGAAGCCAGAATAGCGGCGCGATCCCGCGCCAATCCCGAAAGGGGAAGCCGGACCCGTGACTGCCGTGATTCGTTACTAAAACGATTCTGCAGGAAAATGTTTTACACATTTGGCGGCGGTCATGCTGTGGTACGCGGCGGCGCCGGGCCGCGTATGATATTTTGATCCCGGTCATGGCGCGCCGACACATCCTCTACGTCCAGTACACCAATCCCGCCGGATATCCGCCGCTGGAGCATAGCTCGCGCATTCTCGCCGACCGCGGATGGGACGTGTTGTTTCTCGGCACCGGCGCGTTCGGCGCCGACAAGCTGCGTTTTCCGCCGCATCCCAACATTCGCGAGCAGCGGATGCCGTTTTGTCCGCCCGGCTGGCGGCAAAAGCTGCATTATTTCGCGTATTGCTGCCGGGTGTTCGCGACGATCGTCCTGTGGCGTCCGCGATGCGTCTATGCATCCGATCTTTTTGCGGCGCCGCTGGCGTGGCTCGCCGGAAAAATCTCCGGCATCCGTGTGATTTTCCACGAACACGACTCGCCGAATCATCCGGGCGGATTTAGATGGTTTCGTGCGCGCCTGTTCCGCGGCGCGTATTGCATTTGGCCGAATGCGCGGCGCGCGGAAGTCTGTGCGCCAAATGCGCCGCATCGCGCAATCGTGTGGAATTGTCCCGCGCGCGGCGAAGCGGGTCCGCCGCGCGAACCCGCGGTATCGGGAAAACTGGAAGTTTTCTACCACGGCTCGATCGTACCGGCGCGACTGCCCGTTTCGCTGATCCCCGCGCTCGCGCGACTCCCTGAAGGCGTGCGCCTCACGGTGGCCGGCTATCAGCCGGTTGGCGCGCGCGATCACGTCGACAACCTGCGCGCGGAAGCGCGGCGCCTCGGCGTGGAGCATCGCTTTAGTTATCTCGGCGAAATTCCCCTGCGCAGCGACTTACTCGCCGCGTGCCGCCGCGCCGACGTTGGTTTGTCGTTCATGCCCATCGACGATCGCGGCGACATCAACGAATCCAACATGACCGGCGCGTCGAATAAGCCATTCGACTATCTCGCGAACGGCTTGGCGTTGCTGGTTTCCGATCGCCCCGATTGGCGCGCGATGTTTGCGGATTCAGGGCTTGGGCGCGTGTGCGATCCCGGCGATCCTGCGAGTATTGCCGCGGCGCTTGAGTGGTTTCTGGAACATCCCGCGGAAACGCGCGCGATGGGGGAGAGTGGGCGCCGGCGCATCCTTGAAGACTGGAACTACGAAGCGCAATTTCGGCCGGTCTTGGAATGGCTCGAAGCGTAGGGCAGGATGTTCTCCTGCCCCTGGAGTTTGGACATTTCTCGTGCCACGTTGGCGAGTGTTCGGTTACATTCTGTCCCCGAGCCTGCGCCGCAGGCGGGAGTCGCGACCTCCACGCCGGTCGCGGTCATGGCAGGCGCCCGACGATGCGGCGTTGGCGCTCGCCGGACAAACCGGCGGCAGTGCCGCGCCCACAACAATCGTGCTTTGATTGCCGGCCGTCGGCTTATTTTCCACAGTACATCGCGGCTACCGGCGTGTTTGCGCCGGCGTCCCAGAGCATGGAGCGCGTGCCGCCCGCGCAAATCACTTCCACACCCTTCGGCGTGATGTGCAGCGCGCCGCCGATACTGTTCGATCCTTCAATCCCGCGCGACATTCCGGTGTCCATCAGGAAGAGCAATCCCCAGCGCTGGAAAATCGTGCCGGCGTCGCGCTTCGGTCCGTCGAGAAACTTGACGTTGCCGGGCTGATGTCCCTGCACGATGTGATGCACACCGAGCTTCGCGGCGTAGTCCGCGAGCAGCGCTTGCGCGTCGGTCTTCTTGTTGCCGTCGTAAATCCACGGCAATCCCGCGGGTCCACCGTCGTTCAAGCGCGCCTCGAGGATCGAGTTGGGATCGATCAACGCCTTCGCGCGGAAGCCCGACTTGTTCACGTCGTCCGCGATCGATGCATTGAGCCCGGCGACCGTTTGTCCGCCGCTGTTGCCGCCGTGCGAGAAGAAATAATCGTTCACGCGCGCGCCGATGGGCAGGTTGCATAGAAACTCGCCGACGGCTCCGTCGCACGCCGCCACGCGCGCGGGTTCCATCTTGTTGGTCTTCAGTTCCTTCTGAAACTCTTTCGTTTTGCCGGCCGTGGGATCGGCGAGAAATTCCGCTTCATGATTGCCCATCGTCACGATCACCAATCCGCCCGCCGCGCTCGCCGAGGTGCGCAGCGCGCTCAGGAATGTAATCACGCCCAACCCCGCAGCGCCCGACCCCGGAGGTCCTTTGTCGATGAGATCGCCGGTGATCACGAGCACTGATTTTCCGGCCCTCCACTGCACTTGATTCGGCTCCGCGGGCTTCGACTCGATCACTTTGGCGGTCGCCAGCACGCCGGCGAGCCGCTCCCAGTCGGAGTGCGGATCGCCGACCGCGTAAACGTCGGCGGTGGTATCGATCTCGACGATGGCGGGATATTTTGTCCAGTCGCGGGCGGCGGCTAGTGAGGCACACGCCAAGATCGCCAGGAGGGCAGCGCGTATTTTCATCCGAACGATTATGCCAGACTGCGGCCGCTACCGTGTTAAGAAGCGGTCAACCGCCGATGGCTTGATCGAGTACCACGTGATTGTCGTCGAGAAGCGTGCCGGTGGCGCGCTGCACGGAAATTACCGCCTTGCGATAGCTGATCGTCGCTTGCAGGAGTTGGTTCTCGGCGTCGGTGAGCCGCTGTTGCGCGTCCAACACGAAATTCACTTGGCCGCTGCCCAGTTCGTACTTGCGCTGCTCGGCGTCGAGTGTCTTCTTGGCAAGATCGCGCGCCTGGATCGCGCCGACAATGTTCAGCCGGCTTTGTTCCAGCTGGTTCAGCGACGTGCGCACGTCGAGCGCGATCTGCTGTTCCGTGCTGCGCTGCGAATAAATGGTGCGCTTCAGGTTGATCTCGGCGTCCACCACGTCGGCGGCGGCGGAACGATTGCGCAGAGGCAAGCCCAACGTCACCGAGAAGCCGTAGGTCGGACTGCCGAAGCCGAACGCCTGACGCAATGCATCGTTGAAGCCGCCGGGAACCAGCACGCCCGAGATGAAATTGTCGCCGCCCAAGCCGTTGGAACTGTAGTTGGCGCCCACCGCCATGTTGGGTTTCAATTCGTTCAACGCCACGCGTTCGGAAGTCTGCTGAATTGCGTATTGACGATGAAGCTGATTTAACTCCGGGCGCTTGCGGAATGAAAGCGCCACGGCTTCTTCCGGCGCGGGAAAAGTAACTTCCGTGCCCGAGGGCGACTCTGTCAACTCCAGCGGAAGTCCGCGCACATCGGGATCGAGATCCGCGGCGATCAAGCGGCGCAGGGCGTCTTCTTGCTGTTTCAAAAAATATTCCGCGCTCGTCACCGCGACTTTGCGATTCGCCACGTCCGCTTCCGAGCGGAAAATGTCGAGCGGCGGCAGCGCGCCCAACTCGAGCGACCGCTTGTCATGCTGGTAGAACGCTTCGGCCAGTTGCAGCGAATTGCGCGCCACCGCCAGCGACTCGCGCGCATTCACCGTATCCCAGTATTGGTTTTGCACCGATTGCAGCGAGCCGATCAGCAATTGCTCGAAGCGGTCGCGGGCAATTTGGCGATTCATTCGCGCAATCAGAATCGGCGCGCGATTCAAGTAGACGCCGCGTCCGCGAAAGAGCGGTTGCACGATCGAAAAATTCAGCGACGCGGTCAACGACGGATTCAGCAAGTCGAAGCCGTTGTTGTTCGACGCCTTTGTGCCGGTGAAGCCGACGTTGTAGACGGTGCCGGTCGGCAGCACTTGCGAGATTCCCACCGACGTTTGTTGGAAAAGCGATTTGCTCGACGACAGCGCTGAAGCCACGGGCGACGAAGAAAACGAACTCGAGAAAGTCCCCGAGAATTGCGGATCAAACACCGTCCACGACCGCATCACGGGCGTGACGGCCTGTTGCACGTCGAGACGGGCGAGCCACACGTCGGTATTGCGCGACACCGCGAGCTGGGTCACGTCAGCCAGCGACAAGCGCAGCTTGCCGTCGCGCACGCGATCGCGCAACGTGCCGGGCAACTCCAGCTTGTACTGCTGTCGCGGCTGGAACATCGTGTGAAAGTATTCGCGCGTCGGAAAGAAGGGCGTACTCTCCCGCGACGTGTCTCCTGGTGCGATCTGTGGTGCGATCTGTGGCGCGGTCTGCGGTGCGGTCTGCGGTGCGGTCTGTGCACGCAGGCAAGGCAACGCCATGAGGGAAAAAAGCGAGAGGGAGCGGAAGATTTTCATTCGTAGCGGATCGCCTCGATCGGGTCGAGCTGCGCGGCCTGACGCGCGGGGTACAAACCAAAAACCAAACCAACGGAAACCGACACGCTGAAGGCCAGCGCAATCGACGCCGGGCTGACGATCGTCGACCATCCGGCGGTCAGCGCGATCAATCGCGACATGGTGAAGCCGAAGGCGATACCCAGCAATCCGCCGGCGATGGAAATCATGGTGGCTTCGAGTAGAAATTGCCGCACGATGTCGGCGCGGCGGGCGCCGATGGCCCGGCGGATACCGATTTCGCGCGTGCGCTCCAGTACCGTCGCCAGCATGATGTTCATGATGCCGATGCCGCCGACCAGCAGCGAGATTCCGGCGATGGCGACCATCACGAAATTGAAAATATTTTGCGTGCGGCGCTGTTCCTCGAGCAATCCCGCCGGCACGATCACCGAAAAATCGCCCGCGCCTCGATGTCGCGCGTCCAAAATCGCGCGCGTCGCTTGCGCGGTGTCCACCGACTGCCGCGAGTCGATGAGTTTCAGGTAAATGCCGTCGATTTCGTCTTTGTAATCGCTTTGCGTGTTGGCCAGGCGCAGCATCGCCGCGTTCAGCGGCACATAGATGAACATGTTGCGATCTTCCACTTGCACGCCTTCAAGTTCCGTTTGATAGCCCGCTTGCGAGGCCAGCACGCCGATCACGCGGAACCACGCGTCGTCGACCTTCACGAACTCGCCGACCGCATCGCCGCTGCCGAAAATCGCGCGGCGCGCGCCGTCTCCCACCACGGCCACCGCCGCGCCTTCGGCTTGTTCGCTCTTGTCGAAGAATCTTCCGGCGATCACCTTCAGTCCGGCGATGGCGGGAAATTCCGGCATCACGCCGACCACCGTCGGCAAGTCTTTGGCGGCGCTGGGAAAGATTTTGGCCGGCTTGTAGCGCTTGCGCGGCGAAACCAACTCCACTTGGGGCAGATTACCGGCCAGCGCGCGGACGTCGCGAAAAGTGAGTCCCGCGGAGATTTTGCGGCGTTCCTGCAATTCCGGCCAGCCGCTGGCTTCCTTCGCCTCTACGATCACATTGTTCACGCCGAGCGTTTCGATGAAGCTCAACGCTTCCTGCCGCGCGCCCGCGCCGATCGACAGCATGGAGATCACCGCGCCGACGCCGAAGATCATGCCGAGCATGGTCAAGAGCGTGCGCAATTTGTGCGCCGCCAAGTTGCCCACGCTCATGCGCACTTCCGGCAACAGCATCAGCGTTCGTTTGAAGGGAGTGACCATGCGGCGCCTATTTGCCTCCCGGCGACGATGCCAGCGGATTCGCTTTCTTCTTCGCCGCGGCAGAGCGTTCTTCCGGATCGGCCAGCGCCACGCGCTCGCCGCCATTCAAACCCTTGGTGATTTCCACTTGGCTTTCGCTGCGGCGTCCGGTTTGCACTTCCACGCGCTGGAAGTTGCTTCCGCCTTGAGCCAGGTAAACCCATTTGCGGCCTTCTTTTTCGATGACCGCCTGCTGCGGAAGAAAAACGACGTTCGGGGCTTTCTCGGTTGTCACCACCACCTCGCCGCTCAGCCCCGGGCGCAAACGCGGATCGTTGCCGTTCGGTCCCGGCGTCAATTCGAAAACGCCCTCGAACGTTTTGTTCGGCGAAGCGTCCCAATCGCGCGCGTTGATTCCGCCCAGCGATTTCACTTTGCCCTCGATCACGATATCCGGCAGCGCGTCGAGATGAATGGTCACCGGCTGGCCTTCCTTCAAATTGCCGCGATCGGTTTCGGTGATCTGCGCCGACATCTCCAGATTGGTGTTGTCGACCACGTCGATCACCGGATTTCCTCCGTTGACCTGATCGCCGATGCCGAAGTCCGGCAAGTCGGGATACCACATGCCGCCGGCGGCCATGCGATTCGTGCGCAGGCTCAGCAATCCGTCCATCGGCGCTTTTACGTCCAACTGGTGCAGACGCGTTTCGGCTTGGGTCTGATCGAATTTCGCTTTGTTGAGCTTTTCTTCGTTGACGGCGAGATCGGCGGCGTCGGAGGTTTTGCGCGCCGAGATGTCTTCCTGCAATTGCGAAAGCTTCTTCTTGGCGGCTTCCAGCGTCAAAATATTTTTCTGCGCGTCGATGGCCGATACGGTCTCGTTCTTGCTCACGTCCAACTCGGCGCGGCGCACCGCGAACTGCGCCTTCATCAGGTCCACTTGATCTTCATGGCGTTTGATGGCGGCGTCGGCGTTCGCTTTGCGGATGGTCTGTTCGGCTTCCTCCACGCGCGACTTCGCGGCGTCGACGTTGTTCTGCATATCCTCGCGATCGAAACTCATCGCCACGTCGCCCTTTTTCACGGATTCGCCGGAGTGCGCCAGTTCGGTGATCATCAGCGTGCCGCCGACGTTGGGCGCCACCATCATGGCGGAATTCACGGCGCGCAGCGTGCCGCGGGTGTGCGTTTCGATCACGAACTCGCCGTTGCGCGAGAGGATCGTGGCGACCTCGATTTTCGGCGGCGCGAAATAGCGTGTTGCTTCCACGCTCGCGCCGGCCAGGACCGCGCCGACGATCAGCAATCCCAGAATCCATTTGACTGCTGCTTTCATGATCTACACGCCTCCCAGCGCCGCGGCGGCCTTCGGCGGCTCTTCCAGCGCGACCACGTCGCCGGGCTGCAGACCGCTCAGCACCTGCGTTTGACCGTCGCCCTTCTTGCCCACTTCGATTTTGCGCATTTCAAAGCGTCCGCCCGTGCGCACCCACGCGATCACGCGGCCGTTGCGTTCGAACACGGCGCGCGAAGGAACCAGGACCACGCCCGAGAGCGTCTCCGTTTCGATGTCGGCGCTGGCGCTCATGTTCGGACGCAAGCGATTATCGTCGGGCGCGATGTCCACCAGCGCTTTGAAAAGTTTTTTCGGCGGCCATCCGTCGAAAACCATCTGTGCCGTGGTGCTGATCTCTCTGATTTTCCCGGTGAACGAGCGATCGGGAATCGCGTCCACTTTCACGCGCGCCGGTTCTCCGGCGGAAACTTTGCCGCGTTCGGTTTCTTCAATCGTCAACTCGAGGACCAGCGTGTGCAGGTCGGGGATTTCCGCCAGCGACGCGCCCGGCCACGAGGCGTCGCCGGCCTTGAACGGCGCGGGCTGGCCAAAACCCATTTGCGATCGCCAGTTCGGCAGAATCACCACCATGCCGTCCATGGGCGCTTTGATCGTCAGCAAGTCGATGTTCGCCTGCGCCAGGTTGCGATCGTTCTCGGCTTTTTTGCGCTTGCGGCCCACCGTGTTCAGGTCGGAAGCCTTGGACACTTCGCGCGCGTCGTCGTCGTTGAGCAATTCCTGGAGATGACGCTCATCGGTGGCCAGCGTCAAGCGAGCTTTGCCGGCGTCGATGTCGGAGACGATCTCGCCTTTCTTGGTGTCGAGCTTGGCGCCTTCCACGTCGTAGCGCGCTTGCGCCTCATCGAGCCGCGATTGCTCGTCGACTTGATGCTGCTGCGCCTTCACCTTGTCGGTTTCTTTGTCGGCCTGCTTGACGTTGGAATCTTGTTCCTTGACTTTATCTTTTTCCTGCGTGGCGTCGATCACCGCCACCACGTCGCCGGCCTTCACCATGGTGCCGCTCTTGGTGACCGAAACCAGTTTCACGTCGGTCACCGAAAACGGGGCATATAACGTGACGCTCTTCATCGCCTTGATGTCGCCGGTCAGCTTCATCGTGATGGTGAGATCGCCTTTGTGCACGGACGCGGTGGGAACCTGCGCGTCTTCGTTCGTCGTGAGTTTCGGCAGACGGTCGCGGAAGCGATACGCGGCAGCGGCGATTCCGCCGGCGGCTCCGATAAGTACGATCGCGAGGAGAGCACGCTTCACTTCTTGTTCTCCTGCGCGTCCGCGGGAACCATCACGGAAACCATTTCGCCTTCCTTCACGCCGCCGGTGATCGCCCAATTCACGTCGTTGAATCCGCCGAGCGTCACTTGCCGCCGCTCGAGACCCTTTTCGCTATGCACCCAAACGTAGTCGCCGCCGGCGAGACGCGCCACCGCGCCGCGAGGGACCAGCAACGCGTCTGGCACGCGCGACACCTCCACGTCGGCGCTGGCGGAAATATCGGGAATCAGGCGGGGATCGCTGCCTTGCAGGCTGAATCGCATGGTGAACGACCGCATCTTGTCGCCGTAATTCCCGCTTTGCCCGAGCGGACTCAGGTTTTCCACGCGGCCCTGCAAGCGCGCATCGGGATACGCGTCTAAGTGGATTTCCGCGGAACGTCCTGCCTGAATGTACTTGGCGTCCAGCTGATTCACGTGCGCGCGCATGGCCATCGCGGTGGTGTCCACAATCTGCATGAAGACGAGTCCCGGCCACACTTGATCGCCTTCCTGCACCGTGCCGATCTTGCTGCTCTTCCAAAACGGTTGATACACCACCATGCCCGGCACCTGCGACTTCACCACCAGGCGATCGTAGTTGATGCGCGCTTGATCCATGGCCAGCTTCTCGCGGTCGCGCTTGATTTCCAGCAATTTGATTTCGGCGACCGCCGAGGCCTGCCGCAAGTCGAGCGTTTCCTGCTGCATCTTGAGCGTCGCTTCAGCTTCGGCCAACGCCTCCTGGTTTTTCTCGGCGTCGATCTTCGAAACAATTTCGTTGCGGCGATTCTCAAGCTTCTGCGATTCCACGTCGGCCTTGGCTTTTTGCAGGTCGCTCAGTTGCTTCTCGCGTTCGATCTTCAGTTCGGCTTGGCGCTTCAGGATGGCGTCGTTCTGATCGTTGTAGGCGGCTTGGTGATCGTCGAAATTTTGCTTCTGCTGCTGGCGATCGAACTCCGCGACCACGTCGCCGGCCTGCACATGCGTTCCGGCGGGGGCCACACGCACAATCGTCAGTTGGAAGCGCGCGCCGCGCAGCGCCGGCGCGGACACGCCCGAGAAATGCACGGCCGCCAGTGTTCCGCCCACGCGAATCGTGCGGAGCATGGGACCGCGCGTCACCGGAACGTACGGCGTCGATCCGGACAGCGCCCCGGCCGCCGCGACGGTCGACCGTCCGCTGCCGTGTTCGAATATCACCAGCCCCACAATGACGAGCGCTACCGTCAATCCCGCCGCTATCCATTTCAAGGCTTTTACCGAGCTCATCGACACCACTCCCCCGGTACTCAATGAGTATAGACGCCAGAGAATGGAAAATCGTTAGGGGAAATCGTCAAATGGTTTGAAACTGGACCCGATGGGGAATTGTGTTTGACCCCTCAGTTGTGGTGAAATCAGCGGTCATGGGTTCCCCCGCAACCACATTAGAGTACGAGTCTATCCAGGTCGCCGTAAACGGCCGGGTGGCTCGCATGGTGTTAAACAAGCCGCCTCACAACTTTCTCACGGTAAAGGCGATGCGCGAAATCTCGCAGGCCATCGAGAGCATGCACGCGGCGCGCGAGGTCCGGGCCATCGTGATGGAAGCCGCGCCCGGGTCGACGTTCTTCTGTGCCGGCGTCGCGCCCGCCGATGCCGCACCCGGTCGCGCGTTCCAAATGATGGAGGCGTTCCAGGGAATCTTCAAGTCGATGCTGGAAATCTCCAAGCCCTTGATCACCGTGATCAATGGACCCGCCGTGGGCGCAGGCTGCGAGCTAGCCCTGTTCGGCGATTTGGTGGTAGCCACGGAGAAGGCCCAGTTTGCACAACCAGAAGTCCGCGCCGGTGTCTTTCCGCCCATCGCCGCGATTCTGCTGCCGCACCTGGTAGGTCCCAAGCGCGCCATGGAGATGATCCTGCTGGCGCAACCGATCAGCCATCTCGACGCGCATCGCTTGGGATTGGTGAATCGCCTGGTGCCGGAAGCCAAACTTACCGCAGAGGTCGATGCGATTCTGGCGCGCATCACCGATCAAAGCAGCGCCGTGCTCGAAATGGCCAAGCGCGTGATGTTCGATTCGATGGGCTATCCGCTGGCCGAAGCGTTCCAACGCAGCGCGAATCTGTACTTGAATCAGTTGATGGATTTGGAGGACGCACAAGAGGGTCTGCGCGCCATCGCCGAGAAGCGCAAGCCGGTTTGGAAGAACAAGTAGAGGCGAACCGGTCCCAAGCCGGGATATCATAGGCGCATGACGCAACCGCCTCGGCTGAACATTGTGCGCGCCAACGAATGGCGCGAGAATTATTGCAACAGCGTGCAGATCCGCCTGAACATTTGGGATTTCTTCCTGCAATTCGGCACCATCGAACAAAACTCGGCCGACGTCGTCGACATCACCAATTTCCAAGGCATCTATCTCAGCCCGCAGCAAGCGAAAGCGTTGCTGGGGCTGTTGCAGCATAACGTTCACCAGTACGAACAAACGTTCGGGGAAATCAAACTCGATTCCCGCCACGTGCCCGAAGCCGGGACAGTGCAATAGAATGCGCCTGCGGCCAGAGCGGATTGTGGTCGCGGCAAATGCCGCGGCACGGAGCGATTAGACAATGCCGCGCAAGGCGACGGCAGAATCGAGCAAGACTTCGAAGTCCGGCTGGCAATCTCACCTGGGACTTTGGGTGGTGTGCGTCGTCGCCGTGATCTTCACGCACGCGCCTTACCTGCGACTGCCGTATTACTGGGACGAAGCAGGCTACTATTTTCCGGCGGCGCTCGAACTGTCGCAGCACGGCCACCTGATCCCACAATCCACCATCGTCGAAGTGCATCCGCCTTTGCAGTCGCTGTATCTGGCGGGCGTGTACAAGATTTTCGGAAGCTCCGCGGTGGTCACGCGCGTGGCGATGTGCCTGGTCGCCGGCACGGCGATCTACGCGCTCCTGCTCCTGGCGACGCTGCTGGTCCCCGCGGGCGCCGGCTTGTGGTCGGCGGGATTGCTGCTGGTGTCGCCGATTTTCTTCGCACAAAGCACGCTGGCGCATATCGATGTCGCCGCGACGGCGGCCACGTTGCTCGCCCTGTACTTTTATTTGCGCGGCCGGCTCACCGGATACTTGGTCGCCGCCACCGTCCTGTGTTTGACGCGCGAAACCGGCGCGGCCCTCGTGGTGTTGCTCGCGGTGATGGCGTGGCGGATGCCGGCGGGCGACGATTCCGCGCGTCATCGCCTGCGGCAAGCGTCAATGCTTCTTCCGCTCGCGCCGCTCGCACTGTGGTTTGTGTACCTGCGCGCGGCCACGGGTCACTGGTTCGGCGACGCGCGCTTCGTGGCGTTCAATGTGATCGACGCGATGAATCCGGTGCGGATCATGGTGACGCTGCTGCGCCGCTTGTTCTTCCTCTTCTTCAGCGATTTTCGCTGGGTGCTGACAATCCCGGCGTTTTGGGTCTTGTGGAAGAAAGGCTTGCCCGCGCCCAGGCCGGGTCATCGCCTCTTGTGGATCGTGCTGGCGCTGCAATTGTTGATCATGAGCGTCTTCGGCGGCGCGATTCTGGAACGCTACTTGCTTCCGGCGCTGGCGCTGTTTTTCCTGCTGGGCGTGGAAGCCATCGAGCGGCTGAAACTGCCGCAGCGCCGCTGGACGCTGCTGGCGTTGACGCTCATGGAAATGATCTGCTGGTTTTGGAATCCGCCGTATCCGTTTCCTTACGAAGAGAACCTGGCCTACGCCGATTTTCTGAATTTGCAGGAGACTGCCGTGGAACGCGCCAACACGTTTCCCTCCGGCACGCGCATTCTCACAACCTGGCCCGCCACCGACGAGTTTCTCCGTCCGGAATTGGGCTACGTCCACAAAGCGCAGACGGTCGTCGCCATGCCCGATTTTTCGGAGGGCTCGTTCGACAAGATTCAGCCCGGTGACTTCGACGTGATCTTCATGTACGCCGCGGAGTGGCATCCGAATTTCGACTTGCTTCACCAATATCCGTTCTTGCAGCGGATTCGCGCGGACCTTTATCATCGCCATCCGCCGATGGACCCCATCGCCGTGCGATTGCGCTTCAATCTGGTGAGCCTCGGCGCGATCCGCCTGCGCGGCCAGTGGACCGAGTGGATGGAGCACAGCGACTTGTTCTACCGCCATCCGCCGCCGGCGTTGCAGGTCCCCACGCCCTCGCCGCGCGCGCCTGTTGGGCATACCGGCGCGACGAAGGTAGCGTATGTCGAGGGAAAATCGCTAAAATAATTCTGTAACGCCAAACTCGTGACGCCGAAACTCGTGACGCCAAACTCAGGCAAACCCGTTTTCTTCGACGAGCGTCAACGCCGCTGGTGGCTTACCCGTCGCGCCTTGGAAGTTCTCGGGCTGGTGCTGGCCGCGCTGGTGGTGGTTTTCTTCCTCAGCATCGCGCAGCGTCCCGCGCTTCCGCAGTTGCTGCTGCCCGACACGCGTCCCGAGCTGCATCCGTCGAAGGATCGCCCGAAGGCCAAGAATCTTCCGCGGCGCCGCGGCCGCCGCAGCCGCGTGGAAGCGCTCGGCACGATTCCCGCGAATTACGATCCGTTGCGCGCGGCGTTTTATGTCCCGTGGGATTACACCAGTCTTTCGTCGCTGCAGCAGCATTATCGCGAGCTCGACTTGCTGATCCCCGAACAGTTGCACGCCGTGTCGCCCGACGGCCACATGGTGATCGAACCGGACGAAAAACTAAAAGCGTGGCTCGACACGCTCGACGTTTCCATCCCCATCATGCCGCTGGTGAACAATTACGACGGCGTGAATTGGCGCACCGAGGAAATGGTCCGGTATCTCAAGAGTCCCGACGCTCGAAAGCGCTTGGTTTCCGAGTTGATTCGCTTCGTCAACGTCGACGCCGAAGGCCGCCGCCGGCCGGAAGCGCCGTCGACGGCGAATCCCTCCGCGCCCGCCGCGTCCACGCCGCCGGGACAATCGGGCGTCGTGGTGGACTTCGAGGAGATCCCCGAGAAGTCGCAAGACGATTTCGAGAAATTCATCTCCGAGTTGACCATTGCGGCGCACGTCTACAACCGCAAGGTGATGGTGTGCCTGCCCGCGGCCGACTCGAGTTACGACTACGCGTATTTCGGCAAAGTCGCCGACGCCGTCATCCTGATGAACTACGACGAACACTGGCTGACGTCCGATCCCGGACCGATCACGAGCCAAGCGTGGTATCAGCGCAATCTCGAAAGCACGCTCAAGGAAGTGCCCCCGGAGAAATTGGTAATGGGTATCGCCAACTACTCCTACGATTGGCCGAAGATTCCGAAAGGCACGAAGGGTCCCGGCGCGAAAGAGAAATCGCAATCGACGAGTTTTCAAGAAGCTCTCGTGACGGCGAAGGAATCCGAGGCTTCCGTTTACTTCGACGAAGACGCCATGAATCCGGCCTACGAGTACGAGGACGAACACCACATCACCCACGAAGTTTGGCTGCTCGACGGCGTGACGGCGTACAACGAAATCCGCGCCGCCGAAAGGAAGCAGATTCGCGGCACCGCGCTGTGGCGCTTGGGATCGGAAGATCCCTCGATCTGGTCGATTTGGGACAATCTTCATCCCGACGATTCGACGCGCGACAAAATCAAAGACATGCCGCCCGGCTACGACTTGGCGATCGAAGGCGAAGGCGACGTGTGGCGCATCACCGCGACACCCACGCATGGCAAACGCGAGTTCCGCTACGATTCGTCCACCGATTTGTTTACCGACGAGAACTATCTGCAATCGCCGTTTCCCTATCAGATCGATCAGATCGGCGCGATCGACAAAGACATCGCGCTGACCTTCGACGACGGTCCCGATCCGCGTTTCACACCGCGCATTCTCGACATCTTGAAAGAGAAATCCGCGGTGGCTACGTTTTTCATCACCGGCGTGAATGCCAACGCGTCGCCGGAATTGTTGCAGCGGATTTATCGCGAAGGCCACGAAATCGGCAATCACACCTACACGCATCCGAGTTTCAACGACATTCCGCTGAGCCAGCTCGAGTGGGAAATCACGCTCACGCAGCGATTGTTTGAAAGCCGCCTCGGCATCAAGACGCTGCTTTTCCGTCCGCCCTACGGCATCGATCACCAGCCGGAATCGGACAACGACGTGCGCCTGCTGCCGATTCCGCAATCGTACGGATATTTGTTGGTTGGCGCGAAAATCGATCCGCACGATTGGGGCGAACACGGCGGCGGCGCGCCGCCTCCGCCCAAGGACATCGTGAAGCGCGTGATCGATCAGGCGATGGGCAAGCCGATTCCACCTGCCATCGTGGGAGTCGACGGGCACATTGTGCTGCTGCACGACGGCGGCGGAAATCGCGAAAACACCGTGGAGGCGTTGCCGGGAATCATCGATGGCCTTCGCGCGCATGGATTCCACTTGACCGGCGTTTCCGAATTGATCGGACAAACGCGCGCGCAAACCATGCCCACGCTCACGGCCACCGAGCGCTGGACGGCGCGTGCCGACGGGCTGATCTTCGATCTGTATCGCTGGCTGCGTTTCGGAATCGCCTGGATTTTCCTGGCCGGGATCGCGCTGATCTCGGGGCGCGCGCTGCTGGTCGGCGTGCTCGCGATCATCGAGAAATTGCGCGCCGATCCCGGCGCGCACCCGGAGTATCGGCCGAAAGTCAGCGTGCTGATCCCGGCGTACAACGAGGAGTTGTCGGTGGTGGGCACCGTCGAGAGCGCGCTGCGCTCGGATTATCCGGACGTCGAAGTGATCGTCGTGAACGACGGATCGCGCGACCGCACCGCCGAATTGCTCGACGAGTGTTTCGCCGCGAATCCGCGCGTGCGGATCATTCATCAGTCCAACGGCGGCAAGCCCGCGGCGCTGAATCGCGCGCTATCGCACGCGGACGGTGAGATTGTCGTGACCATCGATGCCGACACCGAAATCGAGCCGGACGCCATCTCGAAACTGGTGCGGAATTTCGCCGATCCCACGGTGGGCGCGGTCGCCGGCAACACCAAAGTGGGCAATCGCCATTTGTGGATCACACGCTGGCAGGCCCTCGAATACATCAGCAGCCAGAACATGGAAAAACGCGCGTTCGATTTGCTGAATTGCATCACCGTAGTTCCCGGCGCGATCGGCGCGTGGCGCGCCTCCGCGATGCGCGAATGCGGCGGTTTCACCAGCGAGACCGTGGCCGAAGACACCGACTTGACACTGGCGATCCGCCGCCGCCACTGGCGAATCTTGTACGACGATCAAGCGATCGCCTGGACGCAAGCGCCGGAATCGCCCGGGGAATTGATCCGCCAGCGTTTCCGATGGACGTTCGGCACGATGCAAGCGGTGTGGAAACATCGCGACACCCTGGCGCGTTTCAAGTACGGCACGCTCGGCTGGATCGCGCTGCCCAACGTCTTTCTCTTTCAGATTGTGCTGCCGCTTTTCTCGCCGCTGATCGATTTGCTCTTCGTGGGATCGCTCACGTTGTGGGGATTGGGTCAGTTGCACATCCGCCAAATTCCGCAACTGTGGTCGGGCGACGACGTGCGCCGCGCGGTGCTGTTTTTCCTCGGATTCTTGGTGATCGACTTCTGTACGTGCGTGATCGCGTTCCTTTTGGAGCGCGACGAAGACTACACGCTGCTATTCCCGATGCTCATCCAGCGCTTCTACTACCGGCAAATGATGTACGTGGTGCTGTTCCGCGCACTGGTTCGCGCCGTGCAAGGCCGCCAAGTCGGCTGGGGACACGCGATCGCGCCGGCGCAAACATGACGCGGCCGTCCTCCGCTGTTTATTTTTTCTGCCAGCGATCCCACCACGCGAGAACTGTCTTGTACCACAACAAACTGTTTTGCGGCTTGCCCACCCAATGTCCTTCGTCGGGGAAATTCAAATACTCCGACGGCACTTTCATCATCTGAAGCGCGGTGTACATCTGCAGGCCCTCGCCGATCGGCACGCGGAAATCGAGCTCGCCGTGGATCACCAGCGTGGGCGTCTTGAAATTCTTCACCGATTCCGCCGGCGACCATTTTCTGTACACTTCAGGCTTGTCCCACGGCGTGCCGCCGAACTCGGTAAGCGGAAACCACAATTCTTCCGTCGCGCCGAACATGCTCGCCAGGTTGAAAAGTCCCGCGTGCGAAACGATGCACTTGAAGCGGTCGGTGTGCCCTTCGATCCAATTCGCCATGTAGCCGCCGTAGCTGCCGCCCGACGCGTTCATGCGCGTGCCGTCGGCAAAAGGATATTTTTCCAACACGTAGTCGACGCCCTTCATTACGTCTTCGTAAGGTTTGCCGCCCCAATCCTGTTGAATTTCGTCGATGAATTTCTGGCCGAAACCCGTCGATCCACGGCGATTGATCATCACCAAGACATATCCCGCGCCCGCGAAAACTTGCGTGTTCCAGCGGAACGACCATGCGTCGTCGAAACCGGTTTCGGGACCGCCGTGCAGAATCACCGCCACCGGATATTTCTTCGACGCTTCGAAATTCGGCGGACGCAAGAGCCAGCCTTGCACTTTCGTACCGCCCGCTCCGGCAAACCAGAACTCCTCGGGCGCCGTCAGCTCGACGCCCGCGAGAAATTCGTCGTTCATGTGCGTGATCGCCTTCGGTTCGCCGCCCGTGACATCCACGGTGTACACTTCGTTCGGCCGTTTCATGCTGGCGTGCGAAAAAACCAACGTGTGACCGCTGGCGCTCACCGAAACGTCGTCGTTTGCGCCGCCCACCACGATCACTTTCGGCGTCCCACCGGACACCGGCATCGACATGATGGGATGGCGTCCCGTATCTTCCGTCACGAAGTAAATTGTCTTGCTGTCCGGTGACCACGCGATCGATTCCACCCAGCGATCGAAGTTCTCACTCAGCACGGTGATCTTCCCTGTGGCGCGCTCGAAAAGCATCAGACGGAAGCGATCCGATTCCGCTTGCGGCCGCGCCTGTGAGCGATATGCAATCCACTTGCCGTCGGGCGAATAGACGGGCGTGGTGTCGGAGCCGTGATTCGCCGCCGTGATATTGCGCGCACTTCCGCCGGCGAGCGAGAGCACCCACAGGTCGTTGTTGGTGCTGGTAGCTTCGACGGCGTCGTGGTTGCTCGAATACGTCACTTCACTCCCATCGGGAGAAAACGCATATGCGTCCGGATCGCCGAGTGAAAACGGCGGAACGTCGTGATCGCCGGGCGTCAGATCCCGTGCCGTCCCGCCTTGCGCGGAGACGAGAAACAGGTGGCTGCGATGGCCATCCTTCCACGTAGTCCAATGGCGAAAGAGCAATTTGTTATCGACGAAGTGGGCCCGCACTTTGCTCTTCGCGCGCTCTTCGGCGCGCGCGGCGTTGCAGGCGTCGTCCTTGCATTCGGGATAAATGTCGGAGATAAAGAGGAAACTCTTGCCGTCCGGCGACCACGTTTCGCCGTCAGCCTCGCTCGAAATCCGCGTGACTTGCTTGGCGTCGGAGCCATCGGGCGCGATCGTCCAGATTTGCGAGCTGCCGCCGCGATCGCTGATGTACGCGATGCGCTTGCCGTCCGGCGACCAGCGCGGCCTCGAGTTCTGCGAGCCGTCATGCGTAATCTGTTTCGGCGCGCCGCCGCCGGCGGGAACGCTCCAAATCTGCACCGGCCGCGTGTTCGCCGCGAGGTCGGGCGCCATCGCCTGATACACGATCATCTTGCCGTCGGGCGAAAGCTGCGGATCGCCGATGCGATACAACTTCAGCAGCGTTTCCACGGTCATGGGCGTTGCGGCCGTGGCAAGCACGGCAAACACAAAAACCGCGGCGAATGTCTTTTTCATAAAGCCTCCGTCAATACCCCAAATTCTTGTCGACCAAATTTCGCAACGGTCGTCCATCGAGATAACGCGCGATGTTGTCTTCGAGCAGCGCGGCCTGGCGCTTCCACAACATCGACGTGCTGGCGGCCGTATGCGGCGTGATCAGCATATTCGGCGCGGTCCACAGGGGACTCTCCGGCGGCAGCGGCTCGGGATCGAAAACGTCGGCGGCGGCTCCGGCGATTTTCCCGCCGCGCAATGCTGCGTCGAGCGCCGCCTCGTCCACGAGCGTTCCGCGCGCTACGTTGATCAAGTACGCCGAGCGTTTCATCGCCGCGAATTCCGCCGCGCCCATCAGCCGCTTGGTGGCGCTGGTTTGCGGCGCGCAGACGACCACGAAGTCCGCTTCACTCAGCATTTCATGAAGAGCACTTGGCGGCAACACGCGATCCGCCAGATCGCCACCACTCGAAACATCGCGCTTCACCGCCACCACGCGCATGCCGAACGCGCGGGCCCGCCGCGCGACTTCGCGTCCAATATCGCCGAGTCCGATGAGACCGAGCGTCGCGCCCTGCAATTCGATGATCCCCGGTTCCTCGACGCTGACTTCCGACTGCGCCCAAAACTTTTTCCGCTGATACTCCATCGAGCTCATGAGGCGCTTGGCCAACGCCAGAATCAGGGCCATGGTGTGTTCGGCGACGGGTTCGGACATCACCGTGGACGCGTTCGTCAACACGATGGATCGCGCCACCATTTCCGGATAGCAAAGCTGGTCGACGCCCGCGGCGGTCGCGTGAATCCAGCGCAGTTCGCGCGCCACTGCCAGCACGTCCGGCGGCAGAACGAATCCGACGTAGACCTCGGCATCGCCGATGTGCTGATCGAGATCCAGGTAATTCTCGCGATGCACCACGTGAAGTTGCGGGAATCGCTCTTGAATGCGAGCGGGAAGCCACGCCGGCAGCTTCCATAGGGGATAGCGATGCGTGGCGGCCATCAGAAGTTTGCGCACGGTGAGAAATCATAGCATTGGTGCCCGGATCAAACGCCCTGGCGTGCTCGATTCTGGCGACGGAACTTGCTACGATGGCTGTAATGGCGAATCCTAAGCTGACGCTTTCACCGCTTCCGGAGACGTTCGCGATCTGCCGGCTTGGTCCCAATGCCGCGCCGCCGCCCTGGGCCGCCACGGGATTGTTCTACTCGATCACGCGAACCGCCGACGAACTCAGCGTGATCTGCGCCGAGGCCAACGTGCCCGGCACGGTCACGTGCAATCGCGGATGGCGATGCTTGAAAGTGGACGGTCCCATGGACTTCAACACGATCGGCGTGGTAGCCGCGCTTTCGCAACCGCTGGCCGCCGCCGGCGTGAGCGTGTTCGTGGTGTCGAGCTACGACACCGATTATTTACTCGTGAAGCGCGAGAATTTCGAGAGGGCCCAAGCGATCCTGCGGGAATCGGGTCACACGATTAGTTCTGAATGATTCAATCGCGCGCCGCCTGCCGCGACATCTTCCGCATCGCCGAAAAACTTCCGCCTAGCTTGATGACGCCCGGGACGCCGTAGGCGATCATCGTGGCATAGATGATCGCTTGCACCACAATCACGTATGCGATCGCCGGATCGCGCGCGATGCCGAACGGGCCTAGCACCGTGACGGCGACATACTGGTAGATTCCCACATAGCCCGGTGTCGAGGGCAGCGCACTACTAAGTCCCAGCGCCGTGAGAAACAGCAGCGCCACGGGAAACGCGAGATCGAGTCCCAACGCGCGCGCCGTTAGAATCGCACCGAGCGTGTCGGTCGACCAAATCACAACGGTGAGCGCCGCGAACTCCGCGAAGCGGCCGGGATTGTGAAACGCGCGCAGGCCGAGAATCACTTGATGCATGATCTCCACGAGCTTTTCAACGAGTCCCGCCGGGATCGGCAGCTTGCGCAGCAGCGTTTCGATGGATTCATGAATGTACGGCAGCAACGCGATGCCGGTTGCCGCGACAACCGCGACAATCGCCAGCCCGCGGGCGGCATTTTTCATCCACAGCGGCTGCGATTCCACCGTGAGGAGCGCCAAGGAACTAAAAAGGATCAGCGAAATCGCGTCCATGATGCGCTCGCCGGCCGCAGTGGTTAGGACAAACGTCTTCGTCAATCCCGATTTTGCGCTGATCAAAAATGTACGTACCAACTCGCCGGCGCGCGCGGGCAATAACAGATTTCCCAAGTATCCCGCGGTGGTCGCCCAAAACGCGGTGGGCAAGCTCACTTGTTTCTCTTCGTCTTGCGCGCTTGAGTTTAGGAGAATCCTCCAGCGTGCCGCGCGCAGGAGCAATGCGGTGGTGGACGTAACAATCGACATGGCCAGAAACCGCCACTGCGCGCCGGCGATAATTTCGCCGACGCGACGCCATTCTACGCCGCGCAGCGCGAAGTAAAGCAGCACGGCGGCGAGAATCGCGGCCGGAATCCAAGCAGGGATGCGGCGCATAGGGCTAAGTGGAAGAGTACGGCGTGGAGCGCGGCGGTCCCGGCATGCGATCGAAATTCACGCGCTCGCGCTCCACGACCAACGGCCGGTTGTACACGCGCGTGTGGATCGATCCCA
This sequence comes from Terriglobia bacterium, assembly GCA_021325275.1. Taxonomy (GTDB): domain Bacteria; phylum Acidobacteriota; class Terriglobia; order JAJPHL01; family JAJPHL01; genus JAJPHL01. Next base: position 86,328 of record JAJPHL010000036.1, on the reverse strand, counting down.
CGTATTCGCCCAAAATCCCCACGGAGATCAGTTGGACGGACCCGAGAAAGAAAATGCCGATCACCAATGGCGCGACGCCGAGTGAGAATTCCTGCCAAAAGATCAGTTTGTAGAGGAGATAAAACAGCGCGACGAGAAAACAAAGCGCCGCGGCGACGAATCCGAAGAACGTCATCAGGCGCAGGGGAACTTTCGAGAGGTTGGTGATGCCGAGCATCGCCATGTCGTAGAGCGAGTAAAAATTATTCTTGGTGATACCGCGCGTGCGCGCCGGCTGATGAAAGGGAATCGTCGTGTAAGGCAATCCGATTTCGGCGATCATCCCGCGAAAGTACGGATAGGGATCGCCCATGCGGCGCACTTCCTCGATCACGCGGCGGTCGTACAGGCCGAAACCGGTGAAGTTCTGGAATGTCTCGATCGACGACAGCTTGTTCACCAGCGCGTAGTAACGCTTGCGGATCCAGAACATCAGCGGATTCTCGTCGCTGGCGCTTTTGATCGCCAGCACCATGAAGTTGCCTTGCTCCCATTTCTCGAGAAATTGCGGGATCATTTCCGGCGGATCTTGCAGATCGGCGACCAATCCGATGACGGCGTCGCCGGAGGTTTGCAGCAGGGCGTGATGCGGAGAGCGGATGTGTCCGAAGTTGCGCGCGTTGACAATGAGCTTGACGTTGGGATCTTGCGCCGCGATGCGCTTCAGGATTTCCACCGTGCGGTCGGTGGAGCAATTGTCGATGAAAACGTGCTCGTAATCGTAGCGTGCCACTTCGACCATCACTTTGCGCACGCGCTCGTACAACTCTTCTACGTTGTCTTCTTCGTTGTAGCAAGCGGTGAGAATGGAGATGGTCTTGCGCGGACCCCCTTCAGTCATTGCGGTATTATAGCAGGCGACGTGTCCGAGCCACTTTCCCGCGATCTGGAGCACGTGTTCGAGCAAACGCGCGGTTTGTTCGAGGAAATGCGCGAGGTGCGAATCTTTCTAACCGGCGGCACAGGATTTTTCGGCTGTTGGCTGCTCGAAACGTTTCTGTACGCGCGCGACCGCCTGCAACTACCCGCGACCATCACCGTTTTGACGCGGTCGCCGGAAGCGTTTCGCACGAAAGCCCCGCGTTTAGCGGGGCACGCCGCCGTTGAGTTGCTCGCCGGCGACGTGCGGTCATTCGCTTTTCCAAAAACCCGCTTCACGCACGTGATCCACGCCGCGACGGACGCCAGTGCGTCGCTGAATCGCGATCATCCGCTGGTGATGTTCGACACGATTGTGGAAGGCACGCGCCACACGCTCGATTTCGCGCTGGCGTCGGGCGCGCGGCGATTTCTGCTGACGAGCTCGGGCGCGGTGTACGGCGCGCAACCGTCGAACGTCACGCACATCGGCGAGGAATCGCGCGTGGGGCCGGAGCCGAGCGATCCCAAGTGGGCGTATGGCGAAGGGAAACGCGCCGCCGAATTGCTGTGCGCGATTTATCACAAGCAGTTCGGTTTAGAGTGCACGATCGCGCGATGCTTCGCGTTTGCGGGACCGTACCTGCCGCTCGACATCCACTACGCCATCGGAAATTTCATTCGCGACGCGATGCGCGGCGGTCCCGTGAAAATCGGCGGCGACGGCACGCCGTATCGTTCTTACTTATACGCCGCCGACCTCGCGGTGTGGCTGTGGACGATTCTGTTGCGCGGCGCGCCGTGCCGTCCTTACAACGTGGGGTCGGAGCATGACTTGACGATCGCGCAGCTCGGCGAAGTTGTCGCGGCGACGCTGGGCATAGCGGACAACGTGACGACCGCGCGTAATCCCGTGCTCGGTGCGTCGCCAGAGCGTTACGTGCCGTCGACGGAGCGCGCGCGAACGGAATTGGGTTTGCGAGAGACGGTCAGCCTGGAAGAAGCGATCCTGCGGACATCCCAGTTCAACGGCGGGCGATTTAACGCTTGAGACGCACCTCATCCGGAGTTTCTTCGCGAAGTAACGCGTTCGCGACGGCCGGCGCGAGTTTGAATCCATGGCCGGAGCCGCCGCCGGCGATCCAGACGTTCTCCCAATCAGGATGACGGTCGACAATCAAGTGCGAGTCGATGGTTTGTTCGTACTGGCAGACGCGCGAGTCGATCAGGCGCTGCGGTGCAAGTGCCGGTAAACGTCGCGTCAGGAAATCGCGAGCCTGGGCGAGCGATTCCGGTGACGTAGTGCGATCGCCGGACGTGGGATCGAACTCCGGACCGCGCTCGTCGGAAGCCAGCTTGACGCGTCCATCGAGCGTCGGCATGCCGTAGTACGAAAACTCTTTTCCGGCGCGGCGGCCTTCTTCGAGCCAAACCGGAAACTCGCCGGGACCGAAGTTGTCCGGGGCCGGCGGCTCGAAATAGAAGACTTCTTGGCGTGTCACCCGAATCCGTCCGCCGAGAAGCGACGGAAAAATGTCGCGCAACCAAGGACCGCACGCGAAAACGTATTTGTCAGCGGAAATATCGCGACCGTCCTCAAGGATCATTCGCCGTCCCGAAAACGACGCGACGCCCGCCGTCTCGATTTTCCCGCCGCGCCGCTCGAACAATCGCGCAATCGCCAGACACGCCCGCCGCGCGAACAACACGCCGGCCAGCGGCTCCCACAACGCGCGTCGATCCTCGATCCCGGAGAATTGCGGAAATCGCGACGCGGCTCGGCCGGCCGCGAGTGATTCGTACGGAATGCCCAGCGCATCGAGCGCCGCGCGGGTTGCTGAGGCGAATTCCGGATCGTCGCCTTCCAGCCACAGCACGCCCGTCTGCTGGAAAAGTTGTTCGCCGCACTCCGCTTCCCAACGTTTCCATACCTCGAGCGACTCCCGCGCCCATCGCGAGTACAAACGTTTCGGGCCGTACGCGGTGCGCCACACACGCGTGTGATCATTGGATGTGGCGCGCGCATTCGCCACTCCCCACCTATCGAAGAGCACAACGTGCGCTCCGTTTTCCGCGAATGTGAGCGCCGTGGCCAGGCCAAACATGCCCGCGCCGGCGATGGCGACGTCCACGGTTATTCCGGCTTGATCGACTTGATCATCGCCGCGAAATCGGCTTCCGCGGCGGCCACGGTTTTCTTGGGTCCCGTGAGTTTGATGAAGAGCGGACCTTGCTTGCCTTCCACTACCGCGGCGATCATGCGATAGTTCGGTTTCGCTTGCTTCGCAGCCATCATCGGCCCCGATGATTGCATGTACGTTCCGGAAATATCCACCATCGTCACGTTGATTCCCGCGACGGTTTCCTTCGACGTTTTGGGATCGCCGATTTTCTGGCCGCCCGGCGTTTGAAATTGTCCCGTCCAGCGATCGAGATTCGCCTGCACCGATCCGCCTTGACCGGGTCCGAAGAAAAACACGCCGCATTCGCCGGCCTCGGGATCGCCGGCCGCTTGAGGGACGGTGTAGGTGGCCACGCGCATCGGGCGGTCCGGTTGCAACGACCACTTCGCCGGCGCGGTGTAACGAATGCCGTCGACAACGCCCGGTGCGGTCTTGGCGCCTTGTGCGGTGGCCAGCGCCGCCGTCGCGAGAAGAATCAAAAATCTTTGGGTGGCTTTCATGCGTGAATTTTATCATGCGCTGATATCATTCCCTTTTGCATGCGAATCGCCATCGACACCGGCGGAACGTTCACCGATTGCGTCTACGAAGAGGCGGGCGCGCTCCGTGTGCTGAAAATATTTTCGACGCCGTCGAATCCCGCCGACGCCATTGTCGCGGCGGTGAAACAGATTTCCGGCGCGCGAAAAGAATCGGTGGAAGTACGTCACGGAACAACGGTGGGAACCAACACGCTGCTGGAACGGTCCGGCGCGCGCGTCGCGTTCATTACGACCTCCGGATTTGAAGATACGCTGGCGATCGGACGGCAAGCGCGACCCAGCTTGTTCGATTGGTTTGCGTCGCCAGAGCCTGCTTTAGCGCCGCAAGAGAGACGCTTCGGCGTGGTGGAACGCACCCTTCCCGATGGCGCGATTCTCGAAGCGCTGAATCCCAACACGCTGCCGTCGCTTGTGGAAGCGGTTCGCGCGTCGGGCGCGGAAGCAGCGGCGGTGTCGTTGCTTTTTTCGTTCGCGAATCCGGCGCATGAGCGCGCGGTGGGCGCGGCGCTTGCGGCGCTGGGGATTCCCGTGTCGCTCTCGCACCAGATTCTGCCGGAATTCCGGGAGTACGAGCGCGCCTCCACCGTCGCGGTGAATGCCTACCTCGCGCCGCGCATGAGCCGCTACTTGGGCGAAATCGAATCGCGCCTCGGCGCCGGCCACGTTTCGGTGATGCAATCTTCGGGCGGCATTGTCGCCGCGAGCGTCGCAGCGCGCGAGCCGGTACGCACGATTCTTTCGGGTCCCGCGGGCGGCGTGGTCGGCGCGCATCACGTGGCGAAGCGCGCGGGCATCGATCGCATCATCACGTTCGACATGGGCGGCACGTCCACCGATGTCGCGCTGGTCGACGGCGTGCCCGCCGCGAGCCATGAGTCGCAAGTTGCGGGACTGCCGGTCGGCGTGCCGATGCTCGACATTCACACGGTCGGCGCGGGCGGAGGATCGCTGGCGCGTTTCGATTCCGGCGGCGCGTTGCTCGTAGGTCCGCAGTCGGCGGGCGCCGATCCAGGACCGATTTGTTACGGCAAAGGCAAGGAACCCACCGTCACCGACGCCAACTTGATTCTCGGGCGGCTCGATCCCGAGCGATTTTTGGGCGGCGCGGCGAAACTGGACGAAGCGCGCACGCGGAAATATTGCGAGCAAGCAAAGGGTCCGCTCGACACCGTCGAGGAATTTGCGGAAGGTGTCGTGCGCATTGCCGACGCCACGATGGAGAAGGCGATTCGCTTGATTTCGGTGGAACGCGGCCGCGATCCGCGCGACTACACGCTGGTATGTTTCGGCGGCGCGGGTGGATTGCACGCTTGCGCGTTGGCGCGCGCGCTGCGCATTCCGCGCGTGCTCGTGCCGATCATGCCGGGCGCGCTTTCGGCGCTGGGCATTTTGATTTCCGACGTGGTGAAGGATTATTCGCGCACCGTGATGGTGGCGCCTGACTCTCCGGATTTGGAATCGGGCTTCTTGGCGCTGGAGACGCGCGGCCGCGACGAATTGCGCGCCGAAGGCCTGGAAGGCGTCGCGGCGCGATCGCTCGACTTGCGTTACAAGGGTCAAGGTTTCGAACTGAATGTGCCCGCCGGCAAAAAAGTTGTCGCGGCGTTTCACGAAGCGCATCGTCAACGCTACGGGTACGCCGATCCCGCGCGTCCCGTGGAAGTGGTGAATGTGCGTTCCCGCTTCGTCGCAAGCAGCAAGCCGGTGAGATTTCCGAAATTCAAATGGCAGCGCGGTAATGCCCAGCAAGCGATTGTCAAACGTCATGGCGGCGCGACATTCTACGAGCGCGAATTGCTTCGCGCGGGCGACGCGTTCGCAGGTCCCGCGGTGCTGGTGGAGTACAGTGCGACAACCTTGATTCCGCGCGGCGCACGCGCCCAAGTCGACGCCTGGAAGAACGTGGTGATTTCCGTATGAAGACCGTGGATCCCGTTGAACTGGGACTTTTCAAGAGTGCGTTTCACTCCATCGCCGAAGAAATGGGCGCGGCGCTGCGACGCACCTCGTTTTCGCCGAACATCAAGGAACGCCGCGATTACTCCTGCGCGCTTTTCGACGCCGCCGGTAACGTCGTCGCGATGGGCGATCACATGCCCGTGCATTTGGGGTCTATGCCGATGTCGGTGCGCGTGGCCATCGACACGCTTGATCTGGAACCGGGCGACGTTGCGATCCTCAACGATCCCTACGGCGGCGGAACGCATTTGCCCGACATCACGCTGGTCGCTCCCGTGTACGTGAAGAACAAGCGCGCGTTTTACGTGGCGAATCGAGCCCATCATTCCGATGTCGGCGGCATGTTTCCCGGTTCGATGGGCAATGCGCGCGAGATTTATCAGGAAGGCATTCGCATTCCGCCGGTCAGAATCATTCGCCGCGGCCGCGTGGATCGCGAAGTGCTGGGATTGATCCTCTACAACGTGCGCACGCCGGAAGAACGCGAAGGCGATCTGACGGCGCAAATCGGATCGTGCCGGATCGGCGAGCGGCGACTGCTCGAGATGGCCGCGAAGTACGGATTGCCCGCCGTGAATCGCCGCATGACGGAATTGCTCGACTACACCGAGCGGCTGGTGCGCTCGACGATCGCGCAACTGCCGGCCGGCGAATTCTCCGCCGAGGATTTTCTCGACGACGATGGCGCGGGGTCAAGTTCAATTGCCATTCGCGTGAAGATCAGGCTCGATCCCAAACATCGCCGCGCCCACATCGACTTTACGGGCAGCGATCCGCAGTGTGGCGGCAGCGTGAACGCCGTATATGCAATCACGTGGTCCGCGGTGTTCTACGTTTTTCGTTGTCTCCTCGATGGCGACGCGCCCTGCACCGCGGGATTGATGCGCCCGATCACGGTGATCGCGCCGGAAGGCACGATTGTGAACGCGCGGCCTCCGGCGGCCGTGGCCGGTGGAAACGTTGAATGCTCGCAGCGGATCACCGATACGCTGCTGCGCGCCCTGGCGCAAGCCGCGCCCCATCGCGTGCCGGCGGCGAGCTCCGGCACGATGAACAATCTCACCATCGGCGGCATCGACCCGCGCACGCAAAAGCCGTTTGCGTATTACGAAACCATCGCGGGAGGAATGGGTGCGCGGCCGGATCGCGACGGCGTCCCGGGAATTCACACGCACATGACGAATTCGCTGAATACGCCGGTGGAAGCGCTGGAATACTTCTACCCGTTTCGGGTACGGCGATACTCGTATCGCCGCGGGTCGGGCGGAATCGGAAAATATCGCGGCGGCGATGGATTGGTTCGCGAAATTGAGTTGCTTGTTCCGTCGCAAGTGACGCTTCTCGCCGATCGCCGCAGCCGGGGGCCGTACGGATTGTCGGGCGGCAGCGCCGGATTGCGCGGACACACCGTGCTCGTGCATGCCGATGGGAAAAACGACACGCTGCCGGGGAAATGCAGTGTGCAGGTGAGCGCTGGGGACCGCATCAGAATCGAATCGCCGGGAGGTGGGGGCTTCGGGGAACGGCGTTAGCGAATGGTAAGGGTTCTTTCAACGCAGAGGACGCAGAGACGCGGAGAAAACCTAGCGATCGAATCAATCAGGTTTTCTCTGCGTCCTCTGCGTTAAATAAAACCGCCGGGCTACGCGGCAGAATCTTTACCGCGCGTTTTCCGCTTGATCTCGATATTCAACCGCTTGATCTTTTGATTCAGCGTGGAGAGCGGCACCTGCAACTGCTCGGCGGCTTCGGTCTGGCTCCAGTTGCTTTTTTCGAGCATCTCGGTAATCACGTGACGCTCGCATTCATCCATGATCTCGAACAGTGACGCGCCGGGCCGCGCGCCGGTCAGCGGCAGAAACGCGCCGGTACGGGAGGTGAGCGCTTCCGGCAGCAAATCGGTTTCGATCAATACGTCGCGCGACAGCACCACGGCGCGCTCCACGACGTTTTCCAGTTCCCGCACGTTGCCGGGCCAATCGTGATCCATCATCATGCGCAACGCTTCGGGCGAGAAGCGCCGCAGCGGGCGCTGGTTTTCCTCGCAGAATTTCACCAGGAAATGATCGGCCAGCGCGGGGATGTCCTCGCGGCGATCGCGCAGCGGCGGCAAGTTCACGGTGATCACGTTCAGGCGATAGTAAAGATCCTCGCGGAATTTTCCTTCTTGCACCAGCGTGCGCAGATCGACGTTCGTCGCGACGATGAAGCGCACGTCCGTCTTGATGGTATCGTTCGACCCCAGCGGCATGAACTCACGTTCTTGAATCACGCGCAGAAGTTTGGCCTGAATGTCGGGACCCACGGTGCCGATTTCATCGAGGAAGAGCGTGCCTTGATCGGCCACTTCAAACAATCCGCGCTTGGACGCGATCGCGCTGGTAAACGCGCCCTTCACGTGACCGAACAGCGTGCTTTCGAGCAATTCCGGTGGCAGGCTGCCGGTGTTCACGGGAACAAAAGCGTTTTGCGCGCGCGGACTCCGCGCGTGGAACGCCTTGGCGATCACTTCTTTTCCCGTGCCGCTCTCCCCCGTCAGCAAAACGGTGGATCGCGACGGCGCCACCTGCTCGACGAGGTCGAAAATCTTCAGCATCGGCTCCGACTTTCCCACGATATTCGGAAAGCTGTAGCGTTGATGCAGGGCGCGCTTCAGTTGGACGTTTTCTTCGGTCAGGCGGCGGCGATCGACGGCCGCTCGCACTTCGGCGACCAGTTGCTCGTTGTCCCAAGGCTTGGTGAGAAAATTCAGCGCACCGTTGCGGATTGCGGTGACGGCGTTTTCCACCGAACCGTACGCCGTGATCACCAGCACGGGCAGTTGCGGATCGAGGCGGCGGAAATCGATGAGCGCTTCCAGGCCCGATTTATCGGGCAGCGCGACATCGAGCAGCACCGTGTCGTAGGCCTTGCGCTCCAGGCGGCGCAGTCCGCCTTCGGCCGTGTCGGCCGTGTCTACTTGAAATCCTTCCAGGGAAAGCAGCGTTTCGAGACTCTCGCGAACGTCGACTTCATCGTCAACGATCAGAACAGAGCCTCCTGAGGCCTGCTGACGTTCTTTCATGATAAAAGCCTCAAGCCTGCCTCCGAACGGCGACTGCGGCGGCGTTGGCGTCCGAACTCGTCTGGGAGGCTCGCGGCGCGGCCAGCGGAAATTCCAGCGCGAACGTCGTTCCGCGCATCGACGTCGATTCCACCGCGATTTTTCCGGCGTGCTCCTGCACAATTCCGTAGGTCACCGACAATCCCAGTCCGGTGCCGCCGCGAAACGCTTCGTTTTCACGAGGAGCTTCCGTGCGAACTTTGCCCTTCGGCGGTTTCGTGGTGAAGAACGGATCGTAAATCCGCTCGACGTTGCGAGGATCGATCCCTTGACCCGTGTCGCTCACGCGCACCAGCACGCGCGAATCGCGGGCCTCGGCGGAAACGGTGAGCATGCCGCCTTCCGGCATGGCCTCGCGCGCGTTCAGGAACAAATTCAAAAACACCTGCTGCAATTTGCCGGAATTTCCGTGGATGATCAGGCGATCAGGCGCGGCCTCGTCGGCCATCGAAGCCACGCGCCTGTTCACCGTGATGCGACCCGTCTTGAACTGGTGCTCCAAGAGCGCCAGCGTGTCGCCCACAACCTGATTCAAATCCACGTCCGCAAATTCCGCGCTGCCGGTGCGCGAGAAATTCAACAAGTTGTTCACAATCTCCGACGCCCGGAACGTCGACCGGTTGATGCGCTCCAGCAGCTTCCAGCGCGGATCGTCTTCCGGCATTTGCTTGGCCAGCATCTGCGCGTAGCTCGAGATCACCGCCAGCGGCGTGTTCACTTCGTGCGCCACGCCGGCGGCGAGCAATCCAATGGAACTGAGTTTGTCGGCGTGCGCCACTTGGCGTTCCAGGTCCATGCGCTCGGTGATGTCGTCGAAAACCACCAAACGCCCGACCATCTGAAAATCCTTGGAAACCAGCGGCGCCACCGCCACGTTGAAGACGCGCTCGGAGCCGGCGCTAGTCTTCACGCGATACTTGTACAAATTGTGAATGCCGGTGGGATTCTCGGTGGACCGCAAACGCATCAACTCGGCGACCAGATCGGGCGGAAACACTTCGTCGATGCGGCAGCCGATCGCGCGATCGCGCGTCACGCCGTACATCAGCTCCACTTGCGTGTTCCAGCTCTCGATGCGGTCTTCCAGATCGAGCGCCATGATGCCGACGTTCACCGACTCCACGATGTTTTCGCTGTATTCCTTCAGCCGCTCGTACTGCGCTACCTTGCGTTCCAGGCGGCGATAGAGGCGCGCGTTTTCAATCGCCGTGCCGAGATATCCGCTCAGCGTTTCGATCAGCGCGACGTCTTCGGTGGAGAGAAAATCGCCGTCGTGTGTTTTGCCGAGTCCCAAGTATCCGACCACGCGGCCCTGCGCCTGGCACGGAACGTAGTAGTGCAGTTCCAAATCCTCGATCGTGCGGCGCGCCGACGGAGTTTCGGTGACCGCTTGATGAACGTTTTCGAAAAACAGCGCGCGATGCGCGGCCCGCAGAGTGCGCGGATCGAGGAACGACAGGTCGAGTGTGCTGTGATACGCCACGCCCAGCGACTTCGCCAGACTCACCACCGGTTCCGCCGCGCCGGCTTCGCTTTCATCGCTCACCAGGAACACCGCCACGCCGTCGACACCGAGCGTGCGCGACAGGCGATCGAGCGTGCGATCGAGCAGGCGGTCGAGATCCACTTCCGCGCTGATGTCGCGGCCAAATTCGATGAGTGTCCGGCGGTAGTCGTAACTCTCTTGATAGAAAAACCGGTCCAAGCGCTCCTGAATGCTGTTCCGCAACGGCTGGAGGAGAAACGCGGCGACGACGACCGCAACGATCCATCCCCAAGGACCCGTTTCCGGCAGCACCGGCTGCAGCATCACGCCGGCGAGCGCAGCCAACGCGAAGTAAAACGCCACGAGAACGGCGGTCGCCAGCGTGTACACGATACCGCGGCGGAACAAAATGTCCACGTCCATCAAGCGCCAGCGGAAAATCGCGTAACCGAAGGTGATCGGGATCAACGCCAGCGCCAGCACAAACACGTTCAGCGCCGGCGACGGCACTTTGCCTAGCGCGTACTGCAGCACGTAGACGCAGACGAACGGCAGGATCGCCGCAGTGGTTCCGCGCGTCACCCATTTCATCTGCTGGCGCAGCACAACCGTGTCGGCCTTGCGATAGGTATGGTGCAGCACGGCGGCCGCCGCGAGGTAGATCACGCCCATGTACAGCAGCTCCACGCGGTCCAGGCCCCAGCGGACGGTCGTGAGCGGCATGTGCACGCGCAGAAAATCGATGGCCACGCTGGCGTGCAACATCAGCAGCAGTCCGCTGGGCAGGTACAGCAACGGAATCGCCAAGCGATGGCGCGACACGAATGGCTTCGGCTTCGGAAAGACCAGCGCGAAATGCAGGAACAAGGGCGGCTGGGCGAGCCACGCGATCACATTCAGCCAGTAGATGGTCCAATCGAAGGGATTGAATTTTCCGGTGTAGTGATAAAAATACAGCGCGAACGATGCCAGACAAAAAACGTAAAAGTGTCCCGAGCGCGGGGCGTTGGGACGGCGCAACAAAACGAACAATCCCACGCCGAGATAGAGCATTCCTACCGCGCGCAAATACCAAATCAGGTTGGAATGCTCCGGCTCCAAAATCACCTTGGCCGGAAATGGCTGGCCCTCGCGCGAAAGCGTGTAGTCGGCGGTTTGCCAATCGTGCAGGTGATCGAGAATCCGTGCCACGCGCGCCGTGGATTGCACGTCGGTGTGATTGATGCTGATCAGCATGTCGCCGGCGCGAATGCCGCTGGTTTCGCCGGGACCGTTTTTCGCCACGGCCTGCGCGATCACCCCGTGGTCGGCGTCCACCCATGTGACGCCGTCGTAAACCGGATGGAAAATGCGGTGTTGGTAGAGATTGAAGTAGCCGAGCGTAATAGCCGCTACGGTCGCCAAACCAGCGACAATCGCGCGGAATCCGGGCTTGAAACCCTGAGCTGTCATGGCACGCTCGCCAACCCTAGCATATCTTAGAGCACGATTGATTCCAATGCTCGCGCCCGGCGTCGGCGGCTATCACGTTCTTACTGAAAGCCTTATGCGTATTGGATTCAGATACTTCAGTGATCTACAAATTTTGAAATGCTAAGTTATGTAAAATGGAATTACGGAGAAGCGCCACAGCTGGAGCAACTTACTGCCACACTGCTGCTACAATGTTTGTTTCGATGGCTTCCGAGGCGACCCACCAACAAACCCTGCGCGCCGGTCTAGTCGGCGCGGGCTATATCTGCGAATACCATGTGATGGCCCTGCGCGCCGTGCCGGGCGTGACTTTAGCGGCGATCTGCGACCTCGACCGCGCGAAAGCCGCGGCGATCGCCGAGCGATTTGCGATCCCCGGCGTGTACACGTCGCTGAAGGAAATGGCAGCGGCCGAAAAGCTCGACGTAGTGCATGTGCTCACGCCGCCCGCGTTCCATGCGCTGGTGGCGATCGAGGCGCTGGAGTTGGGTCTGCACGTTTTCGTCGAAAAGCCGCTCGCCACCACGGTGGAAGATTGCGACCGCATCGCCGACGCGGCGCGCCGCGCGGGAAAAACGGTGGGCGTGAATCACTCGCTGCTGGCTGATCCGTTTGTGAGGCGCGCGCTCGACATCGCGCGCTCGGGCGCGCTCGGCGATCTGCTGACCGTCGATTATTTCCGTAGCTCCGACTATCCGCCATGGCCGGGAGGTCCCGTGCCGCCGCAATATCGCGACGGCGGCTATCCGTTCCGCGATTTGGGTGTACACGCGCTGTATCTGATGGCCGCGTTTCTCGGTGAGATTCGCGACGTGCAAGCGTGGTTCGCAACCAAAGGCGGCGATCCCAACTTGTTGTGCGACGAGTGGCGCGCCGTGGTGCGTTGCGCGAAAGGGTCGGGACAAATCCAGCTTTCCTGGAACGTGCGGCCCCTGCAAAGCCTGCTCGTGGTGCAAGGGACGCGTGGCGTCCTGCGCGCCGACCTTTTTTCGATGGCCGTGACTACGCGCCGCACGTCGCCGATGCCGAAAGCGATCGAGCGCGCCTGGAATCCGCTGCGCGAGGCGCTGAGCACGCTGGTGCAAGTGCCGTCGAACGTGCTGCGCTTTTTGCGCAAGAAGATTTTGCCGTATCAAGGTTTGCGCACCATGATCGCGGACTACTACGCTGCGCTCGCGGCGGGCCGGCCCGCGCCCAGCACAGTGGAGGACGCGCGCCCGATTGTCGATTGGACCGAGCGCGTCGCGCGCGTGGCCGACGAGCACAAGAAAAACTTGCTCGCGTCGTTTCCGCAAACGCTCACCGGAAAAACTTTGCTCACAGGCGCGTCGGGATTTTTGGGCAAGCATTTGCTCGCGAGACTTCTTTCGGAACTGCCGGAAGGCGAGAAGTTGCGAGTCTTCGTGCGGCGCGATCCGCCGGCGAGTGTGAAGAACGATCCACGCATCGAAGTGATTCTCGGCGATCTCGGCGACGCCGCGGCGATGGATCGCGCGGTGGCCGGCGTGTCGCTGATCTATCACGTCGGTGGAGCAATGTCAGGAAGCCCGGAAGATTTCGAGCGCGGTTGCGCCGCCGGTACGCGAAATTTGCTGGCGAGCATCAAGAAGCACGCGATGCCGAAGCTTGTGTACATCAGTTCGCTGAGCGTGATGCACTGGTCGGCGGGCGTGGCGGGCGTTCCCGCGCGCGAGGATTTTCCGCTGGAGCAATATCCGGAGCGTCGCGGCGCGTATACGCAACACAAACTCGCCGCCGAGCTGTTGGTGCGCGCAGCCGTGAAGGACGACGGCGTGTCCGCCGTGATTTTGCGCCCCGGGCAAATCGCGGGACCCGGCACGGAGATGCTCGCGCCGTCGGTCGGTCGACGGGCGGGGAAGCGCATCGTGATTTTGGGTGACGGCCGGCAGATTCTTCCGCTGGTATGGGTCGACGACGTGGTCGACGCGATACGCCTGGCGGAAAAACGCAGTATTTGGACCGGCGAAATCTTCTTGTTGGTTGATGCGCCGATGTACACACAGGAACAAGTCGCGCGCCTGGCCGAACCGAACGCGCCAATCGTAAGAGTCCCGCGCTTCGTTGTGAACTTGCTGGCGATCGGCGTGGAGATGTTGGGCGCGGTGTTGCGCCGGCCGGTGCCGTTGTCGCGCTATCGCGTGGCATCGTCGCTGTCGCCGATCACGTTCGATTGTACGGCCGCGCGTGAGAAACTCGGGTGGTCGCCGAAGGTGGGCGTCGCCGAGGGATTGCGGCGGATGCAGGCGGGCGGTCCTCCTCGACCCTGAGGATTCGCCTTCCGGCGCTGATACAGACAAACGTATAATGTAGGAGGCGTCCGACAGGGTCGCCTTCGATTGGGACGACGGCACACGCGACGGCTGTATCGATCGAGTAAACGAGCTTCGATGGCAACGAAAACAATGCCGACCACGAGACGGAAGATTCCAAAGTTCTCAAGCGAAGCGGACGAGGCGCAATGGTGGTATGACAATCGACGAATGGTCGAAAGGAATCTCAGGAACGCGATGGCGGATGGTACTGCCGAGCGCGGCTTAGCCCACCGGCTCGTGCAGGAAGCCCGTGCGTCGAAGAACATAACGATTCGAATCGCGGAGAAGGATTTAGAGCTCGCTCGGAGCCAAGCCGGAAAAAAAGGCTTGCCGTACCAAACCTACATAAAATCCGTTCTGCACCAAGCCTTGATGAACGAGCGATAAATACCATGACCTCCATGACTGCGCCATCGCCATCCGCAATACAAAAACTCGCTGTCGCGCTCGACTTTCCTTCCGTCGCGCCGGCGTTCGAGCTTTTCGAACGCCTGAATGGCGCCGCGGGACTCTTCAAGATCGGTCCTGAACTTTTCCTGCAAGCGGGACCCGATGCCGTCCGGCGACTGGTCGATCGCGGCGCTCCGGTATTTCTCGATATGAAGTTTCACGATATCCCGCGCACGGTGGCGGCGGCGGCGCGTGAATCCGCGCGCATGGGCGTCACGGTGTTTAACGTTCACGCTTCAGGTGGCGCGGAAATGATGCGCGCCGCGGCCGAGGCGTCGCGCGCCGTGCGGCCGGAAACGAAAATCATCGCGGTCACAGTGCTCACAAGCCTTCCCACGACTTCCGAAGAAGTGCTGCGACTCGCCGCTGCCGCCCACGAAGCAGGGCTCGACGGCGTGGTCGCGTCGCCGCGCGAAATGCGGGCGTTGCGCGAGCGGTTCGGTCCCAAGTTTTTGCTCGTAAGTCCGGCGGTGCGTCCCGCATGGGCCGCGTCGACGCACGATCACCAGCGTCCCGCGAGTCCCGCCGACGCCGCGTCCGCCGGCGCCGACTACATTGTGGTGGGCCGCCCGATCACCGGCGACGCCGATCCCGTCGCGGCCGCCGCGCGCGTGGTCGAAGAAATTCAATCCGCCCTTTAATTCCCTGAGCCGATGAAAACCGTCGTCATCGGCACCGCTGGACACATCGATCACGGCAAAAGTTCGCTCGTCAAAGCGCTCACCGGCACCGATCCCGATCGCTGGGAAGAAGAACGCCGCCGCGGCATCACGATCGATCTCGGTTTCGCGCATCGCACGCTCGATTCCGGTGCCGGCGGCGTGCAGCTCGACTTCGTCGATGTGCCCGGTCACGAGCGATTCGTCAAAAACATGCTCGCGGGCGCAGGCGGCATCGACTTAGTGCTGTTCGTCATCGCCGCCGACGAATCCGTGAAGCCGCAAACGCGCGAGCACTTCGACATTTGCCGGCTGCTCGGCGTGCGCTCCGGCGTCGTGGCGCTCACAAAATGCGATTTGGCCGCGCCCGACATGTTGGAACTCGCGCGGCTCGAAGCGGCGGAATTGTTCGCGGGATCGTTTCTTGAAAACGCTCCGGTCATTCCCGTGAGTGCGATCACTCGCCAAGGAATCGACGAGCTTCTCGAAGCGTTGCGCCGCGCCGCGGAGGCGGCACCGTCGCGCGATTCCTCGCGGCCGTTTCGTCTGCCGATCGATCGCGCGTTCGTCATCAAAGGATTCGGCACGGTGGTCACGGGAACGCTCATCTCCGGGGCGATCGAGAAGGAAACGGAAGTTGAGATTTATCCGACATCGCAGACGGCGCGCGTTCGCGGCGTGCAAGCGCACGGAAAAACCACCGAGCGGGCCGCGGCGGGACAACGTACCGCGGTGAATCTCGCCGGAATCGACGTCGCGCATCTCGCGCGCGGCATGACCATCGCGCCGCCGGGACGTTTTCGCGCGACGCAAAGATTCGACGCGCGACTGCACTTGTTGAAATCCGCGCGACCGCTGAAGAATCGCGGGCCGGTGCATTTTCATAGCGGTACGGCGGAAGGCGTGGCGGAAGTCATTTGCCTCGGCCGCGAACGCAGTGTCGCACCAGGAAGCGATACGTTCGTGCAAATCAAATTGCGCGAACCGATGCTCCTCTTGCCAGGCGACAAATTCATTCTTCGGCAATTCTCGCCCGTGATCACGATTGCCGGCGGCACGGTGCTCGACAATCTTGCGGTGCGACACAAAACTTCGGAAGACTTAGCGCCATTTCTCGCGACACTCGAGAGGGGATCGCCAGAGCAAATCCTCGCGGCTCGACTCGCGCAAGGCCGCTTGGGATCGGAGGAAAGCGATTTGCTCGCGCGCACTGTATGGTCGGACGCGGAATTGCGCGCGGTCTCAGCGACAGCAGAAGTAATTACCGAAAAGCCGCTGGTCCTCGCGAGTCGCGCCCGCTTTGCCGCCGCGCTAGTGTCAATGACCGAGGCAGTGGAGCATTTTCACAAGCAGAATCCGCTCGTCCCCGGCATCACTCGCGAGGACTTGCGCGAACGAACCATCCCGACGGCGCTCCCGGTGGCGTTTGATGCCGCTCTGGCTCGCTTGATCCAAGCGCGAAAACTCGAATCCGCCGGCGAACTGGTGCGTCAGGCCGGCCGGCAAGTAACTCTCGATGACGCCGAAGCCAGTGCGCGCAATTCCATCGCCGCCGCCTTCGAACGCGCCGGTCTCGCCGCGCCATCGATGAAAGAAGTGCTCGATTCGGTCCCGATGGACGCGCCGCGCAAGCAGAAGCTTCTGCAGCTTCTCTTGAAAGACCGTGTGCTGGTGCGCGTGACGCCCGACCTCGTTTTCCATCACAGCGCGCTCGATCGTTTGAAGCAACTTCTCGCGCAACACAAGTTGCGCAATGCCAAGATCAACGTCGGACAATTCAAGGAATTGGCCGGCGTCTCCCGCAAGTACGCGATTCCGCTCCTCGAATATCTCGATCGCGAACGCGTGACGCGCCGCGCGGGCGATGAGAGAATCATCTTATGAAGGCGTCGCTCGATCTGTTGGAATTTCCCGCGCTTGTCGCGATTGTCGATCGCTACGCGCGAACGCCGGGAGGCCATCGCGAGATTCTCGGCTCGGAGCCGGGTCGTCCGCGCGATTGGCTCGATCACACGTTCCGCCTGGCGGGCGAGGCGGCGCGATACTTGCGCGACGCCGATGCCGCGCGGCGCGGCGTGTTGCGTCTCGATTTCGGCGGAATCGCCGACGTCGCGCAGCTTATCGAGCATCTGCGCATCGAGGGGACGTCGCTCGAAGCGCCGGAAATCAACGCGGTACTTTTGCTGCTCGATCGCGCCTCCGACTTTCGCCAGATTCTCGACGCCGTCGATCACGAGTATCCGGCGCTCGCGAAATCGGCGCGGCGTGCCGCCGATTTCTCCGCGCTCCTGCGCGAACTTTCCGGGCGCATCCTGCCCGACGGCTCGCTCGACGATCGCGCCAGTCCCGCGCTGCATCGCATTCGCCAGGAATTGGGACGCAAGCGCGCCGCCATCGAGGAATCGCTCGAGCGTGTGCTTCGCGACCACAGTGAGGGCGCGCTGCAAGACGAATTGGTCACCGTCCGCAACGATCGCTTTGTGGTTCCGGTGAAAGCCGGCATGAAGCGGCGCATCGAGGGCGTGATTCACGGATCGAGCTCCAGCGGCCAAACCGTTTTCATCGAACCGCTCGAAACGATCGAGCGCAACAACGAGCTAATCGCCCTGCGCGAGGAAGAGGCGCGCGAGATCCATCGCATCCTGCGCGAAATGACGGCGCGATTGCGCGAGCGAGCCACCGAAATCTTCGAGGCGCTAGCGGCCGTCACTGAAATCGACGCTGCCTTCGCGCGCGGCGGATTCGCGCACGCCTTCGATTGCGTCATCCCGGAAATCGGCGCCGGCCGTTTGTTTTTAAAAGACGCTCGCCATCCGGTGCTTGAAGACGTTTTGCGCGCGCGCAAAGAAAAAGTCGTGCCGATGTCGCTCGATCTCAATCGCGCGAATCGCGTGCTGGTGATCAGCGGACCGAACACCGGCGGCAAAACGATCGCGCTGAAAACCGCGGGCCTTCTCGCACTCTCCGCGCAAGCGGGATTTCCCGTGCCCGCGCGCGAAGCGGCGTTTCCCATGTTCGACCAGGTGCTCGCCGACATCGGCGATCACCAGTCGATCGCCGCGAGCCTCAGCACGTTTTCCGCGCACATGACCAACATCGCCGCCATGGCCGGCGAAGTGAGTCACGAATCGCTCGTGCTGCTCGACGAGGTGGGCACCGGCACTGATCCCGAGGAAGGCGGCGCGCTGGCCGTTGCGTTGGTCGATCATTTCCTGCATGCCGGAGCGTTCGTCATCGCGTCGACGCATCATCTGGCGTTGAAGGCGTACGCGATGAACACGCCGGGCGTGGTGAACGCCGCCGTCGGCTTTGACGAGCAAACACTCGCGCCCACCTATCGTCTGTTGATGGGCGTGCCGGGAAAATCGAGTGGCCTCGATATCGCCGGACGCCTTGGCGTGCCGGCGGAGATTCTGGCCCGCGCGCGCGGCGCACTGGCATCGCGCGACGCCGAAGTTGCGCAACTTCTTGGCAAACTGCGTGACGGTGTGGATGAAACGGATCGTCTGCGCGTCGAACTGGCGCAGCGCGAGCGTGAGTTGCGCGACCAAACCGCGCGGCTCTCTGCGGAATGGGCGCAAAAGGAAAAAACGCGCCTTGCGGGACTCGAGAAGGCGCTAGACATAGTGATCTCGCGGCTCGACGATGATGCCCGGAAGGCGATGCGCGACATCGCCGATCGTGCCACTCGAAAAGAAATGGAGAAGCGCGTCCTCAAGGCGCGCGAGGAAATGCGCGAGGAATTTTCTACCGCTGTTGTCGAGCAGCTTGGCACAGCCGAGCCTGGCCCGCGTCGCGCGGAACCCGCGGAGATTTCCGAAGGGATGACCGTTCGCGTCCGCGCGCTTGGCCGCCCCGGCGTGGTGAAGCGAAGAGTCGCCGACGACTTGTGGGAAGTAGAAGTGGGCGCGCTGAAAACTCGCGCGGCTTCTCACGATCTCGATCCCGTCGACACGGCCGCCGCGCCGAAGCGCGGCGATGTTCATGTTACGGCTACCGCGCCGCAGTCGCTGCAAAGCGAAATCAACGTAATCGGATGCACGGCGGACGAAGCGTGCGAGCGCGTCGACAAGTTTTTGGACACGGCCGTGCTCGGCACCGTGGCGCGCGTGCGCGTGGTTCACGGTCACGGCAAGGGAATTCTGCGCCAAGCGCTCGGCGACCTGTTTAAGGGACATCCGCTCGTGGAAAAAAGCTATCCCGCGCCGCAGAGCGAAGGCGGCACCGGAGCGACAATCGTGGAACTGCGCGTTTAAGCCTGATACATCGTCTTTCCGCCGACCACCGTCCGCACGATCGTGAGGTCTTTGATTTTTTCCTTCGGCATCGCGAACAAGTCGTCCGAGAGCACCACAAAATCCGCCAGCTTTCCCGCGGTGATCGACCCCTTCTGCGATTCCTCGTGGGAATTGTACGCGCCGTTCAGCGTGTTCACGCGCAGCGCTTCGTCGATGGAGATGCGCTGGTTTCCTCCCCACGTTTGGCCGTCCCATCCCGTGCGCGTGACCATTCCCTGGATCGCCATGCGCGGATCGAATGGTCCAGGATCGAAGTCCGATCCCGCCGCGACATGCACTCCGGCGTCGAGAAACGTGCGATACGCCATGCAGTGCTTCATCATTTCCTCGCCGTAAAAGTGGAACTTGTCGGAATTGTAGTAGGCGTATGTGGTGAATGCGGCGGGAACGGCGTCGAGTGCTGCAATGCGCCGGACAAGATCGTCATTGATCAGCGTGCAATGCGTGATCTTCGGACGCGCGTCGGCGCGCGGGAAAAGTTTTTGCGCGCGTTCCACGGCCGTTAGGAACATATCGATGGCCACATCACCGTTGGCGTGACAATTCACTTGGATTCCCGCGCGATGCACACGCTCGATCCACTTGTTCAAGTCGTCCTGCGTAGTGGTGATGTTTCCTTTGTACGGCGGCGTGACGCCGGGATATGGCGTCGATAGCGCCATAGTGCGTTCCGAGAACGATCCGTCGACGGTGTGTTCGCTTGTGGCGCCGAAGCGAATCCATTCGTCGCCGAATCCCGTCATGATGCCGCCTGAAATCATCGACTCCATCACGGCGTCCTGCGGCTCGTAGCTGACGCGATGCAACAACTCGCCGCGCGCTCGCACTTGTTGCAGCGCTTCCAGGTTTCCTCCTTCGTGGTGAACGCTTGTGACGCCATAGCGTACAAACTGCTTCGAGATGTGTGCCGCTCCGTTGCGATCGCGCTCCAGCCGCTGCTCCGGCGTGAATCTTTCCCGCTGACCCGCTAAGCGGAACGCCGCCGTGGCGCGATCGGTGACGCGGCCGGTCAACTCGCCGTTCGCGTCGCGATCGAAAGTGCCGCCCGGTGGATTGGGCGTGTTCTTGTCCACGTGCGCTAACTCGAACGCCTTGCTGTTGTAGAACGTGGTGTGGCCGCCGCGATGATGGACCGCGACCGGATGATCCTTCGACACTTGGTCGAGGTCGTGAATGTTCAGCAGGCGATTGTCTTTCACTTTGGTGTCGTCGAAGAAGCGGCCGTCCACCCAATATCCCGGCGGTGTTTTTGCGGCGCGAGCGCGTAACTTCTCGATGATGCTGGCGATCGTTACGAATTCCACTTCGAACGGATTGCCGACGAGAACCTCATACAGCAACGTGTCGCCCGAGGCGTGATTGTGGCAATCGATGAAGCCGGGGACGATTGTCATGCCCTTGGCGTCGAACATTTGCGTGCCTTTCGCGGCGAGTCCACGGATGTCGCGCGTGGAACCGACGGCGATGAATCGCCCGTTCTTCACTGCGAACGCTTCGGCGCGCGGCATTGCGGCATCGACGGTTGCGGCGCGGGCGTTGTACACCACGAGATCGGCGTCCTGTGGTGCGGCGTTCAAGAATGGCGCGGCGGCCATCAATCCTAAAAACTCACGACGACGGGTTTTCATAGGGAGAAGTTTACACCAACGGTTTCTTCACCGCAGAGACGCAGAGACGCAGAGGAGCGCAGAGACGATTTGGTTTTCTCTGCGCCTCTGCGGCTCTGCGGTGAGAAAACCGCCAGTAACTACGTATTCGGTTAGGATCGACATTATGGATCGTCGTGAATTTCTCGCAACCACCGCGCTCGGGGCGTCCGCCGCGGCGCTCAACCTACAAATGTCCACCGCGCCCGCCTGGTGGGATCGCCCGATGCGCTGGGCGCAACTGACGCTTGTAGAAAATGATCCCGGAACGTACGATCTCGCCTTCTGGCTCGACTACTTCAAGCGCACGCATTCCGACGCCGCTTGCCTGAGCGCCGGCGGATGCGTGGCGTTTTATCCCACCAAGATTCCGTTTCACTATCGCAGCCAATGGCTCGGCGATCGCGATTCATTCGGCGACTTGGTTCGCGGATGCAGGCGGCTGGGCATGAACGTCGTCGCGCGCACCGATCCGCACGCCGCGCACCAGGATGTTTTCGACGCGCATCCCGATTGGATCGCCGTAGACGCCGAAGGAAAGAAGCGCCGCCACTGGGTGATGCCCGAGCTTTGGGTGACCTGCGCGCTGGGTCCGTATAACTTCGACTTCATGACGGAAGTGACCAAGGAGATCGTCACGCTCTATCAAGTGGACGGCGTGTTCAGCAATCGCTGGTCGGGATCGGGGATGTGTTACTGCGAACATTGCGTCGCGAATTTCAAGAAAGCCACGGGAATGGAATTGCCGCGCACCAACGATCCGCGCGATCCGCGGCGTCGCGCGCACAACGAGTGGAGCCAGCAGCGGCTCTTCGAGTTGGCGAAGTTGTGGGACACCGAGATTCGCAAAATCAACCCGGCGGCGGGATTTATTCCGAATAGCGGCGGCGGTGCGCTGAGCAAGCTCAACATGAAGACGCTCGGCGAGCGTGCGCCGATGCTGGTGGCCGATCGACAAGCCCGCAGCGGGACCACCGCGCCGTGGGCCAACGGAAAATCGGCGAAGGAGTTTCGCTCGGTCGCCGGCCACAAGGCGTGCGCGGGACTCTTCAGTGTCGGCGTGGAAGAAGCGTATCGCTGGAAGGACTCCGTGCAGAGTCCTGCGGAAATTCGCATGTGGGTGCTCGAAGGAATCGCCAACGGCGCGCGTCCGTGGTTCACGAAATTCGGCGGTGTGCTTTACGACCGCCGCTGGCTTCAGCCGGTGGAAGATCTTTTCGTGTGGCACGCGCGCAATGAAAAATACTTGCGCAACGAACAATCGCTGGCACGCGTGGGCGTTGTGTATTCGCAGCAGACGGGCGTGTACTACGGCGCGGATCGCCCGCAGTCGCGCGTGGAGGATCACATTCTGGGATGGCATCAAGCGCTGATCGAGGCGCGCATTCCGTTCGAGGCAGTGCACGAAAACATGCTCGACGCCTCGAACGTTGGGCACTTCGCCGTGCTAGTCCTTCCGAACGTCGCAGCGCTTTCGGAGGCGCAGTGCAAGCAACTCACTGCATACGCGGCGGCGGGTGGCAGCGTTGTGGCGACGCACGAAACGTCGCTGTACGACGAGTGGGGAGCGCGGCGGGCGGACTTTGGACTGCGGGAGCTTTTTGGCGCGTCGTTTGGAGGAACGGTCGATGCGCGGATGCAGAATTCGTATTTGCAGCTTGGCGCACGACACCCAATCCTCGCGGGACTCGAAGATACAAGCCGCATCATCAACGGAGTGTCGCGCGTCCACACGCGTTCACTCGATCCAAACGCTCCGGCACCGTTGACGCTGATTCCCTCGTATCCCGATTTGCCGATGGAGGAAGTTTTTCCGCGCACCGGCGGCAACGCGGCGCCGGAAGTGCATTTGCGAGAAAACGGACGCAGCCGTGTCGTCTATTTTCCGTGGGACATCGATCGAACGTTCTGGGAAATCCTATCGCCCGATCACGGACTGCTCATGCGCAACGCTGTCACCTGGGCCGCGCATGAAGAGTCACCCGTAACGGTGACCGGCCCGGGATTGCTCGACGTGACCGTCTGGCGTCAGAAGAACTCGATGACCGTTCACTTGGTGAATCTGAACAATCCGATGACGATGAAAGGTCCGGTGCGCGAGTTTCTTCCGTCGCCGCCGCAGACGGTAACGATCAAACTGCCCGATGGCCGCGGTGCGAAAAATGTCCGGTTGTTGGTGAAAGATCGCGAAGCTGCGGCGATCGTTGCGAGCGGGGTCGTGAAGGTCGCGCTCGACTCGATCCTCGATCACGAGGTGATCGCGATTGATTTATAGCGCTACTTCACGCGCTCCCAAGTCAATTCACCCACTTGTTGGACACCGCGTACCGCGCGCGACTCCGTGCGCAGCACAATCTTGTCGCCGTCAAGCCTTACCGAGCGCACCACCTCGGTGCCGACCCAGCTTTGCAGCCATGCCACTTCCACGTGGTGGATCACTTTGTCGCCGTCGATCCGGTACGTCCCCGCGTAGGCCACCAGCGTCGTGAACGCATTGGCTCGTTCCGCTTCACCCGCGGCGAAACGGTCGCCGGTGGAGAGCGGCTTGCGTCCCTCGGCTGTGAAGATCGCGTTCATGTGGCCGTCACCTGTGTACGTGATGAATCCCGTGGGATGCTCGCCGTACGGCGCGGACTTTTCGCCGCTCGCCGCGACGTTCCAGTAGGAAACGAGCTTCCACGTGCCGATCAAATTGTCTTTCGTCAACGCGGGGCCCGATGGCGCGAAAAGCAGAGCGAGGATCAGCGTGTGCATGACGCCTCCTGAAGTTAGACCTGAACGCTCCGAGCATAACGCACGGCCGGAAGCTTGCGTAGACTCTCGAGCACTTTCTCCGGGACCGCGCCGTCGACGTGAACCACAGCCACGGCTTTCGCGGGCGAACCTGTTTCCCGCCGACCAAGGGAGAAATTCGCGATGTTCACGTGCTCGTCGCCCAGCAGCGTACCGATGCGTCCGATCACGCCGGGCACGTCGTCGTTCTTGAAGTAAATCAAATTGCCTTCGAGCGGCGC
Organism: Terriglobia bacterium; assembly: GCA_021325275.1. Lineage (GTDB taxonomy): Bacteria > Acidobacteriota > Terriglobia > JAJPHL01 > JAJPHL01 > JAJPHL01. The sequence continues at coordinate 62,285 of JAJPHL010000036.1, read as the reverse complement.
TTCCACTTGGATTCCGTCGGCGGCCAGCAGTCGCGGGCGGTCGCCGAAGAAAATGCCGCCTTCCACCGACGATTCGCGCTCATCGGTGACAATCGTGACGCACATGGAATCGCCGTGCGCCGTTCCGCGCGCGCCCACTTCCTCGATGGAAATTCCGCGCTCCGCGGCGAGCGTCGCGGCGTTCACCAAGTTGGCGTGTTCGGCGGCCACGCGATTCAACACGCCTTTCAGAGTGGCGCTGCGCAGAAGCACGGTATTCATCTGTCCGGCTTTGCCGGAGAGCGCGATGCGCACTTTGCGCGGCGGCCCCGCGGCGATCTGCGCGACAAACGATCCCAGTTTTTCCGCGAGCTTCAAATACGGTTCCAGCACGCGATACTCTTCCGCCGACGGCGCGGGCACGTTCACGGCGTTTAGGATGATGCCGTTCTTCAGGTACTCTCGAATTTGCTCGGCGATGCGGATGCCGACGATCTCTTGCGCTTCTTCCGTCGATCCCGCAATGTGCGGCGTGGCGATCACCTGCGGCAGGTGCGCCAGCGGATGATCCGCGGGCGGCGGTTCGACGCAAAATACGTCGAGCGCCGCTCCGGCGACGCGTCCGGAAGCGATCGCCGCGGCCAGCGCCGGCTCGTCGACCAACTCACCGCGGCCGCAATTCACGATCCTCACGCCGTCCTTCATTTTCTGGAACGCCGCCGCGTTGACGAGTCCTTCGGTTTCCGGCGTCAGCGACATGTGGAGCGTGATGTAATCGGCGCGCGACCACAATTCGTCGAGCGACACCATTTGGATCGCGTTGTCGCGCGCCACCGCCGGCGCCACATACGGATCGTAGGCGGCGATTTGCATTTCCATGGCGCGCGCGCGCCGCGCTACTTCCACGCCGATACGGCCGAGGCCCGCGATGCCCAGCGTTTTGCCGCGCAGCTCGCGGCCCATGAATTTCTTTTTCTCCCACTTTCCCGCGCGGACCGACGCGCTCGCGTCGGGAATCGAGCGCGCCATCGAAAGCATCAGCGCGATGGTGTGTTCCGCCACGCTGATCGCGTTTCCACCAGGCGTGTTGAGCACCAGGACACCGCGTCGCGTCGCAGCGTCGAGGTCCACGTTGTCCACACCGACGCCGGCGCGGCCCACGACGCGCAGTTGCGGCGCGTGTTCCAGCAACGCGGCGTCCACTTTCACCGCGCTGCGCACGATCAGCGCGTCGGCGCCGGCGAGTTCCTTGTGAAGGGTTTCGGAATTCGTCTCCACCACGTTCCATTTTTCCGCGCGCAAGAGTTCGGCAGCTTGCTTGGCGATTTTTTCCGCGATGACAATTTTCATTGAGAGTCTACAGTCTGGCCGCGGCCACTTGTTGCGCGGCGCGCACGCCGGCTCCGAGTTCCACCTTGTGGCCGATCGAATTCATCACCAGCTCGAGTGCGGCAATCGATCCGGCGAGTTCCGGATAGTCGTAGTAGCCGAGATGCGCGAGGCGGAACAATTTGCCTTCCATGCTGCCTTGTCCGTTGGCGACGATCAGATTGAAGCGATCGCGCAACGCGCGGATGATCACGCGTGAATCGACGCCTTCGGGCGAGCAAACCGCGGTGACCGCGCTCGACGGCGAGGACTTCGCGAACAACTGCAATCCCATGGCTTGCACGGCGGCGCGCGTTGCTTCGGCCAGAAACGCCGCGTTGGCGATCAGCGTTTCGCGGCCGAGCTCGCGCACGAATTTCAGCGATTGCGCCAGCGCGAGAATCAGCGCGGTCGACGGCGTCCACGAGGCGTCACCTTTGTCGGCCGCTTTTTTCTCTCGCGCGTAGCTAAAGTAGAAACGTGGGAGGGCGGCCTTCTTCGATTGCTCCAGGGCGCGCGCGCTGACGCTGGCGAACGCCAGGCCTGGGGGAATCGCCAACGACTTTTGCGATCCGCCAATCACTACGTCGAGTCCCCAGCCGTCGACGTCGATGGGCATCACGCCCAGTCCGGTGATCGCGTCGACGATGCTCAGTGCGCCGTGCTCTGCGGCGGCTGCCGCAAACGCTTGCACGTCGTGCGCGACCCCCGTGGATGTTTCCGACGCCTGGAACAACAATCCGGCGTACTTGCGCGACCCCAGTTTTGCGCGCACGGCGTCGGCCATCACCGGTTCGCCGTACGGTGCTTCGACGATGTCGGTGGAGAGTCCAAAGGCTTTGGCGATCTCTGTCCAGCGCTCGCCGAATTTTCCTGCCTGCGCCACCAGCACCGCGTCGCCGGGAGAAAAAAGGTTGGACACGGCCGCTTCCATCGCGCCTGTGCCGGAGCTGGTGAAGAGAAACACGTCGTTGGTGGTGCCGTAGAAGTAGTGCAAATCTTCCAAGACTTGTTTGTACGCCGCGCGGAAATCCGCGGTGCGATGATGAACTTCCGATTGCGCCATGGCCGCCATCGCCGCCGGAAGTAAAGGAGTTGGACCGGGAGTGAATAACCGCTGCTTCTTTAGCATAAGAGGATGAATCAACTATTATAGCAACAGGGGGATTCATGACCGTCCAGGAGCGGATGCAAAAAGAACTTGTGGAATCGATGAAGAACAAGAATGAGCTGCGGCTCAGCGTGCTGCGCATGATGAAGACGGCGGTCAAGCTGAAGGAAACCGAAAAGCGCGGCGTGCTGGACGACTCCGAATGCGTCGCGGTGTTCACCACGCTGATCAAGCAGCGCAAAGACTCCGCCGAGCAGTTTCGCAAGGGCGGCCGCGAGGACTTGGCGTCGAAGGAAGATCAAGAGATCGCCGTGCTCGACGAGTACATGCCGCAATCGGCAAGCGCGGAAGAAATCGAGGCGGCCATCGCCGGCGCGATGGCGGAAACGGGTGCGAATTCTCCCAAGCAAATGGGCGTGGTGATGAAAGCGGTGCAGGCGAAACTCGCGGGCAAGCGCGTGGACGGCAGGGAACTGAGCGAAAAAGTGAAGACCAAGCTCGCCGGCTAGTGCGACGCGCGATCCGGAAGCGGCGTGAGATTCTCGCCGCGCTGGATTTTTCCGAACAACTCGACGAGTTCCGCGTGGATCAATCCGTTCGACGCGACAATGCTGTCGCTTTTGAGATTGTGCGGAGCGCCTTCCATGTCGGTGACGCGTCCGCCCGCCTCTTCCACCATCAACTTGCCGGCCGCGCAGTCCCACGAGCCGAGACGAAATTCCCAGAACGCTTCCAAACGTCCCGCGGCGACGGAGCACAAGTCGAGCGCCGCCGATCCCGGACGCCGCACACCGTGCGACGCCAGCGTCACCTCGTGGTAGTAGTAAATGTTGGGATTCTGCTTGCGCTTGGCGCTGGGAAATCCGGTAGCGGTCAGGCTTTCGAGCAGGCGCGGAACTTTTGAGACAACAAGCTTCTTGTTGTTCAAGTGTGCGCCGCCGCCGCGCTCGGCGGTGAACATTTCGTCGCGCGTGGGATCGTAGACCACGCCGGCGATCATCTCCGATCCTTTTTCCAATCCGATCGAAACGCAAAACACCGGAAAACCGTGCGCGAAATTCGTGGTGCCGTCGAGCGGATCGATGTACCAACGGAAATCCGATCCCGTTTCGCGGCGCCCGCTCTCTTCCGCGACGATGTCGTGTTCCGGAAAACGTCCGCGCAAGCGCTCGATGATGTGACGTTCGGATGTGCGATCGGCTTCGGTGACGAGATCGGCGTCCAGCAGCGCGGGTTTCGCCGTGGAGCCCGAGCCGTCGCGCGACTTGTACTCGAATCCCACGCCGCGATCGTAGAAACGCAAGAGAATCGCGCCGGCTTCCCGCGCGACATCGACGGCCCACTCGATGTATTGACTCATTGGGCGGTTTCCGGCGCCAGCTCCGGTTCGGGCGTGGGCGTATCGGCCAGGGGGGAATCTTCGCGCAAGTACAGAATGTCCTTTTTGAAGATGAAAAGATTCGGCTGTCCGTCGCGCGTGAGGCGAATGAAGCTGGAGTCGTAGTATTCGATCACGCCCGCGACGCTCTCGCCGCCGCGAACTTTCACGGTGATCGGAATGTGCTGATCGATGAGCCGCCGCAAGTACGCCGCTTCCTGCTGCGTGTTGTTGCGCGGGGCATTGGAGGCGCCGCCCGGACCACCGCCGCCATGTTGGGCGCGTGGTGCAGGAGCGTCGTGGTTCTCCTCGGCGTCGCCGCCGGCGGCTTCCGCGTTCTGCAATTCTTGTTCGTCGGGCATAAGTTTTAAGGACGCTCCGCTCTAAAATAATATCCTTTGCGCGCTTGAATCGTAAAGTTGGGATTCTTCGACTTCACTTCCAATCGGCGATACTCTCGCGCGTCGCGCATCGGCTGCGCGTAGAAACCGAGCAAATACTGCGTGCGCAGCTCACGGGCGAGATCGGCAAACGCCGGATCGAGTTCCGTGGCGACGCGCGGCTGAAAAGCGCGGCCACCGGTGTCTTGGGAAAGCGTGATGAGGGCGTGCTCTCCGCCAATGTCGCGGCCGGCATCGGAGAGAATCGGCACTACGATCACGCTGTAAATCGCGGCGTCGGCGTCCTGCGCGGCGTGCAGCGCCTGGTGATAGTTGATGCGGCTGGTGGTGTCGTCGCCGTCAGTCACCAGAATGATCACGCGGCGGCCTTCTTGCCGGTGCAGTTCGTTCGACGCCAGAAAAATCGCATCGTACAGCGCCGTTCCGCCGGCCGGATAAATCGCCTTCAGGCCGCGCTCGAGCCGTTTGGGGTCGTTCGTGAATCCGACAACCTCATCGACATCCTGATTGAAAGCGTAGAGCGCCACGCGATCCTGATGGCGCACCAGTGCATGCAGGAATTTCGCGGCGGAATCCTGCTCGAACTTCAGGTCTTTCGCGGTCGATCCACTGGAATCGATGAGCAGCGTGATGGCCAGCGGCGTTCCTTCTTGGCGATCGAAGAAACGAATCTCCTGCGGTTGTCCTTCGTCGAGGACGATAAAATCTTCTTTCGTTAGGTCGGTCGTCAGCGCCCCGGCGCTATCGCGCACGGTGGCGATAATGTTCACCAGCTGCACGTGAACGCGGATCGTCATGTCTTGACCAGCGGCGATCATGCTGAGAGTCGCGGCGGTGAGCAACGCCGCGGTGCAGAGAAATGCTTTGCGCATGGTGGAGGGAGCTACGGCCTATTGTTATTCTAACCCGGGAACTGCCGGGAACACGGAAAGACACGGAAGGCACGGAAGGTTTTTCAGTGTTTCCCGTGTGGGGTTCTTTCCGTGCTTTCCGTGTTCCAAATCCTTCAGCGAGTTTCCCAATGCCCGGTCGCCGCGGCGCGGAACACGGCGTCGATCACGCGCATGTTGCTGTGCGCGTCTTCAAGCGATACGGGCACGGGCGACCCGTCGAGGATCGCGCGGGAGAACAGCTCGCCTTGAATCGTGTACTGATCGCACACCGGGAGCGTCTCGGCCACGATGTTTTCGCCAAAGAGATTTGACCCGTCGTCGCGCAGCAAACGCACGCCGCGATCGGGCGGCGCGTTCACGGGAATTTCAATTTCGATGCGTCCCTTGGTGCCGAACAACTGCATCCGCTGATACGGCACTAGCTGCGTGGCGCAAGTGAACGTACATTGGCCCGAGGGATATTCCATCAACACCGACGTCCGGCGGTCGGTGCGGAAGTTGGGATCGCGATCGATCAACGCGGCCACGCGGCGCGGTTCTTCGCCGAACATCATGCGCGACAGCGTGATGGGATAACAGCCGATGTCCATGAGCGCGCCGCCGCCGATGTCGGCGCGATTGCGCACGTTTTCGGGATTTACGTTGGTGTAGCTGAAGTGTCCTTCAAAGACGCGCAACTCGCCGATGGCGCCACTGCGCACCAGTTCCTGCGCGCGCAGCCACTGCGGATGGGTCTTGGCCATAAACGCTTCGCCGGCCTTCAATTTCGTCTTGTCGCGAGCGTCAATGAGCGTTTGCGCTTCCGCCGCCGACAGGGCGATCGGTTTTTCGCACAGCACATGCTTGCCGGCTTCGAGACACTTGATCGACCACGGCACATGCAAGTGATTCGGCAACGGATTGTAGATCGCGTCGACATCGGGGTCGGCGAGCAGCGCTTCGTACGATCCGTGCGCGCGCGGAATGCCGAGTTTGGCGGCGGCTTGCTGCGCTTTGTCGAGTGTGCGCGAGGCGATCGCGACCACTTCAAGGTTCCCGGCGCGCTGCATGCCTGGAATCACTTTTTGCACGGCAATGTTGGCGACGCCCAAAACGCCCCAGCGGACTCTTTGATTCGTGCGCGATGGCATGACGCGATTCTATCAGGCGATTACGCGTCGGAGAGGGTTTCGGCATCCTGCGGCGGAGGCGCGGTCGCCGGCGGAGCGGCCGGCGTGGCTTCGAGAATTTCGCCGCAATCGAGACATTCGGCGAATTCGAGAACATCGTCCTTGGCGATCAGGCGTCGATGGTAGTGCGGGCAGTCCGCCATGCCTCCATCATACCTCTGCATCAAACGCGACCTCTAGAACTTGCCGCCAAACGCTTGGCCGAATGCGTACGCGGAACATGATTGTCGGCGGTTCTGTCGCGGCCATCGGCGGCACGACCAAGTCCCTGCAAAATCCCACAGTGCTCCGCCGATTTCCCCCTGCTGCATTTGTCCCGCAGCCCCTTAAGCTGTCCCTCCAGGCTTTGCAGTTCCGCGATGCGCCCTTCCACGTGACCAATATGGGTATCCAACAACACATTGACCTCACCACAGTTCTCGCCTGGCGCGGAGCGAAATCTGAGCAAGATCTTGATTTCGTTCAACGCCATATCCAGGGAACGGCAATGCCGAATGAACGATAGCAGTTCGGCGTGCTCCTGGTGGTAGCGTCGAAAGTTCCCGCTGGTCCGACTGGGTTTTGGCAGCAAGCCTTCATGCTCGTAATACCGAATCGTCTCGATTCCGCATCCCGTTCGCCGCGCGAGCTCGCCGATTGTCATCTGTTCAGACCTTCCGTTTCTTTCAGCTTGACTCTGTAGTCGCTACAGGGTGTTAACTCATCCGATAGTAGCGTTGGAGGATCGAATGAAAAAAGACCTGAGAATTGCCGCGTGGCCCGTCGCTCTGTTCAGCATTGCGGTTGGCATCGCGGGCCTCGCTTCCCCGGAAAACGTGATGGCGCTTCGCCGATTGTACTTCGCGACGCCCAGCCTGTTCTATGCCGCGGGTGCCGTTCGCTTTGCCATGGGTCTCGGATTGATCCTGGCTGCCTCAAACTCTCGCTGGCCCAGAACGCTTCGCGCGTTGGGAGGCGTGGTGTGCCTGCAAGGACTTTCGGCGACGCTCCTCGGACTTAATCACGCCCGCGCGATCATGGAATGGGAGGGCATGCAGGGATCCGCGCTCCTTCGCGCCGGCGCCGTGGTGGCCCTAGCCAGCGGGTGCTTCATCATATTTGCCGTTACCAAACCAACCACGGATCCTCTCTAGAACTTGCCGCCAAACGTCTGATAGAGCAACAACGCGTTCAGCGCGAGGATCACGGTCACCGAGAGCCACGCGGACCCGTGCAGCCAAGTGGGGCTGGCGTCTACGCCCATTACGTCGCGGCGTCGCGTGAGCAGGATCAACGGCACGAGCGCGAATGGCAGTGTGAAACTCAAACACACTTGGCTCATCACGATGATCCGCAGGGGATCGAAGCCGAAACCGATCACCGCGAGCGCGGGGATCATCGTAAGCAGGCGGCGCAGAAAAATGCTCATGCGAATGTTCAGGAATCCGTCGAGGATCACTTGGCCGGCCATCGTGCCGACGGTGGACGACGAAAGTCCGCTCGCCAGCAGCGCAATGCCGAACAAAAGCGCCGCCCATCCGCCGAGCAGCGGCCCAAGCGTCGAGTGTGCCGCTTCGATCGTCACCACGGCTTCCTTGCGGCCGAAGAAAACGGCCGCGGCCATCACCACCATCGCGGAATTTACGAGTCACGCGGAGTTCATCGCGGCGAGCACGTCAAAAAGTTCGAAGCGTTGATGTTGACGGCGATGCTCGGCGTCTTCGTTGTGGCGATGCTGCACGAGCGCCGAGTGCAAGTACACGACGTGGGGCATCACCGTCGCGCCGAGCATGCTGACGGCGACGTAGATGCTGTCGGAGTCCACGCGCGGGACGATCACGCCCGAGAGAAGCGCGCCCCAATGCGGTTTCACGAACCACACTTCGACGGCGTAGCAGCCGCCGATGATCGCGACGAAGAACATGATGACGTATTCCAGGCGCCGAAATCCCAGTTGCTCCACGGCCAGGATTCCGAAGACGCAAATGCCGGTGAGCAAGGCGGCGGGAAACATCGGAACGTGGAAGACGAGATAAAATCCCAGCGCCGCGCCTAGGAATTCCGCGAGATCCGTGGCCACGGCGGAGATTTCCGCGGCGATCCAAAGCAGAATCGTCCAGTGGCGCGAGAAGTGCGTGCGGCAGTTCTGCGGCAAACTGCGTCCGGTGGCGATCCCGAGCCGCGCCGAGAGCGATTGCACGAGCACGGCCATCACGTTGCTCCATAACAGCACCCACAAAAGAGAGTAACCAAAGCGCGCGCCGCCTTCGATGTTGGTGGCGAAGTTGCCGGGATCGATGTAGGCGACGCTGGCGACGAAGGCCGGACCGAAGTAATACGCGAGTCCCTTCTTTTCAATAAATGTAGGTGAATCACGCATATTAACCACGGTTAATATGTCATGAACGGGCGCGCCTGTCCAGAGGAAAGATCCTGCTTGGAGCGCGGCGGCGCCGCGCGGCAAATGGTGTTAGCTAAACCTGTTTGATCTCGCGGATGCGAGACGTGGTGATCACGCCGAAGGGCTTGTGTCCAAACTCCAGGCGCATGCCGCGGCCGAGGTATCCGACCTTGAGCATCGAGCCGCCCCAAGTGGACCCGTGAATGCCGACCAGCACGGGATCGGGGCAAAACTCGGGGTGGCCGGAGATCAGCGCCTGTCCCTTGCCTTTCACCACGATATGGTACGAGCGGTTTTCCGTCTGCACTTCGAGACTAGCGTCCACCGGCAGCGATTCGAGAAAGACGCCGCCCTCCACTTCCGAGCGGCAAATCGCGTCGTTCACTTCGTCCGCTAGGTTGGGATGCGGCCGAAAGAGCGACGGCTCCTGAATGTGGGTCTGGTAGTTCATCTCTTACTTAGAGAATACTCCAAATGAGATCGGCAAAATCAAGCGACAACTTTACTGAAATGCGTCTGGCCCGTAGGACATAGGTCGTCGGTCATGCACCTGCGGATCGCCTATCGAGTAAAAACGCGATCCGCGCGGTGCATCCTTTTGTGATTCTAGCGATTATCGAGTTTCCGGCCTGCGTCCAAGTGATCGAAATTCAGGATCGCGTTGAAGACCAGGAAGTAACTGCCTTGCGTTTCCGCGCGCCAGAACGGATTGTTCGAGAACAGCACCACGTGACCATCGCCGTAATGCGCGTCGACAATTGCAGGATGCTGCGCCAGTTCGTTGCCGGTATCGAGCAAGCCCGAGACGAGCAGCTCATTGGCGTTGGCGTAGCGCAACACCACGCGGGGACGCTGTGCCGGTGGGATCACGCCCACAGGATTCCGCATTTGCTCGTCGGTGAGCGGCTGCGCTTGCCAGGTTTCCGCGCGCGGTTCTTCGGGCACTTCGGTGGGGCCAAAGCCCTGAACTTGATCGGCATCGTCGGCCGTTCCGCGCCCCGTGGGACGCTCCCCGCCACCGCCACCCGCGCCGCCGCGTCCACCTCCTCCGCCACCGCCCGCTTGATTGCTTACGCCGAAGATCGGCGGGTTCGACGCGAAGATCGCGAGATTGTCCGAATATCCGTAAACAATCGGACTGGCCGCGTCGACCATCTTCGAGCGTAGCGCCGATCCGGTGACCTTTAGATTGCGCGCCGGAGTGGTGGAAACGCCGGGCGTCATGCCGAAGGTCATCGGGAACGCGGTCGAGTCGTTGGCGGTGATGAGCAGTCCGCCCTTGCGCACGAACTCCTGCAAATGTTCGAGGCCGACCCAGCCCATGCCCGGACGCATGTCGTCGGTTTCATCGAGGGGATGCCCCGGCGATCCGTTCAAGTTCGGCGTCAGTTCCGTTTTTTTCCAGGGTAGCGGATTGCCGTACATCGGCGAGCCCTGGATGACCGACAGGGGATTTCCGCGGCCGCCCGGCGCGAAGACGATCACGTCGTACTTGGCGCGCAAATCCATGCCGGCGATCTTTTGCGTGTTGATGTAATCGTAGGGAACTTTCAGGTGATCGAACTCCACGCGCCACCAGCCCTCGGCTTGCGTGCCTTGCCACGTGTGCATGATGGCGACGCGCGGCACACCGACCGGATGCGTCTTCACCGACGGCGCGGCGTCGACGCCGTAGCCGACAATTCCCAACTCGCCGAGCGCTTTGTTGATGTCCGCTGACGCCACGTCGCTTACGATGAACGATCCGCGATTGAAATGATGTCCCGCGGCGTCGAAGGGATCTTCCGCTGCTTCGAACTTCGCGCCTTTCAGTGCGTAACGGAGCGTCACCAGCGCATTGTCGGCGTTGTGATTGATCAAGTAAACGCTCGATCCGCCTTGCAGACCTCCCGCCGGTTTCACCGGTGTTGTAATGCGATCCATCGGCGCATCGAGCACTTTCACGTCGGTGACGCGCACCACTTGTACGTTGCCGAGTTCACCGAAGGTCCAACCGGTGTCGTCGTAGATCGCGCGTTGCGGATCGTTCGTCGCCCAGTATTGATAGTCAAGCAGCGTGTCGACGATGCGTGAATACGGCTGATCCATGCGGACCACGTAGCTGCCTGCGGGGAAAGTCCGCGGCGTGGGCTGCGGTTTCGGTGCGGGTGTCGCGTTTGCGGTTTCGCCTTCGGTCGGCGCGGCGCCGCCACGGCCACCGCGTCCTCCGCGGCCACCGGTCGCCGGGGCCTTCTTCGCGGGCATCAGCACGGTGAACGATGCGGTGGCTTTCGAAACTTCCGCGCCCTGATCCTGCAACATGCGCAACAAGTCCGCTTGACCGCCGGGGCGGGGATCGTCAGAGGGGAAAACGTAGGCCGCCGGTCCTTCGACTTTCGCCTTTTCGATGGAGCGCTTGGACTTCTCGTAGAAGTTCCGCAGGAAATATTTTCCGTTGGCCGCGAAGTATCCCAGGCCGGTGATGAGTCCCGTTTGCTCGTAGTTGTTGTTGTTGCGCTGCGACCACTTGGCCTTGGGCAGCGGCGGATTCTGCTTATACCAGGTGCGATTGTATTCGTTGGGGCGCAGCGTGCGCTCTTCAGTGTCCGCGCCGCCGTTGCCGAAGGTTTCGTACAAGCGGCTGATGCCGTTGTGCATCGCGGCGATGAACATCAAGTAGCTCGGCGACCACGTGTCGAATGTGCCGTGCGTAAAGACGCCGGGCATTTTGAACTTGGTCATTTCCAGGACGTTGTTCCAGCCGATCATCTGCCACTCGTCGGCGAGAATCGGATCGATCCAGGCGTTGTAGGGACCGTCGCCGACGGTGTTGTCGTAAAGATACGGCACCGACTCGTGCAGATCGTGCAGGACTTGCGCCTTTTGTCCCACAAAAGTCTTCAGAACATTTCGCGTAAGCTGGAGCGTCAGGCCCATGGCGTCGCGATTGTTGTCGTGCGCCACATAGTGTCCCCAATACACGAGGCTCGGCCACTGTTTGCCGGGATTCGCCAGATGCCACTTGTAAATGTCCACCATGCGATCGCGGCCGTCGACCTCCACCACCGGCGTGATCATCGTGATCACGTTTTCGCGAATGAACTTGATGTAGGGGCTGTCGTCGACGGTCAGGCGATACGCCAATTCCATCAAGGCGGTCGGCGCGCCGGTTTCGGTGGAGTGAATCGTGCCGGTGATGTAGTAAATCGGCGTGGACTGCGCGACCAGCTTGTCGGCTTCAACATCGTTCATGTTGATCGTGCGCGGATCGGCGAGTTTGGCGAGGCGCGCGCGGTTTTCGTCGAGCTTGGCGATCAACTTTTCGTCGGCGACGGCCACCGCGATCATCTCGCGGCCTTCCTCGGTTTCGCCGATGTGCATCACCTTCACGCGCGGCGACGCTTTTTCGAGCATGCGCATGTAGCGATAGACATCCTCGGCGTACGGGAGAATCCCCGGCGCGCCGGCGACGTCGCCGAGCACGGCTTTCGGCGTGGGCACGGTCTTCGACGCCGGTAGATAGTCGGTGACCGGCGAATTGAAGAACGGCTCGGTGGTGTACTCGCGGATCTTCTTGGTGTATTCCTCGTCGATCGGCTGATTGGGATCGCGTCCCGGGCGCACGGGCACGTTGGTGCCGGCTTGGGCGAGAAGTGCCGTTGCGACGGAGAGGCTCATGAAAGCGAGAAGAAGGCGATTTCTCATAGACGAGCAATATACCGTAGCGCGGGCGCCGTTGGCCGCGCTTTTTTGTGTGTGCCGTGAAGTTGACTGGCGGAGCCCCATCGTCGGGCGCAAGGATCCAAGCCCGGCTTGCGGCAGTGGCGCCTGTGCACCGTTTTCGTGCAGACGCCATTCGCATCATTTTACGATTCGTTACGCACATTCCGGGAAACTGTTGGGGTACTATCAGCGTCTAGACTAGAGGAGAGGACTAGCTCAAGGAACCGTCCGGGTGTCTCGCGAAGGGCCGGTCGCGCAACACCTTTTCGCAACCAGCAGGCTTATGGCAAAGCTGCTTCTTGCGTCAAATCGGATGTGGTAGTATGAACTTGGCAGGACCTTGGGACGTCCGCAATATCACCATGGAACCTTACAATCGCCAACCGCCACAGCCTAACGACGAAGCCGATTTGCACTTAGCTCGGCTGCTTGTGCCGACGGTCGAAATCCCGTGGTGGAAGTCGATCATCGAGAACGTCAAGGAACTGACGGAGTTCAGCAAGCTCCCTCCGCTGCAAACCACCTCCAAGCCCGTGGCGGTGCGCGACATTTGGGGCGACTATCGCTACGGCAAAGTTTCCGGACCCATGTCGGTGTTGATTCACGGGGTGGTCATCGGGTTGATCATCCTCACCGGCGGCGCGGTCGCCAAAAAGACCGGCCTCGATAAGGCCGTGACGAAAGTTTTTCTCCCCGACGACATCAAGCCGTATGAAGCCGTCAAGATGAACAAGCCCGACAAAATGGGCGGCGGCGGTGGCGGCGGTGATCGCTCGTTGACCGCGGCGTCAAAGGGCCGGTTGCCAAAGTTTTCGAACGAGCAGTTCACGCCTCCCATGGCCGTGGTTCGCGCCGTGGATCCGAAACTGGAAATGGATCCGACTTTGCTCGGACCTCCCGACCTGAAACTGCCCAGCCCCAACATGAGCGTGTGGGGCGATCCGAATGGCGTGAATGGTCCGCCTTCGAACGGCACGGGATCGGGCGGCGGCATTGGATCGGGTAACGGCGGCGGCGTCGGCTCCGGCAACGGCGGCGGATTCGGGCCCGGATCGGGCGGCGGATTCGGCGGCGGGGCTTTTCGCGTAGGTGGTGGTGTTACGCCTCCTGTGCCGATCTATCGCGTGGAGCCGGAATTCACCGAAGCCGCGCGCAAGGCCAAGTATCAGGGCACGGTGCTGGTGCAGATCGTGGTGGACGCCGACGGACACGTGAAAGATCCGCGCGTCGTGAAGGCCGTGGGTTTGGGCCTCGACGAAAAAGCGCTGGAAGCCGTGAAACAGTGGAAGTTCAAGCCGGGAATGAAGGATGGTCGTCCGGTTCCCGTTTATGCACAGATTGAAGTGACCTTCCGCTTGCTGTAGCACAACAGTGTTGTAGAAACAGGCCGGAGAATCAGAGGTGCGCTGTGTCCCAGCGCGTTGTTTCTCCGAATGCAGTAGATCCAAACGTTCCCCATCTGCTCCTGCCGGCCGGGCCGGGGCCTTCTCCTTCTTCTCGCATTGCATCGGTGATCGTGCATTTGCTGGCGATCGGCGTGTTGCTATCGCTCGGTGGCCGGGTGACACAACCGATCGCGCCGGCGAATCCCACACCGCTGCTCATGCCTTCCGACTTGCACGACGTGATCAAGTTGATGCAACCGGATCGCGATGGCGGCGGGGGCGGCGGCGATCGTTCGCCAACTCCCGCGGCGATTGGGCGGGCGCCGAAGTTTTCGCTCGAGCCGTTCGCGCCACCGGAACAAGTGATTCGCGCGGTAAACGCGAAACTTGAAGTCGATCCTTCGCTGCCGGGTCCGCCCGATTTGCAACTGAAATCGCCGGACCTTCCGTTCTTCGGCGATCCGAATGGTAAAGCGGGTCCGCCCTCGAATGGTCCAGGGGGTGGCGGAGGGATGGGTAGTGGCTGTTGCGGTGGAGTAGGTCCCGGCAATGGCCCCGGCTCTGGTCCCGGCCCCGGCGGCCCCGGCATTTGGAACGGGAACATTCACCTGGTCACCGGCGCGACGAATCCTGTGGTGATTTACTCGGTCGATCCCGAATTCACCGACGCCGCACGTCGCGCGAAATTCCAGGGCACGGTGCTCCTAAACATCATCGTGGACGCCGATGGTCACGTCGCTGACGCGCGGGTGGCGCGTGCCGCGGGTCTCGGTTTGGACGAACGCGCCATCGAGGCAGTGAAGCAGTGGCGCTTCAAACCAGGCACAAAGGATGGTCGCGCAGTGCCGGTGGCGGCGCAGGTACAGGTGACATTCCGCTTGCTGTAGCCGGCGATTGCTTGATACAAAAAAAACGGGGACAGGCCGCCGCCTGTCCCCAACCCTACCCCAAAAGAACCTGACGAAAAACTGCCGCGCGATTTACTTCGGCGCCGGCTTGTCTTCCACCATCTTCAGCGAAGCAATGGTCAGCGAGTCGCCTTCCAGCTTGCCGGTGACGGTGACGTGATGTCCTTCATGACCCTTGATCTTGTCCTGATTGGCGATCTTGACGACCTTGCCATCCACGACGAGAACGGCGGAATCGCCGCCGCCAATGCACTTCTTCGCGCACGCCGCATGGTCCGCGCCGGACTTGCCGCCGGCCGCGCACTTCGAATCAGTCACGTAGCCGGTCCAGCTATCGGCGGCGAACGCAACCGTCGCGAGCAGCATCACAAACCCTAATACGATCGCAGTCTTCTTCATGGAGCAATCCCCTTTTTCTCGGACGTTGGTTGTCCCTCCCACTGGAACAGAAGCAGGAACAAGAAAGACTCTATGACGTTCGCGCCCGTCCTGTCAAGGACGGAGGCACACCGAGATGTGATCCCAATCACTACCAAAGTGGCGGCGGTGACAGTCGCGTTGGAGGCACGCTCTTGCCATCGAGACGCAGAACACCGAGGAATCATTCTGCTCGATGGCCTCGGTGTCTCTCCGGTAACTTCGCTCACAACGGACGCGACACCGAAGTTTCCGGCCCCCTATGGAGGACGCGCGGTTGTCGCATCCTGTTCGCTCGGGTGGCAAATCCGGTTTCGACCTAGGACTTCGGCCCCAATTTAGACCCATCCACGATTAAAAAACGCGCCGCGGTGCAAAAGAATGCGAAAAATTGTCCCTGGATTGCGCTTATATCAACGGGCAGCAACTGAGTCCGCAATCCCCCTTCGCAGCCCGCCCAAATTCTCGCGAGAGCCGAATGGCGCGCGCCGCTACGGGTGTGCTGAATGGTTCTCGACGACCGCCAGAGGCGGAGAGGTTAGCAGCACATGGAGAATGTCCGCAACGTCAATTCCAATCGCACGCTGTCATGGCGCGGGACGCCCTTGATCATCGCCTTGCTGTTCGGTGTAGCGCTCGCCGGCGCGCAGACCGTCACCATTTCGCCGAGCAGCGCCTCGCTGGCTACCGGCGCGCAGCAGCAATTTGCGGCCGCCTTCAACAATTTCACGCCGGCGCAAGTCGGTTGGTATGTCGACGGCAAACTGAACGGCAACAATACCAACGGCACGATCACTCAGAACGGACTCTACACGGCGCCCGCCAACGTGCCCGGAACAAATCCGGCGACGATCACGGTGGTCGCCACCGATTCCAGCAACAAGTATCACGTGGCTTCGGCAAGCGTGACCATCTCGCAGCCGGCGCCCGTGATTACGTCCGTTTCGCCGAATCCTCTGCCATCCGGAACGCAGACCGTCACGGTTTACGGCACGGGCTTCGTCAACGGTTCGTTGATTTGGGAGAACGGCGCGCAATTGCCCACGAATTACGTCTCCGGCCATTTGACCGCCTCTAGTTGGACCGCCGCGAACGCCACCAGCGTGACGTTCGTGATCCGCAATCCCGGAAATGTTTTCAGTAACACGGTCGTAGTGCCGATCGCCGGCGCCGCGACCACCTACACGCTGACCGTGTTGAACGGATCAGGCAGCGGAAACTACGCCGCCGGAACCGTCGTGCCGATCAGCGCGAACGCGCCGCCTGCGAACCAACAGTTCGCAAGCTGGAGCGCGACACCCGCCGGCGCCGTCATCGGAAATCCGAGCGCGTCTTCCACGACAATCACCATGCCCGCCGCCAACACCACGGTCACGGCGGCGTACACGGCATCGCAACCGAACACTTACACGCTGAACGTCGTTGGCGGTACCGGCAGCGGCAATTACGCGGCCGGAACTGTCGTCGCGATCAGCGCCACCGTTCCTTCCGGCCAATCATTCACAAGCTGGAGCGCGAATCCTTCGAGTACGCAGGTCGCCAACTTGAGCGCGGCGTCCACCACGGTCACGATGCCCGCCTCGAACGTCACAGTCACGGCATCCTTTGCGGCTCAAGGTCCCGTGATCACGTCGGTCATGCCCAATCCGTTGCCGCTGGGCACGCAGACCGTCACCGTTATGGGTACGGGATTCGTCCAGGGCTCGTACATTTGGGAAGACGGCGTGCAGTTGTCTACGAACTACAGCGGCGGCCAGTTGACCGCCCAGACGTGGAACGGCGGGAACGCCACCACGACAACATTCATGGTGCGCAATCCCGGCAACGTCTTCAGCGCGCCGTTCACGATTCCGTTCGCCGGATACACGTTGAACGTGGTGAACGGAACGGGCAGCGGAACGTATTCGCCCGGCACGGTCGTCAACATCGCGGCGAACGCGCCGCCGTCCGGACAAGTCTTCGTGAATTGGACCGGCGCGGCCGTGGCCAACTCCAACGCGACAAGCACAACCATCACCATGAACGCGAACGCTACCGTCACCGCGAATTTCGCGGTGGGTCCGCTGTACACGCTGACCGTTGTGAACGGCCAAGGCAGCGGCAACTACGCCGCCGGCACGGTCGTCGCGATCACTGCGAACCCGCCGCAAGGCGGATCGCAATTCCTCGATTGGACCGGCGCGGGCGTTGGCAACGTTGCGAACGCATCGTCCGCCAGCACTACAATCACGATGCCCGCGAACGCCACTTCGGTCACCGCATCGTTCTCCTACACCCTGACTGTCGTCAATGGAAGCGGCAGCGGCAACTACGCGGCCGGAACCGTTGTGCCGATCAGCGCGAACGCCGCGCCTGCCGGACAATTCTTCCAGCATTGGACCGGCCAAGGCGTCGCGAACGCGAATCAACCTTCCACGAGCGTGACGATGCCCGCCGCGGCCACCACCGTAACGGCGAGCTACTACACGCCGGCGCCCGTGCCGTTCCCCGTGAGCGCGCATCCGCGCTTGTGGGTGACGCCCGCGGACGTGACGCGTTTGCAAAGCTGGGCCAACAATAGCAATCCCACCTACGTTGGATTGCAATCCGTGATCGCGCAGGCGGTCGCCGATTATCAATCGGCGTTTCCCGGCGCGCAACTCACCGACAAGAGCCCCACGCCGGCGAATCCGTTCCCGGATTTCGGCGACACGCAGGGTTATCAGGGAATTTCGGTCGAACAGGATGCGATGCTGCTCGCGTTCCAGTCGTTGATCGACCCGAATCCGTCGAACCGCATCGGTTACGCGCAAGCCGCGCGCAACTTGATTATGTACGGATTGAATCAAGCGGCGCTGGGACAGGCTTCGGGCCTGCCGTTCCGCGATCCGTTGTTCCTCGCTTACAATCGCGGCAGCGCGACGGGTCACGAATGGGCGCTGACGGTCGATTGGATCTACAACGCGGTCGACGCGCAGAACCAGCCGATTCTCACGGCCGCCGACAAAGCGGTGGTGCAGCAAGTGTTCATGCAGTGGTCGGCGAAGTTGGAAGTTGCGTCCACCACGGGCGGCGATAATCCCGGCGCGCCCGGCGTGACCAACAGCTTGTCGCTGCTCCCGAACAATCTGCCGTATCGCATGGCCAGCAACAACTACTTCCTGGCGCATGCGCGCAACATGACCATGATGGGTCTGGTGCTCGATCCGCAAGACGATCCGCCAGTGAACTCGCAATTACCGGCGTCGTCGATCGGCAACACGCTGCGCAGCTACATCCTCGACGCCAACGGCGCGTGGCTCTACGAAGAGTGGGCCATGATGGGCGAACCCGCGACGGTCGCGGCGGCCTACGGTGTGCCGGGCAATCCCACGGGCGCGGGTTTCGGTCTTGCGTCTGGAGGCCTGATGCCGGAAGGATTCTTGTACGGCGAATCCTTCGCGTATGTACTCGAGCAGTTGCTCGCGCTGCAAACGTCGGGCTTCAACGATCCGTCGCTTTCCGGTCCGCAGATCGCGCTGATCGGCTCGCCGGTTTGGGATCGTTGGGTGCACGGCTACATCTCGTCGATGATCCCGACGCCGTTCGTTCCTCCCACGGAATTGTGGGAAGGTCCGGTGTATCAGTTTGCGGGTTATGGCGATATGCTGCGCACGTACGTGGAGCCCGACGCCATCGCGCCGTTTGCGATGCTCACGGCTCTGGAAGGTGAAACCAACGTGACCTCGCATCAAAGCGCGGCGCGTTGGTTTGCCGCGAATGCTCCCGCGGGCGGCTCAGCGGGTCTCGCGGCGCGTATCAACAATCCGTGGACATGGGGCGCGCAGTTGAGCGTGATGTACTACCTGCTGCTCGATCCCGCGGCGGGCGCGCAGCCCGATCCGCGTCCCACGTATTCAACGTTGTTCTACGACGCGCCGCAAGGCCGCGTGGTGGCGCACAGCGATTGGACGCCGCAGGGCACCATGTTCGACTTCAAGTCGACGTGGACCAGCATCAACCATCAGCAGGACACGGCGGGGCAATTCGAATTGTTCCGCAAGGGCGAGTGGCTGACCAAGGAGATGAGCAACTACGACAACAACGTCCAAGGTCAGGACACGCTGTTCCACAACACGCTGGCCATTCAAAACTGGTCGCCGGCGGGAACGCCGGGCAACCTAGCCTGGTTCGAAACCAACGAATGGACCAACGGCAGCCAGTGGCAGTTGGGCGATAACGCCGGCGATCCCACGACCACGATGTCGAGCGGCGCGGGATATGTCTACGCGTCGACGGACATGGCGAACTTGTTCAACCGTCCGTCGATCTGGTCGCCGGTGAACGCCGCGATTGACGTGCAGCAAGCCACGCGCGACATCGTGTGGCTCTCGAACGCCGGTGGCAGCGATTACATCGTTACCTACGATCGCGCCACCACGGGTCACGCCGGCTTCAAGCGCTACAACCTCTGCTTGGTGAACGCTCCGGTCACGACGACGGGCGCGAACGGTGCGACGATCTCCACCGAAACGATGTCCGACGGTCAGCAGTTGTTCATGCAAACGCTGCTACCGATGAACGCGGCCACAAGCTACGTCAACGGTGCATCGCAACTGAATCCGATCGCCGACCTGGAGCCGACGCAGTTCATCTACACGGTGCAGGATGCATCGAATCCCACGAGCACGCGATTCCTGCATGTGTTGCAGGGAGCGGACGCGGGCGCCTCGATGGTCGCGGCAACGTACGTGCAGAGCACTTCCGGCACGGCGTACGACGGCGCGGTCTTCGGAGCGAACGCCGCGTTCTTCCCCGTGAGCACCACGACGCCTTTCGGCGGCGTGACGCTGACGTTGCCTGCGGGCGTGCACACCGTGATGGTCGCGGGATTGGCGCCGGGAGCCGGTTACACCGTGCAGGTGTCCGGTGGCGTGATCACGATCGCCGCAGGCGGCTCGTCGATGGCCGACGTCGCGGGATTGCTGACGGTCACGTACTAGTTAGCTGTTGTGTGATTTGGCCGCTCCTCTGCGAGGTCGCAGGGGAGCGGCTTTTTTTATGCGAAACCACGCAATGTGACGGAACGACCGGTCAAATCATGCTGTTGCTGAGTACTCGGCATGTCTACTACACCACTCGCACCTACACTTCACCGTGTGGCTTGCGAGTGAGGCTTCAGTTTGATCTCGATGTCGGACCAAGCGCCGTCAGAAAGTCCATGAGCCGCCACGGAGAACGCGCCGGGCGGCCCGCACATTCAGTCCCGAGTGCGGTTGCCTGACTCGATAATTATGGCGGCAGAGGTTATACTCACTTGCTTATCCGCAGTCGTGGATCGAGAAGATTCGAGGGCTGATACGCGTGGGCCACTTCGATCTTACGGCGCATGCTGTAGAAGAAATGGCTGAGGACATTTTGGACATCGAGGATGTCGAGCAAGCCATCCTCGAAGGACGCGTAGCGCGGATCGACCGCAATGATCCGAGAGGTAATCGATACGTCGTCCACGGAGCCGCGGACAACGGCACCTTAGTCGGGGTCGTCGTTTCGTGCGCAAGGACTGGCTCTTGATCGTGACGGTTTATCGAATTGATGTAAACTGACCTTAACTGACCTTATATGTACGGATACCGTTGTGAGTATTGCAGAGGCACTGTGCGACCGCGCCGTATCGCGCGCGAGTCGTTTAAGCACAGACTCGGCTTTATCATTCTTGAGGACGTGACGATTGGGGTCTGTGACAATTGCGGCAACCGTTATTACAACGCCGACATTCTGCGGACCGTCCACGAAATTGCTTCAGGCAAGCGCCCAGCGGAAACGACCGCCGTCATTCCGGTGGCTCACGTAACGCCCGCAGGATAGATGCCGGATTGCCTTTACGCCACACGCACCGACACTTCACCGTGTGGCTTGCGAGTGGGTTTCAGTTTGATTTCGATGTCGTGGCCAAGAGCCGCCAGAAAATCCATGAGACGCTCCACGGAGAATGCGCCGGACTGCCCGCGCATCAGTCCAGACACCTGCGGCTGCCGGACGCCGAGAATCTCGGCGGCCTGCACTTGCGTGAGGCGACGTTTCCGGAGGACGCGGAAGATTTGCAGCATTAGTTGCGCTTTGATCTGCTCGCGTGCCGGATCCTGGAAACCAAGATCGGCAAAAATGTTGCCGCTGCTTTGGGTAACGGCGGGAGTGCGTTGATACTTTGCGGGTCGCAATGGGCTCTTGATCTCGCCAAAATCATACCATCACGGAATCTCTCTCTTGGCGTTTCGGGGCCGACGGAAGTGGACCAGTTTGGCTTGTCTTGATCGATCCCGCCGGAGCGCATGCGAAAACTCAGCCCCAACGGAGTCTTTGTGACAACGCAACTCCGAGCCTGCGGAGCAGGCGGCGCAATGTTAGCCCCTGACGAGGCGTTTTTTGCCGAGCCTGGGGTAATCCGTTAGCGCGCAGAGCCTGCGAAGCTGGCGACACAGACAACAGTGGCATCCGATTCGCCTGTGCCGCCTGCGCTGCAGGCTCGTACTCGAAACAACGATGTCCCCAGGCTCGGCAAAAAACGCCTCGCCAGGGGCTAACATTTGTGCCGCCTGCTGCCGCAGGCTCGGGCCTGAGTTGTCCCACAGATTCTTTCCGGGGCTAAGAGTCGGTGTGCGGACCCGTGATCAGCGCACCGCGCCTCGCGTCACCGAGCATGATAAGCTCTTCGACTCATACTATGGATGAACACTCCGGTCACGGATTAGGGGTCAGCAAGGCGCGTCTGGAGTTCTTGGTCGATGGCATCTTTGCGATCGCGATGACCGTTCTGGTCCTCGAACTGAAGATTCCCGAGGTTGAGCATCACCGCTCGGTGCGCGAACTGGGATCGTCGCTACTGCATCATGCCGGGACCTTTGGCAGCTATCTTCTTAGCTTTATGGTTCTCGGCGTCCTTTGGTATTGGCACAACCGGCGCTATCACTACTACCGGCGAATCACAAAGAGCATCCTCGTCGCTGAGTTGTTGCAACTCTCCATGGCGGCGTTCTTTCCGTTTTGCGCGGCCTTGCTTGGACAATATCTTTTCAACCCGCTGGCGAGGTCGCTCTATGTCGCCTGCGTCGCCGTCTACCGCGTGGCTGGACACGCCGAATGGGTTGGCGCGCGACGCGCCGGTGTGATGATCCCGGAACTGAGCGACGAAGAATATGAGATGCACCGAAAGCGCGGAGTCCGCGCCTGCATTCTGCTGACGGCTCTCGTGGCGATCAATATATTTAACTGCGTTGCAAATGTGATGGGTTAAGACAGAGAAAAAAGGAATGGTGAGCACGGAAGGAATCGAACCTTCAACCT
This sequence comes from Terriglobia bacterium, assembly GCA_021325275.1. Taxonomy (GTDB): domain Bacteria; phylum Acidobacteriota; class Terriglobia; order JAJPHL01; family JAJPHL01; genus JAJPHL01. The sequence goes on along the minus strand of JAJPHL010000036.1, from coordinate 39,892 downwards.
GAGGCTCGGTGCTCATATGGCGAAAACACTTTTGCTTCAGCGGCTTCCCAAGATCAGCGGTATGCGAAAGTAGGTAGTTTTGAGCGCACTTGTTACAGGAGTTGGTTTCTCTAGAATCGCTGGTTGAGGTCAAAGACGCGCCTCGGTAGCCGGTTCGGTTCACCTAGCCTTTGGCCTTCCAATTTTCCGTGAGGAAATGAAGCCCAGCGACACGTCACTACCGTCTGATTGCGCGTTCGCGTTGACGCCGTAGACAGTCAGGTCAACGCCAGATGGCATACGGACGTATCCCAATAGTATTCGCCGATTGGCCAACGTGCCAAAACCGGACAGCCACGCGACCGCTATGGCACCCGGTACACCCGTATCCACGATGGATGGGGACCCCACTGTTCCGGCGACGAAACTCAGTTGCGAACGGCCATCTCCCAACGAGAAACTGAAGGCCGCCAAAGAGAGCACCTCCGAGGTTTCCAGATATACCGGGATGCGAACACCTGTTTCAATTGCTTCGGTCTCGCCGAAGACAAGGTTGCCCGCCGTGCGCAACGCTTCGCCAGGCTTACTTTCCAAAGCCTCAACCTGTGCAGTCGGGCATGTGAGCGCACGAGAGACACGCCGAGGACGTGACGCGTCAATGTTCGTAATTCGCTTAAGAGTTTCGATTAGATCTAGGGTGTTCAAGAAACCATCTCCTCCCCGTACCGATGGTGCGTCCACTGGGAACGCATCCATCGCGTCGAAGCGGTCCGTGCAGGACTGCGGACGGAATCCGGGTAAATTGGTGACGGCGCGTAGCGCAGCAATCAGATCGAGGGTATTGAGTATGCTGTCGCCAAACGATCCCGCGCTGTCTCCTGTATTGGGGAGAGCATCACCTACGAGATAGTCAAGCGCGACCGTCAAGAGTCCGTTTGGACTGGGTCCAAGAACTACGGCCGTGGTCCCCGCGCTTCCGCTCGCACCTGTGATTTGAAGGCTGTAAGTTTGTCCAATGCTGGCCGTCGCGGGAATCGATAAAGATACATTTCCGATGGCCACGTTGCCAGTCAACGGCGTGGGAATAGATGACCAAAAGACGCTAATGGTGCCGGAACCGACTCCGGTGTCAATCGTGTCCGGCACTGGGAGGCCACTGGCCTGCTGAAACGCTAACGTCCCAGTCAACGCGGGAGCGCCTCCGACTGGCGTGATTACCAGACTGAAACTGAGACTCGCAGCGGTCCCTGTCGTAAGATTCAGTGAGATCGGAATTGTAGCAGTTGTCCCCGCCAGTGCTTGGACCGAAGAGGTGCCGACGATACCGGAAACGCCAGCCGTGATCTTGCGAATGCGGTTGTTGCTGGTGTCCGCAAAGTAGACATTACCGCCAGCGTCCACCGCAATCCCGGCCGGATTCGTCATCATCGCGTTTGTTGCGGAACCACCGTCGCCGGAAAAGCCGTAGAATCCGTTGCCCGCAACCGTGCTGATGGTTCCTGCGGGATTAACCATTCGAATCCTCAAATTGTTGGTATCGGCAATATAGAGGTTGCCGGCTCCGTCTATGGCTACACCGTGAGGGGAATCTAGTTTCGCGCTTGTAGCGGCGCCCCCGTCACCTGAAAAGCCTTCTTGGCCGTTTCCGGCGATTGTTGTGACAACACCGTTGCTGTCGATCTTCCGAATCGTATGATTTCCGAGGACGGCTGCGTACAGATTTCCGATTGCGTCGCCGGTCAATGCTGAGATCGAAGCATTAAGTGTCGCTGTCGTGATAGGAGTTCCATCAGGACGGATCTTTACAACGCTTTCGCCGGAAACATAAAACACGTTGCCGTGTAAATCAGGAAATACGCTGCAACAACTCGGTTCGTCGGCGACGAAAAGGAGGTTCTGACTCCCAACCGGCAGCTTGTAAAGATAGCTGACGCCGATGAGGAAGAGATCGCCAACCGCATCTACTCCCCCACCATCTTCGGAAATGCTATTTGAACTAGAGACCGAACTAATCATTCCGGCGCTGATCTTTCGAACCACGAGATTACCGGCATCAAAGACGTACAGGTTCCCAGAGGCGTCAAAGCCGACTCCATTCGGCGCGTTCAGTTTCGCGCTTGTCGCCGCACCGCCGTCACCCGAATAGCCCGATTGGCCGTTCCCCGCGACGGTGGAGATGATGCCCTGCGAATGGGCCGCGACGCATAAAACCAAGAGGCTCGGCAGAATTATGGCGAGTCTGCGAATCTGCAAGTACTCTCTGGCTGATGATCGTTCGCCGACGTGAACAGGACGGCAGCTGAAGAGGCTGCCACGGTTCGCTTGGTTCATATAGGTGCTCCTCTTGGGCCATCAGTCGGCAATTGAAGCAGAGTGTGGCCAATCAAGACACTTACGCACTCAAGCTGTCGGGGATTCGGCTGGCCAGCCTGCAAGTGAAGACTATCGCGTCGGCTAAGTCCGGGAAAGCCGCGGTTAGTCTATCACGCAGGTTACCGTGGTGTTGAGGATATTCCCCGTTGCGATTGAGCCCGCGACATCTGGCTTTGAAGAATCATGGGTCACTCCGACGTAGGGATGACTTTGGGCAGGTACCATCACCCCAGCAGCGAGGATTTCGGTGCCGCGCTAGAGGAAGCGTCAAGGACTCTGATGTTACACGATGTTACAAAATCAGTTCCGGCGAGTGCTGGATGATTCGGAAAGTACTGGCAGATAATGAGATGGTGAGCACGGAAGGAATCGAACCTTCAACCTGAGGCTTAAGAGGCCCCTGCTCTGCCAGTTGAGCTACGTGCCCGCGAGAAATTTAGTTTACCACGACACTGCGTAATTAATTCGGCGAAACCGCGATCGTTACGCCCGTTGCGCTCGACGCCGCGCCGATCGTCACGACCACTGGGACCGACGCGCCCGTCGTGATGCCATCCGGAATCAGCGCGTTGATTTGCATCAGGCCCGCGAGATTGCCCGGGGCCGCGCCCGCGTATTGCACTTGCGCTGTCGCGCCGCCGATTGTCACCGACACCGCTTGGAGCGGATGGGGCAACGCGCCGCCCAGCGCCGCGATCTTGCCGTTCACGCCGAAGGGCAGCGTTTGACCTTCGCCCGTGACGTACAACACGATCACCGAGCCGCGATGCGCGGGATTCGCCGCGCTGTTGGCCGTCGTATCTTGATTGAGCGCCGCCGCTTGTCCTTGCCCGGATTGGTCGCGCGTGAAAATTCCCGGCGCGGTGTCGGCCACGGCCGTCTCGAAAACCGAAACCGGCTGACCGTTGCGCAAAACTTCCACCGTCGCTTTGGCCGATCCCATCAACGAATACGGAACCGCCACCGAAACTTGATTGTTCGACGAATAGATCACCGGAGCCAGCGCGCCGTTGAACAACACTTGCGTGTTGCCCGCTTGCGTCGGCCACATGCTGCCGTTGGGAGCGCCGGCCACCGCCGCCGCCGGTCCCAGACCCGCGCCGAACAGCGTCACCAGCTCGCCGGGCGCAACCGTGTTGCCCTTGTAACTCGCCGCGTTCACCACGGCCGTGGGCTCGCCGCTCGGTTTCAGCAGCGTCAACTTGCGGATCACGCCGTTCTGCGAGTCGCTGAAGAAAATGTTGCCGCTCGAATCCATCACCATGCCGAGCGGATACGAAATTTCCGCTAGCGTCGCGGGTCCGCCATCGCCGGTGTATCCGAAAGTGCCGTTGCCGGCGATCGTCGACACCGACGGCGTCGAGCTGTTGGTGATTTTGAGAATGCGCGCGCTCACGCTATCGGCGATATAAAGCTGTCCGCTCGGGTCGAGCAGGATTCCGTACGGTCCGCCGAGCTGCGTCGGCTGAATCACCTGACCGCCGGACTGATAATACGCCGTGGTGCTGGTGGCGCTGCCGCCGACGAGCGGACCGTCGCCGGTGTAGCCTTGATTGTTGTTGCCGACCACCGTCGTAATCAGGCCGGTGCTGAAACTGACGAAGCGCACCGCATAGTTGCCGTAGTCGGAAATGTAGAGTCCGCCGTTGGCCACCAGCAATCCAAAAACGTAATTAATTTTGGCGGCGTTGGCGAGTCCGTTATCGCCCGCGAAGCCCGCCACGTTGGTGCCGGCGAACGTGCTGATGTTTCCCGCGGGATTCACCATGCGCACCACGAAATTCCCGGCGTCGGCGATGTACAAATTGTTCGATCCGTCGAAGGCCAGCGCGGTGGGATAGCTCAACTGCGCTGCGGTCGCCGGTCCCAGGTCGCCGGAGTATCCGCCGCCGTTGTTACGATTGCCGGCAATCGTGGAAATGATGCCCTTGGTGTTGACCATGCGCACAACGTTGTTTCCGTAGTCGGCAATGTAGAGATTGCCGGCATTGTCGAGGGTCAAGCCGGCCGGATAAATCTGCGCGTTCAGCGCGGGTCCGCCGTCGCCGGAGTATCCCGGCGTGCCGTTGCCGACCACGGTGGTGATGATGCCGCTGGCTGAAACCCTGCGCACCGTGTACGTCGCGTAATCCGAAAAATAGAGATTGCCGGCGTTGTCCGTGGCCATCGCAAAAGGAAATCCCAGCAGCGCGGACGTTGCCGGACCGCCGTCGCCGCGCGGGGAAGGAGGCAAGCCGCCGCCCGCCACCGTGCCGATGTTTCCCGATGAGTTGATCACACGCACGCGCAAACTCGCCCAATCGGCTACGTATAAGTTGCCGGACGTATCGAAGTGCATGTCGACCACGCCGTTCAATTCTGCCGCCGTGGCCGCGGCGCCGTCGCCGGAAAATCCGATGTCGGTGCATTCACCGGCGAAGGTGTTGATGTTGCCGTCGGTGGTGACGATGCGAATGCATCCGTTGCCGAAGTCGGAGATGTAAACGTTGCCCTTCGCGTCCACCAAAATGCTCTCCGGCGCGTTCATCACGGCCGATGTGGCCGCCGCGCCGTCGCCGTTGAAGCCGGCCGCCGCCGGAATGCCCACCGAATTTGTAGTTACCGTGCCGCTGGGATTTGTTGTGGTCGTAGGCGCGGTAGTGCTTTCGTTTGTGGTGACGCCGGCAAACGTGCTGATCACACCGGCGGGCGTCACCATGCGCACCACATTGTTTCCGCTATCGCCGATGTAGAGATTGCCGCTCGCGTCTACCGCCACGCCCTCGGGGCGATTCAACTGGGCGACCTTAGCCTGACCCGAATCGCCGAAGTATCCGGCGGTGCCGGCCGTGCCCGCGATTGTCGAGACGACGCCTTGCGTATTGATCTTCCGCACCACGTGATTTCCGTAATCGCTGAAGTAAATGTTGCCGGAAGAATCGATGGTCAGTCCGCGAATCAGATACACAGTGGCTTGCGCCGCGGGTCCGCCGTCGCCGGAACCGCCCGCGAGGCCGTTGCCGAGAATCGTCGAGATCGTTCCCGCCGGCGAGATCATCCGGATGCGGTAATTTCCGGCATCGGCGACATAGAGATTGCCGGTGGAGTCGAAAGCCAGGCCGTTGGGGCTGCTCAGTTTCGCGAGCAGCGCAGGTCCGCCGTCGCCGGAATATCCGCCGGTGCCGGTTCCCGCGAAGCGCGTGAGCACTCCCGAGGAATTGACTTTGAAAATGCAGTTGATCGCCGTGTAGTAGAAATTTCCCTTGCCGTCGGGCAGCACCGCCGAGGGCATTCCGGTGGTTGCGTTGACCGCGGGTACGTTGTTTGGCACCGCCGGGATCGATCCTACGACGGTGGAGATGTTGAACGACTGTCCAACCGCCACGGAGGCAAACCCCAGCGATACGACCAGCAACAGCAAAAAGGTAGTATGACGAACGTTCATGAATCGCTACTCGAGTCCTTAACCGGCTTGAAAGTCAGCGTCCGGGCCTCGCCTGGACCGCCCACGTACGCTGGCATGGGGACCATTTCATCATGGTTCGACGGAGAAAACAAGGTTCGGGTTGCCGGTTGCCTCTTAGTTCCGAGTTCCCAGTTCCGAGTTCCGAGTCCACACACGATCACTTCTCGGAACTCGGAACTCGGTACTCGGAACTGCTTCGACTCGGGCCTCGTTTTTATTTCTTCGCCTTGGCCATCTTGTCGGCCATCTTCCGCAGTGTTTCGCTGACGTTCTTGTTACCCGCGACCATCCGCAAATCCGTAATGATGAGGCGGTTCAGCAGCGGCAATCCCACGTCGATGGGAGTGCGGGGATTGTTGGCCAGATTCTTCATCACCGAATAGCTCTTCATGAACTTGCGGTTCATCGAGATCATCCGCAGCACTTCGTCGGAGACGTTCTTGGCGTTCGAGAAGTTCTCCACTTCAGAGTCGGTGAGCTTCGGCGATCCCAGCACGGCGCGCTGCACCACTTTCGAGGCATCGCGGATGAGCATGGCGCGTTCTTCGCGGCCGCCCTTGATGGCCGCCTGCACCTTTTGCGACACGCTCATCTTCGCCAACTTCGCGTAGATCGACGTAGACTTCTTCTCTTCGTCGCCGGCCGCGTCGGCGGCGGCGATGGCCTTGTCGTGCTCCTCGATCTCCTCGTCGGAGAGTCCCACGGTTCCTTCGCGCTCGTCCTCCAGGCGCGCCTCGATGATCAGCATCTCGAGCAGGTTCGGCTCGAAGACAAACCCTTCGTCGGTTACCGATGACCGGTTCTCGTACAGCTTCATGTACGAAGCGTTGTTCTTGAGGGCGACGAGCGCGCTGGTACGCAGGCGGTCGATGTTGTCCAACATGCACTTGATCGTGTCCATGTTGGCGACCGTGGCGAGGTCGGCGACGGCGTCCTGCGGCGTGGAACGATTCGCGAGCAGCGTGGGGAGCAATTCCATCCGCAGTGTGTCTTGATTCAGGAAATAGCGGAGCGTTTCGGTGGAAGCGGCGCGGCGCTTGAGTAGCGGCGTCAGTTGTTCGTTGGTCCAAGCTTCCAGGGTCGAGCGTGCTTCGCGGCGAATGTCGGAGTCGTCTTCTTCAGTGAGCGCGACAAGCAACTCGAGCGCCGATTCCGGCGGCATGTCGAGCGATCCTCGGGCGGCGGCGAGTTTGTCGATCGGAGGCAGACTCATACGACTGTTTTGCGAAAACCCATCATAGCACCTGTGACGATCGACTTGCCGCGGCTGGAGAATGCTGTCTTGAAGGCGCTTGAGGGAGTCTGTGTGACAACTCAGCCCCGAAGAGGGGTCTGTGTGACAACTCAGCCCTGAAGGAGCCTGTGTGAAAACTCGCCCCGATGGAGTCGGTGTGAGAATTCAGCCCCGATGAAGGGGCGAGCTATGACAGCCCAGGTCGGAGCCGGAGCGTCTTTTGCTCCGGCGTAGGCCTGGGTCGAGTTGGATTATGAAATGGAGTCCTGAAAGGACGACCCAAACCTCATTCGCCTGCGTCGCGCTCTGGTTTTTTGAATCGCGCTTTCAGCGCTCCGTTCTACCGCATTGTCAATCAGGCCTGCGCCGGAGCAAAAACGGCTCCGGCTTCAGCCTGGGCTGTCTTGGCGCGCCCCTTCGGAGTCTGTGTGACAACTCCAGCCCCGAGCCTGCGACAGCGGGCGGCGCAATGTTAGCCCCTGGCGAGGCGTTTTTTGCCGAGCCTGGGGGACACTGTTGTTTCGAGTACGAGCCTGCAGCGCAGGCGGCACAAGCGAATCGGATGGCACTGTTGTCTGTGTCGGCAGCGTTGCAGGCTCACCGCGCTAACGGATTACCCCAGGCTCGGCAAAAAAACGCCTCGCCAGGGGCTAACATTGTGCCGCCTGCTGCCGCAGGCTCGGGAGTTGCGTTGTCACACAGACTCCGAAGGGGCTGAATTTTCATACAGAGTCCTGCGGGCCTGAGTTTTCATACAGAGTCCTGCCGGGCTGAGTTTTCACACAGGCTCCTGCGGTTTCACACAGACTCTTTGAGGGGTCTGCGCCTACGGGCGATACGTGATCGCCTTTGTCTCGCCCGACGCTCCGAGCGGCGGCATCGTCTCGCCGTTTTTGGTGACCACTAACGCGGCCGCGTCGTCGACGGTTAGTTGAACCGTGCGATCGCCCTTGATCGTACGATGACCGCCGCGTTGCATCACCGCGAACCACTCGGGACGGCCGTCGGTTGACACGCGGATGGTCACGCGCGCGGTGGAATCAATTTCCAGATTCACGCCGGTAGCGGCCGGCACAGCCGGAGCGGCTGTTTCCGTAGCGGCAGGCGGCGCTGGCGTTGGAGCAACCACCGCCGGTGCAGGCGTTTTCGCGATCACCGGAGTTCTCGGTCGCGGCGGCGCGCTTGTGATTAGTGGCGGGTCTTTCACCACACGGAAGATCCGCCATCCCCCCACCCCCAACGCGCCCGCCGCCAGCAATCCCGCGGCGATCAACAGCGGCAAACGATTCATCGCCGACGTCTGATATTGCGGCGGCGCCGTAACCATCTGTCTCAACACGCCGATCGCGGCGTCACGCTGCTGGCTCTCCGACTCCTTGGGGCTACCGCACGCCGTCGTGAACTCCGCGACAGTCTTGTCTTCGTCCAAACCCAGATAGCGCGCGTACTGCCGCACAAACGCGGCGTTGAAGACGCCGCCCGGCAGGCGCTCAAAACGCTCTGTCTCGATAGCGTCGAGCATGCGCGAGCTGATCTTGGTGGCCTTGGAGATCTCCGCCAACGAGACACCACGAAGGTCGCGCTCACGACGCAGATTGTCACCGAATGCCGACATAAGCTACGGGGCGATTCTACGTCAGGGTCGGGCGCGAGGCAAGCCTCGCTCGCAGCAGCGCTCGCGCCGGGTAAGCCTCCGCACTCCCAAAGTGCACTCCACAAGATTTGAGTCCATATTCACTAACAGTACGCCTTCGGGAACCGTCTTAATCGTTGCTTAAAACGTTGTAACATGGGAAACTGGACGGCAGGGGTCAAGTTCCTTAAGGAGCGTGGGTATGGGTTCATCCAAGAAACAAATCATGCTGTTTGTCCTTTTGGCGGCGTCGCTGGTGTGCACGTCCGCATTTGCGCAGGAAACCACCGGCTCGATCGCCGGCGTGGTGAAAGACCCGAGCGGCGCGGTGGTTCCCGGCGCCAAGGTCACGCTGGTGAATATGGACACGAAAGCGGTGGTCCGCACTGTGACTAGCGGAGGTTCGGGCGACTTTGCGTTTCCGCAAATTCCGGTGGGACATTATTCGGTGACGGTCGAAGCGCCCAGCTTCAAGAAGTTCGAGGAAGCGGGCATCAATTTGAACGTCAGCGACCGGCTCAGCGTCACCGCGACGCTGCAAATCGGCGCGCCCATGGAAGTGGTTCACGTGGAGGCCGCCAAGGATCTCGTCGAGACGCAGGACGCCGTGGCGGTCGGCGTGGTCTCGGGCACCCAGGTGCGCGAGCTCGCGATGAACAATCGCGTTTGGACACAGCTCTTGACGCTGGTTCCCGGTGTCAGCGACAGCAACAGCACGGACCAGTATTATGTCGGCGCCACGTCGCCTTTCGGCGGTTCGAGCACCAACACCGTCGGCTTTCAGGTGAACGGCGGACGCCGCGAAGAAAACAATTTCCTGGTCGACGGCATGGATAACGTCGATCGCGGATCGAACCTGACGCTGCTGAGTTTCCCCAGCGTCGATTCCATCTCGGAATTCCGCATTGTGCGCGGCGTTTATGACGCTGAATCGGGCCGCTCGGCCGGCGCGCAGGTCAACGTCATCACGCGCTCGGGCACGCGCGACATCCACGGCGGCGTCTACGAGTTTTTCCGCAACGACAAGCTGAACGCCAACAACTTTTTCAACAATCGCGCCTCGGTGCTTCGTCCCCTGCTGCGCTACAACGATTTCGGCGGCACCGTCGGCGGTCCGGTCTACATTCCGAAAGTCTACCAACAGCGCGACAAAACGTTCTTCTTCTTTTCCGAGGAAGCGCGCCGCGTGATCACCTATACGAACGCCACGGCGGTGATCCCCACGCCGGCGATGAAGAACGGCCAGTTCGGAACGGTGGTCTGCACGAGCTGGCAGAACGTGAACGGTGTCCCGGGAACCTGCACCGGCTACGGCACCACGATTCCTACTGCCAACATCAATCCCGTGGCGGCCGCCTACGTGAAGGACATCTATAACAAGTTCCCCGCGCCCAACTCGCCGACGCCGTTCAACTACGTGTCGACGCTGCGGAACTTGAATAATTTCCGCGAGGACATGATCAAGATCGATCATTCTTTCGGAACCAAGCTCGCGATCAACGGCAAGTTCCTGCACGACGATATTCCGACGATTGAAGCGGGCGGCTTGTTCACCGGCTATCCCTTCGACGGCATCGCCACCACGTCGACGAATTCGCCGGGACATCAGTACAACCTTCACGCGACGTACACGCCCAGCCCCACGCTGATTATCGACGGCGGCTACGGATATTCCTACGGCGCGATTTTGAGCAGCGTGATCGGCTCGGAAAACTTCTCGGGATCGCCGGACGTGAAAGCGGCCTTAACCGGCTTGCCGTTCGCCAACATTCTCGGCCGCGTGCCGACCGTCGGCATCACCGGCGGTACCGGCGTGTCTGACTTCGGTCCGTACAGCGATTACAACACGAACAATACGGTTTTCGCGAACGTCACCAAAGTGTGGGGACATCACACCGTGAAGGCTGGTTTCATCTTCTATCATTACAACAAGCACGAAAATCAGCTCACCGGATCGAACAACGGATCGTTCAGCTTCACGAACACAAATGGTCCAAGCGCGTCGACGGCCGGAGCGGCCTGCGGCGGCGCCGGTCAAACCGCTTGCGCCAGCACCTTCGAGCAGGCGTGGGCGAATTTCCTGCTCGGACAAGCCAGCGGCTTTTCGCAAGCGTCCATCGACGTCACCGCGAACATCTTCGACAACCAGTTCGAGTATTACGCGCAGGACACTTGGCACGTTCGCCCGAACGTGACGGTGACCTACGGCATCCGCCATTCCTTCTTCCGTCAACCGACCGACGCGAGCGGTCCCAACGGTACGAGCGAACTGAGCAACTTCGATCCGGCCATCTATAGTGCGTCGCAGGCCCCGTGCGTCCTGGCAAACGGCAGCATCGACGTACAGTTGGTGAACAACCTGCCGACCAAGAGCGCGTGCAATCCGGCCTACAGCCCGTTGAACGGATTCATCTATGCGAATCCGCCGACGTACAACGGCTTCAAGGGAACCCCATCGCCGTTCGGCAGCAAGGTCGGCAAGGAGTTTGACAAGGCGATCGCGCCGCGTATCGGCATCGCTTGGGATCCGTTCGGCGATGGCCGCACTGCCGTCCGCGTGGGCTACGGATTGTACTTCGACAACGGCTTGGAATTCGGTAACGCCGAGCTGAACGTCGGCCTCAATCCGGGCTTCCTCACGAACTTGAGCTTCAGCAACGTGAGCTTCGCGAATCCCACGGGATCGACGACGACCGTCACCAGCACGGCCGCGCCGGCGTTCAATCTGCGCCTCCCGATCAATTACAAGTCGCCGTATTCGGAGCAGCGCAGCCTCGATGTGCAGCATCAGTTTGCGCACGACTTCTTCGTCGATCTCGGATACTACGGCAACAACGGCGTGCATCTTCCGGGCTTCGAGGACACCAACGCGCCCGTGCCGAACGCGTGGCAAGCGTGCGCCGCGCCCAACAATTGTAAGAGCGGTCCGAACGTGATTCAGTTCACCGCTACCGGCGGATCGCTCGCCGGCGGCGCCGCGTGCAACGGACGTCCTTGCATCACGTCGAGCAACACGACCGGCCTGAACATCCTGCGTCCGTACGTCGGATACGCGGGATCGAGCGACTTCGAGGACATCTACACTTCGAATTACAATTCGCTGCAGGCGCAAGTGCAGAAGCGCTTCCAGGGCAATTCGATCATCGGCTTGGCGTACACCTGGTCGCATGGACTCACCACCGATCCCGCCGACCGCTCGACGGGCGGCGCGGCGATTCCGCAAACATACACCAACATCGAGCCGAACAACTACGGCCCGAACGTGGCGGATCGCCGTCACGTGGCCACGGCGAACTTCGTGTATGAACTGCCGTGGATGCGCACGCAGAAGGGCGTCGCCGGACACATTCTCGGCGGATGGCAAATCAGCGGCGTGCAGACCTGGCAGACCGGATTGCCGGTCACGACGACTCTGACGGGCGCGAACGTGGTTGATCCCGCGGGTATCGGTTGCCTCGGCACCTCGCCTTGCGGACTTCGCGCCGACCAAGTCGGTCAAGCGAATCAGGCGGGTAGTTGCGCCGCCGGTTCATCGTCCTGCTACCACTCGTTTACGGGATGGTGGAATGCCGGCCCGACGACCACGACTCCGGCGTTTGTGTGCTACGGCACGGCGGTGGGTTGCGTTCCGTACACGGGTCAGACCAACATCGGCACAGAGCGTCCGGGCGCCGCGCGCGGTCCGGGATTCTGGCGCACCGACTTGGCGCTGATGAAGAACATCAAGATCAGCGAGCGCTTCAGCAGCCAGTTCCGTCTGGAATCGTTCAACACCTTCAACCACACCAATCCGATCCAGGGCAGCGGAAGCCTGACGGCGACAACGTACAACCAAATCTTGTCGTCGCGCGATCCGCGCTTGGTGCAACTCGGATTGAAGTTGAATTTCTAACGAACGGCTGAATTAACCACAAAGTCACAAAGGACACAAAGAAAAGCCAACCTTTTACTCTGGGTTGGCTTTCTTTGTGTCTTTGCGGTTAATTATTTTCCCGAGTCCGGATCGAGCGTCCAGGTCTTCGGATCGATCGCTTGGTTGTGCAGGATTTGCTCGAAAGCTAACGACCATTCGCGAATCTGCGTGCGCGAGGCGGCGAGATTTGTGCGAATCATCCAACGGTGCGGAAGCGTCAAGCCGTCGACCGCTGCGAAATCGCTGAACGTTTCGTCTACTTCGATGTGCGCTTCTACTTGCCGCGACGAGTCGTTCTTCTTCGCGACCATCGGGCTTGAGACTGTCGCCGCGTACGACGTCTTCACGTGGCGAAATGTCTGCGGTTCGAAGTACAGCGTGATCACTTCCTCCTCCTGCCCCTTCTTCATTTGATAGGAGACTTGGTACAGGCCGTCTTTCAGTCCTTTATAGGTGAGTTTCGGTTGGCGCGCCTCGAGCGTTAGGAGCGCCCACGACGGACACAAAGCGCCGCCGACCAATCCTTCCTTCAGCACCGCGTCGAAGCGATTCAGAAGCATGCCGAGCGGTGAGCGCTCGCCGGGTTGTGAGAATCCCAGCGTGGCTTTCGAGCCGTCGAACAGGATTTGCTCGCCCCAATAGTGCGGATTCGTGTTGAAAGGCATCGCCACGCGGAATTTCGCGCCTTCGCCGAGTAGGAATGCTTTTCCGTCGAGCAGACCCTGCCCACCTTCCACAAATTTCATCTGCGCTTTTCCGGACGCGAGACGCGTCTTTACGGCCGCGCGCGCCTCCGGCGTTCCAATGGACGCGAGGTGTCCGGCGACAATCTCCTCGACCGTCACTTTGTCAGCCGCTGCGGCCCACAGCGGAAACGCCAACAGAACCAACGCGCTCGTTTTCTTCATCGGCAACTTTCCCTGAATTCCTTTTTTGGGGATTCCACCCTAATACCTCGCCCCGCCACGGCGCTTGCGTTCGTTCACCGCGTTGAACTCGCTGCCGACGAGAACGATCACCGACGCGAGATACATCCAGATCATCAGCGCGACCATCGTGCTCAGGCTGCCGTAGATGCCCGAGTACATGGCGATGTTCTTCACATACCAACCGAATCCCGCGCTAGCCAGCAGCCACGCGACCGTCGCGAGAAACGCGCCGGGAAGCACGCGCAGAAATCCGTCCTCGCAGTTCGGTCCCAGGTAATACATGATCGCGACCACCAGCGTTCCGGTGGCCAGCGCGACCATCCAGCGGACCGCCGCGCCCAGCAGCAGCACGGCGATGGTGTACTCGGTGTGCTGCATGATCCAATCCTGAACTTGCTGGCCGAAAACCACTAGCGTGGTCGCCGCGAGCATCGGCGTGCCTGCCATGAACACCAGCGCCAGCGCCAGGCCTTCTTCGTGCCACAGCGTCCAGTTGAATTTCAGCCGATACGCCGCGCGGAAGCCTTGAATGAACGATCCCGTCACGCCGGTCGCCGCGAAAATCGCCAGCCCGGCTGCCGAGAGAATCAGTTTCAACGGATGTTCCGGCTGCTTCGAGAAATATGCCAGCGCGATGTCCTTGGTGGTGGGCGGAAGCACGCGGCTCAGCGCGTGGGTGATCTCCGCGGCGAGATCGGACGTGGTCTGCGTGCCGGCGAGCGCGGTCGCGAGCAGCATCAACGTGGGGAAAAACGCCAACACCATCGAGTATGCCGCGCCTTTGGCGGTGGTCAGCGCGCCGTCGTTGACGGCGTTTTCGATGGCTTCGGCGAGCGGGGAGATGAACCAGCGCATGGATTACGCGGTCCCCACTTGACAATAAGCGAAAGAAATGCGAAACTTATTCATGGATAGAGCACCAGGGTAGAGCGATGGACCGCCTCATCCAAATCGGCCCGATTCCGCCGGGGATCGCGGGCATGGCGGCGCTGGCCCCCACGCTTGAGGCCAAGTCGCGCGTCGAGTATCGCGACCTTGAGTCGCGCAGCGTTCTGAATCGTTGCGACAGTCCGCGCATGCCGTTTTCCTGGACGATCAACCCTTACCGGGGCTGTGAGTTCGGATGCCAGTATTGCTACGCCCGGTACACCCACGAGTATATGGAATTTGACGCCCACGCGTTCGAACAAAAGATATTCGTGAAGCAAGGCGCGGCGTCGATCTTGCGGCGAGAACTGGCCCGCGGGAAAACCAAGCCCGGCGAGTCGATCGCCATCGGTACGGCCACCGATCCCTATCAGCCAGCCGAGCGCCGTTACGGCGTGACGCGCGAAATGCTCGAAGTGCTCACCGAGGCGCGCGGACTCGATTTGTCGATCACCACGAAATCGGATTTAGTCACGCGCGACATCCCGCTGCTGCGCGCGATCGCCGAACACAACACGATCGCGGTGAACATGACGATTGTGACGCTGCACGAGGGCTTGGCGCGGGCGCTTGAGCCGCGCGCACCGCGTCCGCAATTGCGTTTGGACGCGCTGGCGCGTCTGCGATCCGAGGGAATCGAGGCGGGCGTCTTCGTGATGCCGGTGATTCCCGCGATCACCGACTCCCCGGCCGATCTCGACGATCTCTTTGGCGCGGTGGCTGATGCCGGTGCGAGATTCGTGGCGGCCAATGTGTTGTTCCTGCGTCCGTGCTCGGAAAAAGTGTTCTATCCGTTTCTCGAAAAGCAATTTCCTACGCTCGCCGCGCGCTACCACCGCCGTTACGATCACGGCGGCAGCGCGGGACCCGAGTACACAAAGCGTCTGCACGCGCTCGTCGAACGCTTGCGCAAGAAACACGGATTAGCCGGACGAATTGACGCGTATCGCGCGGAAGCGTTCGCGGAGTCGCCGGTGGGCGAGCAGTTGCGATTGTTCGGCTAGACGGAGACTCCTACAAATCAGCCATACTGTATGCTTGAAGCATGAGAACGACGATCGACATCCCTGAAGATCTCTTGGAAAAAGCGCGCAAAGGCGCCGGACTCCGGACAAAGCAAGAAACCGTTATCAGGGCGCTCGAGGAATTGATCCAGCGTAATGCCTTTGAAGCTCTTCGGCGGCTCCCAGGTAAGGTGGAAATTGATATCGATATCGCCGCCTCTCGTGGACGTCGTAAACGGTGGCCCCGATAGTGGAACTGGTGCTCGTGGAGACTTCAGCGTTGGTCAGCTTTATTCGAGCAGTGCCAGCTGTGATCCGCCAGATTGATTTCTAGCTATCCTGTCCATCCTGTATATCCTGTTAAATTCAAGTCCTATCACTTGCGCACCTCCGTCTGGATCGCATCGAGTTCCTTCCCGGCCTCGGCCCACTTTCCTTGCGACATCAGTTCGCGCGCTCGCGCCAGGTGATTGCGGATCGATTCCTTCAAGCGATCATCCGGTGTCGTCAGCAGCGCGGGCGCTTGCGCCGTAGCCGCCGTCGTTTGCTGGGCGGCCGCTGCCGGCAGACCACCTTGCATGAGCGCATCGAGATCGCCCAGCGCCTGCTCATACGTATCGCGATAGATCAATGTATTGCCGATCGCCACGATTACTTTCTTCATTTGCGGCATCCGCGCTTGCGACGCCTGAATGTACAGCGGCTCGACGTACAAAAACGTGTTGCCGATCGGCAGCACCAGCGTTTGGCCGCGCAATACTTGCGATCCCTGCTGGTTCCACAGCGTCAAATCTTTCGAAATCGTTTGATCCTGATTGATCCGCGCGCCGATTTGCATGGGGCCGAAGATCAATTCCTGTTTCGAAAGCTGCAACACCACCATTTCACCGAGGTGCGCGCCGTCGCAGCGCGCCGCCATCAAGCCGATCATGTTGTCCTTGTTGCGCGGCGTGAATGTGGTCACCAGAAGAAATTCCTCGCGGTCTTCTCCCGGCAGTGTCGCCACCAGATACGTCGGCGTGACTGGTTCCGGCTGCGCGCCCTGCACGGTCCGCGAAATGTCCCACAAGTCTTCCTTGTTGTAGAACGCCTGCGGATCGCGCATGTGAAACGTGCGATAAACCTCGGCCTGCACCGAGAAAAACGTTTCGGGATAACGCATGTGCGCCTTCAAGTCGGCGGGCATTTCGGAAAACGGCTGCAACAACTTCGGGAAAAGATTTTGATAGGCACGAATGATCGGATCGGTGGGATCGAAAATGTAGAGATGCACTTCGCCGTCGTAGGCGTCCACCGTGGCCTTCACGGCGTTGCGCATATAGTTCACGAAACCCTGGTCTCCGAGATCGACCGAGTGCGAATACGGATGCGCGTTCGACGTCGTGTATCCGTCTACGGCCCACATGAGGCGGCCTTCCTTCGTGACCACGAGATATGGATCGCTGTCCCAGGTAATGAACGACGCGAGCGCGCGCAGTCGAGCGAGCACGTTGCGCCGGATCATCATGCGGCTCTCTGGCGTTAGGTAGGAGGTCAGCAGAATGTTGGGATCGCCTTCGGATACGGCCGCTGCCACGCGCATTCCCAGTGACGAAACGGGAAATCCGCCGGTGCCTTCGTAGCGCGCGAAAACATTGTCGGCGCCCGAGGGATAGTTGAACTCCGGCTGTGCCGTGTGTACGAAAATCGGTTCGTGTGTAACCTCGCCGTAGTAGATTTCCGGACGCGTCAGCTTCAGCGAGTCCGTTTTCACCACGGCCGGCGCGTCTTGAATGAACAACACGGGCAATCCGTCGGCGGTGATGCGATTCGCTTCCGCCATCACCACGCCATAGCCGTGCGTATAGATGAAATGCGGATTGATCCAGCGGCTTTGTGCGGCGGGAAGCTGGTGGATGTCGAGTTCGCGCGGCGTCAACAGCACTTGACGCATGTGGCCGTCGATGATGTAACGATCGACGTCGGTGTCGTGAAACGCATAGTAAGGACGCAGCGCCTGAATCTGCGTGACCGTGTCATGGAACGCCCGCCAATCCCACAGCCGCACGTTTTGCAACAACCCTTGGTTTTTGGCGGGATCGAAGCGGCCGTCGAGTTTCGCGGCGACTTCCTTTTCCATCACTCGACGGTCGAGCCCGAATGCCGCGCGTGTCGCTTCGATGTGCTGTTGGATGTACGGCCGTTCGAGGGAAATTTCATTCGGCCGCACGTAGACGGCGCGCACCGCGGAAGGCACAAACACTTTGAACGCCAGAGCCAACGCCATCCACGCCGCGAGATTCCACCGGCCCATCGCCACCAGCGCCGCCGCCAGAAGACTGGCCGCGATCATCAGCCATTGCAACGGCAGTGTCACGTGTTGGTCCACGTAATCGATGCCCGTCATGAAGCTGTGATCGTTCCAAACCATTTCGTAGCGCCCCAGAAAAAAACTCACCGCCAGCATCCCCAGAAACACTACCGCGATGCCGCGGAAAAACACGGACTCCAGGTTGCCGCCGAGGCGGAAGATGCGGAAATCGATGTGGCGCGTTTCGCTAAGTTGTTCGCGCGCGTCGTCGATGCGGTCGCGAATCTGCCAGCCGCGCGCCGCGAGCCAATAGACAATGCCCGCGACCACGGCGAGCGCGAGGATCCAGTCGCGCAACATGCCGTAGAAAGGCAAATCGAAAAGGTAGAACCCTACAGGACGGCCGAAGAGAGAATCGCGCCATGCCGTTGCTTCCTGCGGTAGATTGCGCGCGCCGAAAAATCGCACCACGGTCCACGCGTCGACTGCGCCCGCGGCGAGGATCACCGAAATCACCAGCAAACCGAGTCCCGAAAGCTTGGAGTATGTGGAGTGATCGCGCAACCGCACGCCCGCGTACTTCATGCCGCGTCCATGCGCGATGAACAACAAGAGAAACGTCACGAAGATCGCGCCCACTGACGGCGACATGGTGTAGAACAGCATGTCGAGCCAAGTGGAGACTTGGTGCATCTCCTGCCACCAGTGATATTCGATGACGTAGGACGCAATCGCCGGCGCGACGATCAGCACGAGAACCGCGACAGCCACGAAGATCAGTATGTAGTTCGGGGGGCGACGCTCAAACCCAGCAGGTTCGAGGACACGATGATCATGCATGTCCCTATTATGAGGGAAGCCGTCGCTAAGGGTTTAGCTGAAACTTCACGTCGGCCGTGGTGTGAGACTCAACCGGAACGCCGTTCACGACTTTAGGAGCGTAGCGCCACTGCCGGAGAGCATCGATCGCGGCATTTATTAGGAGCGGGTGTCCCGAAATCACTTTGCATTCGATGACCTCGCCGCGCTCGTTAATGGTCGCGTCAAGCTTCACCACGCCTTGCAAGCGGATCTGCTGTGCCTGAGGCGGGTACGCCGGTGTCACTTGCGAAATCACTTTGCCCGGCTCGACCGCGGTCTCCAGTTCGAAGTCAGGCGCACCGTCGTCGCGGTGTCCCAGGCGTTTCTGATTCGCTGGTTGGACCACGAAAAAATGGACCGCATACGGCTTGCCGGCCTCGTCGGCGGTCACCGCGGCGTTCGCTACCGCGCCGCTGTTGATGCTCGCAAGGTACGCATCGATTTGCTTTTGATAGAAACCGATCGCCGCCTTCGTCCGCGGCAGTTGGCCATCGATCAAAGGTTCGTGAAGTTTTAACCATTTCCAAGCGACGGGCTGCTCGCCTTCCGGAAAATCGAGCTTCGCAGGGATCAGCGGCTCGACATCTTTCATCGTGAAAATCACCTGCTTCGACTTGATCTCGTACCGGACGTCCGAGACCAGGCCGGTTGCGGCGATCTTGTCGCACGCCGCACGGAGCCCTTGCTCGTCGATTGTTTGTCCGGGTTGCAACTCCGTCAGCCGGATCAAGGCTTCCGCGGGCAGTCGCGATCCTTGCGCGGAGATCGACGCGATTGGGACCGGCTTCCCCTGAAGGAGCAGGCCGCATAGCAGGAGCATCCACGAAACCATGGCTGACACTATACAGGCTATGGTAGCTTTCCGCCATGCGATGGCTCGTACTGTTGAGTGTGACTGTCTGTGTAGCGCAACAACCCGCCCCTGACGGCGGCGCCCTGTTCAAGACACGCTGTGCGGCGTGCCACTCCGGCATCGAAAACTCGCGCGCGCCCGTGCCCGACGTTCTGAAGACGCGCACGCCCGACGCGATTCTCACGGCGCTCGTCACCGGATCGATGCGCGTGCAAGGATCGCGGCTCAGCGGTTTGGAGCGTCGCGCCATCGCGGAGTTTCTCACTGGAAAAACTATCGGCGGCGATGTCACGGGCGCGGCTGCCGGACGTTGCAGCGGCGTCGCGCCGAAATTCGCGGAAACTTCAGCGCCAACGTGGAACGGATGGGGCGCGGGCGTCGAGAACACGCGCTTTCAGCCGGCCGCGCAGGCGGAGCTTTCTGCCGGCGCGATTCCACAGCTTCGCATGAAGTGGGCCTTTGGATTTCCCGACGCCACCGTCGCGTGGGCCCAGCCGGCCGTCGCCGGTGGACGCGTTTTCGTCGGCAGCCAGAACGGAACGGTGTACTCTCTCGACGCGCACACCGGCTGCGTCTACTGGACTTTCAGTGCGCTCGGCGGCGTTCGCACCGCGATCTCCGTTGGCGGCGGATTGATCTACTTCGGCGACACGTCGGCGAACGCCTACGCACTGGACGCGGCCACTGGCAAAAAAGTTTGGATGACGCACGTTGACGATCATCCGCTCGCACGCATCACGGGATCGCCGGCGCTTTTCGACGGACGTCTTTATGTACCGATGTCGTCGTATGAAGAAGCGCAAGGAGCCGATCCCGACTATGGGTGCTGTACTTTTAGGGGCAATGTCACGGCGCTTGACGTCAAAACGGGTGCGATCGTGTGGAAAACGTACACCATCGCCGATAAAGCGGTCCCGCGGGGAAAGTCCAGCACCGGTGTGACGCTCTACGGCCCCAGCGGCGCGGCGATTTGGAGCGCCCCCACCATCGACGCGAAGCGCGGCGTGCTCTACGTCGGCACCGGCAACACGTACAGCGATCCGCCGCAAGCAACATCGGACGCCATCGTCGCGATGGATTTGAAAACCGGCGCGATTCGTTGGTCCAAGCAAGCCACGCCGAACGATACGTTCATCTCCGCATGCCGCACCGGCTCGACGAACCCAAATTGCCCTGCTACGAATGGTCCTGATTTTGATTTCGGGCACGCGCCGATTCTCACGAGCGTCGGCGGTCGCGACATGATTGTCGCGGGACAAAAATCGGGTGTCGGCTTTGCGCTCGATCCCGACAAGCAAGGTGAAATCATCTGGCAATATCGCGCGGGACAAGGCGGCGCGCTCGGCGGACTCGAGTGGGGATCGGCGGTGGACGGCGAGCAAGCATATTTCGCAGTGTCCGACATCACGCGTCCGCAACCGGGCGGAATGCATGCCGTGAGGCTCGCGAATGGCGAACGCGCGTGGATGACACCGGCGCCGACGCCAAAGTGCGGACCGCCCGGGCGCGGATGCAACGCCGCGCAATCGGCCGCGATCACCGCGATTCCCGGCATCGTTTTTTCGGGATCGAATGACGGCGCGCTGCGCGCGTACTCCACGAAAGACGGCGCGATCGTTTGGGAGTTCGACACGAATCGCGATTTCGAAACGGTAAACAAGGTGGCCGCGAAAGGCGGCTCGATGAAGGGTCCCGGCGCGGTTGTCGCAGGAGGAATGCTTTTCGCCAACGCGGGATACGGGGCTTTTGGGGGGCGTCCTGGTAACGTCTTGCTGGCGTTCGAAGGTCCGCCGATCGATACGTCGATTATCGAAACGCTGCGCGCCGAAGTGCAGAAGCAGGCCGCAGATCCTGCGATGAAACGCGAAGGTGGAACACAGCCGCAAGATTGGCCGTACTTGCTGCCCGCCGGCGTCACCACGAAGCAAATCACGTTTTACTGCGACGGCGCGGCCCTCTACGCCAAGCTGTTTTTCCCGCGCGGATTCTCGGCGACAGGGCATTGGCCCGCCGTCGTGCTTGGTCACGGCTTCAACGGTATCTCCATCGGCATCGAAAAATATGGTGCGCGATTCGCCGAGCGCGGACTTGTCGCGATGGTCATCGATTATCGCTCGTATGGTCCAAGCGAAGGAATCGCCAGGTTGCTCGATCCCGATCCTTCCAACGACACAAAAACGGTTTGGGTAGAAACGGCGCGCGTGCGCTTGAAACGCACCAGCCTCAACGCCTTCGCGCAAGGCGAAGCGTATCGCGCCGCCGTTTCCTACATCCAAGGCGAGCCGGGCGTCGATCCGAATCGCATCGGCATTTGGGGATCGAGCTATTCAGGCGGCGTGGTGGTGAACACGGCGGGCCTCGACGCGCGCGTCAAGGCGGTAACGTCGCAAGTGATCGGCGTGGCGGGGCGCGGCGCGACCGGGCCGATCCATCACACTGCCGCGGTTCTCGCCGACGAAATCAAGCGCGCGCGAACCGGTCAAGGTGCCGAGATCGACGGCGGGTTTTCCTTCCGCACCAAGATCGACCTGGAAACCAACGAGACAGGACGCGAGCATCGCCCCTGGCAAATGCTCACGCGCATTCCTGAATCCACCGCGATCCTCTGGCTGCCGGCGGAAAAAGACGAACTGGGAAATATGCGCGGGCCGAGTGGTCCGTTTGAAGCGACGAAAGTTTTTTCAGGCACATCGCAAGTGGCCGAGATCCCTTACATCACGCATTTCCAAGCGTATTCCGGCGCGGCGTTCGAAGTGACTTCAACGTTGGAAGCGAATTGGTTCACGAAATTCCTTGCCGCGGATAAACCGAACGCGGCCGTGGCGGCCATGGAAAACCTGCCATTACCGGAAACGCCAGCGCCCGTGGCCGCGGTGCATTTTCCCGCGGAACGGACGCGCGAGATTCACTTTTTCTCCAACGGCGTGCAATGCTACGGCAAACTTTTCCTTCCGGAAGGTTTTACTGATTCCGGGAAAACGCCCGCCGTCGTGCTCGCGCCCGGTTGGGGTTTTACCCACGGCTCGATGGAAGCGGTCGCCGCAAAGATTGCGAACGCTGGCGTCGCCGCGATGGCCATCGACTATCGCGGATGGGGCCAGTCAGGCGGGTTTCTGTACACGGCCGAACACGTTTATCAAGACGATCGCTTCCGCTTTCTCGAGACCACCGCAAAGATGCGAATCGTGCGCAAGCGCCTCGTGCCGGAGCGGCAGATCGAAGACATTCGCAACGCGATTTCCTACTTGGCCGGCGAGCCGGGCATCGATGCCGATCATTTGGGCTTGCTCGGTGAAGGCGTGGCCGCCGCGCACGTCGCTTCGATTATTTCCGTCGACGGCCGCGTGAAAGCGGGCGCGATGCTCAAGCCCGTGTTGAAGACGCGTTCCACTGTCCGCCAACAGCGTCCGCCGGCGCTGGTTCAAGCCGACGCGATTCGCGTGGCGCGCTCGGGCGCCGCGCCGAACGTCGCGTACGCTCTGTGGGATTATCAGCCGCCGGAAATTCCATCGGGTGTCGCAAACATTTCCACCAAAGATGTAAACGAAGCGGTCGAGTGGCTGGTGAAGAATCTGCAATCCGCCAAGTGAGGAGCGCCTATGTGGTTTCTACTTTTTGTAACCTTGCTCGCCGACGCGCCCGATCACAAGATGGTCAAGGCCGACGTCGATCGCTGGATGACCGAACTTTCCAACTGGGGCCGCTGGGGCCCTGACGATCAACTCGGCACGCTGAATTTGATTACGCCCCAAAAGCGCAAGAAAGCACTGAAACTTGTGAAGGACGGCGTGCCGGTGTCGCTGGCGCACGACGTGTTGAAAGAACGCGCCGAGGACAACACGAGTCCTTTCGTACAAACCATGCTGCCGCGCGCCGGCACATTTTGGCTCGATTCCTACAGCGTGAATTATCACGGCTACGCGCACACGCACATGGACGCGCTTTGTCATGCCACGTATCAGGGGAAAATGTACAACGGCTTTCCGGCTGACGACGTGACGAAAGACGGCGCGAAGGAACTTTCGATCATCGGCGCGAAGGGCGGCATCATGACGCGCGGCGTGCTGATGGACATCGCACGCCTGAAGGGCGTCGATTTCATGGAACCGGGCACGGCGATTTTTCCCGAGGATTTAGAAGCATGGGAAAAACAGGCCCACGTGAAAGTGGAGCCGGGCGACGTGGTGTTCATCCGCACGGGACGCTGGGCGCGGCGCGCGGCGAAAGGCCCGTGGCCCGTGGGACGCAACGCCGCCGGACTGCACGCCTCGTGCGCACGCTGGCTGCACGATCGCGGCGTGGCGATGCTGGGCAGCGACGAGGCGTCGGACGTGGTGCCGTCGCAGGTGGAAGGCGTCGCGCTGCCGATCCATCAACTGGCGCTCGTCGCCATGGGCATCCACATTTTCGACAATTGCGATTTGGAAGAACTGAGCAAGCAAGCCGCGCAGCGCAAACGCTGGGCGTTTCTGCTGACCGCCGCGCCGATGGCGATTCCAGGCGGCACAGGCTCGCCGCTGAATCCCATCGCTACTTTCTGAAAGATACGTTCTGATATGCTCACCGCGTGACTCGTGCCGATGACCGTCCGACGATCGTAGCCATTGCAGCGCTTGCTTACATTTTTCCGAACTTGATGCACGAAGGCGTTGGCCACGGCGTCACGGCGTACTTGAGCGGGGCGCGTTCGCTCACGATCAGCACGGTCGCTTTGCAGAGCGACAATGCGTCGCGCTGGATTTCCGCCAACGGCACGCTCGTGAATCTCTTATGTGCCGCGATCTTGTGGGTCCTGCTGCGGCGGGCGGAGAACCTTCGTCCTGCGTCGCGGTATTTTCTGATTCTCGCGATGGCCGGCAATCTTTTTGCGGGCACCGGATATTTTCTCTTCTCGGGCGTCTTCAATTTCGGCGACTGGGCGGCAGTGATTCAAGGATGCGAACCGCGATGGTTGTGGCGGGGCGGCTTGATCGTGGTCGGAGTGATCACCTACTACGCATCGATGCTGTTGGTTCGCGCGGAACTGAAGCCTTTCCGCGAGCGCGCCCGCGCGCTTTGCTGGACACCGTACTTCACCGAAACGTTGCTCGCCGGAATCGCCGGCCTGCCCAATCCCGCGGGATTGTTCTACGTGATCGCGTCAGCGTTGCCGTCGACGCTGGGCGCGAATGCTGGATTGCTGAGCCTGCCGAGCATGCTGCACGGCACGCACGCCGGCGGCGAGCCTGTTGGCGCGATCGAACGCAGCAACGCGTGGATCGCCGCCGGCGTGGTCGCGAGTTTGTTGTTTATCGGCGTGCTCGGTCGCGGAATTTCGTGGTCGCGATGAAGAATCGCGCTTACTGAATGCGCCGGACGATGCCGTCAACAACGGAGATCAGAGCGTCCAGTTTTTCCTGCGTCTCGTTGAAGCGGCGTTCCGTCGCGACGATGAAATGGTCCAGCTTTTCTTGTGTCTCGTTCAGACGTTCTCTCTGGCGCTTTGATTCGTCCACCAAGCCATCGATCATCTCCAACTGGCGAAGCTGCGTTTGCTGAATGGCCGACATGCCTGACTCGAACCTCTTGAACCAAGCTTGGTTCTCCGCCTCGTATTCCGCCATTCGCGTCTCAAGCTGCGCTTGGCGCACGACGGCAGCCGCCTGCTGTTCGAGGATGAACTCCATCGTCTTCTGGACATCCATGGCGACAGTTTAGCACACGGCTACTGAACCACGGCTTTCAGGAACGCGACGATCGCGTCCAACTCCGCGTCGGTGTACGATTGCGTCGCCGACGCGTGTTTCCACGCGCTTCCTTCCTGGATCGTGACGGACGCTGCGGGAAAAACACGCAGCACCGGCGGCGCGATCGTGAGGTCGTACACTTTCACTTGCGTCACGCCCTTGCTCAGCACGAGCGCCGGAAATGCCTCGCCGCCGGCCGTCGCGGTTGCCACGTGTGTCGCGGAAACGCCGCGCAATTCCGCCGCATTCGCCGGAACTTTTGTGATCGCATCCGTCACCGCGATTCCCATGCCGTCCACCAAGTGACACGTCGCACATCTGGCGAATCCTCTCGATGCTTCGTAGAACAAGGCGCGTCCGCGCGCGGCCTCGGGCGGTAGCGTCCGCGCCGGCGGACCGCGCAGCATGGCCGCCAGCGCCGGATTCGGCGCGATTCCGTTCAGGCTACCGACGTACGCGATCACCGCGGCGAGATCGAGACGCGCCAGCGTTGTGCCGAACGCCGGCATCGCCGTGCCGGTGATCCCTGAGCGAACCGTGCGCGTGATGAAAGCTTCGTCGAACCCGCGCGAGGCCAATCTTGGCGCGCCGCCGCCCGAGCCTTTTAGTCCATGACAATATCCGGTGGCGCACGACTTCACGTAGACGTCGGCGCCGCGCGCCACCAAATCTTGAGCGAACGCAGCGGAAGCGATCAGCAACAACGATGTGAGTAACTTCATTTCGCCTCCGGTAACGCAAACACCATGAGCGTCGATCCGCTGCGAAACGCCTCCGCTTCCGGCCAAGTGTTCAAGAGCGCGCGCCCGGCAATCGACCCCCAGCCGGTCGGCGTAGCGATGTACTGCCGTCCGTTCACGCTATACGTGACAGAAGATCCGCGATGTCCCGCGCCAGTTTGGAAACTCCATAATTTTTTCCCGCTGCGAGCGTCTAGCGCGAAGAAAAATCCTTCAGGATCGCCCGTGAAAACCAAATCGCCGGCGGTCGCGAGCAGCGATGCGAACAAGACGTACTTATAAGGATAGGTCCACGCGCGCTTGCCCGTTACCGGATCGTAGGCGTCCAGGTGACTGTGCACGACGCCGCCCGGCGGCGACGTCTCCGCCCACGTGCCGCCTAGATACACGCGGCCTTCCGATGGTTCCTGGCGGCGCGCTTGCAACTGCGCGCATTGTTCAAGCACCGGCGCGTAAATGAATCCGGTACGCGGTGAAAACGCCATCTGATTCCAACTCTTGCCGCCCGCGGGTCCCGGACAAATCAGCGTGGGTTTGTCTTCCACCGGCTCCACGATGTCGAGGAATTTTCCGTCTTTCGTGACGCCGGACGTCCAATTGTGGTTTTCAACGATCGGAAACGCGCCGATGTACTCGCCCGTCACACGATCGAGCACGAACGTGTAGCCGCTCTTGTTCACGTGCACGAGCAGCTTGCGCATTTTGCCGTCGACCATGCGATCGACCAGCACGCACTCGTACGCGGCGTCGAAGTCCCAAACGTCCTTGGGGATTTCCTGATAGTGCCAACGCAATTTTCCGCTGTCGGCGTCGAGTGCAATTACGCTCGCCGTGTACAAATTCACTCCCCCCGGCTTTACACCATTCAATGCATCGCTCGCGTAGCGATCGCCGGAATAGAGATCGGACGCCGCATTGCCCGTGCCCCAATAGATCAAATTCAGCGCGGGATCGAACGATCCCGTCATCCACGTGGCGCCGCCGCCATATTTCCAGCTATCGCCTTTCCACGTCTCGTGACCCTTCTCGCCCGGACCGGCGACCGTATAGAAGCGCCAAGCGAGTCTTCCGGTTTCCGCGTTGAATGCCGTCAGGTATCCGCGGAACGCGCCGTCGCCGCCGGTGGATCCCACAACAACTTTGTCTTTCACGAAAAGCGGTGCGCCGGTGATCGCGCATCCGCACTGGCGTTGATCGTCGACCGCGACTTTCCAGACTTCCGCGCCCGTTTTCGCGTCGAGCGCGATCATGTAATCGTCGTAGGTGCCGAGAAAAACTTTGCCCGCACCCACGGCGAGTCCCCGATTTTGCGTGTTCGTTCCCGGCGTGCGCGGCAGCGCGTAATGATATTCCCAAATACGGCGCCCAGAAGCCGCGTCGAGCGCGAAGACCTGGCTGCGCGCGCTCACCAGATACAAAACGCCGTCCACCACGATGGGCGTGGATTGCAGGCCGTTTTCATAATCGCCGGTTTGAAAGGCCCACACGGGAGCGAGTTTCGCGACGTTCGACGCGTTGATTTGGTCGAGCGCGCTGTACCGCCACGCCGCATGCGTGCCGCCGTATGAAGGCCAGTCGGCAGTGGTGGCGGTTGGTTGCGCGGTCAATGCAGCGGCGAACAATAGACCCAAGACAGTGAACTTCATGGCCGCCATATTACCAGTTGTCCAGCGTTGCTCTTCAATCTTGGCTGTCTAGTTTTACGCGACAACATGGCACACTCATGCGCGGTTTTGGGCAGAGCGGCTATGTGCCGCGTGTTACTCTATCCTTTATGAAACACGCACTTTCTCTTGGGTTCGCCCTCTGCTTGGGCGCCGGCGCCGTGGTGGCCGCGAGCCCCGCGGCAAGCACGCCGACGTATGCAAAAGACGTCGCACCGATCATTCAGCGCAATTGCCAGGTTTGCCATCGTCCCGGCGAGGTCGCGCCGATGTCGCTGCTGAGCTACAAAGACGTCCGGCCGTGGGCGAAATCGATCAAGGAGAAGGTGCTGGCGCACGAGATGCCGCCATGGTTCGCGGCGCCGGAGCACGGTGTGTTCTCGAACGACGCGAGGCTGTCCGACAAAGATATCGCCACGCTCGTGAGCTGGGCGGACGGCGGCGCGCCGGAAGGCGACGCCAAGCAGACGCCGGCGAATCCCAAGTTTCTCGACGGATGGAACGTCGGCAAGCCTGATGCCGTTCTCACGATGACCGAGGACTTCAACATTCCCGCCGAGGGCGTGATTCCGTACAAGTATTTCGCCGTGCCCACAAATTTCACCGAAGACCGCTATGTGCAACTGGCCGAGATTCGCGTAGGCGATCGCGCGCATGTGCATCACGTGATCGTGAGCGTGCGCTATCCCGACGGCGCGACGCCGCTGCCGGCCGCCGGTGAGATCAATCCTTCGAAATTAATGGCGCTGCGCCAGGCCGCGACCGCCACCGACGGCTCGGCCCCTGCGTCCGCACCTGCCGCACCGCCCGCGCGTCGCGCTCTTGCGTCGGCCGAAGAATCCGACGGACGCCTCGTCGGATGGGCGCCGGGAGAAGCGCCGCTGATCCTGCAGCCGGGCCAGGCGAAGCTCGTGAAGGCCGGCTCGGTGCTGATTTTCCAGGTTCACTACACCACCAACGGAACCACGGGCAAGGATCGTTCGAGCGTCGGCCTGATTTTCTCGAAAGCCCCCGTGCAAAAACGCGTGATCACCGCGGGCGCTTTTGCGCGCGCGCTGACGATTCCCGCGGGCGAGCCGAACTTCGAGTCGCACGCGTCGTTCGCGTTCAAGGAAGATAGCCACATCGAGAGCCTGCATCCGCACATGCACATGCGCGGCAAGGACATGACGTTCACGCTCGTTTATCCCGACGGTCACTCTGAGATTTTGTTGCAGGTCCCTCATTTCAACTTCGGCTGGCAACAGACGTACTTCCTGAAGGACACGATTGCCGCGCCGAAGGGCAGCCACTTGGAAGTGACCGCGCATCACGACAACTCCACGGGCAACAAATTCAATCCCGATCCTACCAAGGAAGTCCACTGGGGCGATCAAACGTGGGATGAAATGATGATCGGATACTTCGACTACACGCTCGATCGTCAGGACTTGCGGAAGACGGCGGAGCCGATTGAATCGACCGCGTCGCGCGGGACCAAGGAATAACTCAGGGGATCTGGGGAACTGTCGCGAGGAAGCTTTGCGAAGCGCCCGTGAACTTGGCGTGTGTTTCCGAGATCTCGCGTATCTCCAAGAGCGTCGTCGACTGGGCGATAAACCCGCCGGCGACGAACATTCCGCATCCGAGCAAGACAGCGACGGCCACAACCCAATCGGCCTGGAAAAGGTAAGGCATCACCACCGGAACCGGGACGCAGCCGAGCAGCAACCCCGTCGCCAATCCAATCCGGCTAGACCGCTGCGATTTGTGCGGGGCGCAAAGCGGAATCTCGAGCTTGACTCTCCTCCGAGCGAACATCACAACGATGACATAAATGAGCGGCATGATTAGCAAGACGTACAAACTGGGATCGTGCCAGGAATAGGCCTTTTTCACCCGCTGTTCCACGGCTGGTCCGCCGCATCTTAAGCAGATATTTGGCAGCGCCACGCCTTGGGGAACGTAGAGAAAGATTCCCCGGCGATGAACATATGGTGGAGATAGCGGCGCGTAGGAGGACATAAACGCGCCGCTACTATACTACGGTTTCTCTGGTTTTTCGTTCGGGTCGCGCACTTCAGGATCGCGCACCCGCGCGGCGTTCCGCATCTTGTCGATTTCTTCCTTCGACATCTTGCTCAAATCCTGTTTGTCGACCGTCCACTCGGCCCAGGGGATGAACATTTCGTTCCAACTCTGCTGTCCCCAAATGACTTCGGAGGTGGGATCGGGATTCTTGGGATTGTTCTTCGAATTGTCGAAATGTCCGTTGATGATGAAGGTCGACCCGGCGGGAACTTTCACCGGCTTGTCGAACTCGTAGTTGAGCTGCCACTCGAAATCGTAATGCGGCACGTTGAGCAGCACCTCCTCGTGACCATCGGGGAAGCGCACCGTGTACTTCATGTCGTGACCGCGGAAGTGCATGTGTGGCGACATCGAGTACACCGTGATGTCGTCCTTCACCGTCATCTGTCCGTCGATGGCCCAGTTCTCCGCGCCTGCTGGAATCCTAGGAATGCCGCCGCGCGCCACGACTTTTCCGGCGATCAACGTTTGCTCCATCGCGGGACGCGTCACCACCTCGTGATGAATCGGTCCTTTGGCGAACCAAAGTCCGAGTAGCGAGCGGTCTTCTTCGGGCTTGCCCGTGGGCGTGTAGTGCATGTTGAATTCGAAGTACGTGCCCGGCGCGATTCGCTTGGCCACGCCTTCCGGATGACTCTCCGCTCCCTTGCCCGGCGCTTGTCCGATCAGTTTCCAGCCGAGTCCGCCGAGCTTTTTGCCGGAGACGAGTTGCTCGTGCGTCAATCCTTTCGGAAGCGTGACCACGTTGACGATCGAGTGATGCACCACTTGCCGATTGCCGGGGCGCAGCTCCACCGCTTCCACCCATTTCTCCTCGGTGAACGGCACCGGCGCGTAGTAATTCATCATGTCCAACTGACCTTCGGCGGGAACCTTCACGGTCAGCGGCATTTCGATCACGAGATCAGGCGGGCGCGAGAACGACCAACCTTCGGCCAGTGCCGGACGCATCGGCAAATCCTTGGGATCGCCCTCGGGCGCGCCCGACTCCACCCACGCCGAGATCAGCTTGATTTCGCCGTCGGTCAAATGGCGGTCGTTGCGGAACTTTCCGTGCTCGGGATCGGCGAACCACGGCGGCATCGCGCGCTTCGACACCTGCTCGGCGATCGACTTGGCCCAGGGGCGCACTTGCTTGTAGGTTTCCAATTGCATCGGCGCGATGTCGCCGGCGCGATGACACTGCACGCACTTGGAAAAAAGAATCGGCGCGATGTCCTTCGAGTACGTGGGTTTCATCGCGGGCTTGTCTGCCCCATCGGCGGCCGGGCCGGCGGCGAAAAGCGCCATGCTCGCCAGTAGCGGCAAAGCCATCACTTGTAGAGTCGCACGATACACTTGTTTAGGCATAATGACGCCCTCCGGACCAAGGTCTGATTGATTCTAGAACGCGTTTTGGTCTCTGGCAACGACAAACAAATTGGGTGTCCGCGCCCTCTGGCGTTTTCGTTGACTTGTCGCGGGATGGCTGGTAGCTTCGAGAGGAGATGGCGCGCATTGGGTTGATTTTCTTGATTGTGGCGAGCGTCGCCCTCGTGATCGCCGCGCAAGCGAAGCCGGAAACTAAGGGACCGTTCCCGTACACGCGCAAGTCGATTGCGAAGGGCAAAGAGTATTACTTGACGAATTGCGTGGAATGCCACGATCAGGACGGCCGCGGATTGAATCGCCGCGATTTTTCGGGAACGCCGCCGGCCGATCTCACCGATCCCGACGCGTGGACGCACGGCACCAGCGAACAAGCCATCTTCAAGAATACGAAAGAAGGCACCACCGACGACATGCCGCCGTACAAAGACAAAATGACGGATGAAGAAATTTGGCACACGGTAAATTTTGTGCGGAGTTTGTGGCCGGAGAACAAGCGTCCCAAGCTGGTTGAAGAAAAGTCCGTAGAAGGAAAGTAGTGGAGGAATCATGTCGAACGCATCACGTAGAAACTTTTTGACTCGCGCGGGAGCGCTGGCCGCCGCCGGCGCCGTGGGCGCCGTGAAGTCGGCGAGCGCCGCAGCCGGACCGGAACGCACCATCAAACTTCCTGACGCGATTCCCACCGCACTCGGAATGCCCGCGAAACCCGCGGCGTTCCCGATGCGCGGCGGACAAGTCTTCGCCAAAGTTTGCAAGGACGAAGGACTTGCGGCGCTGTTCTGCTGTCCCGGCAACTACGACGTGATCAACTCCATCTGCGACGAAGGCATTCCCTGCTACGGCGGACGAACCGAAGGCGCGATGTGCGCGGCGGCCGACGGGTTCATTCGCGTGACCGGAGAAATCGCGGCGACGTCGGGAACCGAAGGTCCCGGCTTCACCAACATGATCATGAACATTGCCGCGGCCAACGCCGCACGCACGCCCCTGCTGGTTCTAGCGAGCAACAAACGCATCTCCGAAGACGATACGGAGATGGGCATTCAAACGGCGTTCCAGCAGCCGACGACGGAAGGCATGCGCAAGTACGGCAAGCGCCTGATCGATCCCGCGCGATTGTACGAGTATTCGTCGTACGCCTTCCGCGCGCTGAAAACCGGCGTGCCGCGTCCCGTGCATCTCGATTTCCCGGGTGAAGTTTACGGCAAAACGTTCAAGGACTCGAGCGAACTGAAGTTCTACTACGACACGGCGCGCGTCCACACCGACGCGAAACCGCATCCCGATCCCAAGCGCATCGAGCGCCTCGCGACGATGATCCAGAAGTCGCAGCGCCCGATCATCGTGGCGTCGACGGGCGTTTTCTACAGCCGCGCGTGGGACGCTTTGAAGAAAGTCGCGGAAAAAGCGGACATCGCGGTGGTGGAATCGGGCTGTTCGCGCGGCCACTTCTCGGACGCGCATCGCCTCTCGGCGTCAACGTCGCCGAGCGCGCTGCACAGCGCGGATCTGGTGATTTTTGTCGGCCAATACTGCATGCCGAACGTGGGCGAATACGCGTTTAGCGCCGACGCCCAATACGTTCGCATCGATCCCGACGCCGGCGACATCGGCCGCAACATGCCGATCGACTTGGGTATTGTGAGCTGCGAGAAAGCCGCGCTCGAAGCGCTGTCGTTTGCGATCGGTTCGCAGCGTCGCGAGGCGTGGGTCGCGGAACTCGCGGCGGCTCGCGAGAAATTCGAGGGCGAGAACGACACCTACTACAAAACGGCACTCGGCTACACCGACGCGATTCACCCGGCGGTGATGGCGCGCCAACTGAGCGATTTCCTCTATCGCGGCGATCTCGCGAAAGAACAAACCACGGTGGTCGCGGGCGGATACGGAATCGCGCGTTACATGCGGCGTTTCTTGCGCGCCTATCGTCCGGGGCAATTGTGCAATGGCGCGTATCAGTACGGTGCGATCGGTCCCGATCTGGGCTATTCGTTCGGCGTGGCGGCGGCGGTGCAGATGGGCGTGGGTCCGCAGGCGGCTTACAAGGGACACCCGATCGTGGGAATCACCGGCGACGCGGGCTTTGCGTACTCGGGCATGGAACTGGAAACGATGGCCAAGTACCGCATGCCGGTCGTGATGATTGTTTACAACAACAACGCGTGGGGCATTCCGAATTACGCCGGCAAGGCCGCGCACATGTACTTGTTCCAGGAAAATCTGCGCTACGACAAGATGGCCGAAGCGCTCGGCGGACGCGGTGAATACGTCACGCAGCCGGAGGAGTTTATGCCGGCGTTGAAACGCGCCTATCAAATTGCCGCCAAGGATCGGGTACCCGTGTTGATCAACTGCCAGGGCAAGAAAGAATTTTGGCAGCGCGGCAATTCGCCGGGATTCCTCGGCAAAACGGAGCCGGGCTGCATGGCCTACGATCACTAATTTGGAGTGCGGCGACTTGTCGCCGCTCTAGACGCGCGAGGCTCGACTCGCGCGCCTGTTGAACAAGCGTGAAGCTCGGCCCGCGTCAAGCCGCGGGCATCCAAAGCGGCGACAAGTCGCCGCACTCCAAAATGCCCGCCGCGATCGACGCTGTCAACGCCGTACTCGAGAATTACGCGCGACGCGGCGTCTTTACATCGTTCGTCCGCGAAGGTTCGCGATTCCGTTTCACTTGGTTGTGGAATCGTCCTTTTGAATTGCGCTTCGACGCGCGGCAGCGCGCGCTGGTGTTTCCGGCCATTCTGCCGAAGCCGGCTGACATCGAAAAAGAAGCGCGGAGATTTCTGCGATCCTGCGCCGCGGAGGATCGTCCCGTGCACCGGCGCATCGATCCTGAACGGATGGCCGTCTCGTTTACGAAACAAAAGGGCGCCCTCACGCTGGTTTGCCGCGTCAGAGGCGGCGATTACGAACACGCGGTCCGAACGGCGATCAACTTGGTAAACGAAATGTTTGTGCTGTTCCTGAACACCGAGCATCCGCGATATCTGATGGAGCAATTTGAGCGTCCGGAGGATTGATCCATGACTCTTTTCCTACTGCTGTTGGCCGCGTTGATGCAAACTCCGGCGCCGCCCGCGCCACTAGCGCATTTTCATCACCTCCACCTGAACTCCACCGATCCCGCGGTAGCGATCGCCTTCTACACGTCTCATCTCGAAAGCGAAAAACGCAAATTCGCCGGCGGTCCCGACGCCTTGTACGACCACAACGCATGGCTGCTGTTCAATAAAGTGAGCGCGCCGCCGAAACGCGAAGTGACCTCCGCGATCTGGCACATGGGTTGGGGCGGCGGCGACAACATGCAGGCGACATATCAGCATCAACTCGATCTCGGCGCCAAGTTTTTCGTGCCCATCACCGACATCAGCGATCAGTGCGACGGCAAGGGCGGCAACGGCCGCTTCTGGTTCGCCTATCTCGACGCGCCGGACCATGCCTTGATCGAACTGAACACCACCGCCGCCACCAATCACTACTTCGATCACGTCCATCTGCTCTCCGAGGACGCCATCGCCGCCAGCGACTGGTACGTGAAAGAGTTTGGACTCATGCGGCGCGGCACGCCGTCGCGCGAAGTGCGTTCGCGCTGCGGACGGCAAACGGCGCCGGCGGCGTCGATGATGCTCGACGACGTGAACATCATCATTTATCCCGTGGGCAACGCGAAAGCGGCGTTTCCCGATTGGTGGAAGGATCGCACGGAACTGGAAGCGCCTGCCGGACACTCCATCGATCACATGGCGTTCAGCGTGGCCGATCTCGACGCGACGGTCGCGCGCCTGAAGGCGGATAACGTGAAGGTCCTCGCGGGGCCCGCGAAAATCCCGGGCACGGCGGTGCGCTCGGCGATGATCGAAGGGCCGGATCGAATCGACATCGAGTTAGTGGAAGAAAACAAATAAGAGCTATACTGAACTGACTGGCATTGCAAAGGGCTTTATGATGGGTTCGCTTAGAGTGTCCGCAACCGCGCTGGCCGTGTTGGCCCTCGCCCTGTTTTTGCCCGCGCAGAGCCCGCCCTCGACGCCGACCGCCGTCGTTACCGATCCGCTTTCCTCGCAGGGCGTTTTTTCCACGCCGCCCCTGGTGTTGCAGAGCGATTTGGTCTTGGATCCCACGAACATCGCGCAGTCGGGCATGGCGTGTTACGGCAACACGATTACCACCAAGACGTGCTATTCGGCGGTGATGAGCGGCTCGCAGGCCATCCTGAATCAATCCGCGAATCAAACCTTCGAGGCGCTGATCCTGGCGGCGACCACATCGGGCGCGCCGAGCGGCCGCCGCGCCAGCGGCTCGTCACAGATCGGGACGGCGTCCAACTCCATTTTCAGTTTGCAAGGCGCCGTAGCGGGTCCTACCGATCCCACCGTCGCCGCGACGTCGAATGGCGGTGACTTTACCTCGGTGTTCATTCGCCTCTCGGATTATTTCGCCGGTCTGGCGTGCGGATCGAATCCAGGCGGCAGCAATTGCTTGGTGAAAGCCTCGGCTAATTCCGCCGTTCCGTTCAGTTTCGTCACCCTGCCGGCGAGCGTCATTTTCAACTCCGAAACTCTGAACGCCGAACAGGATTTGACCAACGATCCGAGCGCCAGCGCGTCGGCGGTCCTGGCCACGCTGGTCGTGAATTCCGGCCAAACGTCGACGCCGGAGCCCGCGTCGCTGTTGCTGGTGAGCGGCGGCATTCTGTTCTTGCTTCGCGGCAGATCGCGGCGGGTCTCCTGATGGTATTGCTCGCGAGACGCGCGTCGTGGACCACCGGCGCGGCTTCGGGAATGGCCGCGGCGCTCCTCCTCCTTTCTCTCACGGCCTGCGGCGCCAGGACCGCGCAGGAACATTTGGATCGCGGAAAATCCTACATGGATCGCAAGGACTACGCGCACGCGCGCGTGGAATTGGGCGAAGCGCTGCACGCGAATCCGCTGCTGGCCGAAGCGCAGTACTTGACCGGCGTGGCGGCGCAGGAAATGCGCGACTACAGCGCGGCGTACGAGGCGCTGCAAGTCGCCGATCGCCTTGACGCGCGTCCGGCGAATCAATACTTCAGCACGGATCTGCGGCTGCGTCTTGGTCTGCTGATGCTCTACGGCCGCGACTACAACAACGCGAGATCCAAGGCGCAGTGGGTGTTGCGCCGCGACGCGCACAACGCCAAGGCGCACGAGTTGATGGCGTTCGTGCTGGCGGCGTTGGCGCAACCGCAAGCGGCCACGCAGGAATTGGATGAAGTGCTTTCCGGCGAGCCGCGCGATTTGCAGGCGCGCATGATGCGCGCGTCGATTTATTTTGCGTCGAACGAAGTGGACGAAGCCGTTCACCAAATGAAGATGGCCGTGGATCAGAGCGGGCGTTCACCGGAGTCGCTGCTGGCGCTCGCGAACCTGTATCAAATTGCCAGCCAGCCCGACAACGCTGCGCCGTTTTATCGCGAGGCGATCCGCAGCGATCCAAAGAACGCCAACGCCTATGTGGGACTCGGCTGGCTCTACGCGCGCATCGGCAATCGTCCTAAGGCGGAAGAAACGTTTCGCGAGGTGGCCAAGGCATTGCCCGACGATCCCGACGCCATCGTGGCGCTCGGCAATTTCTACATGCATCAAGGCGAAATTCCTACGGCGATCCGCGAATTGGAACGCGTGGGCGCGAATTCCAAGTCGCCGCTGGTGCTGAATCGCCTGGCCGACGCGTATTACCTCGGTGGTCAGTACGACGACGCCGAAAAAACCGTGCGCCGTCTGATTTCCTCGACGAGTCAGGATGTCGATGCGCATTTGTTGCTTGGCATGTTGCATTTACGCATGGGACGCAACAATGAAGCGGTGAGCGAATTCAATCAGGCGCTGCACTATCGTCCCGACTACGCGGCGGCGCACTTTTATCTCGGCGTTTCCGAGTACAACGCGCACAACGAAGGTGTCGCCTTGCAGGATCTCGAAGCGGCGCTGCAACTCGATCCATTCCTGATCGCCGCGCGGATCTGGTACGCGGAACTATTGCTGGCGCAGGATTCCGCCGCGCCCGCGCTCAGCGTGCTGCAAGCCGCCCCGGAGTCGCAGCGCGATTTGCCGGTGTTGCGCTTGTTGCGCGCGCTGTGCGACGAAGGATTGCACAACGACTATCAGGCCATCGAAGAAATACGCAGCCTGCTGGCCGTCGACCCGAAACTCGTCGCGGGATTCTACAGCATGGGTTTCGGCCGCCTGCTCGATCACCATATGGATCTCGCCAAGCAGGCGCTGGAGTTGGGATTGAAAGCCGATCCCGCCGCGGTGGATATTCTGCGCGTGCTGGCGCGGAACATCATGGTGGAAGGCCACAACGATCAAGCGCTGGCCCGCGTGAAGGCGCAGATGAAACTGATTCAGCCGACCGCCGAGCACTACATCGTGCTGGGCGACGTCTCCCGCATCGCCGGAGAGTATTTAGCGGCGCACGACGCGTTTTTGAAGGCCATGGAGATGGCGCCTCGCACGCCCTCGCCGATTCTGGGATTGTTGCAAACCGATTTGTCGCAGGGCCGTTGCGAAAGCGCCAACGACGACGCGACGCAGCTCACCAAGGGCTGGCCGGCGTCCGCGCTGGCCTGGACGTGGAGCGGCGTGACGCAGGAAT
The DNA here is from genome assembly GCA_021325275.1 of Terriglobia bacterium. Lineage (GTDB taxonomy): Bacteria > Acidobacteriota > Terriglobia > JAJPHL01 > JAJPHL01 > JAJPHL01. The sequence continues at coordinate 2,259 of JAJPHL010000036.1, read as the reverse complement.
GCTTGAAGAATTACGGCGCGGCCAAGCGCTCGTATCAGAAGGCGCTCGAACTGGACACGAACGATGCGGTGGCGGCGCACAATCTGGCGCGCCGCGAGTTGCTCGACGGCGGCGATCTCTCGCGGTCCTTGAACTGGGCGATTCGCGCGCGCGATCTTCAGCCCAACAATCCGATTATCGCCGATACGCTGGGTTGGATTTACTACAAGCTGGGCAGTTTTCACTTTGCGGTGGGCGAAGTGCGCGCGGCGGTGAAGGCCGATCCCACCAATGCTACGTTTCAATATCATCTCGGTGCGATTCTCAGCGAACAAAGCGACGACAAGGAAGCGCTCGCCGCGTTGCGCGAAGCGCTGCGCCTGGATCCCAAGCTGGCTGCGGGCGACGACGCGCGGAAGCGTATCGAGGAAATCAAGGATCGTCTCAGTTCATCGAATCAATGAAGCGCGTTACGATCATCGGCGGAGGCCTGGCGGGAGCCGAAGCCGCTTGGCAGTTGGCGTCGCGAGGCGTGCCGTCGCATTTGTTCGAAATGCGGCCGGCCGCCGCCACGCCCGCGCATCGCACCGGCGATCTCGCGGAGTTGGTTTGCTCGAACTCGCTTAAGAGCGAGCAACCGCAATCGGCGCCGTGGTTGCTGAAGCAGGAATTGCGGCGGCTTGGCTCGCTGCTGTTGCGCGTGGCCGCCGATTGCGCGGTGCCCGGCGGGCAGGCGCTCGTCGTCGATCGCGAACGTTTCGCCGCGGGCGTGACGGCGGCGATCGCGGAAAACGGGCTCATCGAGTTGCGCCGCGAGGAACTTCGCGAATTACCGGAGGACGGCATCACGATTGTCGCCAGCGGACCGCTCACTTCAGACGCGCTGGCCGCGTCGATCCAGCGCGCCACAGGATCGGATCGCCTTTTCTTCTACGATTCCATCAGTCCGATTGTCGACGCGGAAACGGTGGATCGCACGCGCGCGTTTCCGGCGTCACGCTACGGAAAAGGCGGTGAGGATTATTGGAACTGTCCGTTCTCGCGCGAAGAGTACGATCGCTTCTACGACGCGCTGACCACCGCGGAGTCGTATCCGCTGCATGAATTCGAGGAGTGCCGTTTTTTCGAAGCGTGCCTGCCGATCGAAGAACTCGCGCGGCGCGGACGCGACACGCTGCGCTTTGGTCCGATGAAACCGGTCGGCTTGATCGATCCGCGCACGGGACGACGTCCGTGGGCCGTGGTGCAACTGCGCGCCGAAAACTTGCGCGCCGATAGTTTCAATCTTGTGGGATTCCAGAATCATTTGAAGTTCGGCGAACAAGCGCGCATTTTGCGCTTGATTCCCGGCTTGGAAAATGCGGCGTTCTTGCGTTACGGACAGATTCATCGCAACACTTACATCAACGCACCCCAGCTGCTTGACGCGCGGCTGGCGTTGAAGCGCCGTCCGGAGATTTTCTTTGCCGGGCAAATTTCCGGCGTCGAGGGATACGTGGAATCGATTGCCACGGGATTGCTGGCGGGGATCGCCGCGGCCGCGGCGGCTTGCGGCGGCGATTATGCGCCGCCGGAACGTGCCACGGCGCTCGGTTCGCTCGTGCACTACGTCACGCAATCGGATGCGAAACATTATCAGCCCGCGAATATCACATTCGATTTGCTGCCGCCGCTCGAGCCGCCGGTGCGCGACCGCGCCACGCGCCGCGAAACGCAATGCCGGTTGGCGCTCGATGCGCTCGAGCGATTCGCCCGGGCCCATGAGCCCGCTTTCGCCGCATGAAATGCGCCGAGGCCATCCGCGCGTATCTCGACTACCTCCATCGTGAACGTCACGCGTCGCCGCACACGTTGCGCAACTACGAAGCCGACCTCGGCCAGTTTCTGAAATTCCTCAACGCGGAACCGGGCGGCGCGCCGGATGTCGAGGCGATCGATCATCTGCACATTCGCGCGTTTCTCGGCGAATTCTTCGCGCGGAAGGGCGAAAAATCCTCGGCGCGGCGGCGGCTTTCGGTGCTGCGATCGCTCTTCAAGTTCTTGGCGCGGGAGAGCGTGGTGAAAACCAATCCCGCGAAGTTAGTGGCGTCGCCGAAGCCGGCGAAGAAACTGCCGGACGTCCCGACGGCGGGCGAACTCGAAAAGTTTTTCGAAAAAATGGCCGAAGCCCCGCCGCGCGATCGCGCGATTGTCGAGCTGTTGTACGGCTGCGGCTTGCGTGTGGCGGAGCTGGTCGGATTGAATCGCGTCGATATCGAGCCGGACGTGCTGCGCGTGCGC
>JAJPHL010000028.1 GCA_021325275.1 Terriglobia bacterium | reverse complement strand
TTGACGTGTTCGCAAAACGAAGCGGAGAGCCGGCGTCCACCCGAGGCGGCGGGCATTACGGAAGGAACTATTGAAGTGGAAGGCAACGCCATTTACCTCGCGGCGCGTCGCGATCTAAATCTGAAGGGCCTGGCAGTGTCGTTCCGATTGCCAGAAGGGCAGCAAGCGAATTTCACGCCCGGCGAAATCCCCGCGAGCATCGTGGATGCAGGACAGCCCGGAAAAATCGCGATGGCCTACCTGAACGGCATCACGTTAGCCGGCGGCCAGCGTCTCTTGCTCGGCTCAGTGGACGGCGTCGATCGCGGCGCGCTGCTAGGAGTTTCCGCGAACGATCGGAGCGGCGAAGAAGTGCGAATAGCCGGCGGCGCCGTGCGGGTGCGATAGCATCCTCCCATCTCAGTTTGTTCGATAGTCCGTGACGCTGACGGCCGGGATCATTCTCTCGTCTCGCGCGGAGCGCGATAATATATCGTCTTGGATCGTCATTAGAGATGGTTCTTCGATGCACGGAAAAGCTGCTCCGCCGTCTTCCCGCGATTGGGAAAGAGACCAGTCACGCTTGCGGCGCAACGCTGTTGGGCGATTGGTACGGGCACCTGCTAAGCATCAATCGGCGCAGATTGGTACTGTTGATCAGCGAACATTCTCGCCTGCCTGTGCTGCTGCCGGCCCGCGACCTCGCACACCTGCCATGGCATCTGGCCGGTTCTCTTTCTAGAATCCTAGCGACGATGCCGATATCGGCCCACAAGATCCGCGACGAGATCGCCGCCATGCAGGGAGCGCCGTTCGGTCCTACGGCCAGCCGAAGCCTCCTGGGAACGATCAACGACTTCGCGTACGCGTTGCATTGGGAGATCAACGGCACGAGCGACGATGAGCTTTTCATGGCGGCGCTCAAACTCAGCAAGACGCTGGTTGGGCCGTTGGCCTACCGCAATCCTAGGGAAGTGACAATAGGGCTGCTGGCTGACGCGAAGCGCGCTTAGGAGAGATGGAGCGGGAGACGGCATTTGAGCCCGCGACTTCGACCTTGGCAAAAGCGTCCGCTAACCAGACGGGTGCTTTTCCGTCTGATCGATAACCAGGATCTCGCACGGCCGGGGAGCTTCCGTCAACAACTGCGAGACCGTCGCGCAAAGAAACTCTCCGCGGGCGAGCGTCGGGATAACGACGCTAAGTTGAGGAAGGTCTTTCATGCTCAGGTGGGAAGAATACTAGCCCGGGCCCTTTATGGTCGGACCTCGATGGCATCGCGCGCGGTGGTGTCTCATTTCTGAAAAGGCTGGCGAAGCGTTCCCCGCGCCAAGCCGAGCCCGGAACCAGCAGGATCTTGTACGATCACCCGGCGTGCTCCTCCGCATCGCTTTTTTCACGGTCGCACACTGGCACTGCAGTGTACCTACTGCACCGCGATGCTCACCGTATTCGAAGCGACTCCGTTCATTGTCAGCATCAGCGACACCGCGGAGCCGGGGTTCACCGTTGCCGGGACGAGCGCGTTCACTTGATACAAGCCCACTAGCCCCGGCGTCAATCCCGAGTACGATACGGTTGCCTGGACGCCGCCGATCATGACGATGGGCGTTGAAAGGTTCTGAGATAGCGGCACGGGACCTGAAGCGCCGCCGTCTGTGGGAGCACCGTTGACCTGGCCGAGTCCGCTGCAGTAAATGGTCACGTATTGCCCGCGCGCGACCGGAGTAGCGGCCACCGCAAGTTGGCCCGTCGCGGCATTTGTTACGACGCCCTGTCCGCTGCCAGAGGAGTTGGCGGAGAAGATTCCGGGAGACACCGACTTCACGTTGATGGTTTGAGCAGCGCTGGTGCCGCTTCCGGAGATCACCACGGACGACACCGTCTTGAGCAATGGCGATAGACGGGCCAACTCCCATGGGACTTGGAAGTTGATCTGCGTCGGAGAGACGTAGAACAACGGCGCACTGTAGCCATTAATCACCACTGTTGCGTTGCCGAGCAACTGTGGAAGCGGAATCGTGGAAGCGCTTGCGGTGAGACCCAAGTTCGTTCCGAACAGTGAAGCAATCCCGCCCGGCGCAACGGCGGCCTTGTAACTCGCGGCGTCCACTACTCCATTGGCAGTGAACGACGGTGCGGGGCTCGTGTTCCCGGATGGCGTAAGCAGGCGAATCGCACGATTCCACTTATCGCTCACGTAGACGTTGCCCGCGCTGTCCACGGCAACGCACGCGGGACTGAGCGAAGCGATGGTTCCTGGACCACCATCGCCGCTGTAGCTTGACGACCCATAGCCGGCAATGGTCGTGATCGTTCCGTTCGTGGAAACCTTGCGGACGCGATTGGCGCCACTTTCCGCAATAAACAAATTGCCGGGCCCGTCTACCGCAATGCATTCCGGATCGTCGAGGCCCGCATTGATGGCCGGTCCACCATCGCCGAAATAGAACGGAAAACCATTGGCTCTTAACAGGCTACCCGCGACGGTTGAGATGACTCCGGTTGGGGAGATCTTGCGAATCACCCCACTATCGGCTTCGGCAATGAAAACATCCCCGGCGCTGTCCACGGCTACGCCGTAAGGATTATCGATCGCCGCACTGGTGGCGGGGCCGCCATCTCCGGATGACGCCGGTTGTCCGGTACCGGCAATCGTCGTAATTGTGCCGCTTGGGGACACTTCGCGGATGCGGTTGTTGCCGGAGTCGGCGATCAGCAGGTTTCCCTTCGAGTCCACCGCAATTCGGATCGGCTGGTTCAGTGCGGCGCTTGTCGCTGGACCGCCGTCGCCTGAATAGCCCGTGTTTCCGTTTCCCGCTACCGTTGTGATCGTGTCGTTGGGCGCAACCTTGCGAATCAGATTGTTATAGGTATCGGCAATGAACAGATTGCCGGCGGCGTCGACGGCCACTCCGGCAGGACTCGACAACTGCGCGTTCCTGGCAGGACCGCCATCGCCTAAAGCGGCACAGCAACCAACACCCGCTAACCAAGTGACGATACCGCTTGGTGAAACCTGGCGAACGCGATAATCGGTGCTGTCCGCAAAGTAGAGGTTGCCCGATGCATCCAGCGCTAGGCCAGCCGGCCCGCCAAAGGGAGCGCTGGTGGCGGGGACGCCGTCGTCGGAAGAAGAAAGACCGGTTCCCGCCACAGTCGTGATCACGCCCGCGGGCGAGACCTTGCGAATACGGCCGTATTGGGCGGAGGCGATCAGAAGGTTGCCGGAGGAGTCCACGGCGACTCCCGTCGGAAGGCCGACGCTTGCGAGCGTAGCTTGTTGCCCGTCCCCCTTATAATCGTTTATTCCGTTGCCCGCCACCGTTGTAATGATGCCGCTCGGATTCACCATGCGAATCCTGTTGTTCAAAAAATCCGCAATGTACAAGTTTCCCGCCGCATCTAAGGCGACTCCGGAAGGCGACCTCAACGTGGCCTTGGTCGCTGGGCCACCATCGCCGGAGAATCCCGCTGTACCGGTGCCGGCAACCAACCCAACGGTGCCAGTTGGCGTTAACCTGGCAACGCTGTTGACATTAGTGAAGAACAAGTTTCCGTTCGCATCTATCGCCATGGCGGTGGGATTCACCGATGGCACTGTGGTGATGACCCCGCCGGGTGAGACTCGCCGAAGTGCCAAGTTACCGGAATCGGCTATATACAGATTACCCTGCGCGTCTGGCGCTACGCTGGTGGGCTGCCCCAAGTCCGCATTGATTGCCAGACCACCATCGCCGGAATATCCCTGTGCTCCGGTACCGGCAACGGTGGTGATGATGCCGCTCGCTGAAATCTTGCGAACACGGAGATTCCAATAATCCGCGATGAAGATTTCGCCGGCTGAATTCACGGCCAGACCGCCGGGATTGTTTTGCAGTTGCGCACTGGTAGCCGGTCCACCATCGCCGGAGTATCCGCCCTGCGAATTTCCGGCCACGCGCGTGACATTTCCCGCGACGTCGAGTTTGAAAACGCAATTCAGACTATTGAAATAGACGTTGCCTTGTGAATCCGCGGCGAGATTGGTCGGATAGCCGAGGTTGGCGCCCAACGCGACTGACGGGGTCGGCGGCGGAGCGCCACCAGCGATCGTCGAGATGATGTACTGCCCAAAAACGAAGTTCCCTGACAGAATGCCGAGGAAAAAGACAATGGAGACAAGTTTGCCTAGGTGCATACAGTCGTCTTTAATAGGCTGCGACTTCAATGTTGATACGGATATTGGAGCGCAACGAATTCTAGCACAACGGATCTGCACGCCCAATGCTGCGGAGGATGCCGTAGAGCCGCATGACATGGGACTGCCGCGCGCCGCGCTTTGCAAGCGCGAATTCACTGAGCTCTGGCATTTTCTCCACACTTGCTCGTTGCCGAAAACGACTTTACCGCACAACAATCCGAAGATCGCTGTCATCGATCGCGTTACCGATGGCCCGCAGCACAGTGAGACGCGTCGATCCTGATGTCGCGACGGTTCCGAGTAAGATTCGGTCGCCGGCGTGTGCTTCCCTTGTGACGTCCCACATCGCCGCGATCGTTCCCGGCAGCCCGTTGTCGCTAAATGCCGGCGAACCGAGATCGCCAGGTAGAAGGACCATTGCACCGGTACCGCTAACGGCGACCGTGAATGCTTCCATCCAGAAGTCGTGAAGTGCGCGCAGATACAAAGGCGATTGCGTGGAGCCGTCGGATTGCGTGACCGGTGCGCCGATCTCGACCTCGGCGTCAGGTGGAGCCGTCCGGCGATTTCGGGCGTTGTCCAGCATGGCTTCGGCGCCGTCCGGCGTCGCAGCGGAGCATGGGATACCGCGCGGCGATCGCCGCGGCCGGGACGTATCGAGGTTGGTTACGCGTTTCAGCACCGCGATCAGGTCGAGCGTGTTCAGCGTTCCGTCGGGAATCGCCGGGGCCGCGTCCATGGCGTCGAACAGATCGGTGCAAGCCGCCGGTTTCGGGCCGATGGCGATGGCGCGCAGGATCGCGATCAGGTCGAGCGTGTTGAGCACCTCGTTTCCGAAAGATCCGAAACTCGTCCCGTTAGCCGGATCGACGTCTCCCACCAAATACGTCGTTTGAACATCGAATGATGCGGAAGACAGAGCGCCGAGGGGAACTTCGGTTGTGCCGGAACTGGCGCTGGCCGCGAGAATTCGCACCGAGTACGAGTTGCCGGCGGAGGCCGACACGGGAACGTTCAACAGAACGTCGCCCAAATGCGTGCTTCCTTGCAAGGCGCTTGGCAGATTGAGCCACGCCAAGCTGATCACGCCCGCTCCCTGGCTCGTATCGATCAAGGTGGGCGCGACAAACGAAGCGTCCGGCTGAAAAGTCAGCGAGCCGGTTAACGCAGGCGATCCGCCCGTAGGCGTGACTTGCAATCCGAAGTTCACTCCGTCCGCGGAGGAACCGGACGCTACGGAAAAGGTCACCGGAATGTGCAGGGTTTGTCCCGCGATGGCCGTTACGGGCGTCACGCCGAGCGCTCCAGTTCCCGTGGACAGCGGCGACACCATGCGGATCAAACCGTTGCCCAGATCGCAGATGTAGAGGTTGCCTTTCAGATCCACGGCGACTGTCGAAGGTTGATTGAGAAATGCGCTGGTTGCCAAGCCGCCGTCGCCGAGGGCGGGTCCCGATGAGCCGCCGGCGACTGTCGTGATGACGCCCGCGGGCGTCACCATGCGAATGCGGCCGTTGTTTTGATCGGCGATGTAGAGATTGCCGTGTCGGTCGATGGCTAGGCCCGAAGGCCCGCAGAGTTTGGCACTGGTTGCAAGTCCGCCGTCGCCCGAAAATCCGCAGGTACCAGATCCGGCGTAGGTCGTGATGATGCCGGTCGGCGAAACTTTGCGAATGCGCTGGCTGGCATACTCGGCGATATACATGTTTCCGGCGGAATCGAATGCTAAGCCTGTGGGATTGGACATTGTCGCCGCCGTCGCTCGGCCGCCATCGCCGGAAAATCCTTGTTGGCCTGTGCCGGCTACCACCGTGAACGTCAAAGAAGGACCCAACTTCAGCACTTGATTCTGAAACGTGGCCGCGACGTACACATTGCCGGAAGGATCGACGGCAACCCACGCCCCACCAGCGGGAATCGCTTCGTCGAGCATGCCTGCGGGATTCACGCGAAACAATTCGTAGCTTACGCTGTATAAATCTCCGCTGGTGTTGTCGACTGCCACGGTGACAGGACTGTTCACCGCCGCCGCCGTCGCAACTTCCACTGGGGAAAATACACCCGAAGCGGCGCCATTGCCGGCCAACGTGTGGATATTGCCGTCCGTGGTGATCTTGCGGATCTTGTTATTTTGAGTGTCCGCAATGTAGACGTTGCCAGCCGGATCGACGGCCACGCCCTGCGGCACATTCAAGCGCGCTTTCACAGCGGGACCTCCATCGCCGGCGGAAAGAAACTGGCCGTTGCCCGCCACCGTCGTCATGACGTTTCCGCCTCCGGACAAGGACACCTTGCGCAACAGGAAGTTGCCTGTGTCTGCGATGTACAGTTGATTCGAGGCGTCTATAAAACAATTCATCGGAAAATTGAGCGTGGAGGGACCACTGTCGCCTACGGTATAGCCAAATAAGTAGATGGTTCCGTTGATGATCACTCGAACTCCGCTGGAATTCGCCAACGTCAGATAGAGATTGCCGGAAGAATCCACGGCAATCCCATAGACGATGTTGAGCGTGGCGGAAAGCGCGGAATTGCCGTCGCCGGAATCGCCGGTCGATCCATTTCCCGCGATGGTCGAGATGATGCCGTTTGGATTCACTTTGCGAACTTGATTCGCCGTCCCGAGATAAAAGTTGCCGGAAGAATCGCGCGCTAGCGACTCCACTACCCCAATCGGCGCGGAAGTCGCCGGGCCGCCGTCGCCTTGGCTGGGATTGCCGGCGAATCCATTGCCCGCAAAGGTGGAAATGATTCCCGACGTAGAAACGCTGCGAACCCTGTGGCCGTTCGGCTCGGCGATGAACAATGTCCCGGAGGGATCGATGAGCAGGCGGGTGGGATATTGCACGGCCGACGAGGTCGCCGCGACGGAATCCACATCGGGAGAAAGCGCGCCGTTCCCTGCGACGGTGGTGATGATGCCGTTCCCGTCCACTCTGCGTACGCGGTGATTGGCGGAGTCCGCGATGTACAGATTGTTCGCCGCATCCAGCGCCAATCCTTGCGGCCCATTCAACATGGCGTTTACCGCAAGGCCTCCGTCGCCGCCGTAGCCTGCCGTTCCATTACCCGCTACGATGGTCATGATTCCGCCCGTGGAAATCCGCACCACTTGGCTACGACTGGCGTCGGCCACGTACAGATTTCCCGCGGAGTCCACCGCGCCACCCAGCATAAGGCCGAACGGCACATTCAGCGCGGACGCTCCATTCACCAAAGGTGCGGGAGGGCCCCCGGCAATCGTGGTGATGATTCCCTGACCGGCAGCAAGCCCAGCCGCCAGCAGCGCCGCGACGGGCACGATCAGCAGAAGGGAACGCTTCATCGTGGCGCTCCCTTCGGTAGAGTCATTTCCATCCGCCGGCGTCCGGCACGCAAGTTCGCCGACGCGCCTAGCAATCGCGGCGCGTGGGTCGCGTCAGCGGGATACTCCAAATATCCCAGCAGCAGGCGTCCCGATGGTGGGACCGTAACGCCGGTGAGCCACGCTTCTGCCACCACACCCGCAAGGTCTGCATCCGCGAGAGTCGGCGCAGGCATGTTGCTGTCGGCTACGAACGATAGCGGCGTATCGCCGTCCATTGTGGCGGCAAGACTGAGCGTCTCGAGATCCGCGGCGCCATCGGTCACAAGGTAAACGCCTACGCGCCGCGTGTGCTCACGCGAAACGGGTGTAGTCGGTTCGCTCAATTCGAGCGACGCCGTGGGAATTAAGGCTGTAGGAAGCGTCGCTCGCTGCCGTGCTTGGGCCTGCGCATCGGAGGCGGGGCAATACAGGTCGCGCGCGAATCGCCGCGGGGCGGACGTGTCGAGCCCGTTGACGCGATTCAGCACCGTCAACAGATCGAGATTATCGAGGACGCCGTCGCCGCCGCGCAGCGAACTGGTGTCGGCCGGGAATGCGTCCATGGCGTCGAAGCGATCGGTGCAAATCGGCGGAGCAAATCCCGGGATTCCGGTGACCGCGCGGAACAGTTGTATCAGGTCGAGCGAGTTGAGCGCGTTATCGCCGAAATTCGGGGCGTTATTCGTATTGCCGGAGTTACTCGCCGGCATGGAATCGCCGACTAAATAATCGGCGGTTACCATGATGGTCGCCTGTGCCGCGGAAAGCGGCACATGAGTCGCGCCGAAACTGCCCGCGGAGTTGGAGGTCTGCACGTTATAGACCTGTCCCGTGACGGCGCTGCTGGGAATGGTGGCGATCAGCGTACCGAGATTCGCGCCGTCTTGCAGCGGCGTCGCGAGATTGCTCCACGTCAACGTGATACTCGTGGCGCTGGCGGCGGAAACGGTGGGCGCCGGCAGCGATCCCGCTTGTTGGAACGCGAGCGTTGTGGTCAGGGCCGGCGCCGGGGCGGCCGGTGCTACGTTGAGCGTGAGGAGAATGTTGCTCACCTGAGCCGTTGGCGCCGACGAGGTCAATGACAACTGAACGCCGACACTCGCGGTCCTGCCCGGCGCTCCCATTGCACCCGACAGGGATAGCGCGCCCACTTCAAACGACGGCGAAACCATGCGAATGCGATTATTGCCGGTGTCGGCGATGTACACATTGCCGCTATTGTCCGCATAGACCCCTTGGGGATAGCTCAGAGAAGCGCTTGTCGCGGGGCCAAGATCTCCGGAAAAACCCGCCGTGCCGTTTCCCGCGATCGTGGTGATGATGCCGGATGTGTTGACCTTTCGGATCCTGAGGTTTTGGGTATCGGCGATATAGATATTTCCAGCGCCATCCACAGCGACGCCGCTGGGAGAGCCCAGCTGTGCTTGCGTTGCTGGACCGCCATCTCCCGAGAAGCCGTCGGTCCCATTTCCTGCAACCGTGGAAATAATTCCAGAGAGGTTCACCTTGCGGATTCTGGCTCCATCGGCGATGTAGATCTGTCCCAGAGAATCTGATGTCACTGCAACCGCGTGCTGGATGGTCGCCGAATAGGCCGGACCGCCGTCGCCGGTCTGGAAGCAGGATGTGCAGTTCCCGGCAAATATTCCGTTGCTACCGTCGCTGAACAAATCATTGACGGAAATAGTCGTACTGAAGTAGAGGACACCGTGTGGATCGAGTGCAATGCCGCTCAATCCGTTGCTGTGACCGAAGGTCGTACTCAACGTTCCGTTGTTGACCTTGCGAATCCCGACGCCGTCGTCAAAATAGAAGTTGCTGGAGTCGGTCACGACCCCATTCGGTTGACCGATCACCACACTCGTTGCCTGCCCGAACGATCCCGGGTTACGCAATGGATCCGGCGACGACGGACTCCCGGCGACCGTGGTGATAATTCCATTCGCGTCCACTTTTGCAATCCGCTTGTTGGCGGTATCGGCGATCAGCAGATTTCCAGCGGAGTCGATCGTGAGTGCTTGCGGCGCTCCCAGGAGGGAATTCACCGCCAGTCCGCCATCTCCGTAAAGAGTGGCGAATCCCGTTCCGCCAATTGTTGTAATCGTGCCGGAGGAACTCTTCTTCTGAATCGATCCATTGACGGCGAAATAGACGTTGCCGGAAGCATCCGCCGCCAGCGCAGAGGCGTAGACTCCACTGACAGTACCGAGGACTCCTCCGGTGAAGACGTTCACGCTGTAATTGCCGGGGTCGTTCGCGTAAATGTCGCCGGAGGTGTCCACGGCCAGGCTATTCGGACTCTGGACGTTATTGGACACCAGCGACAGAATTCCGCCCGAACTGATCTCATAGAGTTGGAATTGGTTGTATTCAGAAAAGAAAAGATTTCCCTGAGAATCGAAGGCCATCGCCCAGGGGAGCGGAATTCCCGTGCTGCTTGCCGCGGCGCCGTTTACGGCATTGTACGATCCATTTCCATAGACCGTGTTGATGTTTCCGTCGGCGGTGACCTCGCGGATTCGGTTATTGAAGGTGTCCGCGATGAAGACGTTGTTGCTTGAGTCGATCGCGATACCGCCCACACCTAGGCTGAACTCGGCCGCGGGCGCGGGTCCGCCGTCGCCGGAGAATCCGGCAAAGGCGCCGTTGCCGGCAAACGCCGTCACAATGCCGGAAGTATCGATCTTTCGCACGCGGTTGATGTCGACGACGTACACGTTACCCACCGAGTCCACGGCGATAGGTCCGGCGAGATTGAATATGGCCGTGAGGGCCGATCCGCCGTCTCCGGCGGAGACGGTTGCGTGGCCTCCGTAGCCACCGATCACCGTAAGAATGCCGTTGGGAGATACTTTGAAAACTTCTTCGTAGTGACGATCGGTGCCGTACATGTTTCCGGCGCTATCAAACGCGATCCCACCGATCGTTCCCAACGGACTTGCCGACAGCGGAATGTTGTTGGGAAGAGTTGTCGAAGAGATTCCGCCGCCCGCGATAGTGGTGATGTAACCCTGCGCGTTGGCCCAACTCGCGGCCAACAACAGTAGCCACGCCGGATGAAAAGCGCGCTTCATCGAGCACCTCGGGTTGCAAACACAAGAACCTTGCCGCCGGCACCGTGAGCGGAAACGTTGAGGATGTTCAAGCGGGGAGCGGACCCTCCGCCGGCAACGTACCCGAGAAGCGTCGGCTGTTCCGCCCGAAGATTGAGACTCTGCAACCAAGCCAGCGCCAGAGTTCCCGGAATGCCGCTATCCGACAGCGTCGGCGACCCGGCGTCGCCGGCTTGCCACGACAAAGCGCTCTCGCCGCTGATCCCGATGGCCAGGCCTTCCAAGTGCGCCTCGGAAGAGACCGTCGCGGAAGACGGCTGGATGTACACCGGTACTCGCCAACCGTTGCCACTTGCCACCGGATCCCCGAATTGCACGAAGCCGGCAGGCGCGTCTCTGCGCGATGTTTCCGGAGACGAACTGCAACCAGGGTTGGGACTGGTCCGCGTAGGTCGAGTCGTGTCGAGGTTGGTAATTCGCCTTAATTCCTCGATCAAGTCCAGAGTATTTAGAACGCCATCTCCGCCGCGGGAAGTTGTATCCGCGGGAAAGGTGTCCATGGCATCGAACAGATCGGTGCACTTGGCGGGCACCGTGCCGATTTTGGTGACCGCGCGCAAAATGGCAATCAGATCCAACGTGTTCAGATTGCCATCGCCGAAGGAGCCAATGGCGGTGCCGTAGGACGGGTAAACGTCACCTACTAAATAACTGTTGCCGACCGGAGATGTGGCTGGCGACGCTGGAATCAGAGCGATGGCCGCTCCCGCGAGTCCGCCTCCCGCGGCGGAAACGCGCAAGCTGTAAGATTGGCCCTGACTCGAAGCAGCAGGAATCGTGAACAGCACGTATCCCAACGTTACGGTGCCGCTCAGCGCGGGCGACAGCGCGCTCCACTTCACACCGATATACGACGCACCCGCATCAGTCGACGACGGAGCCGGAAGCGGCGAGGCCTGTTGGAACGAGAGCGCTCCGATGGGTGCGGCCGCCGAACCATTCGGTGTGATCAAGAGTCCGAACGAAACTGAGTCCACGGACGCTCCGGAACTGAGCGAAAGAACCACCGGAATCCTCACCACATTACCAGGAGGACCGCCTGCTTGCAGCGGCGAGATCGTTCCTTGATATGGCTGGGAAGTGATCTTCACGACCTTGTTTTCGTTGTAGCCGGCATCCGCTACGTACACATTGCCCACAGCGTCGGCGGCTATCGCCACTGGATTTGAAAAAGCGTACTGTAAGGCCGGCGTTCCGTCGCTATCGGATAGATTGGTCACTCCTCCGCCAGTGATTGTGTTGATAATTCCCGCCGTGTTGATCTCGCGAATGCGAAAATTGTCCACATGGTCGTTGAGATACAAGTTGCCGGCGGCATCGCTGGTCAAGGATCCCAGGTTTAAGCGCGCGCTGATGGCAGGCCCGCCATCGCCAAGCCCGCCTCCAGTGGCGCCGCCCGCGATCACTTGTAACCCGCCGGCACTCCCGAGCAGTATTTGAACTCCTACGCCGAACGCGATGTTGCCGCTGGACTCTACTACGACGCCAGACGCCGCGTCATAATCCAGCGTGGTAATCAAGCCACTCGCCGTGACGCCCCTCAGACCGCCCGAAGTGGCAATGTAAAGATCGCCCGCAGTGTCCAAGGCGATCTCCCCCGGTTGGGAAAGCGCAGCTTGGGTAGCCGGCCCGCCGTCTCCCGAGGTGTTCTGGACGCCGTTGCCTGCCACGGTTGTGATAACTCCCGCCGTGTTCACCACACGAATGCGCGAGTTGCCGTAGTCGTTGATGAAGAGATTTCCAGAAGCATCCACGGCTAACGTAGTTGGTCCGTTCAACGATGCTTGGAGCGCTGGTCCTCCGTCGCCGGAAAACCCTTGAACCGTGTTGCCGGCGATCGTGGTAATGATCCCTTGCGGATTGACCTTGCGAACCACATTGTTTCCGGTATCGGAGACAAAGATGTTGCCCGAGGAATCTACGGCAACGCCCGCCGGTTGCGCCATCAGCGCGCTCGTGGCGGGTCCACCGTCGCCGCCGAGGGTCAGTGAACCGCTGCCCGCGATCCGAGTGATGATGACGCTCGTATCGATCTTGCGGATGGTTCCGGGCGCGTTGGACGCTATAAATAAGTCTCCGCCGGCATCGGCCGTCAATCCGCCGACGCCGCCGAGTGCCGCGGCTGTGGCCGGTCCACCATCGCCGGTGATGATCCCTGTGACGCCAGTGCCGGCGATCGTGTTGATGATTCCCGAAGTGTTGATCTTGCGGATGGTTGCCAGAGACGTTGCCAGATAGAAGTTGCCACTGTCATCCGCGGCTAGGTAAGTCGAATTGGTAAGACACGCCTGTGAGGCAGCACCTCCGTCGCCCGCCATGTCGCCACACGTTTCAAGTCCAGCGGTTAAGTGGAAAATGCCGGAACTATCCAAGTGAAACACCTGTCTGCCGATCAACAGATAGAGATCGCCGCCGCTCAGGGTTAACGAATTCACTTGGATGCCAACTTGCAGCGCGACGGATCCGTCGGTGACAAAACGGGCGTTATATTTTCCCGCGACGGTGCTGATCGTTCCACCCGGCGTTACGGCCCGGACAATGTAATAGCCCACATCATAAAAATAGACCGTGCCGTCGCTTGCCACCGCCATCCAGAGGGGGGCAACGGGTGTCGACGTGGCCGCGACATTGGTTCCAGGGTTGGCCGGATTGACGGAGGTCTGACCATTTCCCGCGATCGTGGTCAGCAACCCGTTGGCACCGACCTTGCGGATGTAGCCATCAACCTCCGCGAAGTACAGATTCCCCGTTGCGTCCACGCCCAGGTCGGCGGCGTACACCGAGGCCTGCGAAAGCGGGGTTCCATCTGGTGAATAGCTGTAGGCGCCGGGCAAACTCAAGTAGGAGAAGACTCCGCTGGCCGATACTTTGACAATCGCCGACGAATGAGTGGTATCGATGGCGTAGAAATTCCCTGCCGCATCCATGTGCAGCGATTTCAGGCCACCGATGGGCGCCGAAATAGCAAGGCCCGCTCCCGTACCACCGCCCGCCACAACTTTCACCACCCTGGGATAGTTGCCGGTAACGAAACTCTGCACCAGACCTCGCACGGTTCCCGATGAGGACTGCGCCGTCATGCGATAAAAGTAAACCGAGTTGGCGCTCAGGCCGCTCAGCGGCAGTGACAACGCTTGTATCGTCGTGCCGCTGCCGAGCACCTGCGCGGCGGTCGCCGTGAAAGTGGAAAATGTTCCCGATGTTGTCCATTCGAACCAGGCACTGGTGGCGCTGCCGTTGGGATTCACATATCCCGATAACGTGGCGCTGGAATAACTCACCGCCGAAGCCGGCGCCGTGACCCCGAACGGCCCCGCGGGAAGCGGTGTCAAGGTGAAGGGAAGCGAACCGGACGTTCCGCCGCCTGGCGCGGGATTGAACACCGTGACCGCGACGGTTGATGTTCCCGCAATATCGCTGGCCGCGATCAGCGCCTGCAGTTGCGTGGAACTCACGTAGGTGGTTACCCGATACGCGCCGTTCCAGCAGATGATTGATCCGGCGACGAATCCCGCGCCGTTAACCGTCAGCGTAAACGGCGCGCCCCCCGAATTCGCCGAGGACGGCGAGAGAGAGCCCAGCGACGGAATCGGAAGGACGCGCGCACCGGTCTTGCGAACTCGATTGTTGCCGGTGTCGGCGATGTACAGGTTGGCGGCGGCATCGGCGGCCAATCCATTGGGGTTGCTGAATTGTGCGGTCAGGGCAGGCCCGTTGTCACCGCTGAAGGTCGCCATTACCGGCAACGATCCGGCGTAGGCATTGATGACGCCCGAAGAATTGATGACGCGGATTCGTCCTTGGTCGTTGACGTAAAGATTGCCGGCGTTATCGAGCGCCAAGTTGCTCGGCGACAACGAGGCTTGAAGCGCCGGACCTCCGTCGCCCTTCGATCCCGAAAGTTGATTTCCGGCTACGGTGTGAACCAATACGTTGGCGTCCACGTAGCGGACCCGGGAAGCATCGGAGAAATACACGTTGTTGTTGGCGTCGATCGCCAAGCCGCGCACGGAAATCGACGCCGCGGTGGCCGCGATATTATCGACGGTTGAGCCGCCGCCAAAGGGGTCGCCGGCAAAGACGGTCAGGTTGCCGCTGGTATCCAGCTTTTGGATCCAAGTGACGCCACCCGAGGCACTAACAAAATAGACCGCACCCGCGGAATCCACCGCCAATTCCGAAGGCGTGGCAATTTGCGTGTTAATACCGGTCCCCGCGTAGAAGATCCCGGAAGAAAGCACGCCGGCCACCGTGCGGATCGTCCCATTGGGCGCAACTTGGCGAATGCGTAGATTGCCCGAGTCGGCAATATACAGATTACCGCTGCGGTCGACCGCAATTCCCAGAGGTTGATTCAAAGCCGCTTGCGTGGCTGGACCTCCGTCCCCGAGAAATGCCGCCGTGCCGGTGCCGGCGATGGTATGAATCACTCCGGAGGGGTCCATCTTACGCACTCGATGATTGGTTGTGTCGGAGATGATGATTCCACCATCGAGATCCACGGCGACGTTGTGCGGAGAATTCAGAAGCGCGTTGACGGCCGGCCCTCCGTCTCCGCCAAACTGATAGCCTCCATTACCAGCGATCGTCGAAAGCTGCCCGGAAACGAGCTTGCGGATCCGGCCGTTAGCAGTGTCGGCAATGTAGAGATTCCCCGCCGCATCTACGGCTACGCCGCTGGGTAGACTCAGCGTTTCTCCCGTGCCCGTGCCGTCTCCCGAAAACCCGGGCGTTCCGTTGCCGGCAATCGTGTTGATAACACCATTGGAGATCTCGCGAACGCGGTGGCTGCCGGTGTCCGCGATAAACACGTTGAAGGAACCATCCACCGCCAAGCCCATCGGATGATTGACCTCGGCCCCCGAAGACGGCAAACCGTCGCCGTAATATCCGGGCACGTTGTCGCCGGCGAGCCTTGTGCAGGTGCCGCCGCTGTTCTTGTTCACTTGGTTCAGAATCGACGTGTAAAGCGCACCGTTTTTGTCCACGGCCAGGGCGTCGACAGCGTAACCCGCGCCCGCGCAGGGTGTGAAACTGGAGATGATTAGGGTGGACAGTTTCACGGACCGGATAACCGTTCCATCTCCTATATAAAGCGTGCCGTCCGGGGAAAGGGCGAGTGCTTTGGGGGCATTGAGCTGCGCTTGGCTGGCCGGTCCTTTATCTCCGGAATTACCGGCCACTCCCGTGCCCACGACAGTCGCGATCATCCCCGCTGCGGTAATGACGCGAACGCGATGGTTAGCGCGGTCGGCAACATATACGTTGAGAGCGGAGTCGACGGCGATGCCTTCGGGGTCATTGAGCTGCGCGGAAGTCGCGGGTCCCATGTCGCCGGAGAAACCCGCCGTCCCTGTCCCGGCCAGAATGGTCAAAACACCCGAGGAGTTCAAGCGAAAGACGAGGTTGTTTTGCGAGTCGGTGAAATATACGTTGCCCGAACTATCGACGGCGATGGCCGGCGGTGTTCCGAGCGGAGTTTGTGTGGCTGTGGGTCCCAACGAAAAAGACCAGCTACTTCCGGCGACCGTATTCACCAAGTCCTGACAAGAGCCTGGGAGAGAACAAAGAAGAAGGCCGAGAAAGAGTCTCATAAATCTCCACCAGTCGCGTGTAGGGTGGAAATTAGCACATTATCAGTGGTGAAACAACAAAACGATCGTATGGGCCTGCGGGCCGGGCCGACGAGTGACTCCTAATCGAAAAAAAACGGTGTCCAGGGAGAACGATACGCTTGGTAGGTTTGGGATGGCTATCGGATGGCCCCGTTTTCTCCCCCTTTTTCTCCGCGAAATGGAAGAATGGTGGGAAAGGGCAAATTAAAAATGAACCGCCGACTCCTTCCGCTCTGCTTGTGCGTTTACCTGGCTTGGGCGCAATCGCCGGCAACGCAAACTCCTTCAGAGGCGGCGCCCGTTATCAAGATGACCACACGCTTGCTACAAGTGAGCGTGGTGGTGCACGACAAAAGAGGCGAGCCGGTCGGTGACCTCACGAAAGATGATTTCGTTCTTTACGACAAAGGGCAGGAACAGAAAATCAGCTATTTCTCCAAGGAAACCAGCCGATCCTCGCCCATCGACGTGCCCGCCGTCGGCGAGGGCCTGTATTCCAATCGTTTTGTGACCGTGAGAACGGGCGGCGAAACGAAAATTGCCCCGCTGCCCGACTCGCTGACGGTGATCTTGATCGACGGATTGAACACGGCATTCGCCGATCAAGCGCGGTCCAAGCAAGCGTTGGTGAAATTCCTGCAACAGCTTCATCCCGGTGATCGCGTGGCGATCTACACGCTCACCAGCGGCTTGCATGTGCTGCACGATTTCACTTCGGACGTGTCCTCGTTGCTCGCGGCCATCGACCGTCATTCAAGCACGGAGTCCTCGGCCTTGCAGGCTTCCTCCTACGAGGAATCCACGATCGGCGTCGACAACCTGGATTCGTTTCTCGATCAAGCGAATAAGAAGATCTCCGAGTTTTATCAAGCGCACCGGACGGAAACCACCCTGCAGGCCTTGGAAACGATAGCCAATCGTCTGTCTGGCTTGCCGGGGCGCAAGAATCTGATTTGGCTGTCGAGCGGTTTCCCGATCTTCGTTGGCCAGAACCTTAACGGCACGGACATGGGTTCGCTGTTGCAGCCGGGCGAACAGGCCAGCGTCTCTGATTCCCGAAGTTTCTACGATGAATTGCAACGCACCTGGCGCGCCATCAACGATGCGGGCGTGGCGGTCTATCCGGTGGACGCCCAAGGTCTGCCGGGATTCGAAGTGCGCTCGCCGAGCGCGAGCGCGGCATCCGCAGGAGTGTTGACCGTCGTCCCGGGAACCCTTCAGAATCCGGCGCCTCCGAATCCCAGTCGGAGGGCAGGAGTTGCCCGACCCATCGATGTGCGGGCCGCGAACCAGATGGATCAAGCGCGTTCGGTGATGATCGAGCTGGCCGAGCGAACCGGTGGTCGCGCGTTTTACAACGACAACGATATTGCCGGATCGATCCGCGCGGCCGTCAACGATTCGCTGGTCACCTACGTGTTGTATTATTCGCCGGCACACAACGATTGGAACGGCCAGTTTCGCGAGATCAAGATCAAGCTGAACAAACCCGGCCTGGAAGCACGCTATCGCAAGGGCTACTACGCGCTGCCGGAAATCGCCACCGACGAAAACTCACGCCAAGCGGTGCTGACCGCCGCGGCGATGAGTCCGCTGATGTCCACGGGCATGACGCTTCTGGGCCGGGTGATGGAGAAGCCTACGAACGAGCGTCAACATGTGGTGCTCTCGGTGGTGATCGACGCGCACGACGTTCACTTCGGCCGCAACGCCCAGGGCCAACCGGACGCGACCGTGGATTTGCTGGCGCTGGTGTTCACCGACCATCCGGATCCCGTCAAACAGACCGGCCGTGTGATCCATTTGGCGTTGAAGCAGGAACAGTACGATCAAATGATGAAGAGCGGCATTCGCATGACCCTGGAAGTGGAAGCACCCATGAATGCGCTGCGTGTTCGTGTCGTCGCGCGCGACGCGTCATCGGGAAAAGTGGCGTCTCTGGATGTTCCGATCAAGTAGTGGGTAGGCGTCCAACGCCGACCCAATTACTCATCGAACGCGATGAGCCGTCCAGACACAATCAAGCCGGCCCAAAGCAACAGCGACAGTACCGCGGCAAACTTCGCCTTCGGCGTGACGGCGCCGTCCAGTTGCTCGGGATGGAGATAAACGTCTTTGCGGAAAACCAATGCATGCACGCCCACCAGGACAAAGAGAACCATTTTTGTCCAAAAGGAAGGGCTGTGGTACATCTTGATGGGTTCGCACCACCACAGCAGCACACCGGTGACGGTAATCACGATAAACCCCAGCCGTTTCCAAGCGCGGAAGCCATTAAAGACGTCAGAAACCAGGCGTTGTTGCATCGCCCAGCCCAACAGGCGCAGATCGCTGACCAGGAGCATTCCGCCGAACATCGCGATGGACCACAGGTGGAGCAGGCCAATCACGGGGTAAGGGAGTCCGCCCTCGCGGATGGCAATACTCAGATGCGTGCTTTGAATCCACTGGAGAATGGCAGGAGCCGACGAGGGTTTCATAATGTGAATCCGACGAGTTCAGCGCGATTAAATGAAGGCGATAAAGCGCCCAAAAGACAAGACCGTCGCCCAAAGCAGGATCGACGTAACGGCGGCCAACTTCGCCGCCACACCGGGAACGGCGTTTCGAAGCGCCTTCCGGTGGAGCGTGAAATGGAACAGGACGGTCACCGTCAACCAGGCCATCTTGTGCCGAAACGATGGATTTAGGTGGTATGTAACGGCGTCGGCCGAGAATTGCAGAGGACCGCTGATGAAAATGAGCGCAAAACCGATCCACGTGAGGCGGTTGAGATCAGAAGCCAGTTCGGCGGGTGTTTGCTTCAGCATTCCGAAGCCCAGCATGCGCAGATCGGTGATGGCGATCGTGCCGATCAAGAACGCGAATCCGATGAAATGAAAGCTTTGAATCGTTGGGAAAGCCCATTCGTGGCTGTTGGTGAAAGCGGTCCACGGACTCCTGGTCAGCCATTCAAGGAAATCGTTCAGCATAACGGCGCGAGTCTACCTTATTTCTCCGAAGCGTCCAACGACTTTTTGCACAACGTGCCGACGCTCGAGTCGCGGGACTGCCCGTTATCGGTTACAGTAGGACAGTCATGAAAACATTGCTGCGCATTTTTGGCTTTGCGTCCGCGTTTGGCTTAGCGCTCGCCGCTACACTTTTCGCTCACGAGGGACACGGCGGCAAGCCGATTACAGTGGTCGGACAAGTTGTGGATACCGGCTGCTATCTCCATCACGATAGTTCGGGAGCGGATCACGCCGCGTGCGCGCTGATGTGCGCGAAAGCCGGCGTGCCCTTGGCGATTGTCGACGAAAAAGGCAAGCTCTATCTTCCGATCGCCGCCGACCACAAGAACCAGAACACGAAACTCATCCCGTTCATTGAGAAGAAGGTCAAGGTCACAGGATTGTTCTACGAAAAGGGCGGTCTGGCCGGCATCGAGGTGAAGACGGTGGTCCCTGCTGAATGATTTTTACGGAATGGTTGGTGACACGACGCTGACACGCGTGTAGTGGGTCAGTTTCCGGATTGCCGACCATGCGTCCGGAATCTCCGCTCCACATCCGCGAGAAGCCCGTTTACGCCCAGGTGGGCTTAAGTTCCGCAAGGAAGTCCCTCCGGCCTTGTTCCTGGGTAAGTCTATCCCCAGCCAACTAACGTTGGAGGTAAAAACTCCCCAAACGGTATCCACCCGTCCAGCGTCTTTAGTTGAGGGAGGCCACGGATGAGAACAAGGATCGGAGGGGCGGCTCGGGTTCTAATCGCGCTTGCCCCGACATGCTGGGTTCTGAACGCACAGGTTGCGACAATCACTCCGGAACGGCCGAAGTGGGGCGATACCCTGCGCGTATCGTACAATCCGGCGGCGCCCGGGGCGCAGCTCAAGCTCACCGATCCGGTGTGGGCGACCGTGACGATCTACTTCGAAGACGATTCCGTCAAGCGATTGCCCAATTTGATGAGGATTTCGGAAAATGGCCTGCTGTCAGAAACGCAGGTTCCAGAAGGCGCGTGTTTCTTCCGGGTCGCCTTCGTCACCGCGCACGATTACGATGCCAAGGCTACTGTAACGATGCTGGTTACCAAGGCAAGCGGAGAACCTGCGCGCAACGCTTACCGCCGTATGATGTGGGAGCACGAGGCCGACGCCGACCGCTACTTCCGCGAGGAAATCCGCTACTATCCCGACAACTTCGCGGCCTACCGGAACAGGTGGTTCATTGCCGGCATGGCCAGCAAGTCGGAAGAACTAGCCGTGATTCGTGCGGATCTGGACAAGATAGCAGGTAATTCCCAGCCCGAATCGCCGGAATGGCTGTATGCCATGTCCTATGCCCACCTGCGGCTGGGCGACGCGGAGCACGCGCGATCCGAACTACAACGGATGATCCAGAAGTTCCCGAAGTCGCCATTGACCAGCGACGCGTTAAGCTACTACATCTTTCGGTCTTCCGGTGACGCCAAACGGGAAGCGCAACAGTGGGAACGGGACCTAGTGATCCGCTATCCGGATAGCGTGCATGCCGCCTTCACCATCACATCGCTGGTCGCCGACAAGAGCTTTCCCTTCGATGCGGTTCAACGTGTGGTTCAGGCGATGCAGCGCGATGATCCCGACAATCCTTCGTCGTATTGGGCCTTAGCCCAGGCCAGCCTGATTCACCAGCGGGATTACCCGCAAGCGATTGGCGGACTCCAGACCGAGATCGGACTTCTGCTCGAGGGAAGATTTCATATCCGGATGGACTGGTCAGGCACGCTGACAGCCCACCGGCTAGCCGATGCCTATCGACTAAGCGCCGAAATTGGTCTGGTTCAGGGAGCGGTGTCTAATGCATTGGCTGACGTGAAGGCTGCCGAGATTTTCGAACGGAGCAACAGTGCCGCCGGCTATCTCCTGGAAGCAAGGGTCTGGTCGGCCGCTTCCGATTGGAACCGCGCGGAAGCGGCATTGCTTGAGGCTTGGCATCGGGATCCCCAAGCATCGGAAGATCCTCTTCGCCAAGTTTATGAACGAATCCGCGGGAGTTCAGAGGGATTCCAGTCGTATCTCGATGCCAACCGCAGCACCACGGCCAAGGACGACTCACAATCGAAGCGGCCGTTCTCTTTCGAAGCAGTGTCCGTAGACGGAAAGCATTGGTCTCTTCAGCAATTGAAGGGGAAGATCGTGGCGCTGAATTTCTGGTTCATCGGTTGTCTTCCCTGTCGGGAAGAGATCCCAATCCTGAACCAGCTCGTAGCGCAGAATCCGGGTGTCGTGTTCCTGGCCTTTGCTTTGGACGGAGAAGCGCAGGTGGGCGATTTCCTGAAAAAGTTTCCGTTTAACTACACCATCGTTTCTAATGCGCAGAAGATTGCGGATGGATTCCATGTGGCGGGGTATCCGACCCACATTCTCATCAATTCCGCGGGGGAGATCACGTTTCAATCGATTGGGGACGTGGAGTCCATGAAGGCGGCGCTTGCCCGGGCGGTGGGAACTACCGGTCGTAAGGATTAGTCGTCGAAGTGCTGCCCGGGATGATCTCTCAATTGTGGACTGATAACGCGCCATCCGGAAACTGATCCACTACCGACACGTGGTGCTGCTTGACATCGCTCTCCGGTATCGTATTATGTCCTCGCGTCTTCTTGCGAACGGAAGGATTCAACTAGACAGCTATGCAGCGATACTCGAAAGTGGTCGTGTTGTGCGTGGTCGCGATGGTTTTATGCATTTTTACTAGCGCGTTTCTGGATGCGCAGACGCCGCCAAAATCGGCGGCCTCGGCAGCGAAAAAACCCGCAGTGTCGAAGTCGGCTGCCACCAGCGGCGGCACTTCGGATCAAGTCTTCAAGAACGTCCAGGTACTCAAGGGAATTCCCTTGGACGATTTCCTGGGAACCATGGGAATCATGTCGGCTTCTCTGGGCATGGATTGTTCGGAGTGCCACATCGGCGCCGGCACGGTGAAAGTCGACTGGGCCGCCGATACGCCCATCAAAATCAGGGCCCGCCAAATGGTGCAGATGATGGCCACCATCAACAAAACCAATTTCGGCGGACGTCAGATGGTGACTTGCTGGAGTTGCCACCGCGGCCGTGATCGGCCGCTGACCACGCCGACTCTCGAGAACGTGTACGGCCCGCCGGGGCAGGAAATGGACGATGTTCTGACCAATCAGCCGGGTCAGTTCACAGCGACTCAAGTTCTCGACAAATATCTTCAGGCGATCGGCGGCGCGGATCGGCTGGCCACCGTGAAAAGTTGGGTGGCCACCGGCAAGAGCGCCACGTTCGGTGGATTCGGCGGCGGAGGCCGCGCGCAAATCTTTGCCCAATTCCCGGACAAGCGTGCGAGTGTCACCGACTTTCCCGGTTCGCCCGACCGCGGCGACGAGACTCGAACTTTCAACGGAACCACCGGATGGCTGCGCACCCCGCTCAACGTCGTAGGCGAGTATGAATTGACCGGCGGCGAGTTGGATGGCGCCAAATTGGACGCGCAGCTTTCTTTTCCTGCGCAGATCAAGGAAGTCCTCACCGATTTGCGGGTGGGACTGCCGACGACCATCACCGATCTTCCCGCGCCGTCCAGCCAAACGAAGGAATCGGGCGTCGCGGTATCCAATCAGGAAAAATTGGTCAATGTGGTGCAGGGAAGAGGACCGCGCGGGATTTACGCGACGTTGTACTTCGACCAAGCCTCGGGACTGCTGGTTCGTATGGTGCGCTATGGCAAATCGCCCATCGGGCGCATTCCCACGCAGATCGACTACTATGACTATCGCGACGTCGGCGGCGGAATCAAAATGCCGTTCCGTCTGAACTTTGCGTGGCTGGACGGCCGCGACACGATTCAACTCAGCGAAGTGAAGCTCAACGTTCCCATTGACGAAAGCAAATTTGGGCGACCCGCCCCCGTGAGCACGACGAAAGGACGCTAGAATGCCGTTTACGAAAAAGAAGGTTATTGCAGGATTGCTGATGTGCGCGGCGGTGGTTTTGATGGCGGCTCAGGCTGTGGTTTTTATGGCGGCCCAGCCGGTGGCGCCGGCGTATCGTGCCCCGCGCGTGGCGGGCCATCCGGATCTCAATGGAATTTGGGAGTCGCTCAACGAAGCCAATTACGATCTCGAGGCTCACATGGCGCGGGCAGCGTTGGCGCTTCGGCCAGGACCGTATGGTCCGGTGCCGGCGGCGCCGGTTGTGGCACTCGGCGCGGTCGGCTCGGTGCCGCCCGGTCTCGGCGTCGTCGAGGGCGGCGAGATTCCTTACAAGCCGGAAGCTCTGGCCAAGAAGAAGGAGAACCAGGAAAACTGGTTGACGCGCGATCCCGAGATCAAATGCTATCTCCCGGGTGTTCCGCGCGCCACCTACATTCCGCAGCCGTTCCAGATTTTCGAAAGCGCCACCCAGACGTTTATCGCGTATCAATACGCCGGCGCGGTTCGCAACATTTTCATGAAGGACCCTGGACCGGCGCCCGTGGATTCCTGGATGGGACAATCGGTGGGTCACTGGGAGGGCGAGACGCTGGTGGTGGATGTCACGGGGCTCCTCGATCAATCGTGGTTCGACATGGCGGGCAATTATCACAGCGACCAACTGCACGTGGTGGAGCGCTACACGCGCACCAGTCCCGACATTATCCAATACGAGGCGAAGATCGAAGACCCCAAGATTTTCACGCGCCCCTGGAAAATCTCCATGCCGCTGTACCGCCGCCAGGAGAAAAACATTCAGCTTCTGGATTTCAAGTGCGTCGAGTTTGTGGAAGAATTGATGTATGGACAGTACCGCAAGAAGCCACTGGCTAAATAGCGTCAGTCAACAGCAAGGGAGAAATTGCGAATGAGAATCACTCCGCTCAATGCACTCGGAACGGCCGCGTTGTTCGCGCTGGCGACGATGGTGCCCGCGTTCGCGCAGGATTTGAAACCGGCTCCCGCGTCCGCCGCGAAAACCGCGCCTGCCAATTCTGCGGGCAAGTCTGCGAGCAAGCCCGCGGGCGCACCCAAAGCCTACTCCGGTCCGCGCACGGCGGACGGCCATCCCGATCTTCAAGGGACCTACGATGCCGCCACTCTGACGCCATTGGAACGCGCGCCCAACATGCCGCAGGCGATGACCAAAGAGGACGCCGCCAAGCAAGAGGCGTTGGATTTGAAATTGAAGCAGCAGGGCGACGAGCCCATCGCCGCAGATCGTAAAGCGCCCCCCAAGGGCGGCGACGGTTCGTTTGGTCCCGCGGGTAATGTGGGCGGCTACAACAGCGGCTGGATCGATCCAGGATCGACGTTCAATGTGGTCAACGGGGAAATCCGCTCGTCCATCGTTGTGGATCCGCCGAATGGTCGCGTGCCTCCGTTGGCCAAGACTGCCGCGCGTGGCGCTGCCGGGCAGGCGTATGGTGGTTCCGCCAACGGCGTGCAGCTTCTCCAACTGCTGCTGACGCCGCGTCCCACCTCGGACCAAACCGAAAACAGCGATCCGGGCCTGGAAAAAGCGCCCGGCGCGTACGACGATCCCGAGCGGCGTCCGCTCGGCGAGCGCTGCCTGATCGGCTTCGGGTCCACGTCGGGTCCGCCGATGCTGCCGAACTATTTCTACAACAACCTCCACCAGATTGTGCAGACGCCCACGCGAATCATGATCCTCACCGAAATGGTTCATGACGTCCGCGTCGTGCGCATGAACGAGCAGCATCTGCCCAAGAACATTCGCCTGTGGCTGGGAGATTCCATTGGTCACTGGGAAGGCGACACGCTCGTGGTGGAGACCACCAATTTTACCGATCAGACCCGTTTCCGCGGCTCCACGCCGGACATGAAGGTGACGGAGCGATTCACGCGGACCGGCGAGCATACGTTGTTGTATCGCTTCACCATCGACGATCCCGCCACGTGGACCCAGCCGTGGACCGGCGAGTACACTTGGCCGGAGGCCAATGGGCACATCTACGAGTACGCGTGTCACGAGGGGAATTACGCCATGAAAGACATCTTGAACGGCGCGCGCGTTCGCGAGAGGGAAGAAGCCGCCGCGGGTAAGGGCGGGAAAAAGTAGATGCGGAGCATGGAGGTATCGATGCTAAGTCGGAGCGTGCGAAGTCGGATTGCAATGTTTTCGTTGACGACCGCGCTCAGTTTTTCGATCGCGGCCGCGCAGGACGCGAAGCCTGTTGTGAAGCCGGTATCCGCGAAGGCCGCGGCTGCGCACGCGGCAGGAGCACCGAAGCCGTACAACCCGCCGCGATTGGCCGATGGTCATCCCGATTTGCAGGGCACCTATGACGCCGCCACCATGACGCCGATGGAACGGCGCGCCGGTTCGCCGCTCGTGCTGACGAAAGACGAAGCGGCCAAGCTTGAAGACGCGGCGGCCGCTCGGCGCGCTAAGGGCGACGAGTCCATTTCCCCGGATCGCACGGCTCCGCCCAAAGGCGGCGACGGATCGGTGGGGGCCGCGGGCAACGTCGGTGGATACAACGCCGGTTGGCTGGATGCCGGCGACAAATACAACGTCGTGAACGGAGAAATTCGCGCCTCCATTCTCGTGGATCCACCCGACGGGCGCCTTCCCGCGATGGTTCCCGGTGCGATGCAGCGCGGGCGAGGCGGATTTCAAGCACGGCAGCCGAGTTCCGACGCCGGGGAGAACGATCCCGGCTTGGATCGCACGCCGGGCGCCTACGACGATCCCGAACGCCGCCCGCTTGGAGAACGCTGCTTGTTGGGATTCGGTTCCACCTCGGGGCCGCCGATGCTGCCCAACTATTTCTACAACAATCTTCATCAAATCGTCCAAACCAAGGACTCGGTGATGATTCTCACCGAAATGGTTCACGACGCACGAACCGTGCGCATGAACGCGGAACACTTGCCGAAGAACATTCGCTTGTGGCTGGGAGACTCCGTGGGGCACTGGGACGGCGACACTTTGGTTGTGGACACCACGAACTTCACGAACAAGACGCGCTTCCGCGGATCGGGGGAGAACTTGCACGTCGTGGAGCGCTTCACGCGCGTGAACGATCACACGCTGCTGTATCGCTTCACCATCGACGATCCGACCACTTGGACCAA
Source organism: Terriglobia bacterium (assembly GCA_021325275.1). Classification (GTDB taxonomy): domain Bacteria; phylum Acidobacteriota; class Terriglobia; order JAJPHL01; family JAJPHL01; genus JAJPHL01. The sequence continues at coordinate 82,005 of JAJPHL010000028.1, read as the reverse complement.
AGCGTGGACCGGGGAGTACAGTTGGCCGGCCACTGATGGTAAGATCTACGAGTACGCGTGTCACGAAGGGAATTACGCATTAAAGGATATCTTGAAGGGCGCGCGGCTGCGAGAGAAGGAAGAAGCCGCGGGCAAGAGTGGTAAGGAATAAAACGGAAAGAGGTTCGCAACAATGAACAGACGACTTGGGCTCAGCGCTTTACTCACAGCTTTGGCGTTTGGCGTGGTCACGCCATCGACCTCGGCGCATCACGCCTTCGGATCGGAATTCGACGCCAACGCGCCGATTCTGATCAAAGGGAAGATCGCCAAGATCGAGTGGGTGAATCCCCACACCTGGATTCACGTGGAAACCGTGAAGGCGGACGGCGCCAAGGAAATCTGGATGGTGGAAGGCGGCAGCCCCAACACGCTGCTGCGTCGCGGCGCCAACAAGAACACGTTTCCGGAAGGCACGGATGTTGTCGTCGACGGCTATCAGGCGCGGGATCATACCGAACTGCGCGCCAACGCGCGCAACGTCACATTCACCGACGGCCGGAAGTTGTTTCTCGGTTCCACCGGCACCGGCGCTCCGGATCCCGAATCCTTCAACGCCGACAAGGCCAAGAAGCAGGGTAAAGATCCCGATCTTCTCGACCAGTTGTTGGACCTGTTCTTCTAGCCTGGTTTTAGTAGCCAGGTTTAGCAGCTTGGTTTAGCGACACCAGCGGGAGCAAACGTCCGGGACACCACGAGTGTCTCCAGCGTTTGATCCAGGCGTTTGCTCCCGCGTGAGGTCAATCTTGTCGATGCTCGTCGCACGCGCACGTTTCCTCGCCTTTCTCGCACTCACCCCGACCTTGGCCTTCGCGGCCACCACAGGACGCATCACCGGCACCGTCAAGGATCAGAGCGGTGCGGTCGTTATGGGGGTCACCGTCACCGTGACTAACACGACTCAAGGGATCGTGACCAAAACCATCACCGACGTCAACGGAACTTACAGCTTCCCGAGTTTGCCGATTGGCCGGTATCAGTTGACGGCGGCTGTCGCCGGATTCCAGCCGGAGCGCCGCACGGGATTGATCCTCGATATCGACAGCGTTCTTCAAGTGGATATCACGTTGAAGCTGACGCAGCGGAAAGAGGAAGTCACCGTCACGGGATCGCAAGCGGAGACCCAAGTTCGAGTGGACACGGTCAGCACCGAAATGGGTGAAGTGGTCGGCGAACGCGAGATGACCGCGGTTGGTCTCAATGGGCGCGCCTACACCGACCTTCTGGCATTGCAGCCTGGCATCGTTCCGATGTCCACGCAGCAGCCGAATTCCATCGTGATGGCGGGTGCGTCGGTGGCCATTACGCCCTCCGGCGGCCTGAACCCCGGGAACCAGTCGGTGAGCGGCCAGCGCGAAGATGCCAATGGTTTCATTGTCAACGGCGGCGACGTGAAAGAACTGATGAATGGCGGTGCGTTGATCGTGCCCAATCTCGATTCGATCGCGGAATTCCGCGTCCTCACGAACAATTTCGACGCGCAGTATGGAAATTACAGCGGCGGGATCATCAATGTCGTCACCAAGCCGGGAACTAATGCGCTGCACGGCAGCGCGTTCGAGTTCCTGCGTAACACCGATCTCGATGCGCGAAACTTTTTCTCGCCCGAGCGCAGTTTCTACAGGCAGAACCAGTTCGGCGGGACGCTTGGTGGACCAATACGGAAGAACAAAGTTTTCTTTTTCGGCGACTATCAGGGCACTCGATCGAACCAAGGCATCGACACGGGACTGATTCCCGTTCCTACGCTCGCGGAGCGCTCCGGCGATTTCAGCGGCGTCGCCAGTTCGCTCAAGGGAAGCGTGGGCGGTCCGTACATCGCCGGTTTGCTGGAGCAGAAATTGGGCTACAGCGTGTCGGCGAACGAGCCGTACTACATACCCGGATGCACCGATCACACGCAATGCGTGTTCCCGATGGCTTTCATCCCGCAACGGGCTTTTTCAGCGCCGGCCCAACACTTGTTGCAATACATCCCGTTGCCAAACACCGGTGCTTCCAATTTCTCCACGTCGTCCTACGGAGAAACAACGCGAGACGATAAGGGCAGTTTCCGCGTCGACGCGGCCACCAGCCGTTTCGGCACGTTGACGGGCTACTATTTCTTCGACGACTATCGCATCGACAATCCGTACCCCACAGGACAAGGAGGAGCGAGCGTTCCCGGCTTCAATGCGTTGAATTTGGGACGCGGACAACTCGCCAATTTTTCGGCCACCAAAGTATTCGGCGCGACGGCCGTAAACGAACTGCGTCTGAGCTACATGCGGAGCGCCAACAACGTGGGGCAACCGTCCGGCGGAGTGGGTCCGAGTCTCGCATCGCAGGGATTTCAAACCGGCGCGGGCACTCCGGGCATCGTGCCGCTGGCGCCTTCGATCGAAGGAGTTGAGAACGTCATCTTCGACTCCTTTGTCATGGGCGAACCGATCACAAATCTTAAACAGGCCAACAACACCTACAGTGTCAGCGACAATTTCTCCAAGGTGATTGGCCGCCATTCGCTGAAGTTCGGCTTAGAGGCCAGTTACGAGCAGGTCAACGTCAATCCGGACCCGACATTTAACGGTTCCTTTCTATTCAACGGAACGGAAACCGGCTACGACTTCGCGGACTTTCTGATCGGCGTCGCCAGCAACTTCAATCAAGCCGACTCGCAGTCGTACTATCTTCGCCACAGGTATCAGGGCGGATTCGCGCAGGACAGTTGGCGATGGAGACCGAACCTGACCGTGAACTATGGGATTCGATGGGATCACATGGAGTATTGGTCGGAGAAATACGATCAGATTCCAACATTCCTTCCCGGCGAACAGTCCAAGGTCTACCCGAATGCACTGCCGGGCTTGGTTTATCCAACCGATCCGGGAGTGGTGAATACTCTCGTCCCTTCGAAGCAACGTTTTTCGCCGCGGATTGGTGTCGCATGGTCGCCCGACGGAGCGCCGAGCTTGTTGGGAAAGAGCTTGTTGGGAAAAATGCTGGGCGGTCGCGGGAAGTCGAGCGTCCGCGCCGGCTACGGCATTTTCTATTCCGTCGTCGAAGGAAACACCATGGCGATCGACGAGCCGCAACCACCTTACGGGTTGAGCTATACGAGCCCCTCGCCGCCGCTGTTTGCGACGCCGTTCATGTCCGCCTCGAATGGCCAGTTTCTCGGTAATCCATTTCCGCTCACGTTTCCTCCGCTGAATGCTTCCGCCGGTCATCCGAACAATTTGAGTTTCGACCGGTTCATTCCGCAGGCGGGGATGACGGCGCCCATTCCCGGGAATACCTATCCTTATAGCGAGAATTACTTTTTCTCAATCGAGCGCCAAGTCACCGCGAACACGTTGCTCAGCGTCAGTTATGTGGGGTCGCAGGCTCATCACCTGTTGTCGGTGTTCTCGGCGAATCCGGGCGATCCCGCGCTCTGTTTGAAATTGAGCAATCCCAACACGGTGGCGAAGAATTCGCCGACGTGCGGACCGTTCGGAGAAGACACGCGATACATCACGGCGAGCGGCCAAACGATTCAAGGGACGCGCGTTGGCCTGGGACCGGGTTTCTCAAACGACGACTATGACGCAAGCGTCGGCAACTCGAATTTCAATGCCTTGGAGGTTAGTTTTCGCCACTCCGGCAAATCCTACAGTTTCTCCGCCGGATACACGTACAGCAAGTCGATCGACCAAGCTTCGAGCATTTCCGATCCGCTCGACCCGTACAATCTTGCAGCCACGCGGGCGCTCTCCGCGTTCGACCTAAAGCATAATTTCGTGGCGAATTATCTGTATCAACTCCCCTTCGCCCGAATGAAGCGCCGTTTCACCGCGCGGATGAACCCTCTGCTTGAGGGATGGTCGATCTCCGGAATTACGCGTGCGACTTCCGGTTTTCCGGTGACGCTGCATGTCGACGGAGACAATTCGCTGCAAGGAAGCATTCCGAACGGCGTAAACAACTTCAGCCTCGATCGACCGGATTACAATGGCCGGCCGCTCGACTTGAACGGCAATCCGCGCAACAGCCAGCCGTATTTCAATCCCGACGCATTTAGTCCCAATGCGCTGGGAACCTTGGGCAACGCTTCGCGGCGATCATTCTACGGTCCAGGCGCTTTGAACGTCGACCTGGCCCTGCTGAAATCGACACATCTCGGCGAATCGAAGGCCCTGGAATTCCGGCTAGAAGCATTCAACGTCTTCAATCACGCGCAGTTCTTTGGTCCCGCGTCGGTTGATGGCGACGCCAGCGCCGCATTGTTCGGCCACGTAGTGCGTGCCGCTGCTCCACGCCTGATGCAGGTGGCGGTGAAATTTACGTTTTGACGTAGTTCCCGCTCGATCACGCGCGCTGGTGCCTCAGTTTTGAAATTTGGATACGGAGAGGAGAGCGCGTCTCTCAGGCTGCGCCGCAGCTTAGCTGGCGAAGCCAGCGGAATATTTGTAGCCCGCAGCGTGAGCTGTGGGTCCAGGTGCGATGCAGGAAAAGCCCGCGAATGCGGGCGACATAAAGGCCAGACATTTATGTCGCTCGCTTTCGCGAGCTTCGTTGCCCTGACCCGTTTACCCACAGCTTGCGCTGTGGGCTACAAATATACCGCTGGCTTCGCCAGCTTCAGCTGCTCCGCAGCCTAAAACACATCTCATCTGTCCGTGCGTGCGAAACTTCAAGTTGACGCACCATCACGCGCGCTCTCTGAGGACCCGCCAGATTCCCGCCGTCAGCAACAACCAGGCGATCAAAAGCGCAAGAGCAGGGACGGCGTGACACGCCGTTACGATTCCTTCTTGCCACGGAGCGCCGCCTGTGGCGCCGGCCTGAGCGCCGGCAATCCGCAGGGCTTGGTTCGTTCCCCAAAACGCCGCCGCGATTTCGGAAAAACCTAGCGGCCACAGCAACACATGACACCAAACGATCACGCCGGCCGCGCGATTTGAAACCGACGAGAGCGATGAACTCAAGAGGAGTGCCGCGAGAATGGAAATGGTCCCGCTACCGGTGAAGCCAATGTGCGCGGCGAGCATGAGCCGTGGATACGGGACCGCCTGGACGGCGGCGCCGACGAGCAATCCGGCCACCATCAGGAGCGCGCCATTCAAAGCGAGGCAAACGGAGGAACGCGTGGGCTTCATAGGCTTTCGTCATGATAAACGAAATCCCGCCTCAAGGATCGAGAACCACAATCACGCAGTGCCTCACTCTGGAATTTCTCTGCCCGCCCACAAGCGGCTCTGCCGCTTCTTTGTGCGGAAAGGCTTGGCCTTTCCGAAAGAGCGCTCCTCTTCTCCGGCAAGGCTATGCCTTGCCGGCCGCCGACCGCCATGCGATCTGATCCAGGTTCGGAATCAGCGGTTCATCCGGCCCTGGCCTGCCGATCCAGTAGCGTGCGCTCGACCAGCGGTATTGCTCCGGAGTGGGCACCAACTTCAGGCGCACCGGATTGAGATGCGTATAGTTGACCTTCTGCATAAGAATCTGCTCTCGCGGAAGCAACACGACGTTAGAGTGGTGTTCCCAAAGAGAATAACGGTAGTTCCTTTTCCTCGTTCCTACTGCGAGCTTTGCCAGCGACGCTGCGAACTCGGGCCTCTTGAGGTAATCGATAACTCTCCGGCTGGCGATACCTTTTATAAACCGCAAGGCCTCGGAGGGCTTCACGGCGCCATCGGTTACAACATGCAGATGATCAGGCATGATCACATAGGCCAAAATGAGTAATCCCGCAGATTTTCTCGCTTCATCCAATGCGGAGCAGGCCAGGGCTTTAATGGCTTCGCTCCGAAATACAGGTAGGCGATCTTTCGCGACAGCGGTCAGGTACAAGCACGGTGAATCTCTCGAAACGCGCAACATGAATGGCATTGTAATTCGATCATTCGCAGGGGGCAAGGCGCAGCCTTGCCCAATAAAGGAGAGTCGTTTTGCGGAAAGGCGGAGGCCTTTCCGCACAAAGAAGCGGCGAAGCCGCGGAAGTTTTCAAATGAAGCACTACGCCCTAATCAGGTCATCGAAGACCGAAGACAAACAAACTATGACCCGCGGCGATCGCGATGTACTGCCGGCCGTCCACTTCATACGTCATTGGGCCGGCGGCGGTCTCGCCTCCCAGGTTGGCTTTCCACAGCAGCGCGCCCGTGCGGGCGTCCAGGGCTTGGAAAAACCCCTCCCGACCGCCGACGAAAAGCAGATCCGACGCCGTCGTGAGAACTCCGCTGGTTGTCACGTCGTGCATTTCGAAGGTCCACTTCTTCTCGCCGGTTTGAGGATCGAGCGCCATCACCACACCGTGCGCGTTTCCCTCGTGCCATGTGTTGATCGCGCCGCGTTGCATGCCCGGCATTCCCACCGTGCCCTCGGGCGCCGAAAACTTGCCGCCCATGTAGTTCTGGCCTTCCTTGTACTCGATGGGATCTCCGGGCGCCAACGCCATCCCGTAGTTTTGCCACGTCGACATGTAGAACAATCCGGTGCGCGGGCTGAAGGATGGCGAATACCAATTTGTCGCGCCCAACAAGGCCGGGTAAATCGTGGCGCCGGAAGGTTGCGGAGTTAGGATCGGCCGTCCATGATCGTCCAGCCCACTGGCCCAATTCACGTTCGTGAACGGCTTGCCGAGGAGGAATTGGCCGGAGGCGCGGTCGAGGACATAAAAAAATCCGTTGCGATTGCCCCAATACATCAGCTTGCGCGCGCTGCCGTTCCAGTTGGCGTCCACGAGCACAGGGATCTGCGTGGCGTCATAGTCGTAACCATCGTGGGGAGTGAACTGAAAATACCATTTCAGTTTTCCGGTGTCCGCATCGAGCGCCACCACGCTGTCGGAATAGAGATTGTCGCCCGATCGCTGTTGCGGGTTGAAATCCGGACCGGGATTGCCGGTGCCCCAATAGATCAAGTTGAGATCCGGATCGTAGGAACCCGTGATCCACGCCGGAGCGCCGCCATGTTCCCAGGAATCGCCGGACCAAGTGTCATGGCCGGGTTCGCCTGGGCCGGGGATCGTATAGAATCGCCAACTTTCCTTGCCGCTGACGGCATCGTACGCGGCGATGAATCCGCGAATGCCGTACTCGCCGCCGGCCACGCCGACCACCACTTTGTTCTTCACCACCAGCGGCGCGAGCGTCATTCCATACGCCGCCGACGCTTCGGCCACCTTGGTATTCCACACCAATCGCCCGCTTTTGGCGTCGATCGCCAGTAAGTGCGCGTCGACGGTGGCCATGAACAATGTGTCGCCGAGAATCGCCACGCCGCGATTCACCGACCCGCGGCAGCAAAGCCGGCCGGGAGACGGACTATAGTGATACGTCCAGAAAATCCGCCCCATTTTTGCGTCCAGCGCAACGATGTCATTGGGCGCCTGCGTCACGTACATCACTCCGTCAACGACGAGCGGCGTGGCGGAGAAACTGAGCAGCGACTGCGCCTGGAAAACCCACTTCATCTCCAGATCCTTGACGTTTCCCGGGCCGACCTGCTTCAGTTGGCTATAACGTTGGCTGGAATATGCACCGGAATAGGTCAGCCAGTTTCGCGGTTCATCGGCCGAATGGAGCAAACGTTCCGAGGAAACTTGCGCCGGCAGCGCGTGGGGGATCAGGACGAACTGCAACAGGGCAAGCGGCAACAGCGCGAACAACGCTCGTCTTGTCACGGTCATTGGGAACCTTTCAGCGAAAGAAGATACGCAATGACATCCGCGCGTTCGTCGGCATTCAGTGTGTCCTTGTACGAGGGCATCGCCGAAGTCTTGATGACGGTGTACTCGCGGAGGTCGGCTTTGACCAGCGAGACGAGATGCTCCTGCTCGTCGATGATCTGGACCGTGTAGCTGTCTTCGTTGAGCCGCCGGCCGCGGACGGTTTTTCCGTCGCGCGTTACGGCGCGTACAAAACGATTCGCCGGTTGGATGGAAGCGTTGGGGTCCAGCAACGATCGTTCGAGGACCTCCGCAGTGCGGCTGCCGCCGATGTCGCTCAAGTCGGGACCGATGCGCGATCCTTTGCCGTTGACGCGATGACACGTGATGCACTTGCCTTTTGCCTCGAAGACGGTCTGTCCGCGGAGCGCCTCGCCCACCTTTACTGTGTGCGAGCCGAACTCGCGCATGTTGCGCAAATAGGCGACGATCATGTTGAGTTGCGGCGAGTCAAACTTAAATGGCGGCATGGCCGTGCCCGAGACGCCGGTGGTTATTAGCTTGCGCAGATCGTCATCCGATGACGCTCGCGAAAATTTCCCGCTGCGCAAATCAACTTTGGCGACGCCGTCGCCGTTCGGTCCGTGACACGCGGCGCATTGAGCCGTGTAGATGCGCGAGCCGCCCTGAATGTCGGACGGAGCGTACTTTGTCAGAAGGTCTGTTTCGGCTTGCGCCGCTAGCATCGTGGTCGCGCACAGAGAGACAAAGAGTGACGCCAGGACTTCGCCGGAACGCGCGCGATTTGGGATGGGAAAGGGCATATCGCAAGAGGCGAATCGCTCCTCAGTCTACTCCCGTGTCACGGTGGAATGCCATGTATAGCGCCACTCGACAGCGGCAGGCGTGATATTCTCCCGCAAGATTTATAGACCAATGATTTGGAGGAATCGTTCGATGCGGAATCAATTGAGTGTGCTGGCTGTGCTGGCGGTGGTGGGATTGTCGATTGCAGCGAGTGCCCAAACGCCTGCGCCCGCGCAAAGCGCGAGCGCCGTGCCGGTGAGCCCTGTGGTCGCCAATCCTACCTACATTTCCATTCCACTGGAAATCGCGGTGGATCGTCCCGCCGCGGAAGTGTGGAAGCGTGTCGGCAAATTCTGCGATATCGGCGAGTGGTTGCGAATTCCGTGCACGATCACCTCGGGTAAAGACGGAGAATTCGGCGCCGTGCGATCGGTGGCGGGCGAGGTTCTCGTTGGGAAGACCGAGCTTTCCTACACCTACACCCAGACCGTTCGGGCAAACCGGCCGTACAACCTCTACCACGGAACGCTCGAGGCACGGCCTGTGACGGCCACCACGTCGAAGCTCGTTTACACTCTGATGTTCGATAACTCTATGCTGGCCGACGATGCCGCCCGCGAGAAAGACAGGGCACAAAAGGTCGCGGTCTTCACACGGGCGTTGGAAAACATGAAAATCCTCGCCGAAGGCGGCACGCTGCCGGCCGTCCCGCCTCGTAACTAGTGTAGTGCGTTGCCGTTGTCGGAACCATTCGCGGTAGCGAATGGGTGCGCTGGCCTATCGTCAACCGGAGACGTGTGGCGACGCAACCGTAGAACGCAGGCACGGCCGGAATTAACCTCGACCAGACCGAATTTTTATGGACGGGCCAGCGAGTCCATTCGCTACTGCGAATGGTTCTGACAACGGCCGCCAGCGCGTCGTCAGTTCGTGAGCGCTTGATACACCATCGTCCGCGCTTGCCGGTAATTGGGCACGTTGATTCCTTGCGGCGTCTGGACCATCATCACCGCCACCAGTTTTTCCTTGGGATCCACCCAGAAGAACGTGCCCGTGACGCCGGACCATGAGAAATCGCCGACCGAGCCGGGTACTGGATTCCGGCCGGCGTCCACGCGGACCGCGAAACCAAGACCGAAGCTCGTGCCCATCTCCGGCGTGGGACCGAATGCGTTCAGGCCCATCGCCACCGGCGTGTGACGTTCGGTTGTCGCCGGTAGTTGATCGGAGGTCATCAGCGCCACCGTTGTCGGAGAAAGCAAGCGCACGCCGTCGAGTTCGCCGCCGTTTAACATCATCTGACAAAAGCGAGCGTAGTCTCCGGCGGTCGAAAGCAGTCCACCGCCTCCAGAGAGTATCGCGGGTTTCACCGTCGGATCGCCGTTCAGCAGCGGATTCGGCACATCCGGTTTGGCGAATCGCTGAACTTGCGCGGCGGTGATAAAGAAACTGGTGTCCGGCATCTTCAGCGGTCCGGTGATGCGCTCGGCGATGAAAGCATCGAAGCTCTTGCCGCTGGCCACTTCCACGATGCGTCCCAAAACGTCCGCGGACACGCTGTATTCCCACGCTTCTCCGGGTTGATGCGCCAAAGGCAAGCCGGCGATCGTCTTGACCATGTCGGCCAGCGATGGGGCCGTGAAGATGGGCGCGGCCCGGTAAAGCTGGTCGACGGCGGAATTGCCGAAAACGCCGTAGGTGAGTCCCGACGTATGGCGCAGCAGATCTTGCACCGTCATCGGACGCTTGAGAGCGGCTTTCTCCACGCCTACTTTTACGTCTTTGAACTCCGGCAGGTATTGCGCCACCGGTGCACCGATATCGACTTTGCCTTCTTCGGACAGCATCATGATGGCGACCGAGGTGATCGGCTTGGACATCGAAGCAATGCGGAAGATGGAATCTTTCTGCATCGGCTTCTGCGCCTTGCGGTCTTGGAATCCGACGGCGTCATACACGGCGATTTTCCCATTCCGCACCACCAGCATCACGGTGCCCGGGACTCGAGAATTGTCGACGTCAGTCTGCAACTGTTTGTGGATGCGCGCCACGCGTTCGCTGGAGATGCCGACGTCTTCGGGATGCTTGGCGAGCGGAAGCGGTTGAGAAAAGGCTGCGGCCGACAGCATCAGGCTCAGCAGGGCGAGAAACAATGTTCGCAAGATTCGCATCGCGACAGTTTACACAAAATCGGCGAGTCCGCGCTCAATAGCGCAACTCAACACTAGATCGCTGTATCCTAGCGTGTGCCAGCTAAGGTGCGGGATCTCCCACTCCTGGGCCTCGGTGAAGACACCCGCTCATGATGTTGCGTAGGTCGAGCATCACGTGCCACGAGCCCGAGACTTGTAGCAACCAATCGAGAGCCTCCTTGACGCGGAAATCGGCGATGCGCACCTCTCGGGGAGACGCGAGTGGTTCGGTAGGCACCGGCAGAACCTCCCTGATTCTCTCCCAGGTCTGTCAAAGCAGGTTCTCAGTTGCCACGCGAAATTCCGAGACACGTTTGAAACCGGCGCCTGCAGGGATCCCGAAATAGACGGCTTGCGATCAGCCTCCCTTGATCTCAACGTGGCGCACAAGCGAAAGCCAGTCCTGACTCTCGCGTAGGAAGAATTCGTCGGCTTCAGCAACCAGGACCCGAAGCCGTTCTTTACCCTCCACGCTCTCCGCCCGTGTCTTCAAATGTTCAATTTGTTTTTCTAGACTCTTACTTCGCGTTGCGAGCCGATTGTGCTCGCGCTGCACCTGGAGGCTCACGAGAACCGCGGTCACCGCGGGGGACATGATCGCGACAAAGGTCAGGGCCAGCTTCAACCAGTCTCGTGTTCGGACGATCTCGGGCAAACTGTCCCAGGTCCAATGCAGCCCAGCAGCCGCAATCGCGATTCCCAACACACAAAGGCTTCCCCGCTCGAGGTTGGCATGTGCGGCATGCTGTTCTTCGGCTGTTTTCCTGTGGTGCTTGCATTGCGCATCGAACCACAGGTTTTTGAGGTGATCTCGAAGTTGATCGAACCCTGGCACAGAATCGATTCGAGGTCGCTGCCAGCGGATTTCGTCGAACGCACGTACCATCCAGTCGCCGAGGCCGTGGCAATGGGCCATGAAGGGTACTGTATCCAGGGGTGCGGCATCGAGGTTGAAAAGCGCCAAGAAGCCGGCGCAGCGGATTCGTTCCGTCAGAACTCGACTTTCAATCCAAGCCGTATTTGGCGCATCGCGACTGGCAAACGTCAAGATTGCGACAATGAGAATGAGCAATAGGAACTCGATGCAAAATGCTAATGGCTTATCAAAGACAATGGCTATGGAAACGGACAACACTGCCGCCAGTGACAGCATGTACACAATCATGCCGATTCGCAGGAACCATGCCTTCCTCCCACCAGCCATCGCAGACGATCGCGAATAATGAGAGAGTAGCCATTTCCGCACGTCTTTTCGTGTGCCCTCGTCGATAATTGGCTGCTCGCCAAAAAACTTTCGATCGAAGTTGATCCGGCGTTCCTCCTGCTCGCCTTTGCCTAAGACCTGATTGTTGTATCGTCTCAACCCTTCGAGTGGACGCAGGTCGACTTCACCTCGATGATGGATGCTGCATTGTCCGCCCCAGATGCGGATTACCGGCTTGCCCTCGCGAACGGCGTACTCGACCACTTCCGCAGTTCCTGACGGCTTCTTGGGACCCTCTCCATTCCATAGCGCGAGCAGTACGTCACAGTGATCCACGACGTATTGACCACCGGCTCGAAACGCCTCATGCCGAATCTGCGCTTGAGTTTTCGTGTCGGTGCTTTCTGTCGATAGCCCCTTCTCTCTGAGGCGAATAGGCGTGGGACAGTGAGTAGCCAAGATCTCTTGAAACTCGTCTCGCGCGCTGTCGCTGGAGAAGGTTTTCATGTAGTCATCGACGCTGAGTGGCAGCACGGCCTTGAGTCGCGTTCCGGGTATCGTCAACAGAACGGATGCGACGATTCGATCCGCCCCTTCCGCCAGAGGGGAGACAACCTCATACAGTACGGGTGGAGAGGATGTGTCCTTGGCAGCCTGTAACTTCTGTTTGTTGTCATCGCTAAGCAGATCCCAGAAAACCGACTCGATAGCATTCCGAATCGACTTCCTGGTCTCGGCATCGTCAGGGAGTGTCCGATGCCCGGTGACACCCACTCGAATTCGAAATGGCAGAGGCGCGAATCCAGATTTGGAGTCGTCGTTCAATGGTCTTTCCTCTTGGTGAGTTTGTATTCCTGCGATTCAAGCACTCACGGATCCGCAAATAATTCCTTGGCGATGCTCAGCTTTCAGTAAAGTTGGCGGGCAAACACAGCTGGAGCCAATTGTATTATCAAAGCGTGGATGCCCCGAATTCATTGCTGACCACGCGACAGTCTGACAGATTTTTATCAATCTGTCACCGGACTAGTTTCGGCGAGCTACTCAAAATGACCCCGCCACGGGCATTGCCGCCGGAACTTTCGGCGATGGAACCATCAATACGCTGGATTTGATCAGCATCTTGCGCGCCGTCACGAACCTGCCCGGCTTTCGGCCGTCGGCCTGTACCGACTTGTTCGACGCCATGGACGGCTATCCCGCGGACACTTCCACCTCGCGCGGCGGCGACGGCGTCCTAAACACGCTGGACTTGATCATTACGTTGCAGCGCGCCACCAACATCAATACCACCCGGCCGCGGCGATTGTCGCGAAACCTCACGTGCACCACAGCGACGCCCGCCGAGGCCAAGCGCCGTCTACCGAATGGCGATGCGATTCTGCAATTAGAATTGGCCGCGGATTCGGAGCAGCGAACGGCGGTCTATCTGGTGGCGGCGGAGTCGGTAGACTTAGCTGGAATGACTTTCGCGGCCAGCGGCGAAGGTATCGCGTTCATCCCGGTGAGTCAGCCGTCGCTGGCCGATACCGGCATCGCGAATACGGTGGCGCTGGCGTGGCTAAACAACTTCTCGATGCGGGCCGGCCAAACGCTATTGCTTGGCTATCTGCAAAGCCAAACGACGCCAGTGGTGTCGAACGCGGCGGCCAGCGCGATCTCCGGCGAGAGTATCGCAGTGGACACGCCGTCTGGTTCCCGAGTTCGGAAGTAGGGCGATGACGTGCAGCGCGTCCGCCTTAGATGGTCCGAGGCTTGCCTCGGACACGCTAGGCTGCGCCATCGTCCGCGCCGTGCGAGTCAAGCCTCGCACGGTGAAGGCGGCGTCAAGGCCGCCGTACTCCATAGTCAAAACGATAACCGCTAGCTAACTCCGCCCCTGTTGATTTTGGCCCTCGAAATCCTCATGACCACTTCCTGCTGACCGATGAAAGTTGTGAGCGCGTTCCTGAAATGGCCCACGCGCTAAACGCGAAATCCCACATTGAAACAACACCCTCCAGCGCTCCTGCTCGAGCGCCACAGGACCCGTGTGTTCGATTCGCGAAATCGAGGAGGATTCATGTCCAAGACATTTTCGTATTGGCTGGCGGTGATGATCATAGCGGTTGCCGCGTGCGCCGACGGCCCCGTCGAGAAGGCGGCCGAGAACAACAGCACGTCCGGCACGTCGGTGAAGCGCGAGGTTCCACGCATCGAGCCCACGGAGCTTGTGAGCAAAGTCGAAGGGCTGCAATCCTTCCGGAAAGCGTTTGGCACCGGCTTTTGTCTCAATGCCGGTTGCGATTGGGTGGTCACGAACTATCATGTGATCAAAGCGACCGGCGAGCATCCCAGCGTGCGCGGCGTGAAAACGGATCAGATTTCTTTTGCCACCAGCGAAACAGACAAAGACGCCGAGAAGATTCACACCGGCGCCGGCGACTACAAATACACCTGGATTCGCGACGTCGCCTTGTTGAAGATGCGCGAACCTCTCGTCAACAAGGGCATGCATGCCGTGCCGTTTTTCACCGGGACTCTCGAGACGGGTCAAACCGCGACGGTCGTGGGTTATCCCGGAGGCAAACTGGTTTCGGTGCAGGGCAAGTTCGTCGTGGAATACGACGATGGCCGGTTGCGATTCGATCTTGCCGAGGAAGTATCGTTTGGAATCAGCGGCGGACTCGTGCTCGACGCGCAAGGGAGAGCGATCGGTTTGGTGTGCGGCATCCCGCTGGAAAATTCGAAATCGATTTACGCGGTGCCCGTCTGGGCCGTCGCCGATCTGGTGAAGGGAGCCAGTCCCGAGGTCTACGCCGGTGTGTTCGGCGAGGCTGAAAAAGCCAGCGACGATGGAGGCGATGGAGTCGAGCGAGCGAGACCCACCACGCCCGGACCCGATCCTCAGTTAGTGCTTCCCGAGTCGTACATTCAGACGACCGATGCGTTCGCGATGCCGGTTCGGCGTTACACCGACGAGTCCGCGGTCAAGGGTCTGCGTGAACGCGCCCAGACTATGGCCGAGGAAATGAAGAACTTCGTGGCCCGGCAGACGATTCACTTCTCCGGCGGCGGCCAGTGGCAACACGAATTGCAAGTGGTCGATGGGACTCTGAAATTTCGGACGGCCGGCAAAACCAAAGAGCTGTTAGAACTGCCGAGCTCAAGCAAGGGACCCGTTCCGGGTCCTTACTGGTCCGAGTTGGTTGAGAATATCGCGTTCGATCCGAACTTCGCTCTGCATTTCGAAGGCGACATGACCGTGAATGGCAAAACTTTGAGGGCCTTCTCTTATCAAGAGCGCCCCGAGGACGACATCTGCTCGCTTCGTGTTCGCGGCTCGTTCGGCCACGAGTGGAGAGGAAACCTGGCCTGCCGCGGGACCGTTTTGACGGACGACCAGTTTCGAATCTTGCTGGTCACCAGAGACATGTTGATGATCCCGCGCGGGACGGGGCTCGCGCATTTCAGCCTGGCGGTTCTCTACGGCTATTGGGGCGACCGGTTGGTTCCCGCTGAAATGATGATCCGTTCGCAGCAAACAACGGGAGTCTCGCAGGCGTCAAAAGTGGTGTTCGATCACTACCGCGGATTCGAATCCGAAAGCCGTATCGTCTTTGGGCAGTAAGAATTTCCTTCCTCCGCTCCCCCCTTTTTAACCGTTAGCTCACTCCCTATTCCTGTTGGGTCTTTCGGCCCAGGCCGATGAGAGTTCTGAGTAAGAAAAACGACCGAACTCTGAGAGGACTGCACATGAAAAAGACGCTGGGTTTCCTTTTGTCACTGACATTGTTGGCTGGACCGATTTTTGCGGACGATTTAGAAACGTTGCGCGCGCAACTCGCCGCCCAACGGAAGCAGATCGAAGAATTAGCCAAAGCGATCGAACAACTGGAGACGCGTGCCGCCGCTCCCGCGCCGAAGCCTGCAATCCAGCCGGCGAGCAAGATCGCCGCCCAGCCCGATGGGATCGGTCATACGAATCCTGCTTTCACCAATCCTGCTTTCACCAGTCCTGCTTCAACCAACCCATGCGACGCGCCTGAAAACGGCGAGACTCCCCCGTATCTTCGCATTGGAAGCACCTGCCTGACGCCGGTGGCTTTCATGGACGCCACGTTTGTGGCTCGCGACAAAGACGCGGGCTCGGGCATCGGCACGAATTTCGGCAGCATCCCCTACAACACCGCCGCGACGTCGCAGCTTTCCGAAGCGCGCTTCTCTCCTCAGAACAGCCGCATCGGTTTTCGCGTGGACGGCGCATGGGGCGGCGCGCACTTCATCGGCTACAACGAATTTGATTTTCTTGGGACCAATCCGTCAACCGGCTTGACCGTTACCAATGGCGCGTTCATGCCGCGCTTGCGTTTGTTCTGGGTGGACGTGCGCAAGAATCAGTGGGAGTTTTTGGGCGGTCAGAGTTGGAGCCTGCTGACTCCGAATCGCCGGGGGACTTCTCCGCTGCCCGCGGATATCTTTTATTCACAAGCGATGGACGTGAACTACGTGGCCGGCTTGACGTGGACACGGCAGCCGGGCGTTCGCGTGGTCTATCATGCGGCGGGTGATCGGGTGGCGGTGGGAATCGCGCTGGAAAATCCGGACCAATACATGGGCGGAAACGCCGGAGGAAGTTCGATCACCTTGCCCAGCGCGCTCGGTTCGTACGGCGCGTCGCAGTTGGACAATGCGTCGAACATCGGCACGGCCAATCCCGCGAACGCGACGCCTTCGGTTCATCCCGACGTCATCTTCAAGGTCGCGGTCGATCCAACGTCGCGCTTGCACTTTGAAATCGGCGGTGTCGAACGCACCTTCAAAGTTTTCAACTCGAACACCACGGGTCTTGGCGCACAGCAGACCTTCACGGCGCAAGGCGGCGGATTGTTGTTCGGCGCGAGCGGTGAACTGTTCAAAGGATTCCGTGTGATCTCCACGAATTTCCTCAGCGACGGTGGCGGCCGCTATCTTTTTGGTCAAGCGCCGGACGTGGCCGTGCGTTCCGACGGTTCTTTGAGCCCGATTCACGCCGATGGCACCGTCGACGGCATCGAGTTCACGCGCGGAACGTGGCAGTTCTTCGCCTACTATGGCGGAATCTACATCGGACGCGACGCATTGCTCGACGCCAACGGTACAACGCGCATTGGTTATGGATTCGCGGGCTCGCCGAACAGCCAAAATCGCGCGCTCAACGAAATCACTTGGGGATTCGTCCGGACCTTTTGGAAGAACCCGCGACTCGGTGCGCTCAGCCTGATCGGTCAATACGAATACATGTTGCGCGATCCGTGGTATGTGGCGGCAGGCGCGCCGAAGTCGGCGCATGACAATACCGTTTACTTGAATCTGCGCTATACGCTCCCGGGCCAAGCGCCTGTTTTCAAATAGTGGGACAGGCGTCCTCGCCTGGCGTCCTAACGGTTAGCTAACGCCGAAATTTGCCGCGCCTGCGCACTTTGGCCGTTTGCGTGCAAAAGTAGACAGCCAAGATGAGCAACGTTGTAATAAATCAGGCGGACAAACAATCCACCGAACTCCAGTTCGGCGAGGAGCGCTGGAAACTGGCCGTCGAAGGCGCTCGAGACGGCATTTGGGATTGGAATGTCCAGTCCGATGAGGTCTTCTACTCCGCGCGATGGAAAGAAATTCTCGGCTATCGCGACGACGAAATCGCAAGCAGTCGCGTGGAGTGGGAAGGCCGGCTTCATCCCGACGACGTTATCTCGACATTGGCCACCGTTGATCTGCACCTGCGCGGACAATCGCCGTTCTATCAGGCGGAGTATCGTTTGCGGTGCAAGGACGGTTCCTGGAAATGGGTGCGCGCCCGCGGCGCGGTGGTGAGCCGAACCCCCGACGGCAAGCCGCTGCGATTTGTGGGCGCGCAGGCCGACATCACCGAACAGAAGATCGCCGCGCAAGGCCGCGAAGAGGCGGAAAGACAATACCGCGAAATCTTCGAAAACGCACTGGAAGGCATCTACCGAATCTCCGACGGGAAGATACTGGCGGCGAATCTCGCTCTGGCGCGGATGCTGGGCTACGCTTCCCGCGAGGAATTGAGTGAATCCGTTAGCGGAGAGATTCAACAGATTTGGCTCGATCAGCAGGAGCGGATCAAGTTCCTTCATTTGCTCGACAAGTACGGCGCGGTGCGGGGCTTCGAGTGCCGGCTAAAACGCAAGGAGGGGATGCCGATTTGGGTCTCGATGAGCGCGCGCATCGCCCGCGGGCCGGATGGAGAGAATCTCTGGCACGAAGGATTCGTCGAGGACATCAGCGCCCGAAAACAGAACGAGGAAGATCTTCGCGAGATCGAGCGGAGACTACGGACGGCCTACCAATTCAGCCGCCAGATTATCGAGAGCGCTTGCGAGGGTGTGGCGGTTTGCGGCCGCGACATGCGTTATCTGGTTTGGAACAAGTTCATGGAGGAACTCAGCGGAGTTCCCGCGGAACAAGTATTGGGGCGCCATCCGGCGGAGGTGTTTCCGTTCCTGGAAGAGGTCGGAGTCATCGAAAAACTGGAGCGCATTCTCGCCGGTAAGAAAGTAGAGACGACCGAGTTTCCATTCTCAACGCCATTAGGCGCCGGATGGACCTCCCACGTGAGCGGTCCGCTGCTGAACGAGTCCGGGGAGATCATGGGCATCATCAGCACCGTGCGCGATATCAGCGCCCGCAAATTGGCTGAGCAAAAACTGCTCGACAGCGAGAACCGGTTCCGTCTCCTCTTTGAAAGCGCTCCCGTGCCGTTATGGCAAGCGGATTTTTCGGGTGTTCGCCTCTGCCTGGATGAGCTGGCCAAGTCCGGCGTAGGCGACTTGCGCCAATATCTCCTCAGTCATCCCCACGACCTCGCGGCGTGTTTGAATCGCGCGACGATGTTGGACTTCAACCGCGACGCACTGAAACTGGCCGAGGCCCGGGACAAAGCGGATCTGCTGGAGAACTGGAGGAGCATGCTCACCTCGGAATCTCTTCCGGTCCTGTGCCAAGGATTGCTGGCGCTTTATGCCGGGAAGCCGCTGGCGCGGCACGAGATTCCGCTTCGAACCTTGCAAGGCAAGCCGCTCGTGGGCGACATGGAAACGACGCCCGCTCCCGGGTGCGATCAATCCTGGTCCACCGTGTTGTTCTCGCTGGTCGATATCACCGCGCGTAAACAAGCGGAAGCTACGCTGCGGAAGTCGGAGGAGAAATTTGCCGCGCTCTTTCGATCGAGTCCCGCGGGGATTGCGCTGGCGGAATTGGAAACCGGGCGGGTGATCGACGTCAACGAAGCTGGCGAACGGGTCACCGGATATCGCCGCGACGAACTGATCGGGCGGACCTATGCGGAGCAAGGTTTCTGGATCGATCCGCGAGACCGTGCGCGCTTGGTGGAACTGGTCCGCCAAGAAGGACGCGCCGAAAACCTGGAGTTTTCCTTTCGCCGCAAAGACGGAGAAATTCGCGACGCGGTGATTTCGGCGCAGCCGATCGACATCGACGGCAAGGCGTGCATGGTGACCAACACGCTGGACGTGACCGCGCGAAATCGCGCGGAGGATGCCTTGCGATCGTCGCGGGAAGTCTTCTCCAACGTGTTTCGCTCCAGCCCCACCGCGATGAGCCTGCAGGATCTCGAAAACGATAATCGCTTCGTCGATGTCAACGCCGCATTCGAGCGCGTGACCGGCTACACGCGCCGGGAAGTATTGGGCAAGACGCCTGGGGAGGTCGGACTACCGGTCGACGCGGCCGCGCGCGAGGAAGTGGCGAAACGCGTCCAAACGCAGGGCCGGGTTGCTCACGTTTTGCATCGCTTTGCCCGGAAGAATGGAGAGATCGGCACGGGGTTGCTTTCGCTCGAAACCATTCTCATCGACGACCGCCGCCACGCCGTGGTTTCCGTGTTGGACATCACCGAGCGCGACCGCGCCGAAGCAGCGCTGCGCGTTTCCCAGCAGCGTTTGAGCACAATTTTTCACGCCAGCCCTGTGGCGATGCTGGTCAGCGAACTGGAAACCGGGCGAATCGACGAAGTGAACGACACGCTTTTGCAGATGATCGACGCCTCGTCGGCCGAGCAAGTCGTGGGACGGACTTCTGTCGAGATCGGACTGATCGACGCGGAAGTTCGCGCGGGAATGCTTCAGACGGTGCGCGCGCACGGCCGGATCGACGGCTTTCTCACGACCGTCCAGCGGCTTAACGGCGCCAAGTTTTTTGCGGAGTTGAGCGTCAGCTCGTTCGAGCAAGGCGGCATGCGCTATTTGTTGACCAGTCTGGTTGACGTCACCGAGCGCGTGCGGACTCAGGAGCGCGAGAAGGAACTGCAAGCCCAGCTGGCGCAAGCGCAGAAGATGGAATCGATCGGCCGCCTCGCCGGCGGCGTCGCGCACGACTTCAACAATTTACTCACCGTCATCAACGGCTATAGCAAATTGCTTTTGGGTCCGATGGCGAAGGACAATCCCACCCGCGGCGATCTGGAAGAGATCGTGAAGGCGGGCGAGCGCGCCGCCGCATTGACCCAGCAATTGCTGGCTTTCAGCCGCAAGCAAATCCTGCAGCCGCAGACCCTCAATGTGAACCACGTGTTGGCGA
Source organism: Terriglobia bacterium (assembly GCA_021325275.1). Taxonomy (GTDB): domain Bacteria; phylum Acidobacteriota; class Terriglobia; order JAJPHL01; family JAJPHL01; genus JAJPHL01. The sequence continues at coordinate 61,556 of JAJPHL010000028.1, read as the reverse complement.
ATATGCAGTCGCTGGTGCGCCGCTTGGTGGGCGAGGACATCGCCGTCGGCTTGGCGCTGAACGCGGAGAACCCGATGGTCCACGCGGATCGCCATCAGTTGGAGCAGGTGATCATGAATCTCACGGTGAACGCTCGCGACGCCATGCCCAACGGCGGACGCCTTCTGCTGGAGACCAGCGTCGTGGAGCACGACGAAGTTTACGCCGCGGCGCATTCCGGCGCGCAAGCCGGACGATATGCGATGTTCGCGGTCACCGACACGGGAATCGGAATGGACGCGGCGACACAACGCCAGATCTTCGAGCCATTCTTTACCACCAAGGGAGCCGGCAAAGGCACGGGACTGGGATTGGCGATGGTGCAAGGCATTGTGAGTCAAAGCGGCGGACATATTTACGTCTACAGCGAGCTGGATCATGGCACGACGTTCAAAATCTACTTGCCGCTGTTGGACCACGCCACGCCGGCGGTCGAAAAACCGCCCGCGCGCGTTTCGCTGGTGGGAACTGAAACGATTCTGGTGACCGAGGATCAGGACGACGTTCGCAATTTTACGGCGCTCGCGTTGAGAAACTGCGGATACCGCGTGATTCAAGCATCGGGTCCGGCGCAAGCGCTGGAAGTTTGCGAGCAACATCACGAGCCGATTCATTTGGTCCTGACGGATGTCGTGATGCCGGGCGCCAGCGGCAGGGAATTGGTCGCGCAGCTTACGCAGAAACGGCGGGGCATCCGGGTCTTGTACATGTCGGGATATACCGACGATGTCATCGTGCAACATGGAATCCTCGAGGAGAACGTGCGCTTCCTGCAAAAGCCATTCAGTGCGGAGGACTTAGCCCGCAAGGTTCGCGAGGTCTTGGATTAATCTTCGATTCACCCTGGGCGTTTGACGAGAGTCACTTATGCAGACCGCGAAGTTCAATCATCTTTACAAACCCGCTGAATTCGGCGTGATACAGTGTCATAACTCTTTGGTAGGGACTGATGTTTAGCAGTAGGGGCTCATCGCGCGTAATTCCCGGCACTGTCCGTGAGGCAATCTCACTGGCTCGCACGCTTCAGCATCTTCTGGCGTTGATTCTCATGGGCTTGGGAATTGGTTTTCTCACCAGTAGGCAAAGCGCGGATCGCTGGCGGATCGGAATCGCATTCGCCGGAATCGTCATCGCTCTCGTTTACAGCTTGCGAGGCCACAGGAAACTTGCCGTTCGGATCAGCATTGCCACCATGTTGTATTTTTCGTCAGCCCTCGCCATTTCCGCTTCCGATGGTGTTCGAAGTATCGCGATTTTAATCTTTCCCGGCGTGCTTGTTGTCGCGGCGTTGCTGCTCGATCCCGCCTGGTATTTGGGCTTAGCGGTGACCACGGTGATCATCGTCACCGGAATCGGCCTGCGGGAAATGACGGCGGTTGCGCACGGCCAGGTGATGACGCGCAGCGCCACAACTTATCGGACCGTCATCCAAATCGATTGCATTCTCGCTGTCGTGGCGGCGGGAGTCGGTTTGTTGGGACGGAACTTGCGCGCGAGTTTAGTTCGCACGCGTCACACCGTTGAACAACTCGATCAAGCCGTGAAGGAATTGCGGGAATCGGAAGAGCGATTCCGTACCTTGGTCGATCTGGCGGTCGACGCGATTTTCATTACCGGCCGCGGCGGCGTGATTCTGGACGTCAATCAACGAGCTTGTACGCTCACCGGCCGATCAAAACAAGAACTGCTTTCGGTGAACATCGCGGAAGTTTTTAGTTGTGGGAACCAATTTGTCCTGGCGGACGACAACACCAACGGCGATACGGCCGAAACCGAGGTGTTGCGCCCGAACGACTCGCGAATCGGCGTGGAACTGCATTGGAACACCATGCCCTCGGGCGTGGTTCAGATCATTTGCCGGGATATTACCGAGCGTCGCCGGACCGAAGCGCGCATCCGTCAAATGCAGAAGATGGAAAGCGTCGGACGATTGGCCGGCGGTGTGGCGCACGATTTCAACAACCTGTTAACCGTGATCAACGGCTACAGCGGATTGTTGCTGGAGAGAATGGATCCTAAAGACCGCGCGCTCGAAGCGATCCGCGAAATCCACAACGCGGCACGCAATGCCGCCGGGCTCACGCAACAACTTCTCACCTTCAGCCGCAAGCAGGACCCTCGCCCGCAGCCGGTCGATCTGGCGGAGCTTGTCGATTCGTCGCTCATTATGTTGCGGCGATTGCTGGGCGAGGACATCGAAGTTCTGGTGGAACACGAGCGTCGTCCGGTGGTGGTGTTGGCCGATCCCGTGCAAATGCATCAAGTGCTGGTGAATCTCGCGGTCAATGCGCGGGATGCCATGCCCAGCGGCGGCAAGCTGACAATCTCCACGGCGACGCTGCGACTCGAAGGCGGCGAGCAAGATTCCGGCGAAGCGGTCCCCGGTGAATACGCGGCGATCGCGGTGTCGGACACCGGCACTGGAATGACGGAAGAAGTACAGCGAAGGATTTTTGAGCCGTTCTTTACGACGAAGGAAGTCGGACGCGGAACGGGTCTCGGTTTGGCGACGATCTACGGCATCGTGCAACAAAGCAAAGGCTTCATCAAGGTGGAAAGTCAACTGGGGCAGGGAAGTAGATTTACGGCCTGCCTGCCGCGGGCCGCGAGCGAAGTGCCGGTGGCCGCGAAGAAAGCGCCCGCCCGGCAGTTGCCGGGGAAAGAAACGTTGCTGGTCGCCGAAGATCAAGAAGCGGTGCGGCGTCTCACAACCGCGATTCTACGCGCCAGCGGCTACCGCGTGCTGACCGCGGCCGACGGCGAAGAAGCGCTCAAGTTGGTGCAATTGGGCAACGAACGGATTGACTTGGTGCTCACCGACGTGGTCATGCCGCGGATGAACGGACGCGAATTGGTGGAGCGTGTTCTCGAAGTTCAGCCGGGCGTCAAAGCGATTTACGTTTCAGGATATTCCTACGATCTCTTGGCCTCGAAAAACTTGCCGGCCGGAATCCACGTGCTCGCCAAGCCCTACGATCCGGAAACTCTCACCGCGACCGTTCGCAAAGTTCTCGACGGCGAAGCCTTGAGCGTCGCGAGCTAGTACACTTCAGGTCTTAAAAGTCTCGCGTACTTTACGCAGCAAATTTTCGGGCGAAAACGGCTTTTGCAGAAACGCCGCGCGCGCTTTCAGCACGCCTTCGCGGATCGCCGGATCGTCGGTGAAACCGGAGAGAAACAGAACGCCCATGCGGGGAAACAGCGGCTGCAAAGTTGCCGCGACTTCCGCGCCGCTCGCGCCCGGCATCAATCCATCGGTGATCAACAGATCGATGGCCCCCGCGTACTCGCGCGCCATCGCGATCGCGGCCGCGCCGTCGGAAGCTTCCAGCACCTGATACCCGCTGCCCGCGAGAATCAGCTTCGTAAATTTGCGGACGCTATCTTCATCCTCCACGAGAAGTATGGTTTCTTTTCCGCCGCCGCGCCGGCTCTCGGCCGCCGCCGGCGGTTTGGCGGACGAATCAACCTCTTCGCTTTCCACCACCGGCAGGTAGATCCTGATCGTTGTCCCACAACCGGTCTGGCTATCGACTTCGATCTCTCCTCCGCTTTGCTTCACAAAGCCAAAGACCATGGCCATCCCCAAACCCGTTCCTTGACTCTGCGGCTTGGTGCTGAAGAAAGGCTCGAAGATGCGGGCGCGAACGTTCTCATCCATCCCGTGACCCGTATCGCTCAACGACAGCGAAGCATAGCGATGTTCGCCGCGAGAGGATTCCTGCGTCACGATGGAGAGCTCGCCGCCTTGCGGCATGGCGTCGCAAGAATTTGCGGCAATGTGGATAATCGCTTGTTCGAGGGTCCCGCGGTCGGCCCGGACTCGGCCCACATCGCGTCCCAACTGGGTTTTCAGGCGGACTTTGCCGCCCAGCAGGGCGCGAATCGAACGCTCCAGACCGGCGACGACCTCGCTCAGGTCCAAGACTCTCGGATCGAGGATTGTTTGCTGACTGAAAGCTGTCAACTTGCGCGTCAGTTCGGAGGCCGCTTCGCTGGCTCGCTTCATCTCCTCGATCATGGGGCGCGACGGATCGTCCGGGCCGAGCCGCGCGAGAAGAATGCCGCCATAGCCGTCCAGAATGGTCAGGAGATTATTGAAATCGTGAGCCACGCCTCCTGCCAATCGGCCCACCGTTTCCAGTTTTAAGGCTTGCTGCAACTGTCGCTCGCTGAGTGCCTGCTGTTCCTCGGCCTGCCGGACCTCGGTAATGTCGGCTATCGTTAGAAGCGCGCGCTCGATGCCCTCTTTCAGCGGCCGCCCGCGCATGGAATACCGGCGGGCGCCGACATGACGGCCGGACACGACCTCACGCGTGAGAGCGGGAATATCTCCTCGAAGGAGTTTGGCTACTTCCGCGAAGAACGTCTCATCGTCTTCTAACGCCTCGCGGCAGGCGGCGATGAAATCCGAACCGATTCGCAATTGCCGCATCCACTGCGGTGTGGGCGAGCCGGTGAGATTGGCTGGTTCATTGGCCGCGACAACCTGGCCCTCCGCGCTGAGCGCGACCACTTGCAGAAGCAGCGAGTCCATCATGGACTGCAGGAAGTCCGCCGTCCTTTGCAACTGACGTTTGGATGACTCTAGCTCCGAAACCTTGGATTCGAGCTTGCGGACCAACGCGCCGTTATATTCCTGAAGCACAATCTCCGGCTGTTCCGATTGTGGCCGAGCGCCGGTGGCCGGTTGTTCGATTAGTTTTTGAATCGATTGCAGCAGAGCGTCGGGCTCCAACGGTTTCAGCAAGAAAAGATCAGCGCCGAGATCCAGAGCCAGTTTTGCATCTTGATCGTCGGTGTAGGTGGCCGTGTAAAAGACGAACGGAACTCCGGCCAACAATTCGTCGCTCCGCCAGTGACGGCAAAGCGAAAAACCGTCCATTTCCGGCATCAGGATATCGGAAACGATCAGCGCCGGAGGATTCGCGCGAGCCAGCGCCAGCGCTTCTTTTCCGTTGCGGGCCGTGTCTACGTCGTAGCCGTTGCTCTTGAGCAGCGCCGCGAGATAGTAAAGGTTTTCTTCCGCATCATCGACGATCAACGCTCTGGCCACGTGTCACCCCGCACGCGAAAAGGCGGCCCAAACTATGGCATGTGTTGCCGCACTTGATCCACAAACGTATCCGGATTGATGGGCTTCTCGATGTAGTCGGTGGCGCCGGCGGCGAGCGCGCGTTCGCGATCGCCCATCATCGCGTACGACGTCACCGCGACAATAGGTGTCATTTTCAACTCGGGATTGTCGCGAATCGTCGCCGCGACTGCGTAGCCGTCCATGCCGGGAAGCTGGATGTCCAGCAGAATGCAGTCCGGCTTGCTGTCTCGCGCGATTTCGATGCCCTGTTTGCCATCGGTTGCTTCCAGCACTTCGAATCCGTGTTGTTGCAAGAGAAAGCGCATCAGATAAAGGTTCTGCTCGTTGTCTTCAATCACCAAAATCGTTTGCTTCACGCTGTGTTTTTCTCCAAAGGAATGCGACAACTAAACGTACTGCCCTCGCCCGGACGGCTTTCCACCGAAATGGAACCGCCCATCATCTCAGTCAACTTCTTGCAGATCGACAAACCCAGCCCGGTCCCTTCCCGTTTCCGCGCCAGCCCTGTGTCCAGTTGAGAAAAAGGTTGGAACAGGCGATCTAGATCGCGTGGCTCAATGCCGATCCCGGAATCGCGAACGGAAACAATCGCGCAGTCGCGGTCCCCGATGCATCTTACCAGCACTCCTCCGCGCTCGGTGAATTTGATTGCATTGCTCAAGAGGTTCAAAAACACTTGCTCCACACGCTGTCGGTCACCCACGATGGTCCCCACATTCGGCGAAATCTCCGTCGACAGACTCAATCCCCGTTTTTCCGCCAATGGGCGGACCGATTCAACAACCTTCTCCAGAGACTGTCGCAAGTCAAAGGACTCACGCTTCAAATCGAACTGTCCAGCCTCGATTTTGGAGATATCTAATACGTCATTGATCAGGGCGAGCAGATGGCGAGCGCTGCTTTGGACCATGCCGAGTTGCTTCTTTTGCTCGGCATTCAATGGTCCCGCCATTTCCTTCACGGCCAGTCCCGTGAATCCGATGATGGAATTCAGCGGTGTTCGCAATTCGTGCGACATGGTGGCGAGAAACGCGGACTTCATGTGGTCCGCCGACTCCGCTCGTTCTTTGGCGATGCGTAATTCCGCGGTCCGTTCCTCGACGCGCGCCACCAGGTCTTCGGCTTGCCGGGAAATCTGGCGAGCAATCATCGTAAAGAAAAATCCTCCCACCGCCAGCACCAGCAATCCGGCTCCCGCCATGACGCCCTCGTAAATCCCCACCAGGCGCGCCGCTTCCGCCTCTCCTTGCGCGGCCTCGTTGTTGGCGAGCTTCACGGTTTCATCGATGGCGTGGGAGTGCTCGTCGAAAATCGGCAACAACTGCGACGTCAGGACCCGATGCGCCTCTTCCCGGCGTCCGGCCAAAACCAGCGGAAGAAAGTCCCGCTGCGCGATCGCAATGTACAGTTGTGCCGTCGCGTAAGCGCGGCCCTTCATCTGTTCCTTCAGCGGACCTTCCGGCATCCGCTGCATGTAATCGCGATGATCGCGCTGGAATTCATCGCGCGCCGCGTTGAAACGGTCGATGTGGCGCTGCCGGCCGGCCGCATCTTCGGCGCCGTCGATCAAACTGCAGAGCAGCGCAATCTCCAGGAGATTCTGCGACGGCGGAACCAGATCCGCGACGACGTCTTTACTGAGTGAGATGCGGCGATAGATCAGTCCATTGACTTCGATCCGCGACAGGATGAAAAAAGCCGCGCCGGCAAAACCCGCCAGGCCAACGAAGCCCGTAAGAATCAGCCATCGGAGGCCTGAACGGATTTCCATACGTCAGCCCATTTCGGCTTCGAACGACACGTTGCTGCGCTCGACAATTCCGTATTCCTTGATCTTGGCGTAGATGGTGCTCTTGCTGATTCCCAAGCGGCGCGCCGCTTCAATGCGATTTCCGTGCGCCGCGGAGAGAACGTCGAGAATCGCCCGGCGCTCGATCTCCTGCAAGTAGGAAAGCTTGCTCTTGGCTGGGGCCGGCGCGGCGGCCTCAAGTTTTTCCTGGGACGTACGCAGTTCGATCGGCAGATCCGCGACCGCGATCGTCGAGCTGCCGGCCAAGAGGGCCGCCGACTGAATCGCGTTCTCCAGTTCGCGAACATTTCCCGGCCAGCGATATTGCGATAGCGCGGTCAGCGCCTGGCGGGAAATACCCCCGGCGACTTGTCCCGACTCCGTCAGGCGATTCAGAAAATGCTGCGCCAGCATGGGAATGTCCACCGTTCGTTCACGTAAAGGAGGAAGCGTGATCGATACGACGTTCAGGCGATAGTACAGATCGGCGCGGAATCCACCTTGGGCGATCGCTTCCTTCAGATCGCGGTTGGTGGCGGCGATCACGCGCGCTCCTAGCGGCACCACGTAGGTGCTGCCGAGCGGCCGAAATTCCTTTTCCTGAAGTGCGCGCAGCAACTTCGCTTGCAACGCGATCGGCAACTCGCCGATTTCATCGAAGAAGAGCGTGCCGTCGCCCGCGCCGGCCAACAATCCCGGCTGATCTTGCCGTGCATCGGTGAAAGCGCCTCGCACGTGACCGAACAATTCGCGTTCGATCAAGTTTTCCGGCAGCGCTCCGCAATCCACCGCGACAAAAGGTTTCTCTTTGGCGGGACTGCTATCGTGAATCGCGCGCGCCACCAGCTCCTTGCCGGTCCCGCTTTCGCCGAGGATCAAAACCGGCATGCGCACCGGCGCCACGCGCATCACGAACTTGAACACCTCCCGCATCGCGGGCGACACGCCGATCATTTTGCCCGCGCCGGTGAGATTCCCCAGTTGCGCGCGCATCGCGCGGTTCTCGATTTCCATGCCGCGGCGTTCGACCAACCGCGACAGCCGGCAAGTCAGGTCCTCGGGAACGAACGGTTTCGTCACATAATCGGCGGCGCCCATCCGCATCGCTTCCACGGCGCTGGCGACGGTGGCGAAACCGGTCATCATCACGACATTGGTGGCCGGATAGTATGCTTTGGTCATTTCCAAAAGCTTCATACCGTCGATTCCCGGCATCGAGACATCGCTGAGCACGATATCTACGCCGCCTTCTTCGAGCACACTGATGGCTTGCGGAACAGCTTCGGCTTCGCGGACGCGAAAGCCCGCCGTCTGCAAAACCTCCACGCACATTCTGCGAGTTTTTTCTTCGTCCTCAACAACCAACACGAGCGCGGTTGAGTCTGCCGGCTCCTGAGCCATTCCGCCAGTATAGGGTTTTCTGGAGCGAATTCTGGAATGAATTCTGGAAAGCCGGACGGATTCCAGAATCTCGGACGCAGCTTCGTCTCGTAATGTTGTTCTAAGCCGCTGATAAACAATGACTTCACCGGCGAGCCGATTTGGAATAAAGAATGCATTAGAAAAGGCGTGAACACATTAGCACTATCAGACACGTCAGACGCATCCGTGGCGTCGCATACGCTTTCATCCACACCGAAACCGCGGGTGATCATCGCGGACGACGACCATCAGGTTCGGAATCTGCTGCGCACGATGATCCAGCCGATCGCGGCTGACGTCTTCGTCGCGGAGAACGGCAAGCAAGCCGTCGCGGCGCTGCAAAAGCGCGATGCCGATATTCTGCTGCTGGACTTGATCATGCCCGACCAAGAAGGTATCGAGACGCTGCTGTGGGTTCGCAAGAACCGGCCGGGTCTCGCGGTGATTGTGATTTCCGGCCAGGTGGCAACCTACGGTCACATGGCGCGAAAACTGGGCGCGCGGGCGGCGCTCCACAAACCGATTTCCCGCGCCGATCTGACGCAAGCCATCGAGGCGGCGTGGCAATCGGTGCGCTGCGCGGCAACGTTATCCAACCAGGACACCCAATGAGTCTGGCGACGAGCAGTGATACCCAATCGCTTCAACACGCGCGCCATGAGTTGGCACGCTGCCAAGGATTGATCCAGGAAGTGTCCGCGCAATTGGCCCGTGCGACGAACTTAGTTGCGTCGCTATCCTCGAACCTCGCACCCGCGGCGTCGCACGACGATGCATCGGCTGGCACGGTCTCGGAGCCCTCGGTCGCAGAAATCCGCGATCAACTCACCAAGATTCTGGCCAGCAACGAGTTCATCCACTCCGTTCGTTTGTGCCGATTCCTGACGTATACGGTGGATCGCACGCTGGCGGGGGAAGCGGACGCACTCAAGGAATACACCATTGGCCGCGACGTATTCGATCGCGGCGAACATTACGATCAGCGTCACGATTCCATCGTTCGCGTGGAAGCGCGACGTTTGCGGCTGAAACTGGAGGCTTACTACCGGCACGCAGGAGCTTTCGACCCGGTCACGATCCTCTATCGCCCCGGCCACTACGCCCCGGTTTTCAACCGGCGAAGCGAAGCGACGGCGGCCTGAAGTCAACGCTAGAAAATTTAAATACTCTCTAAAAGGAAAAAAGGTACCCCCCATGAAAATCCTGATTGCCGACGATGATCGGCCCGTTTCGTTGTTTATCAGCCGCGGTCTTACCGCCGAATCCTACGCTGTGGACCAGAGTTACGACGGCGCGGAAGCTCTGCAAATGGCTTTGACCGTCGACTACGACCTTGTGATCCTCGACATGTCCATGCCCGGTATGGACGGCAGTGAAGTGGTGCGGCGCCTGCGCGCGATCAAGCCGGATATGCGGATCTTGGTTCTCTCCGGCCGCTCGCAAACCGCCGATCGCGTCGCGACGCTCGATGGCGGCGCGGACGACTATCTCACCAAGCCCTTTTCGATGCTGGAACTCAGCGCCCGCGTAAGAACGTTGCTGCGACGCAGAGGAACGGCCGTCACGGCGACCCTCAAGGTCGCCGATATGGAACTGGATCGCGTGGCTCGCACGGTGAGTCGCGGCGGCCGCCGCATTGAACTCACGGTCAAGGAATTCGGGCTGCTCGAATTGCTGATGCTCAACGCCGGTCGAACTTTGACTCGCGCGGCGATCATCGATCAAGTGTGGAACTTGGCGTTCGATTCCGGGACTAACGTCGTCGATGTCTACATCAATTATCTGCGGCACAAAGTCGACTACGGATTCGAGCAACGGCTGATTCGCACCGTTCGTGGCATGGGCTATCAATTGTGCGTGCCCAATGAGCCGGCCCAAACGACCGCGGCGTAATGCTTCGAAAACTTCGGAGTTAGCTCACGGTTACGGTTGTTGAAAACAAGTAACATGCCGGTTTGACAAACGCGCACCATCCGGTCCAGGATGCCGATTCTCTTCCTGTGACCGAAACGCGCGCGAATACACAACTTCCCAGATTCATTCAGGCGCTGCCGGTCTTTTCACCCGTTGCGTCGCGCTTGCTTTCGATGGCTTGTGACGAGCGAGCCTCCTTCAAGGAGTTTAGCCAACTCATCGAAAGCGAGCCGGCGTTGGCCGCCGATATTTTACGGCTGGCCAACTCGCCTCTCTACGCGCATCGTCCGCCGATCACGGGAATCCTTCGAGCGTTGGCGTTTCTAGGACTCGAAGCGGTTCGCGGTCTCGCACTGACCGTGGCTCTGCGAAATTTCTCGCTCTCCGCCGCGGGCGCGCCTTGCTTTCGCGAATGCTGGCGTCACAATTTGGCGTGCGCTTTGCTCGCGGGAGATTTGGCCGCGGATAGTTTGATGGAGTGGGACCGCGGCTACACGCTCGGATTGTTGCACGACTCCGGACGATTGGCGTTGTTGACGGCGAATCCCGTGGCCTACAACCGTCTGCTGCAAGTGGGCGCGCCCGACGCCCGGCAAATGCTGACAATGGAGAACGAACTCTTCGGCGTGGACCACTGTCAACTCGCCGAATGTCTCGCGGACCAGTGGCGTTTGCCGCCGGGGCTGGGCAGCGCGATGGCGCATCACCACGATCCCTATGGATCCGACGCACGAGCGCCGGTGTTGATCGTACAAATGGCCTGCCGCCTGGCGGACATGGCGGGTTTTCCCGCCTGGGGCGACGCGCCGCCGTGGAATCTCGACGATCTTCAGGAACATCTTCCGCGCTCCAGCGCCGAGCGGCTGAATCCCGAAACTTTGATTCCCTGGCTCGTCGAGCGCATCAATGGACTCGAAGGCGCGCTCATGCACTGATCACGCCTTAGCGGTTAGCTCACCTCGCTGACCGTGATCTTCACACCGCACATTGCCGTTGTATTGCTTGTATCAACTGAAACCAAGTTTTGTGGAAGGGGAGACGAACCGATGAAACCACTCCGGGTGTTAATTGTCGACGATTCCGCGGTGATGCGGAAGATCGTCGAGCGAACTCTGCGAGGCGCGGGAGTTGCGATCAACAAAGTATTCGAAGCCGGCGACGGCGAGGCCGGGCTCACCGTGATGCGCGACAACTCGATCGATCTGGTTCTCAGCGACATCAACATGCCGAAGATGAACGGCCTGGAGTTCGTCAAGCATCTGCGGGCGGGCGAAGGACCGAAAGTGCCCATCGTGATGATCACCACCGAAGGCGGCGAAGGCGGCGTGCTGGAAGCAATTTCGCACGGCGCGAACGGCTACATCCGCAAGCCGTTCACGCCCGACCAAATCGAAGCGCAACTGAAGCGTATTTTCGAGGCCACGAACTAACCATGAGCACCCAAACAATCTCTGTTGAACCGATCACGTGTCCCCAGTGTAAGACTTTGTTGAATCCGGTGTCGCACGCCGTGTCGCACCCCGTGCCGCCGCCCGCCGCGCATCGCAGCGCCGAATGGATCCCCTTGATTCGCAGCGCAGTGCAGGAAGTTTTCGAAAAGATGCTGGGCTGCGAAGTGGTCGACCGGGACGCCGCGCCACTGGAGAAGTCCGACCTGAGCGCGATGGTCGGTTTGGCCGGCGAATTGGTCGGCATGATGGCGGTGTGCTGCGATAAACCAGCGGCGTGCGCGGTGGCTGGAAGAATGCTCGGCGAAGAACCGCCGGAAATCGACGACTGTGTTCGCGACGCTCTCGGCGAGGTCTGCAACATGGTGGCCGGCAGCTTCAAGGCGCGCGTCCCCGGACTCGAGAAGGGCTGTAGTCTCTCGGTGCCGACCGTGCTCACGGGCGCCGACTATCGCCTGCATTCGCTCGCCGGTGTGGTGCACTTTGCGGTGTCGTTCAGTTTCGACGGCCTGCCGTTTTGGATCACGCTCGATCTTCACGAATAGGCGGCCGCATGTTTTCGTTGCTCCGTCCGCCGGCATCCTCCGATCGCACGCGTTCCGGCGGCGCACCCGCGGTGCACGATCTGGTGTCGGTGATGCTGGCCGGGATCACGGCGCTCTTGCTGATTGCTTCGATTATCGAGCCGCAGAGCATCGCGCGCTGGTTCTGGATCGGGTTGTCGGTGAACAGCATTGGTCTCGGTGTGATCGCCCTCAATCGTCGCGGTCACTCCGCGATCGCCAGCCGCATCTTCGTTGGTGCGATGGTGGTGTTCTTTACCATCGTGGCATGGACACGCGGAGGAGTCACGGCGCCGACGGTGATTGCCTATTTCCCGCTGGTGGTTGTCGCCGGAGCTCTTCTCACTCGCCGGGAAACTCTAGTGGCGGGCGGGGCGTGCGCTCTGGCGGGTTTGTTGATGGCGCTCGCGGAGATTTTCGGATTCTTGCATCGGCCCGCGGTGATGCCTTTCCCGCTGGCACGCTGGGCGGCGATCACGTTGTGGCTCTTTGTGATGATCGGGCTCCAGCAATTTCTTCACGCCCGTCTGCAACGCGCTTTCGGTGAACTGCGCCGCCGCGAGGGCGAGTTCCGCGCGGTTTTCGAGCGAGCGGCCGTGGGAATCGTGGTGGTCGACGGATCGCGGCACATCCTATCGGCGAACCCCGCGTTTGAAAGCATGCTCGGCTACACCGCCGACGAGCTGCAGCGTTTGCCCTTCGGCGCGACAACTCATTTCGAAGATCGCGAATTGGATCACCACTTCTATGAAGAGTTGGCCGCCGGCCTTCGCGAGTCGTACCAAGTGGAAAAACGCTTCCTTCGCAAAGATGGAACGATTGTTTGGGGACGTCTCACGGCGTCGCTGACATCGGTGGTGCCGGGAGAAACGCCCTACGGCTTGGCGATTGTCGAAGACATCACCGACCGCAATCGTTTGTCGGCGCAATTGCGCCAAGCGCAAAAAATGGAAGCGGTCGGACATCTCGCCGGAGGAATTTCGCACGACTTCAACAATCTATTGACGGTGATCAACGGTTACAGCGACATGCTGCTCGACCAGATGCACGAGAGCGATCCCGCGCTGCCGATGGTCCGGGAAATCAAGAGCGCCGGCGACCGTGCCGCGTCGCTCACGCAACAACTTTTGGCTTTCAGCCGTAAGACCGTGCTGGAGCCGCAAGTTTTCGAAGTCAACGCGCTGATTGTCAGCTTGCAAAAACTCTTGCGCCGCGTGATCGGCGAGCAGATCCAACTGGACACTTGCTTGAAATCCCCATCGACGCGCGTGAAGGCCGACCCGCGGTTGCTCGAGCAGGCCATCGTCAACATGGCGGTCAACGCACGCGACGCGATGCCGAACGGCGGAAGTCTCGTCTTGGAAACGCAAGAGATCGAGATCGACTCGATGTTCATCGGGAGTCACTCCGGGGCTCGTCCGGGACGCTACGCGCTGATTGCGGTCAACGACAACGGATGTGGGATGGATCCAAGCACGCGGGAACGAATCTTCGAGCCGTTCTTCACGACCAAAGAAGTCGGCAAGGGAACGGGCTTGGGGCTGGCGATGGTCTATGGATTCGTCAAGCAAAGCGGCGGGTACATCGACGTCTACAGTCAAGCCGGGATCGGCACCACGTTTAAGCTTTATCTGCCGATCGTCGCCGACGAAGAGCCGGCGTCAAGCGACCTTGACCTGCCGGCAAATTCCAAAATCGCGGGACACGAAACGATTCTTCTCGCCGAAGACGAAGAGCCGGTGCGAAGACTGACCCGCCGCGTCTTGGAAGCCAGCGGATTCCAGGTGCTGGAAGCGTCCAACGGACTCCAAGCGATCCAGACGGCCAGCGAATACGAAGGTGCGATCCACATTCTGGTGAGCGACATCGTGATGCCGGAAATGACCGGAGTTCGCGCCGCCGCGTCGTTGCGGATCTTGCGGCCGGAAATGAAGTTCCTCTTTTTGTCCGGCTACACCGACGACGCCGCCGTGCGCAACGGCGTGTTGGAAGCGGAGACGGCCTTCTTGCAAAAACCATTTTCCCCCCATCATCTTGCGCTGAAAGTTCGCGAAGTGCTCGATTCTCCCGCGACGAAGCGGTGAGTTAGCGGTTACAGATGCGTTGGTCAATCGGTTTCAGACCGATATCAACGTTGAAAAGGAAATCCAAACCATGATGCCTCGAGCAATTTCGACGATTGCTTGTTCGATGACGCTGGCCCTGGCAACGTGCCTCGCCGCGCAATGCAAGAACGCGGATTTCCCGGAGGCCGGCGGACCCACTGCGATCCCCGCGCGTCCCGTCGAAACGTATGCCGCCGATCCGATTCAAGTAGGCGTGTTGCAGATTGAATCGGGATGGAGTCACACCTGGGCGGGCGGATCGCAACTCGACACGCAATCGCCGATGCTGCGCTTTGGACCTTGGTGCAACGTCGAAGTGCGAATCACGTCGCCGGTGACGCTCGGCGGATTCGGCGACGCGCTCATCGGTGGACAGTATCGCTTCGTGCGCGAATCGAAGCGCGTTCCCGCGCTCGCCGCGGGATTCACGGTCAAGGAACCGACCGCCGGCGATGCATTGGGTTCAGGACGCCGCGACGAAAGTGTCACGTTGATGGCCAACAAAACCATCCACGGATTCGCGCTCGCGGCCAACACCAGTTTCTTCGCGATCGGCCGGCTGGATGGCGGCCACGACGGAAAAGGCGAATGGTCCGTGGCGGTGTCGCACACCTTGCGCGGACAACTCGGCGCGATCGCCGAAGTCTACTTCGATTCTCGACTGAATCAGTCCTCGCCGTCGTATACGAATTCCACCTGGGCGCTGACCTACAATGTGGGCCGGCGAATTGTGATCGATTCCGGCGCGTACGTAGCGTTGTCGCCGGGCGCGGCGTCCCCGGGGCGTTCCATTTTTGCGGGCGTCACCTATTCATTGGCGAACGTTTACCAACACACACAAGGGAGATAAGAAATGCAATCGACGCATCACGCAATCGCGGAGAACAGTTCGGCGCTTGTGGCCGGCGACAGCCGGCCGGGCAAATACTTGGTGTTCCATCTCGGTCAGGAAGAGTTTGGCATTCGCGTGCTGAAAGTCCGCGAGATTATGGGCATCCAAGACATCACGGCCGTGCCGCAGACGCCGTCGTTCGTGAAGGGCGTGATCAACCTGCGCGGCAAAGTGATTCCGGTGATCGATCTCCGCTTGAAGTTCAGTTTGCCGGAAGCGGAATACAGGGCCCGCACCTGCATCATTGTCGTCCAAGTGGCCAAAGAATCGGGAGCGATCCTGATGGGCATCGTCGTGGACGGCGTCGCCGAAGTGTTGAACCTCACCGCCGGCGACATCGAGAATACCCCCAACTTCGGCAAAGGCGCCGAGACGCCCTACCTGCTGGGTATGGCGAAAGTGAAAGGCAAGGTCAAGATCCTGCTGGATATCGACGAAGTGCTGGCAACTCAAGACCTGCAAGGACTGAACGGAATTCTGCAATAAAAAAACGGGAGAACAAACAATGAAAAACTTAACGATCGGAAAGAAATTCAGTTTCGCTTGTGCGGTCCTGGTGTTGTTGGTCGTCGTGCTCGGCGGCGTCTTCGCGTACAGCATCAGCAGCATCAACACCAATTTGCAGGCTGTGGTGACGGATTCGTTGCCCGGCGTGTATCGCATCTCGGCAGTCGAAGCAACGATGTACCAGATACGCGGCAACTTCTGGAAGCATGTGGCCAACGACGATCCTGCCGTCAAGGCGCAATGCGAGCAGAAAATCGAAGCGTTGAAGAGCCAGGTTCTCAGCTCTCTGACGGAGTACGAGAAGACCATCACCACCGCGGAAGATCGCCAACAGTACGACAAGATCAAACCGGGCTTCGAGCAGTGGTTTGCGAGCTGGGCCCCGGTGGCGGAACTCAGCCGCGCCGGCAAGCGCCAAGAAGCGGCAGCCAAGTACTTTGGCCAGTCGGACCCTGTCTTCCTGCCGTTGGAAGCTTCGGTCAAAGGTCTCGTCGAATGGAATAAAACCACGGGCGACAAGAACGCGGAAGTGGCGAGTGGCACCGTGACGCGCTCGCGCCTGTGGGCCTGGACGCTGCTCGCCAGCAGCATTGTCATCGGCACGCTCTTGGCGTTCATCATCACCCGCAGCGTGAACACCGTTTTGACTCGCGCCATCACGGAGCTCTCTGAAGGCAGCGAACAGGTCGCCGCCGCGGCCGGCCAGGTTTCGGCGTCGAGCCAATCGTTGGCGCAAGGATCGTCCGAGCAGGCCGCATCTCTCGAAGAAACGTCCGCGTCGAGCGAAGAAATCAACTCGATGGCGCGCAAGAACACCGAGAACAGCCGCTCGGCCGCCGATCTGGTGGCGTCTTCGCAGCGCAAATTCACTGAGACCAATCACGCGCTCGAGCAGACGGTGCTGGCGATGGGCGAAATCAACGCGCAGAGCGGCAAGATTTCCAAAATCATCAAGACCATCGATGAGATCGCGTTCCAGACCAACATCCTGGCGTTGAACGCCGCGGTGGAAGCGGCGCGCGCCGGTGAGGCCGGCATGGGATTCGCGGTGGTGGCGGATGAAGTCCGCAACCTGGCGCAGCGTTGCGCCCAGGCGGCGAAAGACACTTCCGCGCTGATCGAAGAATCGATCGCCAAGTCGGACGACGGCAAAACCAAAGTCGACCAAGTGGCCTCGGCCATCCAGGCGTTGACCACGGAAGCCTCGACCATCAAGACGCTGGTGGACGAAGTGAGCCTGGGCAGCCAGGAGCAGGCGCGCGGCATCGATCAAATCGTCAAGGCAATCACGCAAATGGAACAGGTGACGCAAAAGACCGCGGCGAATTCCGAGGAGAGCGCTTCGGCCGCCGAGGAGTTGACGGCGCAGTCGGAAACTCTGAAGGAAGTTGTCAGCCGCTTGGCCGCGTTGGTCGGCGCGCAGTCGACTATCGCCGCGCCGCGCCGCGGCTCGGTGCTCGGCGCATCGGCGGAAACTCGCCGGCAGAAGCAATCCTCGTGGGGCTACACCGTGCCGAACTCGTCGATCGGAAAAGAGATCCGCGAGCCGGCGGCGGACAAAGGTGCCAAGACTCCCTTCCCGATGGAAGAAGAGTTCAAGGAGTTCTAGTCCGCCGGATCTCGCCGTAGCCCATCTTTCAAGGGAGAAAACGTATGCCAGTTGCGGGTGGTGAAATCGGAGTGATCGAGTTGCGCGAAATGGTCGACGAGTTCGCCACCCGGCTGATCCTGACGGGCGTAACGAGCGAACTGGTGGCCGACATGGGCCGCTTCAGCGAGCAAGCGCGGGAAAGTGGATTCGCCGACACGGTGGGCATCGCTGCCGAGTTGATCGAAGCGATGAACGACGTGCCGCCAGGATCGGAAGTCGACGCCGGCATCGTTCGGGAGTTCAGCAGACTGCAAGCGTCGTTGTCGAATGAGTCCGCAGCGCCGCGCGAGCCGGAGTTGCAGAAGCAAACCAAGCAGGAGCAAACCAAGCCGGAGCAAGCCAAGCCGGCTGCGACGTTCTCCTTGATGCAAGATCCGCAACTCGTAGGCGATTTCATCTTGGAATCGCGCGAGCATCTGGCGTCGATCGAGAGCCAGATGCTGGTGCTCGAACAGAACGCCGCGGATACTTCGGCGATCCACCCGGTCTTTCGCGGATTCCATACCATCAAGGGCCTGGCGGGATTCCTGGAGTTTGCGGAAATCCAGGCTGTGGCTCACGAAGTGGAGACGCTGCTCGATCTGGCGCGCGACTCCAAGTTGGCGATCACGCCGGCGATTGTCGACGTGGTGCTCGAAAGCGCCGACTACTTGAAGCAATCGTTGAATTGCGTCGAAGAGGCGCTGGCCCAGAAAACGTCCGCGGTGTTCGGCGCCAATCGAACGTTGTTATCGCGCGTTCGCGCGGCCATGACGCAAAGTCCGGCTGAAGCAGCGACCGCCGCGCCGGATATTTCGGCAGCGATTGAACCAGCCACTGCCGCGTCGGCCAAGGAATCCAAGCCCAAAGCAGGGGACTCTTTTTCCGTCCGCGTCGACACCGGCAAACTCGATCACCTGATGGACATGGTGGGCGAAATGGTCATCGCGCAATCGTTGATTCGCCACAATCAAACTTTGACGGCGGCGCAAGACGCCCGCCTGCAGCGCGACTTATCGCAGTTGGCGCGCATCACCAATGAAGTCCAGCGAACCACGATGAGCATGCGCATGCTGCCCATCGGCCAGCTCTTTCAGAGGACCGCCAGACTGGTCCGCGATTTGTCGCGCCGGGCCGGCAAGCAAGTCGAGTTGGAAACGAGCGGCGAAGAAACCGAGCTCGATAAGACCATTGCCGAGCAGTTGGCCGATCCGTTGATGCACATGGTCCGCAACGCTCTCGACCATGGCATTGAACGTCCCGACGATCGCGTGGCAGCCGGAAAGAATCCCACGGCGCGCGTTCGCTTGGCGGCGTATCACCAAGGCGGGCAAATCGTCGTGGAAATCGCCGATGACGGCCGCGGGTTGAATCGCGAAAAGATCTTGGCGAAGGCATTGCAGAACGGCCTGATCCAAGAGGGCGCGCAACTATCGGAAAACGAAATATTCCAATTGATCTTCGAGCCCGGCTTCTCGACCGCTGAGAAAGTCACCGACATCTCGGGCCGCGGCGTGGGGATGGACGTAGTGCGGGGACATGTGCAAAAACTTCGCGGTCGCATCGAGATTCAATCGAAGCCCGGCGAAGGCACCACGTTTTATCTGAAACTTCCGCTCACACTGGCGATCATCGAAGGTCTCGTGGTGCTGGTGGGAGCGAACCGGTATATCGTTCCGATCTTCGCCGTGAAAGAGATGTTCCGCCCCACACCGGAAGCTCTCTCGACGATTTGTGGACGCGATGAAATGGCGCTGGTGCGCGGAAGTTTGTTGCCGATCGTCCGCTTGCATCGCCGCTTCGACGTCCAGCCCCGATCCGAGAAGCTGTGCGCGGGACTTCTCGTCGTCGCGGAATGTCAGGGAAGGCAATTCTGCCTGTTCGTGGACGAACTCGCCGGCAAGCAAGAAGTGGTGATCAAGAGTTTGGGCGAGAGTTTGAAGAACGTAGCGGGAGTGGCGGGCGGCGCGATTCTGGGCGATGGCCGCGTCGGTTTGATTCTGGATATGGACGGCGTACTGCAAGGGACAACCCATGAGTAAAATCGGCGCGTCCGGTGCGGACCTTCTTCCTCTGACGTCGCGCGAGTTCGAGTGGATCCGTCAACTGGCCTACGAAAAATTCGGCCTCAGTCTTCGCGACGGCAAAGAAACGCTGGTCTCGGCGCGTCTGGGGAAGAAAATTCGCGAGCTGAATTTCTCCTCGTTTCAGGAATACCAGCGCCACGTCGTGGAAGATCGCTCGGGAGACGCGTTAACCGCGTTGATCGACGCGCTGACCACGAATCACACCAGTTTCTTTCGCGAGCCGGCGCACTTCGACTTTTTGCGCAAGACGATTCTGCCGCGGCTCGCGATGCAAGAGCGCATCTCGATCTGGAGTGCGGCGTGTTCCTCCGGCGAGGAACCGTATTCCATCGCCTTCTGCCTGCTGGAGGAACTGGGCGAACGCGTGCTCGCCAAGACGCGGATTCTGGCCACCGACATTTGCACGAAGGTCCTCGCCAAGGCGCAACAAGGAGTGTATCCCTCGTCGCGCTTCGACGGGATTCCCGCGCAACGCTCGCGCCGGTTCTTGCTGCAAGGCTCCGGCCGATTCGCCGGCTGCTATCGCGTGAAGCCCGCGGTCCGGGAGAGCGTCGAGTTCAGCCGCGTGAATCTGATGGAGAGCATCGCGCACCTCGGACCGTTTCCATTGATCTTTTGCCGCAACGTGATGATCTATTTCGATCGCGAAACCCAAGAGGATTTGGTCAATCGGATGGCCGTTTGTCTCGAGCCGGGCGGCTATCTGTTCATTGGACACTCGGAGAGTTTGAACGGCATCAAACATCCTCTGCGATACGTCTGCCCGGCGGTGTATCAGAAACCGCGCGCCGATTCGCCTGAAGTAAACACGACCGAAGTTAAACACGACCGAAGTTAAACGAGATGACAAACCCGATAGTGGTTGGCATTGGAGATTGCAAGATTAGCCGCGATCCGGACAGCGTTCTGGTGACCTACGCGCTCGGTTCCTGCATCGCGATCATGATCCACGATCCGCTCGTTCAGGTCGGCGGATTGCTTCATCTGATGCTGCCGGACTCCGGCACCAATCGCGACAAAGCGCAGGAGAAGCCGTTCATGTTCGCCGACACCGGGATTCCGCTTCTGTTTCAAGGCGCGTACGCCAAAGGCGCGAACCGCAGCCGCCTAGCGGTGTCCATTGCCGGCGGTGCGCAAATGATGGATGAGGCCGGCGTCTTCAACATCGGGAAGCGGAATTATTTGGCGGTGCGCAAAATTCTTTGGAAGGCCGGCGTCTTGGTGCAAGCCGAGGACGTCGGCGGCGTTAACTCACGAACCGTACATTTCGATATCGCCAGCGGCAAAGTATCCCTTCGCGGGGCCGGAACGCCGTCCCACGAATTGGTCGCTGCCAAAGCCGGCGCAGACAGGAGGAATTAAACAAGTGACGTTCAATATTCTGATCGTGGACGATTCACCGGTCATGCGGTCAATTGTGCGCCGCATGCTGGAGAGTGTGCACGCCCACGGATTTAACTGCCAAGAAGCTGAGAATGGTCAAGCGGCGCTCGATTTTGCGCGCAGCGCGCGCGTCGACCTGATCCTTACCGACATCAACATGCCGGTGATGGACGGCGAGGAGCTGCTTCGCAACCTCGAGACTGACGAATCGCTGCAGGCCATCCCGGTCATCGTAGTCTCCACCGATAAGACCGAGGGCCGCGTTCAACAAATGATGAAGATCGGGGCCCGCGGCTACGTACGAAAGCCGTTCATGCCGGAAACATTGCGCAACGAAATCCAACGAGTCTTGGGAGTGATGCGATGAACGCTTCGGAACTGAGTAACGTTCTTTTGCTTTCCGCCTCCGAGGTGCTGGAAGGAATGTTCTACACCTCTCCGCTCGGCGATGCGCCGGAAGATGCGCCGGCCGGCGATATTTCGGTGGCGCTTTCGTTTCAAGGTCAACCGCCGGGAACGTTCGGACTTTGCACCTCGCCCGAAACCGGACGGAAACTAGCCGCCAGCTTTCTCGGCCTCGATGAAGAGTCGGTCACCGATGAGAAGAATGAAGAAGTCCTTTGTGAACTGGCGAACATGCTTTGCGGATCGGCGTTGAGCCGAATCGAAAGCAACTCGATTTTCGCGCTTTCACAACCGAAAAAAGAGCCCGCCGGTTCCGATCGAGCGGCGCAGCCGAGCGTGAGCCGCACGTTCGAATTGGAAGAGGGATTTCTTACAACCTGGATCGCCACGGAGAACACCCCTTGAACACTCGCCCAAAGATCAGAGTTCTGGTGGTGGACGATTCCGCCATCGTGCGAAAAATTCTCACCGACGCGCTCGCCGGGGAAGAGGACTTGGAAGTTGTGGGCACGGCTCCTGATCCTTTCATCGCGCGCGACAAGATCATCGCGCTGAAGCCCGACGTGCTCACGCTCGATATCGAGATGCCGCGCATGGATGGTCTGACGTTTCTCAAGAAGCTGATGCGCCATAATCCATTGCCGGTGATCGTGATCAGCTCCCTCGGGCAAGCCTCTTGCCAGGCGACGCTCGAGGCGTTGGAGATTGGCGCGGTCGAGGTGCTCGCGAAACCCGGCGGACCATATTCCGTCGGCGAGCTGCGCACCAATCTCGCGAACAAGATTCGCGCCGCCGCGGTTTCCAGAATCCGCCGCGCGCCGGAAGAAGCCGCGCCAAAGCGCACTCCGCGGCCGACGTTGTTGCGCGCCGCGGATGTGCCGCCGAACACCGTGATCGCGATCGGTGCGTCGACCGGCGGAACCGAAGCGATCCAAGACGTGTTGATGGGATTGCCGCCGGACGGTCCCGGCATCGTGATCACGCAGCATATTCCGCCGGTTTTTTCGCGCGCCTTTGCGGATCGGCTCCACCAAGTTTGTCCGATGTCGGTGAAGGAAGCGTGTGACGGCGATCCGGTGCTGCCGGGAATGGCGCTGATCGCGCCCGGGAATTTTCACATGCTGTTGTACAAATCAGGCGGCGGCTACCGCGTCCGAATCAAGGACGGCCCTCTGGTTTGCTATCAACGGCCGAGCGTGGACGTGATGTTCAGCTCCGTGGCCGAATCTGTTGGACCGCGCGCCGTCGGCGTGCTGCTCACGGGGATGGGTTCGGACGGCGCACAAGGACTTTTGAAAATGAAGAACGCCGGCGCGCGAACATTCGCGCAGGACGAAGCAAGTTGCGTGGTCTTCGGCATGCCGCGGGAGGCCATTCGATTGGGCGCCGCGGAACGCGCCGTCCCGCTTTCCAGAATTCCCGCGGCGATCTATAGCGGATGTTTGGCCGGTGTCACGTCGTGAACAAGCAACGCGGATTCGCGCAAGCCGCAGCTTGGCAAATGATCCCCGACGGTTGGCGGTCGCTGTAGGCATGACGCAGTTGATCGTCAGTGCGAACGGGTTTGGCTTGACCCAAGGAATCAACCGAGGCATCGTGGCGGCGCACGAACATGGCATCGTCACTTCCACTTCGTTGATCGCCACCGGCCCGGAATTCCAACACGCGGTACGAATGGCCCGGCAGGCTCGCACGTTGGATGTCGGCGCGCAATTTGTTTTGTGGAATAAGCCGGGAATCCCGCGCCGCCGACTGACGATGTGGCGTCACGCCGCGGGCCAGAGCGTGGAGAAAATCGAAGGCATTTTCGAACGGCAACTCGACAAGGTCAGCGCCGCCGGAATTAGTCCGACGCACGTGACCACGTTCGGACACATCCACACGTTGCCGCACGTTTTGCTCGCGCTCGAGACCGTCGCGCGGCGCGCCGGTATTCGCTGGGTCCGCCGCCCGCTGATTCATTGGTGGTCGAGCGGCGCGGGTGTCTTGCGCACCGATCGTATTACTGGATTATTGCTGGGACCTGGCATGTCGCGCTTCTGGCTCGCCGGGGAAATCGAAAAACTGCGCCCGGGACTCACCGAGTTGATCGTGCATCCCGGCAAATACGATGCGGCGCTGTCGCGTCTGCCGGTGCGCTTGAAAGACGGGCGCGAGCGTCATCTGAAAGCGCTGATCGCTCCGGAAATCCGAGCGCTGCTTTGTTTGAAAGGAATTCACCTGACCAGTTATCGAGAGTGTCTCGCGGCTCTCCGGAAGAAGGAACTGGGCGACGCCCAACTGTGTGAGCCGGAGATTCTGGTGTGCCTATGAAAATCGAAACGTCATCGTCACGAAAGACGCGCAGCGGCGTGAGCCTGGACACGCGCGCCGCGAGAATCCCATCAAGGAAAAGATTATGATGACCCACGAACGAAAAACATCCCAGCGCGGCGCGGCACTTCTGATCGCGCTGTTCTGCCTACTCTTGTTGAGCGGCATCGCCTTGGGGCTGATTACGTCTACGGGCACCGAGCGCACGCTCTCCGCCAACTACCGCAACTCGACGCAAGCGTTCTACGCGTCGATTTCGGGACTGGAAGAAGCGCGCGGCCGGCTTTGTTCGGACAATCCAAACGTTTTTGCCTCAACGTTTGTGTCCGGCGCGCTGCCAGCCACGCAATTACGCTACATTCTGAATCCCGCCAGCGGCGAGACCGTCGCGCCGGCCGATTCCACCAACGCGTATTACGACAAGTGGTACAAAGCCGAGTTCGGAAGCGATGCCTCCGCCGTGGCGAGCGCCAACTTGAAAACGGTCACGTCGGTTTCGGGATGTACATCCTGTTCTCCTTCGCTTCCCGGACCGCTCTACAAATGGGTGCGGATCACTGCAAACACCGAAAAAGCCAGCGGCATCGATGTCAACGGCGATGGCACGCTCGACTCCACCACGCCGCTCTACTACGACGGTTCGAATCAGAATCTCACTTCCACCGGCATGCCCGTTTACCGGCTGACGTCTTTGGCTGTCCTGCCGAGCGGGGCGAAGCGATTGCTGCTGTACGAAGTGGCCGGCGTGAGTCTTTTGCCGCTGAACTTTCCGTCGGCACTCACACTCGATGGTCCCGGCGCGAACTACAACGGGCCGAGCTCGAGCGTTTTCGCGATCGACGGCGACGATCACGCCGCCACTTCTTCCGGCGCTTGCGGAACGGCGAATCAGCCGGCGGTGCCGGCGATCGGCGACGTCACCAACGCCGGCAACACGTTTCAATACGGCAACGGCGGCAACAACCGCTCCGGCAACTACACGGGTGCGGGCGCCTCTCCCAGCACCTCGAATATTTCGACGACGCTCGCGACGGTATTTCAAACTGTGACGGGTCTCGATAACTTGGTTTCCACCATTCAGGCCAACGCCAATAATGTGATCGCCGGACCTTCCGGTTGCATGCCCGCGGCCGCATGGGGCACGCTCGCGAATCCCACGATCACCGTGATCACCGGACAGCAGAACGGCAACTTGACGTGCAGCGGCAGCAATACCGGATACGGCATTCTGGTCGTCACCGGCTCGTTGAACTTCGGCGGAAACGTCGGATGGAACGGCGTGATTCTAGTGATTGGCCAGGGCACGATTTCCAACAGCGGCGGCGGCAGCAATTCTTACAACGGCGCGATGCTCGTCGCCAAGACACGCGACGCCAACGGAAATCTTCTTCCCACCCTTGGATCGCCAAACGTCGATTGGTCCGGCGGCGGCGGCAACGGAATTGTCTACGACACGTGCTGGATTAGCAAGGCCGCCAGCCTCGGCGGAAATCAGCCGTTGAAGGTATTGTCCTTCCGCGAAGTGCCGCAATAGATAAGAAACGTCGTAACGTTTCACTTGGGAACTCGATTTGCATCTGAGCGGCATCAATCGCCGCCGTCTGGGACGCCAGCAAGGAATCGGCGCGGCCACCGTCGAACGCTACTTTCAACGCGGCTTGCGGCTCCAGTTCGGACATTGAAGTCCGCCCCAATGTCCCTTGGTGTTGGGCCTGCCCGCTTGCAAAACGTGCAGTCGCGCGAACTCTCCGCCGTCGCCACGCGCGACGAGTACGGGATTTCGGAGTGGATTTCGATTACCAGAAACAATTCAGGTAACGCCCGATGGGCGCAATAGGACGCAGCCTGTGCCGCGACTGGTGTATTTACGCCGTGCGCCCGGTGTTTCCCCCAATTGTCATCCTCCTCCATGCATTTGCATCCATGCACGACGCGTGCGCGGACTATGCCAGGCGTGGCGTGACTGCCGCCGTAGTTCTCCGCAAAAACGGATCGGTAATGATTTGTTACACACTGCATCTCTATGTCGTTGCGCGATATAGCACGGTCTTACGCGGCTTCCATGTCGTTTTTTCTCAACATCGCACACCACTTCGTATTCGAGTGATCAGCACTCTGCGCGCGCGGCGTTTTATTGTCGAAGAGGATCGGGTTTGGGGATCCACACTTCAGTGATCGAAGGTGAGGACAAACTTATGTGCGTCACGCGCACGGTGGTTTTGATTTCATTGTTCGCCATAGCCACAGTCTCCGCGCCAGTCATCAACGCTCAAAGCGTGAATCTGGGACCAGCGGGCAGTTACGCGGTCTTCGCGGGCGCAGACGCCAAGTTCAGCCTCAATGGCCCGAGCGCCGTCGCCGGCAACATCGCGATTGGCGCAAACGGCCAAATCAATTGGGCCGGCCCCGCGACAGTCGCAGGAACCGCGTTCGAGGATGTCGGCGTAGGCGGACCGAACTCCGGTGTGGTTCCCGCGGGAGGTTTCGTTCACGCCGATCTGACATCGGCTGCTCTGGCCGCCATCAATGCGTCGGCGAATGCAGCGGCCCTGCCGCCCACCACGAGCGTTGCGGGCAACACCATCGTGAGCACCAATGCGTCGCAAAGCCTTACCGTGAATTCGAATGTGCCGGGAGGACCGACCGTCCTGAGCCTCCAGGACGTCATTCTCAACAGCGGCGACCTGACATTCAACGGCGGACCCAACGATACGTTCATCGTCAATGTGTCCGGCCAATTTTCCATCAACGATGGCGCCAGCATTCAGACCGCGGGTGGAGTGACGCCCGCGCACATCCTGTTCAACATCACCGGACCCGGTTCCGATGTTTCCGTCGCGGGAAGCACGGCGAGTTCCATCTCTGGCACGCTCTTGGCGCCCTCGCGGAATGTGTCGTTTCACGACAAGACGCTGAACGGCGCCATTATTGCGGGCTTCGGCAATTCCTCTAGTCAGTTTCAGATTTCAATTACGTCCGCCGGCCGAGTCAACTTTCAGCCCTTTTTCTCGACGGGCCAACCTTCTGTTTTCCTGTCACTGTCGTGTCCCGCCGTCACAGGTCAAGTTGGAATGGCCTACTTCGCCGACTTGGATGTGAGCGGTGGAACGGGACCATTCACCTTGACGGTCGTTTCCGGATCGCTTCCGAGCGGCCTGACACTGAATTCCAATGGGACCATCACGGGTACGCCGACCGCCGCAGGAACATTCAACGCCACGATCAATGTGACGGACTCCTTGGGCGCGTCGGCCACGACCAGCTCGAGTTGTGGAGCGATCACCATCTCGCCGGCAACAAACACGCCAACTCCGAACGTGGTGATTCACAAGAACCACACCGGCGTGTTCCGTGAAGGTGACACAGGCAAGACGTACACACTGATTGTGAGCAATGTAGGAACGGCCGCCACAAGCGGCATGGTGACCGTCAGCGACACGCTGCCCCCCGGCCTGACGGCCACGGCGATCTCCGGTTCCGGCTGGACGTGCGTGCTTGGAACGCTAGTGTGCACGCGCACCGACGCGCTGGCGGCCGGCTCGAGCTTCTCCCCCATCACCGTGACCGTCAACGTGGCCGCCAACGCGGCGCCATCGGTCGCGAATACGGCGACTGTCTCCGTGGGCGGCACGACGAACGCGGCGATTGACGTCACTGCAATCGTCCCGGCGTTGCCGAACGGTGGAATCACACCGTTGTCGGTATCGTGTCCGCCTGCATCGGGACAAGTTGGCGTCGCATACTTCGCTGCTTTGAGTGCCAGCGGCGGCACGGCCCCGTACACGTTCTCCTTAGGCTCAGGATCGTTGCCAACCGGCTTGACGTTGAACGGCAACGGAACGATCACCGGCACGCCGACCGCCACGGGAACGTTCAGTTTCAATATCAAAGCGACTGACGCTGTCGGTGATACCGCGACGTCCAACTGCACGACCGCGTGTCTGAACAATTCGGCGATTCTGGATTTCACCTCGCCGCTCGGAGCGCTCGGTACGGTCCAGGCGTATACGCAGAACGGTATTACCATCACGGCTTACGGCTTTAACAATGCCGGAAATCCCATGCAGTTGTTCAGCAAGAACGATGGGGGCGACGAAGTCGGTCTCGGTCTAGCGGGTCTGCCGGAAAGCGAGATTAGCACGACGACATTTATTCAGTTGGACCTAAGCGCTGCCATCGCTGCCGGCGCCAACAATGCAACCATGGCGGTGGGCGGTGTTCAATCCGGCGAAGGTTACAACATCTACGGTTCGAACACGCTGGGCACGCGAGGCACTCTACTGTTGAGCGGGACTTCGGATGCCGTTTCATTCGCTATGCCTGGTTTTCCGAATTTCCGATACATAAGCGTGCAAGCCTCCTCCGGAAATGTCACGCTCGGCGCCGAGAGTTTCACCGTGGGACAATGCACAATCACGATTTCCCCCGCCGCGATTCTGCCGTCTCCGCTGTCGGTATCGTGTCCTGCCTCGAGCGGACAAGTCGGCGTGGCATTTTCCTCTATGCTCACGGTAACCGGCGGCACGGGACCGTTTACGTTTACCATCACGTCGGGAGCGTTGCCGAGTGGATTGAAGTTGAATTCCAACGGAACCATCAGCGGTGTACCGACCGCGGCCGGAACCTTTAACGTCACGATTCAAGTGACCGACTCCACGGGAGCCACGGTCACCACCAGTTGCGGCGTGATCACCATCTCTCCGAACACGGTCGCACCACAGCCTCTCTCGATCTCGTGTCCAACGGCGACCGGGCAAGTGGGTGTGTCGTACTCCGCTACCTTGAACGTAACCGGTGGAACCGCGCCGTATACGTTTAGTGTCGGCTCGGGCGCACTGCCGGCCGGATGGATACTGAATTCCAACGGGACCATCAGCGGCATCCCGACGACGGCCGGTTCGTTCAATGCGACCATCCAAGTGACCGATTCCACGGGCGCCACGGCCACAACGGCCGTAGCGAATTGCGGCGCGATCGTCATCGCTTCGGCGAGTCCGTCGAATCTCACGATTGAGAAGACGCTGTCCGGAACGTTGACGCCGGGAGCGCCGGCCACCTACACGATCATCGTGTCGAACAACGGCGAGACGGCGTCGAGCGGCATGGTCACCGTGACGGACCAACTGCCCGCGCTCTTGACGGCTGCGGCGATCAGCGGCAGCGGATGGGCGTGCACCATGCCGTCTCCGTTTGCTCCGTTAGGTTGCACTCGCAGTGATTCGCTGGCGGCCGGCGCGAGCTATCCGCCGATCATCGTGACGGTGGACGTAAGTCCTAACGCGCCGGCCTGCGACCTGTCCAATGGCGACACCGCGTTTAAACCGGGCAACGTGTTTCTCAGCATGGCCGACGGATCGGTGCAATGGCGCGCGTCCGATGGAACGTTGATTCGTACGCTCACCGGAGTTGCGGCCGCGCAAGCCAAGGGCATGGCATTGAACGCGAGCGGCGATTTGCTGGTGACACACTGGATCGGCGCGGGAAATAGCGGCAACAACGTTTCCGTTTACGATCCAGCCGGTAACATGATCGGCCTGTTCGGTTACGGATACAGTTGCAACCCGTCGTCGTTGGCCCTCGACGCCAGCGGCAACGTTTTTGTCGGTCAAGCCGACTGCGGAGCGCAGGTCATGAAATTCGATTCCACCGGCAACTTGCTGGCGAGTTTCCCGGTGGCCGTCGAAAATCGCGGATCGAGCCACATCGCGCTCGCTTCCGACGGATGCACTCTGATGTACACGTCGGAAGGTCCGAACGTGAAGCGCTACAACGTTTGCACGAACACACAACTCGCCGACTTCAACACGGCGGCGCTGCCGGGCGCCGCCGGCGCGCAGGAGTTCGCCATCATGCCCGATGGCGGACTGTTGGTCGCCAACACGAACAACATCGCGCGCCTCGACGCGAACGGAGGATTGACCAGCGTGTTCACCCCCGCCGGATCGCAGTGCTGGCTGGGCGCGGCGCTCGATCCCGACGGCGCCACGTTCTGGGCCAGCAACTGGTGCGACTCCTCGGTGGCGCACATGAACCTTTCCAACGGCGCGACGCTCTCGACGTTCGTCGCCAGTTCGACGCCATTCATGGTCAAGCAAATCATGGTTCCTCCGGGCGTTTGCACCGCGTCGATCACCAACACGGCGACGGTGTCGGTGGCCGGTTCTGCGACACCCACTCCTCCGGGGAGCAGCACCAGCCCGGTGACGCCTCCGCCGCAGCCGCCGGTTCCAACGGGTGGTGTGTGCGGACGCATGACCGGCGGCGGCACGGTGATGTCGGCCGGAGAAACGTTCTCGCACGGTTTCGAACTGCATTGCGACACGAGCCAGAATCCGAACAACCTGGAAATCAACTTCGACGGCAATCAGTTCAAACTGGACAGCATGACTTCGGTGTCGTGCACTGAGAATGCGTCGCTGCCACCGGCCAACGGTTCCGACGCCATGGCGGGGTTCAACACGCTGCAAGCCACCGGGACGGGCACGCTACGGTTGAACGGAGTCAAGACGACGGCGAACATCAGTTTCCTGCTCACCGCCGGCGACAGCCAGGGAACGAGCGGCTCCACTCCAGCGGTATGGGGATTCTCCATCACCGAGAACGGCAACGTGATCGTCACGGTGCCGCAGACGCCTCTGTCGGGCGGCTCGCAGGTTGCGCACAAATGCACGCCGTAAGTGTCCGCCAGCGTTTCACGCGGTCCACGAATGGCATCGTTACAAAGGAGGAAAATGATCAAACAAGTCGGCGGGAAGTATCGCCTGTATTCGCGCAAGAAAAATGCGCAAGGTAAGCGCAAGAATCTGGGCACATTCGACACGAGAGAAGCGGCCGAGAAGCACGAGCGGCAAGTGCAGTACTTCAAACGCCGCGGCTAACAAATGCGTAGCGCAACGCTGTCCGGCGTTGCGCGATTTTACTACCTCTACGAAACGCGTGACGCGATCGACTTGACGGCGTTGCAGCGGCGGCATGGAACGGAATCGAGCCCGGTTATCTACAATTCCCAAATCCAATCCGTGTTTCTCGGCGGTGGCCGCGCGCGAAGTATCCGGGACGTTGTGTTACCTGTGTGTCCGGACCGGACACAAAAAAGATGGAGCGGGAGACGGGATTTGAACCCGCGACTTCGACCTTGGCGAAGTGACGTTTCTAATCAGGCCCGGCTCAACATCGGCTTTTGCACGGTCGCATTTTAGCGCGGCAAATGTTTTTTCCGCCTGGCAGGCTTTAGCCGTTCCAAATCGTCCTCATCGGCCCGTCTGCCAACGGCTCGTTTGTTTTTCGTCAAATCGTCCAAGGAGATGAAGTGTACGTTGGCTCCGAAGATTCTGCCTTTGACCCGTTTCTTCCAGGCTGCGGCGAACCCGACTCCATCAATGTGTGTGGATATATCGATTCGAACGGGCGCGACGCCGATCTGATACACGACGTGCGAATTGCGAAACGTCGCGGGGGTGACTTCGTCACGGCCAAGAGGAGCCCCAAACTTGACAAGCGCATCGAAAACCCGTTTGGCATTGCGGGGGGAATTGCCGACCCACACATCGAGATCCTTCGTGTAGCGCGGCTCGGTGTACTTCATCACGGCGTAGCCGCCGACGATCAGGTAGCGAACACCCTGCTCATTGAAGGCGTGTAACAGTTCTTTGTAGTCTGGGCTTTCGACCATGTTTCGTCTCTTCGGCCAGTTCGACGAGTTCCCAGGCGGCGCTGAAGATCGCGTCGTCACCTTGTTGCTGCCAGAATTCAATGTCGAAGGTACGGTCGGGGAATCCGCCTTTGACGAGGCGGGTTGTCCATTTTGCGGCCTGCTTGCGGGGTTGATGCACTGCCATCTTCAACCTCTACTTTTGCGCGGTCGAACTCGAACGCCCATTCAGCGTTGCGGACGGTTTGGAAATGGCTGAAAACAGGGCGATGGAGCGGGAGACGGGATTTGAACCCGCGACTTCGACCTTGGCAAGGTCGCACTCTACCGCTGAGTTACTCCCGCTTACCAAGTGAGAATATTGTATGACGGCCGGCCTTTTTTCGCAAGCGCGCTAACCGTAGCGCAGACCCGGATACAGCAGCCGGATGGCCAGCGAAAAAATCGGGTCGAAGAGATAGTCGAACAATTTCCAGCCGACGAGCAGCGCGAGAAACGCATACTGTCCGATTGAATGCCGCCACTCCTCGAGTTTGTGCGCTGTTTCTTCGGGCACGATGAGCGCCAGCGCGCTATAGCCGTCGAGCGGCGGGATCGGCAGCAGGTTGAACGTGCCGAGCAGCATGTTGAGTCCAAAGAAAACGCTGACGACGCGCGCGACGCCTTCCCATGCTCCCGGCTGCGCGGCGTCGACAAAGTTCGAAAAGTTGATGCTCTGGGGCGGTTGAAAAACGCCGAGCGCGATTCCTAAGTGGATCAATCCGGCCGCCAGCAGCATCAGCGTAAAATTCGCCGCCGGCCCGGCCAGCGACATCCAACCGGCGCGCCTGGGATGGCGCCGCTGCCAATCGGGATCATATGGCGCGGACGCCCAACCCATCAGCATGCCGCCGAGCAGGAGTCCCGCGATCGGTACGACCACCATGCCGAAGGGCTCGCGGCGAATGTGCGGCACGGGGTTGAGTGTGACTTGTCCCCCGAGCGACGCCGTCTCGTCGCCGCCGATCTTGGCGGCCAGCGCGTGCGCGGCCTCATGGCACGTGGTGGAAAATAGGAAGACCACGTAGCGAATCATCCCGAGGACGAGTTGTTCGGGCGTCATAAGCGGCAATAGTATGGCATAAATGCGAGGTCCGCGCGGCCTCGCGAGGCCGACATTATGCTATCGTTGATCCATGAACGGCTTGTTGGTTCCTCGCGCTGAGAACCTCCGTCCGCAGACCCGTGCGGCGCTGGAAGCGGAACTCGGCCGCGCACTGCGAGACGATGAGGAAGTGAGGATCATGGCGCGCATTCCGTCAACTCAAATGACGGAAGCAGAGCGGCGGGACGCTTGGCGGCGGCTCGATCAGTCGCTGCGGGTGGTCGAGAGTCGCCTCGAGGACATCCCGGTTGACGAGTACGAGGAAATCCTTCTCGAAGCGATTCGCAGCGTTCGTCCTGGCTATCGGCCGGCACGATGAGGCTTGTTGTCGACATCAATGTCTTGGCGCGCGCGCATCCCAAGGCTCTCGGACCGGCCCGGAGGCTTCTACAAAACATTTGGCTCGACGGGCATGTCCTGATCATCTCCGATCCGCTGTTCCAGGAACTGGAGCGAGTGCTGCTTTACCCGCGAATGCTAAGACGCTCGGGCCTTACTCCCGACGAAATCGATACGTTTCTCTGGGAAGTTGTTCAGCAAGCTGAAATCGTCACTCCTGCTCCAGTACCCGCAGCGGTGTTGCGCGATCCGACCGATGAACCGGTCCTCGGAACGGCCTTGGCGGGCAAGGCGGACGTCCTTTGCACCAACGATCTAGATTTTTACGACGAAGCCGTACGTACGTTCGCGACCGGCAGCGGAATCAAGATCATGAGCGACCTGGAACTTCTCGCTTTGCTCGATAAACGATCCGGTTGAGTGAGAGCTAGCGGAGGGACCTCGTTTGGCCGATTCTTGTTTTGTGTGGTGACCGAGTTCCCAGACGGCAACGGTTACCCTACACAAACCCCTCCGCGATATCGCCGAAACTCGCGTACTTGTCCATAAACGCGAGCGGGACATTCCCCGTGGGACCATTGCGCTGTTTCGCGACAATAATGTCCGCGCGACCTTTTACGTCTTCCGGAATCTCGCGGCCCATCATGCGCAAGTAATATTCTTCGCGATAGAGAAACGCCACCACGTCGGCGTCTTGCTCCAAGCTGCCGGAATCGCGCAAGTCGGAAAGTTGCGGGCGATTGCCGTTGCCGCGCGTTTCCGGGGCGCGGCTCAACTGCGACAGCGCTACAACCGGCACTTGAAGTTCCTTTGCTAAGCTCTTCATCCCGCGCGACAACGTGCTGACCTCTTGATTTCGGCTCTCGCCTTCGGACACGCCCATCAACTGCAAGTAATCGACCACGATCATCGCCAATCCGCGTTCCGCCTTTAACCGCCGCGCCTTGGCGCGCAATTCGTACAAGTTGATGCCCGCCGTGTCGTCGATGAACAGCGGCGCCTGCGACAATCGGCCCATCGCGTCGGCCATGTTGCGCAAATCTTCTTTGGAAAGGAAGCCGCTGCGATACTTGTGCGAATCGACGCGCGCTTCCGAGCACAACATGCGCAACAGCAACGACTCCTTGGTCATTTCCAAGCTGAACACCGCTACCGTCGACCCGCGCAATGCGGCGTTTTGCGCCACGTTCATGGCCCACGCGGTTTTGCCCATGCTGGGTCGCGCTGCCACGATGATGAATTCACCGGCGTGCAGGCCGCGCGTCATTTCGTCGAAGCGGTGGAAGCCGGTTTCCAGTCCCGTGATGCGCTGCCCGCGCAAGTCTTCGATGTTTTTGTAAGCTTCCTTGGCGATTTCCGACAGCGGCGTCAGTCCCGTGCGGATGCGCTCTTCGCCCACGCGCAGGATCGAGCTTTCCGCGCGATCGAGAAATTCCGCTATGCCGCCGGCGCTCGAGCCGCCGTTGTCACCGGCGCTGTATCCGCCGTCGAGCCCTTCCTGCACGATCGAGTGCGCCGTGTGGATCAGGCGGCGCAACACGCTTTTGTCTTTTACGATTTTCGCGTAGTGTTCCGTGTTGACGGCACGCGGAAGCCCATCCGTTAAAGTCGAAAGATAGCTGACGCCGCCCACCGCGTCGAGCTCCTTGGAGAGCATCAACTCCTCGGTGAGCGTGGTGAAGTCGATGGGGCGGGGAGGCACGCCTTCGCGCAGGCCGATCATTTTTTGATAGATGCGGCGATGCGAGTCGACGTAGAAATCGTCGGAGACAATGATCGCCGCGGCGGCGTTGTACGCGCCGTTGTCGAGCAGGATCGCGCCGAGCACGGCTTTTTCAGCGTCGGCGTTCGCGGGCAGTCCTCGTTCGATGAGCGGATCGGCGGCCATTCAATTCTCGCAAACGGAATGTTTGAGTATTAGGTTGTGGTTAAGAGATGGCAACGGAATTCGAGACGCTGCGCCAAAGCGCTGAGAACAAACCAGTAGTTGAATCGCAAAGTTTTCCGATTTTTCCACAGACCCCGGCGCTTGGAAAAAAACGCGCGCAAGTTTCTTGGCTGCAACAGTTGCGGGCACATCTCACGGCGCGTCCACAAAAATTTCCACAGGGGAAACGGCCAGGACGCGCCACCTTCCTCTCTCGGCGACATTTTAGCACAGAAATGTTTTATCGACGGCCGCGCCGCCGTGGTACTCTGGCGGAATGATCGCACGTTTGCGCGGACGGTTGCTCGAAAAATCGCCCAATCAAGCCGTCGTGGACGTGCAAGGCGTCGGTTACGACGTCACAATTCCGCTCTCGACGTTTTATCAGCTTCCCGATCCGCCCGGCGACGCCGACTTGGCGATTCACACGCACGTTCGCGAGGATGCCATCGCGCTTTACGGCTTCCGCACGGCGCGCGAAAAGCAAGTTTTCGAGAAACTGATCTCAGTGTCAGGCATTGGACCGAAATTGGCGATCACCGTGCTCTCGGGACTGGAAGCCGGCGAGTTGATACCGGCGATCCGGCAAAACGATTTGGCGCGGCTCACGCGAATCCCCGGCGTGGGCAAGAAAACGGCCGAGCGCATGGTGCTGGAGTTGCGCGACAAGCTATCGGGCCCTGATATTTCCACGGAGCCGGCGTCGTCGGGATTTTCGCAGCCGGAGGAAGACGTGCTCTCGGCGCTGACGAATCTTGGTTATCAACGCGCCATCGCCGAGCGTGCGCTGAAAACGCTCACCGATCGAGAGGGAATGGCGTTCGACGCGATGCTGAAGAAGAGTCTTCAGTCACTGGTGAGTAAATGACGCCGCCGTTGCCGAACAACGAACCGCGCCGCGTAATTGCCGGCGAAGCGCTCGAGGAAGACCGCAAGATCGAACAAAGTTTGCGGCCGAAGCGCCTCGCCGAATTCATCGGGCAGAAACACGTGCGCGAAGTGCTGAGCATCGCGGTGGAAGCGGCGCGCACGCGCGGCGAGCATCTCGATCACGTGCTGCTCTATGGTCCGCCAGGCTTGGGGAAAACGACGCTGGCCACGATCATCGCCAACGAAATGGGCGTGCCGATTCGCCAAACGGCCGGGCCGCTCATCTCCATCAAGGGCGATCTCACGGGGATTCTCACGACGTTAGAAGCGCGGTCGGTGCTGTTCGTCGACGAGATTCATCGTCTGCTGCCGGAGGTCGAAGAGATCCTCTACTCGGCCTTGGAAGATTTCAAGATGGACATTTTGATCGGCCAAGGACCCGGCGCGCGCACGCACACGCTCGGTCTTCAGCCGTTCACATTCGTCGGCGCCACCACGCGCGCCGGATTGATCAGCGGACCGCTGCGCACACGCTTCGGCATCGTGCTGCGCATGGATTTTTATAATCGCGAGGATCTTGAGATCATCGTGCGGCGATCGGCAGACATCCTCAACGTACCGCTCGACGATGCGGGCGCCGCTGAAATCGCCGGACGCAGCCGCGGCACTCCGCGCATCGCCAATCGCCTGCTGCGCCGCGTGCGCGACTACGCGGAAGTGCGCGCCGGCGGAAAAATCACCGGCGATGTCGCGAAACAGGCGCTCGAGTTGTTGCAAGTGGATCGCTACGGCTTCGATGAGATCGACCGGAAGCTTCTGGAGACGATCATCGACAAGTATGACGGCGGGCCGGTCGGCGTCGGCACGATCGCGGCGTCGCTGAGCGAGGAAGTGGATGCGATCGAGGAAATCTACGAGCCGTTTTTGATTCAAGCGGGATTTTTGAATCGCACGCCGCGCGGACGCATGGCGACGGCGCTGGCGTACGAGCATTTGGGGAAGAAGCGGCGCGCGGGTCAGCAGCCGGGATTGTTCTGATGGTGCTTCTATCGCTCGGATCGAATTTGGGCGATCGCGTTGAAAACTTGCGTCGCGCGATTCGCGCGATGCAGGAGCGGGGAATCGAGGTCGTGAAAGTTTCGCGTTGGTACGAAACGGAGCCCGTGGGCGTGGTGAATCACCCGTGGTTTGTGAATTGCGCGGCGGAGATTCGTACGACTCTCGCGCCGCTTGATTTGCTGCACGAGTTGCAGGCCATCGAGAAGTCGTTGGGCCGGGTGCGTGACGGCGTTGAACAGGCCCCGCGCACGATCGACCTGGACATTTTGACGTACGACGAAGCGAGGATCGACACGCCGGAGTTGACCGTGCCGCATCCGCGAATGCAGTCGCGGCGTTTTGTGCTCGAGCCGCTCGTGGAAATCGCGCCGGAGTTTCGCGGAATGCTGGCGGCGTTGCCCGAGGATTACCAAGTCCGGTTGTTGCAGCTTTGATCGAGAGAGACGCGTTATGAATTATCATCCTCCACGCTACATAGCGATTGAAGGTCCCATCCGCGTGGGCAAAAGTTCGCTGGCGCGTTTGTTGGCGGAGCGTCTGCGCGGACGCTTGATTCACGACACCGAGACGAATCCCTTCCTCCGCGATTTTTACGATGAAACGCCGGGCGCGGCGCTGCGCACCCAGATGTATTTTCTGCTGGAGCGGTTTCGACAGCTTCGCGACATCGACCCGCGCACCTTGCGCGCGCCGGTGGTCTGCGACTATCTGTTCGAGAAAGACAAGCTCTTCGCCTACATCAATCTTTCCGACGACGAACTGAAGATCTATGACGGTTACTACGAACTCTTGCGCCAGCAGCTGGCCACGCCCGATCTGGTGATCTATCTGCAAGCCACGCCCAACGTGCTGAAGGAACGCATCGCCCGCAAAGCCCGCCAGATGGGATCGCAAGTGGAAACCACGATTTCGCAGCGCTATCTCGAAGAAGTCGCGCGCGCTTACGAGCATTTTTTCTTTCACTATAAAGCGTCGCACTTGCTGGTCGTGAACACCACGGAGATCGATTTCGTGGAGCGTCCCGCGGATCTCGAAGAATTGCTGGCGCGCCTCAGCCAGCC
Source organism: Terriglobia bacterium (assembly GCA_021325275.1). Lineage (GTDB taxonomy): Bacteria > Acidobacteriota > Terriglobia > JAJPHL01 > JAJPHL01 > JAJPHL01. The sequence continues at coordinate 23,910 of JAJPHL010000028.1, read as the reverse complement.
GGTGAAGGGCACGCAGTACTACCTGCCGCTGGGATCGTCGCCCGCCGAGGAGTAATTACGCTATAATGATTGAATCCCCTGGGATTGAACCCCCCTGGGTTAGACAACCTGGTCAAACCCAGGACCATCATGACTGACATCGTAAAGAAGAAGCTGGAAGCCGAAATCCAGCGCGTGGAATACGAATTGCACAATGATCTCCCGAAGGAGCTCAAGAAGGCCATCGCTTTGGGCGATCTCAGCGAGAACGCGGAGTATCACTCGGCCAAGGCACGCCAGGAAATCCTGCGCGCGCAACTGGAAAAAATGAAGAAGCGCCTGTCGGAACTGGCCATGGTGGATCTCTCCAAAGTTCCGCACGACTCGGTCGGCTTCGGTTCCACAGTCACCGTCTATGACTCTCAGAAGAAAGCCAAGATCGAATACAAACTCGTCACCAGCGAGGAATCCGATTCCGCGAAGGGCCTGATTTCCACCACGTCTCCCATCGGCCGCGGCTTGATGGGCAAGAAGGAAGGCGACGTCGCGGAGATCCAGACGCCGGCCGGACGCAAGGAATTGGAAATCATCAAGCTCGTGACGATGTACGATCAGCCGATCTAGCGCCGCACTTCTACCTTGCTTCGCAAGGGAATGCTTGCCATAATTTCTCCCGAGGCCGAAGGACACCCCACTGTGGCGGTAACCACTTCTTCGCCGGAATCAGCGCAAGTTTCGGGAGCGCCCGGCAAATCGACAATCACCGAATGGATCGGGCGCACCTGCGGCGTGCTGCTGCACGCCATCGTGCGCGGTCTCGCCATCACCAAGATTCCGCCGAACCATTTGACGTTTATCGGCCTGATGGTGAACTCGGCGGCGGCCGTCGCGTTCGGCTACGGAAAATTCTTCCTCGCCGGCGTGATCATTTTCCTGGCCGGCATTTTCGACATGACCGATGGACGCGTGGCGCGGGTCACCAACACCGTGTCGGTTTTCGGCGGATTTTTCGATTCCGTCATTGATCGCTACTCCGACCTCGCGCTGTACTTCGGATTGCTCGTCTATTACGCGCGCGTGAACCGTTTCTTCTACGTCGTTCTCGTGGCGCTGGCCATGACCGGATCGGTGATGGTCAGCTACGTGCGCGCCCGCGCCGAGTCGCTGATCGATCAATGCAAAGTAGGATTCATGGAGCGCCCCGAGCGGATCGTGCTGCTGATCATCGGCGCGCTGTTCGACCACATGGCGCCGGTACTGTGGGTGATCGCGGTGATCAGCAACATCAGCGTGGTTCATCGCATCCTGTACACGCGGTCGGTGCTGCGCGCGCGTGAACTAGAGGAAGCCCGTGGACTACCGAACCATTGAAGTAAAACCGGTCACGCCGGTGATCGGCGCGGAAATCCGCGGCGTGGACTTGTCGCAGTCCCTCGGCGACGCGCAGTGGAATGAGATTCATTCGGCATTCCTCGAGCACTCCGTGATTTTTTTCCGCGACCAAAAGCCCATGCCGCCGGAACGTCAGGTCGCTTTCGGCAAGCGCTTCGGTCCTTTGCACATTCATCCGGCCGCGCCCGGCATGGACGGTCATCCGGAAGTGTTTGTCATTCACGCGCACAAAGATTCCAAGATCGCCAACGGAGAATTCTGGCACTCCGACGTTTCCTGCGACCAGGAGCCGCCGCTCGGATCGATCCTGCAGATTCACCTGCTGCCACCCGCCGGCGGCGACACGCTTTTTGCCAGCATGTACGCGGCGTACGACGATTTGTCGCCACGGATGAAGACGTATCTTGCCGGCCTGAATGCCGTACATGAGTCGGAGCACATTTATCGCGGGCGCTACTCCGATCGCGGTGTCGATGACGCGGGAAAAGAATATCCAACGGCGATTCATCCGGTGATTCGTACGCACCCGGAGACCGGACGCCCGGCGCTCTTCGTGAATCGCACGTTTACCACGCGAATCGATGGACTGCCGGAGGAAGAAAGCCGCGCGATTCTCGATTTTCTCTGTACGCACGCGGAGCGGCCGTGGTATCAAACGCGTTTCCAGTGGCGCCAGAACGACGTGGCGATGTGGGACAATCGCTGCACGCAGCACATGGCGATTTGGGATTATTGGCCTCACGAGCGCAAGGGAAATCGCGTGACGGTGAAGGGCGATCGGCCGTTTTATCGTGGGTAAATCAAAAATCAAAAATCAAAAGGCAAAAGGCAAAAGGCAAAAGGCGAAAGGCAAAAGGCAAAAGGCTGGACGCCTCACTTGGAACTCGGAACTCGGAACTAGAAGGTGCTACCGAAGCGGAATCTGAAACAAGAGATTGTTCGTTTGCGCCGGTGACTCCAGACGCGTCCAGATATACTCACCGCAACAAACAATGCGCACATTGGTCACGCCGAGTTGCAGCGCGTAGTTGCGCGCGGTCGCGGCCATTTCGCAGGCGTCGGTGACGCTGTCGAACACCACTTCCGCCGGCCGCGGTTGCTGGCGCAATTCTTCCAGCGCTTGTTCGAGCGACGATTCCGTCGCCACGCACGGCTCGGTGCGGCAATCGAGCATTTGCTCCACGCCGTAGAGCGTCGTGTAATCGATCGACTCCGCGAAGGCTACGTACAAGAAATTGCTCGACGGCAGGTAATGCACGGGAACCATGCGCGCCGTCTCGAGCAAGGGAATCGGGATCAGTCGCGCGCAGTCGAGAAAACGGCGATGGCTGTCCAGCGGATACACAGGGCACGACCATTGCATCGCCAGCGCCGTGGCGATTTGTTGCTCGCTCACCACGCCGGTTTGCCGCAAGTGTTCGCCGATTCGACCGGCGCCCGAGTCCTTTTGGGCCTGCAAAGCCCCTTGCAGATCCGGCTGCGAGATGTGTCCCATGGAAAACAGGACCAATCCCAGGGGAATTCGATGACGCTTGGATTGACGGCGGGTCACCGCGGGAAGAAGTTGCGAAAAAATCTCTTGAGCGGCCTTTTGGAAGCACTCGGGACCGCAGTAATAATGTCCTTGCAAGTGGACGCCCGGCTTTTCGCCGGCCAATACACGCCAAGGACTGGGGCGCTTGCGGCACGCCGCGGACTCGCACACCGGAAAATCTTCGCGCCAACGGGCTAACGCTCTCACTGCAAGATCTCCGCGCGCACGGCGGGCGGCGCGACTTCGGTGATCCGCAAGCCATAGTTTCCGTCGACGATCACCACTTCGCCGCGCGCGACAACTCGTCCTGTCACCAGCAATTCGGCCGGCTCTTTCACTTGGCGATCCAATTCCACCACCGAGCCGGGACTCAAGTCCAAGACGTCGCGCAGCAGGAGTTGGCGCTCGCCGAAGCGTAGCGTGACTTGCAGCGGCACTTCGAGCAGCAGGTCGAGATTGCGTTCGCCGGGGCCCGAGAGCAGCGTTTCAATCGTGCTGCTAAGGCGCGGGGCATGTTGGCGCTGGGCCACTGCGTCGACGCGCGCGCCATCGCCGGCGGACGGCGCGGTTGGCGCGTTTTCATCTTCATCGCCGGTGGAAAACGCCGGGCCCGGCTTCGCTTTGGGGATGAGCACGGTAGCAAGCGTTTCATCCATTGCCATGCCGATCATGATCGGTGGGCCGGCACTTGCCGACACGCGAACGAGAACTTGCTTCGCGGCTTTCCACGGCGGGCATCCTACGCCTTCCCAGGAAATGCTGGTGTCGCCATCGGCCTTCGTCAGCGCCGCCGCGGTGGGCCCGGCGAACTGGCGAAAAACTTCTTCAAGCGCGTCGCGATAATCGGCCGTGAGCGTTTCGGCTTCGCCGCCTTGTTCGCCCATCAACATGCGTCCCAGACGCACGCCGTCGGATTCCGAAACCAAGAATGCTTGTTGGCCGCGCAGCCGCTTGCCGAGCGAGAAGCGCAACCATACGCCGCGATTTTCCAGGCTCGCGAACATGGCCCCGGGGTCGGCGCCGCTTTGTTCCACGATCAGCGTTTCAGTCGCCAATTGTTGCAGCACGCCCGAGATATTTTGTAGCCAAGCGCCCAAGTAGTTGTCAAACGGCGAAGTCATACCAGATCTCCATTTATCTGCGTGTCACGCCTGCGATCGACATGCGCGCTTCCACTTGCGCGCCGCGGGTTGCACCGCTGCGCACGGGATACGCGAGGAACAATTCTTTTCCGGCCACCCGCAGGGTGGCGGGAGCCTGTGCGCGATGGCGCAGCATCAACACCGAACCGGGCTGCAACTGCAACAGGTCGCGCACCGGGACCGGCGTGGGCGGCAACTCCAGTTGCGCTTGCAGGGGGCAATCCATCAACAACTGTTTCACCTGCGACACCGTTTGGTCCATGTTGCGGCGCCGGCGATACGACCACTGTTTCGACAAGCGGCGCAGCAGGGCGTTCGAGATCACCGCGGGAAACGCGAAGTTGAGCATGCCGCGCACATCGGGCATGCGAATCTCGAAGCTGAGCGCCAAAACTTTTTCACTGGGCGGCATCAATTGCAGAATCTGCGCCTGCTGCTGGCGCTGGTCGAAGTTGAATTCCAACTCCAACAGCGGCAGCCACGAAACTTGCATGTCGCGGCAGATAATGCGCACCACGCCTTCCAGAATTCCTTCCTCAATCTCGGTGATTTCGCGAATGCCGCGTTCCGATTTTCCCTGACCGCCCAGCATCAGGTCGATGATCGGGCAGGCCAGCGGCAAATCGACTTGCATCGCGGCCAAAACGTCGGCGGGTTGCACGTTGATCGACGCGAAGTAGGTGATTTCCGGAATGCGCTGCAAAAACTCCGCGTAGGAGAGTTGTTCCACCGAAACCAGGTTCACTTCGAAGACGCCGCGCAAATATGCGCCGAGGTTATGCGTCAAATTGCGCGCAAAACTGTCGTGCAGCATGCTGACCGCGCGAACGTGTTCCTTGCCCAATTGACCGGCCTGGCGAATATCGCGGACCGTTACGTGGCGCGTGGGCGCTTCCTGGCGATGCACCGGTTCCGGCGCGGCCGCCAAGCCTTGCGCCTTCAGAAACAGCGCGTCGATCTCGTCCTGGTTGAGGATTTTTTCCATGACTACAAGCTCACGGTCTGCGCTTTCTTGGCTGGTTTCTTTCTCTCGATGGCCGGCCGGATCGCGGCGCGCAGGCGAACCACCGCCGCGGAATGAATCTGCGACACGCGCGATTCGCCGACGCCGAGCACCTGGCCGATTTCTTTCATCGTCAGTTCCTCGTAGTAGTAGAGCGCCAGCACCTGGCGTTCTTTCTCCGGCAAGTCGGAGATCGCGTCGGTGAGCAGTTCTTTCATCTCGCCCTTCAGGCAAAGGTGAAAGGGATCGTCCTCGGGATCGGTGGCGGCGATGGCGGCGGGTTCCATGGTATAGCCGTCTTCGTTGGTTTCCGCATTCAAGCTGCCGAGATCGAGTCCGCGCAAGTCGCGCAGGAAAGCGTAGAACTCGTCGAGTTCCATCTCCATCGCTTCGGCGAGTTCGGGCTCGCTGGCTGCGCGGCCGAGTGTCGCCTTCAACTGGCTGTGGACCGTCTCCATCTGGCGCGCTTTGCGCCGCAGGTCGCGCGGGGACCAATCAAGGCCGCGAAGGCTATCGAGAATCGCGCCGCGAATACGGAACTTCGCGTACGACTTCAACTGCACGTTCTTGGCGGGATCGTATTTCGCCAGCGCGTCGATCAGTCCCAGGACGCCGGCGTGAACCAAGTCTTCCAGGCACACACTCTGCGGCAGGCGGTCGTGAATGCGGCGCGCGATGTAGCGCACTTGCGGGAGCTGTTCCAACAGCAGCCGGTTGCGCTCTTCTTCGTCGATGTGGCAAACAGTTTCGTAGGCTTTTTTGGCAGCGTTCATTTGATTGTTAGTCCTTTTAGCTCACCATTCCCAAAGATTGAACTTGCACGGGGGCGGGAATCTCGGCGGGAGACAGCACCACCACGCGCGGCAAAATCGGCTCCAGCAGGCGACGCAAATGGAAGCGCGCCGGAGTCGCACACAACAGCACGGGCGAAGCCGCGCTGCCTTGATCACCGAACAGCCGCTGCAATCCTTTCAACATGCGGCTTGAAAAAGAACTTTGTAATCCCGCGCTCTGCGTCATTGACGCTTGCGGGTCGAAGGCCCGGATCATCTCGGCTTCCAAGCCCGGATCGATCGTGGCCAAGCGCAGTTTTCCGTCTTCGCTCAACAGCGGGCGCACCAGAGACCGGCCCATCGCCTGGCGGCACTGTTCCACCAGCACGATCGGATTCTTGTTGATCGACGCGGTGTCGACGAGGGTTTCAAGGATCGTTGTAAGATCCCGAATCGAAACCTGCTCGCGAAGAAGTTGCTGTAACACTTTCTGCACCTCACCGAAAGAGAGCAATTTGGGGACCAGTTCTTCCACCAATTTGGGTTGGGTTTCATTAAGGGAGTCCATCAAACGGCGCACTTCCTGGCGCGTCAGCAGTTCGTGGACGTTCTGCTTAATAAGTTCTGAGAGATGCGTCGCGATCACCGACGTTTGATCGACGACCGCGTATCCCGCGGCCAGTGCCTGTTCTTGTTTGGCAGGGGCAATCCATTTTGCGGCCACGTCGAACGCCGGTTCCTTGGTCGGGACGCCGTCGAGCGGCGGCGGTGCAGGCTCGGAGCTGATCGCCAGCATGCAATCGTTAAATAATTCCCAACGTGCGATCTCCACGCCGCGCAGCGACACAACGTATTCGCGCGGTTTGAGGCGCAAGTTGTCGGTAATGTGGATCGACGGCACGATGAAACCGAGCTGCGTCGCCAGGTGCCGGCGCAGCGCGCGAATGCGGTTCAAAAGTTGCCCGCCTTGTTTCTCGTCGACGAGCGGGATGAGCGAGATTCCGACTTCCAGGCTCATCTCGTCCATCTTGATGAGGCTTTCGATCGGCTCTTGCGCGGCAGTTTTTGCCGGGCTCGCGGCGCCGCCCGCGGGAGCATCGGCGGGGCTCGGTCGACCTTTTAGCCGGTAGGCCACGAATCCCACCGCGGCGCCGACTACGATGAACGCGAACTTCGGCAGTCCCGGGATCGCGGCGAGAAGGAACATGACGCCGGCGGCCATTCCCAACACTCTGGAGCGCGAGAACAATTGCGTTTGGAAATCCTCGCCGAGTGGCGCTTCCGACGACGCGCGCGTCACCACCAGACCGCCCGCTACCGAGATCAGCAGCGCCGGGATCATCGTGACAAGTCCGTCGCCGACGGTCAGCGAGGTGTAAGTTCTCAATGCGTCGACCAACTGCATGTCCTTTTGGAAGACGCCGATCAGGAATCCCGCGACGATGTTGATCGCGGTGATCAAGATGGTCGCGACGGCGTCGCGATTGCCAAAGCGCGTCGCGCCGTCCATCGCGCCATAGAACTCGGCTTCGCGCGCGACCAACGCTCGCCGCTCGCGCGCTTGTTGTTCGGTGATGTTGCCGGCGTTCATGTCGGCGTCGATGGCCATCTGCTTGCCGGGCATCGCGTCCAAGGTGAAGCGCGCCGTTACTTCCGCCGTGCGGACCGCGCCGTGGCTGATCACGATGAACTGAATCGCGATCAACAAGAGGAAAATCACGAATCCGACGACGTAATTGCCGCCCACGACAAATTGTCCAAAAGCTTCAATCACTTTTCCGGCGGCGGCGGTTCCTTCACTGCCGTTCAGGAGGATCCGGCGGCTCGACGCAATGTTCAGCGACAAGCGGAACAGCGTGAGCATCAGGAGCAGGGTGGGGAAGATCGAAAACTGTACGGGTTTCAGGATGTGCAACGCGGAGAGGAGCACGAGCACGCCCATGATGATGCTGATCGCCAGCAGAATATCGAGCAGCAGCGCGGGCAGCGGCACCATCATCACGAAGACCATGGCGACGCCGACGGCGGGGACCACCCAGTCGAACGCCCCCGAAGACTTTTTGGTCTCGCTGCCGGCTTTTCCGCTGGCCGGCTTGCGCGTGGCGACTGCATTCTTTACTGCGGGCAGATTTGCGGCACTCATTAACGACGTCCTCCGTTGCGATTATTGGCGGCGCGCGCGGCGGCAGCAGCCGCGGCCATGGCTTGCGCGCGATAGATGAACGCCAGGATTTCCGCAACCGCGGTATACAACTGCGGCGGAATCGACTGGCCCACTTCCACGGTCTTGTAAAGGGATTGCGCGAGCGGCCGGTTCTCCACCATCGGGATTCCCTCCCAGCGCGCGACTTTCTTGATCTGCTCGGCGATCAGGTTGCGTCCCTTGGCGATCACCGTGGGCGCGTCCATGTCTTCGCGATATTCAAGCGCGATCGCGTAGTGCGTGGGGTTGGTGATCACCACCGTCGCTTTCTTCACGGCGGCCAGCATGAACTTGCGGCGCATCTGGCGCTGCATGCTGCGAACGCGTCCTTTGATCGTGGGATTGCCCAGCGTGTCCTTCATTTCTTCTTTCACTTCTTGCTTGCTCATCTTCAGCGACTGTTCGAAGTCGTGCTGCTGGACGGCGTAGTCGACGCCCGACCAAATCAGCATCACCAGGCACGATTTCCACGCGATTTCGAAGGCGACGCCCATCAGTTGATGCAGGAACGCAGAGGTGTTGAGCTGCGATCCATGCAGGATCGCCGGCCAGTCGCGGCGCAGCATCGAAAACGCCAGCCACAAAATGTATCCGGCCGGAATCAGCGAGCGCACCAGCGGCACCATGCCCCGCAGTGAGAAAATCCGCTTGAGATTGTTGACGGGATTCAAGCGCTCCGGTTTGAATCCCAGCGCTTGCGGCGCAAAAACCAGTCCGCCTTGCGCCAAAAACATTCCGGTGGAAATGACGAAGGCCAGTAACGCGATCGGTGCGACGCCGAGCGAGACGATGGCGCCGGTTTTTACGAGGATGGGATACGAGAGATCGGTGCCGGGCTGTCCGGCTTCAAGAGCAAGATTGAAGAATCGCTGCCAGGGACCGAGCCAACTCGCCGCGATTGCGCTGATCGCGATAGTGACGACAAACAGCGTGACGGCCGACGAAAGTTCGCGGCTGCGCGGTACTTGACCTTGTTCCTGCGCCTTTTGCCGGCGTAGTGCTGTTCCTTTCTCACTCTTATTCTCACTGGCCATTAATGTTACGCGCTCCCGGCTACTTCAGAAGCATTCGTTCGGCCAAACTGAACGCAGAGAGAAAGTGGCGCTCGAGCATCCACGGCCAGAACACGACAGTCGCGCCGAGAACGGTGAATCCTAAGAGCGCTTTTATGGAAAATGCCATCAGCATCACAACAAGCTGCGGGGACGTCCGGCTGACGAACGCGAGAGTCACGTCGGTGAGCATCGTGGCCAGCATCACGGGCGCGGCGATCTCCAGTGCCACCAGCCACATTCCCGCAGCGGCGTGCAAGAGTTGCGGCGCCGGCGTTTTCAGAGTGAAAGCGGTCCCGGCCGGAAGATAGCGATAGCTGCGCGCCAGCGCTTGCACTAAAGTGTGATGCACGTCCATCTGAAGGAACATCAGTAACGCAATCGTTTGATGGAACACCGCGACCACCGTGGTCTCCACTTGACTCATTGGATCGATCAGGTTGGCCATCGAAAAGCCAAGCTGGGTGCCGATGATTGTGCCGCCGAGCTCGATTCCTTCGAACACAAGCTGTACGCAAAGGCCCATGATCATTCCCACGGCGAGTTCGCCGACAATCACGAGAGGTCCCGGGTAGGTGCCGGGCGGGATCGTCGCGCCGGCGCTCGCGCCGACCACAGGGTAGAGAAGAATCGTCAATCCCAGAGTGAGAATCGCTTTCACCGGCGGGGGCAGCGCGGCGTGCCCCAGGAACGGCGTAAAGGTCAGCCATCCGGAAACGCGCGCGCCGACGCACAAGGCCGGTGCAAAGTATCCCGCGAGATTGAGGTCAGCGGTCATGTCCTTTTATCGAATGTAGGGGTGGAAATCCGAAAACAAGTGGATCGTGAATTCTTCCAGACGCCGCATCATCCACGGCAGTAGCAGCATGCCGGCGATGGCCATCACCGCGAGTCGTGGAACGGTGGTGATGGTGTGATCCTGAATCGAAGTGAGCGTTTGCACGATGCTGATCGTGAGCCCCGTGACGGTGGCGGCGATCAGCAGGGGAGCCGCGCACCACAGAGCTGCTTGCAACGTGTGACGGGCGAGGTCGACGGCGATATCGGTAGACATGGCGTTGATTGGTTACCTACTGGAAACTCTTGAGCAGCGATCCGATGACCAAATTCCAACCGTCGACGAGCACGAACAGCAGAATCTTCAGCGGAGTGGAAATCACCACGGGCGGAAGCTGCATCATGCCCATGGATGTGGTGATCGAAGCGACCACCATGTCAATCACGAGAAAGGGAAGAAACAGAACGGCGCCGATTTGAAAACCGGCCTTCAACTCGCTCAATAGATACGCGGGTGCGACCACGCGCAACGGCAAGTCCTGAGGCGTGCGCGGGCGCGGTGTCTTCGACACCTCCACGAAGAGCGCCAGATCTTTTTCGCGCGCGTACTTCAACATGAAGTCGCGCAGCGGGGGTTGCGCTTGGTCGAGCGCTTTCCAGACGTCGATTTTGCCGGCTTGCAGCGGCTCGACGGCGTTTTGCTGAACGGTCACCAGCGCCGGCTGCATGATGAAAAACGTGAGAAACAACGCTAAGCCGATCAGCGTTTGGTTCGACGGCGTGCTCTGCGTGCCGAGCGCCTGACGCAGGAAGTGAAACACCACCAGCAGGCGGACAAACGGCGTCATGCACAGCACGATCGGCAACATCGTGAGCACCAGCATCAAGACCACGATGGTCCAGATGTTGTCGCCCTTCACGGTGAGGGAACTGGGCAGGCCCGCGGGCACGGTGGCGAATAAGAACAACATTACGGGCGGCCCTCCACGCTTCGAGGATCAAAATCGGCGATCAACTGAACCGAATCGCGGCCGCCACCGACCAGATACCGCCGGCCGTCGCATTCGACGATCGCGACGTAGCGGCGCTCACCGAGACTCAGCGATTCGCGCAACACCAGCGACTTCTGTCGCGACGCCGCGGCTTTGAGTCGCGCGTTCACGCCATTCTTCACGCTCGACCACAATGCGGCGGCGCGTACCGAAAGAGGTGCGGGCGCGGTCATAGCAACTCCGTGACGCGAACCGCCGCTTTTTCACCCAGCAGTTCGAACTCCGCGTATCCGAAGAGTAATCCGTTGATGCGCAACGGCACGTCGGCGCTCTGTTTCCATTGCGCGTCGAGCAGATTGTTCGGCTGTAACCGCAGCAAATCGCCGATGGTGAATTGCGGAACGTTCAGCTCCACGCTGAAGCGGACGGGAAGCCATACGCATTCGGCCCAAATTTCGCTCTCCGCGCCGGGCATTGGGGGGCGAACGGCTTGCACGATCGTCGGGTTGAGAGTGGTCTCGGGCATGGTAGTTACCTCTGCACGATGAATTCAGTGAAATAGATCTCCAGTACGCCGAGATCCGGCACACGCTCGTCGAGCGCTTCGACAAGATCCTTCTTCAGTTTTTCCTTGCCCTCGGGCAAGAGTAGCTCGGCGGATTTTGTTTTTCCCAGAACGGTCAGCACGGTGTCGCGGATCATCGCCGTGGCGCCGTCGTTTTTCTTCTTCTCGCCTTCGCCGGAACTCTCTTCGGTGCCGGTGCCAAGATCGATGCCCACGCGCAGGTATCCGGTTTCGCCTTCGCCGGTGAGGTTCACCACGAAGCTCTCGAGGTGCACCACCGACTTTACTTGTTTCTTCTTGGATTTCTTGCGATCCGCCCCGTCGTCCGAGGACTTGCTATTTTCCTTCCCGTTTTCCTTGGCTTCGGCGGATGTGGCGGGGTGCCAGAGGAACTTCCACGCCCCAAACCCGCCGCCACCCAGCACGGCGACGATCAGGATCAGAACGATCGGGTTAGATTTTTTCTTAACTTCAGCGGTTTTTGTGTTGGTGTCCGACATACGCCCATAGGAATGCAACTGGAGTGCCGCGGGCGTTTGGCAGGTTCTAATAAAAAAGAGACCCGAGGGCCGAGGCCCGAGGCCCGAGTGGCGGCGTCACGTAGGGCGCCTCCGACTCGGGCCTCGAACCTCGGAACTCGGGCCTGAAACCTTAGAACTTACTCAGATTTACTGGAGCATCTGGAGCGTTTGCTGACCGATCTGCTGATCCGTGGTGATCGCCTTGGCGTCCGCGTCGTATCCGCGCTCGGCCAGGATCAAGTTGGAAAACTCGGTGGCGATGTCCACGTTCGACAATTCGAGCGAACCACCGGCGATCGTGCCGCGTCCCGCCGTGCCTGCCACACCGACGTTGGCCGCGCCCGAGGACAGCGTCGCCACGTAGTTGCCCGTGCCGCCGCGCTGCAATCCCTGGTCGTTCGCGAAATCGGCGACGGCGATTTGTCCGAGCGCCTGGCTCTGGCCGTTCGAGAACAATCCTTCGATCGTACCGTTGGACAGCACGCTGAAGCTGTTCAGCGCGCCGCTCGCATATCCATCTTGGCTGGTGGCTGAAGTGGCGGAAGCCGCCGCGACCTGCGTCACAACCGACGCGCCGTTCGAGTACAGATTCCAGTTGAAGTTCATGGCCGACGCGCCGTCGGCAAAGCTTGCGATGTTGATCGCCGTGACGTTGGCGGCGGGCGTCTTGAGGTTGCCATTGCCGTCGAACGTCAGGGTACCTTTGGTCACTTGCACGGGGTTGCCGGTTTGTCCCACGTCACTGGCGGGAATCGTGACCGAATAATTCCACGAATTGTTGCCTTGATTCGTGAAGTTGTACGTCAACGTGTGCGCGTTGCCGAGCGAATCGTACACCTGGATCGACGTGGTGTAGCTGCCGTTGGTGGCCGTCGAGGAGTTCAAGTTCATCGCGAGCTGAACGTTGCTCGTGGCGCTGGGCGGGCTGATCGTTCCGCCGGAAACCGTGATGCCGGCCGGCGCCGCGTTGGTGTTCACAACGCCGTTTGCCGCGGGATAGCCGAGTACGAGCGAGCCGTCGGTGGCCGTCAGTTGGCCCGAGGAATTCACCGTGAAATTGCCGGCGCGCGTGTACTCCGGACCGTTAGCGCCTTGCAGCACGAAGTATCCGTTGCCTTGCAACGCCACGTCGCTCGGGACACCCGTGGTTTGCAGGCTGCCCTGCGTCATCTCGGAGGAAATCGAGCCGACTTTGACGCCCACGCCGACCTGGATGGGATTGCCCGAGCCGGTGGAACCGAGCGTTTGGTAGAACAGATCCGAAAAGTTCGTGGTCTGATCCTTGAAAGCCACCGTGTTCAGGTTGGCCAGGTTGTTGCCGATGACCGAGAGCTCCTGCGAAGCAGCGCTCAATCCGGACAGTGAAGTGGAAAGCGACATTTATTTTCTCCTTAGTGGGACCGGCATCTTGGCCTGTCCATTTCCTGCAGGCTCTTACGGCAAGCCTGTTGTGCTGTTGTTGGTCGAATTGTTGGAGCCGGTGTTGCCCGTGCCCGAATTCAAGCTCGTCACCAGCGAGTCGAGATCCTGCTTCATGCCCAGCTGCGTTTCGAGCGAATTGAAGCCGACGAGCTGATCCATGAATTGATTCGGATCCATTGGCTGCGTCGGGTCCTGATTCTTAAGCTGGGAGACGAGCAGCGTCATGAAGTCGGTGGGACTCAGCAGATTGTTGCTCGTGGTTGAAGTCGAGTTCGCCGGCGGCGTCGTGCTGCTCGACGATGTGTTCGCTGTGATGGGGGGGATGACCATAAATTTTCTCCTTATGCCATGACGCTCAAACGTCCATCCGCGACGGTCCAGACGGGCGCGGATGTTTCCGGCGCGGCATTGCTGGCGGAATTGGCGGATGAATCCGCCAAGTACGCGTTGCTTTGCGTCTGTCGCGAATACGATTGCGGTTGTTGTTGCTGTTGCGCGTGCTGATCTTGCATCATTCCGCTGCCCGCCGAGAGCGATTCCGGGATCACGGAGATTTCTCCGACGTGAACGTTGTGCTGCTCCAGGTGTCCTTGCAGCGCGGGCAATTCCTTCGCGAGTGCCGCTTGCGCTTCATGACTCTGTACCGTGATGCTCGCGCCCACCGACGCGGTGCCGCCGGCGTCGGTGCGCATGACGGCGTGAACGTCGACAGTTCCAAGACCATCGGTCTTGATGCCGACGTGCATTTCCGAGCGATCCGGCGTTTGGATGAATCGCGCATTCTCGATCATCGGCGTCGCCGTGGATTCCGGTGTGGCGGCGGCCTGAACCGGAGTGTTGGTGGAGCTCTGCATCACTCGCGGTGTCTCGGGCGCCGTTGTGGTCACGGGAAACGCTTGCTGGAAATTTTGCTGAAGCGTCGCGGTGGATTGCGGCGCGGAAACTTGCGGTTGCGCGGTCGCGGCGGTGAAATCGATGGGGGGATTCGTTGTTTGATTCGCCGATACGTGTGGAATCGCGTTGACGCTGGGCGTCACCGGTGCGACCGGTAGCGCTGGGTTGTCGCCGGCGTTGGCCGCCGGCGCGGTCGGCGCGGTCGCAGGTTTCAATGTGAAAGTCTCCTGCGACGGCGCGTTGTCGTCTCGCGAACCGGACTTCGCGTCGGGCGAAGCTTGCGCCGGGGCCGTCGAGGGGGGAATGTCTGTGGGCAAATCGACGGGTTCGGCTGATTCCTTGCCGGGTGCTTTCTTCACCGGCGTCATCGTAGTGCTCGCGGCCGGTGTGTTTTGCATAACGCGGGCGACGCGCGGCGCAGGGGCAGCGGTCGCGGCGGGCGCTTGCGTCGTGGCCGCTGGGGGCGCGGCCACAGGCACAATCGCGGGAATTACAACTTGGGGGGAACTGGTTTGTGACGGCGCGGCGGGAGCCGTCGTATCGACTGTACTCTGCTGCGAATTATCTTGCTTGCTCGAATCGGAATCGCTCGTGCCTTGATCGCCGTTGGAATCCGCGCCTTGCTTGGGGGGAGCAGGCGCGAGGCTTGCCGGCAACTGCACGGGGGGTTGCGGTTGCGGCTGGACAGGAGCTGTTGTTTGCGCGTTCGCCGTGGCATCCTGCGCGTTCGGCGCCGGAGCCTTGGCGTTCTTCGCGTCGCCCTTGTCCGATCCCGAGGCGTTCGTTCCGGTGGCCGCGGGGGCAGCAGCGTTTTGCGACGCTCCCGCCGTTGGCGCGGCTTTATGAAAATGTGCGATGACGTGCAAGAAACTGGCTGACGGCGCGTTCGTATGCGCGCCGCTGCCCGCTGACGACGCAATCCCTCTTAACCCGTGTGCTGGATTGTTCACGGGAACGTTCACCGGAGCTATCGAGTTAGGAATTGCTGTCATCGCGTGATTGTTTATTGCAAGGCGCGTGCCAAACTCAATCTGTCTCGCCCCTGTACAAAAGGGCCGCACGCGCCAGCCCAACCCGGCAAACATTGCCGAGTCGCCCGGCAGCAGCTAGACCAGTACCGCTGAATCGCTAAGCGCCGGCCAATCTTTGCCGGAACGCATAAGAAAGAGATCATCCACACGCTGCTGCTCTTTGCGATCGGCGTCGCGGCGATACTCGGCGCTCTGACGTTCGCGCAAGTTCTCCAGAATCTCGCGGGCTTGCCGCGCTTCCATGTATTGAGCCTGCTGTTTGCGATGCAGCTTGCTCAATTCGACGAGCAAGTTCGTCAGGCGGCGATGGCGCTCCTCACGCGTCGCGTCGCAAGTCTCCGCGAAATGCATTTCGGCGGCGGACAAACCAGCGCGTAGCGCCGTGCTTTGCAGCTCCAGCGCTTGACGGCGTTCCTGTTGCACGTCGGCGATCTCCACGCGCACGGCGGCGATGCGGCGCGCGAGTTCTTCCAGTGCCAGGCGTTCTTT
Source organism: Terriglobia bacterium (assembly GCA_021325275.1). Taxonomy (GTDB): domain Bacteria; phylum Acidobacteriota; class Terriglobia; order JAJPHL01; family JAJPHL01; genus JAJPHL01. The sequence goes on along the minus strand of JAJPHL010000028.1, from coordinate 8,141 downwards.
GCGTTCCAGGCTGTGACGAAGGCGCAATAACGATTCGAGCGAAAATTGAAAAGCCATTTTGATTTACTCCGGTAGGGTGAGAAGTTTCTTTACGGTTTCATCGAGCGGCGCACGGTCGCTCGAAGTTTGTTGCAGAAAAGCGGTGAGCGCGGGCAATGCCCCGAGAGCGCGATCGAGTTCCGGATCGCTTCCTTTTTGATACGCGCCCACGCGGATCAAGTCTTCCGAGCGATTGTAGGCGGCCATCAGTTTGCGCAAATTACGCGCTTTGTTGCGATGCGGCTCGGTGGCCACCGCGCTCATCAATCGGCTGAGGCTATCGAGCACGGCGATCGGCGGATAGTGATTGCGCGCGGCGAGTTTACGGTCGAGCACCACGTGACCGTCGAGCAGCGAGCGCACCGCGTCCACCAACGGATCGAGTTGATCGTCGCCGTCCATCAATACGGTGTAGAAAGCGGTGATGCTTCCGTTGCCGTATTGTCCCGCGCGCTCGATCAATCGCGCGAGCAAGTTGAAGCACGACGGCGTATAGCCTTTCGCCGTAGGCGGCTCACCGGCCGCCAATCCGATTTCGCGCTGCGCCATCGCCACGCGCGTCAGCGAATCAAGGACCAGCAGCACGTGCTTTCCTCTCGAACAAAAATATTCGGCGGCGGCGATCGCCGTCTCCTCCGCGCGAATTCGCAGCAGCGGCGATTGGTCGGATGTGGACGCAATGACGACCGAGCGCCGGCGCCCTTCTTCTCCCAAGCTTTCTTCCAAAAACTCGCGCACTTCGCGTCCGCGCTCGCCGACCAGTCCCATCACCGTGAGATCGGCGGCGGTGTTGCGCGCCATCATGCCCAACAGCGTGGACTTGCCGACGCCCGAGCCGCCGAAAATGCCGATCCGTTGTCCGCGTCCGCAGGTGATGAACGCGTCGATCGCGCGAATGCCGCAACCAAGCGGCTGGCGGATGGGAATGCGGTCCAGCGGCAACGGCGCCGTGCCATCGAGCGGCCGGCGCTCGCGCGCGGGATAATCGGGCAAGCCGTCGATCGGCCGTCCGCCGCCGTCCAGCACGCGGCCGAGCATCGTATCGCCCACACGCAGGATCGGGCGCGCGCCCCACGTGATAACGCGATCGCCGTAGCGCACGCCGCTAACGCGGTCGAGCGCCATCGAGAGCACTTTCGTACCCGAGAATCCAACGATCTGCCCTTCGTAGGTTTGCCCGCGGCCGTCCACGATCTTGCACAGCTCGCCGACCGCGCAGAACGGGCCTTCCGATTCCACAAGATTTCCGTTGGCGTGCGTCACCATGCCGCTCCATCGCGACGCCGAGCACTCTTCGAGATGCCGGAAGTAGGGCGCGAATTCGAAGGACGCGCTCATGTCGCGCTGAAGTGTCGTGGAAGTCATGCCGAGGGCGCCGGTTTCTCCGCGAGCAAATCGAAGAAACCTTGTTCAATTTCGCCCAACTGATCGTCGAGGCTCAAGTTGGTGGAGCCTACGCTCGTTTCCACGCGGCACTGCGCGGGATCGAGCGTCGCATCGCCCATCCATTCCAGTTTCAGGTTGAGCCCGCTTTGCGATGAGAAGAACTCGCGCCACGCCGCGATCTGCGAGGGGTGAACGCGGATGCGCACCACGGTTCCCGCGGCGATCTGTTCCAACGCCACGCGCGCCACGCCTGCGAGCAGCAGAGCGTCCATTTGCGCTTCGCGGTGCAATATCTTTTTGGCAATGGCCAACGACAGCCTGACGACTTCACCTTCCACACGGCGGAAGAATCCGGTGCGTTCGCGTTCGAACTCCGCGGCCATCTGCGCGGAAATCGCTTGCGCTTGTACCAGACGCTGCGCGAAAGCCGCTTCGGCTTGCGCCGAGCCTTCCTGCGATCCCCGCTCGTATGCGCGACGCTCGCGCTGCGCGGCTTCGTTCTCGGAAACCTGCGCGACGCTGGGGGCCGCGGGTGCGGCGGTCTGCGGCGGTTCCGTCTCGAAAGTCAGTTCGACGCCGCCGGATTTGTCCGACGCGGTTTGCCGGTAGATGAACGGCTCGATGAGCGAGGTGGAGTGCGAGTCTTTAGACAACATATTCTTCGTCCCGTTCGGTCTTCAAAACCAACTTGCCTTCGGCTTCCAGTTTCCGTGCCAGCGTGATCGTTTCCTGCTGCGCCGTCGCCACTTCGCGTCCGCGCACCGGCCCCAGCACTTCCATGTCTTCCTTCAGCATTTCCACGGCGCGCGACGACATCGCCTTGAACACGTGACTGCGCAATTCTTCCGATGCGCCCTTCAGGGCCAGCGCCAGCGTCTTCTTGTCCGTGCCGGCCAGCAATTCGCGGATGCCGCTTTCCGGCACCGCCACGAGATCCTCGAACGTGAACATCAGGTTGCGGACCGAAATGGCCAAGTGCGGATTGTCTTGCTCGATGGAATCGAGAATCACCTTGCTGTCGTTCATTCCCAAGTGATTCAACAAGTCGGCCACGGCTTTCACACCGGCATACGCGCGGCGATTCTGTTCGCCGAGCGCTTGCAGTTTCTTGTGCAGCACCACGGAAATCTTCTGCACGATTTCCGGAGAGAATTGGCGCATTTCTGCGAGTCGCGCCACGGCTTGCGCGCGGATTTTCTCGGGCAGCAGCAACAGCATCGTGGAGGCTTGCTTCAATCCCAAGTGCGCCAGCACCAGGGCGATCGTCTGCGGATGCTCGCCCTCCACAAATTTCGCGAGTTGTTGCGGATCGGCCTTTTGCAGCGAGTCGAGATTGAACGTAGACGCCACTTGCGCCTGGCTGACGAGCGCCAGCAAGCTCGACGCCTGCTCGGGTCCCAAGGCTTTTTGCAACAAGCGTCCGGCGTACGAAGGACCGCCTTGCGAAACGTACTCCTGCGTCACCGTCATGCGGTGATATTCCTGCAAGACGTGCGCGGCGATCTCGGGCGATACGTAGTCGAGTTCGGCGATCTCCTGCGTCAGCTCTTGCAGTTCTTCCTGCGAGAGGTTCTTGTAAATCTCCGCGGCGGCATCGTCTCCCAACAGCACCAGGAGAATCGCGGCCTTGCGCGCGCCCGTGAGGGATTGAGTGGTGAGTGCGGCCGGCATGTTAGTGTCGGTCTCCTTTCGCACGAAGCCAGTTCTGCAACAGTCTCGACGCCACGGCCGGATCGGATTTCACTTTTTCCACCAAGTGTCGCTTCAGGATCACGGCGCGCTTCACATCGGAACTGGTGGAGCTCAATTCTTTGTGTAGTTCGCCCTCCAGGAACGCTTCGTCGTCCTTGATCATGGCTTGCGTGATCTGCGCCGTGGCGGCGGGCGGCGCCGCGAGGAATGCCGCTTCTTCGATCTCTGTGGGCGCGGGCGCGAGGCGCGCCGGCGTGGCTTCCGTCTCCGCGGCTGCGCTGGCGGCTAGGGCCCTCGACCGCTGCATCGGACGAATCATCAGCAGATAAATCGCGATGAGCGCGGCGAACATTCCCAGGTAGCGCAGCGAATTTTTCCACTCGGTGACCACGTTGTTGACCTTTTCCTTGAAGTTCTGCGGCTTGGGCGGCTCGATCGGAACAATTTGGAAGGGAAGCGATTGCAGTACGAACGTATCGCCGCGCGTGGTGTCGAAATCCACCGCCGCTTTGGCCAGATTCTCCAGTTGCGCCAGCTCTTCCGGTGTGCGCTTGCGGCGCTTCTCTACGTTCTTGCCGTTTTCTTGCGTGTAGTCGACGGCATCGTCGATGAGCACGGCGGTGGCGATGCGCTTGATCGCTCCGGCCGGCTGGACGTTATGACGAATGGATTTGCTGACCGCATACGTTTCGCTCTGCGTCTTCTGATACTGGCCGTCTTCGGTGGTCCGCGTAAGCGCCGCGGCCGGCGGCGCGTTGACCGCAGCCTGCGGAACATTCGACGTGGTGCCGGGCACTCCGCCCGATGCCGCGCCTGCGCCTTGGCGGTCTTCGCTTTGTTGCGACGCGACCACCACCGCTTTTTGCGGATCGTAAGTTTCCTGCTGCGTTTCGGTGGAACTGGAGTCGTACTCCACGTTGACCGTCGCGCGCATGCGCCCCTCGCCGATCACCGGGGCCAGCGTCGCTTCCAATCGCGACGCCAAGAGCGCTTCGAGTTTCGCTTGCTCCATGCTCACGCCGCGACCGCCTTGCGAAAGCGGCCGGCCATCCGCGCCGACCACCGTGACGTTCTCGGGCTTCAGCGTGTCGACCGAACTCGCGACCAAAAACGTGATCGCGCGAACCGAATCCTCTTCCAATCGCGTGCCATGGAGTTTCAGAACGACGGCGGCCTTCGCTTCACGCTCGCGTTCGGTAAACAGCGACTCGCGCGGCATCACCAAATGCACGCGCACCGCTTCCACGGCTTGGATCGTTTGAATGGTGCGCTCGAGTTCTCCTTCCAGAGCGCGCTGATAATTCACTTTTTCGGCGAAATCGCTGCCCGCCCAATTCGGCTTGTCGAAAATCTCAAAACCCAACCGGCCGCTGCGCGGCAATCCTTGCGACGCCAGATCGAGGCGCGCTTTGTCGAGATCTTCCGGCGCCACTTTCAGGGTCGTGCCGTCGGGAGTCACTTCGTAGGACACGCCTTTTTCCGCCAGGCGCTTGGCGATGGTCTGCGCTTCTTCTTGCGCCAGGCCTGAGTAGAGAGTCTTGAAATCGGGCTTGGTCGCGAAGGCCACAAGCGCGATGATCGCGACGAGGGCGGCGCTCGTGCCGCCCAGCAAAATGGTCCGTTGCCGAGGCTTTAGCCCGGCCCAGAACTCGCGCGCTTGTTGAAGAAACTTGTCCATAAACCGATTCCGCTAGCCGTTAGAACGGCATCTTCGAGATTTCCTGATACGCCTGCACGATCTTGTTGCGAACCTGCATCATCATTTGGAACGAAAGGTCGGCTTTCTCCACGGCGATCATCGCACTGTGCACGTCGGCGCCGTTTCCGGTGAGCACACCGGTGACTTGATCGGCGGCGCTCGAGCCAAGTTGGTCGGCGGTGCCGATGGCGCTCTTCAGCGTGTCGAGAAACGGCGACGATGTGTCCGCTCCCAGCGAGCCACCGATTGCGTTGCCGGCGCCGGCGGGACTGCCCGCGCCGCTCGTGAACTTCGTGAGATCGATGTTTCCAAAACTTTGAATCGGGGGAAGCATTGTGTTTTTCCTTCGTTTCCTTTACGACTTCAACAGGTCGAGCGAATTCTGGATCATTCCGCGCGTGGCTTGTACCGCCGACGCATTCAACTCGTAGGCGCGCGCCGCGCCCATCAGGTCGGCCATTTCTTCCACGGGATTGATCGCCGGCATGTTGACGAATCCTTGCGCGTCGGCGTCGGGATGCGATGGGTCGTACTTGCGCACCGGCGGCGCGTTGTCCGCGACGATCGCCTGCACCTTCACGCCTTGACTGCGCGCGTCATGCATCGACGAAGCGGCGCCGAAAGCCGCGAGTTGTGACGCAAACGATGCTTGCGAGGCCGGCGCGAACACCACATGCTGGCGCTGATACGGTCCGCCCTCGGGCGTGCGCGTGGTTTCCGCGTTCGCCAAGTTGCTGGTGACCACTTCCGCCCGCTGGCGTTCCGCCAGCATGGCGCTACCGCTGACTTGCATTACGCCGAAGAGATTCATGATGCCTTCCCGTCGTTGATGGCCATCGAAATTCCCTTAAATTGGTCCTTCAAAAGCTCCACGCCTAACTTGAACTGCAATTGAGTGGCCGAAAGCATCATCGACTCGCGGTCGATGGAGACGTTGTTTCCGTCCGGGCGCTCGTCCAAATCTGGAACTTCTTTAATCGAGGGGCCGAAGGGCGAGGCCGAGCCATCGGCGCCGTCTGAGAATCCACTCATGCTGCGCTGCAGCTCGCCTTTGAAGTCGATGTCCTTGGTGTGATAGCCCGGCGTATCGATGTTGGCGATGTTGCTCGAGAGCAAGCCCTGGCGATAGACATTCAGGTCGAGATACTTGGCCAGCAGCTTGGTCTGGTCGTTGTCGATTAGGTTGCTCATGCGATTCCTTCCATGACGGATTCGGCGGTCCGCTTGGCCAAGCCGAATTCGCGAATTTTGTTGCGCACCGTGCGCAGGCTGACGCCCAGCATGGCCGCGGCGTGCGTACGATTGCCTTTCGTGGCTTGCAGCGTCAGTTCCAACATTTGTTTTTCGACGTCGCGCAACGAGCGTCCAGCCCGAATCGGTTGCACGCGATTCTCCGGCGCCGCCGGCAATTCGCATTTCTCAAAGCCCAGCGCCAACACGCGGCGGATCACGTTTTCCAACTCCCGAACGTTGCCCGGCCAGTTGTACTTCGCCAGCGACGCGAGAACTTCATGAGGAAGCCGGGGGGAGGCTTCCTCGGTTGAAGCGCCGCGCGGAGGACCATGCCGGAGCAGGAAATGTTGCACCAGTTCCGGAATGTCTTCGCGCCGCTCGCGCAGTGGGGGCATGCGCAGGGGGATCACGTTGAGCCGATAGTAAAGGTCGGAGCGAAATTGTCCCGCTTCCACCAGCGGCCCGAGGGCCCGCGACGTAGTGGCGATCACGCGTGCGTTAAACGTCTCGCGATCTTCCCACGCGCGAAGGATGCGCGGTTGAAGCGTCAGCGGCATTTCGCCGATTTCATCCAGTAACAGGAAGCCGCCACGCGCCGCCGCCAGCCACTCGAAGTCGAGCGTGGCGTCGGAGAGTGCCGCGCAACTGACGGTGACGAACGGACCTTCGTTCTGTGGACTCAGACGATGGATCAGCCGCGCCAACAACTCTTTGCCGGCGCCGCTCTCGCCTTCCACTAAAATGTCGGCGCCCGATCGTGCGGCTTGCCACGCCTGCTCGCGCAGATTCTGCATGGCGCTTGAGCGGCCCAGCATTTCCGTGGCGTGTGTCTTCATAGTCATTCGGCGTTCGCTCCTGTGTTCTCGATTACGGCGGCTTCGATCATAGGGAGACTAACGGTGAACCGCGATCCCTGACCCGTGGTGCTGGTCACCGCGATCGCCCCGCCGTGCAACTCGACAATCTTGCGCGCCACCGGCAATCCCAGGCCGGGCGCCGCGGAGCCGGAGAATCCCGGCTCGAAGACGCGATTCAAATTTTCCAATGCGATTCCGCACCCGGAATCCGCAAACGCCACGCGGACTTGTTCAGCGTCGCGCGCGGCAGTGATGCGCAGCGCCCCGCCCGGTGTCATGCTGCGAAATGCGTTCAGCGCCAGGTTGAAGAACGCTTGCTGTAACATCAGCGGCTCCGCGGCAATCGAGACGGCGCCGGAATCGAGCGTCAGTTCGATCTTCATGCGCTTCTGGCGCGCGACCGGCCGCAGGAACTCTACGGTTTCGCGGAGCAGCCGCGTGAGATTCGTCGAGTCAAGGCGCGGGTTCGGCGGATTTTGGAAATGCAGCGTGTTCGCGACCGTCGAGGAGACGTGGCGCAGTCCCGACTGAATGTGGTCCACCCACTGGCGCGTTTCCGGATGCTCCTCGACGGAATCGGCGATGAGCCCGGCAAAAAGATCCAGGCTGGCGAGCGGGTTGTGCAGTTCGTTCGCCAGAACATACGCGGTCCGCGCGACTTCGCGTATCAAAAAGATGGCGAAACCGTCGCGCATCGCGCAGGCGATCGCGAGGCGGCGATCGCCGACCGTTAGTTCGCGTTCGCCTAAGGACGCTTCGATGCGTCGCAGGGCGGCGATCGTGTCGGCGTTCAGTTCGATAAGCCGTCGTGCTTCAGGATTTGCTAGTCGCACGTCGCCCACCGCGTCGAGGGCGATCACGCCGCACGGCAAATTTTCCAGGATGCAGGCCATGCTGGCGCGCATCCGGTCGTTTTCCTGATTCTTAGCGGCAAGTTCAGCGCGCAACCGCGCCGATTCGTCGCTGAGGCGATGATAAGAAGTTTCCAACGATCCGGCGACTTGTGTGAACGCGGCGAAAGCCTCGTTCAGGTCACTGGGTTTGGCTCGTCGCGTGATTGCTTTTGTCCTTCTCGTTACCGCTATGCGACGAGGTTTCTTTTGCCGGGTTGTGGGCAACTTCTGCGCCATGCCTTCAGACAAAGCACGGCGATAGCCAAATTAGAGATTAAAAATCCTTTGGAACCGCAGATGAACGCAGATAAAGGCTCATCCCCATCTGCGTTAATCTGCGTT